>NZ_SKFG01000082.1 GCF_004344915.1 Paenibacillus albiflavus | reverse complement strand
GGGTGAAGTCGTAACAAGGTAGCCGTATCGGAAGGTGCGGCTGGATCACCTCCTTTCTATGGAGAATCGTTTCCTGCAACGGAAACATTCAAATATGCAGTTTAACTGCAA
The DNA here is from genome assembly GCF_004344915.1 of Paenibacillus albiflavus. Classification (GTDB taxonomy): domain Bacteria; phylum Bacillota; class Bacilli; order Paenibacillales; family NBRC-103111; genus Paenibacillus_AM; species Paenibacillus_AM albiflavus. The sequence goes on along the minus strand of NZ_SKFG01000082.1, from coordinate 462 downwards.
AACTTCTTCACTCGTGTTCAGTTTTGGAAGGATAAAACCTTTCCAAACTTTTGTTCCTTGAAAACTAGATAGCGAAACGAAAGCAGCGTTTGTAACACAAACGCGAACCGTAAGAAATTCTGTCATCCCTTTGGGTCGATAGATTTTTGAACGGGCTTAGAAACATCCTTAATGTTCTTCTTGAGCAATCAAGAGAAATTAGTTTTTATATTAGCAGGTTAAGCTAATAAGAGCGCACGGAGGATGCCTAGGCACTAGGAGCCGAAGAAGGACGTGGCGAACGACGAAATGCCTCGGGGAGCCGTATGCAGGCTTTGATCCGGGGATGTCCGAATGGGGGAACCCAGCTGTGGTAATGCGCAGTTACCCTGCAGTGAATACATAGCTGCAGAGGAGGTATACCGAGGGAACTGAAACATCTAAGTACCTCGAGGAGAAGAAAACAAATAGTGATTCCGTCAG
>NZ_SKFG01000081.1 GCF_004344915.1 Paenibacillus albiflavus | reverse complement strand
CATGTATTAGGCACGCCGCCAGCGTTCGTCCTGAGCCAGGATCAAACTCTCCATTAAAGGTGAGCTGATTTGCTCAAAATTTCTTGCTAGCTTGTCTCGATCATAAGCACCGAAGCGCTACTCTCTCGACGTTGTTGAGATTAATAATCTCATTTATTTCTTCACTCGTTGTTCAGTTTTCAAAGGACAATTTCTATCATTTTTCGCTGCCATGTTTCTCAGCGGCGACTTTATTAATATACCACATCAGGCTACTCAATTGCAAGTGTTTTTTTAATCTTTTTTCTTACTCTCACTCGCAAGCCTTGATGTACCTGATTTATTGTGCTGCCCGTTTAGTGGGGCGAAAAATAATTTATCATATTAAGTAATCATTCGTCAACACTTTTATGCATGGTAAAATATTACTGAAATTTGTATTGCAAAAAAAACAGCTTAACTACTCTTTAGCAAGAATAGTTAAGCTATCTTTTTATCTAAATTCACTAATGATAAACACGGTTGCGAGCATATCTGGATATTTCCTTAGGGGATGCCAATCTTGCATACATTCGGAATATAACCTTATACCTTGCCTCAATTGCACCTTTAAGATCCTGTTCAATAACTTTATCGTTCAAATCAAATAGCATTTCATCCAGTTCTTTGCGCAGAACATAGTCCAGTTCCCTACATTCCCGTTCATTAAATAAGAATCCGAGCATAACTTCTGAAGATCCCCTTTCTCTAATATCGCAAAGGTTATTCATTTTACTGTTATGCTCATCTTTGGCAATTTTTATGATATTTAACCCAAAATTTTTATCAAACCTTATCCCTGAACAAGCCAAAAGGAAATCGTACTCTCGATAAGCGCAGCAACAAGCAATAATCCGATCAGGAATCCTGTTAATGGAACCATCAGCTTCATCAAACGAGGTGCTTCTATTCCAAATGACTGCCTCCTTGTTTCGGAGAAAAGCGAAATTATCGCTTGAACGGCAAGTACGCCAAGTCTAAGCCCATAAGCACATGCGATAATGAGCGCTGGAATTTCCAATACCCCATGAGGAATAATCCCTTTTGCCAGCTGTACCAATCCTGTACTTTGAACAGCTTGTTCCCCTACATAACCAAGCAGCAATCCGTTTGTAAAAATGCTGAATATAGGAAAGACTGCAAACAAAATCCCGCTAACGACCATTACCAGCATCGCAACTACATTATTTTTGAGAATAACCCAGAATAGCGACAGTTCAATGGAATCCTTACCGTCTACTGAGTTTGCAATTTCGCTGATTGCCTTTAGTTGTTGATCCAGCAGCGCCTGATTCCAGTGAAGTGTTCCTAGTACGACACCAAGTATGAATAAGACGATTACCACTAAGAAATAAATCTTCATTTCCCTAAAATGGCGAAACAAAGCTTTCAAGCTCATATCCCTTCACTCTCCCTACAACTTCTTTTTCCCTATACACAAGATTAGCATATCTTGCTTGTACGAGCATACATTTGGAAGTAAATGAATTAGAACAAGCCCATTATAGTCCCCTAAGGAGGTACACGAACGTGAATTATTTTTATGTCATTAACGGTAAAAAGTTAAAGCGGATCTTATTTATCGCGATGGCGATTATTTTTGCAGCGGGAATTGTATATTCAGAACAGCAGAATATCTCTGTATTTACGGGAGATCAGCAACCAAAAGCTATCTATAGCGTCAAAACGGACAAGAAGCTGATTGCTCTGACCTTTGATATTTCTTGGGGGGACAAGCGGGCTGAGCCCATCCTCAAAATTCTTGAAGATAAAGGGGTTAAGAAAGCTACTTTCTTCCTTTCCTCCCCTTGGAGCAAGTCACATACAGATATCGTAGATCGGATCAAAAAAGGTGGTTATGAAATCGGCAGCCACGGTCATAAGCATGTGAACTATAGTTCGCTTAATGATGATGAAATACGCAAGCAAATTTCTGCAGCACATACTATCCTGACTGATATAACAGGCAGTGGTCCAAAATTAATTCGGATGCCTAATGGCGATTTTGACAAAAGAGTATTGCAAATCGCGGGCGAACTAGGGTATTCCGTCATTCAGTGGGACACAGATTCCCAAGACTGGATGAATCCAGGTACAGATAAGATCATTAACCGCGTCGTATCGAAAGCCCACCCAGGCGACATTGTTCTATTGCACGCAAGTGATACTTGCCTTCAAACCCATGAAGCACTTCCGGTCATTATCGATGAGCTAAGAGCCAAAGGCTATGAATTCGTAACGGTATCCGAAATGCTAAATCAGACTGATGTTAAGAACAAAGAAGTTCAGGATTCCATGAGCCGGCCCGTTTTTTAACCTCTTATATAGGACAAATACCATCTCAGTAAGCTTAGGCTAATTGAGATGGTATTTGCGTTAGGATTTACTTATTACCGATTACTTTATGTAGGATCAGCAATTGCCATGCATTACATATCATTAAGGGAATGAGTACGACGACCAGTGAATCAATGTTATTTTCTCTAAAAATAGGTACTGCTTCAAGTATCGTAACAGCAGTCATCACAAAAAATGTAGGAATAAAGGCACTGCGATTCGTTAGCTTCATTTTATAATAAGATACGGCAATTGCTACTACTAGAATAAACAACGGAAGAACGATGTAATTTCCAATCCCGCTTCCCACACCATAATTGACATATCTCAAGTAAATAAGGTCGCCAATTGCTACGATGGACAAAATAAACTGTAGATAGTCCCAAATGACTTTACTGCGGAACACACTGATTGCAATCCACTTGAGAATCAAATACCCGAAGAAACCCATCTGGCTTAATACCGAAGCCGTCGCCCCTGCAATAGTTAAGGTTATTAAATTAAATCCAACTTCACCAAGACCAGAATTTTGGTAATTCGGATTTGTAAAAAACATAATCAAACCCAGAATAAGCGTAGCTGCTATGCCAAAAGCAAATGAGGTCCAGCTTAAATAGAACCATTTTTTCAATGTCATGTTACTTCTCCCCCAAAAACTGAAATATAGAATAATTGTAGCAACTTGGTTGCCAAAAAGCCAAGACATAAACCAAGTAAATGTGTCGAATAATAAAACATAAGCATCATAATGCAAAGGGGCTGGAACATGAACACATCAACGAGATCAGTCGTCATTTTCCTATCGTCTGTCATTGCACTTGTATTTCTAACTTCCTGCGGTCAAGAGCAATCAAGCGGCGGAAACAATTATAAAGACCAGAAAACGATGGTACTCGATATCCTCAAATCCGATGACGGAAAGAAAGCCATTGAGTCTGCAATAAATGGTGAAAGTGAGGAAACAGGTAAAGAGGAAGGCGGAGGCGAAGACAAATCTGGCGGAAAAAGCGGCGGGAGCAGTGGTGGAAGTAGTGGCGGCGGCAAAGGGAAAATGAAGTCCCTGAGTACGTCCGATAAGCAGGAGCTCAAAATGACCGTCAAGGAAGTATTAACGGACCCCCAGAACGGCAAATTTTTGCAAAGCATGATGAAAGATCCGAAATTTGCTGGCGATTTCGCCAAAGCGATCCAAAAGGAAACGAAACAAATGTATCTTGATTTGATGAAAGATCCCGACTATCAAAAAGAATTATTAAGTATAATGAAAAATCAGGAATTCGAATCTATTCTAATGGATTCGCTCAAATCAACGAAATCTCGTCAGCAGATGAAGATGATTGTACAGGATACGATGCAGAATCCGCTATTTAAAGCAGAGTTGATTACTTTACTGAAAAAAGCTGTTGAAGAACATTTGCAAGAGCCTGAGAAAAAACAACAGCAAAATAAGGGGCAAGGTAAAGAAGGCGAACAGGGTGGCAGTTCAGATGGAGGTCAACAAGACAGTGGACAAGAGGGACAAGGCGGCGGCCAGGGTGGTTCCTAATTCTTAGTTAAAAAGTACAAAAAAGCAAACAGCTTCGGAAACACCGAGTTGTTTGCTTTTCATTTATAAAAATCAATTATTCCGTTTTACTAATTACTTTACGAGCTAGCTCTAAGTACATTTGGCCTGTTGGATGCGATTCCTTATATACGGAAGGCGAGAAATCAGGCTCAGATACATGATTGTCTGGTGCGCCAAGCGGCATTTGTGCAAGAAGCTCTGTTTGCAGTTCTTCAGCAAGCTTACCGCCGCCGCCACGTCCGTACAAGTACTCTCTTTCACCGCATTTACGGCACTCGTAGTACGACATGTTTTCAACAATTCCAAGAATATCATGGTTCGTTGCACGAGCCATTGCACCTGCTCTAGCTGCAACAAATGCTGCTGTAGCATGCGGCGTCGTAACGATCACTTCTTTGGACTCAGGCAGCATAGCGTGTACATCGAGCGCTACATCACCTGTTCCTGGAGGAAGGTCAAGCAGCATATAGTCAAGCTCACCCCAATTTACTTCACTGAAGAAATTGCGAAGCATTTTGCCAAGCATAGGTCCACGCCAAATAACTGGAGAGTTATCCTGCACAAAGAAGCCCATGGAAATGACTTTAACACCATGACGTTCAATCGGTTCAATCGCATTATCCACGATAACAGGGCGATCTTCGATTCCCATCATGTCAGGAATACTAAAACCATAGATATCCGCATCAATGATTCCGACGCGCTTACCTAAACGTGCAAGTGCAACAGCCAGATTCACGGTAACTGTTGACTTACCTACGCCGCCTTTGCCGGATGCAACTGCGATGAATTTAACATTAGATTCAGGTGATAGCAATGCCATCCCATTCGCCTTCTTCTCTGCCGTTGGCGCTGGATTAGCTACCGCAGCAGCTTGCTCTCTCTCATGCTCTGTAATTGCGCGGAAACGAATATGTACGTTGGATATACCCTTGTCCCCAAGCATATTAGTAATCGCATGCTTCACATTATTCTGATATCCTTCATCGTCTTTGGTGAAGATGAATGTAAGGGATACGCTATCTTCCTTAATCATGATGTCCTTAATTAAATTCAGTTCGGTAACTGACTTCTTAAATTCAGGGTCAAGCAGACTGTGTAACGCTTCTAATACTTGTTCTCTTGTTAACATATTTAGCACCCCATAACTACCGTTATTCACAGCCTTTATTATATCACAAAATTTCATCTAACGAATGGCAACCTTATGAACCTTCTAATCTTTCTGATTTCGAGCTGGAGTGGGCAGCTTCTCACCTGATAGATAACGCAGAATACCTTGATAGATGGATGCAGCGACCTTCTTCTGATATTTAGCATCCTTAAGCAGTGCTGCTTCCTGCGGATTCGATAAAAAACCTACCTCTACAAGGGCACTTGGCATCTTGAGCTCTTTCAGCAAATAAGTGGTTGTCATCTGCTTAACTACACGGTCCGTATTGCCTAAATTCCGCTTGATCTCACTTTGAATTAATCCTGCCAGCGTATAATTATCAGGGTGATTCGGATAATAGAACGTCTGTGCCCCGCTCCATTTGCCAGATGGCATAGCATTCATATGAATCGATACAAATAAATCCGTTTTTTTATCAGCGATCAAATCAGCACGTGCTTTCAAATCTTCTCGTTTGCGTTCCCGCAATTTGGTTGTCTCAGGTGCAGCAAGATCCGTATCATCTTCACGTGTCATATAGACAACAGCTCCTGCTTGTTGGAGATAATCTCGCAAATACATCGTGATTGCGAGGTTAACCTCTTTTTCAATCACACCACTTTTACTGGAGGCTCCTCCATCTGGTCCGCCATGACCCGCATCAAGTGTTATAACTCTGCCTGACATAGGGGTTGTCCAATCACTCCAAGTCTTCGTTGCTGGTAATTGATTCGTATAAATAAATATAATGAGTGCCACAAGGCCCATTGATAGCGCAAGTTTTAACAATCCCATCGGGGATAGGAAGACTACGATACTTTTTCTCATTTTTTTCATAACAAAACCACCTTCATCTCCACTAGATCTTCTTTCCATCTATATGGGACAAGGCGGCTATTTATGACTTGTTAGATAATCACTGTACGGTCCAGTTGTTGTTTCACGCCTTCGATTAAGATTCCGGCTACTTCTGGACGTGTAAATTGGACAGGCGGCATGATGCCTTCCTTTAACATTTGCCTTACTTTGGTTCCTGATAAATGTACGTGATCAGTTTGTGGATGCGGACAGGTTTTGCTTGAAGCCATGTTCCCGCACTTATTGCAATAGAAACTATGCTCGAAGAACAGCGGTGAAATGCCAAGCTCCTCTTGTGTAAACTGATGAAAGATCTCCTGCGCTTCATAAGTCCCATAATAATCGCCAACACCTGCATGATCGCGCCCAACGATAAAATGCGTACATCCGTAATTTTTACGAACAATGGCATGAAATATGGCTTCTCTTGGCCCTGCATATCGCATAGCCGCGGGAAAAACACCTAAAAATACACGATCCTGCGGATAGTATCGATCGAGCAGCACCTCATAGGAATGCATTCTGACATCTGCCGCAATATCATCCGACTTTGTTTCCCCTACCAGTGGATTCAGGAATAAGCCATCAACGATTTCCATTGCTGTTTTTTGAATATATTCATGCGCTCGATGTACGGGATTGCGAGTTTGAAACCCGACAACCGTTCGCCAGCCTTTACTCTCAAATATCGCTCTAGTCTCTTGTGGATCATAACGATAAGCCTGGAAAGAATCGTTCGTTATCCGATTCAACACTTGTACTGGACCACCAATACGAAATGGAGATTTCGACTTAAGCTTTGCAACACCAGGATGAGCCAGATCGTTAGTTCGAAAAACTTGAAGTGCTTCTTCCTCCTGATTCACCTCATAAATACTCTCAACGGTGAGGACGGCATATACAATCGAATCTTCCCGTCCTCTAAGCGCAACCCGATCACCGATTTCTATAAATGGTACGATTTGAGGATCTACACTTAATGTGATAGGAATGCTCCATATCGTACCGTCACTAAGCCGCATCCGCTCCACAACGGATTGATAATCCGTTTCTGTCATGAAGCCCTCTAGAGGAGAAAAGGCGCCAATTCCAATTAGCTCAATGTCCGATATCGTCCATGCATCTACTAGTATAGGCTGCATGCTATCTGCTTCCTGGAGCAGCTGTTCTCTATCCGTATGCCCTACTATACGATTAATTAAGCTTCCGCCATGAGGCTTAATCATCTGCCAATCCTTCATTCAGCACTCCTCCAGCTCTAAACAATTGTAATGCTTTATTTTCGATGAAGACCACACTCGGTTTTTTCAAATCCTGACCATCTGCCTGCACGTGCATCTTCACCTGCCGCAACCTGACGCGTACAATGCATGCAGCCAATACTCGGGTAACCCTGGTCATGCAAGGCATTATATGGAATATGATGTGAATGGATATACGCCCACACATCCTCGTTCGTCCAATCCGCAAGGGGATTAAGCTTCCACAGACCAAATATGGCATCCCATTCTATTTTCTTCGCATGCGCACGGGTAGGCGATTGTTCGCGCCTTATACCAGTAATCCATGCATCAAATCCTAGCAAATGATTCGTTAAAGGCTTCACTTTGCGTTCGCGACAACAAGCATTCGGGTCCCACTTCCAAAGTTCTTCTCCGAATTTTTCGGCTTGCTCTTCGAGCGTAAGCTCAGGCAGCACCTGTACAAATTCATTCCCATAATGCGCTGACAAGCGATCTCTTGTCTCATATGTCTCAGCAAAATGCACATTTGTATCCAAATAGAAAATCTCCGTCTTCGGTGAAATGGTCTGCAGCATGTCCACAAGCACCACATCCTCGGCACCAAAAGAACATGCCAGCGTTAGTCTAGGATACTGTTCAAGTGCAAACTTAATCACGGTTTCGGCTGTTTCTTGCTCCAATCTAATCGCTAGCTCCTGCAGCGACAGAACATCAACCAATCGTTTCACTTTCGTAACCCCCTTCTACATTAAGCCTCTCTCCTTATACAATGCATAAAGAGGCCGATATGTGACATCAGCCTACTGGCGAATTAATTGTTTAAAACTCCCTATTTTGCTATTATTCTATGAAAAATTAAGCAGAATATCTTTTGAAAATATGTTAAACTGTAAATATCTTAATATCGAGGGGTGTAGGACATCATGGGTAGTGGAGACAGATCGATTTTTAAGGAATGGTATTTCTGGCTAATCGTAGCCGCAATGCTGGTCATTAGCTTAGCCGCAAGATTACATTTTATCTAAGATGATTCCAATTCTATAAATCGTACTTCGTACAAGCCCAAAGAAGAGCCTAGGACACATCCTACGACTCTTTATTTTTATATATACAACAAAAAAAGCCCCGAACCAAGGTTCGAGGCCATTGTTTGTGTTGTACCAAACAAATTAACGTTTGGAGAATTGTGGAGCGCGACGAGCTGCTTTAAGACCGTATTTCTTACGTTCCTTCATACGAGGGTCACGAGTTAAGAAACCAGCTTTCTTAAGGGAGCCGCGAAGCTCAGGATCTACTTTAAGAAGTGCACGGGAGATACCGTGACGGATAGCTCCTGCTTGTCCGGAAGTACCACCACCATGAGCGTTTACGAGTACATCGTAACGACCCAATGTATCAGTCAATGAAAGCGGCTGTTTTACGATCAGCTTTAATGTTTCAAGACCAAAGTATTCGTTGATATCACGTTTATTAATAACGATTCGTCCTTCGCCCGGTACAAGACGTACACGTGCTACTGAATGCTTACGACGACCCGTTCCATAGTATTGAACTTGTGCCACGTTAATGTCCTCCTTTTATTTTATCCGCGAAGTTCGTAAACTTCTGGTTTTTGTGCTGCGTGTGGATGCTCAGAACCAGCATACACTTTCAGCTTCATTTTCATGCTGTTACCCAAACGAGTTTTTGGAAGCATGCCATGAATCGCAAGCTCGATCATACGCTCTGGGTTTTTCTTCAGCATTTCACCAGCTGGAGTCACTTTAAGACCACCTGGATGCATGGAGTGACGGTAGTACATTTTATCAGTAAGTTTCTTACCTGTTAATTCGATTTTGGAAGCGTTAATTACGATTACGAAATCTCCTGTATCTACATGTGGTGTAAATTCAGGCTTATGTTTACCGCGGATGATACTTGCTGCTTCAGATGCCAAACGACCAAGCGTTTTGCCTTCTGCATCGATGATGTACCATTTGCGCTCAACTTCATTGGCCTTAGCCATATATGTGGTGCTAGTACGCATGCTTGTTCCTCCTAAAAAATTATATCTCGTTCATTCATAGTCATTTAAGTTACATTTACTGTCAGTTGGTTCTTTCATTAATCTTCGGGGCCGTGGGTTAGCCGATTAAGAAACACCGTTAATCATTATAACCCAGTTCTATTTAAAATTCAAGTCTATTGGAGTAAAAAAATACAGCATCTTCATCCTTTATATGTAAGAATTTTGAATGCTGTATTTCCTATTTATTTAACGGAATTCTCTTGGTATACGACGAGCTACATTCGTATCAATTGCTGCTTGAATAACAGCCTTACGCATCAAAGGAACAACTTTATCGTTGAAAATACTAGGAATGATATATTGTTCATTAAGCTCATCATCACTAACTACGGATGCAATCGCCCAAGATGCGGCAAGCTTCATTTCTTCATTAATAACAGAAGCTCGGCATTCAAGCGCTCCGCGGAAAATACCTGGGAAGCATAGAACATTATTGATTTGGTTAGGGAAATCACTGCGTCCAGTTGCCATTACACGCACATATGGCTCTGCCAATTCAGGGTCAATCTCAGGTTCTGGATTTGCCATCGCAAATACGATGGGATCTTTAGCCATTGTCTTCAAATCTTCTACCTTCAGAACACCTTGACGGGATACACCAATAAATACGTCTGCACCAGGAATAACATCGGATAAAGTACCTTCGGCACATTCCTCATTCGTATTCTGAGATACCCAAGTCCACATCGGATTATCGTATTGCTGCTTACGGCATAATGCACCCATATGATCGACAGCGACTAAATTGCGAACGCCTGCAGCAAGAAGCATTTTTACAATCGATACACCTGCGGCGCCAATACCTGTAACCACGACACGAACCTGATCCATCGACTTATTGACGACTTTAATCGCATTGATTAATCCAGCTAATACTACAACGGCTGTACCGTGCTGATCATCATGAAAAACTGGAATATCAAGTTCTTCATTCAATCTACGTTCAATCTCAAAGCATCGAGGTGAAGAAATATCTTCTAAGTTAATCCCACCAAAAGTTGGGGATAATTGTTTAATTGTTCTAATAATTTCTTCCGTATCTTTGGTTGCCAGACAGATCGGGAATGCATCTACTCCTGCTAGCTGCTTGAACAACATTGCCTTTCCTTCCATAACTGGCATAGCGGCTTCTGGACCAATATCGCCTAAACCTAGAACCGCCGTTCCATCCGATATAACCGCAACCGTATTCCGCTTGATCGTTAAGGAATAAGCTCTTGATGGATTCTCATGAATGGCCATACATACTTTAGCAACGCCTGGTGTGTAAACCTTGGAGAGATCATCACGGTTCTTGATCTTTGTTCTGGGTTGTACCTCGATTTTGCCTCCCAAGTGAACGAGAAAGGTAGGGTCAGATACGTTAATTAATTTAATGCCGTTTAGTTTTTTGATTACCTGAATAATTCCGCTTTCCGTTACATTCCCAAGCAAATTAACCGTTATATCACGTGTTGTCGATACTTTATCCGCATGGATTAAGTCAACCGCCATAATATCTCCGCCTGCTTGTCCTATAGCTCCTGCTAATTCAGCGAATGAACCTGATTGTGTATCCAGCTCCAAACGCATAATGATCGTTGTACTTGCAGCCAATTCTATCATCCCCTTTAGTAATCCATCATCGTAGTCAGCGAACATGTAAGCGATTACGCCCACTCCATGATCTATTATATAGTTCCTACTATTCAGATAACAAGAGATTTTATCTTTACTTTAAACCTAATACATTTGGTAGAAAGGCTGTTACCCAAGGTAAATAGGTAATGATTAATAGAATGCCAAAAGATAGAATCAAGAACGGAATAAGCTTAAACGTTAACCGTTCAATGGATAAACCTGTCCTTCTGGAAGCAATGAATAGTACAGATCCCACGGGAGGAAACATGAGGCTCATTGTTAAATTAATAACAATAATAATGCCCAAATGTACGGGATCAACCCCGTACTGTACAGCAATCGGAGTCAAGATTGGAGTTAAGACGATAATACCTCCTATGCCTTTCAAGAAAATGCCGGTGATTAACAGCAGTACATTCAGCAGCAATAAGAAGACAAATGTATTGTCTGCGATGCTTAAGAAGAAGTCAGTTACCTTCTTAGGGATGTTATTCATTTGTAGTGCCCAATTAAACATATTGGCTGTTGCGAACATGAATGATACTACTGAGGTTGAAATGACTGTTCTGATGAGTATATCGGGAATATCCTTAACTCGTATCTCTTTATAAAAAAATCTGCCTATCAAACTAGCCAACAAAACAGCAACTGCAGCAGATTCTGTCACCCTCAATGCGCCTGATGTAATCCCTACAATCACAAGCAGTGGTACCACAAGTGCTGGAAGAATACTAAACAGACTGTGTACTGCATCTCTCAGAGGGGTTCGGTTTGTTCTAGGAAGATTCTTCTTCTTCGCATACAAATAAATTAGGATTCCAAATCCTATGGCAAAAATAACCCCAGGCAGAATGCCTGCCAGAAACAGCTGACTAACAGACACGCCTGCTATTACGCCAAATATCAATAGAGATAGGCTTGGTGGTATCAGCGGTCCAATAATAAAGGAGCTAGTCGTTAGAACCGCACTAAATTCTTTGGAATAACCCTGCTTCTGCATTTCAGGAACAATGATTCGACTCACAATCGCAGTCTGAGCATTGGCAGTAACGACAATCGAAGCTAAAAACATATTTGCAGAAAGGTTAACATAGGCTAATCCTCCACGCAGTCCGCCAAAAATAACATATGCAAAATGAATCAATCGACTCGTTATTCCACCGCGATTCATAATTTCTCCTAAAAGGACAAACAAAGGAATAGCCACGAAACCAAAGTTTTGCATCTCATTAAACATCATGGTCGGTAGAGTCTCGAAGCTGTTAAAGTTACCCGTTGTCAACACGTAGATTAGGGTGACTAAGCCGAGTACGAATGCAATTGGCACGCCTAGCATACAAAGGATCATAAAACTTATAATCAGGATCAACAGACTTGACCCCCCCTCTTCACAGAAATCCATTGCTGTAAATAAATAGCGATACGATGCACTGTAAAGAATGCAATAGAGAGCATAGAGAAAGGTATAATGGTATAGAACATCCAGACCTTAACGAAAAATAAAGAAGTGACCGTATTCATTAAGCTAGGAGAAGTTATCCATATAAATGAGAAATAGCTCATGACTGCTGCAAATACGAATATGCTGATTTGAACAAATACAGATACAATCATTTGGGGTGTAGGGCGTAGTCGATCAAATAGATAAGGAACTACCCTTATGTCCGACCGTTTAACTGCCAAGCTCGCGCCAATGAACGTAATCCAGCAGAACAAGTACATAGACAGCTCATTCGACCAAGCAATAGGTGAATGCAGCACATATTTGTACAACACACTAATTAGTATATTAAGTGGCAAAGCTACGCCAACGATAATGCCCGTCCAAACTAAAATTGTTTCAATAAAACCTGTTACTAATGCAAGGATACTACGTCTCCTCTGCCTACCATTCACGTGCGGTACACCTACTTTGTAGGAATTTCTTCGGTATAGACAAGAAATGCTGCGATTCCAACCTAGAGCTTGGTTCTTTCATCATGGCAGGTTAAGTACTCTGTGTTTAAGCTGTGGAAATTCATCGCGGATGCGTGAAATTTCTGATATATCGATTTGCCCTTGTACAATCGTCTCATGCTCGCCACCTGAAGCAAGTACAACGCCCCAAGGATCTACAATTTGACTGTGGCCGCCCATTAAGGTACCTTTGGTCGTACCGACACAATTGCTAGATATTAAGAAACACTGATTCTCAAGAGCTCGTGCCTGATTGAATAAATTCCAATGGGCTAATCTCCGATGTGGCCAAGCAGATGTAACGAGTAACAGCTCAGCTCCACGATCCACTAATCCCCTAAATAATTCAGGAAACCGCAAATCATAACAGGTTGCAAGACCGACTTTACCGAATGAAGTATCTTCCACCACTAATTCATTACCTGCTGTTAATAGCTTCCCTTCTTCTGAACCATAGCGGAATAAGTGAATTTTACGATAATTAGCAATAAGCTTACCTTCTGGATCAAATAGAACACTCGTATTGTAGAAATTGTCGCCATCCTTCTCTACAAAGCTACCAGCAAACAAATATGCCCCGAGTTGTTTCGCCTTCGCTGAAAATCGCTGCACGTAAGGCCCATCAATTGCTTCTGCCTCTTCTGTATATCGGTCAAAGGAAAAATATCCTGTAGCCCAAATTTCTGGAAGAATGATGAAATCAGTGCCTGCGAGTTTATCCAGTGTGTGTTCTATTCTATCGATCCGTTGCTGCTTCGTTTCGTGATCTTTAATTTCCACTTGAACTGATGCGATCTTCATTTATCTCATCCCCCCGTGATTTATCTGCTTAATACCGCTTGCTTAGCTTCTTCATCCAACTTAACGACAAGCTCAGGCTTATAAGTTTTGATAAATTCAGGATTCGTTGTTACCTTACCGCCGTAGAACATAATATCCCGGATCTGATCAATTTGTACTTCTACAATGGTCAGTTTTAACGTTGTATCTTCCGTCTCCTTCACTACAACATTAGCCGTACCCACAACCGAATATACACTTTCTAGTGCGATAAAGTTCATGACTAACTTAGGGTCTTCTTCAATAATGGTAATAAAATCAGATTTGGAATCAATCGCGAAGCGGATTTTGGTCGCATCCTCTGCGTAGACCCATGATAATGCCGTTGAATAAATGGTGTTGCTCGGTTTATGGACAACATTCAGCAATACAATGGCCTGCCCTTGTAAAACTGACATCATTTCTGGTGTTAATTCAGTGAGTACTTTGCTCATGATTCTATAGTCACTCCTATTCCATTGCAGTTACGCTATTCATGATACATTGTGCAGAATATTCTGGTCAATGGCAATCTCAATAATAAAAAAAGAGATCTCAAGCGATCTCTTAACGCATCAGTATTCGACTCTCCACAGCATAAGTCCATGTGGCTCTGCAGTTGGCCCTGCCATTTCACGATCTTTCGCAGCTAGAATTACTGGAATATCATGACTTGAGAATTTGTCTTCCCCTACCCTTATCAATGTTCCTGCTATTATTCTAACCATATTGTAAAGAAAACCGTTAGCTGTAACATAAATTCGGATAACTTGTCCTGTATAGTCTTGTTCGTTCATGACATTGTAAGATACTTGCGAACTATCCGCCAAAATACCATCCACTTCAATCCAAGCTTCATACAACGTACGAACATGACTCGGTTTCGTTGATCTAACAGAACAGAACGAAGTAAAATCATGCTCCCCAATAAAATGAGCCAGCGCTGTCTTCATCGCCTCAACGTCCAGTCGCGTCGGATGATGCATCTGGTAACGATAGTGAAATACATCCTGCAGTCTTCCTGTACGAATCGTATAACAATACGTTTTACGTTTAGCCCATTTCCAGGACTGAAACTCCAAGGGGACTTCCTCCACTGACAAAGTTGCAATATCTTTGGGCAGCCAGGAGTTTAGTGCGACACACCAACGATTAAGAGGAATTCTTGATTCTGTTATAAAATTAATGACTTGTCCGCGTGCATGTACCCCGGCATCGGTTCGGCCAGAACCAGCAATCTTCACCTGTTCCCCGGTCAGTTTCGCAATGGCTTCTTCGATCTTGTCTTGTATGGTATTCCCTTCAGGCTGAGTTTGAAAGCCCGAATACTTCGTACCATCATAGGTAACGATAAATCGAAGGTTCCGCATGCTCCATCTCCTCCTCAAAAAGTGCAAACAAAAAAAGGGCTTCAGCAGAATACGAAGATTCTGCCCACCCTTTCCCATAACTAAGCGCGATCAACTAGCTCCAAGTAAACCATTGGTGCTGAATCACCACGACGAGGTCCAATTTTAAGAATACGTGTGTATCCACCTTGGCGCTCGGAGTAGCGTGATGCTAACTCAGTGAATAGTTTTTGGATTGCGTCTTGATCTGCGCCTTCCAAAGTCTCGCGACGAACAAATGCAGCGACTTGACGACGAGCGTGAAGATCTCCGCGCTTTGCAAGCGTGATTAGCTTCTCAGCGATAGAGCGAACTTCTTTAGCCTTAGCTTCAGTCGTTTGAATGCGTTCGTATAAAAACAGATCCGTTACCATGTCACGAAATAAAGCTTTACGTGCACTGGAATCACGGCCTAATTTTTGATATAAAGCCATGTCGTATAACCTCCTTAAAGTATAGTCCTGGCGCAAGCTAGCTCAGGTTAAAAACATAACCTATTGCTTATAAGTTTACGCCTTAGTCCTCTGTGCGTAGCCCAAGACCAAGCTCTTCGAGCTTCTCTTGAACTTCTTCAAGAGATTTGCGGCCTAGATTTCGCACTTTCATCATATCCTCTTCGGTTTTGGTGATGAGCTCTTGTACGGTATTAATACCAGCACGCTTCAAACAGTTGTAAGAACGTACAGATAGATCAAGTTCTTCGATAGTCATCTCTAGAACTTTCTCTTTCTTATCTTCTTCTTTCTCAACCATGATCTCAGCGTCTTTCGCCTCATCCGTTAAGCCAACAAACAGCATTAAGTGTTCCGTAAGAATCTTCGCACCTAAGCTGACAGCTTCCTCAGGACGAATACTGCCATCAGTCCAAATTTCGAGGGTCAATTTATCATAGTTAGTCACTTGACCAACACGAGTATTTTCCACACTATAATTCACACGGGTGATCGGGGTGTAGACAGAATCAATCGGAATCATGCCAATTAGCTGTTCTTCCCGCTTGTTCTTGTCAGATGATACATATCCACGACCTCTGTTAGCATGAATACGCATATGAAGACGCGCATCTGATGCTAATGTAGCAATATGCAAATCTGGATTAAGGATTTCCACATCGCTATCGCCGCGAATATCACCTGCAGTGACAACACCTTCGCCCTCTGCATCGATTTCTAGAATCTTCTCTTCATCGGAGTGAATTTTCAACGATAAACCTTTGAGATTGAGGATGATTTCTGTTACATCTTCTTTCACGCCTGGAATCGTCGAGAACTCGTGAAGCACACCGTTGATTTGAACCGAAGAAACTGCAGCACCCGGTAATGAAGACAGTAGGATACGACGTAGTGAGTTACCTAAAGTTGTTCCATATCCCCGTTCAAGCGGCTCAACAACAAACTTGCCGTACGAACCATCCTCACTTAACGATACGGTTTCTATTTTTGGTTTTTCGATTTCAATCATCTCATGAACCCTCCTTCAAAACGTCGTTTCCATGGAATTAACATAAAACGAGTAGTATGCCTATCCATCACAATCATTATTCACGAGCTTATGGATATTTATACCACAGTTAGAACCCTAAGGAAACGAATTAATCGACTTTTCATGTTGACGACTCCGTTTCCTAAGGAGAATCAGAACCTCTGATCCACTAATAACTACACACGACGGCGTTTTGGAGGGCGGCATCCGTTATGTGGAATCGGAGTCACGTCTTTAATTAAGTTTACTTCAAGACCAGCAGCTTGAAGTGAACGAATTGCAGCTTCACGACCAGCGCCTGGGCCTTTTACCATTACTTCTACAACTTTCATGCCGTGTTCCATCGCTGCTTTAGCTGCAGATTCTGCTGCCATTTGAGCTGCGAAAGGAGTGCTCTTACGGGAACCTTTGAAACCAAGTCCACCGGAGCTAGCCCATGAAATTGCATTCCCTTGCGGATCCGTAATCGTAACGATTGTATTGTTAAAAGTAGAACGGATATGTGCTACTCCAGTTTCAATATTTTTACGGTCGCGACGTTTTGTACGAACGACTTTTTTAGGCTTTGCCATGTGCTCTAACCTCCTTTATTATTTCTTCTTGTTAGCTACTGTACGACGAGGACCTTTACGCGTACGCGCGTTTGTCTTCGTACGTTGTCCACGAACAGGCAATCCACGACGGTGACGAACACCGCGGTAGCAGCCGATTTCAACTAGACGCTTGATGTTAAGAGAGATCTCACGACGAAGATCACCTTCTACCTTCAAGTTCTTGTCGATTGCTTCGCGAATTTTACTCACTTCGTCTTCTGTAAGATCACGAACGCGAGTTTGACGATCGATACCAGTCATAGCAACGATCTTCTGTGCAGTTGTTGTACCAATACCAAAAATATACGTGAGCGCAATTTCAACGCGCTTATCACGAGGTAAGTCTACGCCAGCTATACGAGCCATCCGAGCACCTCCTTATCCTTGTTTTTGTTTGTGTTTTGGATTTTCGCAAATTACCATTACGTTTCCTTTGCGACGAATGACTTTGCATTTTTCGCAAATTGGTTTGACCGAGGGTCTTACCTTCATCTTGAATCCCTCCTAAATATTGCTTTCCATTTATTTAAATCGGTAGGTGATTCGGCCGCGCGTTAAGTCGTAAGGAGACAATTCCACCGTTACCTTGTCACCTGGCAAAATCCGAATGAAATGCATTCTGATCTTCCCTGAAACATGCGCTAATATTTTATGACCGTTCTCCAGTTCCACTTTAAACATCGCATTGGGAAGAGGTTCGATTACGGTGCCTTCAACTTCAATTACATCTTCTTTAGCCACAGTCATTCTCCTTTCTCATGTGCGTCAATTGCATTCTCTGCCGAAAACTGTTTCAGCGCAAGTCGCAATTTACCGTTCGTTACACGTCCTGTTTCCTTTAAGCTGGATACAACCTCTTCGGATGCGTCCCCCATCAACTGCAGATGAAGCAGATTTTTCTTCTTGGGAAAATCGAACTTTCGTTTGTGCCCATCAGCGATAAGTACATAACGATCATTCACTATACCGATCAACACGGTATATTTCCCATGATGTCTGCCGCTTAGAACTTTCGCAATCTGACCCACTCGGGGCGATTTGTCCTTACTCACATGATCACCTACGTTCTCGCTTGATTACTCTGGCAGCTTCGTGAAAATCTCGTAACCGTCAGGTGTAATCGCAATCGTATGTTCAAAATGAGCACATAAGGAACCATCTTGAGTGACGACTGTCCAATTGTCCTGCAAGGTCTTCACATAGCGTCGACCTACATTCACCATGGGTTCAATCGCAAGCACCATGCCTGATTTCAGGCGCGGTCCTTTATCAGGAAGTCCGTAATTCGGAATTTGCGGTTCTTCATGTAGTTCAGTGCCGATGCCATGACCTACATATTCGCGAACAATCGAAAATCCAGCTTCTTCAGCACAAGTTTGGATCGCATGAGAGATCGTGTACAACCTTGCATCCGGCTTTGCTTCAGCAAGTCCGACATACAAAGACCTCTCAGTCACTTCGAGGAGCCTCTTCGCTGTGTCAGATATTTCTCCGACACCGTAGGTCCATGCGGAGTCACCGTGATACCCTTTAAATTGCGCTCCAATATCAATGGAAATAATGTCGCCTTCCTTCAGCTTTTTCGGGCCGGGAATGCCGTGAACGAGCTCTTCGTTGACAGAAGCACAGATAGAGCCAGAAAAACCGTTATAGCCTTTAAAAGAAGGTGTTGCTCCCTGACTACGAATATAGTCTTCTGCTATTTGATCAAGTTCCTTGGTTGTGATATTCGGCTTGATCGCTTGTGACAATAACCGATGGGTTTCTGCTACAATTCGACCAGCTTCTCTCATCAACGCTAACTCAGCTTCGGACTTACATATGATCATCAGCTAACCTCTCTCAAGTAGCGAGCAGATCTCAGAAGTTACCACGTCAATGTCCTGCTCACCGTTTACTTCGCGCAACAAGCCTTTATCTTGATAGTATACCAAAAGTGGCTTTGTTTTGCTCACGTATTCGTCAAGCCGTGTACCAACCTTCTCTTCTGTATCATCAGAGCGTTGATACAATTCACCATCGCATTTATCGCATACGCCTTCCTGCTTTGGCGGATTAAACATGACATGATAAGTTGCACCGCATGATTTACATATACGACGACCCGTCAGTCTTGCTAGTAGACGATCACGATCAACATTCAAGTTAATGACATGATCTAGTTTCTTACCAAGTTGCTCTAAGATCCCGTCTAGTGCATCCGCCTGAGCGATTGTACGTGGGAATCCATCAAGCAAGAATCCCTTCTCGCAGTCTGGCTGCTGAAGTCGTTCTCTAACGATGCCGTTCGTAATTTCATCCGGTACTAATAAGCCTTTATCTACATATCCTTTTGCTTCAATCCCTAAGGAAGTTCCTTGGCTCATAGCAAGTCGAAAGGCATCTCCTGTAGAGATATGAGGGATATGAAATGTGTTTACGATTCTTTCCGCCTGCGTGCCCTTACCGGCACCTGGAGGACCCATAAATATTACGTTCATCCCGCCACACTCCTATCAGGTGCTGCAACGAACAGCACAATAGGTGCCGATGTCGCCAAAAATTGCATCCATCAGAACCTATTCGCTATTTATTGATAAAACCTTTGTAATGACGTTTCATCAGTTGACCTTCAACAGTCTTCATCGTATCAAGCGCCACACCAATCAAGATTAGAATGGATGTACCACCGATCGTTACTGAACTTGGAAGTCCAGCAAGATGACCAAAGATCATCGGTAGAACGGAGATAAAGGCAAGGAAGAAAGCTCCTGACAAAGTAATTCTTGTCATTACGCGAGTCAAGTACGATTGAGTCGGTTTACCTGGGCGAATGCCCGGGATGTATCCGCCATTCTTCTTCATTTGATCGGCCATTTGCTCTGGGTTGATTTGAACGAACGTATAGAAATACGTGAATCCAATAATCATCAGAATATAGAACACGATCGCAAGTGGTGCTGCTGTTTGCAAATTGAAGTTGTCCATAATCCATCTTGCAAATCCACCTTCACCTGCAGGCTTCGCAAAGAACGATGCTATGATCGTTGGGAAGGACAGAAGTGAAACTGCAAAGATAACCGGAATAACCCCAGCAGCGTTAACCTTCATCGGAATATGTGTCGATTGTCCACCGTACATTTTACGTCCAACAACACGCTTAGCGTATTGTACCGGAATCTTGCGAATCCCTTGCTGAACGAAAATAACGAATACGATAATCGCGATAGTCACGATGACGATCAACAAGCCTTTGATGATGTTCAAGAACAGCGCATCGCCAGCGTCGAAGAATAATTGAGTTGCAATTTGCTTAATCCCTTTCGGAATACCAGCTACGATACCAGCAAAGATAATAATCGAAATACCATTACCGATACCATGTTCCGTAATTTGCTCGCCTAACCACATTAAGAATGAGGTACCAGCTGTAAGAACTAGTGCAATTAACAAGTAGGTTGTGAAACCAGGGTTAATTACTAACTGTCCACTAGACAAGTTATGGAATCCAATTGCATAACCCCACGCTTGAACCATACCAAGAACGACTGTTCCATAACGAGTGATTTGGCTCAACTTCTTCTTACCAACTTCACCTTCCTTCGCCCATTGTGCAAATTTCGGGATTACATCCATCGAAAGGAGCTGCACAATGATTGAAGCGGTAATGTATGGCATAATCCCCATCGCAAAGATGGAGAATTGGAACAAAGCGCCCCCAGAGAAAGTGTTCAGCAGACCAAATATTTCATTGGTTGCCGTCGCATCGTTTGCTTTGAGCGCTTCTGTGTTAATGTTCGGAACTGGAATATAAGCACCAATCCGATACACGATAAATACCAGAAAGGTGAAAATTATTCTCTTGCGCAAATCCATTACTTTAAAAATATTGGATAGGGTACGAAACATTAGATCACCTCGGATTGACCGCCGGCAGTTTTAATTTTCTCTACCGCAGATTGGGAAAACTTATTCGCTTTAACTGTAAGGTTTACAGTAAGTTCACCGTTTCCTAGAATCTTGATGCCGTCTTTAGGTGACTTCACTACGCCAGTCTCCATAAGAAGCGCTGGAGTTACTTCTGTACCTGCTGCGAATTGATTCAACTCAGTAAGATTCACAATAGCGAACTCTTTACGAGTTGGGTTTGTAAATCCGCGCTTCGGAATACGACGATACAATGGGTTTTGTCCGCCTTCAAATCCTGGACGAACGCCACCACCGGAACGCGAATTTTGACCTTTGTGACCGCGAGTAGACGTTTTACCCATTCCGCTACCGATACCGCGACCAACGCGCTTACGGGAATGACGACTTCCTTCTGCAGAACTCAGCTCATGTAATTTCATCGTTGCACCTCCTCTAAGCTTAGATTATTTATTTATGCTTCGATTTCTTTAACTTCAACTAGGTGGCTGACTTGATTCACCATACCACGAATAGCAGGATTATCTTGATGAACAACCGTTTGGTGCAGCTTGCGAAGACCAAGTGTGTTCACAGTCACCCTTTGTCCTTGTGGACGACCGATTAAACTACGCTTAAGGGTAATTTGTAATTGTTTAGCCATCGTTACTTCCCCCTAACCTAGTAGTTCTTCAACGGTTTTGCCGCGAAGTTTCGCAACTTCATCAGCTTTCTTCAGACGGGATAGCCCTTCTAAAGTCGCATTAACCATATTGATAGAGTTTGAAGAACCCAATGATTTTGTCAAAATGTCACCTACACCAGCAAGCTCAAGCACTGCACGAACAGGGCCACCAGCGATAACTCCTGTACCTTTGGATGCAGGTTTTAGCATTACGCGGCCAGCACCGAAGTGACCGTTTACTAAGTGAGGAATGGTTGTTCCTACGATAGGGACGTGGATCAAGTTTTTCTTAGCATCATCGATTCCTTTGCGGATTGCATCAGGAACTTCTGAAGCTTTACCGATCCCTGCGCCAACCCAACCATTGCCATCGCCAACAACAACAAGAGCACTAAAGCTAAAACGGCGTCCGCCTTTGACAACTTTCGCTACGCGATTAATATGAACAACCTTTTCAGTCAGCTCTAAAGTATTTGGATCAACTCGCAAGTCGTATACCTCCTTTATTGTACTGTTCCTAGAATTCAAGACCTGCTTCACGCGCAGCATCAGCTAGCGCTTGAACACGGCCATGGTATAAATATCCGCTACGGTCAAAAACAACTTTCACTACGCCAGTTGCTTTTGCACGATTTGCGATCAACTCGCCGATTGTACGAGCTGCTTCAACGTTACCGCCGTTGCCAATTTTCTCAGCCACTTCTTTATCTAAAGTGGAGGCAGCAGCAAGTGTAACGCCATTCGTATCATCAATGATTTGAGCGTACATATGTTTAGATGAACGGTAGATGTTCAATCTTGGACGAGCGGACGTTCCTTCGATTTTCTTGCGAACACGAAGATGTCTTTTCAAACGAGCTTTATTCTTATCGCCTTTTGTAATCATGAATTGCACTCCTTTCATCTTTGCTAAGAGGATTTTGCCCCTTTAGATGATCATGGGCTAACTAGATTTAGCTAGCCTTATTTCTTCTTACCAGCTTTACCTTCTTTACGAAGGATGCGTTCGCCTTCATACTTGATACCTTTACCTTTATATGGCTCAGGTTCGCGTACGGAACGAACTTTAGCAGCGATAGCGCCAACGCGCTCTTTATCGATCCCTTTAACGATGATCTTCGTGTTCACAGGAACTTCGAATTCAATACCGTTCTCAGGTGTAAACTCAACTGGGTGAGAATAACCTACGTTAAGAACTAGTTTGTCACCAGTCTTATTCGCACGGTATCCGACACCTACAAGCTCAAGTGTCTTGGAATACCCTTCGGAAACACCGTTTACCATGTTGGAGATGACACTGCGTGTCGTACCATGTAGGGAACGGTGCAATTTATTTTCAGACGGACGTTCAACAGAAACCACGTTCTCTTCAACGCTAATTTTCATATCTTTATGGAAATCACGGGATAAAGTTCCTTTCGGACCTTTCACCGTAACCAGTGTATTGTCGATTGTAACAGTCACACCGTTAGGGATTGCGATTGGTTTGCGACCAATACGTGACATGTATTTGCACCTCCATTCAATTGCACTTTATATTACCAAACGTAAGCGATAACCTCTCCGCCTGCTTTGGAGAAACGAGCTTCTTTATCAGTCATTACCCCTTTAGAAGTAGAGATAATGGCGATTCCAAGGCCGCCTAGCACGCGAGGAATTTCCTGGCTCTTCGCATAAACACGAAGACCTGGCTTCGAGATTCTCTTTAGACCTGTAATTACGCGCTCATTATTTTGGCCGTATTTCAAGAATAAACGGATAATCCCTTGTTTGTTGTCCTCCACAAACTCTGCATCACGAATGAAGCCTTCCTTTTTCAAGATCTCAGCGATTTCTCTCTTGATCTTTGAAGCTGGGATTTCAACAGTTTCATGACGAACAATATTCGCATTACGAATGCGAGTAAGCATGTCTGCAATTGGATCTGACATAACCATTTGTGTAAACCTCCTTCCCGAAAATCAATGAATTACCAGCTTGCTTTTCTAACACCTGGTATTTGGCCTTTATACGCTAATTCGCGGAAACAAATTCTGCAAATTTTAAACTTACGAAGTACGGAGTGCGGGCGACCGCAGCGTTCGCAGCGGGTGTAAGCCTGCACTTGGAACTTCGGTGGACGTTGTTGCTTGATTTTCATCGAAGTTTTTGCCACTGAAAATTACACCTCTTTCATTATTTAACGAACGGCATTCCTAATTGCGTTAGCAATTCGCGTGATTCTTCGTCGGATTTAGCAGTAGTAACGATAACGATATCCATACCGCGTACTTTATCCACTTGATCATACTCAATCTCTGGGAAAATTAGTTGTTCTTTAAGACCTAGCGTGTAGTTACCACGACCATCAAACGCTTTGGATGATACACCGTGGAAGTCACGTACACGTGGAAGAGCAACGTTAAACAATTTGTCGAGGAAATAGTACATACGATCTCCACGCAATGTTACTTTCGCACCAATTGGCATGTTCTCACGAAGTTTGAAACCCGCGATGGATTTCTTCGCTCTAGTGATTACTGGCTTTTGACCAGCGATTTTTTGCAGATCCGTCACAGCACTATCAAGTACTTTGGAATTGGAAACTGCTTCGCCGACACCCATGTTGATAACAACTTTCTCGATTTTCGGCACTTGCATTACAGTCGTATAGTTGAACTTCTGCATAAGAGCAGGAGTGATTTCGTTAAGGTAACGCTCTTTCATTCTTGCTGCCATGTGTTAAGGCCCTCCTTTCTTTTGGAGATTATTTATCGATTACTTCACCGGATTTTTTCGCTACGCGAACTTTTTCACCGTTCTCAAGCACTTTATAACCAACACGGGTAGGCTTGCCGCTTTTTGGATCGATCAGCATCACGTTAGATACATGGATCGCAGCTTCCTGGTTCAAAATTCCGCCTTGCGGATTTTGCTGGGATGGTTTCGCATGTTTCTTAACCATGTTAATTCCTTCAACCAGTACACGGTTTTGACGAGGGTAAGCTGCAAGAACGCGGCCTTTTTTACCTTTGTCTTTTCCAGTGATCACGATAACTGTATCTTCCTTTTTCACATGAAGCTTATTGTTATGAGATTCTAGTCTCTTTTTCAATCTTGGCATTTTCTACACCTCCTGAACGCTTTCCTAAGTGGAAAAGCCCTAATTAGATAACCTCTGGAGCTAGAGATACGATCTTCATGAAGTCTTTATCGCGAAGTTCGCGAGCGACAGGTCCGAAAATACGTGTACCACGTGGGCTCTTATCTTCTTTAACAATTACTGCTGCGTTTTCGTCAAATGCGATGTAGGAACCGTCTTTACGACGAGTTGAGTTCTTCGTACGTACGATAACTGCTTTAACTACATCACCTTTCTTGACAACGCCCCCTGGTGTTGCTTCTTTCACGGAGCAGACAATTAGATCGCCGATGTAACCAGCCTTACGACCAGTACCACCTAAAACTTTAATGCACATAAGTTTCTTCGCACCTGAATTGTCAGCAACACTTAAACGAGTAAAAGGTTGAATCATTGTATTCCCTCCTCCCTACATTTCACAGTTCATACTAGATGATAACTGCTTTTTCAACAACTTCTGTCAGTCTCCAACGCTTATCTTTAGAGAGTGGACGAGTTTCCATGATTCTTACAACGTCGCCAACTTTAGCTTCGTTATTCTCATCATGAGCTTTGAACTTCTTCGTATATTTGATTCTCTTATGGTAGAGATCATGTTTTTTGTAAGTCTCAACAGCTACAACGATGGTTTTATCCATTTTGTCGCTGACGACTTTTCCGATCTGAACTTTACGTTCATTGCGCTGTTCAGCCATTTGCGAATCCTCCTATTCTAACGATTCATTAACTAATGCCAAGTTCTCTTTCACGCAAAATAGTCTTCGCACGTGCGATTTCTTTGCGCAGTTCACGAATTTGAACTGGGTTGTCCAGTTGACCAGTAGCTAGTTGAAAACGGAGGTTAAAGAGTTCTTCTTTGAATCCGTTGATTTTGTGCTCGATTTCAGTAGTGGTAAGGTTACGGAATTCACTAGCCTTCATTTGCTTCACCACCCACTTCTTCCTTCTTCACGAACTTGCACTTGATTGGCAACTTGTGCATTGCCAAGCGCATAGCTTCGCGAGCTACTTCTTCACTTACACCAGCAAGTTCAAACATTACTTTACCTGGTTTTACTACGCTAACCCACTTCTCAACGTTACCTTTACCGCTACCCATACGAACTTCAAGCGGCTTCTGTGTAACTGGCTTGGAAGGGAAAATTTTGATCCATACTTTACCGCCACGTTTCATGTAACGAGTCATCGCAATACGGGCTGCTTCGATTTGACGGTTTGTAACCCAAGCTGGTTCAAGAGCTTGCAAACCATATTCGCCAAAGTGTACTTCAGTACCGCCTTTTGCACGGCCAGCCATGCTGCCACGATGCTCTTTACGGTGTTTTACGCGTTTAGGCACCAACATGATTAGTTGCCTCCTTCCGATTGAACTTTCTTCTTAGCAGTCGGAAGAACCTCTCCACGGTAGATCCATACTTTTACGCCTAGACGGCCATAAGTTGTATGTGCTTCAGCAGTACCGTAATCAATATCTGCACGAAGTGTGTGAAGTGGAACCGTTCCTTCGCTATAGCCTTCTGAACGAGCGATTTCCGCTCCGCCTAGACGACCGCTAGTTGCTACTTTAATACCTTTTGCGCCAGAACGCATAGTTCTTTGCATAGCTTGTTTCATTGCACGACGGAATGAAACACGACGCTCTAATTGTTGTGCGATAGCTTCAGCAACCAAGATTGCATCAAGCTCTGGGTTTTTAATTTCTGCAATGTTAATATGAACTTTTTTGTTTGTCATATTAGCAAGGTATCCACGGATAACTTCTACTTCCGCTCCACCTTTACCGATAACCATACCAGGCTTCGCAGTGTGGATTGTTACATTCACACGAGTAGCCGCGCGTTCGATATCGATGTGGGATACTGCGGAATCTTTTAGTTTGTTTTTCAAGTACTCACGAATCTTAACGTCTTCGATTAGAAGCTTTCCGAAATCTTTGTCAGCATACCACTTAGATTCCCAATCGCGAATAATCCCTATTCTAAGACCAACCGGGTTTACTTTTTGACCCACACTTTATCCCTCCTTATTTCTCAGATACCACTACTGTAATGTGGCTAGTACGTTTATTGATACGACTTGCACGTCCCATAGCGCGAGCGCGGAAACGTTTCAGAGTCGGTCCTTGATTTACGTAAATTTCGCTAATCACTAGCTTGTTAGGGTCTAGTGAATAGTTGTGCTCTGCGTTAGCAATAGCGGAGTTCACAAGCTTCTCAACAATTAGAGAAGCTGATTTTGGCGTGTGACGCAAGATTGCAATCGCATCGCCAACCGCTTTTCCTCTTACCAAGTCAACAACCAGCTGAGCTTTACGAGGAGCGATCCGAACAAAATTTGCATGAGCTTTTGCTTGCATGAATAGTACCTCCTCTCAGACAGTATTGCTAATTAGCGCTTGCCTGTTTTCTTATCGTCATCGTGACCTTTGTACGTACGAGTTGGTGCGAATTCACCTAGTTTGTGTCCTACCATATCCTCAGTAACGTATACAGGCACGTGCTTTCTTCCATCGTAAACGGCGAATGTATGGCCGACGAATTGTGGGAAAATCGTAGAACGACGAGACCAAGTCTTGATTACCGTTTTCTTTGTAGCAGAATCAACTGCTTCCACTTTCTTAAGCAAGTAACCGTCAATGAATGGCCCCTTTTTTAAGCTGCGTCCCATTGATGCTCCTCCCTTCTCTTAATCAGAATTCGTTCCTTATTTCGTGCGACGACGTACGATGTACTTGTCGGAAGCTTTACCTTTTTTACGAGTTTTGAATCCAAGTGTCGGTTTACCCCATGGTGACATAGGAGACTTACGACCGATTGGAGCGCGGCCTTCACCACCACCGTGTGGGTGATCGTTCGGGTTCATTACTACCCCGCGGACTTCAGGTCGTTTGCCAAGCCAGCGATTACGTCCAGCTTTACCGATTTTGATCAATTCGTGATCTCCGTTACCTACAGCACCAACTGTAGCACGGCAAACTTTAAGCACTTTACGAACTTCGCCAGATGAAAGACGAACTGTTACGTAACGCTCTTCTTTACCAAGCAATTGAGCTTCAGTACCTGCGGAACGAACCATTTGTCCACCGTGGCCAGGCTTAAGTTCAATGTTGTGGATAACTGTACCAACTGGAATGTTCTCTAGTGGCAATGAGTTACCGATTTTGATATCAGCACCTACACCAGATTGGATCATATCGCCTACTTTAAGACCTTTAGGCGCTAGGATATATCTTTTCTCACCATCCGCATAATGAATCAATGCGATGTTAGCAGTACGGTTCGGATCGTACTCGATTGTAGCAACGCGACCTGGTATTCCATCTTTGTTGCGCTTGAAATCGATGATACGGTACTTACGCTTGTGACCGCCACCTTGGTGACGAGTAGTAATTTTACCTTGGTTATTACGTCCTGCATTTTTGCTCAATGGAGCTAGCAAGGACTTCTCCGGAGTGGACGTCGTGATTTCTTCAAAAGTTGAAACAGACATTCCACGTCTAGCCGGTGACGTTGGTTTATACTTTTTAATTGGCACCTTGATTCCCTCCTTACTTAACTAGTAAACCTGCTAAGAGGTTCTATACTTGAGACGATTCAAAAATTTCGAGGTCTTTGCTTTCTGCTGTTAATGTCACAATTGCTTTCTTCCATTCGGAAGTGTAGCCATTGAATCTGCCATAACGCTTCGGTTTAGCAGGCATTCTAAGTGTATTAACTGCAGCAACTTTCACGCCGAAAATTTGCTCGATCGCTTGCTTAATCGCGGTTTTGTTTGCTTTCATTTCAACTTCGAAAACATACTTCTTCTCCGCCATCAAATCGCTTGTGCGTTCAGTGATGATCGGGCGCTTGATGAGATCGCGTGGATTTGTCATTGAGCAAGCACCTCCTCTACTTTCTGCACTGCATCTTTCGTAATGATTAGCTTGTCATACAACATAACGTCACGAACGTTAATTCCGTCAGCAGCGACGAATTTCACACCAGGAATGTTACGAGTAGACAATGCTACGTTCTCATTGTAGTCAGCAGCAACAACAAGTGCTTTGCGTTCTACTTTAAGATTGTTAAGAATTGCTGCGAATTCTTTTGTTTTAGCTGCAGCCATTTCCAATTGATCAAGTACGATAATTTCGTTATCAAGAACCTTGGATGATAGAGCTGATTTAATAGCTAAACGACGAACTTTCTTCGGTAGTTTGTAAGCGTAGCTACGAGGTGTAGGTCCGAATACAATACCGCCGCCCTTCCATTGTGGAGAACGGATGCTACCTTGGCGAGCACGTCCAGTTCCTTTTTGTTTCCACGGCTTACGACCGCCGCCACGCACTTCAGAACGACCTTTCGCTTTGTGCGTACCTTGACGTTCTGATGCTTGCTGCATCAATACCGCTTCGTGTAAAACGTGAATGTGTGGTTCGATTCCGAAAACAACTTCTGACAATTCAACCTCGCCAACTTGTTTACCGGAAACGTTATATAAAGCTACCTTTGGCATTTAAAATCCTCCTTTCTTACTTTTTTACTGCGGATTTAACAGTTACATAGCAGTTCTTTGGTCCAGGAATAGATCCTTTAACCATGATAACGTTACGTTCTGTATCCACTTTAATTACTTCTAGGTTTTGAAGAGTTACAGTTTCGTTACCCATATGTCCAGGTAATTTCTTACCTTTCATTACGCGGTTAGCTGCAATCGAACCCATCGAACCTGGTCCTCTGTGGTAACGGGAACCGTGTGCCATTGGACCTGTGGATTGATTGTGGCGTTTGATAACACCTTGGAAACCTTTACCTTTGGAAGTACCTGTTACGTCAACGTATTCGCCTGTTGCGAATAGATCCGCTTTTAACTCCTGGCCAACTTCATATGCACCAAGATCAATACCGCGGAACTCTTTTACGTAGCGCTTAGGTGTTGATCCAGCCTTCTTCGCATGTCCGATTTCTGGCTTAATCGCATTTTTTTCTTTCTTATCTTCAAAACCGACCTGGATGGATTCGTAACCATCGTTGTCCGCGTCTTTCTTTTGAAGAACCACGCAAGGACCTGCTTGAATCACAGTTACTGGAATTACCAGACCTTCTGGTGTAAACACTTGAGTCATACCAAGTTTTTTACCTAAGATACCTTTTGTCATCGTTGACACCTCTTTTCCTTTTAGCCTAAAACTTTATTATCAATTACAACTTGATTTCAATGTCCACGCCGGACGGTAAGTCTAATCTCATTAACGCATCTACAGTTTGTGGAGTAGGGTTCACAATGTCGATTAGACGCTTGTGTGTACGCATCTCAAACTGTTCACGAGAATCCTTGTACTTATGCACCGCACGAAGAATTGTCACCACTTGCTTCTCTGTAGGAAGCGGAATAGGACCAGAAACCCCTGCACCAGAACGCTTAGCAGTTTCTACAATCTTCTCAGCTGATTGATCGATTACACGGTGATCATAAGCCTTTAAACGGATACGGATTTTTTGCTTTGCCATATAATTCCCTCCTTCTATCGCCCAATTTCGTATCGGACATACTCCGCGAAAATCCCCTGACAACCTATCCCATGGCAAAGGGCCCGGGTGTATCAGCAACCTCCCGCATCATCGCAACGTCACAGAACAACTTCACCATTATATACAATAAAAACGCCTAATGCAAGTATAATTTTCGTGTTCATGAAGAAATGACTTCATCGTCTTTAAAGGCGATGCATTTCTTTAGGTATTACTTAGAATTTATGACACGAAAGTTATAAATTCTATAATACTCAAGAAAAAACCGCCTGCAGTGATTAAATCATCAGCAGAGCGGTCAAATTAAGAGTTTAACACGTATTTATTAGCCTACAATTAATTGTTTAAACCACGGATTGATAAATTTACCGTTTGTGTTTCTTCATTAGAATCTACAACCTCTAGAACCCAGTTCTTTGCAAGTCTGCTCGTTAGCAGTTCAACATTCGGCTTCGATAGTTTAAGGCCGCTAAGACGACCCTCAGAAGGTGTGAAATCGACTCCGCGCTTAATATTAAATGTAAACTCTAAGAAAAGCTGTAATCCGTTAAATGTATTAAATGTAATTTGATAACCATCACGAATAGCTTGTTCAAGTTGCTCTCCATGTTCCGCTGCATACGTAACAAAATCCTCATAGCTGTAATGTTCCGCTTCCGCTACTTTAAGTGCCGAAACATCGTCAGTTGCTACGCAGTTAAGCAGTACCTCATCTGTAACGCCAGCTCGTCTAGCACGCTCTAACATGATAGCAGTGTTTTGCGACAATCTTACATTATTGCTCATTCTGAATCTCTCCCCTTAGTTCTGATCATTAAGATGACAAGCTGAATAATGTCCTGGCGCTATTTCTTTAAGCTCCGGCTCTACCTCTCCACATTGCTTCGTTGCAAATGGACATCTGGATCTGAATTTACAGCCCGCCATATTCTCAAGCGGACTAGGCAGATCTCCCTGTAACAATTGATGGTTAGTTGTAATTGCCTTTGGATCAGGAACAGGAATTGCAGATAATAACGCTTGCGTATAAGGATGTGCCGGTCTGCGGTACAATTCATCGCTTGTCGCTACTTCTACTAATTTACCAAGGTACATAACGCCGATTCGGTCTGATATATGCTTTACCATCGATAAATCATGCGCAATAAATAAATAGGTTAGTCCAAATTCCCCTTGCAGATCCTCCAGCATATTAACGACCTGAGCTTGTACGGATACGTCAAGAGCTGAAATCGGCTCATCGCACATCACAAACTCTGGATTGGCAGCGATTGAGCGTGCAATACTAATCCGCTGACGCTGACCACCGCTGAACTCATGCGGATAACGATCAGCATGCTCTGCTTTAAGCCCAACCTTATTCAATAAATCCAGTACAACTTCACGGCGTTCTGCTCGACCTAACTTGGTATGAATCTCCATCGGCTCACTAATGAGCTGAAGAACATTCATCCCTGGATTTAATGAAGAGTATGGATCTTGAAAAATAGCCTGCATCTGCTTACGGTACGGATGAAGCTGCTTCTCATTCATTGCGGCTATATTCTTACCATCATAAAGGATCTCTCCTGATGTCACATCGTATAGGCGTATGATACAGCGACCGAGAGTAGACTTACCGCAGCCTGACTCCCCAACAAGTCCGAATGTCTCACCGCGATGAATTTGAAAACTAACATCATCAACCGCTTTAAGAACTTTGGTGGGACGACCTAAAAGGGAAGTTTCCACCGTAAAATGCTTTTTAAGATTGCGAGCTTCGACTAATATGTCCTGCTTTGAATTTGAAGATTGTTCCTTACTCATTGGCCCGCCTCCTCTCTGGTAAGAGAAGCATCAAGCGCCTGGGCTTCTCCAGCCTTTACTCGCTCATCCAGAAGCCAGCACATGGAACGATGACCTTCACCTACATGATAATAGGGCGGCCTGTGATTACACAAGTCCATTGCTTCCGGACAACGGTCCTTGAATGGACAGCCAGTCGGCGGCTGCAGCATATTAGGCGGAGTCCCTTCAATAGGAACGAGTCTTTCTTTAACCTCCGCATCATACTGAGGCAGAGAATTCATCAATCCGCGAGTATAAGGATGCTGCGGCGATTCGAATATATCGACCACTGCTCCTTCCTCCATAATAAGACCACCATACATAACGATAACTCGTGTACACACTTGCGCAACTACACCCAGATCATGAGTAATGAGCAAAATCGATGTACCTGTCGTATCACGCAATTGCTTCATTAACGTCAAGATTTGCGCTTGAATCGTAACGTCCAAGGCAGTGGTTGGCTCGTCGGCAATAAGCAGTTTAGGGTTACAGGACAACGCCATTGCGATCATTACACGCTGGCGCATACCGCCGCTGAATTCATGTGGGTACTGGTCAATTCGTTTCTCTGGAGAAGGAATACCGACTTGTCTCAACATGTCAATAGCTCTTTGGCGAGCTTCCGACTTGCTTAACTTCTCATGTCTCTGAATTACTTCAATTAGCTGCTTTCCAATACGCAGAACTGGATTAAGTGAAGTCATCGGATCTTGGAAGATCATTGCAATTTGATTTCCCCTGATGCTTCTCAATTGTTCTGGTGACATTTCTAATATACTTTCACCATTCAGACGAACCTCACCATCGATAATTCGACCTGGAGGCTGGATTAAACCCATAATCGATTTGGCAGTGATACTTTTACCGCTGCCCGACTCTCCCACAATACCGACCATTTCACCTTCGCTAATGGTGAAGCTGACGCCCCGTACGGACTGGACTTCGCCACTGCGCGTAAAGAATGACGTTTTTAAGTTATGAACCGTCAATAGCTCTGTCATATGCTTCTCTCCATTATCGTTGATTTATTTTAGGCTCAAAAGCGGCACGGAACACGTCGCCTAAGAAATTAAAGCTTAATACAGTTAACAAAATAAATAGACCTGGGAACAAAGCAAGATATGGCGCTTCCCCGATAAAGCCCTGTGCGTTATTCAGCATACTTCCCCATGAAGAATTCGGCTGCTGCACACCTAATCCCAAGAAGCTTAATGCGGATTCCATCATAATCGCCCCTGCAATATTGATTGTAGCCGCAACAATGATCGTTGGCATAATATTCGGTACGATATGTCTTGTAATGATTTTGAAGACACTTTGTCCTGATACTCGCGCGTACAGTACATATTCTCGTTCTTTGATCGACAAGGTCTCTGCACGAACAATCCGTGAAATATTCATCCAACTGAGAAAACCGATGATAATGACAATTGTAGCGATCCCCGGCTTCAGATATGCATTGAGTACTAGCATAATAAAGAAAGATGGAATCGACATAAAGATATCGACTAACCTCATCATGAAATTGTCAAACCATCCGCCAAAGTAAGCACTCATCGTTCCAACCGCGGTACCAACGACAATGGAAATGGCCATTGCCATAAATCCGACGCTTAAGGATACTCTTGCTCCATATAGAGCACGAGCAAAGTAATCACGACCTAGGTCATCTGTACCAAACCAGTGTGCTGCACTCGGTGGCTGAAGACGATCAGGTTGGACAATTGCATTCGGATCATAAGGAACGAGGAATGCAAAAATCGCTAATAAAATAAATAGGATTAAGATGATAAGCGCTGCAAAGCCTGCTTTTTGTTCTATAAGCTGGTTTTTGAGAAAACGCAATTTTAATTGATTCATTCTGTCTGTCACCTCGCCGTCTTGATTCTCGGATCAACTACGCCATACAGTAAATCAGCTATCAAGTTACCGATTACAAGGAATAGTGACGTTATCATCGTTATACCCATAATAACAGGATAATCAAGACCGAAAATCGCTGTAATACCTAATGAACCCATACCTGGCCATGTAAATACAGTTTCGGTAATGAAAGCACCCGCAATTAGCTCTGAAAGTGACATCCCGAGAATTGTGATGATTGGCAAGAGCACATTCTTTAATACATGTCGTACAAGTACAGTTCCACGCGTTGAACCATAGGCATATTGGATCTGTACATAATCTTCTTCTAATTGACTAATCGTGTTCGAACGAATATAACGCATATATACCGATACTTGCATTAAACATAGAACGGTACATGGCAAAATTCCATGCTTGATAATATCTAGAACGGAATCCTTTCCAATTGTACGCATTCCCATACTTGGCAGCCACTGCAGCTCGATTGCAAATAAGTAAATCAGCATCATAGCAAACCAAAAGCCTGGAATTGAAATCCCAATATAAGATAATAAACTGAATATACGGTCAACCAGACGATTCTTCTTAGCAGCAGAAATTAATCCTAATGGAATTGCAATAATTAAAGATAATAGAAGCGCTGATCCCATTAGCCCTAGAGTAGCTGGTATTCGCTCCATAATTAGCGTTGATACAGGTCTATGATTCACAAGTGAATAACCTAAATCGCCGCTTAGCACATTCTTAAGCCAGTATAGATATTGCATATACACAGGCTCATTAAGTCCTAGACTCACTCGGATTCTTTCGATATCCTCAGGCTTCATGTTCGGTGTAACGAACGAGTTAACAGGATCACCGGGTGCTAGCTTAATTAATGCAAAGGATACAATTGAAATGAACAGCAGCAATGGTATGGCCTGCAGAATCCGGCGCAATACATACTTTGACAATGAAACTCCCCCCGCAGACAGCGCTGGCAACTTTATGCACATACGCTTTGATAAACCAAGAAGATACGTTACTTGCGTCTTAATAAGAGCAGAAGCGTATCTTAAGGGTAACTCTATATAACGAAAATAAGCTGTACCTAAACAGCTTATTTTCGTTTGGTGAAATCAAAAGCATAATGAATTAAAGATATCTGTCATTCAGTTATGCATTACTTCATGTAAACTTTGGACAAGTCTTCAAGCATAACGACTGGTTTAGGATTTGCTTCCTGTAAACCGCCAAACTGCTTGTTTACCGCTACAATCGCTTTACCATAAGCGATTGGATAATAAGTCATTTCATTCGCAACAGTTTGCTGAATTTGCTTGTAAATCTCCGCACGCTTAGTAGTATCCATCTCTACCGCGCCTTTAACCCACAAATCATCAAACTCTTTGTTTTTATAGTGTGCATAGTTATAGCCTTCATCACTCATAAATAATGAACGATAAGCATCTGGCTCAGAACCCATGATGTATCCGCCAAATGTCAAATCGTAATCCTTATTATTCATATCTAGTGATTTATTGCCTAGTGCAGTAACATCCATAGGCATTAATTCAATCTCAATACCTACATCCTTAAGTTTTTGCTGTAGGTACAGCGCTTGACTTGTTTGTGGCTTATTGGTATTCGCATAAGCAAGCTTAAGCTTTAAATTACTTACGCCAGCTGATTTCAACAATTCTTTTGCTTTTTCTACATTGTAGTCGTAAGTTTCAACGTCTGTTGTATGGTATAGCGTATCAGGAGTTAGAATCGACGCTGCAGGCTCTGCAAATTCTAGTGAAGAGTAAGCTGTCTCAATCATTTCTTTTTTATTAATGGCATAGGCAATTGCTTGTCTAACTTCTTTCTTCTGTACAACCTCATTGTTTAGGTTAAATACCATATAAACTAGACGACCTTCAGGGTACACTAGCATTTCATATTTACCTGTATCATTCAACTTCTTGTAATCCTGCGCATCAACCATCTTCATTTGAATTTCGCCATTTTGAAGAGCAAGATTGGATGCATTCGGATCTTTGGCAATACGATAAGTTACAGAATCAAGCTTCGGCTTACCATCGTAATAGTTATCAAAACGGTCAAGCATTACATACTCACCTGGACGATATTCTTTGAATTTAAAGGAACCGGAACCTACAGGTGCTTCATTCTTGCTGCTTTTCTCAATGTCGGCTTCGCCTTCAAAGATGTGCTTTGGAATCGGGGAGACCTGAACCAGTGCTCCTTCGAATGCTGCCGTAACTTCCGGCAAAATGAATTCAACTGTCAAATCATCCACTTTGTTCACTTTCATTGGTTTGTTATCAAATACGAAGTAACTGCGGAAGAAGCTATGCTGCTTCTCATCTAAAATACTGTTAAATGTGAACACAACATCATCAGCTGTTAGCTTCTCACCATCGTGCCATGTCAGACCGCTGCGAAGCTTCATAGTATACTTCAGATTGTCTTCTGAACGAGTTAGACTCTCAGCTAATGCATAAGTTGTCTTACCGTCGTTAATTTTAATAAATGGTGCGTATAACGTTTGGTTGATCGTTAATGTCACACGGTCACCTGCGTATAGCGGGTTCATTGCTTTGGGATCATCTTGAACTGCCATGATCAAGTTTCCGCCTTCTTTAGGTGCACCTGTTTCTGGCGCAGAAGTACCTCCTGGTGTTTCTTGACTGCCTTTGGAGCCACATGCACTTACTACGAGCATGATGCACAGTAAGGCAATCGCTAATATAGATCGTTTATTTTTCACGTTGTCTTTCCCCCTCATTATGTCTTCTAAAGTTGAATAGGACTATTATAGCAAATACTAAAAAAACTTCAATACCTTAATCCGAGTGAATTGATAAGAATTAATGGATTATTTTATTTTTGACCATAAAACAAAGAAGCTCATTGTCCATTAGACAATGAGCTTCCATCATTACTAAATCGCAAAGCGATTAAGCAATATTACTTAATGATTGTAGCAACCGCACCTGCACCAACAGTACGTCCGCCTTCGCGAATCGCGAAACGAGTACCTTCTTCAATCGCGATTGGCGCGATCAATTCTACAGTAACAGTGATGTTATCGCCAGGCATAACCATTTCAGTACCTTCTGGTAGGTTGATGATACCAGTTACGTCAGTTGTACGGAAATAGAATTGTGGACGGTATCCAGGGAAGAAAGGCTTATGACGGCCACCTTCTTCTTTAGTTAGAACGTAAACTTGTGCTGTAAAGTCAGTGTGTGGCTTAACGGAACCAACTTTTGCAAGAACTTGACCACGCTCGATGTCATTACGGTCAACACCACGAAGTAGTGCGCCGATGTTGTCACCAGCTTGTGCGGAATCAAGAAGCTTACGGAACATTTCAACGCCTGTAACTACGCATTTGCGAGTTTCTTCAGCGATACCAACGATTTCAACTTCGTCTTGTACTTTAACAGTACCACGCTCAACACGGCCAGTAGCAACTGTACCACGACCAGTGATGGAGAATACGTCCTCGACAGGCATAAGGAAAGGCTTATCAGTTTGACGCTCAGGTTGTGGAATATAAGTATCAACTTGTTCGAACAACTCGATAATTTTGTCAGCCCACTCGCCATCAGGGTTTTGCAACGCTTCACGAGCAGAACCACGGATGATTGGAGTGTCGTCGCCAGGGAATTCATATTCGCTAAGAAGATCGCGAATTTCCATTTCAACTAGCTCAAGAAGCTCATCGTCTTCAACCATGTCGCATTTGTTCATGAATACAACGATGTAAGGTACGCCTACTTGACGAGACAATAGGATGTGCTCGCGAGTTTGTGGCATAGGGCCGTCAGATGCGGATACTACTAGAATAGCTCCGTCCATTTGTGCAGCACCAGTAATCATGTTTTTAACATAGTCGGCGTGACCTGGGCAGTCAACGTGTGCATAGTGACGGTTAGGTGTTTCATACTCAACGTGGGAAGTTGAGATTGTGATACCACGTTCGCGCTCTTCTGGAGCTTTATCGATTTGATCGAATGCGATCGCTGCGCCACCATATCTTTTGGAAAGAACAGTTGTGATTGCAGCAGTCAAAGTAGTTTTACCATGGTCAACGTGACCGATTGTACCGATGTTAACATGCGGTTTGTTACGTTCAAATTTAGCCTTTGCCATTTTAAACAATACCTCCCTGGGTAAATGAATAGTTATTAATTATATAGGCAGGCCGAGATATCCGAATTCTACTCGAATAAGGATATTC
Organism: Paenibacillus albiflavus; assembly: GCF_004344915.1. Lineage (GTDB taxonomy): Bacteria > Bacillota > Bacilli > Paenibacillales > NBRC-103111 > Paenibacillus_AM > Paenibacillus_AM albiflavus. The sequence continues at coordinate 42,694 of NZ_SKFG01000081.1, read as the reverse complement.
CGACCGGCTTTTACCTTAATTACTCACCTTTGTGCTTAGCGATAATTTCATCAGAAATATTCTTAGGCACTTCTTCGTAGTGAGAAAGTTCCATGGAATAAGTTCCACGGCCTTGTGTACCAGAGCGAAGTACAGTTGAGAATCCGAACATTTCGGACAAAGGTACTTTACCACGAATAAATTGAGCACCAGCACGTGAATCCATACCTTCGATGCGACCACGACGGGAGTTAAGCATACCCATTGCGTCACCCATGTATTCTTCAGGAACTGTTACTTCAACCTTCATGATTGGCTCTAGAAGGGTAGGATTACACTTGTCCTTAGCAGCTTTAAGCGCCATGGAACCAGCGATCTTAAACGCCATCTCGTTGGAGTCAACATCATGGTAAGAACCGTCTACGACAGTTGCTTTAAGGTCCACTAATGGGAATCCAGCAAGTACACCGTTTTTCATGGATTCTTCGATACCAGCTTGGATTGGAGCAACGTATTCTCTAGGAATCGCACCACCGACAATCTTGCTTTCGAAGATAAATCCACTACCAGCTTCAAGCGGTTCGAATTCAACCCAACAATGTCCGTATTGACCACGGCCACCGGATTGGCGAACGAATTTACCTTCGACTTTAGCAGGCGTACGGAATGTTTCGCGGTAAGCAACCTGTGGTTTACCCACGTTGGTTTCTACTTTGAACTCACGACGCATACGGTCAACGATAATTTCTAGGTGAAGCTCACCCATACCTGAAAGGATGGTTTGACCAGTTTCTTCATCAGTTTTCGCTCTTAATGTCGGATCTTCTTCCGTCAATTTGGAAAGAGCGATACCCATTTTGTCTTGGTCAGCTTTCGTTTTTGGCTCAACTGCTAGGTCGATAACCGGATCAGGGAAGTTCATGGACTCCAAAATAACCGGATGCTTCTCATCACATAGTGTATCACCTGTACCAGTATCTTTCAAACCTACTGCTGCCGCGATATCTCCGGAGTAAACTTCGGAAATTTCTTGGCGGCTGTTCGCATGCATTTGAAGGATACGACCGACACGCTCACGCTTGCCTTTAGTTGCATTAATTACGTATGAACCTGATTGCAATACACCGGAATACACACGGAAGAACGTGAGTTTACCAACGTAAGGGTCAGTAGCAATTTTGAATGCAAGAGCAGCAAACGGCTCTTCATCGGATGATTTACGTACTGTTTCAGTACCGTCTTCAAGGGTACCCTTGATGTCTGGAACGTCAACTGGTGCTGGTAGGTAATCTACAACAGCATCTAGTACAAGTTGTACCCCTTTGTTGCGGTATGAAGAACCACAAACAACTGGGAAGATTTTAACTTCACATACGCCTTTGCGTAGTGCAGCCTTTAACTCAGGAATAGAAATTTCTTCACCTTCAAGGTATTTCATTGTTAGCTCTTCGTCTAGCTCAGCAACTTTCTCAACTAGCTCGGAACGAAGTTCAGCAACTTTCTCCTTGAATTCTTCAGGAATTTCTACTACTTCGATGTTAAGACCTTTATCGTCTTTGAACATGTGAGCTTTTTCTTCAATGATATCGATGATACCAGCGAAGTCATTCTCTGCACCAATTGGCAATTGAATTGCAACTGCGTTAGCACCAAGCTTATCATGCATTGATTTAATAACGTTTAAGTAGTCAGCGCCAATGATATCCATTTTGTTAACATAAGCAACACGAGGAACACCATACTTATCAGCTTGTCTCCATACAGTCTCAGACTGTGGTTCTACGCCTTCTTTGGCACTAAATACACCAACTGCCCCATCCAATACACGAAGGGAACGTTCAACTTCAACAGTGAAGTCAACGTGTCCCGGGGTATCAATAATATTGATGCGGTGACCTTTCCACGAAGCGGTAGTCGCAGCGGAAGTAATTGTAATTCCGCGTTCCTGCTCTTGTTCCATCCAGTCCATCGTAGCTGCACCTTCGTGCACTTCACCAATTTTGTGTGTACGACCTGTGAAGAACAAGATACGCTCTGTAGTCGTTGTCTTACCAGCATCAATATGAGCCATGATCCCGATATTACGCGTATCTTTTAAGGAGAACTCTCTTGACATACGTTTGTCTCCTTCCTAATATAACAAGGTTTATCCTACCAACGGTAGTGTGCGAACGCTTTGTTTGCTTCAGCCATTTTGTGAGTATCCTCACGTTTCTTAACAGAAGCACCTGTGCTATTGCTTGCATCGATAATCTCGTTTGCAAGTCTCTCTTCCATCGTTTTTTCACCACGAAGACGAGAGTAGTTTACTAACCAACGAAGACCTAGAGTCGTACGACGCTCAGGCTTAACTTCGATTGGCACTTGATAGTTAGCACCACCAACACGACGAGCTTTAACTTCAAGAACTGGCATAATGTTCTTAATAGCTGTCTCAAACACTTCCATCGGCTCTTTACCAGTACGATCTTTCACGAGGTTAAAAGCGTTATATAGGATGGACTGTGCTGTCCCTCTTTTTCCATCAATCATGATACGGTTGATAAGACGAGTGACCAACTTGCTATTGTAAATTGGATCTGGTAATACATCTCTGCGAGTAACTGGACCTTTACGAGGCATAGTTATCCCCCTTTCTTTGAAAAATCATCCGTTATGTGCTTAGCATATCATGCGATAAGCTCGGATTTATTTTTTTACTTTAGGACGTTTTGTTCCGTATTTGGAACGGGATTGCTTACGGTTATTAACACCAGCAGTATCAAGCGCACCACGAACGATGTGATAACGTACCCCTGGAAGGTCTTTTACTCTACCACCACGAATCAACACCACGCTGTGTTCTTGCAAGTTGTGACCGATACCTGGGATGTAAGCTGTAACCTCGACACGGTTAGTCAAACGTACACGAGCATATTTACGAAGAGCCGAGTTCGGCTTTTTCGGAGTCATTGTACCTACACGAGTACAAACGCCGCGTTTTTGTGGAGCACTGATATCCGTAGCTTCTCTTTTCAAAGCGTTAAAGCCTCTTTGTAGAGCTGGGGATTTCGATTTTACCACTTTGGCTTGGCGTCCTTTACGTACTAATTGGTTAATAGTTGGCATTTCGCCACCTCCTCTCTAATAGTAAAACACTTCAATGCTAATTTGTTGACGACAGTTGAATACTTCATATGGAAGCGATCGTGGATTACAAGTCCACAGATCCAGGCGAGTCATAAAAGAGCAAAGAGAAAGTTTTTGTCTCAGGATTTAACCCCCATCCAACAAAAACGCTTCTAGTTTATTCTATTACGATTGCCACTACAGCTGCGCCTACTTCGATCCCGCATGCTTTACCAAGCAGCTTCATGGATTCTACGTAGTCGACCTCAACCCCTGCTTTGGTGCAAAGGGAAGCCACTTTTATCGTCAATCGCGGATCTGCATCATTTGCAATAATAACTTTGTCCGCTTTCCCGAGCTGAACAGCCCTGGTAGCTTGCTTCGTACCAACAAACAATTGATTGGCCTGCTTGACTTCTTCGTAAGACATGGATAAAATCCTCCACTCAAAGTTTCGCAAATCTACAACTATCGTAGGCACACTCAGATATAATAGCATTTCATTTCAAGTGTGTCAAGAAATGATTTTGAAATTTATTTCTTAAATAAAAACACCGCCCACACACGGCTCGTGTAATGGACGGTGGTATTGATTGAATGAATCTACTCCGCAGCTACCGTTTCCATCTCAGCTGATTCAGAGTTTTGAACTTCATCATGCGGTGTCGTAATTCGGATGTTGCGGTAACGAGGCATACCCGTACCCGCAGGAATTAGCTTACCGATAATAACGTTCTCTTTAAGACCGAGCAATTGGTCAACTTTACCCTTAATTGCTGCATCCGTCAAGACACGAGTTGTCTCTTGGAATGATGCTGCAGATAGGAAGGAGTCAGTTTCAAGTGATGCTTTCGTAATACCGAGAAGGATTGGCTTAGCAACCGCTGGCTCTGTACCTGCGAATAGTGCCACTTTGTTTGCTTCTTCATATTCATGCATGTTAACGAAGGCACCTGGAAGCAGTGTAGTATCCCCTGCGTCAACGATACGGATTTTGCGTAACATTTGGCGAATCATGACTTCGACGTGCTTGTCGTTAATTTCTACCCCTTGGTTACGATAAACGCGCTGAACCTCTTGCAGAATGTAGTTCTGCACACCGCGAATACCCTTGATGCGCAGCATCTCCTTCGGATCGATCGAACCATCGGTTAACTCGTCACCAGCTTCTATATGCTGACCAATCGTTACACGAACACGTGAACCGTATGGTACAGGATATACGCGGGATTCCGCTTCACCTTCAACTTCGATCTCGCGACGATCTTTCGCCTCGCGAATATCTTTAACAACGCCGTCGATCTCTGTGATGATCGCTTGACCTTTTGGATTACGAGCCTCAAATAGCTCCTGAATCCGCGGCAAACCTTGTGTAATATCGTCTCCGGCAACGCCCCCGGTATGGAACGTACGCATTGTAAGCTGTGTTCCTGGCTCACCGATGGATTGTGCAGCAATAATACCAACTGCTTCCCCAATCTCAACATGCTGACCAGTTGCAAGGTTACGACCGTAACATTTTTTACATACGCCATGTACAGAACGGCAAGAAAGAACGGAACGAATTTGCAACTTCTCAACGCCTGCATCAATAATCGCATTCGCTTCAGTAGCTTCGATTAGTTCGTTGCGGCCAATGATGACTTCGCCAGTCTTCGGATTACGTACAGTTTCGAACGCATAGCGACCTTCAATACGGTCAAACAGGTCTTCAATAACCTCTTTACCATCTTGAATCTTCGAAACAGTGAAACCTTTGTCTGTACCACAATCATCTTCACGAACGATTACGTCTTGCGCAACGTCAACCAGACGACGAGTTAGGTAACCTGAGTCCGCTGTACGAAGTGCCGTATCGGCTAGACCTTTACGGGCACCGTGCGTTGAAATAAAGTACTCAAGGACCGTTAAGCCTTCACGGAAGTTAGACTTAATCGGAAGTTCGATAATTTTACCAGCCGGGTTGGCCATTAGACCACGCATACCGCCAAGTTGAGTAATCTGCGATTTGTTACCCCGTGCTTTGGATTCAACCATCATGTTGATGGAGTTGTATTTATCGAGGGATTTCATCAGAATGTCTGTAATTTCATCCTTCGCTTTACTCCAAATGCCAATTACACGATCGTAACGCTCATCATCTGTGATCAGACCACGACGGTATTGCTGCGTAACTGTACGAACATGCTCTTCAGACTTCTTCAAGATTTGATCTTTTTCTTCCGGTACGACAACGTCTGAAACGGCAACCGTGATTCCCGCTTTCGTCGAATACGTAAATCCGAGCTGTTTGATCTTATCCAGAATAACCGAAGTTTCTGTTGTATGGTACTTACGGAAGCATTCCGCAATAATTGTTCCAAGATAATCTTTACCTACTGCCTTACACTCTGGTGTTTCTTCCATCATCTTGCGAAGGTCTGCACCTTTCTCGAATGCAAAATACTGGTCAGGTGTACCGTACAGAAGGTTTGTCTTCGTAGGCTCATTGATAAACGGCAGATCTTCTGGGAAAATCTCATTGAAAATGACTTTTCCGACTGTCGTAATCAACATTGCTTCTTGTTGACGCTCAGTAAAGCTTGTTTTGTTCAGCGCTTTTACTGGAATCGCGATACGGGCGTGAAGTGATGCTTTACCGCTTTGGTAAGAGGAAACAGCTTCATTAACCGTACGTACAATTGCACCGCTGCCCTTAGCTTTCTTGTTATCCATCGTCAAGTAGAAGGAACCAAGAACCATATCCTGAGATGGTGTAACAACTGGCTTACCATCTTTCGGGTTCAGGATGTTACCAGCTGCTAGCATCAGAAGACGTGCTTCTGCTTGTGCTTCAGCTGAAAGCGGAACGTGAACGGCCATTTGGTCACCGTCGAAGTCAGCGTTATAAGCTGTACATACGAGTGGGTGAAGCTTAATCGCACGGCCTTCAACTAGAATTGGTTCAAATGCTTGAATACCAAGTCTGTGAAGCGTCGGTGCACGGTTAAGCAGAACCGGATGTTCACGAATTACTTCTTCTAGAACGTCCCATACATCTAAGGATACACGTTCTACTTTGCGCTTCGCGCTCTTAATGTTGTGCGCAAGCCCTTTATTAACAAGCTCCTTCATTACGAAAGGCTTAAATAGCTCCAATGCCATTTCTTTTGGCAGACCGCATTGATACATCTTCAGGCTCGGTCCAACAACGATAACGGAACGACCAGAGTAGTCAACACGTTTACCTAGCAAGTTCTGACGGAAACGTCCTTGCTTACCTTTAAGCATATGGCTCAAGGATTTAAGCGGACGGTTACCTGGCCCAGTAACTGGACGACCACGACGACCATTATCGATTAGAGCATCGACAGCTTCTTGAAGCATACGCTTCTCGTTCTGTACGATGATATCTGGAGCGCCAAGATCAAGCAAACGTTTCAAACGGTTGTTACGGTTGATAACGCGGCGGTACAAGTCGTTAAGGTCAGATGTCGCAAAACGACCACCATCTAGTTGTACCATTGGACGAAGTTCTGGCGGAATAACAGGCAGAACGTCAAGAATCATCCATTCTGGATTGTTCTTGGAGTTACGGAATGCTTCCATAACTTCAAGACGCTTAATTGCACGGTTACGACGCTGACCTTGAGCAGTCTTAAGCTCTTCTTTGAGTTGTTCTACTTCACGGTCAATTTCGATATCTTGCAAAAGTTTCTTAACGGCTTCAGCACCCATACCAGCTTGGAAAGCATAGCCATACTTTTCACGGTATGAACGATATTCTTTCTCAGAAAGCAATTGTTTCTTCTCAAGCGGTGTGTCACCTGGATCTGTCACGACATAAGAAGCGAAGTAAATAACTTCTTCTAATGAACGTGGCGACATGTCCAAAGCAAGACCCATACGGCTGGGGATTCCTTTGAAATACCAGATGTGTGATACAGGAGCAGCTAGCTCAATATGCCCCATACGTTCGCGGCGTACTTTTTGGCGAGTTACTTCAACGCCGCAGCGATCGCAGACAACGCCTTTGTAACGTACACGCTTGTACTTACCGCAATGACATTCCCAATCTTTCGTTGGTCCGAAAATTTTCTCACAGAACAAGCCTTCTTTCTCAGGTTTAAGTGTTCTGTAGTTAATTGTTTCCGGCTTCTTTACTTCTCCGCGGGACCACGAACGAATTTTGTCAGGCGATGCCAGACCAATTTTCATAAACTCGAAGTTGTTAACGTCCAACAAGGAGCAACCCTCCTTAAAGTTATGGTAGTAACTAGGTAGAAACGCCTGTGCCGCCCCTTTACAGGACGGCATGCGTTTCAGCAAAACTGATTATTCAACTCCGACTTCGGCGCCTTCAAGATTAAGATTTAGCTTATCTGACGCAGCGTCGTCTTCATCATCGGATTCTTTCATTTCGATTTCTTTCTCGTCGCCAGATAGGATTTTGACATCCATACCAAGACTTTGTAGTTCTTTGATCAGAACCTTGAAGGATTCAGGAACCCCTGGTTCTGGAATATTTTCACCTTTGACGATCGATTCGTACGTTTTCACACGGCCAACAACGTCATCGGATTTAACTGTAAGAATTTCTTGCAACGTATAAGCTGCACCGTATGCCTCAAGTGCCCAAACCTCCATCTCACCGAAACGCTGTCCACCGAACTGCGCTTTACCGCCGAGAGGCTGTTGCGTAACAAGTGAGTAAGGTCCAGTTGAACGCGCGTGGATCTTATCGTCGACCATGTGCGCCAGTTTGATCATGTACATGACACCAACTGTAACTTCACGTTCGAACTCTTCACCTGTACGTCCATCGTACAGCAAGGTTTTACCATTACGCTGCATGCCAGCTTCTTCCATCGTATCGAATACATCGTACTCGCTGGCTCCGTCGAATACTGGTGTTGCAACATGCAGACCAAGCTGCTTAGCTGCCATACCAAGGTGAACCTCAAGTACCTGTCCGATGTTCATACGCGATGGAACCCCTAGTGGGTTAAGCACGACCTCAACCGGTGTGCCATCCGGCATGAACGGCATATCTTCCTCAGGGAGAATACGAGCAATGACACCCTTATTACCGTGGCGTCCCGCCATTTTATCACCTTCGGAAATTTTACGTTTTTGTGCGATATAGACACGAACCAATTGGTTAACACCTGGCGGCAATTCATCGCCATTCTCACGTGTAAATACCTTCACATCAACGACGATACCATCAGTACCATGCGGTACGCGCAAGCTTGTATCACGAACCTCACGTGCTTTCTCACCGAAGATTGCATGCAATAAACGTTCCTCTGCAGTCAGCTCTGTTACACCCTTAGGCGTTACTTTACCAACCAAGATATCGCCTGCACCAATCTCAGCTCCGACACGGATAATTCCGCGCTCATCAAGATTCTTAAGCGCATCTTCACCGACATTCGGAATATCACGCGTAATTTCTTCTGGTCCTAGCTTCGTATCACGAGCTTCGGACTCATATTCTTCAATATGGATAGACGTATAAACGTCTTCTTTCACTAGTCTTTCACTAAGCAGGATCGCATCCTCATAGTTGTAACCTTCCCAAGTCATAAAGGCAACGACTACGTTGCGTCCAAGCGCTAATTCACCATGCTCTGTGGACGGGCCGTCTGCGAGAATATCGCCCTTCTTAATGACATCGCCTTTATGGACAATCGGACGTTGGTTGATACATGTACCTTGGTTAGAACGCATAAACTTGTGCAGCTTATGTTTGACAAGGTCACCATTCACAACACGACCGTCTACAACCTCTTGACGGCGAACCCAAATTTCATTGCCGGATACGCGCTCGATCACGCCGTCATGCTTGGAAACGATACATACGCCCGAATCCTTAGCCGACTTATGCTCCATACCTGTACCAACAAGCGGTGCTTTTGGAATCAAGAGTGGAACAGCTTGACGTTGCATGTTAGATCCCATTAGCGCACGGTTGGAGTCATCGTTCTCAAGGAACGGAATAAGCGCCGTCGCAACGGATACGACTTGCTTAGGCGATACGTCCATGTAGTCCACACGTTGGTTAGGGAGAATCAAGTTCTCATCCTTAAACCTTACAATAACGGTTTCTTCGGCAAACGTACCCTCTTCAGTAAGCTCAGCGTTCGCCTGCGCGATAACATAGTTATCCTCTTCATCAGCTGTCAAATACGAGATTTTCTCGGTAACGATACCTGTTTTAGGATCTACCCAGCGGTATGGTGCTTCGATGAAGCCATACTCATTGATTCTCGCAAACGTTGATAAGGAGTTGATCAAACCAATATTCGGTCCCTCAGGCGTCTCAATCGGACACATACGGCCATAGTGAGAGTGATGGACGTCACGCACTTCGAAGCCTGCGCGCTCACGAGTCAAACCACCTGGTCCTAGTGCTGACAGACGACGTTTGTGCGTAAGTTCTGCTAGTGGGTTCGTTTGATCCATAAACTGCGACAACTGCGAGCTACCAAAGAACTCTTTAATAGACGCAATAACAGGTCTAATATTAATTAACGCTTGCGGTGTAATTACATTCGCATCCTGGATGGACATACGTTCGCGCACTACGCGCTCCATACGTGACAAACCAATACGGAATTGATTCTGCAATAACTCCCCGACAGAACGTAAACGACGGTTACCCAAGTGGTCAATATCATCCGTACTACCGATTCCATGCAATAAGTCAACGAAATAGTTAATGGATGCAATGATATCCGCTGGTGTAATATTCTTAACAGACTTATCGATTACAGCATTGGAAATCACTTTGACTACTTTGCCATCTTCGATAGGTGAGAAGACTTTAATCGTTTGAATTGGAATATCTGCATCGATAATCCCGTTAGGCACACGATATTCTTGTCTTCCTACGCCCTTCTCAAGGGAAGGCAAAATTTCATCAAGTAATCTACGGTCAAGCAACTGACCAGCTTCTGCAATAATTTCACCCGTATCCGGGTCAAATAAAGTTTCAGCCAGACGTTGGTTGAATAGACGATTCTTAATATGAAGCTTTTTATTTATTTTATAGCGACCGACATTCGCAAGGTCATAGCGTTTTGGATCAAAGAAGCGTGCCACAAGAAGTGAACGCGCATTATCAATCGTAGGCGGCTCGCCTGGACGAAGACGCTCATAGATCTCAATTAACGCTTTCTCTGTTGAATCGGTATTATCTTTATCTAACGTATTTTGAATAAACTCGTCTTCGCCGAGCAATTCTAAGATTTCAGCATCTGAACCAAAGCCCATTGCTCTAAGTAACACAGTCACTGGAATCTTACGCGTGCGATCAATACGCACATAAATAATGTCCTTTGCATCTGTCTCTAGCTCTAACCATGCACCACGGTTAGGGATGACAGTTGCAGTGAACGTTTTCTTACCGTTCTTATCAACTTTTGTGTTATAATAAACACTCGGAGAGCGAACCAATTGGGAGACAATAACCCGTTCGGCACCATTGATAATGAACGTCCCGGTTTCCGTCATGATTGGGAAGTCACCCATGAACACTTCTTGTTCCTTCACTTCACCGGTTTCTTTGTTGATAAGACGCACTCTCACTCTAAGTGGAGCTGCGTAAGTGACATCACGCTCTTTTGAGTCATCAACTGTGTACTTAGGTTCGCCTAAGTTATAATCGATGAACTCAAGCACTAGATTCCCCGTAAAGTCTTGAATAGGGGAGATATCTTGAAACATTTCCCTTAGACCCTCATCCAAAAACCACTGGTATGATTTTTGTTGAATTTCAATCAGGTTCGGAATCTCAAGTACCTCATTGATTCGTGCATAAGTTCTGCGTTTACGTCGACCAAACTGAACCAGATGTCCCGCCAAGTTCATTCACCCCTCGAGTCTAATCATTTCTAAATCTTTGAAGCTATACCAAATTTACAAGAACATCACTAATCAGAATTACATTAGCTTGTATTGCAAATCCTATATAACTAATAAAACACATACAAACAGCTTCAGCGCCATCCAAAGAATGATATGCGCTTCCCAAGGGATCATAGAATCCATGAATCAATCGTTATAAATTCAATATCATGAAGAAAAGCTTCCGAAAGAAGCCCTCTTGATGTGTTTTGCTGCTATCCCGTGCTGGCTGGTATAAATTAACACTTACCTTGTTAGATTTGCCGCTATAAAATGAGGATATACATTCTTATGCATCCATTTCTTCAAGTTTATGAAAAACACTTGACATTTTCAAGAATGAAGACATATAGGGCAATTCTAATACTGACATTTTTTAATGATACCACACCAGAAAAGTCAAGTCAAATATTTTTGTATACGCAACGGGCTTCTTCCCAATGCTTCAATTTTTATTTTTCCGCTTTAAAGATGCGATACCCTTTATCTTTCGTAACCTCTTCGACTCGCTCAAATAATTCCTCCAGCTTGGCATAAGCGGAAGGTGAGCCTTGCTTCTTCTGAATCACGACCCACAGTGTGCCTCCTGGCACAAGAGCTTCTCTAGCTTCTGTAAAAATACGATGAACCGTCTCTTTACCTGCGCGGATCGGCGGATTCGTAAGTACTACATCGAATTGTTCTTGTTTTACCGCCGCTAACGCATCGCTTTGCAGCACCTTCACATTCATAATTCCATTAGCAGCCGCATTCATTCGAACGAGTTCCAATGCACGCTGATTCATATCGATCATCGTTACAAAACCATTAACAGCTATAGTTGCAGCAGATAATCCAATCGGACCATACCCGCAGCCGACATCAAGCACTCTAGCATTATCCTCGAATTCCATCGATTCAATCAGAAGCTTGCTGCCAAAATCAACACCCTTCTTGGAGAACACTCCCGCATCTGTCGTAAATTTATAGGTCTTACCTCGAAGCGTTGCTTCAATCACATGTCGATCACTACATACTGTAGGCTTCTCCGAATAATAATGTTCTGACATTCGCTAACCCTCCTTTTTCTTTCATAAATAATGGATGCCTCCATCCAATCCACTTATGAAAGAAAGCAAACCCCTTGAGTTGCCTCAAGAGGTTTGCGTATAAAACCAAAATTACTTAACTTCAACGTTAGCGCCAGCTTCTTCAAGCTTAGCTTTGATTGATTCAGCATCCTCTTTGGATACTTTCTCTTTGATTGCTTTTGGTGCGTTGTCAACAAGTTCTTTAGCTTCTTTCAAGCCAAGACCAGTGATTTCGCGAACCACTTTAATTACGTTGATTTTGGACGCACCAGCGTTAGCTAGGATTACGTCGAATTCGGATTGCTCAGCAGCTGCTTCAGCAGCGCCGCCGCCAGCCATAACTGCTACAGGTGCTGCTGCAGTTACGCCAAACTCTTCTTCGATTGCTTTAACCAAGTCGTTTAATTCTAATACTGTCATGCCTTTAATGGCTTCCAAGATTTGCTCTTTGCTCATGGTTATACCTCCATCAATATATAATTCGAATTTTTTATATCACTAACTTATTAAGCTTCTGCGCCTTCTTGTTTCTCAGATACAGCTTTAACCGCAAGGGCGAAGTTGCGAACTGGAGCTTGAAGGACGCTGAGTAGCATGGATAGAAGACCTTCTCTGGAAGGTAGATCTGCCAACGCTTTGATTTGTGCAAAATCAACTACTTTACCTTCAACTACGCCGCCTTTAACTTCAAGTTTTTCGTTTTTCTTCGCAAACTGAGTTAAAATTTTCGCAGGAGATACTACATCATCCTTACTGAATGCAATCGCAGTTGGACCGGACAAGTATTGATCAAGCTCAGATAGTTCAGTCGACGCTGTCGCACGGCGAAGCATTGTGTTCTTAAGAACTGCGAACTCAATACCTGCTTCACGAAGTGATTTACGAAGCTCAGTTACTTGTGCTACGTTCAATCCACGGTAATCCGTTACGATTGCGCATGAGCTATCACGAAACTTAGCAGCTAATTCACCAACTAACTGTTCTTTCTCAGCTAAAACTTTTGCATTTGCCATTGTTACACCTCATTTCAATCGCATATTCGTTTGCAGGTTATGCAAACTTATCTGTGTTCAGCATTTCTTACGCCTAAGCAAAAAGAAATGCCTTCGCAGACAATACGAAGGCATGACGTTCATCCTTCAGGCTCACCTCGTAAGGCAAGCCATTCGGAAATTATATCACAACACCTCGGCAGGAAATTAAGCTTATTACAGCACCTGCTGTCTACGGTCTATATATTCAATATCACAACATTAGCTAGGTTATCATGACTGGCTATAAAAGTCAATCACGTTCCTGAAATTGGAACAACCTATCTATATGATTGCAAATTCACTGTTACGCTTGGTCCCATAGTTGAGGAGATCGCAACGTTCTTCAGGTATACACCTTTAGCCGCTGCTGGTTTCGCTCTAACTAGTGCATCAAGCAATGCTTTGAAGTTGTCTTGCAACTTATCAGCATCGAAAGATACTTTACCAATACCAGCATGAATTTGTCCTTGTTTGTCAAGGCGGTACTCGATTTTACCTGCTTTGATCTCTTGAACAGCTTTAGTAACGTCGAAAGTTACAGTACCTGCTTTAGGGTTCGGCATAAGACCTTTACCACCAAGCAGACGACCTAGCTTACCAACTTCACTCATCATGTCAGGAGTCGCTACGCAGACATCAAAATCAAACCAACCTTGTTGGATTTTATTAATCATGTCTTGATCACCAACAAAATCTGCTCCAGCCGCTTCCGCTTCCTTCGCTTTATCACCTTTGGCAAATACAAGAACACGCTTAGTTTTACCAGTACCGTGTGGTAGTACAACTACGCCACGAACAGCTTGGTCTTGTTTTCTTGGGTCAACACCCAAACGAACAGCTACATCAACAGTCTCGTCAAATTTAGCTGACGCTAATTTCTTAACTAGTTCAATCGCTTCTTGTGACTCGTACAGCGCATCAGCTGTTACTTGCTTGGAAGCTTCGATATATTTCTTACCGTGCTTAGCCATTTGTATTCCTCCTTTGTGGTATTAACGGGGAGTCCCTCCCACTGATTAGGCATCAATATGCCCATTATAAAACAAAATTAGTCAACAATTGTGATACCCATACTGCGAGCAGTACCTTCAACCATAAGCATTGCAGCTTCAACAGATGCAGCGTTTAGGTCAGGCATTTTTTGTTCAGCGATTTCGCGAACTTTATCACGTTTAACTGTTGCAACTTTCTTCTTGTTAGGTTCACCGGATCCTTTAGCGATACCAGCAGCCACGCGAAGAAGTACTGCAGCAGGAGGAGTTTTCGTAACGAATGTAAACGAACGATCCTCATAAACCTCGATCACAACAGGAATGATTAGACCTGCTTGATCTGCAGTTTTTGCATTAAATTCCTTACAGAAAGCCATAATGTTCACGCCTGCTTGACCCAAAGCTGGACCGATTGGCGGCGCTGGATTCGCTTTACCTGCTGGAACTTGCAATTTCACGATTTTGATAACCTTTTTTGCCATGTGAGACACCTCCTTGCGAAATTGTGGTGAAACGGGAATACTTCGAGTCCCTCCCACTGAAAAAGCCTACTCCTCTTGCAGGAACAGGCCCAGCAGAAACCTCATATATTAGAACTGCCCATCCCAAGGAATGGTCGCATTTCTAAACTATAGCTTCTCCACTTGATCAAAATCCAGTTCAAGCGGGGTTTCCCTGCCAAACATGTTGACATGGACCTTCAACTTACTCTTATCAAACAAGATTTCTTCTACTGTGCCGACAAAGTTCGCAAACGGCCCAACTTTAACACGAACCGTTTCCTTAAGGTTAAATTCTACCTTCGGTTTAGGCTCATCCATACCCATATGTTTGAGAATGGCCTCAACTTCTTCAGGATGAAGAGCTGTAGGTTTAGAACCAGAACCAGTGGAGCCGACAAATCCGGTTACGCCAGGCGTATTACGCACGACATACCAGGAATCATCTGTTTGAACCATTTCGACAAGCACATAGCCAGGGTAGACTTTGCGCATTACAGATTTCTTCTTTCCATCCTTGTTCACGATTTCTTCTTCCATCGGAACGAGTACACGGAAAATTTTATCTGTCATGTCCATGGATTCAACACGTTTCTCCAAGTTAGCTTTAACCTTGTTCTCATACCCAGAATAGGTATGAACGACGTACCAACTTTTTTCCATTGAATTCACCTATAGATCCATAATGAAACGAACAAGGTTACTAATCCCAAGGTCGAGCAAGAAGAAATAAATAGCAACAACGGCAATTGTACCTACAGTCACCAAAGTATAGCTGGTTAACTCTTTGCGGCTCGGCCACTTTACTTTCTTAAGTTCAGTATAACTGTCCTTAAAGAAACCAAAGCTAGACGAAAAACCCTTTTTCATATTCGCTAAGATAGACACAAACTACACCCCCACATACTACCTAGTCTCACGATGGCCGGTATGCTCATTGCAATATTTGCAATATTTTTTCAGTTCCATACGGTCTGGATGGTTGCGCTTATTTTTAACGGATGTATAGTTTCTTTGTTTGCAATTCGTACACGCCAGTGTAATGAATACCCGCATGTTGTACACCTCCCGAGACAGATATTTCTGCCCCGTTTAAGTGCATCATAAAGAAGCGTTTTACAGGGCTACCTGCAATACTTTAACATATGTCAAATTCTATGTCAAGCAGAACCTTGTCCACGCATCCTAGTGTTTCATTATAAATCTCATTTTATACCTAGTATAACGTGATAAAGGTTTTTTCTCTTCTATAATATAAGATTTAATATAAATCAAAGCCGCTTAAAGGAATATCCTTCGGATACGAATAACAACAGACCGCCCTTCATTAAAGGACGGCCTGTTAAATGTGAATGATTATTCTACGATCAATTTACCGATCATTTCTCCATGACCAGTACCGCACATAACGGAGCATTTAAACTCGAATGTCCCAGCTTTGTCAGCTACAAATTCTTTCGTTCCAGCTTTATCTAGGTTTACTTTGAAATCAGGGATCTCAATACCATGCATACCTTGCTTATTAACTAGTGTCAACTTCACTGTGTCGCCTTTTTTCACTTTAATTTCTTTAGCATCCCAAGCAAAGTTAGTACCTGTTACTGTTACTTCCGTTACATTACCAGTTGCAGCCGCACTTTCGGTCTTGCTGCCACAAGCGCTTAGAATTGTTGCAAATGCGAATACGGACAAAATTAAAATAGCTACTTTCGTTTTCATCGAGTAAATCCCTCCATAATATAAATTTGTATCTCTGTATAATTTCATTGATACCAGAGTTAAGTAGTAATTAATTGATAAATTACCAAGTTTTGAAGCCTGGAGACGTCACAACATCTCCGCCAATCATATCGATCACAGGAAGTGTGTAGGCAACAAGAATAAGAACTACGGTAATACCAATCCATACACCCCAACGTTCAAGAAGCTTAGGTGTTTCCCCGGAATGCTCGGAAGCTTCTGCAATTGGGTACTCCTCCGTTTCACCACGCGGCGAACGCATAAGGGCGATCACATTGTAAATCATGAGCAAGACGCCAATGAATAGAATCGTACCGCCGATTGCCATCGTTACGTTATATGGAATCCAGCCTGCTGCTTCAGCACTGCCATTATAGTCAGTTCCTTGCGTACGGCGTGGTGCACCAAGTAAACCTACCCAGTGCATCGCACCTGACATGAACAGCATACCGACGCACCAAATAATAACCTGTATAATACCGAGTTTATTCATCTTCTTCGTAAGTGGTCTACCCATCATAACGGGGATCAACCAATACATAATACCGAAGAAAGTTAAAGCAACGCTTGTTGCTACCGTTAAATGGAAGTGTCCCGTAATGAACAACGTATTATGGACAACCGCATTCATTTGGTTACTCGCGTTAATAATCCCGCCTGCTCCAGCTGGAATGAAGATCAGCATTCCCACGAAAGGTCCGAAGAATCTTACATCTCCCCATGGAAGGAACTTCAGCCATCCGAACAAGCCTTTAGCTCCTTTGGAGCGTCCATACATTTCGAATGTTGCGAACATCGAGAAAGCTGTCATCAAGGAAGGAACAATAACCATGAACGTTAATACGACTTGCAGGTACTTCCAGAACGATGGGATACCCGGTTCCATTAATTGATGGTGGAAGCCAACTGGTACGGAGAACAAGATGAATAGAATAAAAGACAATCTCGCTAACGAGTCACTAAAGATTTTGCCGCCGATGATTTTCGGAATAACAACATACCAGCAAATATAAGCAGGCATTAACCAGAAGTATACAAGCGGATGGCCAAAGAACCAGAACAGTGTGCGACTGAGCAATACGTTAACCGTATCCACCCAACCGAACGACCAAGGAATCAGTTGAAGAACAACCTCTGCCGCTACACCTAGCGTGGCTACTTGCCACAGAATCATAGTGGATACCGCCATGAAAGCGAATAGCGGAGACAATTTTCCTTTATTTTGCTTACGCCAGCTGCTGTATTGCGTAAATATAGCGAAACCACTAATCCAACTGCCGATTACAACAAGTGCCAATGCGATGTAAAAGTATGGAGATGCTTTCATTGGTGCATAGAACGTATAAAGTACAGTTGCTTGTTTAGTTAGGATACAAACTGTACCGACTAAGGTACCGATTGTCATCAGCCAGTAACCAATCCATCCCATCTTGCGAACATGTGGCAGAAGCTTGCCGCCAAGCGTTGAAGCAACTCCGGAATATAAGAAGCCAATAATAAAATATGTAGTAAAAATAAGTGCCATCAATACGCCATGCGCCGTAAGCAATTCATAGTAACCAATTAATGACGGTAAAGTAATCAGGCCACCTCTGACCAATCCTTGCAGCACACCTGCGATACCACCTATTAAAAGCGCAGCAAACGCTAATAGTACATGTGCGAGTATGAGCTTCGAGTCTTTCGGATCAAACCTTTTATCTTTCATTGCGAATATCTCCTTCAAAATAAAGTTTGGATTTCGAAGTTAATAAGATCCCTTATTTGACAATAATTCTCGCTTGCATGACTTCATGACCTGTGCCGCAATATTCATTGCAAAGAACGAGATATTCGCCCGGTTTGTCAAATTTATAACTTAAATGATTAATTTCACCTGGAGTTACCATCATGTTCACTGTCGTACCGACAATCGAGAAGCCATGAACAACATCTTTACTTGTAATATTGAACATTACCGTTGAGCCTGCTGGTATTTCCATCTCGCCTGGATCGAACGAGAATAGGTAAGCTGTCATGTTCGCTTCATACAGGTTATCACCCGCTTGAATAAGTCCAGGTTTATCAAACGGTGGCGTTGTATCCACTTTCGTTGGATCGATCCTTCCATGTGCACTATCGCTTGTCGGCGGATTCATTCCCATTGCAAAACCAGAGATCCCCACTATCGCTAAAAAAATGATGAGCATTGCTATTCCAATGGATAGCCAAATTTTCTCTAAACGATGAATTTGCATACTTTACCTTCTTTCCCCATAAATGACGTTGGTCTGAAGCTTGATAACATGGCTGAATCACATTGCTACGTTCGGTGAATGAATAGCAAGAAGACAAGCACCCAAGTAATCAGAATGACACCTCCGACAATCATAACTGATGCAAACGTGCCTTTAAGGGAGGGCTCACTATCTTTTCTGCTCGGCTTTGTTACAACGACGGATTGCCCCTGTTTCTTAATTACCGGTTTATCCATACTGCACCTCCAAAATATCCCTGTTTATGGCACAATTCTATCATTCGCTCTCATGCACCAATTGTGATATTAATCACAGAATGGAGTAAATTTGTTACTAAATTGTTAATTTTCAAATTATTTACGTGATCGTTTTCATAGTATCAAGTAGGGTTTGTGTGTATACAAAAAAGACAAGCAATCGATTGCTCGACTGCTTGTCTGATTGTTTATTATGATAGAAATTAGACAAGATCTCTAACTTCCAAATACCGTTCCAATTTACGTTTCACGCGCTGTAAAGCGTTATCAATTGATTTGACATGACGATCAAGGTCAACTGCAATCTCCTGATAGGAGCGACCATCAAGATAAAGCATTAACACCTTACGTTCCAGATCGCTTAATATTTCACTCATCTTATCTTCAAGTCCAGTGAATTCCTCTTGATTAATGATAAGTTCTTCTGGATCCGAAACCTTAGAACCGCAAATAATATCCAGGAGCGTCCGATCCGAGTCCTCATCATAAATGGGTTTATCTAAGGAGACATAGGAATTAAGTGGAATATGCTTTTGTCTAGTTGCTGTCTTGATCGCTGTGATGATCTGCCTCGTAATACAAATCTCCGCAAAGGCTTTGAATGATGCCAGCTTGTCCCCGCGGAAATCACGGATGGATTTATATAAGCCTATCATTCCTTCTTGCACGATATCTTCTCGATCAGCGCCAATTAGAAAGTAGGAACGCGCCTTGGCTCTGACAAGGTTGCGATACTTATTAATCAAATATTCAAGCGCTTCACTATTGCCTTGTCGGACAGACTCGATTAAATCTTCATCCAGCGCGAGATCATATACGTTCATTCTCAATTCTTTGAGGTCGACACTCACTATAATCCCTCCGGCCCATGAAGCTTGAAAAATTTACAAACTTTAAGATACGTTCAGTATACATGAAGGAAACTTACATCGTCAACGGGGTTAATTACAATATTTACCGTAAAAACAGGATTATTCCCCTCTTCGCATACGTTCAAATTTCTCTCTCATAGCAGGATCCATAAACTTATCGAACGTATTCCGTTCTGGAATCAAGTCATTTGCGATCTTTCCTTGTATCTCTTTGCGACTATTTCTTACTTTAACCAATAGCTCATTAGCAGACATACGTAGTGCGCCTTTGCCGAATATAACATGTTGTTCTATCATATCCGAGGTCGCAACGTACACTTGCTTTCTTCTGCCGATTAAATCAGTTACCAACCGCTCAATTAGCTCATCCGCCGTTTCTTTCTCCTTCGTGTATAGAACACTTAATCTGCTCTGCGAATACTGTTTTCCTATTCCGGGAACCAGATAGGCATCAAATACAAGATAAGTCTTCATCCCAGAGAAAGACTGATATTCCGCTAGCATATGGATGAGCGAATTGCGCGCTTCCTCCAAATTCACATCCTTGAGTTTGCTTAGCTTCGGCCAAGCCCCAATAATGTTATATCCATCAACAATCAAAAATTCCTGCATCCCTCATCAGCTCTGCTTACGCTGTCTAACGACCTCATACATCAGAACACCAGCTGCAACAGAGGCGTTAAGCGAGTTGATTTTGCCCTGCATAGGAAGCTTGACTAGAAAATCGCATTTTTCCTTGATCAATCGTCCGACGCCCTTCGCTTCATTCCCAATGACAAGTGCGATCGGCATAGCAAAATTACTGCGATATACATCATCTGCTGCACTAACATCTGTGCCCGCGACCCATACGCCACGTTCTTTTAACTTATCAATAGTTTGTGCAATGTTCGTAACACGTGCAACTGGCACGTATTCCACTGCACCTGCGGAAATTTTGGATACAGTAGCTGTTAAACCTACGGAGCGGCGTTTGGGAATAATAACCCCATGCACACCTGTGCAATCCGCTGTACGAAGAATGGAGCCTAAGTTATGCGGATCTTCAATTTCATCCAGAATCAAAATGAACGGATCCTCACCGCGTACTCTTGCAGCTTCGAGAATATCGTCGATCTCCACATAATCATAAGCAGCAACTTGGGCTACAACACCTTGATGCTGCAATCCCTCTGCCATCGTATCAAGCTTACGCTTGTCCGCAAATTGAACAATAATACCGTGCTGCTTAGCCTCAGCGATAATAGGCTGTGTAAGTGCCTTCTGCCCATTCTCTGCTATCCAAATTTTATTTATCGTACGTCCTGCCTTCATCGCTTCCAGGATCGAATGCTTCCCACCAATAAACTCCTCTGACATCACGAGTCCCCCTTTATTTATTTATCAACATATCAAGCAGCTCTCTTAGCCGAGCATGCTCACCCTTATAATGCAAATAACCAATCAAGCATTCCATCGCCGTGGAATGACGATATTCGAGCACATCCGCGTTCTTCGGAATCGAACCTGACTTGGCATTGCGTCCACGACGCACAACATCCTGTTCCTCCTCCGTTAGCAGCGGAAGCCATTGTTCGAGCGCCTTCGATTGTGCCTTAGCCGAAACATAACGTGTCGCAGTACGGTGCAAATAATTCGGTCTTTGGTTCGGCTGGCTAATCACGACTTGCCTGATGAACAGCTCGAAGATCGCATCACCAACATAAGCCAGCACCAATGGATGAATCAGTGCTGGATTTTTGTCAGGTGGATAAAATAATAAATTCATATCCATTTGTACATCTGGATTGTTATCTGTCATAGTCTACCCTTCATTCATTCTTCTTTTATTTGCGGCGCCAGCGAATTCCTTGTGGTGTATCCTCAAGAAAAATGCCTTTCTCTGTCAACAAATCGCGAATTTCATCCGCACGTGACCAGTTCTTATCTTTACGAGCTTGCACCCGCTCCGCAATGAGTGATTCAACTTCCTCATCTAATAAATCGCCATTCTCGCTTGGCAATATACCCAGAACAGCATCAAAAGCTTTAAATGTATTTAGCAAGCTTTCAATCGTTTCAGCCGTTACCCGCTCCCGCTTCAAGTATATATTCGCCTCGGATACAAGATCGAAGATCGCTGTAATTGCATCTGGTGTATTGAAATCATCATTCATTTTGGATTCAAAATATTGTTTAATCTCTTCGATGCGTGCAGCAACTTGCTCGTCAACAGGACCATTTAGGGCTACCGATAAACGGTGCTCCAGATTCGTAATCGCATTCCAAATGCGGTCAACAGAGCTGTCTGCTTGGCGAACCGTTTCCTCACTGAAATTCAGCGGATTGCGATAGTGAGCATTCAGCATAAAAAATCTTAGCGTCTGTGGACGAATTTGTTGACGAATATCTCTTAGCATCACAAAATTGCCAAGTGATTTGGACATTTTCTCATTATCCATGTTGATAAAAGCATTATGCATCCAATAATGAGCCATCGGTTTACCTGTAACAGCTTCAGACTGCGCAATTTCGCACTCATGGTGCGGGAACGTCAAATCCTGTCCGCCGCCATGGATATCAATGGTTTCGCCAAGATATTTTTGAACCATTGCCGAGCATTCGATATGCCAGCCAGGACGGCCTGCGCCCCAAGGCGATTCCCATGAGATCTCTCCTGGCTTCGCACCTTTCCATAGAACAAAATCCTGCGGATTCTCTTTGCGATCATCCACTTCTATGCGAATCCCATATTGCAATTCATCCAGATTCTGATGCGAAAGCTTACCATATTCGTCGAATTTCGTCGTTCTGTAATAAACATCGCCGCCGCTTGGATAAGCAAAGCCTTTCTCAACTAGACGTGCTATGAATGCGATAATAGCATCGATGTTCTCCGTTACGCGCGGATGATGAGTAACCGGATGGATGCCAATTGCTCGCACATCTTCCAAATACGCCTCGATAAATCGCTCTGCTAATGCACCAACTTCTTCACCTGTTTCCTCTGCAGCACGAATAATTTTATCATCTACATCTGTAAAATTGACAAGATACGACACATCATAACCTGAATAAGTTAAATATCTACGCACTACATCAAAGAAAATTGCCGGTCTGGCATTCCCGATATGAATATAATTGTATACCGTAGGTCCGCAAACATACATTTTGACCTTGCCTGGCTCAAGCGGAATGAATTCTTCTTTTTGCCTCGACATCGTATTATAAATTTTAAGTGTCATGATGGATGACGCCTCCATTCTTTTGATTTGCATCTGCAAGCTGGTGCTGTAAATCATGGATCTGTTGTTTAAGCTGATTAATCTCTGTCG
Organism: Paenibacillus albiflavus; assembly: GCF_004344915.1. Taxonomy (GTDB): domain Bacteria; phylum Bacillota; class Bacilli; order Paenibacillales; family NBRC-103111; genus Paenibacillus_AM; species Paenibacillus_AM albiflavus. The sequence goes on along the minus strand of NZ_SKFG01000081.1, from coordinate 19,701 downwards.
TTAAATGATGACATATATCGATAATTGGATCTGGCAAATCGCCATGATTCAATCGTTCAATCCTTACACCATCGCGCTTCACAATTCGTCCAGGAATCCCTACGACTGTACTGTTAGGCGGCACTTCCTTCAGCACGACTGCATTTGCTCCAATACGTGAGTTATCCCCTACAAAGAATGATCCGAGCACCTTAGCCCCGGAAGAAATAACAACGTTATTCCCAATCGTCGGATGACGCTTTCCCTTCTCATTGCCTGTTCCGCCAAGGGTTACGCCTTGATAGAGAACAACATCATTCCCAATCTCGCAAGTTTCACCGATAACAATCCCCATACCATGGTCGATAAATAGCCTTTGACCTAACCGAGCGCCTGGATGAATCTCAATCCCTGTAATGAAACGAGAAGCCTGCGAAATAATACGTGCAATTGTATACATTCTCTTCTTAAAAAACCAATGAGCGAAACGATGATGCCAGATCGCGTGAACTCCCGAATAGGTAAAAATAATTTCAAATGTGCTTCGAGCTGCCGGATCATTCTCATACACCGCTTGGATATCTGATTTCATTGTCTTCCACATACACGACTCCCTCTGGCATCTAACTACCAATCAAGCTATGACAACTTCATTTGCGCTCAAGATCTATGTTGTGAAAATTGTTGTGAAAATAAGTGGATCTCGCTTCACCGTCATTCTTACCCACAAAAAAAGCCCCCACAGCCTATGAATAGGCTGCAGAGGCGTGTGTATTGACGCGGTTCCACTCTGCTTGTGACAAATTCTAGTGCAGCTGCATATGCAGCCAATCTTGTTGTCACACTTATACGCTAATAACGGAAGCGATCCGGCTCACACCTACTTATATCCTTACGGGCAGTTCGGCGCAGCAGCTCCCAGGTGCATTTTCGGTTGTTCGGGTCTAAATGATTTGCAGCCATAACCATCTTCTTGATGATTAAGATCATTCTCTCTGGGAAACCCTCAGCAGAATCGACTAAGATTCATAACCTACTTTTCCTGTTCAAAGCTATTCTGATTCATTTACAAAAATAGTATTACCTACAGTATATCCAAAAGAATGCATTTATGACAACAGGTTCTGTAGACGAGCTTGTACTTTTTCTTTACCAAGTAAATAAATCGTCATATTCAAATCACGTCCATGCATTTGACCAGTAAGGGCTACACGAATCGACATGAATAGCTGTTTGCCTTTATAACCTGTATCTTTTTGTACATTCTTAAGCAGTCCTGCAATGATTTCTGGTGTATATTCCTCTGTTTGTGTAATTTGTGCTAAAAACGCGCCAACTACTGTAGGCACATGCTCTTCTTGCAACAATTGCGCTGCTTCTGCCTCGAAATTTAGCTCTTCTTGGAAGAACAATTCAGATAGCTCTACGATTTCAGAAGCATGGTTCATTTGCTCTTGATAAAGCTTCACAAGATCCTTCGTCCAGCTATATTGCGCATCTGTTAATGTCGCAGGCAATAGATTAGCCTTCTGTAGATGTGGAATCGCCATTTGAGTCAGACGATCTGGATCTGTATTTTTAATGTAGCTGTTATTTAAATGGTTTAATTTATTCTTATCAAATACGGCAGGGCTCTTGGATAGACGTTGCTCGTCGAATACCTCGATAAGTTCCTCACGAGAATAGATCTCCTGTTCACCTTTAGGCGACCAGCCAAGTAAAGAAATGAAGTTGAACATCGCTTCTGGCAAAAATCCAAGATCATCATATTGCTCGATAAATTGAATAATGGATTCGTCACGCTTGCTAAGCTTCTTGCCGTTATCACTAACGATAAGCGTCATATGTCCGAAGATCGGTGCTTCCCAGCCGAATGCATCATAGATCATAAGCTGACGCAAAGTGTTCGTCACATGATCTTCACCACGAAGGACATGGGATATCTGCATGAGGTAATCATCAATTACAACGGCAAAATTGTAAGTGGCAATACCGTCTTTTTTGATAATAACCCAGTCGCCAGTTGTTGACGCATCAAACGTAATTTCACCTTTAACGATATCATCAAAAGTATATGAACGACTTTGATCCACGTTAAAACGAATACTTGGCTTGCGACCTTGCGCTTCAAGCTCTGCACGCTGCTCTGCAGTCAAATGACGACATTTGCCTGAGTATTGCAGGTTAAGACCTTCAGCCGCTTGCGCTTCGCGCTCTTGTTCAAGCTCTTCTTCCGTACAATAGCAGTGATAAGCCAAGCCACGATCGATCAGATCCTGCGCATGCTTCGTATAAATATCAAGGCGTTCCGTTTGACGGTATGGACCATATTCACCACCGATATCAATGCTCTCATCCCAGCTAATTCCGAGCCATTTTAAATACTTTAACTGACTTTCTTCACCGCCAGCAATATTACGCTTAAGATCCGTATCTTCAATACGAATGATCAATTTGCCGCCATGGTGACGGGCAAACAAGTAGTTGAATAATGCTGTTCTTGCATTCCCTATATGCAAATGCCCGGTTGGACTTGGGGCATATCGTACGCGAACTGGTCTAGTCATTTGCTTGTACCTCGCTTATTCATAAATAATTTATTATCATAGCATATTACATTTTTACAAGACATACAACGGACTGGGCTGCAATTCCTTCGCCTCTGCCGGTAAATCCGAGACGCTCAGATGTCGTCGCTTTGACATTCACCTGATCGACATCCGCATCCAATGCATCCGCAATAATTTCAGCCATTTGCGGAATATATGGAGCCATCTTGGGCTGCTGCGCAATAATGGTAGAGTCAATATTGCCAAGCTTGTAACCTCGTTCCTTAACCATTGCCCAGATATTTTTGAGCAAAACTAAGCTATCTGCATCCTTAAATTCAGCCGCTGTATCTGGGAAATGTTTGCCAATATCGCCTAACGCTAATGCGCCTAATATAGCATCCGTAATAGCATGCAGCAAAACATCCGCATCCGAATGCCCTAATAAGCCTTTCTCATAAGGGATGTCTACCCCACCAATTATACATTTGCGGCCTTCTACTAACTGATGCACATCGAATCCTTGTCCTACACGAATCATTAACCCTTCTCTCCCCTCACATTATGTATAATCCATTCCGCCATTGGCAAATCTTCTGGTGTTGTAATTTTGATATTGTAATAATCGCTTTGTACAACCTGTACGGTTATACCTAGTCGTTCGACTAACATCGCATCATCCGTCCCTAAGAAATGATCATGCGCTGCACGTTCATGCGCCTCCCTTAAGACAGAAAGCCGAAAAGCCTGCGGCGTTTGGATAGCCCACAAGCTTCTACGATCAGGGGTTGACTGAATTTGCCCCTCAGCATTCACAACTTTAATTGTATCTTTAACAGGTACAGCAAGTACAGCAGCATCTGTCTGCATCGCTTCTCTTACGCAAGCAAGAATATGCTCTTCTGCCGGAAATGGTCTGACCCCATCATGAATCAGGACCCAATCGATATCGGAAGAGAATGCCTCAAGTCCAGCTCTCACGGAATCCTGACGCTCTACCCCTCCGACTACAATCGACCGTACCTTATGTAATTTATATTGCTCGATATAGGATTGACATCTTGCCTCTTGTCCATCAGAGACAACAAGTACGACGGAATCCACTTCTTGCATTCGTTCGAATAGCAGCAATGTGTGTACAAGGATTGGCTTGTCCCCAAGCGATAAGTACTGCTTACTCTCGGCAGTTCCCATCCGCGTTCCTTTCCCTGCGGCAACCACAAGTGCGCCAAGTCTCCCCATGTTTCTCTCTCCCTAGTATTCAGATGTTTTGATGATCGGAAGATTATTTATCAGCCGAGTAAATGGAGAGTTGTATATGGTCCGGAAAGCGGATGTAGGAGTATATACAAGCTCGTAATTTACGATCACGGCAGCACAATTTAATCTTCCTTAATCATACATGGATTACTGGGCTTTTTCCAATAGTTTTGGCTTGGCGAAGATCATTCTACCTGCTGATGTTTGAAGTACGCTTGTAACCATGACTTCGAGCATAGATCCAATGAACTCTCGACCACCTTCAACTACGATCATCGTGCCATCATCTAGATACGCAACACCTTGTCCATACTCCTTGCCGTCTTTGATTACCTGTACGAGAATTTCTTCTCCTGGTAATACGACTGGCTTAATGGCATTTGCGAGATCATTGATATTCAGTACGGCTACGCCTTGCAGCTCGCAGACTTTATTCAGGTTAAAATCATTCGTGATCACTTTCCCGACAAGCAGTTTCGCCAGCTTAACGAGCTTGGAGTCAACCTCCGAAACCTCTTCAAAGTCACCTTCATAAATAAGTACTTTAACATCAAGTTCCTTCTGAATCTTATTCAGAATATCGAGTCCTCTTCGACCACGATTGCGTTTAAGCAAGTCAGAAGAATCTGCGATATGCTGAAGCTCCTCCAGAACAAATTCTGGTATGACAAGTGTCCCTTCAATAAATCCTGTCTTGCAAATATCTGCAATCCGTCCATCGATAATCACCGATGTATCCAGAATTTTGTGCTCCAGATCTTTACCATAGGTCTTGCCACCATCCAAGCTGACTTGAAGCTTATTAGCCAAGTGAGCAAGCTCCTCTTTCTTGCCAAAACCAATTCGAAATCCAATGAATCCAAGAATAGCTGTTACAAATAACGGAAACAAAGGTCCTAGCCAAACCACACGATCAAGTGATGGAAAGAGCAGAATCGAAACAATTAACCCTGACATCAGACCAAATAAGCCTGCAAACATCCCTGATAAAGGGACACTACCCAGGTTTGTCTCCCCACGTTTCATTAATTTCATCCCATAATTTGCGAGTCCAGCTGTAAATCCGAACATTCCAGCTACAATAACTAATGTAGCAAGTAAGGCAATTCCAGGACTTGATTCCAATCCAAGCGCATAAACGATTGCATCGCTCCATTGATATCCTAATAAGCCACCCATAATAGCGCATAAGAATCCTATCCATTTTTTCATGACAGACTTCACCCCCATATCTTTTTATAAGCAGATTAGAACATTTCTTCTTATCTATTTACAATTATGTTCCAAAAAACGGATCACTAATCATAAAATTGAAATAATAATCCGTATCTTATATAATTAATTCATCATGAATTGCGAACTGATTATGAATGAGGTGAATGGAATGACCGCTCCTACGCTCATGGATTTCCAAGACCAAGTATCAGAATTATTACTCCGTCACCGAAGCCTTCTGGATGTGTTATCTAAACTTCAACAGTCTAGTGCTGCAATGAGTCGATCTGTCATTAAAGCAACGACAGAATGTGGTTGCATCGAAGTGAATGCTTCCAAGCAGCCATACTCGCCAGAAATGTCTTTGGAGGACGCTAAGAAACAACTAGGTACGCACATGAATGGCAACCTATGCGAGAACTGTAAAGAAATCGTCGAAGCGGAGATCGGCAAGCATTTATTTTACATCGCTGCACTTTCCAATCTTCTCGACATCGATTTGGAACAGGTTGTCGCCAATGAATCGAAGAAATGCGCTACGCTTGGTTTATTCAACATGGCTTAGCATGAACGTAAGATATAATCAAAAGGAGCCTTCCCCAAGATAGATTATTTTCTATCACGGGATAAGCTCCTTTTCTGTATTACAGAATTTATAACATTTGTATCATAAATTCTGAGTAATACCTTAAGAAACGTATCCGTCCTTAAAGACGGTGAAACCGTTTCTTCTTGTCTATGGCTTATCTATTTTTTCTTGTAGATCCATTAATTGAATCTTTAATGCTTGAATTTGATTAAACAGCTTCCTTATAACAAAACAAAACAAAATCAAAATTATACCACCAAATGTATAAAGATAGGTTTTAGTTACAAGAACCATGAGATCAAAATCTTGAAGGACACTATAATTTGACAAGTAAGACCATATACCTTTAATCAAAATAACAACACCGGCAAGTAACGTTAAGTCTATTAACCATCCATTTTTTCTCACGCTCGACCTCCCTTATTTACGAAAATATAGGAATTATGTATATTAGTTAAATTTTAACATGGTCTATAATTATCTTCAAAATAATAATTAACAGGAAGTTTTCCAGCTAAACACTTTATTGTACAGTGATAAAATCGGCAGCTTCGAGATACCCAAATAAAAAAAGATGGCTTCCATTTAAAATGAAAGCCATCTTCTTATTCTTTTACACACTAGAAATTAAACTTCGATTTCTTCTCTTCTTGATTGTGCTCTTTACGGTTCTTACGACGAATTTTGGTCACTACACCATCAACGTTTTTTTTTAGGCCATAAAGTGCATACACAAGCAGTAACACTAGAATTCCTTTGGAAATGTACTCCGGGAAGCGAAGTGCTAATACCACTGCCAGAATGGCCACGATTGGTGTAAGCCACACTGCTGCTTTCGGAATGCCAGATTTTTTGAAATTCGGATATTTAAGACGTGATACCATTAAGTAAGAAAGCAATACTGTACTTAACATAAGCAAATAAACAGATATGTCTTTGTTAAATAAGGCAAGTGTACTTAGGATACCCCCTGCTGCCGGAATCGGAAGTCCAATGAAATATCCTGGAATTCCAGCAACAACGTTAAACCGTGCCAATCGAATCGCGCCACAAATCGGGAAGATCGCTGTTACGATCCAAGCCGCATAGGGATTGATATCTGTGAAAGCCACATAGTACATAATAAACGCAGGAGCAACACCGAAAGAGATAACATCGGATAAAGAGTCCAGCTCTTTACCGAATTCACTTTGCACATTTAACGCTCTTGCAACCCTGCCGTCCAGACCATCAAGCAACATCGCAACGATAACAAGTACCGCAGCTTCTGTCGGCTTCTCGTTAAAAACGAAAATGATGGCGAGTATACCTAAGAAAAGATTTCCGAGTGTAAATATATTCGGAAGCGATTTAGCAATCATTATTTGTCCACCTCTAGTTTTACTCTACCCAATAACCTATCGCAATATAAAGATTGTATGAGAATTATATATGTCTGTCAATAAAGACCTGGTCCTTAATTCGTTTTAAACCGTCTTTAATCGCACGGGCTCTTACTTCCCCAATGCCATCGACTTCATCCAGTTCTTCAATTGTTGCAGACAAAATATTAGGCAGGCATTCAAATTCCTCGATCAGATTGTGAATTATGACTGATGGCAGACGCGGGATCATACTTAGAACACGGAAGCCGCGAGGAGCTACTGGTTCATCAACGATCGTACTTGTATTCGGATAACCTAGCAAGCGAATGAAATGCCCTGCTTCTGGAATGTCATCGCTATTGCTCCGAATAACAGAATTAAATACTTCTTTAACCTTATCTTCGTTCATGTCTCGAATATAGTCTTTGATAAGTAACCGAGTTTCATTCCCCGTATTACCAACCATTTCTTCAAGCTGCATAGAAATTAAGCGACCTTCAGTTCCTAATTCTGTAATAAATCGTCTGATCTCACTCTTTATACGTAACACCATCTCAACACGTTGCAAAACATGTGATACATCATGTAGCGTAACAAGCTCTTCAAACTCAGCGGCTGTCAGATTCGTGAGTGCTTGATCCAATTCAATTTTGTACCGTTCTAAAGTTTGGATCGCTTGATTCGCCTTCGTCAGAATGACACCAATATCTTTGAGCGAATAGCGCAAGTTGCCTTGATACAAAGTGATAACATTCCTTCTTTGGGAGATGGAGACAACAAGTTTGCAGGTTTGCTTTGCAACACGCTCTGCTGTACGATGGCGAATTCCCGTTTCTGTTGAGGGAATCGACGAAAGTGGATTCAACTGTGTGTTGGCATATAATATTTTTTTGGTATCTTCGCTAAGGACGATTGCTCCATCCATTTTGGCAAGTTCATATAAATAAGAGGGCGAGAAATCGCAGTTAATGCTAAAGCCGCCATCAACAAGTGTTTTCACCTCATCTGAGAATCCAACTACGATTAGAGCGCCTGTCTTAGCGCGTAGTACATTCTCTAATCCATCTCGAAAAGGTGTACCTGGCGCCACAAGCTGCAGCAACTGGGTCATCACATCTCTCTTGTTCTCTTCTTTTATCATTTATTATCCTCCTGCAAGAAGAAACGGCTTTATCATGCTTATGATTCCTTCGTTCCTTAGGGTACATCAATCTCTCTATAATTAACCTAATGCTGCTTTAAGTGCATCTGTTATTGTATTCACACCAATTAATTCAATACCAGGCGGAGGTGTTAATCCCTTTAAGCTTTTGGCCGGTAAAATAATACGTTTAAACCCCAGCTTCTGCGCTTCTTTCACTCGTGCATCTACTCGAGATACGCCGCGCACTTCGCCTGTCAGTCCAATCTCTCCGAATACAACATCATGGGAATTGGTTGCATTCTCCTTCAGCGATGAGGCAATGGCGATTGCAACAGCTAGATCAACCGCAGGTTCATCCAGCTTGACACCACCCGCTACATTTAAATAAACATCCTGAGTCTGCAAGAACATTCCCACTCGCTTCTCCAGTACCGCGACAATTAACGAGAGTCGATTATGGTCAACACCCGTTGCCATACGTCTTGGTGATGGGAAATTCGTTGTAGAAACTAACGCCTGAATTTCGACCAGAATAGGTCTAGTTCCCTCCATTGCGGCTACAACGCTTGAACCTGCAACGCCCATCGGACGTTCCGATAAGAATAATTCCGAAGGATTGCTAACCTCCACAAGTCCTTCTTCTCTCATTTCAAAAATCCCAATTTCATTCGAGGACCCGAATCGATTCTTCACCGCTCGTAATACTCGATACGTATGATGGCGCTCTCCTTCAAAATATAATACGCAATCCACCATATGTTCAAGTAACCGTGGTCCTGCAATTGCTCCTTCTTTAGTCACATGTCCAACCAGAATCGTAGCGACACCCTTCATTTTGGCAATGCGCATAAAATGACCTGTACACTCACGAACCTGCCCTACTGTACCTGGAGCCGAAGTAACTGCTGGATGATAGACCGTCTGAATCGAGTCAATCACCACCAGGTCAGGCTGCACCTCTTCAATTGCTTCTTCAATATATTCAAGATTCGTTTCGCAAAGTACATATAATAGAGGAGAATTAGCCCCGAGACGGTCTGCTCTTAGCTTGGTCTGTTTCACCGATTCTTCACCCGAGATATAGAGCACCTTATGACCTGAATGTGCAAGTGAATGGGATGTTTGCAGCAGGAGTGTAGATTTGCCAATTCCCGGGTCTCCACCGACCAAAATAAGTGAGCCTGGTACAATCCCTCCTCCAAGCACACGATTCAGCTCCGCATTGGCCGTCCGTACCCGATCCTCAGGTGCGCATTCTACATCAATAATAGGCATTGGCTTCTGCTTTGTCGTCCGCATACTAGAAGTAAGACCTGGCGAGCGCGTAGGCGTCTCGATTTCTTCCGTCATTGAATTCCAGCTTTGACACCCTGGACATTTGCCCATCCATTTTGGAGATTCATAACCGCATTCACCGCATACAAATTTACTCTTCACTTTACTCACTGCTTATTATTTCGCCCCTTTACACCTCTCCTTATCATATTTAGTTTATCATTATTAATTGCTCTATTAAAGCCTTATTCCTTTCACGCAAAAAAGACATTGAAGTATGTCTGGCAAATAGATGCCATAACATACGTTCAATGTCCTTAATAATTGTTTCAATTTATTTAGCTTCCACTGTATTTTCATTCTTGTTTACAACAAGTTCACCGTTCAGTTCATCGATCACGACAGAATCGCCTTTCACAATGGCACCTCTAAGTAGTTCTTCCGACAAGCGATCTTCAATATGCTTCTGGATCGCCCGACGCAGCGGCCTTGCACCAAATGTTGGGTCATAGCCTTCTTTAGCTAAGAACTTCTTGGCACTATCGGTCAGTGTAAATTCGATTTCTTGCTCCTTCAAACGCTTGCGAAGCTCTTCTGCCATGAGGGATACAATCTCCGCAATATGACTCTCATCAAGGGAATGGAACACGATAATTTCATCAATCCGGTTCAAGAACTCCGGACGGAATGATTTCTTTAGCTCGCCCATCACTTTATCCTTCATATTGTCATAATCTCTACCTGAATTCTGTACAGCTGTGAACCCAAGCGTTGAATTCTTCTTGATCATTTCCGCGCCGACATTGGAGGTCATAATAATTAAAGTATTGCGGAAATCAACGGTACGTCCCTTGGAATCAGTCAGGCGTCCATCTTCAAGAACTTGCAATAGTACGTTAAATACTTCTGGATGCGCCTTTTCGATCTCATCCAATAATACAACCGAATACGGCTTACGACGAACTTTCTCTGTTAACTGTCCGCCTTCCTCATATCCTACATATCCTGGAGGCGCTCCAACTAAACGGGAAGTTGAATGCTTCTCCATGTACTCCGACATATCGATCCGAACAACGGCGTTCTCATCACCGAATAAAGATTCAGCGAGTGCGCGAGCAAGCTCTGTTTTACCAACACCCGTTGGTCCTAGGAAAATGAAGGAACCCATTGGACGCTTCGGATCTTTCAACCCTGCGCGAGCTCGGCGAATTGCACGGGATACGGCTTTGACAGCTTCTTCTTGACCGATTACACGTTCATGAAGAATGCTTTCCATTTTGAGTAGACGCTCTGTTTCCTCTTCTGCCATCTTTGTAACTGGAATTCCTGTCCACGATGCCACAATATGTGCAATATCGTCTGGCGTAACTTCGGTATCCATACGACCTTGCTTTTCTTTCCATTCATTCTTCGTCGTATCGAGTTCTTCACGCATCTTCTGCTCCGTATCACGAAGACCTGCTGCTTTCTCGAACTCTTGACTCTGAACCGCTGCATCCTTCTCTTTGCGGATATCCTCCAGCTTGTTCTCAAGCTGTTTAAGACTAGGCGGTACAGTGTATGAGCGAAGTCTCACTTTGGAGCTCGCCTCATCGATCAAGTCAATCGCTTTATCCGGCAAGAAACGATCTGAGATGTAGCGATCGGATAGCTTAACCGCTTCAATAATGGCCTCATCGGTAATCTTAACGCGGTGATGCGCTTCATAGCGATCACGTAAACCGTAAAGAATTTGAATGGCTTCTTCAGGTGATGGCTGATCCACTGTAATCGGTTGGAAACGGCGCTCAAGCGCTGCATCCTTCTCGATGTACTTGCGGTACTCATCGAGCGTTGTAGCACCAATACATTGCAGCTCACCACGCGCTAACGCAGGCTTCAGGATATTGGAAGCGTCAATCGCTCCTTCTGCACCACCTGCACCAATTAACGTGTGCAGCTCATCAATGAACAAAACAATGTTATTCGCTTGGCGAATCTCATCCATGATTTTCTTGAGACGATCTTCAAATTCGCCTCTATACTTGGTACCCGCTACGACTGAACCCATATCGAGTGTCATCACGCGTTTATCTTTAAGCGTTTCTGGAATTTCGTTATTAATAATTCGCTGCGCCAACCCTTCAGCGATCGCCGTTTTACCGACACCAGGCTCACCGATTAGAACAGGATTGTTCTTTGTGCGGCGGCTAAGCACCTGAATAACGCGCTCAATCTCCTTAGCGCGACCAATCACAGGGTCCAAATTCCCTTCCCTAGCCGAAGCCGTTAAATCACGTGCCAAGGAATCTAACGTAGGCGTACTTACGTTCGCACTCGGACTATGGGAGCTGGAAACGACTTCGCTTGATCCTAGCAATTGCAATACTTGTTGACGCGCTTTATTTAATGACACACCCAAATTACTTAGAACACGGGCAGCCACACCTTCACCTTCACGGATAAGACCAAGTAAAATATGCTCTGTTCCAACGTACGTATGACCAAGCTTACGCGCTTCATCCATTGATAATTCAATCACTTTCTTAGCGCGAGGTGTATAGGCAATATTTGTTGGCTGCTCCTGGCCTCTGCCGATTAATGCTTCCACTTCATCTTGGATTTTTTCTAGTCCCAGGTTCAGTGCAATCAAGGCTTTGGCTGCAATCCCTTCACCTTCGCGAATGAGACCGAGCAAAATATGCTCTGTACCGATATTGTTATGTCCTAATCGAACTGCTTCCTCTTGCGCTAAAGACAATACTTTCTGAGCTCGTTCTGTAAATCTCCCAAACATCATGATCTGCACCTCCAAGATTTTAATAAATATATTAATTTATGTTAATAATAATTCGCTAGTTTAAATAATTCTGTCTCCCTGCATACGTTCGCGAATGATCTGTGCCCTGCGCATGTCTCGCTCATCTGCAGACAATTTCGTTCCCGCATGCTTCTGTAAGAAACCTGGCTGTGTCATCACCAGCAGTTCATTAAGCACATTAATTGGCACATTCTTGATAATGCCTAAATCTACACCCAGCCTTACATCTGAAATGCGCTGAGCACCTTCTTTGGAATCGATCACAGCCGCGTAAGAGAGTATACCAAGCGATCTAGATACACGATCAATAATCCGTGTTTTCATCTCTACCATTAGCTTACGCCGCTCAGCACGTTCATGCTCAACAATTTGACGTACAACACTGTGCAAATTATCAATTATTTCTTCCTCGGATTGTCCTAACGTGATTTGATTCGAGACCTGAAATACATTACCAACCGCTTCACTGCCCTCACCATATAACCCCCGTACAGTCAAGCCAACCTGTGTGACAGCTGTAAGGATTCGATTGATTTGCTGCGTGATGACAAGTGCAGGCAAATGCATCATAACGGAGGCCCGAATTCCTGTACCCACATTCGTCGGACAGCTTGTTAAATATCCTTTTTTCTCATCATAACCATAATCTAGCTGCTCTTCAAATATATCATCTAATCGATTTGCAATTTCCCAAGCTTCCCTTACTTGAAAGCCTGGACATAAGCTTTGAATTCGCAGATGATCTTCTTCATTAATCATAATGGCAACCGATTCTTGATCATTAAGCATAACGGCCCCATTGCGCGAATCATTCGCCAAGTTCGGAGAAATAAGATGTTTCTCAACGAGCACCCGCTTCTCCGTTTCATTCAAATCGGATAGTGGAATCATCGTAAGCGGTGTAATGGCATCGAGGTCCCCGCTATCAACAACTTTGGCCACACGATTAAGGACATCCTGCGATTGTACATTCGTTGCAAGCATAGGGAAAGGTACATCACTTAGATTTCGAGCAAGTCGCACCCTCGAAGAGATAACAACATCCATATCTGGACCTTCTCCCCGCATCCACTCACTTAAAGCATCGTTAGTAAAACGAGTATGAGTCATGATCTTTCCTCCTTAGCTGCTTGCCTGATCTTTAGTAGGAATTTTCTTCTCTAATTCGCGAATTTGGTCACGAATTTCCGCAGCCATTTCGAACTCTTCTGATTCTATTCGAATCTGCATCTCTTTCTTAAGCAATTCTATCTCACGCTTGTGCTTAATTATTCCACCTGAGCGTTTAGGTACCTTACCTACATGAACTGTATTACCATGCACGCGTCTAAATAGAGGATCAAGCTTTTCTGCAAAATTCTTATAGCAATGAACACAGCCAAATCTGCCTATCTTGCTGAATTGTGAATACGTGAGTCCACAATGCTCACAGTATATGGTTTGGATAGGCTTAGTTGCAAATCCACCTACACCTGCTGAGGTTGAAGGATCAAAGTCAAGGAGCCCAGAAAGCAAATTGTGGATGGAAAAGCCATTTGTAGTTCCAGGAATGAGATCCCCTTTCTCGCGGGCGCAAGATTCACACAAATGAAATTCCGTTTTTTCTCCATTCACAATCTTGGTGAAATGGAGTGTTGCTGGTTTCTTATTGCATTCTTGACATACCATCATAATCCCTCCCGCTTCTATATTATTCTGACAAATTTTCATGTACGAAGTTACTTGCTAAGCAATGTAATCAGCATGGATTTCAGAATCCTCGCTCGAAGCTGATCACGTAACGGAAGCTTCAGGTTCAGAGTATCCCGTGAAATCGCTGCTTTAATGAGATTCGCTTCACGAACCGTAATATGTCCACCTTCATGAAGCCGATAGACCAAGCCTTCAGAAGAAGTCTGATCAATCTGATCCTGAATCGTATGGAAAATAAAATCCAAAATCGATCCGCAGGACTGCAAGTGGATTTTCTGAATGCGAATATATCCGCCTCCACCGCGCTTGCTCTCCACTAGATAACCCTTCTCAAGGGTAAATCTCGTGGATATCACATAATTGATTTGAGAAGGGACACATTCGAAGCGGTCAGCTAGCTCGTTGCGCTGAATCTCTACCGCGCCTTCAGGACTCTGCTGTAACATATTCTTCAAATGCTGTTCTATCATCTCAGATACGTTACGCATTCCAACCCCTCCTGACTTTGACTTTCTTTGACCTTAAGTAAATTATACTGCTTGCAATTTAGATTTGCAAGCGGAATGAAGGCTAACGCCATAAACACCGATAATCTTATTTTGTACAATAATACTTGTAATATTCCTTGCGTTACATCCTTATGTAGAAAGACTTCTTGTTATCAATGAAACAATCCGTATAACGGAATAAACAAGATCGCTGATGCAATTCCTGCTAACCCCATGGCTAGTCCACTTAAACTTCCTTGAAATTCTGAATGACGAATGACGGCCGCTGTACCTATCCCATGTGCTGCTGTTCCCATTGCTATACCAATCGGAACATCGCCTTGAATCCTGCATACACGGAGCAATCCCGTTCCTATCATACTTCCTATAAGACCCGTCAATACTGCGAATATGGCACTTAACTCAGGTATCCCTCCAAGCTGACGAGAGATTTCAATCGCGATGGGAGCCGTCGTTGATTTGGGCATCATGCTCAGCATCAATTCCAGATTTCCACCCATTAACCACACAATTGATCCTGCACTAATTATCCCGGCAGCGGAACCAACGGATACGCCTGAAATGATGGCAAATGCATGCTTACGGATCAACTCTCTATTCTTATACAAAGGTACACCTAGGGCAACCGTAGCAGGGCCAAGGCAGAATGCAATCACATCCCCACCAAGCTTATAGTACTCGTAAGGAATATTGCCAATCACAAGCAAAGTCATAATGCTGCCTGCACAAATAAATAAAGGATGCACCCAGCGCAATCTCTTATTTACACGTAAAGCAACGAAATAAGCAGCTATAGTAATTGCGATTCCTATAAATGAATATAGAAGGTTAAGCATCAAGCTCACCTTCTTTCACGATTCTCTTCTCTTTACTTAGGAATGCAGTTACCCAGCCCGTCACTAAGAGCACAACTGAAGTACAGGCAATTAACGAAATGATAATGATCAATCCATACTGTTTAAGCAGAGGATAGAAAACAATCGAACCAACCACAAATGGCACAAAAAACAGCATCATATGCTTCGTCATCCATCGTGCCGACGCTTCAACCCATTGCACCTTCACGATCTTGGTGTACAACGCAAGGATGAAAAGGAGCAAACCGATTAGATTAGCTGGTAGTGGTACTTGCAGCCAATCTTTAAGAAGCATACCGAGTAAAGAAAATACAAGTAAAATGGCAAAACCAAGCATATGTGCCTCCCAAATAATAAACTACAATATATCTACATCATGAATCTTAATGAAATTGTTCTGCCTCCGTAGAATTCATATAGGCAGTAGTAGAAGATGTCCCTCCAGATATGACCCCAGATACTTCATCAAAATATCCCGTCCCTACCTCACGCTGATGCTTCACTGCCTCGTAGCCTTCCGACTCCAACATGAATTCTGCTTGTTGAAGCTGAGAGTAGGCAGACATCCCGCGCTCTTTATACCCTCTAGCCAGCTCAAACATGCTGTAGTTCAATGCATGGAATCCTGCTAAAGTAACGAATTGAAATTTATAGCCTAACTTAGCAAGCTCCTTCTGAAAATTCGCTATTGCATTTTCATCTAACTTTTTGTTCCAGTTAAAAGATGGTGAGCAGTTGTACGCTAACATTTTACCAGGAAATTTCGCATGGATAGCTTCTGCAAAACGCTTCGCTTCGGCCAAATTAGGCTCTGATGTCTCACACCAGATGAGATCTGCATAAGGAGCGTAAGCAAGGCCTCTGGCTATTGCTTGATCAAGACCATCTCTCGTTCGATAGAATCCTTCCTGCGTGCGCTCACCCGTTAGAAATGGACGATCATACTCATCTACATCACTCGTGATCAGATTCGCTGCATTGGCATCTGTTCTTGCAATAAGTACAGTATCAACTCCCAGTACATCTGCTGCCAATCGAGCTGCTAACAGATTCCGTACGGCCTGCTGTGTAGGAAGAAGCACCTTGCCGCCTAAGTGACCGCATTTTTTCTCAGAAGATAATTGGTCTTCAAAATGTACAGCCGCCGCACCTGCCTCAATCATCGCCTTCATCAGCTCGAATACGTTCAAAGTGCCTCCGAACCCAGCCTCTGCATCTGCAACAATCGGAGCATAGAAATAAGTATCGTCCTTCCCCTCTGAATGTTGAATTTGATCGGCACGCTGCAAGGCTTGATTAATTCGCTTTACCACCTGAGGAACACTGTTTACAGGATACAAACTCTGATCAGGATACATATGACCTGCCAGATTAGCATCCGCTGCTACCTGCCAACCACTCAGATATATAGCTTGAAGCCCCGCCTTAACCTGCTGCACCGCCTGATTCCCCGTCAATGCACCTAGCGCTGGTATATATTCCTCTGTATTTAGCAAATGCCAGAATCGCTCTGCACCTAATTTAGCGAACGTATATTCTATTTGAACGGAACCTCGTAATTTTACAACCTCGTCTGCCGTATATGTTCTTGTTACACCACGCCATCTCGGCGTACTCCAGCTATTTCGCAACTCTTGAACTTCTCGTTCTTTATTCATTCCCATTTTCATCTTCCTCTCCAATTGTACTTATAAATGGATCCATTAATCCAGTCTTTCATAAGCGGAAATTGTTAAAAATTCTGCAAAATCATCCGATTCAATTAAAGCTGTAAATAGACTCCGCGCTTCATCAAATTTACCTTGCTCGAATGCTTCTATTCCTTTTAACTGCAAAATCGTATCCATCTCTTCTTCTATCATCTTAAGTACCAAAAGCGTCGTTATTTTCGTACCGTCCTCAAGCACGCCTTTTGGATGCCTGATCCATTGCCACACTTGTGTCCGGGATATCTCGGCAGTTGCTGCATCTTCCATAAGATTGTAGATCGGCACAGCTCCTGAACCTCTTAGCCAAGCTTCAATGTATTGAAGTGCAACGCTTATGTTAAGCCGCAGCCCTGACTCTGTAATCGTCCCTGCAGGGACAGCCAGTAAATCTGTTGCACATACATTTACATCTTCACGTTTAATGGTGTTAATCTGGTTCGATGTAGGCATTCTAGCGTCAAAAGCTTCCATTGCGATTGCCACCAACCCGGGATGTGCTACCCATGTACCATCATGACCAGCGTCTGCTTCTCGGACTTTATCTGCTTTTACCTTGTTCATGGCAGCTTCGTTTGCTATAGGATCGTTCTTGATCGGAATCTGTGCTGCCATACCTCCCATCGCATGTGCGTTACGCCTATGACAAGTACGAATCACATATGACGTATATGCTTGCATAAACGGTACAGTCATCGTCACTTGAGCACGGTCAGGCAAGATAACAGAGGGATGATTCTTGAGTTTTTTAACATAGCTAAAAATATAATCCCAACGCCCACAATTCAGGCCAGCACTATGATCACGAAGCTCGAACAAAATTTCATCCGCTTCAAAAGCAGCTAATATCGTCTCAATCAACACCGTCGCCTTGATGGTACCTTGTGGTATACCAAGCTCTTCTTGCGCAAAAATGAATACCTCATTCCATAGCCGTGCCTCTAAATGGTTTTCAAGTTTAGGAAGATAAAAGTAGGGACCTGAGTTCCGTTCCATTAGTTCGTGAGCATTATGATAAACAAATAATCCAAAATCAAACAAACTTCCTGATACAGGCTCCCCATCTACTAGCGCATGCTTCTCATCCAAATGCCAGCCTCTGGGCCGAACAAACAACGTAGCTATCTTTTGCCCTAAGTTATACACTTTACCTTCTGGACTTACATATTGCAGCTCTCGCCTAATCGCATCACGCATGTAAATCTGCCCCGAGATCGTATTATCCCAAGTCGGTGAATTCGCATCTTCATAATCAGCCATAAATACACGCGCACCTGAGTTGAACGCATTGATCACCATTTTGGCATCCCCAGCAGGACCCGTAATTTCTACTCTTCGATCTTGTATATCCTCCGGTACAGGTGCTATGCTCCATTCACTCTCCCGTATGCTCCTCGTCTCAGGCAAGAAATCAGGTAAATTACCTGCATCAATCTGATCCTGCCTTAATTTACGTGCTTTGAGCAACATCTTACGCTTGTGATTAAATCGTTCGTGTAATTTACCTACAAATGCTAATGCGTCTGGTGTCAGAATTTCATCATAAGCTTCAGATGGCAAAGCAGTGATCGTCACACATCCTGAGCGCTGATCCCTAGTAAGCTCCATTCAGAGTAACCCCCTTAATTAACTTCCACCACTTCCAAATGACCGCTGCCATTGCAACGACTGCACTCTACCACACCATGTCCGCGACACTTCAAGCACTTATGCCCTCCAGCATCTTCACCAGTTCCCGAACAAGCAGAACACATCGAGTCCCCATTCCCTAAGCAATCATAACAATCCATCTTCGTTCCCCCTTCGCCTTAACTGTTATACTACAGATATTAAATTCAAGTTTAAACTATTATATAACAGATAATTCTGAAAAGTGAATTATTTTTTGTGGATTTTCAAAAAAATGTTGGAATGAGCTCGCGTTGGTACGGATGAGTGTGCTAAAAGTGTGTATGCTGCTTAATGTGTAGGGGAGAGTAATGAGAGGGGTTTTGATCGCTCGGTTGCTTAAGAGACATATGTAACCTATGAGACTTATGATACATAAAAGTTTGCGGTATTTTGTCGAGTTTTGTTGAATGTGTTGCACAAAGTAGGTTATTCTGCAGATATTCGAAGGCCGGATCATGGAGTTGCTCCAGATGTTTGCGGGTTCTGGCATGAAACTGCAGCAATATTCGAGAGTTGTATCATGAAACTGCTGCAATATTGTAGAGTTCTGGCATGTAGTCGTAATAGCGGACTCTGAGGTGCTTATTCGGATAAAATGGGGGGAATTCGTAGAAATAGCGGATTCTCAGGTACCTATTTTGAAGCTGCATGCCGCAAAACGCTCATTTCGCCAGTTCCTCCAAAATTTAAGTACCTCAAAATCCGCTAATTGTGGGAATGCTCGGGTTTTCAAGTAAATAAGCACTCCAAAATCCGTTATTTTTTTGGGTGCACAATATTGAGGTACACAAAAAAACAAGCCACCATTCATAAAGAACAGTGGCTTGTAGTTGCTTGGCAACGTCCTACTCTCCCAGGATCCTTCGATCCAAGTACCATCGGCGCTGGAAGGCTTAACGGTCGTGTTCGGGATGGGTACGCGTGGTTCCCTTCCGCCATCGTCACCAAACATGCATTTGTGAACAAATGCGGTTCTTACAAGGTATTGTACCTTGAAAACTAGAAGCGAATTGAAAGTAAATCTTAGTATATCATCCAAATTGGTTAAGCCCTCGACCTATTAGTACTTGTCAGCTCCACACATTGCTGCG
>NZ_SKFG01000080.1 GCF_004344915.1 Paenibacillus albiflavus | reverse complement strand
TATTCTTGGTCATAACATCCTCACACTTCTAATTTAATTAACGTTAATTAAGTAAATACTATACATCCAAATTGCATAAAAATACAATACTTTTTTTGATTTATCAGAGTAAATTAATTTATGGCGAAAAAGTAATAAATTATATCATACACAGCAAAAACCCCATCCTAATCGGATGGGGCTATTCATCATTCAACTATTTAATTGTCAATTTGAATTAGTGATCTAGCCTAGCTTCTGGCCGCAATTCGAGCAGAAGTTAGCTCCTTCGTTTTCCCTCATATATGACTCACGTTTCCGTGAGATTGAAGATTTTTTTGGCATCTAATTCGTTTTTAGTTCAATTTCGCCGCTTCCAAGAAACGCTGAATGATGATCGATGTTTCTGCTCTCGTAATGACGTTGCCGGGCGAAATCAAGCCATTATAGCCGACAATTACGCCGTACTTGACGTTAAGCGCAGCCGCAGGCTTGGCAGAGAAATCAAGCCGCTCTAAATCCTTGAACGCGCCTAGCAGCTCGGTGACTTCCTTGTCGGAGATCGCAACGTCCATTCCGGCTAAATGCATCGCTTTCGCTATCATAACCATCGCTTCTTGCCGCGACATTTGTTCGTTCGGATTGAACCGGTTGCTATTGCCCTCGGCGGTAAGTCCGTTATTCGCTGCGATCGTCACGGCTTTGTAGAACCAATTGCTCTTCTGGACATCCGCGTAATCCGCAGAGCTGCCGACCGCATGCAGACCGAGCGACCTGACCAGAATTGCCGTGAACTCCGCTCGAGTAATCTGGTTGTCCGGCTTGAAGCTTGTCTCGGAGATGCCTTGAACGATCAGCTTCGACGCTAACTTTTCGATGTGGGTCTTTGCCCAATGTTTTTGGATATCCGAAAATGTTTTTTCGTTGCCGATCACGGTATAGACGCTGTTCGTCAAGCTGTACATAACCGCATAATATTTCCCGTTTTCTTGGACGAGCCTGGTAGGCACCGGAACAATGTTGCCATCTTCCGTAACCACGACGCCCGTCGTTATCTTAATCGGGTCGAACCCGTCAGGGATGGCGATCCTTCTTTGAACGAAGTGAAGAAACTTGTTGATTTCGATTGTTTTCCCGCCGGACGATGCCGTGATCTTAAATTCAATCGCTGGCGATACCAAGCTGATCTTGCCTAATTTATTGCGAATGGAATCGACTTTATGATCGGGCACGTTCGCGATTTCGATATTGAATTTTAATGGCGTATTCGATCCTAAGCTCTTGGCGATCGCGTCCATATCGAATTGATTGGCTGTCAAGGTGTAGGAAGCGTTGTCCGTTTGGACCTCGACAGTCATATTTTTATCGTCGAGCGCTTTCGCCAACTGGCTGTTCAACAGAACGACAACGCGATCAGAGCCGTTCTGAACCGGAATAACGATTATAGGACTGTCGTGTAGGGAACTCAACTCTTTTATGATTTTGGTTTCATCTAGCTGTACGGTCGTAACTTTTTTCCCGTTGACGGTTTTGACGGATACGATCGCGAAATTCTTATAGACAACGTTGTTGATTTGGATATCGATCATATTAATAGCCATTTTATTGCCTTCGCCGCTTCCACTACTTTCACCACCGCTGCCTCCAGCGCTATTTCCACCCCCATCTCCAGAGCTGGCACTTCTAAGAGTAAAAGAAATGCTCGTGCTATTGCCTGCCGCATCAGTAACGACGAGCGAATAGGTGCCGGATGCGCTAACCGTAGTACCGGAAGCGAAAGGAACTCCGTTCAACGTTGCCGTTCCTTTATTGAAAGAAATCGTAACCGGCGTTGTATACACAGGTGCTCCGGATGTGACGCCCGTTACTCTAGGAGGTGTTTTATCGATGGTGAAGCTCACGGTGGTGACGTTGCCCGCCGCATCCGTGACGACAAGCGTATAGTCGCCTTCCGCGCTAACGGTGGAACCGCTAATGAACGCGGAGCCATTCAAAGTCGCCGTGCCTTCATTAAACGTAATCGTCTTGTTGACGTTATAGAGTCCGCCGTTCGTGACTC
>NZ_SKFG01000079.1 GCF_004344915.1 Paenibacillus albiflavus | reverse complement strand
AACACAGTTCTTCATGAATGATTGATACCGCTCCCAAAATCGGATGTCCAGCAAAGTCCAATTCCTCTTCTACTGTAAATATTCTAGCGCGAAAATGCTTCTCTCCAATTTGTCTCAGGAAGATTGTCTCAAATTGCTTAAATTCCTCAGCAATTCTCTGCATATACTGAGTGTCCATATCTTCTTCATGAAAAATAACTGTTAATCCATTTCCTGATAAACTTTTAGAGCTAAATACATCTGCATGATAGTAAATCATTCATTTTCTCCTTTTTAACAACATACTCGTGACTTTATCGGTTACTATCTTACAATTCGTCCGAATGCGATAATCCCCCTGCTTTTTTCCACGAAAAATAAGCACCAGTTGTGTGCTTATTGTAGAATAAAACTATAGCATATTCTTCCTAATAATACTCTACAAAGACAGTACGAACAGCTTTTTATTGCATTACATTTAATTAGTTATGAACAGAAACAGCTGAAACCCTTTTTATCAAGGACTTCAGCCGTTTCTCTTTTTCTTATTCCTCATTCAAATGAACAGCCATTACTGGATGCACTTCACAATTGTAAGACTCAATGCTGTCTTCGCAGATAGTATGTTATTTCATTAACCTTTAATAACTTCAACCTTCTTATCTCCTGCTGTCTTCGGCTCAGCACTTTGGGCATAGACTGTGCTGCTTACAAGCAACATAGTCACGACTAGAGCTGTGCTGAGGGCTGTGAAAATCATTTTTCTATTGCGATTGACCATGACCATACCTCCAATATCAATATGTATCTTTTGATAAGTGGATCAAGCTGTCTGATAATTGTATTATAACGTACTAGAAGTGGTTGTAAAAGGAGTTTTTTCCTTAAACAGGGGTTTTCACCTTTATATTAAAAGCAGCCCTTTTGCAATTATCTTAACGTCTCCCGCCACTTTAATCTCTCTTGTGGATGGGTCCGTAAAAACTTTTATCTTGCTGGGTCTTCCCACAAAACCGCCTTGATTAATAATGATTTCCCCTGTTTCTTTGCAGATATTCCATTTGTAAAGATAAGCTCCAGTCGGTCCGGCGGCGCTGCCGGTTGCCACATCTTCTACAGCTCCAAAATTGTCCCAAGTGCGACCTTCCATTCTGTCTACATCAAACAAATAAACAAACTTCGCTTGAATTTTGTTTAGCTGTTCCTCTAAGTTTCTGACGCTGATCTTTGCCTGTTCCAACCCCGAAGCGAGAGGGACAATCAAATACGGCAACCCTGTTGAAACAACCTCTATTGGTAACGTTGAATGAAGATTGTCGACTGTAAGATTCAACGCCTGCAAGAATATGTTCCTCAATTCACCCTCAACAGACCCCAAAAACTCAGGAACGCCCTGATTCATCGTGGCTTGGAAATAGTCACCTTTTTTTATCGATTCTGCTTGCAGTGTTTTATTGTTTAACTCAAAGACTGCGGTTATGCTACTTTCATCTGAACACAGTTCTTCATGAATGATTGATACCGCTCCCAAAATCGGATGTCCAGCAAAGTCCAATTCCTCTTCTACTGTAAATATTCTAGCGCGAAAATGCTTCTCTCCAATTTGTCTCAGGAAGATTGTCTCAAATTGCTTAAATTCCTCAGCAATTCTCTGCATATACTGAGTGTCCATATCTTCTTCATGAAAAATAACTGTTAATCCATTTCCTGATAAACTTTTAGAGCTAAATACATCTGCATGATAGTAAATCATTCATTTTCTCCTTTTTAACAACATACTCGTGACTTTATCGGTTACTATCTTACAATTCGTCCGAATGCGATAATCCCCCTGCTTTTTTCCACGAAAAATAAGCACCAGTTGTGTGCTTATTGTAGAATAAAACTATAGCATATTCTTCCTAATAATACTCTACAAAGACAGTACGAACAGCTTTTTATTGCATTACATTTAATTAGTTATGAACAGAAACAGCTGAAACCCTTTTTATCAAGGACTTCAGCCGTTTCTCTTTTTCTTATTCCTCATTCAAATGAACAGCCATTACTGGATGCACTT
>NZ_SKFG01000078.1 GCF_004344915.1 Paenibacillus albiflavus | reverse complement strand
ACCGGACTCGCGGTTGTGCTCGTTCCTGTGATTCCTCCTGGACTGGACGTAACCGTATACTGCGTAATAACACTTCCACCATCACTCACTGGTGCATCGAAGCTGACCGTCGCCATTCCGTTGCCTGCGGTCGCCGTTACATTCGTCGGTGCGCTAGGCACACTGATCGGTGCGACGGGCGTCACACTCCCTGATGCCACTGATGCCGCGGAGTCGCCTGCGCTATTCGTGGCAACTACTGTGAACGTATACGCCGTTCCGTTTGTCAATCCCGTGACCGTGACCGGACTCGCGGTTGTGC
>NZ_SKFG01000077.1 GCF_004344915.1 Paenibacillus albiflavus | reverse complement strand
CCTACGTGTTACTCACCCGTCCGCCGCTAAGCTATCCCCGAAGGAATAACTCCGCTCGACTTGCATGTATTAGGCACGCCGCCAGCGTTCGTCCTGAGCCAGGATCAAACTCTCCATTAAAGGCGAGCTGATTTGCTCAAAATTTCTTGCTAGCTTGTCTCGATCATAAGCACCGAAGTGTTACTCTCTCGACGTTGTTGAGATTATTAATCTCATTTATTTCTTCACTCGTTGTTCAGTTTTCAAAGGACAATTTCTTTCGTTTCTATCATCTCGTTACTTGCGAGACAACTTTTATATCATATCACTTGGTTCGTGTTTTTGTCAAGAACTTTTTAATTTCTTTTTTTCAAGGAGTCAATCGATTATCGATTGTTTCCTTCAAACATCAGCACGTCTACCGAAGTGACAAGGAGTATCATATCAAATACTAGAGTCTAGCGCAACCCTTTT
>NZ_SKFG01000076.1 GCF_004344915.1 Paenibacillus albiflavus | reverse complement strand
TTGTTACCCACACCTGAGGATATGCCGAGCCGCATTGCCGCTGCAAGATAGCCGGTATAGTAAGTATTGCCTGCGTCGGAGAAATTATCCGCCGGATTAGTATCCGCAGCTATATTATATGATTTCATCAGCATTACAAGGAAATCTCCACGGATTAGTTTTGTATCAGGGCTGTAATTCCCGTTGCCTGTACCTGTGGTAATTTCCCTTGCGGCTATAAAGGAAACCGCTTTGCCAAACCACGTGCCTGCCGCCACATCCTTAAAGCTAACTTGATTGTAGCTTACAGCGTAGTAGCTGAAATGGGTGGTGGCAAAGGTCACGGTTCCTGTGACTGGGTCATAACGTCCGCTTGGTACGAAGACCGCTTTGCCGCTGCCGTCGATGTACCAGATAACAATGCTATCGGGATTTATTAGCTCGGCCGCTATAGGTGTATAGGGTATGGATATAATGACCGGTGCATTGGGATTATTCCACTCAATCTGCTTTCCGCCTATATTCACTGCCAATTGGATCAGTGGCCTATCACCTATGGCTGTTATTACGTTGTCAGGCATACCTGATTTATCGCCCCGTCCAATGGTAATTTCAGCTTTCTGTCCTTCTAAGCCCAAAATAACTGCCAACATATCCGCAGGAAGGGTTATCGTTCCTGCATTGGTATTGAAGACCAAAGTACCTTTACTATCTGGCGTGGACAGGTAATCAACGGGAATCCCCAGGGTATAGGCATTCACACCAGGGATGGCAGGCATGGAGATAACAATTGTTTTTCCACCATTGGACATATATTTTGCCAAAGTTCCCAGGTCTACCGATGCGCTGCTGGTATCCATATTTGTAATAATAGGTAGGGTGGCCCCCGATATGCCGGTTCCTGATATAACCGCATAGTTTGTCGATGTGACAGGGGAATTTTTGCTACTGTTACTGCTACCGCCACTGTCGCCACCGCTACTGTCGTCACTATTGTTCATCCACTTAGCAAATAGGGTTAAGTTACCGGATACAGTATCTCTGCTGAAATTCCACGCGTTAGTATATGATGATTCCTTATACCAGCCAACAAATGTATAGCCTGATAATGTAGGTGCAACAGGTGCGGTTATTGTGGAGCCTGAAGTAACACCGCTTATCTTTGATACAGAACTACCACCCCGGGAGTCAAAGGTGACAGTATAGGTTGTTTGGGGAGTTACAGTTGCCGATGACGTATTGTTGCCTGTGTTTGGGTCAAACTGGTCAGCATGCGATATAGTCGCTGTGTTTGTTTGTGCAGCCGGTGAGACAACCATCACTTGGAGTGTGAGAGTTGCAGACGAAGCTTTTGTGACTGTTCCGACAGCCCAAACTCCTGTAGTGGAGTTGTAGGTTCCATGACTTGGCGTTGCAGAAACAAATTTGAGATCGGTTGGCAGCAAATCTCTTACTTCCACACCTGTTGCACTATCAGGCCCATTATTTGTAACAGTGACGGTGAAAGTTATAGTGTCTCCAACATTCGGTATTGCGTTATCCACAGTATTTGTGATGGAGAGGTCTGCCTGTTGGGGAGTTACAGTTGCCGATGATGTATTGTTGCCTGTATTTGGGTTAGATATAGTCGCTGTGTTTGTTTGCGCATTCGCTGAGTCAACCTTAGCTTGGAGCTCGAGAGATGCAGTCGAAGCTGCTTTGACTGTTCCGACAGTCCAAAGTCCTGCTGCGAAGGTTCCTTGACTTGGCGTTGCAGAAACAAATGTGAGACCGGCTGGCAGCAAATCTGTTACTTCCACACCTGTTGCACTATCAGGCCCATTATTTGTGACAGTGACGGTGAAAGTTATAGTGTCTCCAACATTCGGTGTTGCGTCACTCACAGTATTTGTGATGGAGAGGCCTGCCTGTTGGGGAGTTATAGTTGCCGATGACGTATTGTTGCCTGTGTTTGGGTCAAACTGGTCAGCGTGCGATATATTCGCTATGTTTGTTTGCGTAGCCGATAAGACAACCACAGCTTGGAGCTCGAGAGATGCAGTCGAAGCTTTTGTGACTGTTCCGACAGCCCAAACTCCTGTTGTGGAGTTGTAGG
>NZ_SKFG01000075.1 GCF_004344915.1 Paenibacillus albiflavus | reverse complement strand
CCACGTCCTTCTTCGGCTCCTAGTGCCTAGGCATCCTCCGTGCGCTCTTATTAGCTTAACCTGCTAATATTAGTTTACTTCGCGTTTGGGTTACAAACGCTCGGATGTATCTCTAAGCTCTTACATTTCGTTTCGCTATCTAGTTTTCAAGGAACAAAAGTTTGGAAAGGTTTTATCCTTCCAAAACTGAACACGAGTGAAGAAGTTTTGCAGATGATCTGCATATTTGAATGTTTCCGTTGCAGGAAACGATTCTCCATAGAAAGGAGGTGATCCAGCCGCACCTTCCGATACGGCTACCTTGTTACGACTTCACCC
>NZ_SKFG01000074.1 GCF_004344915.1 Paenibacillus albiflavus | reverse complement strand
GGACACAATGGCTGATTAGCCATCAGGAGAAGGACGGATCATGGTACGGAAGATGGGGAGTTTGTTATATCTATGGCACATGGGCCGCATTAACAGGTTTAACGGCGGTCGGCCTTCCGACGAACCATAAAACATTACAAAAAGGAGCCAACTGGCTCCTGAGCATCCAAAATGAGGACGGCGGCTGGGGGGAATCATGCAGCAGCGATCGGCTACAGCGTTATATACCATTAGGGGGAAGTACGCCATCCCAAACCGCATGGGCGTTGGATGCCCTTATCGCCGTTCACCCGCAGCCAACCGCCGCGTTGGATAAAGGAATTTGCAGACTGATCGACTCCGTGAAAGAAGATAAATGGACGACCGTTTATCCGAC
>NZ_SKFG01000073.1 GCF_004344915.1 Paenibacillus albiflavus | reverse complement strand
AGCTCGAGAGATGCAGTCGAAGCTTTTGTGACTGTTCCGACAGCCCAAACTCCTGTTGTGGAGTTGTAGGTTCCTTGACTTGGCGTTGCAGAAACAAATGTGAGACCGGCTGGCAGCAAATCTGTTACAACCACACCTGTTGCACTATTAGGTCCATTATTTGCGACAGTGACGGTGATAGTTATAGTATCTCCTACATTCGGTGTTGCGTTATTCACAGTATTTGTGATGGAGAGATCTGCCTGTTGGGGAGTTACAGTTTCCGATGACGTATTGTTGCCTGTATTTGGGTCAAACTGGTCAGCGTGCGATATAGTCGCTATGTTTGTTTGCGTAGCCGATAAGACAACCACAG
>NZ_SKFG01000072.1 GCF_004344915.1 Paenibacillus albiflavus | reverse complement strand
GAGTCACGAACGGCGGACTCTATAACGTCAACAAGACGATTACGTTTAATGAAGGCACGGCGACTTTGAATGGCTCCGCGTTCATTAGCGGTTCTACCGTTAGCGCGGAAGGCGACTATACGCTTGTCGTCACGGATGCGGCGGGCAACGTCACCACCGTGAGCTTCACCATCGATAAAACTGCTCCTGTTGTCAGCGGAGTCACGAACGGCGGACTCTATAACGTCAACAAGACGATTACGTTTAACGAAGGCACGGCGACTTTGAACGGCTCCGCGTTCATTAGCGGTTCCACCGTTAGCGCGGAAGGCGACTATACGCTTGTCGTCACGGATGCGGCGGGCAACGTCACCACCG
>NZ_SKFG01000071.1 GCF_004344915.1 Paenibacillus albiflavus | reverse complement strand
CCCCTGGACTCGACGTAACCGTATAGCCCGTGATCGCACTTCCCCCATCACTCGCTGGGGCGTCGAAGCTAACCGTTGCCCTTCCGTTACCTGCGGTCGCCTTGACATTCGTCGGAGCGCTCGGCTGACTGATCGGCGTCACACTCCCTGATGTCACTGATGCCGCAGAGTTGCCTACGCTATTCGTGGCAACTACTGCGAACGTATACGCCGTTCCGTTCGTCAATCCCGTAACCGTAACCGGACTCGCGGTTGTGCTCGTTCCTGTGATTCCTCCTGGACTGGACGTAACCGTATACTGCGTAATAACACTTCCACCATCACTCACTGGTGCATCGAAGCTGACCGTCGCCATTCCGTTGCCTGCGGTCGCCGTTACATTCGTCGGTGCGCTAGGCACACTGATCGGTGCGACGGGCGTCACACTCCCTGATGCCACTGATGCCGCGGAGTC
>NZ_SKFG01000070.1 GCF_004344915.1 Paenibacillus albiflavus | reverse complement strand
TCTGTAATCAAATGTACAGAGTCAATGCTGCCTGCTTCGATATGATCACTGTTCACCGAATTTGGTGCCAACTTCTCTCGAGTGACGGATTCATCCTCCAGATTGGACGTCTGCACACTTTTGACAGCAAGCTTCGATTTCGAAATGCAACCATCCTGCAGCTTATCTGTGGAAATTGAATGATCCTTCAGATGATGTTCGTTCACAGCGTCTGTAATCAAATGTACAGAGTCAATGCTGCCTGCTTCGATATGATCACTGTTCACCGAATTTGGTGCCAGCTTCTCTCCAGTCACAGCTCCATCCTCAATGTGCTCACAGGTAATCGCATGATCGGCTATTTTTTCACTTGTAACGCTCTTTCCCACTAGATGATAATCCGTAACGGATCCCGGTGATATCCGATCCTTAGTGACTGATCCTTCACTCAAATGCAAGGTCGAGATCGAGAAATGT
>NZ_SKFG01000069.1 GCF_004344915.1 Paenibacillus albiflavus | reverse complement strand
AACTTTGAGGGCCCTTAGCTCAGCTGGTTAGAGCGCACCCCTGATAAGGGTGAGGTCGGTGGTTCGAGTCCACTAGGGCCCACCATTTAAACTTCATATTGAAGATTTTTTTGGGGCCATAGCTCAGCTGGGAGAGCGCCTGCCTTGCAAGCAGGAGGTCAGCGGTTCGATCCCGCTTGGCTCCACCAAATTCGACTTTCAAACTGGTAAAAATTACAGGTTGAAATGAGAAAAAGAAGTATGATAAGATACTTCTTGCCGCTAAAAACGGCTAACAAATTTTGTTCCTTGAAAACTAGATAGCGAAACGAAATGTAAGAGCTTAGAAACATCCTTAATGTTCTTCTTGAGCAATCAAGAGAA
>NZ_SKFG01000068.1 GCF_004344915.1 Paenibacillus albiflavus | reverse complement strand
AACTTTGAGGGCCCTTAGCTCAGCTGGTTAGAGCGCACCCCTGATAAGGGTGAGGTCGGTGGTTCGAGTCCACTAGGGCCCACCATTTAAACTTCATATCGAAGATGTTTTGGGGCCATAGCTCAGCTGGGAGAGCGCCTGCCTTGCAAGCAGGAGGTCAGCGGTTCGATCCCGCTTGGCTCCACCAAAAAAACTTTTAACCTGGTAAATATTTCAGGTTGCTAAGTTGAAAAGAAGTGTGTTAATATACTTCTTGCCGCTAAAAACGGTTAACAAATTTTGTTCCTTGAAAACTAGATAGCGAAACGAAATGTAAGAGCTTAGAAACATCCTTAATGTTCTTCTTGAGCAATCAAGAGAAATTAGTTTTTATATTAGCAGGTTAAGCTAATAAGAGCGCACGGAGGATGCCTAGGCACTAGGAGCCGAAGAAGGACGTGG
>NZ_SKFG01000067.1 GCF_004344915.1 Paenibacillus albiflavus | reverse complement strand
ATATGAAGTTTAAATGGTGGGCCCTAGTGGACTCGAACCACCGACCTCACCCTTATCAGGGGTGCGCTCTAACCAGCTGAGCTAAGGGCCCTCAAAGTTCTCGTAGTCGAAAACATAAGGTTATTTACTTTAAACCCACTAAAGTGGATTCGCTTGGCAACGTCCTACTCTCCCAGGATCCTTCGATCCAAGTACCATCGGCGCTGGAAGGCTTAACGGTCGTGTTCGGGATGGGTACGCGTGGTTCCCTTCCGCCATCGTCACCAAACGAATATTCTGAAGTTACCAAACTTCAGATGGCTTAAAACTCTTGAAAGGTTCTTGCCCCTTCAAAACTGACAACGAGTGAAGAAGTTTTGCAGATAATCTGCATATTTGAATGTCTTCGTTGCAGAAGACGATTCTCCATAGAAAGGAGGTGATCCAGCCGCACCTTCCGATACGGCTACCTTGTTACGACTTCACCC
>NZ_SKFG01000066.1 GCF_004344915.1 Paenibacillus albiflavus | reverse complement strand
GTCCAATGATTCAGGAATGCGCTGCGACTAATTCATATTCGTTCGATTATGTGGACACTCATGGCCGCGAATTCATCGTAAATGCAGAGGAATATAAGAAGTATAAGACAATTGAAGAATATATCGAGGAAAAAACTGCTTCTACCGCTGATAGTAAGGAAATAACTGCTAACCTGAAGCGTTATTTTGCCTCTCATTCATTTCGTTCTCAAGTTTATGATTCGATTGGTTTAATTGCATCCACTTATAAGGATCAGAGTTTAGTAAACTGGCCTTCTCCTTATGTACTCTATGATAAATTTAGTGAGGATGAATATTCGGATGGGAACTATGAATTTGCTGAAAAATTCTATTTTACAGTCAAGCAGCAATCTGGTGATCATCAGCTCATGGAGACGATCTGGTCTCTGTATTTAGATAAAAAGTCTCGATTTGAATCAAAGTATCGCAATTTACCCAAAGCTGTTTTTCAATCTGATTTGAACGATTCTAATCTCTTGCTTGATGACCAGTTAAATCTAGTTGGGATAATCGATTTTAATTTGTCGGGAACTGAAACGATTCTTAATTACATCATTTGTGAATGCTTGTATTTTTTACGGGTAGATGATTTAGATAAATTGGGCGATTGGGCTTTCATGAAGCAATGTGATGAACATCTGGCTAAGGCCATGTCAGCAGTAACCAAGCACTATGAATTATCGCAGCAAGAATTAGATGTCATTAATGACCTGTATAATATCGTAGCTCCGTTCCGATTTCCGACCATGCACTTATTTATCAAGGATTTGAAAGCGAATAATGGTGACAAAATGGACGCTATGCTTGAATGGATCTACTATCAATTAACTCGATCTGATATTCATCAACTTATTCAGGAGGTTGATTTCAGCAGTGCCTCAAGCTAAGAAGCTTATTGCATTATGTCTGACGATCTTATTCATATGCCTTGTTCTGTTTGTTGTACTTGAAAGAAAATCTGCTCCACCCATGATTACAGAAGGAATTATGAACGCAATTGAACAAAGTGAACACGGCCAGAAGCTTGCTCTTCAGGATTATACAGATTTTGAATGGGACTCGGTATATATCTTACGTCCATATATGGATCCAGCTGATCTCACAATGATCAAAGGTGCGGCCGATGTTGACTCTATGATTAAATACCATGATCATATCAATTTGATATTATTTGTTCGCCTAGATATAGCAGTCAAATATCTTGATCTTTCTCGAAAATATGATTTTACCAATGAAGATATAACCATGCTAAAGCGTGATGAAGCTGTGTTTACAATCAATAAATCAGAAGGTCATATTATTCTGCAACCATGAAGGAGATGTAGGAATGAAACAGATTATTGCATTAGGCGGCGGTGGCTTCTCCAAGGAGCCTGAGAATCCATTACTAGACAACTATATATTGAAGCAATCGAGCTCGGCTAAACCCAAAGTATGCTTTATTCCTACGGCTAGCGGTGATTCGGAGGGATATATTCAGAGATTCTATCAAGCTTTTGAGCAGCTTAATTGCACTGCATCTCACTTATCCTTATACAAACCGCCAACATTAGACATAGAAGATTACATAATGGATAAAGATATTCTATATGTAGGTGGAGGAAATACACGGAATCTAGTCACGCTGTGGAAAGAGTGGAAGTTAGATCAGTATATCCGTTCGGCTTATGACAGTGAGATCGTTCTAGCAGGATTAAGTGCAGGATCAATTTGCTGGTTTGAAGAAGGTGTCACAGGCTCATTAGGTGTGGAATTATCCAGTTTACGTGCATTAGGTTTCTTACAAGGGAGCTTCTGTCCGCATTATGATGATGAGAGTGAGAGACGACCTAGTTTTCATAAATTGCTTGAGTCCAATCAGATCGGCAGTGGATATGCGGCTGCTGATGGAGTGGCTTTTCATTATCGAGACGAAGAGATGTATCAAGTTGTCAGTTCT
This sequence comes from Paenibacillus albiflavus, assembly GCF_004344915.1. Lineage (GTDB taxonomy): Bacteria > Bacillota > Bacilli > Paenibacillales > NBRC-103111 > Paenibacillus_AM > Paenibacillus_AM albiflavus. The sequence goes on along the minus strand of NZ_SKFG01000066.1, from coordinate 2,126 downwards.
AGACCGAATGCGTTGGCTTATCGAGTTGAGCTTGTGAATCACGAGGCTGTTGATATTCCGATCAAACCTATTTATTTAGGAGAAACAGCGTAGTCTAAAAAAAGAAGGAGATGTAGGTATGAAACAGATTATTGCATTAGGCGGCGGAGGCTTCTCCATGGAGCCTGAGATTCCATTGCTAGACCAATATATTCTTAAGCAATCGAACTTGGTTAATCCCAAAGTATGCTTCATTCCCACAGCGAGCGGAGATGCGGAAGGATATATTCAGAGATTTTATCAAGCATTTGAAAAATTAGACTGTGTACCCTCTCATTTATCTCTTTCTAGACCGCAAACATTAGATTTAGAAGATTACATCATGGATAAAGATATTCTGTATGTAGGTGGAGGGAATACACAGCATTTGCTGACACTATGGAAAGATTGGAAGCTGGATCAATACATTCGTACAGCTTGGGATCGTGGAATTGTCCTGGCAGGAATAAGTGCGGGATCGATTTGCTGGTTTGAAGAGGGTGTCACAGACTCACTAGGGACGGAATTAACCAGTTTGCGAGCATTAGGTTTCTTACAAGGGAGTAATTGTCCGCATTATGATGGAGAGAGTGATAGAAGACCAAGTTATCACCAATTGATTGAATCGAATCAGATAGGTAACGGTTACGCTACAGATGATGGGGTTGCTCTGCATTATCGAGGCGATGAGTTGTTCCAAGTAGTCAGCTCTAGACCTGGTGCAATGGCGTATCGTGTTGAGCTTGTCAATCATCAAGCCGTTGAAACTCCAATCAAACCGATTTATTTAGGGAAAGTAGAGTAGTAGGATATTACTATATTAGATACATAGTAAATTGATTGGAGACAACGCCTTAATGAACAATAACAACCACCAGGTTTATGGGGAATCTTGCCCTTTATGTGGAGCTACTAATGAATGCAGAGTTCATAGTGGAGATTGCTGGTGCTTTCATACGAAGGTTCCGCAAGAGCTAAGAGATCAAATTCCAGTAGAGTTGAAGGGCAAAGTATGTATTTGCCTCAATTGTGTGGAGAAATACAACAGCGAACAACGTAAATACCCTTAAAGCCGAGGAGGTACATATGAAGAAGAACATGATCTGGTACGGATTAGCCGCATTTATCGTTCTTATTCTTGGATTCATTCTTTATATGATATATCCCACAACAGTTAATTTTGCAGTAGAAGGCGTTAAGTATCGATTAGGTGCTGAGAATCAAAATATACTTAAACCCGTGACCATCCAAGTCAAAGGCACTATGCAGAAAAGCTTGACGGGAGCAAAAACATTCAAGGGAACACTCTACATTGAAGGTGAAGAGATTCCTACAGCTGCCGAGCAAAAAGAACTAATCATCGAATTTGACCCAAAGGGTCAAGGTTACTTGGCATTTCCAAATCCACCAACTTATAAACCGCCTAATTTATCCTATGGAATGAGCTACATTAATAGTGATTTCACTCAAATTTCGATAACTGTCCATGAGAAGGATTTGCTGAATCCAGGTGCTGGTCATTGGAATAGTGGAGATGGATTGATGATAGCTGCACCTGCACAGAATAGAGCTGATGCCTTACATATATCCAACGAACTTATGAAGCCATTCTTACCCTCTCCATTAGAATAGATTATCTCACCGTGTTATAATTTACGGAAGGTAAAGTATGCTTATGACTTATTTACATAAATGGAGTGGACGAGATGAGAAGAGCAATTGCATTAGGTGGCGGAGGTTCACGGGGGTCGTATGAATTAGGCGTATGGACTGCTTTGCGGGAACTAGGTATCGAATACCATATCGTAACGGGCACCTCGATTGGTGCCTTGAATGGCGCCCTTATGGTTCAGCAGGATTATGAGCTGACTTACAAAATTTGGGATACAATTACAGTAGATGATGTCATGAAAGACGGGATTAATTTTGATTTCTCGCTCGATTCCTTATTTAGTCATAAAGATAAGATTAAGACTTTTTTGAAAAAGTATCTTCATTCCCAAGGTGCAGATATAACGCCACTGATTCAGCTCATCGATCGCGTGATTGATGAACAACGAATTCGTGAGTCTGCTATTGATTATGGAGTCGTAACCGTAGAACACCCT
>NZ_SKFG01000065.1 GCF_004344915.1 Paenibacillus albiflavus | reverse complement strand
GGAGCCGTTCAAAGTCGCCGTGCCTTCATTAAACGTAATCGTCTTGTTGACGTTATAGAGTCCGCCGTTCGTGACTCCGCTGACAACAGGAGCAGTTTTATCGATGATGAAGCTCACGGCGGTGCTGTTTCCCGCCGCATCCGTGACGACAAGCGTATAGTAGCCTTCCGCGCTGACAGTTGAACCGCTAATGAACGCGGAGCCGTTCAAAGTCGCCGTGCCTTTGTTAAACATAATCGTCTTGTCGACGTTATAGCTTCCTCCGTTCGTTACACCTGTGACTGTCGGCGGCGAATTCACCGTCAGCGCCGCACCGTTCGATACCGCGTAAGGCGTTGCCAAACCACTGGCGATTACACGGTAGATATAGCCATTCATCCCCGCCGTTGCCCCGGTGATCTTCAGCGTCGCCGTTGTCGCTCCGCTGTACGGCGCTCCATTCGAAATATTCGTATATCCTGCGCCCTGATCTACCTGCCATTGGTAACCCGTCGTGTTCGACGCCAACACGGAGAAAGTTGTGTTCCCCCCGGCGGCAATGGTGGAACTGCTCGGCTGAGCGATGATCGATGGCGGCGAGTTCACCGTCAGCGTCGCACCGTTCGATGCCGCATCAGGCGTTGCCAAACCACTGGCAATTACACGGTAGATATAGCCATTCATCCTTGCCGTTGCCCCGGTGATCGTCAGCGTCGCTGTTGTCGCTCCGCTGTACGGCGCTCCATTCGAAATATTCGTATATCCTGCGCCCTGATCTACCTGCCATTGGTAACCCGTCGTGTTCGACGCCAACACGGAGAAAGTTGTGTTCCCCCCGGCGGCAATGGTGGAACTGCTCGGCTGAGCGATGATCGATGGCGGCGAGTTCACCGTCAGCGTCGCACCGTTCGATGCCGCATCAGGCGTTGCCAAACCACTGGCAATTACACGGTAGATATAGCCATTCATCCTTGCCGTTGCCCCGGTGATCGTCAGCGTCGCTGTTGTCGCTCCGCTGTACGGCGCTCCATTCGAAATATTCGTATATCCTGCGCCCTGATCTACCTGCCATTGGTAACCCGTCGTGTTCGACGCCAACACGGAGAAAGTTGTGTTCCCCCCGGCGGCAATGGTGGAACTGCTCGGCTGAGCGATGATCGATGGCGGCGAGTTCACCGTCAGCGTCGCACCGTTCGATGCCGCATCAGGCGTTGCCAAACCACTGGCAATTACACGGTAGATATAGCCATTCATCCTTGCCGTTGCCCCGGTGATCGTCAGCGTCGCTGTTGTCGCTCCGCTGTACGGCGCTCCATTCGAAATATTCGTATATCCTGCGCCCTGATCTACCTGCCATTGGTAACCCGTCGTGTTCGACGCCAACACGGAGAAAGTTGTGTTCCCCCCGGCGGCAATG
>NZ_SKFG01000064.1 GCF_004344915.1 Paenibacillus albiflavus | reverse complement strand
CAACTGCATTAATCTCATGACTTAAATCATCAAATAGAATAGATGAACCTGAAGTCGCACGTAAAGCGATGGCCTTTCCGCAAGCTGGATCAACACTTGTCCGCAGAGCACCTCTAGTTCCCATAAGCACATCGACTTCGTCTATCACTTTAGGAATAATAATATCTAATCGCTCCAAGCCCGATGTGGAACCCATAAAATACCCATGGTCGAAAGCGAACATGACTGTATTTCCACTTTTCTTATTGAAAATATTAGATAAGTGCTTTTTCATGCCCCATTCTGCATTACTAGCTCCCTTAACGTGATATGTTCCATTGCTATCTACCGGAGTATCTAAATAATAATCTTTTGCCACTTTCAAGCCTTCAATGTCTGCCATTATCTGTTTCCTCCTAATGTTCTGTTATATCTGCAATGTTGAAATCAATGAATTAGATCATTATAGAACTCAAATGCTTCTTTATCGGTGAAACCCTCATGAACGATTTTTCCAATACTGCGGGCCATTTCCATTGGATGCTGACTTTGAAAAATATTTCTACCCATATCTAATCCTTTTGCTCCACCTGAGATAGCCTTATAAGCAAGAGTCATGGCTTCATTTTCAAGAAGCTTCTTCCCACCAGCAACTACAATTGGAACAGGGCATGCTGCAACGACCTCTTCAAAATTATCACAGTAATAGGATTTGATAATATTCGCTCCTAATTCTGCTACGATTCTAGTAGCTAGCTTGAAAAACCGATCAGTTCGTTCCATTTCCTTACCTACTGCAATTACACCCATTGTAGGAATACTGTAACGACTTCCGAGATTCACCATATCGGATAAGTTTTTTAAGCTGGATAATTGACCCTCTGCCCCTACAAATGTTTGGACTGCTAAACAATC
>NZ_SKFG01000063.1 GCF_004344915.1 Paenibacillus albiflavus | reverse complement strand
TAACGTTTCGCATTCCTGACGTCCAAGCGGCTTAAGGCAATAAAGTTGCCGGGTCGTCAGACTTAGCCGGTTGGATGTGTCGCCTGATTTACTTCTCCGAAAATCCTCTCGGTGACCGAGGAGCTTTAGCGACGACGCAGGAATGTAATGTTAGCTGATGTCAACGACCTCTTCGAGTAACCTAGCACAAGTTCTTTATAGTTTATTTTAACTTTAGTTTATATATAATCTCGCCATCTTGGTTCTCTTTATCTTGATTGACAAAACCTAATTTCTCGTAAAGCTTTCTAGCATGATTATTACTTTTTTCGATTGTTAGAGAGATTACTTCGCATTGTCTGTTCATCTCCTGAATGAATTCTAATATTCTTTTAAGAGATTGTGTTCCTAATCCCATCCCTTGATATTCCTTGTCTATTTGAAAGCCACCGATCCAGTAATTATTAGTACTATTAGGTGTATAGGAAAGATAGAAAAATCCAAATGTTTTATCATCCTTGCACAAAATATATGGATCAAAAGCCTCATCCCACGGTTTTATATAAGCCCATGCTAATGATTCGATAACAGAAGGCACAAACTTCTCTTGTGATTTGAGTAAAGATATCGAGAGAGCTTCTTCCCAATTATTTTTATCAATTGGTTCTATGCGGATTAGATTCATTTTTTATATTCCTTTCAATTTTCCATCACAATTTCGTTGATTTCAGCTAACGTTCTTGTGTTCCCGACGCCTCACCGACTTAAGCCCCGATAGGGGCGGCCGCGATGCGGTTAGTCGGTGCAGGTGTGTCTGCTGAATATGCTTCCTCGAAATTCCTCATGCAGACCAAGGGGCGGATGCCCCGCAGTGGGAACACGGTGTTATAGGAAGTTCTTGCCTTCTTTGAATCTTCTCCAAAGTCTATTTTTTTATATTCAGTGATTACTTGTATTAATGTTCATTAACAATCTATCATTTTTGATGATTTAAGTTTATTATAAGATTTTATTAGGTATGCAATCTTTCCAATGATAAAATGACTTATACCAAAGCTTAAAATAATACCAAAAAAAGTGACTAATAGAAACTTAACGTATGCTGACATACTCATGTTTTCGAATGCGTACTGCAAAATAACGACAACTGGTACATGAATAACATAAACAGTAAATGTATTGGTTGAAAGATTTTGAAACAGTACACTTGCTTTGTTGAATTTCACATAAAATAAATAAATTATTCCGATACATAACGCTGCACACAGAAATGTTTCAAAGACGGAATAGGCTAGGCTTCCCCAAGTAAATCCGCCTTTTTGAAAAAAACTCAGTTTGCCAGAATACATTATTAAAACAAGGATAACACCAATAGCAAGCCAACTAAGCCCAAGGGATTTGGGTATATTCCCCATCCATCCTCTTCTCGCAGCTAAAAGCCCAAGGATAAAAAAACTGGCATACTGCGGCACATGCGCAAATTCAGTTTGTATTATTCCAAGAAAGCCTACCCAGTGGTCGATAGGATACCAAATTCGAATTACAAAAGTAACAACGGCAACAAAGAGCGTAAAGAGTAATATAG
>NZ_SKFG01000062.1 GCF_004344915.1 Paenibacillus albiflavus | reverse complement strand
TTCCTAATCCCATCCCTTGATATTCCTTGTCTATTTGAAAGCCACCGATCCAGTAATTATTAGTACTATTAGGTGTATAGGAAAGATAGAAAAATCCGAATGTTTTATCATCCTTACACAAAATATATGGATCAAAAGCCTCATCCCACGGTTTTATATAAGCCCATGCTAAAGATTCGATAACAGAAGGCACAAGCTTCTCTTGTGATTTGAGTAAAGATATCGAGAGAGCTTCTTCCCAATTATTTTTATCAATTGGTTCTATGCGGATTAGATTCATTTTTTATATTCCTTTCAATTTTCCATCACAATTTCGTTGATTTCAGCTAACGTTTCCTAATTCACGCCGTTTAAGCGACTTAAGGAATGCACGTAGTGCCGAGTGGCTCTGCCACTTTGCCGGTTGAATGTATCCGGTGATTCCGCTTCATCGAAATGCCTCTTCCGGATCAAGGGTCGAGCTTGTTTCAACACGCAGCGTTGAATGCGATGTTTGGTGATGTCTCTGCCTTCTTCGATTTGCCTATCATATATTCTTTGTTTCTATTGTTTGTTGTATGGTCCGGTTATCTCCAGCATATTTCCATCTGGATCTTCCAGCATAAAGCAATAATAGGGTTGAACTATATTTATGAACAAAATTTCTGTTACTTTACCAATATTCATGGACTTAATGCGTTCATACTCTACCTGAAGATCTGCTACATTTAAATTCAATATGACATTATTTCCGTAGTTTATTTTGTGACTATGCTTATACAATAGATACTCATTGTTGAAATGCTCATCTATATTATCGTTGTTTCTAATTAGTCCAAGATCATATTCAGGATTCCATAGTGCTAAGGTATTTCCACAATCAAATTGAGCCCATCTCTTTATATTCTTTGATTGCGCTTTGACTCCAAGGACCAATTCATAAAAACAAATTGATTTTTCCATGTCTTTGACAATTAAATATGTACATGTCAACTGTAGCACGATTTCAACTCCTTCACCTATTAACTATTCTTCCTTGATTATACTAAATTTTGAATTATAATTTCGTTGCAGATATTTCACTTAACGTCTCTTGAAGTCCCCTTCTTCTTGAATTACCATCAACGATATTTATGTTTTCTTCAGTACTACTAGGTTTCCTTTCATTCCTTCATGGTTATAACCGCTACCTGTGTCCATTTGTAACGGTAGCACCGGTCCTCGAACAAAATATTTGCCAAAGTATCGATCAACCGATATTTCAGTCACGGGAACAAAATGTCCTTTTTCTTTCTCGTCACGACAACCTCTTAGTAGCATCATCCCGCCAGGTTTGAGGATCTGGGCAATCTCATTGACATATTGATCCCGGTTTTCTTCAATGATCGAATGAAAGCAGCCGCGATCATTGACAAAGTCTATGAATTTATTCTCCACTGGTAAGCTCAAGATATCCCCTTGCCGCCAGTCAACTTCCACTCCAACCTCCTTTGCACGTTCAGCAGCGATTCTAAGAGCCTCGGTGCTTATATCCACCCCAATTACATCCCAACCTTGCTGGGCAAGAAATATGGCTTCCCGACCAGCCCCGCATCCAACATCCAAAGCTACCTTCTTCTTCGGGAAGGTCATAGTAGCAATAAAAGCGACCAACTCTTGCGATGGATATAAAAGATCCCAGTTAGTAAAGTTTCCATTTAAATAATGTTCATCCCAGTTTTTCATGTTTCAACCTCACATTAATATTTATTCTCAATCATTAACTCTTTTTTATTCTGATCATCTTGGTATCTTATGATGGTTGGATTTATGGGGATTTCACTTAACGTTCTTGTATTCACGAACTTGCGCATCAAGTTGTCACTGAATCTGCTACTTCTACCAAAATCATCAAAGTGACCAAGGCGGAGCCGCTGCGAGAATACTGTGTTATAGGATGTCAGCGCCTTCTTCGAAATTGCTGGGAAATGATCTTTTAACTTATTTCGCTATTCTTTATTTCAAAATATCGAACTACAATTAATATTAATTCACAAATCACTTTCCATATAATGATAGATATTATAAAGACAATTACCCCTTGCAATACCCCTAAAGGTAAATTATTTATTTCCTTGCCAATATACCAATTTCCCTCTTTCACTTGTGTTTGGATAAAGTTATTCAAATATACTTTTCTTCCAAATACAAATGCTTGGTACATTATCGGTAGAATCCCTGTATAAAATAGAATTGTTAATAAAGTGTTTGCAGGAATACGTCCAAACTTAAAAATCTTATCCTCCATCATTTCAGCTCCTTATACTTATCATTAGATTTTAAGAGTTTGTGTAAAGTGGTTTGTATTTTTTTCATTGCGCTGATTTCCTATAACGTCTCTTGTATTGATATGACGAGACTCTGCAAGCCCCATTTTTTGACTGAATTTCTCGGCGCGAAGGCAACAATCAACTTCGACAGTTGGCACACTGATATCCGTGGATTGGTTACCACATTTTATCCGACCGTCTGAGAATCTGCTCGCTAACTCACGACGCACATTTACCCTTTGGCTAGTACAAATACAAGACGCGAATCTTATTCTCACTACCGCGTTGCCTTCGGGCCCAAAAATTCATTTTATTTTTCTCCTCTTTGCTAATTGATCCTATGCTGCTGCTTTCTTACATTGCTCTACTTCTCTAGCTACCGCCCATATAAATCCTAATAATTCTCTTCCAACTGCCGTTATGGCTACACATTTTTGCTTCCCTCGTTGAATAATAAGCCTGAAATATCTCTCGTGAAGACGATGCTGCGCCTTCCAAGCTATTGCTTGTATTTCTGCACTTTGGTTATGACCTTTTTCTTGCATTCTTGCTGACATCGCTGGACGATGCCGATACTGCCATGCAGCTTCTGTTACTACTCTCCTGACATGGGCGTTGCCTGACTTTGTAATCTTTCCTTTCCAGTTCGTTTCTCCACTTGATCTTTCTCGTGGCACGATCCCTGCATATGCCATTAGTTGTTGTGCCGAACGGAATCGTGCAAAACTGCCTATTTCAGCCACTAATGTTACTGCTGTTACAAGCCCAACTCCTCTTAATGACTGTATCGCTTGGATTACTTCTGCCTGGGGTGCTGTTTCACTTTGTTGCTCAATTTCCCTTTCTATTCGTTCTAGCCTTTTTTCACTTTCTAATACGACTTGTAGATAATCTTGAAATACAAAATGTTCGTTTGATCGTTCAAATTTAATTGCTCCAAGCCACTTTTTGTAGCTTTTTGTCCATCTCTTCTTAATAGTTGACGGCTGGTATATTTGATGACGTAGCATAAATTTTAGGATCCGTTGTCTTGCTCGATGCAAATCTTCTTTTGCATCTTCTCTTGCTCGAACTAAGTCTCTTAGTGCTTCTGTGTCTCGATCTGGCACATAAACACTTGTTAGTTCTCCTGCTCTGAATAATTGTGCTAGTCGCATGGCATCTCTGCGATCTGTTTTAATTCGATCTCCAGCACGCTTAGGAATTAGTGATGGGGCTACTACACTACATTTCACGCCCATACTTGTTAACCATCTATATAATTCGTATCCTGTCGGGCCTGCTTCATAACATACTTCAATTTGTTCTTTGTCACCCAGTTGTTTGATTAGTTTTCTCACTGCCTCTGGCTTATGCGGAATACTTCCCCAATAACGTGCTTCTTCTCTTCCACTTTCAGCAATCGCTATGACAATGGTATCCTTTGAAACATCCATTCCTACATATTTTTGGGCATACTTCATAGTAACCAGCTCCTTCTGTTTTATAGCTCTGTTAAAATAGTTTATCCAACTACTTTAATAACCTACGTTGTACAATTGGAGCTGGTCTCGTCATAATAACTCACGAAC
>NZ_SKFG01000061.1 GCF_004344915.1 Paenibacillus albiflavus | reverse complement strand
GAAGCATGAGCGCCAGCTTGTGTGGAGGCGACGTTGGGATACCACCCTGATCGTATTGGAGTTCTAACTCTCTACCATTAGCTGGTAGGAGGACCGTGTCAGGTGGGCAGTTTGACTGGGGCGGTCGCCTCCTAAAGAGTAACGGAGGCGTCCCAAGGTTCCCTCAGAATGGTTGGAAATCATTCGAAGAGTGCAAAGGCATAAGGGAGCTTGACTGCGAGACCAACAAGTCGAGCAGGGACGAAAGTCGGGCTTAGTGATCCGGTGGTACCGCATGGAAGGGCCATCGCTCAACGGATAAAAGCTACCCTGGGGATAACAGGCTTATCTCCCCCAAGAGTCCACATCGACGGGGAGGTTTGGCACCTCGATGTCGGCTCATCGCATCCTGGGGCTGAAGTAGGTCCCAAGGGTTGGGCTGTTCGCCCATTAAAGCGGTACGCGAGCTGGGTTCAGAACGTCGTGAGACAGTTCGGTCCCTATCTGTCGTGGGCGTAGGAAATTTGAGAGGAGCTGTCCTTAGTACGAGAGGACCGGGATGGACGTACCGCTGGTGTACCAGTTGTTCCGCCAGGAGCACCGCTGGGTAGCTATGTACGGAAGGGATAAGCGCTGAAAGCATCTAAGCGCGAAGCCCCCCTCAAGATGAGATTTCCCAATTAGTAAGACCCCTTGTAGACGACGAGGTTGATAGGCTTGAGGTGGAAGCGCAGCAATGTGTGGAGCTGACAAGTACTAATAGGTCGAGGGCTTAACCTACAAGTTTTACGGTAACGTTGCCAGCGGCAACAGAGTAAAACTACTTCGTAAGCATGAATTCTAAGCAAACTACTTTCAATTCGCATCTAGTTTTCAAGGTACAAGGCCTTGAAAAGAAGCATTCGTTACTAAATTCTATCGGCTCTAATAGAGATGACAGATTTTAATAACGGGTTGCATTTGTTTCACAAATGCATGTTTGGTGACGATGGCGGAAGGGAACCACGCGTACCCATCCCGAACACGACCGTTAAGCCTTCCAGCGCCAATGGTACTTGGATCGAAGGATCCTGGGAGAGTAGGACGTTGCCAAGCAATTTTCCCTGATAGCTCAGTTGGTAGAGCACTCGACTGTTAATCGAGTTGTCACAGGTTCGAGTCCTGTTCGGGGAGCCACTGCTTCCATAGCTCAGTAGGTAGAGTGCATCCATGGTAAGGATGAGGTCACCGGTTCGATCCCGGTTGGAAGCTCCACTAGCTTTCTCTACTGAAATTACATTACTATGGCCCGTTGGTCAAGGGGTTAAGACACCTCCCTTTCACGGAGGTAACAGGGGTTCGAATCCCCTACGGGTCACCACTTACAATTATGGAGGCTTAGCTCAGCTGGGAGAGCATCTGCCTTACAAGCAGAGGGTCAGCGGTTCGATCCCGTTAGCCTCCACCATAATTTTTTCCTGAAGCATGTGAAGCAGTGTTTTGGGGACCATAACACTATATGCCGGTGTAGCTCAACTGGTAGAGCAACTGACTTGTAATCAGTAGGTTGGGGGTTCAAGTCCTCTCGCCGGCACTCTTTACCTATTGGGGATTAGCCAAGCGGTAAGGCAACGGACTTTGACTCCGTCATGCATAGGTTCAAATCCTATATCCCCAGCCATTAGTTTTCTAGTGGCACATCGTATGAGCCATTAGCTCAGTTGGTAGAGCACCTGACTTTTAATCAGGGTGTCGAAGGTTCGAGTCCTTCATGGCTCACCATTTTTATCCCGTATGCGCGTATGGCGGAATTGGCAGACGCACTAGACTTAGGATCTAGCGGGAAACCGTGGGGGTTCAAGTCCCTCTACGCGCATCACACAAACACCCTTCGTTTTTTCGAAAACGAGGGGTGTTTTCTTATAACAAGCCACTATTCTGATAAATGGTGGCTTGATTTCTGTGCATCGCAAAATAACGGATTCCGAAGTGCTTATTTGCTTGAAAACCTGAGCGTTCGCATCAATAGCGGATTATGAGGTACTTATTTCATGTAAAACAACTATATTGAGATCGTTACAGCCTGAATAGGCACTTGATAATCCGCTATTTTAACGAATCCCCACTATTCCATCCAAATAAGCACCTCAAAGTCCGTTAATTCACAGCTACATGATACAACTCTTGAATATCTGATGAAGGCAGTTCAACTTTATTGTTGCGTCCCAGAATAACGGGTTTTGAAGTATTTATTGAGGTGTCATAATCTTCTACAATTGCCCTTGTGCACACTTTGCTCCTCCTTAAAGAATCAGTATAGCCTCTTCATACAAATAACCTATGAAGGCGCTGGTAACCCGTCTAATGCGCCGTATAACATTACCACAACAAGTAGGAGTCCCATTCCAATGGAGCCGCCGTAGGGCTATAGATCATCAAAACAAGATCGTTGGTCTAGCCATTGTCATTTGGGTTCGTAAGTTGAACAGATTAGCGCAAGACATTTGTTGTTATTCGTAGTTGCAATTGATCATTACAAATTAAACCAGAAGTTTTTTTGGGCAAGAGGTTTACTTTTGTCTGAATATGTTGTAAGATATGATTCGTAAGTTAATCACTTACAAGATCCGATGCGCGCGTATGGCGGAATTGGCAGACGCACTAGACTTAGGATCTAGCGGGAAACCGTGGGGGTTCAAGTCCCTCTACGCGCATCACACAAACACCCTTCGTTTTTTCGAAAACGAGGGGTGTTTTCTTATAACAAGCCACTATTCTGATAAATGGTGGCTTGATTTCTGTGCATCGCAAAATAACGGATTCCGAAGTGCTTATTTGCTTGAAAACCTGAGCGTTCGCATCAATAGCGGATTATGAGGTACTTATTTCATGTAAAACAACTATATTGAGATCGTTACAGCCTGAATAGGCACTTGATAATCCGCTATTTTAACGAATCCCCACTATTCCATCCAAATAAGCACCTCAAAGTCCGTTAATTCACAGCTACATGATACAACTCTTGAATATCTGATGAAGGCAGTTCAACTTTATTGTTGCGTCCCAGAATAACGGGTTTTGAAGTATTTATTGAGGTGTCATAATCTTCTACAATTGCCCTTGTGCACACTTTGCTCCTCCTTAAAGAATCAGTATAGCCTCTTCATACAAATAACCTATGAAGGCGCTGGTAACCCGTCTAATGCGCCGTATAACATTACCACAACAAGTAGGAGTCCCATTCCAATGGAGCCGCCGTAGGGCTATAGATCATCAAAACAAGATCGTTGGTCTAGCCATTGTCATTTGGGTTCGTAAGTTGAACAGATTAGCGCAAGACATTTGTTGTTATTCGTAGTTGCAATTGATCATTACAAATTAAACCAGAAGTTTTTTTGGGCAAGAGGTTTACTTTTGTCTGAATATGTTGTAAGATATGATTCGTAAGTTAATCACTTACAAGATCCGATGCGCGCGTATGGCGGAATTGGCAGACGCACTAGACTTAGGATCTAGCGGGAAACCGTGGGGGTTC
>NZ_SKFG01000060.1 GCF_004344915.1 Paenibacillus albiflavus | reverse complement strand
CGCAGCAATGTGTGGAGCTGACAAGTACTAATAGGTCGAGGGCTTAACCAATATGGATGATATACTAAGAATTACTTTCAATTCGCTTCTAGTTTTCAAGGTACAATACCTTGTAAGAACCGCATTTGTTCACAAATGCATGTTTGGTGACGATGGCGGAAGGGAACCACGCGTACCCATCCCGAACACGACCGTTAAGCCTTCCAGCGCCGATGGTACTTGGATCGAAGGATCCTGGGAGAGTAGGACGTTGCCAAGCAACTACAAGCCACTGTTCTTTATGAATGGTGGCTTGTTTTTTTGTGCATTCCAAAATAACGGATTTTGAAGTGCTTATTTTAGTCAAAACAACTATATTGAGATCGATTCAGCCGAAATAGGCTCTTGAAAATCCGCTATTTTCACAAATCCCTCCTTATCTATTCAAATAAGTACCTCAAAGTCCGCTAATTCCCAACTACTTGATACAACTCTCACCTGATGATGGCGATTTTTTGTGCACTTCATAATAACGGATTTTGGAGTGCTTATTTACTTGAAAACCCGAGCGTTCGCATCAATAGTGGATTAAGAGGTACTTATTTCACGCAAAACAACTATATTGAGATCGATACAGCCGAAATAGGTACCTGATAATCCGCTATTTTCACGAATTCCCTCCATTCTGCCCAAATAAGCACCTCAAAGTCCGCTATTCCGACTTCGTACCAGAACTCTCGAATATCTATCTGCAGCAGCCTCATGATAGAACACCCCAACCCCATAGTACAACTCTCGATTATCTGCAGCATAACCTAATGATCACAGCAATCACCGCTTATTTACAACATAGAATGTAATATGTGAAAACTCCGCATAAATAAAGATGTAATAAAAAATCAAGTCGTTCAACGATCCGCGCAGTGCATCACCGTTTGAAGAGAACGTGGGTAGAGATGCAAAGAGCCCATCCCATGATTTTAAATGATTAATGGAAGAAGGGAAATTTAACGGCCTTGGAGAATATCGTACAACATCAAGAAGGGGTATAAGACGTATAGCATTCAATTATAGAACGAAAATGGAGGAATAAACGTGAAAATGAAATATGTGAAAGAATTTCTGACGTTTCCGGACATCGTAGTTATGAGCTTGTTATGCTTGATAAGTGTATGCTTTACGATTATTTATGCTGACCATGCTACAGTATGGCTGGCAGTTCCCCTCGGAATGCTCGGATTTAGCCTCAATGAGTACTTTACACATCGATTTCTATTTCACTTGAAGGCCCCAAGAAATCCGTTTATGCTCAAAATGCTGAAGCGTCTGCATTATGACCATCATGCAAGTCCTGATGATCTACATTTGCTCTTTCTGCCATTATGGTACAGTCTTCCGCTAATGATTATTACGAGCGGAATTGTGTATGCGTTTACAACTAGCCTGATGATAACCAATGCCTTTGTTTCTGGCGTTATGTTGTTTTTCCTGTTGTATGAATGGACACACTATATTGCTCATCGCCCTGTACAGCCGTTAACATCGTGGGGGAAGTGGATGAAGAAAGTTCATAAATGGCATCATTACAAAAATGAAAACTATTGGTATGGTGTGACGCACCCAGGGTTTGACTATGTCATGGGGACGTTCAAAGATCATGAAGGAGTCGAGAAAAGCCCAACGGCAAGGAAGCTTGAAGATCGTGGGAAAGATATCGGGTTTTAAATAAGCTAATCCCATATAGTCGAGACGCCTTAAGGCGTCTTTTTATTCATTGTATTGAAATTTAACTCCCTATGCTTATAGACAGTATATAGACTTTATCGACATAGTTCGGCACTGTATAATGAAGGAGAAACATAATATGGTAAGTGGTTCCATTTAATATAAGTACCCTCATATCACCTGAAAAATTATCGCTCGAATTTCTACATAAACGGAATCAATTCTAGAAAAGGGAGAGAGAACATGCACCAAACAAATAGATTGCCGAGATTAGTGCCAGAACAACTGGGCATTCGCTCAAGCGCCATCGCTGCGTGGGTCGAAGGGGTTGAGAGGAGCGGTCAGGAGCTACATAGCTTCATGCTGCTGCGCAAAGGTGCCGTAGCTGCGGAAGGATGGTGGGCTCCCTATGAACCGGAGCAAGCTCACATGGCGTTCTCATTAAGTAAAAGTTTTACGTCCACGGCAGTCGGAATGGCGATCGAGGAAGGTTTGCTAGCACTCGATGACCGTGTCCTTTCTTTTTTTTCTGAAAAAATAGATGAAGCAGTCGAACAGCGTTACTCCACATTGACAGTTCGTCATTTGCTAACGATGTCCTCAGGGCATGGGGAAGATCCGAAGAAAATCATGCTGGCGGCTGAGGATGGGGACTGGGTACAGGCTTTTTTGCACACGGAGCCGATTGTTGAGCCAGGAGTTCGATTTCTATATAGCAGTGGAGTCAGCTACATGCTGTCCGCCATCATGCAGACAGTGACTGGACAGACGCTTTTGGATTATTTGGAACCTAGGCTGTTTCAGCCGCTTGGCATCGAAAGACCCTATTGGGAAAGCTGTCCTATGGGGCGCAATGCTGGTGGATGGGGGCTTCGGCTAAAAACGGAAGACATTGCAAAGTTTGGCCAGCTTTATTTGCAAAGGGGCAGATGGAAGGGTGTTCAGCTTGTCCCTGAGGCATGGGTAGCGGAAGCGACAGCTAAGCAAATTTCGAACGAGAACGGAGGGCCACCTGATTGGTCAGAGGGCTACGGGTATCAATTCTGGCGATGCCGTCACGGCGCTTATCGGGGTGATGGTGCTTTTGGTCAATACTGTATCGTATTGCCGGAGCAAGAAGTGGTATTGGCAGCAACGGGTGGACTGACCGATATGCAAGTGATTGTGGATCTTGTATGGGAGCATTTATTACCTACTCTGCAAAAAGGAACTACTGATGAAACAATCGATCTTCAACTAGTCGAGAAAGAGAGGAACCGTTGGAGCAAGCTCGCACTGCCATTGCCGTTAGCTGCTGGATCATCTCTCCCTGTAGAGGCAAAACTCGCAGCACTTTACAAGTTCGAGGATAACCCTCTTGGTTGGACAGAGTTCTCCTTGACGCCTATTCTTTCCGATGCATCTATATCTGCTATTGTTTGTTGGAAGGACATGCTTGGAGAGCATCATATCCATTGCGGTAGTGAGGGATGGATAAGGGGTATGGCGTCATTACAAGGAGAGATAAGACCCATTGCTGCGTTCGGCTTATGGAGAGAGAATGATACATATGAAATGACTTTGTATCGAACTGACGCACCATACAAAGATACATTTAAGTTCTATTTTTCAGGTGATAGAGTGATTGTCGATATAGAGCGCAACATTGATTTCGGACCGGGGCCGTATACGATTAGAATGAACGGCTATGCCGTGAATTGCTAATGACGGGAGATATAAATATGAAAATAAGCAAACAGAGTGCTGAACATTATATTTGGGGAGACAATTGCGATGGCTGGCATTTAGTTAAAGGTCAAAATTTAAGTATTATTCATGAAAGAATGCCAGCACATACTGAGGAAGTAAGGCATTATCATCAACATGCTCGGCAATTTTTCTTCGTCTTATCAGGCACAGCAACTATGGAAATTGATGATAAAGTGGTTGTTCTAAATGGGCAAGAGGGAATTGATGTCTTACCTCTGGTACCGCATCAAATGATGAATAAGACAAACGATGAAATTGAATTTGTGGTAATTTCTCAACCGAATAGTAAAGGTGATCGGATCATAGTAGATTAATATAAATCGAGTCTGAGAGTAGAGATGTCAATGAAAGCAGCAATTTGGTATGAAGCCAAACATTTTCGGGTCGAGGAGGCTCAAGAACCAATTGTTCTCCCTGGAACGGATTCATCTGTTATAATCTATTAATTAATAAAATCTCATTTGTATAAAATTGGAACGATAAAAAGGGTTGCGCTAGACTCTAGTATTTGATATGATACTCCTTGTCACTTCGGTAGACGTGCTGATGTTTGAAGGAAACAATCGATAATCGATTGACTCCTTGAAAAAAAGAAATTAAAAAGTTCTTGACAAAAACACGAACCAAGTGATATGATATAAAAGTTGTCTCGCAAGTAACGAGATGATAGAAACGAAAGAAATTGTCCTTTGAAAACTGAACAACGAGTGAAGAAATAAATGAGATTA
>NZ_SKFG01000059.1 GCF_004344915.1 Paenibacillus albiflavus | reverse complement strand
CGTGCAATGGCTTTTTCTCGAATTCTCTATGGTCCAGCAGTTATCTTGATGGCTCTAGCTCCAGCAGCTAACAACTCCGACTCGCAGTACATAGCTCTCATTTTTGTGATTGTAGGGCAGCTCTTTTACGGCTTTGCCATGGGAATAGAGGGTCCTCTTGAAATGGGATATCGACAGTATGTCACGCCATCTCATCTGCAAGGTCGTATGAATGCCACACTGCGATCCATCAACCGTAGTGCAGTCGTTATCGGCGCTCCATTAGGAGGTACCCTCGCTGAAGGACTAGGTTTCATAACGTCTTTATGTATTTCGATAGCTGGACTAGCTCTATGCGGACTATGGTTCAGTCTTTCATCGATGCGAAAAGCTCAAATAGAAGATGACGAAATCTAAAATGCATTAAAATAATAAGAATATGACTGACTAATTTATAAAAATATAAAGTATTGGTTAATAAAAGCCAAAAATGAACAAAATTTTATTCATAACTTGTTATTTTGGTTTTTTGATTTTTCCAACAACAATAAACCTCATTTACTTATGGTACGGTTCACCGTGAATTATCCTACAAATTAACGCATAGATTAGCTTATTTACAGTTCTCTCGATGCTCCGATAACCCATTCTTTAATCGTAGTGGAGTGCGAAAGAAAGTACCTGATGATGCTGAGTCAATAATTCTTTGGAATGGTATATCAGAGATCGGCAAATTGCAGAAATCGACAAGAAACTCATTGAATACCCGTAATTAATCATTCAACTAACGGGACACAATAGTTCAATTAACCAAGGAGCAGACTACTGGGGGCAACTGCTTCTTTTCGCATTGAAGTAAAGGGCAGGATTAAATAATCACCTCACAAAAAATTAGAATAGTAAGAACATTTGATTTTGAAAATGGAGAATAATGATGCTATTAGTATTGATAATAATTATCATCTCAGTTTTATTCAATTATTTTGAGAGTTTCATAAAAAAAAGTATGAAATTGTTCAAAGTAGAAGATTTCTTCATTTAGACAGGTGGCTCGCCGCAGGACTTTTAATTTGTTATCTTCTTGTTCTCTTTGTGTCTAAAGAGCTAGAAACTATATTGTTGTTGTTGGGGATATTATCCTTAGCTATTTCAAGTTTTCTCCTTTGGA
The DNA here is from genome assembly GCF_004344915.1 of Paenibacillus albiflavus. GTDB lineage: Bacteria > Bacillota > Bacilli > Paenibacillales > NBRC-103111 > Paenibacillus_AM > Paenibacillus_AM albiflavus. Next base: position 2,082 of record NZ_SKFG01000059.1, on the reverse strand, counting down.
AAACATGGGTAAACAAAGGCAAACGTAGATGATCAGTAGGTTACGCTAACGGGACACGTTTGCTCAAATAAGACACAACGGCAGTCGACCAGGAGATCCGCTGTCGTTTTCATTAAACTAAAGGGCAGGTTAATTTAACCGTATACCGAAAATGCATCCGTATTTAAAACATTGTAATGTTCATGCTAACGTTATTAACTGTATTCGCCTTGACTCTAACGCTGCGTCATGCTTTATCCTGTTGAGTCAGGAGGTGACATTAAAATGCAGACGGTAGGGACGGTATCAAATTATACCGGTATTACAGAAAGAACTATTCAATATTACGATATATTAAAGGTTCTTTCTCTACACCGGCATAATGGTATTCGTATACTATTTGAAAAAGATTTAAATGCCCTGCTTAAAATAATGACCCTAAAGATGTTGAATACCAAAGTAACGACGATAAAGAAAACCAATCTAGCGGAACTGGATTTCAAAGAAATTCTCATTAGCCTTGAGCAACTAGGACATCATTTAAATGAGGTTATGATTTGTCTTGAAAAATTGCAAGAGGAAAAATCGGAAGAAGGGTTATTAACTGCGTTAAGAATAGTGAACGAATTTATTAATTTATATGTAAATAAGAGGTGAGAGTAATGAATCTACACATCGAAGATACGCTGCAGCATTATGAAAAGCTGTTTACAATGGTTGAATCAAAAAGAGAAAACTTTTTTCGTTATACGATGATGAGGCCTTTTGAGCGTATGTGGAATATCATCAATGTCCCTATGGTGGCCACACAACTAGGTGGATATGATGTAATTATGGCCTCGAAAATGTTGGGTTTTCTGGATGGAAAAGAGACGAGTATAGGACAAGTAGGTTTAGAGAAATTAAAGCAAATTGATATTAACCATATCGCAGAGAAAACGACCCTACATTGTATTGACGTAATGGCAAAGGCGGGGTTAGAGGTAAAGGCGGAAACACTACACTTTGGTGCATACCTAGCGGACCCTCAAAAACTTGCTTATACAAAAGGGTACACGGGTTTTGGGGGGATACCAGGCTATATTCAGCTTATTATTTACCCAAATGATTATAACATACCTAAAATTCCGTCTATTATTGCACATGAATTCCATCATAATGTTCGGTTTTCATATTTTGATTGGGATCATGGCAACGTGACAGTAGGCGATTACATTATCATAGAAGGACTGGCCGAATCCTTTGCAAGCGCCCTCTATGGTAAGGAGATGTCGGGTCCATGGGTTAACTTCGATGAAGAAGATTTAATGTACTCTATCGAGGTTATTCGCCAAGCGTTAGATATTAAAGGGTTTGCAGAAGTTAGCAGCTATATGTTTGGTGACGATATCGCAAAAGAACAGGGATATCATCCAGTAGGACTTTCTTATGCTGCTGGGTACGCAGTTGGATACCACACAGTTCAAGAGTTTTTGAAAAAAACAGGCGTTACGATTTATGAAGCTACGCGCTTGTCGTCAGCAGAGATCATTAAAGACAGCAAAGTGTTTTGAATATTTGTTCAGGCCAAGGTATTAAGCTAACGGGAAACGATAGTATAATATATCAATAGGCTGCCGGCACGATCGGCAGCCTGTTTAGTTAACGTGCAGGATAGTTGGGTATTAATGGTGAATATTTGAAAAAGGGGCATACATCACATCAAAACTTCAGTGCAGAGGGAGTGAGCAATTGAATATTAGAGAGGCTCATGAAGGGGATTACCCTGAACTAAGAAAGCTGTATCTCAAATCACGGCACAATACCTTCGTATGGGACAATATAATTGAAATGACTTTGGAGGATTTCGACAAGCATACGGAGGACGAATTCATCATCGTAGCAGAAGAGGCCGGTATCCTTATGGGCTTTACCTCCTTGTATTTGCCGGATAACTTCATTCATAATCTTTTTGTTCACCCGGATTGCTCAGGGAAAGGAGTCGGCAGTCGTTTGCTGCAAGCAGCTGACGTTAAGATGAATAAACCGATGCTATTAAAATGCGTATCTAAAAATCATAAGGCATTGACATTTTATGAACGCAACGGATGGAAGAAGGTTGTT
>NZ_SKFG01000058.1 GCF_004344915.1 Paenibacillus albiflavus | reverse complement strand
CATGTATTAGGCACGCCGCCAGCGTTCGTCCTGAGCCAGGATCAAACTCTCCATTAAAGGTGAGCTGATTTGCTCAAAATTTCTTGCTAGCTTGTCTCAATCATAAGCACCGAAGTGTTACTCTCTCGACGTTGTTGAGATTAATAATCTCATTTATTTCTTCACTCGTTGTTCAGTTTTCAAAGGACAATTTCTTTCGTTTCTAGCAACCTTGTTCTCGGCGGCTAGATATCTAATATAACATGTTTATCAATTTTGTGCAAGTGATAATTTTTACCAATCACTATCTTCTTGCGATAAAGCTCTTTAATTAACATGTCCCTGTCGTGATCTTCCGTGACAGGAATTACAATATATCATATATAAAAACATAATGCAACATGTTTTTCGATTATTTTCGACAAACTCTATTACTAATGAATTACCACTCAAGCGAATTCACGATTTCCCCAATGATTCCTTTCATCTGATGGACGCCTAAATCTGTATTGGTCATAATAACTGCTCCCGATCTGAGATATGGGTAAGCAATCATCATACATTGATAGCCTACTCCCCATCCAAGCGATGAAATTTCAACTTCATGATTCGAGCTATCTAAGAAAAGTCCTAGTCCCGCCCATACTTTACCACCTTGAGATGTAATCATCTCTTTGCTGGTCCTTGGGGAAATCCCAAGTTGACTAGTTCCATGCAAGGAATACATTAATTCTATAACCAAACGGGCTAAATCTGAAGGAGACGTCCAAACCCCAACAGCAGCTGGGTAAGGATAGAATGGATACTTACTACTAACTAAGTCACCATTGCTCTGATGACCACAAGAAATCTTTTGACTAAACTTTACGTCCGCTGACCTCATGATCAAACTACTCTTCATATTCAGGGGTTCAAACACAAGTTCATTCATAATTTCCTCAAAAGATTGACCTAATACATCTTCAATAGCTTGTTGAATAATGCAAAATCCAATATCTGAATATTGAAAGTCGCTGCCAGGCTTATACATCACTTTAATAGACTCTTTACAATACGGAGTTCTTCCCTCTAATAGATCAACCATAGTAGGAATACCTTGTGTGGGATCAAATTCACCAAAACTCCCCTCTGGATCAACAACACCAGACTGATGGCTAAGTAATGTTCGAAGAGTAACTTTGTTGCTCTGTATGAGTTTGCTGTAAGGAAGTTTCCATGATGTAAGAATATTATTGATATCTTCATCTAAATCCAAAAATCCCTGATCCACTAATTTCATAACCAACATCGCTGTTACAAATTTGCTTATCGAACAAGCATTAAAAATAGTATCACTATCTACCTTATGATCCGTACCTGCTTCAAGCACTCCAAAACCCTTTGCCATATGGATTTGTCTATCATGAATTAGTGCAATACTTAGCCCCGGTACATGGTAGCGCTCCATAAGGTCGTACATATTTATCTCAGGATTCAAGTTCAAGCTCAACCCCCCTTAGTTTTTGTAAAAATATTTGGTGACGTTCTAAATACCTATCCTCTTTATACATCATTATAGAACATTTGTTCTTATATTTCAAATATTTAGATTACGTTTCCGCAAACTATTTTACAAATGCAAAAAAGACTATTCGATTAGAACAATGTCTAAAAGAATAGTCTTTTGCTTGATTCCTATTGCTAGTCTATCAATTCGTATCGGGATGACACGATTTGAACATGCGACCCCCTGGTCCCAAACCAGGTGCTCTACCAAGCTGAGCTACATCCCGATAAAAAAATGGCGCGCCCTGAGAGATTCGAACTCCCGACCTTTTGATTCGTAGTCAAACGCTCTATCCAGCTGAGCTAAGGGCGCAAAATTATTGGAGCGGAAGACGGGAATCGAACCCGCGACCCTCGCCTTGGCAAGGCGATGCTCTACCGCTGAGCCACTTCCGCAAAGATGCGCGTAGAGGGACTTGAACCCCCACGGTTTCCCGCTAGATCCTAAGTCTAGTGCGTCTGCCAATTCCGCCATACGCGCGCATCGGGATAAATAAATGGTGAGCCATGAAGGACTCGAACCTTCGACACCCTGATTAAAAGTCAGGTGCTCTACCAACTGAGCTAATGGCTCTCAACAAACCTTTAGCTTATAAAGCTAATACATTGCTGAAAAAATGGTGCCGGCGAGAGGACTTGAACCCCCAACCTACTGATTACAAGTCAGTTGCTCTACCAGTTGAGCTACACCGGCATAAAAATGGCGGAGCCGACGGGATTCGAACCCGCGGTCTCCTGCGTGACAGGCAGGCATGTTAGGCCTCTACACCACGGCTCCGCGAAGATTTTATGAACTGGTTGATTCATAAAATTGGTTGCGGGGGCAGGATTTGAACCTGCGGCCTTCGGGTTATGAGCCCGACGAGCTACCGGGCTGCTCCACCCCGCGTCATTATCATTAGTATATCCAATTATGGTGGAGGCTAACGGGATCGAACCGCTGACCCTCTGCTTGTAAGGCAGATGCTCTCCCAGCTGAGCTAAGCCTCCGTAATATGGTGACCCGTAGGGGATTCGAACCCCTGTTACCTCCGTGAAAGGGAGGTGTCTTAACCCCTTGACCAACGGGCCTTAAATGGCTCCCCGAACAGGACTCGAACCTGTGACAACTCGATTAACAGTCGAGTGCTCTACCAACTGAGCTATCAGGGAATATTTTTTTTCGCTTGGCAACGTCCTACTCTCCCAGGATCCTTCGATCCAAGTACCATCGGCGCTGGAAGGCTTAACGGTCGTGTTCGGGATGGGTACGCGTGGTTCCCTTCCGCCATC
>NZ_SKFG01000057.1 GCF_004344915.1 Paenibacillus albiflavus | reverse complement strand
CCAGGTAATTATGCACCCGATAACCTTGGAACCTACTATACAACCGCTCAAGTCACAGAGATTGGTTCTATTCCACAAGGAATGGTAAGCCAGACCACTCCTGTTTACACTTATGCTGTCTATACGCACAAAGGTGAGATTTGGAAAATAGGTGATGCTTATGCTTCTCTTAACCGTTGGATTGATGAGAATGGCTACAAACATAGTAAAGGTTGGGTAGTGGAGTTGATGGACGAAAGATTTAATCCGACTTCACCTGAAAGTGAGCTAGAGATTAATACGCCAATCGAAGAGAAATAGTCGACGAAAGAGGAATGACCCTGCAAAGCACCGTTTGTGGGTCTTTCTACGTCCTGGCATGAATCAATATCTTTATTTATTCAGCGTACTGGACACTATAGATTAGTACCAAAAGGTCTGCCGAGTGGGAGCCCTTTATTTAGCTAACGGGCAGTAGAATGTTTGTAATTGTTATTCCAAATCCCAAAAGAAAGAAGGGTATGAAATGAAGGCGAACGATGAAATCAAAGTGGAAGAAAGACTGGAAGACATTACGGGTATAACTTGTATTTACGTACCAGTAAATGATGTTTACGAGTCTATTCAATGGTACCAAAATAATTTAGGGTATCAACCTGCAAACAACGACCGTGTTGAGCCTGGGATGGTGATGGCTGTTTTGAATTTTCCCGATCGGAATGGAATCCTGCCTTCACCTGGTTTAAGGCAAGTTGTGCCTGCTCTATTCCTTCACCAATCGGACGAAGAAGGCGGTCGATTACGCTTTTCATGGTCATTGGACAGCGGCAAACCCCATGCAATGGCATGCTTCATTACTCCACGGATCCAGGAACTAATTGAACGTTTTAAGGAAAACGGAGTAAATATTTTAGGAGAACGTGTGACAAGTGGACCCAACATAACTTTCGCTGATCCGGACGGTAACATATGGGAAGCTTGGCAACCATAATCGATTAAGCAGAACTATTACGCTAATGGGACACGCTAGTTTAATATCGCAGTCTTAAAACCTTCCATTAGAAAGCAAACTAGTAATAATTGCTCTGTTGGGAGGTTTTATTATGATTTTAAGTGATTTATGGTGTCAATATGAAGCAGATAAACGAATTCAGGGGTTTAGTCCGAATACATTGAAAGCATATGCCTTACAGCTCAAGATGCTGATATCGGAACTCGGTGACTTAGATATTTCTGACATAACCTTGAATATGCTGAAGGAATATTTAGCTAAGCAGTCTGATCGATTGAAACCAAGCAGTCTTGGACATCGCATCCGTTTTGTACGTTCACTTTTCCGTTTCGCTTATGAAGAAACGTACCTACCTCCAAATCCATCACTTAAATTACGCGAACCAAAAATGGATAAACGTATTCCAAAATTTTTAATGGAGGAAGATGTTATCCATTTGAAAATCTCATGCCAGACACTAAGGGAAAAGGCTCTGCTTGAGTTCCTGTACAGCACGGGTTGCCGAATTGGAGAGGTGGAGAAAATCAACATTGAGGATCTGAACTGGGAGAACTGCTCAGCCATTGTAAATGGTAAGGGTTCAAAGCAGAGAGAGGTTTATTTCACCACCGAGTGTAAAGTATGGTTGAAGAAGTACTTAGCCAGTCGTGAGGACTCATGTAAAGCCCTATTTGTAACGGATACAAATCCGGTTAAACGAATGGCCATCCCAACACTGAGATGGGTATTAAAGCGGCTTGCAGACCGTGGAGATATCGAAGCAAATATATATCCCCATCGCTTCCGTCATACCTATGCATGCCAGCTCCTGGATAACGGAGCACCTTTAGATTTCATTCAAGGCATGCTGGGCCATGAAAAAGCATCAACCACACAGATATATGCTCAGTTGCGTGGTGAACGCCGGCGAGAACTTTATCGTCGGTTCTTTTAGATCGGAGTATGGTAGCATTATAAAGCAGAATGTATCTTTTAAGGAGACATAGAACTTGGAGAGCAGACTAACCCCTAAACAACAAAAACGACAGCAAGAGCGAGAACTAATTGAGGAGTATCACAAATTTGTAACTGAAGAAACCCTGGAACCCTTGTATCAATCTTTTATGAATTGGAAATCAGGTTCGCTGCCTTATTTCGAACTCACAGAGCTAATCCATCAATTCCATAAGAAGAATCAGGAGATCTATAAAGACTTCAACTACACAGATTATAAAGACCTCCTTTTACTTGCCAAAATGAAATTAGGTCGATTAACTGAGAAGGATTTTAATGAAAATAAACGGCTACTGGAACGAATGGAATATGGAGACAAAACCTAGAACTACAATGGACAAATCGCGAGTATCCGCTCCCTGGTTTCTTTACACTATTTGGCAGGAATGCTCAATTAAAATGCGGGATAAAATGTAAATTTCACCCTTATAGTCACTAAAATCGATTATAATTAAATTTATGTTCAAGTCGATTACCTATCCTAAGTTAATAGGATAATCATACGCAAAAAGGCATAGTGATGAATCACCCATGCTATAAGGGTTATAGAGTTTTCGAATACACACTTATGTATAAGAGGAGGCGAATGATATGACGATAATGCCTGTTATAGTAATGATCCTTGTATTTGTACCTACCATTGTACTCATGGTAAGCATGCATTATTTAACAAGAGAGACGATTAGTTTTGGGGTCACCGTCAGCGCTGTACAATACCACAGTGAGCCTCTGCGCCAGATGCGGAAGTCATATGCTAGGATTAGTGCTACCTTGCATACCATCCTATTCATTGTTTGTATCATCTGCCTAATATACGGTGATGAACATTCCAAGCAACAAAGTTGGATCATTATCACTTATTCACTCGCCATGGTCGTAATCTCCCTAGTCATAAACATTAGCTATCATTTCAGATTGAAAAGTTTACTACCTATGCTGCCTATTGCTCCGGAACCATCGATCATGGCAGTGGACACTGGATTTCGGAAAAGAAACATTGGCTTGTCTAGTAATTGGTTCCTCATTCATGGTTTAATTATTGTTGTTAGTATTGTAACTGTGCTACGCAACTACGATCTGATTCCTGATCAGATTCCGATCCATTACAACAGCAGTTGGAACGTAGACCGCTATGCAGCTAAATCTTATAGTTCTGTGTTTATGCCTACGATAATCCAAGTGTTCATAACACTTTTGTTCATATTTGAGAATTGGAGTATTCGCAGAGTGAAGCAGCAGGTTCAACCCACTGATCCTAACCGTTCCATCAGACAAGACGTAACTTTCCGCCGTACTTGGTCATGTTTTATGATTACAGCAAGCTTCTTAATAGTTATCCTGTTTTCCGTCGTGCAACTAAACATGATATCTCTGCTTAGCATCAATTTCGCTATCCCCATTATCCTAATCATAATAGCCTTAATCATCCTATACGTCTTCGTTAGTAAAGGGTTTTAAAAATACTTCTGATTGAACTAACGGAGAACGTTATTTTAATAGGATCGCTGGCTGACGAGCAGTCAGACTCTTTACTGAAGTAACGGGCAGGATAGTTGAGAAACAATCGTTCGTCAAAATACTACGCTTTTGGCGATAGTTGATGTCGAGAAATACGTGACATGTCATCTTGCAGTTGGTGGACATGACCTTGTCGCAATCAACGTTGCCACTAACTATGTGAAGTTTACCAGAATCGGTCTTCTTGTTAATGAAGGTTTGTCGTAAAAATTGCTACAGCAAATAATCGGGATGTAGCGCCATTATGTACAAATAAAGGATAACCATTAATTAATCTTTGATGACTGCTTAGAAAAAGAGCGATTTCAGTATTGATCTCTTTTGGCGTCATGGACACGATATGCCTCCAATTGAATAGCGAAAAAGCACCGCAAACATGAGGTTGATATCCTCATTGTTTGCGGTGCTTCTGCATTAATATGATTTGAAAATAATTTATCATAAGTTTATCGCGTTACAAATACTTACATATCTAAAAAACTGATCCAAATAGCAGGTTGTGGCCGTGAAGGTAAACCAGTAGGTTTTGATTACATAGATCACCGAACAGTCGATATGTGAAATACAATCTCATTAATGATGTCTTCGTCCATTTTTTAAATTAGTTTTTATTATACAAAATTAAAAAATATGTTATTGGAAAGTGTATGATCAGTAGTGTATTTAATTTGAAAATTTTGAAAATATTTATTACTATTAAACTGAACTATTGAAAAAAGCTGTTGAGAAAAGCATTATAAGCAAATCATTAGTTCAACTTATATGGAAAGGAATTTATACAAAATGAAGTTTCAATCATTACATACAGATGGTGATCCTCAGAAGCAGGAGTTGACGAAGAAACGCAATTTTTCAGTTCGAATTAATTTGTTCTTTTTTATAACGTTTGTTTTGTTTTCTGTATTGCTCGTACGATTAGCAATTCTTCAGTTTGTTGAAGGTAAAGAGCTGGTCGCGGCGAAGAACAAGCTGCTCTATCGCCCAATGCAAATTGCGCCGATTCGCGGAAATATTTATGACAAGGACTCGTTTCCGCTAGCTTATACGGTATCAGTGCAGTCTCTATTCTTCCGTGTTGAGGTTGGACAGAACAAGATGCAGGATGAAGTGATTGCACTGGCATATGAATTGGAGAAAATTTTCAAAGAAAAAGGGAATCCTAGCTCTAAAATGCCAACTGCGGAAGAAATCATAACGGCTATGGATGTGGGGTATAACCTTAACAAAATAGAGACAAAAGGTCCAGGTTCGATATGGATACCAAGACGAATTAAGGCTGATCTATCAAAGCAGGAGATTGCATATATCATGGAGCATCGTGATGAGTTCAAATGGCTGGAGGTTTCAGAGGAGAGTATTCGTACGTACTCAACAGAGGAAGATGGAACTGCCATTGCTGCGCAGTTGGTTGGATACATGCGTCCGTATAGCGTAGGGAGAGAGGAGAAATCGGGCTTAGCGAAATATAAAGATCCAGAGCTGGCAAATGAATATGTTTCGGAAGAATTTGTCGGATTTGACGGTATTGAGTTGATGTATCAAGATGAGCTCCGAGGCAAATCAGGCACGAAGAAATATCCAGTTAATGCTGCCGATCGTATTATCGGTAAGCCTGAAATTGCATGGCCTGAGAAGGGGCATAATCTGTATTTGACGATTCAGAAGGACATTCAAACTATCACGGAAAAGGCCATTATGGATCATACTGCATATATGCGCTCGATGAGTTCCAGTAACAAATACTATAATAATCCGAATGCTTATACAGGCTATGCGGTAGCTATGGAAGTTAAGACAGGCAAGGTAGTTGCCATGGCATCTATGCCTGACTATGATACGAACATTTGGATTCCAAGCATCTCAGGGAAAAATTATAACGAAATTTTACCGATCATTAATAACGGAACGATTCGCACTGCTTTTCCAAAGCTACCGCCTGAGGAGAGTACGAAGCGAATGGGTTCGATCGTGTATATGGGCTCGGTTATTAAACCGTTATCTATATTGATTGGTCTGAACGAAGGCCTAATTACTCCGAATACGAAATATAACGATACAGGATCTTTTTCTTACGGTATGGTAGGGAAGCAAGCCACGATTACTAATTCAGGGGTGAAAGCAAACGGCTTAATCGGACCAACAGACGCAATTCGTGTATCTTCCAACACATACATGGCTGCAATGATTGGTCAAAAGCTGTCTATTCGTGACAAAATGGACGGGATTAAGGTATGGGATGAATATTTGCATAAGTTTGGACTAGGTGTTGTAACAGGCAGTGATCTACCTTATGAGGATGACGGTATTAGTGAATATCAGGATCTAGCCAAAACAGAGGGCTCCTTATCAGCACTTGTGCGTGCTTCATGGGGACAGAACGAGAAGTATACGACGCTTCAACTAGCTCAATATGCAGCTACTCTAGCCTCTAAGGGTAAAAGAATGAAGCCTCAATTTGTGGAGAAAGTCACCACTTATGAAGGCGAGGTCTTACAGACCTTTGAACCAGTTGTATTAGACGATACTAAGTTTCCAGATGAATATTGGAATATAGTAATCAAAGGGATGAGAGATGTTAGTAAGCAAGGCTTTGAAGGTGTGAATTACACTGTGGCAACTAAGACCGGAACATCAACACAAGAGCTGAATGGACAGAAAGTCGATAATGCTGTATTTATTGCCTATGCTCCAATTGAGGATCCCACTCTAGCAGTTGCAATAGTAGTCCCGGAAGGTGGTTTTGGCTCTTATGGGGCGGCCCCGATTGCTCGTAAGATTTTTGATGCGTATGATCAATATATTCGATTAAATGGAGTTGTTAAGCAATCTAATTAAGAGATAATATCGCGATTAACAGTTAAATTATTGTTCAAAAGAAAGAGGGTGTCCCACTTTGGACACCATTTTTTGCGTGTGTGGGGTGTACGTATGCACACATTATCTAGTTGGAGATTGTTCAACTGAAGGAGGGGTTAAGTCACCTTCGTAGTTAGGATACCGACGTGGAAAAATCTGCGCGTAGAAGCGCATCGATGAAAGTACCAGTCAGAGACAGAGCGAGCAATAAACCAGGCCGTAATATAAAGTGAATTCTGCCCGTCATCCAAAAGCCTTCGTAAGAGGAAAAAGGGGAGCCGAACCTTGCGTCCTTAGGTGAAGGACATGGAAACAGTGAAGATCTTGGGACAATAGCAAAGAATCCTCCGGAGTAGAGGAATTGACATGGGATATAAGATATTGCAGTGAACTGGGGATGCCCTCCACTGCACAGTTTAAAAAACTGTATAGGAAGCTCTATGCCTACAGGTAGAGTGAGACATCCGCAGGAAGGGTGTCTCCAAGGGGCTCATTGAGAATACTCTGGTTGTGGATGCCCAGAATAGCTTGTAAGCTCTCATCGGGATATCAACGGTTTAGATATGACGCTAGGATGGCATTTAGAGATCATCAGAACGAACATACACACTTGTGAAATTGTGTATAACTAATACTATTACTTCATTAAGCTAACGGGCAGTTTAGTTGCAAATGTAGAAGGATTTTCAAAAAAATGTGGAGTCTCTTCTAATTATCTATTATTTTTACATTTGGAGGTCCAAATGAACGAATTTTTAATTGGAAATACATTAGGACTTCAGTTATTTGACAGCTTAAAGCCGGAGTTAACATCGTTCTGTTATAGAATGTTAGGATCGATCGATGACGCAGACGATGCCGTTCAAGAAACCTTTATTCGCGTCTGGGAAAATTGGAACTCATTCAGGCAGGAGTCCTCTTACAAAACGTGGGTTTATCGCATTGCATCAAACTTATGCCT
>NZ_SKFG01000056.1 GCF_004344915.1 Paenibacillus albiflavus | reverse complement strand
AGTGATCATCCATCAAACATAAGGCTCGGTAGCTCAGTTGGTAGAGCATAGGACTGAAAATCCTAGTGTCGGCGGTTCGATTCCGTCCCGAGCCATCATCCAAGGGTCTCGGTTTCCTTAGTACAATTAATAGGCAGATTTGTTGAGTGAGTTTTAAAACAGATGTTTATTAGGGACACGATAGTATAACGTGACAGCAACCGATCATGATGATCGGCTGCCGTTTTCTTAACTAACGGGCAGTTATGCGTAACTTCCAGGGAATGTAAACATCTAAATAACGTAAGGAACGAGGAGGCAGACAATTCATGGGAGGAACGAATGTATGGGATGCGGAGTGGGAGGTTAACGAAGAGCAGGCGCGGACGCTGATCGGCAGACAATTCCCTCAGCTGTCATCGAAGCAAGTGAAGCGATTGGGCTGGGGCTGGGACAATACGGTTTTTCTCATCGGTGACGAGTACGTGTTCCGGTTTCCAAGAAGAACGATTGCAGTTGGCTCGATTCGTATGGAAGGGAAGCTGCTGCCGAAGCTGGAGGCATATATGACCATCCCCTATCCGAAACCGTTGTTTTATGGCGAAGCAAGTGACGAATACCCGGCACCATTTCTTGGCTATGCCTACGTGCCAGGAGATTTCCCAATCGGTTTGACGGAAGAACGCCGGGCTTTATCGGCAGAGACGCTGGCGAAATTTTTGCGGAGATTGCATGAGTTTCCGGTGCAGGCGGCGCTGAAGTGCGGAGTTCAGCAAGATCATCGAAACTTGACGGACATAGCATCGCGCAAAGTGAAATTGGAGGGCTTTCTATCGAAGGTGGTTGAACACTTGTCGCCGGAGGAGTCCGGTGTGATCGAAGCGTATATTAGCAGGCTGCAAAAGGACCGTGTCGAGGCGGTGAATGCACTGCTACATGGCGATCTTCATTTCAAAAATATGCTTGTGAATGAGAACGGGATCGTTTCCGGCATCATTGATTGGGGCGATCTGAGCGTAGGCCATCCGGCTTGCGATTTGAGCGTTGCTTATAGCTTTTTACCACCTTACGCTCGCGGCGTGTTTTTCGAAACGTACGGAGGAGCGGACGAGGAAACGAAGCTGCTGGCGCGGCTGATCGCGGTATACATCCCCGTACTGATCTTAATGCAAGCGGTCGATGACGGAAATGAAGCGATTGCGGCAGAGGCGAAATCCAACATCATGCGGGCACTGTCGGATTAGGCTCATTATTTCGTTGCGGCTATGGGGCTATGGCTATCGGCACCATTTTGTCGTTTAAAGGCCGCGATAAGGTACGATCCGCCTTCTCTGATGCCGCTTTATGTTGAGGAACACGAAATTCAACAGAGTAAGTCGTTGCGCTAACGGGACACGATAGCGTGGAGCTGCCACAAGGACAGCTCCTTTTTAATATTCATCTGCATTAAAGTTATGAAAAGAAAAATGGGTCTTATAGTTATTCAACCCATAATTTGATCCTATTTTTCGTTTGTATCGACTCCACCAAATGCTATTCCATAACCATCCGGATCTTCAATCACGAATTCCTTCCATGGTCCTCCAGGTATGTATATCCACGGTTCAACTACAATGGTTGCACCTTTCGCTTTGAACTCATCGTAAAGAGCGTCTAATTCTGTCCAATTTTCTACATAAGCATACACATTCCAGCCAGCTTTTTCACCGACTCCTGCCCTGTTGGGATGAACATCTTCTGGAGATGCTGCCTGAAGTAACTTGAACGCGATACCTGTTAATCCGTCACGTACCGCCCACCAGTCTGTTACCTCACATCCGAGAACGTCTGAATACCACTTTTTCGATTTTTCTAGATCATTTACTAAAAGTACGGTTAAAGAACTCCCGATTTGTTTACGCTTTTCCCCAATAAATGACATGTTGATTTCCTCCTTATTTTTACGACCATATAACCGGCTCAAGTGGAAGCCCTAGCTCATCCGCTGCCGCATTCATAAATTCCCTGCAGAAATAGTAACAGGACCAATATACAATCTTGCCATCTTGTACTTCGAGGGAGTTAATATCAAAAAGCGCCTTAACGTTACCAGATTCATCTATAATAGTAAATAAAAGCACTGCACGCCCCCAGAGTATAGCGGGCATGGCCTTAATATCGGTTCTCCGCTCACGATCCGGATTAAGTGAAGCTTTTGTTATGACTGATTTACCATATTCCTTGCTGGACATTGCAACAAAGCTGTACACCGCATGGTCGTCGATCAGAGAAGCAAGCCCTCGAAAATCGTATTTGTTATATAAATCTATAAAGCGTTGAACTACTTCCTTATGAATTGTAGATTCTTCTTCGTCTGACTCTGTCCCAACAATAAAATCGCAATCACGAAGTTTTCTTATATTGGACCGGGCTCTACGCAACGTGGCATGAACGGCGTTCTCAGTTGTTGCGAGTAAACTTGCTATTTCTGGAGCAGTAAAATGATAGGACTCCATTAAGATTAGAACGACCACCTGCTTTGCTGGGAGCTGTCTTACCAGCAATTCGATTGCCTCATTTACGATAACGGGGCGTGTTTGATCCTCTACAGATGAAGGTTCGATGGATGTTGCCTCATCCAATGAATCGATTGGAACTCTCCGTTTCCGACATTGGTCGATCCAATGATTCGTCGCCACCCTGAATAAATAAGACTTTGCTTGCAACGGTTGGCCCCGATGTGATATGGCAGATAATGATCCGAATGTTTTAAGCAGCGTATCTTGCAGTAAATCCTCAGCTTCCCAGGGGGAGCCTGTTATTTTACGACAGTAATTCCATAAATCTTCTCGAAACGGACGTACCGTATCCATGAATGCTGCCCATATTTGCTTGGAATCTTCACCAATTTTCTGCAATTCCGTTTTCATATTAGGTTGTTCTCCTTTTTCCAATTTAGTCCTTTCCTAAATATAACGTATTAGTATCCTGATTCCATACCAGTATGCAGAAAAAACTTTTGTCATTAATGAACTAAGAAGATAAATGCCTGAATTTGATGTTTTCGACTCAGACAATATTGGATTGTTTATTGAATTTGATTGGCCTTGATGCCTTTGTCGGATGACAAGAAAATAGTGACATTTCACCCCACCTAATACGACAATCGGTGGCTTGCTGTTGTACATCAGTAATGACAAGAGTAAGGGTTGTTCAGGCATTTTGTGTATGGTGTCCAATGATACAAAAGTGCCGACATAACTTATCGATAAAAAGCTTGATAACTCAGGCTTTTCTTGTTTTATGTAGGAACATTTGCGTCATACAAAAATGCACAAATGTTCCTACATAATCGTTATATGACACAAAGTTACCTACATTGTCGCGTTTGGTAGTTTAAGTGGAAAAACATTCATATTTATGCAAAGTTCTAATCGTACTTTATTGAACTAACGGGCAGGATAACGCAACAAATACGATGTTATAATCGTATAATTATTGGAACGATTGGTAAATTTACTTTTTTTCAAGGCAAAAAGAAAGGAATGTGGAATTATGAAAATAGGGAAAAAATCTTATATCGTAGTTTTCGCAGGGCTGATTTTTGTAACAGGAATAGCTCTATATTCTGAGCCGGGCTTGGACTATCCATATAATTACGGAACTACAGTTCCAGAGAATGAATATCTTGTTAAAGCTTCAGAAGATGGTCCTAATTACCCTGTTAACGAACGAGGACAAACCTATGGTAATGGACCATACCCTGCTGGACCAGATCAAGAACCTGATTTAATTGGTGCAGTAGGTGTGGATGGTATTATGGGATATGTACTGAAAAAAGATTTAGTGGGTGAGCAACCTAAGACACCCGAGGAAGCTCTAGCCATACAAAAGAGTTTGCCCCCAGGTGGTCATAATATCCCGCTATATGACGTTGATGGTAAAACCGTTATTGGTGTCTTTCATATTGGAGGCAATTGATAAAAAATTATTACTTTCAATTTGTTTAAGCTAATGGAGAACGTTACTTAAATAGGATCGCCGTCTGTCGAGCAGTCAGACGATTCTTTTCCTTTACTGAGCTAACGGGCAGTGTTCCGGAGCAACATTAGGAAATGTAGGATACTTCAGTAGGAAGACGAATATTTTAATTGGAAGATGCTTTGAATGTGGAGGTTTTTGATTAATGGGTAAATGGAGCATTATTATTCTGATTCCTTTTATTTTAATAATAATGTTCGTCTCTGGTTGTTCAGAGTCGAAAAAGAGCACGTCATCTTATATAAAGATAACCGAAAAGGGGACTACAGGGAAGCAATATTGGGCTAAAGCGATTGATCCTAACTCTCGCCAACAACAAGAATTTTTATTAACAATTGATAATATGAACACTTGGAATCTTATCGAAGAAAGCAAAGAGTATTTGGCAACTTACGAGTATACTTCACTCTATAAAGGAGCGGACTTGCTAAGCATCAAACATCCTGCAAAACCTAAATGATTAAGGTTTTAAAGTAACTTTTATCCCGTGGTGGACATCTTTGTTGAACTAAACGGGCAGGATAGCGCAAAAGTTTCGCGAATACCCTACATATGGAATTATTTACGAAATTCGTGAATAAGACGTTATCTGCAAGATCTGCCCCAAGAGAATTTTGAGGGTGTAACGTCCGCAACGTCCTGTTGCTTGAAGAGAAATACGTGTATTTTGCTTATAAAGACATGTTTAGAAAGCGGATCGGGGAAGTTAGCATGGCAACAATCAGTAGGACATGTTTTGAAAGTGAAACAAGAAGTAAGTGTGGCAACATTCAGAAAAGACGTGTTTTAAAAGCGAATCAAGAAGTAAGCGTGGCAACATTTAGCAAGGACATGTTTTGAAGGTAAATCGGGAAGTCAGCATGGCAATATTCAGTAAGAATATGTCGTGAAAGTGGTTCGAGAGGTCAATGAAATAATAGTTGAAATACATATTTGTGAAAGTAAACACAAGATTCAAGTCATTGACTCCGTTAACATGGAAATATATTTCTCACACTATACTTCCATGTTATGGTAATGTAGATTAATGTAGATGGTTTATGAAAATTGTACAAGCGATTGTAAGTGAAGTGGCTGAAGAATCGTTCATCTTTCAGCGTGTATAAAATGTTTTATCGTTAAGAATGGATGAATGTAAATAGTACATATGGAGGTAATTACTTATGAAAACTCACTATTACTTAGATTGGTTTTATGATAAGGGCTTTTCTGAGAAGTTAGTCAATGTGTTGCATGAAGATATAACAGACAGAAAATCGCTTGTTATAATTAGTGCTAAATCGCCTGATTATGAAGATGAGCAGGTTAATGTTGATGATGTTTTTGAGAGGACATGGTTTAATCAGGCTAACATTTTTTTTGATGAATATCATTTAATTGATCACCGTACGCAGAAGGAAGATGCCCAGCGATTAATTCAAAACGCCTCTGTCGTTTTTTTATGTGGAGGAAACTCTCGGCACCAAAAACACCTTTTGATGAAAAATGAATTATCGGATTTGATTAAAATAAGTAATGCTGTTGTAATGGGAACAAGTGCTGGTGGGATGAACATGTCCGATGAATATTTGTTTAAATGCACTGTTTATGAAGGTATGGCTCTTAATCACTTTTCTTTTGAAGCTCATTTTGATCATGACACCGCGTTGATTGAGGAACGTTTCCCTTTATCAGAAAAAATGGATATTTATGTGGCGGCAGACAAAGATGGTGCTGTACGTGTAAAGAACAGTAAAATCGACATTATAGGCAATGTATATTTAATTTCCCACTCAAAGATTCAGAAATTGGTTGAGACGCTCTAATTAAGGTGAATGGCTGTGACTAACAGAATTAATTCCTTTGATGTATAAAATCAGGACTTACAGCGAATCATCTCAGGCTTCCTCTCTATGATTGGAATACTCTTTTTAAACAGATGCAATCTTATTATCCCCCCATGACTTATTGTTGGGCAGAAATGATAAATTTTTGACCGCCTTCAATGGCGGTCTTTCTATGCTCGGCGGATGCTAGATGCTCATTTTATTGACGGGACACGATAGTTGAATCATGATATAGAGGCAGCTGGTCAAACGATCAGCTGCCGTTTTCATTGAAGTAACGGGAGGATAATTTATTCGATTCACGAATATGTAAAACCAATATATCATTACTGAAAGGTAGGACAATATTATGAATGATAATTTACAAGAAGATTTGGTGATTTCAAAAGATTGGTCTAAGGAAGATACTAAGGCTGTCTGCGATGGTTTGATAAAACATAACAGAAGAAACGCTCGACCTTTAGATGAACAATGGAGTGATACGATTAACCTTATTTTGAAAACTAAGGATGATGAGGTTGTAGGTGGAATTATGTGTAATATGTTCATGTATTGTTTGTACATCGATGTATTATGGGTTGATGAAAAGTACAGAGGTCAGGACTATGGTTCAAAACTTATTGCAGGAGTTGAGGAAATAGCAAAGGGAAAAGGATGTATTTTAGTTGAAACATGTACATATAGTTATCAATCTCCTGGTTTTTATGTTAAATGTGGATATGAGATATATGGTATTCTGGAAGGATTTCCAGAAGGAATAAAGAAGTATCAATTGAAAAAGGTACTATAGAACAATCGCCCCTCGGTTCGTTCCGATTTTAATTACGCTAACGGGAAACGATAGTTCATGACAAGGCTGCCAGTTCGATTGGCAGTCTTGTTGCGCTAACGGGCAGGATAGTTGAATGAAGTCGCGAAAAGTACATAGGTTGAAGAAAATGTTAAATAAAAAAACGAATGGTGCAGATGTGATCGGTTACTGCTGTATGAGATTTCCAGTCACAAATTTGAAAAAATCGGTGGATTTTTATTGCGATGCGTTGGGGTATGAATTGATTTCAGCAGACTATTCGTTTGGAGAGGCGCATATTGGATTGAAGAATGGAAACGGTCCAGGTATTTTTTTGATGGAAACCAAACCGGAAGACGTCACACAATTGAAGTTTGAATTTCCGCGTTCATTCTTTATCACAAGCAGCACGGGGCACGTGACGATGATTGAATTACTTACAAATGATTTGCTTGCTTTGCATGGACGGATTAAACAAGCAGGAGCCCACATCGATAAAAATCCAGAATTCACTAATGATTTCGGTTATTTTACCTTTTATGATCCAGATGGGCACTTTATTCGGGCGGTCGAAGAAAGAGGCGTGAGTTGAAACAAAGAATGAGTTTCGACACTCAAACTTGGATCATTCCCGCATGTTACCCATCGGATTGAGCTAATGGGACACGTTACTTAAAAAGGATCGCTGGCTGCCAAGCAGTTAGACGATTCTTTTTCTTTGCTGAAGTAACGGGCAGATTAGTATAATGGTTCCGTGATTTTATCTTTTTAATTCCAACTATTGACACCAAATAGTTATTAAAGTAGAATGATGAAAATTACATAGCGATGTAAATGCTTTGATGGAGAAAAGTATTTCAATGCCTTCTTACAGGGAGGAAACGCCGGAGATTGAGAGCGTTTCTAGGGAAATGGGTTGAATGAAGTTCGCTCCGGAGCAGTCCCTTGAAACCTTTTCAGGCAAGTAGAGGTGTCCGGTTTAACCGTTATTCATTAAAGTGAGAGCTTTTTTTATTTGTTTAAAAAGCTCTAAAATAGGGTGGTACCGCGGCTCCTCGTCCCTTTGGACGAGGGGCTTTTTGTATTCAATTAAGTAGATAATGGGTTCCCTTTT
>NZ_SKFG01000055.1 GCF_004344915.1 Paenibacillus albiflavus | reverse complement strand
CGGCCTCTTCTGCTACGATGATGAATTCGTCCTCCGTATGCTTGTCGAAATCCTCCAAAGTCATTTCAATAATATTGTCCCATACGAAGGTATTGTGCCGTGATTCGAGATACAGCTTTCTTAGTTCAGGGTAATCCCCTTCATGAGCCTCTCTAATATTCAATTGCTCACTCCCTCTGCACTGAAGTTATGATGTGATGTATGCCCCTTTTTCAAATATTCACCATTAATACCCAACTATCCTGCACGTTAACTAAACAGGCTGCCGATCGTGCCGGCAGCCTATTGATATACTATACTATCGTACCCGTTTTTAAAGGATGTTTTCCATTTGTAGTAAATTGTAAACATATTCAGCTTTCTCATCTGAGTAAGATAACAATGTTGTTAAACCTTTTGAGACAGCTTCAAATTTTCTTTCGGAGTATTCTCTAGCATTTTCAGGATTCTGTCTCAAGAATTGTCGGATTAGAATATTGTTGTTCCATTGCTCGCCGTTCCATTCTACGATTGCAAGATTGAATGCTTGTACTTCTTTCCGTTTTCGAAAATAGAGTCTCCCAGGAACACCTGCTTCTCCAAATCCTTCATAACCGGCTTGTATTAAATCTTTAATAATTGTTTTGTCTAGATCCATGTTTAAGACACCTATCAAGATATTAATAATAGGTTTTGCAATCATACCTGGTACTGATGTGCTTCCGAAATGTTGTATTTCTCTGGCTAGGCTACCAAATATTTTTTTTAAGGTTACTTGCCTCATGTTCATAGAAATTTGGCCACAGATCATTATATTCTGTAACCGTGATGGCTTCATCAATTCCCATAAAAATTACCCCCGCTAAATAAATAGACATTAGAAAATAATATCACATTGGAGTGGACTTAAGTATTGTTTTTATAAGCTATGCTGCCAGTTACTTCAATAAAAAAAGAGGAGTTGCTGATATCTTATTATAAGTAATATATATACTGAATCTTATACCAAAACTTTATAGTTTAAGTGCTGAAACTCTTTATATCAATTAAGCTCTGTTAGATAATAATATTGGTATATGGATATGCTTAAAGGAGGGATGTAATTTTCCCTCCTTTTATATTCGCAATTGAAAACGATTGAGAATCAAAATTATCTCTACAACTTGGAATTTATCAATTTGACTTTCATAATAGCATTTAAAGGCATATTACATTATCAATTGTTTTTTACTTTGTATTATGCTCATTTTGTTCGCTCTACAGAATACAGAAAAAATTCCATATCTATATTCCTAAAATTCTTAGTATCTTTATCAATAATATTCATACCGTTTCGAACAGCAACTTTTTGAGAGGCTATATTTGTGTCCCTAATAATAGAATAAACCCTATTTGCATTAAGAACTGAGAAAGCGTATTCCTTGCAAGCAATTGCCGCTTCTGTTGCGTAACCTTTGTGCCAATACGTTTTTTGAAACAAAAATCCTATTTCCAAAATTTCTTTTTCTCTCCAGCCTTGCATTGTCAAGCCACATTGACCAATCATTTCGTTTGTTTCTTTTAATACAACAGCCCAAAGTCCAAAACCATACTCTTCATATCTTTTAAGATGTCTGTTAAGCCAATTCTGTGCTTCTTCTAAGTTGAATGCACTTTCATAAGCAGCACGCATTACTTCCTCATCACACAATATTCCGCACAATGCATCATAATCGGACTGCACCATTTCTCTAATTATAAGACGTTTTGTTTCTATCAAAAATCTCCCACCTTTCTATTATAGTCAACACCGTCTATTACAAGACCAGATTCCAGTAATGGAATTAATATTCTTCCAGAACCAACCATTGCTTCAAGAATGCGTCCCTTTGTATGTTTTAACTGATTTGGTATCTTAGAAAGGGACTTTAGAAAATGATTATCCCTTCCGCACCTCTAAATTAGTTCTACGGAAAAATAATTAAATATTTTCATTTTAATCACTCTCTTTCTTATAGGATGCTTAATTATGGCATAATCTGTAATATTTGAACAAGAGAATTATTAATTTTAATTGAACTATCCTTCCCGTTAGCACAACGACGACAGCCGAACATTTTGGCCGGCTGCCGTCGTATCATCTTTAAGCTATAGTATCCCGTTAGCTAAATCTCTTATTCATACCTTCATATAAACTTAACCATAAAGCTAATCCAATATGCAGCTGGTACTAAAATCAATTGTGCCAACATTGTTCCTAGCAATCGTGAAATCATCAAAAGTCCATTGTGATATATTTAAAAATTTCTCCATTGAAAATGATTGTCTAAAGCGATATGATGAAAGGTGATATTTTCCAATTGGAGGGGATTTCGATGCAAAGGAATCAACTAACGGCCCTTGAGCTTGCTTCCACTGTACTGGTCGGGCCGCGGGTCATTTATCCGACGGTTATCTGGGACGATCAGCACGTGCTGCTGTTGGACACGGGCTACCAGGGGCAACTCGAACTATTGAAGGAGAATTTGGAGAAAGCCGGTGCGCCGTTTGACCGCCTTAGCCACGTGCTGATGACGCATCACGACTTGGATCATGTCGGCGGATTGCCCGCCCTGCTTGCGGAGGCGCCTCGGGAGGTCGAGGTGTTTGCGCAGGCGTTAGAGAAGCCGTACATCCAGGGAGAAAAGCGTTTCTTGCGAATCACAGACGAAACGCTGGTGCAGATCGGAGCTTGGCCGGAGGAACGCCGCATCCCATTCCTGCGCATGCTAGACAACCCACCAAAAGGGCCGGTTAGCCGCGTCATAGCAGGCGGTGAGGAGCTACCTTTCTGCGGTGGCATCGTTGTGATCGATACCCCCGGTCATACGCCGGGACATCTCAGTTTCTATCATAAGCCTACCAAAACGTTGATCGCAGGTGACGCAATGGTCGTGACGGACGCTGAATTGTATGGACCCGAACCGGCGGCTGCCATTGACTTGCCGCTTGCCCTGCAGTCGCTGAAGGCGTTTGAGCAGTTCGATATCGAAACGGTCGTTTGCTATCATGGCGGAGTCTATCGCAACGGCGCGAATGTACGCATCGCCCAATTGGTTGCTGACTCAGAAGCCTTAACCCCTTTTGCATAAATACGCACTCCGTACGCACACTAAACTGGAAATTTTTCGTAGCCTACGGATGGATCGGAATGGCAGTTAGCCGGAGAGTTATCTCCGGCTTTATAATAACTTATTGGGGGAAATGATTTTTTATAAGCATTTTAGAACAATTCAATACTTAACCTTTCAATTCGCTTTTATCTGAGCAGAAAGGGTCCGATCCAGCAGCCCAAAGTTCGTATGAAAATGCGCTGTATTTAGTATTAATCAAGTAAAGTATTGCATTCATTTATTTCTTCTGGAATTTCCAATTAAAAAAAACAAAATATTGTCCTTATTTAAGCTTCTTTCTATTTATGTTTCTTCTTTCTTATCTCCCCCAAGTAACGTCCCAAGGCAAAATATATATCATATTTAAGCTTCCTCCTCAAATTTTCCCCCAATAAAAGTTATTCAGCTAGTTGATATTTCAAATTGATTAATTAAGTTCTTATAGACACGATGATTATACTGACCAGAACATTCAACTTGTAACCATCATACCCTAACGCTCACTCGATTGGTATTTACGTTTGTAATGACTTACATGTGACAAATGTAATAATCTGGTACCAGAGCAAGTTCCCTCGTTGAAATATCTGCCTCTCCAACATGGGCGGCATCTCATAGACTTCTATATGAGAACCCGCATCTATTAACTTATTCATTTGGTTGGGGGGCGCGTCGCGCGGCATAGGGGGGTGCCTGGAGACGAGTAAAGTCGAAGGTTTCAATTCTATTTACCATCCTATTTGGTTCGTAAATAACAACAATTTAGGGTATTGGCGAAGCTTTTGAACTATCCTGCCCGTTAGTTTAACAAAAATGGCATATTTTCAACTTACCTGCTGACGATGAGTTCTTATAATTTATAGAGATTTTAACATATACTTGCCCCCCGCAGCGTAGATACAGTATTATCTGATGGATCGGCCCCAGCTTCTTCTGAGTTTTTCTTTTATACTTAAAAGATCACCACTAGGTTAAAAATGAATGCGTTCCCATGCAGATTAAAATTGTTATTGAGTGCCATACAGATAAAGACAGTATCGAAGTTTCGGAATAGGATCCGTTGCAACGTACCCTGTCAGGAAGACGTTCCCTGGCTGGTTTCTGCCTTGCGCAAATACGCCCCCGTTATCGAATGCTCGGAAGCAGCAAGCTGGACAGGAGTGCCTTCGAATACAATTCGACCACCCCGGTGTCCGCCCTCGGGACCCATGTCAATGATCCAGTCTGCGCTCTTGATCACATCCAGGTTGTGTTCGATGACCACCACCGTGTTGCCCCCGTCGACCAAGCGGTTCATAATGTCCATCAGACGAGAGATATCGGACATATGCAGTCCGGTTGTCGGCTCGTCCATTATATAGAGACTGCCTTCCTTGTGAAGTTCCCCGGCCAGTTTGATGCGTTGGCATTCCCCGCCCGACAAGGTGCTCAGAGGCTGGCCCAGCGTTACGTATCCGAGTCCCACATCCTCCAGCGTTTGCAATTGACGGAGCAGTTCCTTCCTGCTGAAGAACTCCGATGCTTCCCGTACCGTCATGGCGAGGACGTCGCTGATGGATTTTCCGTTCAGCTTATACTCTAGCACTTCATCGCTGAACCGCCTGCCCGCGCAAATTTCACAAGTCGTCCTTATTGGCTCGAGAAAGGCCAAATCCGTGTATATCATCCCGAGACCCTGACAGTTGGAACAGGCTCCCTTGGAGTTGAAGCTGAACAACGATGCGCTCACCTTGTTGGCGGCTGCGAACAGCCTCCGGATCACGTCCATCATCCCCGTATAAGTGGCTGGATTGGAGCGGATGGATGTGCCCACGGCTGACTGGTCGATGACAATCGACTCTGGATGCGATGGCAGGAATGCTCCGTTAATCAACGTACTTTTGCCTGAGCCGGCTACACCCGTTACCACGGTCAGTACACCGACCGGGATATCAACGGTCACATCCTTCAGATTGTGAAGCTTGGCGCTGGTGACGGTCATCCAGTCCATTGGCACCCTGGTTGAAGTTTTCAAGGGCAAACTTTGCTTCAAGTACCGTCCTGTCAAGGTATCCGCGCGGAGCAAGCCCGCAAAGTCGCCTTCGTAGACGATTTCTCCGCCGCGGGTTCCCGCATGAGGTCCGACATCAATGATGTAATCGGCGATCACCATTACTTCACGGTCGTGTTCGACGACGAGCACGGTATTCCCTTTGTCCCGGAGCTGGCACAGCATGCCGTTCAGACGATGGACATCCCGCGGATGCAGCCCGACGCTCGGCTCGTCGAAAATGTAGATCATGTCGGTAAGACTGCTGCTCAGATGACGGACCATCTTGATGCGCTGCGACTCCCCGCCCGACAAAGTTGCGGTCTGTCGGTCCAGACTCAGATACTCCAGCCCGATGGAGACCAGATGGTTCAGCCGGGTCAGAATCCCTTCAATCATCGGGCTGGCAATGGGATCCCGAATGGCTTTGATCATACGAATTAGCTCTCCAATCTCCATCGCTGCGCATTGGGCTATGTTGTAACCGTTAATCCGGCAGCCCAAGGCCTCTTGATTAAGCCGGCTTCCTCCGCAAAGGCTGCAATCGCTGTAGGACAGGAACCGGTCAATAGATTCGCGTTTGGCTTCGGACATCTCGCTGCTGTCCCGCTTCAAATACAGGCGGGCGAATTTGGGCAGCAGACCTTCGTAATCCGATTCGATTGCGCCGCCTTTGGTGTGGTATACGATCTTGCTCTCTTTACCGTGAAGGAGGACATCCCACTCTTCCGGCGTATAGTCAGCGAGCCGCTTGTCGTTGTCGAACAAGCCGGAATGGGCATACGTATTCCATAACCAGCTCCCCACTTTAAATGCGGGGAACAGGATCGCGCCTTCATTCAGCGACTTGGACCTGTCAAGCAGCTTGTCTACATCGAACTGCACCACCTGTCCGACTCCGGAGCATTCTGGGCACATACCGGCCGGGTCGTTAAACGAGAATACATGCGAATTGCCGGCAAAAGGTTTACCGATTCTGGAGAACAGCAGCCGGAGCATCGCATAAATATCCGTGATCGTGCCGACCGTAGAACGGGAGTTGCCGCCGAGCCTTTTCTGATCGATCACTACCGCCGTAGACAAGTTCTCGATGAGATCGGTATCCGGCTGACTAAACCGGGGCAGCCGATTGCGGATGAATGCGGAAAACGTTTCGTTAAGCTGCCGCTGAGCTTCGGCGCTGATGGTGTCGAAGACCAGAGAAGATTTGCCTGAGCCCGAGACGCCGGTGAAGATCGTGATTTTTCGCTTCGGGATGCGGACATTCACGTTTTTCAGGTTATTCTCACGTGCTCCTTTAATTACGATATCATAGACGTTCATAGACTCCACCTCCGATTTCTAATTTCTAAGCTTTCACAGAATAACTGAAGAATCATGACAACAGGTGTCATGATTAGACGAATGTTCTCCGTGCAGATAAAGTTTGTTCATTAGTTCCCATCCAAATGATAAATTAGTTGTACAACGCCTGAGGAGAATGTTCTTGTATTAACCATTTTTAAATTCAACCTCTGTTTTATATCCACAAACAGCGGTTTCCCTTCTCCCAAAACAACAGGGTGAACAGATAATCTAAATTCATCAACAAGTCCTAAATTGATAAAAGTTGTAATAAGACTTGCTCCACCATATAGCCAGATGTCTTTACCAGGCTTATTCTTTAATTCATTTACTTCTTCAAGAATACGATCATTTATGAATATTGCTTTATTATCAGTCCCTATTTGCGTCCTGGAAAACACATATTTCTCTTTACTATGAACCAGTTCCCAAAATTCTTTTTCAGAATCCGTATGTTCAATTTCCGGAGTAAATTGTCCCCATAAATCATAGCTTTTTCTTCCATATAAAATGGTATCAATTTGATTTAAAAAATTATTAAACTCCAGCTCAGAGTCCATAATGCACCAATCGACTTCACCATTTTTCCCTTCAATAAAACCATCTAAAGTAACCGCTAAATCTAAAATTATTCTTCGTTTCATGATTTGTTACTCCTTTCGTTAATCTATCACCCATTATAGACCTCAAATACGTCACCTTATGTCATATTAATAAAAGAGAGGATATCTATTTAACAATGCTATCCGTCAGAGCGATTCAGCCGGATGGAAGCCGTTCCTTCCGAAAACAGCGGAATGCCCTCACCGAGAATTTTAGGGATAACCGTCATTTCGATTCGGTCCGCAGTCCTTTTTCAAGGAAAGCCATAGCCAATTGTCCCCCTTCCCACCTGCCATACGTCCCCGTTTGCTTCAGCACTGATCTTCGGGATCAGTGAATCCAAATCCTCGGCTGTATACGTCACATCGTGTGATGGAGTCTGCCCAAATCGGGTTACTAACAAGGCTTCCCTTTGTACGAGAAATCGTCCGTTTGTTTGAACACCTCATCATACGTAAGCCTGCCCATGATCAGCGCGCCGATGTTATCGTAAAACTTCTCATACCCGTTGTCCCCGCCATCGCCTTCGACATCAAACAGCCAGTCCACCGACCCGTCTGAACGGGCAATGTAACCATCCAGACTCACCACAATAAAAATAC
>NZ_SKFG01000054.1 GCF_004344915.1 Paenibacillus albiflavus | reverse complement strand
GAAGGTAAGTATAATGCCGCGCCCCATATCTGTTACCACCAGTACAGTCTTTCGGTGAAAACGATCAACCCAAACCCCCGCTATTAATCCCAACAGTACGTACGGAAGCCATCTAGATGCTGAAACCCAGCCAACATCAACAGCACTGCCTCCCATATTACTAACCACCAATACCTGAAGAGCCAGGGTAGTAATATATGTACCAAAGTTTGAAGTTGTCGATGCAAGCCAAAAATGAACAAAGCTTCTGTGCTCCCTTAATTTCATCGGGGGTTCACCTCTTTTGTCAATTTATCCACCTTATAAATATAGTAATCACTCCTCTACTTTTTCCAACCTAAGTATTATCATAGTTTCATATACTTTATAGCATCTGTTACGCTAAACTGCCCGTTAGCTTAATCATTAATAATTTCTGATTTAACGTCTATTTATTTTATTTCAACTCTTCTCAAGCATTCATTAGGAGAAGAACCAAGGGAATTCATTTTTTAGCTGGTAAGGGTCATTTTCTTTAAAAGATTGAATACGTCCATCTTTCACATTATCTATATTTGATTTTAGAGAATAATTGATAGAATTCCCCTTAATAAATTGCCTTGTCCAGCTCTCAGGAGAATGATAGTACAGTCCGATTTCATTGTAAGCAAATTCATTAATTAAACCAAGATTATAAGCCTCCATGAATAATGGGATATCTACAATTAGAGGTGAGATTACAGAAATATTATTTTCTCTAAGCTTATCGATACCTTCTTGACTACGAACGGCAACAGATAACGTCTCAGAGAACTCTACACCTGCATTCTTTAATATGGGAATCCATCTATTTGAATAACTGCTCGCTTGATTAATGATATCAGCTACGTGTAAGACTTTCTTGTTATGTAAGTCAAGTTCAACTGAATTTCCCTCATGATCAGTAACATGATACTCTCCATTTTTATATAAAAAGATATGTGGGATTTTGAGCTTTTTTGCAATCGGTATTGAAAAAAACCAATCTCTTCTTTCTCCACCAGATATCATCGATGGTTCATTACTATTTTGTGATAAATAAAACTCCAAAAGGGCATCAATAGAAGCATCATAAGACTTATCGGCATTGACCACCTGATTGACTGTTTTTAGAATAGCTTTTGATTGTTGTTCCTTTGATTGATTAGCCTTTAAGATATTATTTAGGTTATTCAGGACTTCAATAGCTTCATTCTTTCCAGCAATGTTCTCGGTGTTAATATAGAATGGACCCGGTATTCCTGATGTATACCAAAATGCATCATCTTCCATGCTTTTTCTAACTGCTAGACCGTTTGTTGATATTAATCGTTCAAGCAACAACTGCGA
The DNA here is from genome assembly GCF_004344915.1 of Paenibacillus albiflavus. Classification (GTDB taxonomy): domain Bacteria; phylum Bacillota; class Bacilli; order Paenibacillales; family NBRC-103111; genus Paenibacillus_AM; species Paenibacillus_AM albiflavus. Next base: position 6,156 of record NZ_SKFG01000054.1, on the reverse strand, counting down.
TACACGAACATCTGACAAAGAAAGCACCCCCTAATTTTCTTTGTCTATTATACATAATTTACCACTATCAAACCAATCAAAAAATATAATTTACATACTGATTTTGGAAAAGTAAATCATAGGTTTCGTTTCTGTTACGTAGGTTTTGATGGGTATCAAAGGCTACCATTGCGCCTTCTTTTAAAACCATCACTTTATCGCAGTCCAATATAGTAGATAAACGGTGAGCAATGGAAATCATGGTTTTCCCCGATGAAAGGCTCTTGAGTTCTGTAATAATGTCATTCTCGTTTTCATTGTCAAGAGCGCTTGTACTTTCGTCAAAAATGATGATGTCCCTGTCCTGTAAAAACGCACGGGCAATAGATAGGCGCTGTCTCTGCCCCCCTGAAAGTTTTACACCTTTTTCTCCGATTATCGTATCTAATTTATTCTGCAAGGTTTCAATGAAGTCATAAATACTCGCTCTGCGGCAGCACTCTATCAGTTCCGCATCGGTTGCGCTGGCCTTTGCCAACAATAGGTTTTCTCTGATCGTCATATTGAAAAGAACCGGTTCCTGCACAACTATACTAACTTTTTCTGACAGACTCTCGCCATTCACAGTATATATATCAATGCCGCCAATGCGTACAATACCACCCTGCGGTTTAATCTTCCCTGTCAACAGTTTGGCGATGGTAGACTTGCCGCTGCCGCTTTTACCGACGATTGCCAGATGTTCACCCTTACTCACAGAGAACGAAATACCGTGAAGAGCAAATGAATCGTTTCCCTCATATGTAAATTTCAAATTTTCAACATGAATATCTGTCCCATCAATTTTCTGATAGGGTCTTTTACTTACTTCTAAATTCAGTATCTCGACAACTTTTTCGATATTCACCGAATCATTCTTAAAGTTTATTATGGAATTACTAATGTTTTCTATATTCCCGAAAAACTGCCCATAAAAGCTGATAAAAACGAGCAGCACACCAACTTGTGAGTAACCATTAATGACGAATAATCCGCCAATAAAATAGATAAACAACTGGGTAATGAAGTTTTTCGTGAAGAACGAATAGGTAATCCCTAGATGCGAATACAGCTGGCTTAAAAACCAAATAGGCCTTATCTTCTGATAGTGTCCGTTTAATTCATCAAGTTGCGCGTCTTCAAGGTTGTTGATCTTAACATCTTTCCAGTTTTGAATACTCGAGTGTAAAAAGCTTTCATATTTTGTTTGCAGCTTCCATAGTTCCTCTTTGGCTTTCTTCGATTTTCCTCCCAAAAAATTAACCATCAAAAAAGATATCGGAACAAAAATAAAACTGAGAAGCGCGATCCGCCAGTCGTAACATAGCAAAATAACCGCCAGCGCAACTGCATAAACGACGCTGTAAATAAAATCTAATATATGGGTAGTGAAAAAATTCTCGGCAACAGTAGAATCGCTTTCAATCCGACTCTTAACGTCGCCAATGCTATATTTGCAATATACATCATGATCAAGACTGGTATACTTTTTCAGCAATTTATTCTTTATTCTCAGGTCATATTTCAGTATTAACCGGTTTGAAAACCTCTTACTGACTGTGATCCCGATTGTCGCGAACAGGAAAACAGCCAGATAACCGATGATGACAGGCCAAAGCTCGTTTATATTTTTATCTACTAAAACGCGATTCACCAAAAACGAGTACAAGAACAAAGGAATAAGCCCGAATATTAAGTTCCACACCTTGAAAAAGCCAAGCGCAATCAATGGCTTGTTAATGCCATCTATATCCCGAGTTAATGCCTTAAAGGTATCCAACCGATTCATACGCTTCATCTCCTATGCACTGCTCGCTGAATAAGTCTATATACGTTTCATTGCTTTTAATCAGCACGTCGTGAGTATCAAAGCCTGCGACAACGCCGTCCGCTAAAACCGCGATTTTATCACAGTTTTTGATGGTGGAAAAACGGTGGGCGATTATAATAAGCGTCCGATCTTTTGACATATCCCTCATCATGTTCCGAATAAGCGCTTCATTCTGGCTGTCAAGGAACGATGTGGCCTCGTCGAAGATCAATATCTTGGGATTCTTAACTAATATCCTCGCGATAGCCAGACGCTGCTTCTGCCCGCCGGATAATTCTTGCCCGTCAGTTCCAAGCAGCGTGTCCAGCCCGTTTGGAAGTGTCAGGTAAACATCATAAAGGGCGGCTTTCTTAAGCGCTTCCAGCAATGCGTCATCATGATCCTTGTTGTTCGTAAATGAAAGATTGTAACGCAGGGTATGATCATAAAGGATTGTCTCCTGATGGACAATACCCACCTGACTCCGCAAGCTATGTAGGCTATATTCATTGACATTTATTCCATCGATCAGAAGCTCGCCGCCGTCAACGTTATATAAATTGTAGAGCAGGTTGGCCATCGACGTTTTACCTGCGCCGCTCTTTCCGACAATGCCAATTGTGCTTCCTGCACCAATACGAAGATTGAATCCGTTAAGAACATGCTTATCTTCGGTGTATCCAAATGTGACATTGTTAAATTCAATCGTGCCATCCTTAATTTGTTTCGGAGGATGACTTTCTTTGTAATCTTCTTCATCTTCATTCAGAATATCCACGACACGTTGTAAGGAGATAAGTTGCTTCCCTGCATCCATAATTTTACCATTTATGGAACTGAAGTAGTTCACAGCCATATTGAAATAGCTTACGGCGGCTACAAAAACGCCGAGCTGCATGTGGCCTTTCACAATGAAATAGGCACAGGTCACAAATATCACCAGTTGTGCGATAAGCATGATGAACGAATTAACCCTTTCTGCCGTTACGTCGATTCTGCCACTTTCCACGTTCATTTTATTGATGGCTGTCGTTTTTCGCAAATAAAACCTCGTTACTTGTTTACGTGCATTAAGGATTTTTATCTCCTGCAAATTTTTCACAATTTCAAACAAGTAAGAGGATAGTTTGCCTTGTTCCTTTGAAATATTCTTCCTGACATTTTGCGATTTTTTCTTGAAATGTTTCGAGGTAAAGAACACGACGGGAACCAGTACGACTGTAAAAACTCCCAAAAGTAGATTATAGTAAAACATGAAGCAGACAGAGAATAGTATATGCAAAAAGTTGGAATATCCCCAAAGACCGCTCCAGAATACGAGATTCATAATATCCTTGGTGTCGTTGTTCATTCGGCTGATCATATCTCCGCTATACATCCCGGAGAGGTCTTTCCCTTTTTTATGTAATATCTTTTTGAAAAGAGCCCGCCGTATATCAAAGACAAAACCCGTCATCAAATGTGACGAAATGAGATTGTTTAACGTCATAACGATAAATTGATTGAAAAAGAGTATGCCAGCATAGATAAAGCACAAATTCAAAAAGGCGGTCATGTCTTTATCATAAAAAGCGATATTGATAATTTTTCCGTTGAGGAACGGATAAATCAAATTGATCATAGTTCCTAATGTAGTGATGATGAACCCACATAAAAATACCCATTTGTGCATGAACACAAATTTCGTGACCCATTGCCTTTTTGTCATAAACTCAACTCTCTTATCTATAGAAAATATGGATTGGTTTCGAATGTTACCTATCGTAAAATAGAATGTCTAATTTTACAAACATCAAAAACACATGTTCGCTATTTTGCATAGATTTACACATTCACGTTACAATGCCTGATTTCAGGGTTTTCAGAAAATAACAACTCTGTTTATCTCTAAAAACCTTAGATTTCCTTATATTTTCTCTGTTGGTACATTGAGCTGAACTGCCCGTTAACTAAGAAGGCTATCGATCCATTGCTGTCGGCAGCCTTCTCCTGAAATTATTTGAGCTAAAGTATCCCATTAGATTAAAGGGGTTAAAGTTTTTTAGTCAACGGAAATAAAACACACTCTTTAATAGTCTCACTATCGGTTAGCACCATTAACAAGCGTTCAATGCCAAATCCCCAGCCAGAAATGGGGGGCATCCCATATTCCATCGCTACTAGATAATCTTCATCCATCTCCATAGCTTCTAAGTCTCCATTGCTCTTAAGGAGCGCTTGAGCCTCTAACCTTTTTCTTTGTTCTAATGGGTCAACCAACTCTGAATAAGCATTAATAATTTCTGCGCCATTCACCACTAATTGAAACCGATCGGTAAGAGTAGGATTGTGATCATTGCTTCTAGCTAATGGAGATAAATCGATAGGATGCTGGACTAAAAAAGTCGGTTTCAACAGTTGAGGCCGGCACATTTTTTTGTAAAGAAGATCAATGAAATTACCTCTACCTAAAGATTCAATATCCGATTGTTCTAAGTGGATATTTTGCCTCTTGGTTTCTTGATATAAATCTTTAACATCAGGATATAGGTCTATATCAATCCCAGTGTCTCTTAAGATTAAATCCCTAAAGGAGACAATGTCCCATTCTAATGAAAAATCAATCATATGACCTTTTATTGTAATGGTAGTTCTATTAAAGGTTCTATCAAGAATATACAGGACCATATCACGCATTAATTTCATTGTATCCTCATAGTTCCAATATGCAGCATATCCTTCAACCATTGTGAATTCTTGAAGATGCTGAGGACTGATCCCTTCATTTCTAAAACACTTTGCAAATTCAAATATTTTGGTAAAACCACCGACAATTAATCTTTTCAAATAAGTTTCAGGGGCAATGCGTAAGTTTAATTCAGTGTCTAACGAGTTATGATAAGTCCTAAAAGGTTTAGCAATTGCACCCGAGGAAGTATGCTGGAGGACTGGCGTTTCTACTTCTAGGAAATTGTGATCCTCAAAGAATCTCCTAATGGCACTGACCATTTTAGTTCTAGTTAATAAACGTATTTGAGTTTCCTTGGTCATTATTAAATCTAAGTATCGTTGTCTATATCGAGTTTCAATGGAAGTTAATCCGTGCCATTTTTCTGGCAAGGTACGCAAAGCTTTACCGAGAAATACATAGCTAACAATTCGCAGTGTTTTCTCATTTGTCTTGGTGGTATACATATGTCCTTCAACACCGAAAAAATCCCCAATATCGATTAATTTATGAAATTGATTAAAAGATTTCTCACCAACCTCTTCCTTGCTTAAAAGAAGCTGTAAGCTTCCTTCTATATTCGATATGGTAATAAAAGCAAACTTACTAAAGCTCCTAATACCCATTATTCTTCCAGCAACTCGTACACCGGATGTTCCATCTTCAAGCAGGGCTGCCTCATAAAGTTCAGCATTTGTCGTAAATTTCTCAGGATATACCGGGATTCCCTGAGATCTCATACTGTCTAATTTCTCTAATCTAAGGATCATTTGTTCATTACTCATTCTTATCACTCCATTTTTTATCAGGACTTAAAATCACGTGTACAAGTAAACAACAAAAAAACTCCCACCCCCAAGATTATTCATCTTGAGGACGAGAGTTGTTAGCTTCGTGGTACCACCTCAGTTTTATTGATATGTTACCATATCAACCTCTTCGGGTACGGCAATATTGTATTGGTTATACCCTATCTCAATAACGGGAGATCCCGTCGCAGCATCACTAAGAATTACATCTTAGATCCGTGCGAAGCTCCGAGCCTTTTTTCATTAAGATCATTATTACTCCTTCACACCAATCAGGAGCTCTCTGCAAATAATTAATCAAAATTACTTTTCTTATCATAGCCGTATATTATATTTTAATATTTAAAATACTCTAGCAAAATTGTATCATTTGGTCAAATTTTTTTGTCATAGTCCATGATGTCTTAATATAACTATCGTTCCCGTTAGCTGAATAAATAAAGATATTGATTCATGCCAGAACGTAGAAAGACCCACAAACGTTGGTTTGCAGGTCACTCCTCTTTCGTCGACTATTTCTCTTCGATTGGCGTATAAATCTCTAGCTCACTTTCAGGTGAAGTCGGATTAAATCTTTCGTCCATCAACTCCACTACCCAACCTTTACTATGTTTGTAGCCATTCTCATCAATCCAACGGTTAAGAGAACCATAAGCATCACCTATTTTCCAAATCTCACCTTTGTGCGTATAGACAGCATAAGTGCACAAAGGAGTGGTCTGGCTTACCATTCCTTGTGGAATAGAACCAATCTCTGTGACTTGAGCGGTTGTATAGTAGGTTCCAAGGTTATCGGGTGCATAATTACCTGG
>NZ_SKFG01000053.1 GCF_004344915.1 Paenibacillus albiflavus | reverse complement strand
GCTGATTTCCTATAACGTCTCTTGTATTGATATGACGAGACTCTGCAAGCCCCATTTTTTGACTGAATTTCTCGGCGCGAAGGCAACAATCAACTTCGACAGTTGGCACACTGATATCCGTGGATTGGTTACCACATTTTATCCGACCGTCTGAGAATCTGCTCGCTAACTCACGACGCACATTTACCCTTTGGCTAGTACAAATACAAGACGCGAATCTTATTCTCACTACCGCGTTGCCTTCGGGCCCAAAAATTCATTTTATTTTTCTCCTCTTTGCTAATTGATCCTATGCTGCTGCTTTCTTACATTGCTCTACTTCTCTAGCTACCGCCCATATAAATCCTAATAATTCTCTTCCAACTGCCGTTATGGCTACACATTTTTGCTTCCCTCGTTGAATAATAAGCCTGAAATATCTCTCGTGAAGACGATGCTGCGCCTTCCAAGCTATTGCTTGTATTTCTGCACTTTGGTTATGACCTTTTTCTTGCATTCTTGCTGACATCGCTGGACGATGCCGATACTGCCATGCAGCTTCTGTTACTACTCTCCTGACATGGGCGTTGCCTGACTTTGTAATCTTTCCTTTCCAGTTCGTTTCTCCACTTGATCTTTCTCGTGGCACGATCCCTGCATATGCCATTAGTTGTTGTGCCGAACGGAATCGTGCAAAACTGCCTATTTCAGCCACTAATGTTACTGCTGTTACAAGCCCAACTCCTCTTAATGACTGTATCGCTTGGATTACTTCTGCCTGGGGTGCTGTTTCACTTTGTTGCTCAATTTCCCTTTCTATTCGTTCTAGCCTTTTTTCACTTTCTAATACGACTTGTAGATAATCTTGAAATACAAAATGTTCGTTTGATCGTTCAAATTTAATTGCTCCAAGCCACTTTTTGTAGCTTTTTGTCCATCTCTTCTTAATAGTTGACGGCTGGTATATTTGATGACGTAGCATAAATTTTAGGATCCGTTGTCTTGCTCGATGCAAATCTTCTTTTGCATCTTCTCTTGCTCGAACTAAGTCTCTTAGTGCTTCTGTGTCTCGATCTGGCACATAAACACTTGTTAGTTCTCCTGCTCTGAATAATTGTGCTAGTCGCATGGCATCTCTGCGATCTGTTTTAATTCGATCTCCAGCACGCTTAGGAATTAGTGATGGGGCTACTACACTACATTTCACGCCCATACTTGTTAACCATCTATATAATTCGTATCCTGTCGGGCCTGCTTCATAACATACTTCAATTTGTTCTTTGTCACCCAGTTGTTTGATTAGTTTTCTCACTGCCTCTGGCTTATGCGGAATACTTCCCCAATAACGTGCTTCTTCTCTTCCACTTTCAGCAATCGCTATGACAATGGTATCCTTTGAAACATCCATTCCTACATATTTTTGGGCATACTTCATAGTAACCAGCTCCTTCTGTTTTATAGCTCTGTTAAAATAGTTTATCCAACTACTTTAATAACCTACGTTGTACAATTGGAGCTGGTCTCGTCATAATAACTCACGAACCCGAGAGGCTTAAGGCAGCTTGCTGCCGGGTCCGACTGACTTAGCCTCGCAGGAGTTGTCCGCCTGATCCCGCTCCCCGAAATGCCTCGGGCGGACCAAGGTCGCGTAAGCGACCGCAGCGTGAATACGGCGTTGGTATGATGCCGGACATTTCGGAGCGTTACGTTCAAAAACCAATCATTGCTTGATATCCTCCTCCTATATGAAATTGATTTAATTCAGTAACTTCATTTATATATCCTTTAATCTCAATGTTCGGATTCTTTAAGTCAATATTATTAATTCCTTTATACATTTCCGATGGCACGGTTACACTAAGAAGTATTTCTTCTCCTGGCTTAATATTGAGTTTATTGTTTTTGGCTTCAATTTTAAATTCATTGCCTTTCCACCCATTCTCAATTTTTATTGGGAAACTCAAATATACATTGTTCTGTTTTATTACTTGTTTAGATTTGTTCTGTAATCTTAGAGTGTAGATCATTCCATTTTGATCTTCCCTCTGTTCAGTCATTTCCAATCTGATGTTATCAATATCGTTTGGAGTATTCTTTTCATCATTGCTGCAACTTACAGTAAATGTAATTAGAATACTCAGGAAAATGGTGAAGAATAATGGTTTTCTAATCCTCTTCATGATTTACCTCCAAATCTGTATTTGATCCGGTTTCATATAACGTTGTATTCACGAACTTCGTAAACAATTCCATATGTAGGGTATTCGCGAAACTTTTGAACTATCCTGCCCTTTAGTTTAACAAAAATAGCATCTCTTTAACTTCCGATGAGAACTTAACTATGCGTTTATAATTTTTATAATCAAATATTTATGTTTGTTTAGATTACTTTGAATTAACAAGTGCCAGAATGCAGAAAGAACCTGACGAAATTCATGATTCAGTCAGGTTCACATATCGATATGGTTTAATTTTACATCTACGTCGATAATATTGTCTTTGTATTCACTAGTTCCATATCCATAAACACATCCGCTCTTACATAGGGCATAGGCCCGATCTGCTCGACAGGAACGTGCTTGAATCCAACCGATTCATAAAGTTGAACAGCGTTCGGTAGCTTGGTGCTGCTGCCCAAAAATAGCGATGTTGCGCCAAGCACACGTGCGTGGTTAATGGCGGCATGAATGATCTTCCGTCCGTATCCGCGCCCCCGCAACTCGGGTGTAACGCTCTTCTTCGAAAGCTCGAACACGCCAGCTCCAGTTGGCACGAGTGCAACGATGTCGTTATGTTAGAGCGTCCTACTTACAGCACGGCGATTGATATTTTCAGAAGACAAGGCGCGGTTATCGTTCCGGTCGAGATCCACCCGTACGGTTACGATCTGGATCAGGTGGAGAAGCTGATGCAAGCCTACAAACCGCGACTGTTTTATCTAAATCCTACCTTTCAAAGTCCAACAGGCTACATCGTACCCGCCGAACAAAGGATAAGCCTCGTTGAGCTTGCTGAGAGGTATCAATGTTTGCTATTAGAGGACGATCCTTACCGCGACATCTATTTTGGTGAAGAGCCGCCACGGTCTCTTTTTGCTTACGATACGGCAGGATGGGTCATTTATCTTCGCAGCTTCACCAAATATATCGCTCCCGGTCTCGGGATCGCCATCGTTGCGTGCCGCCCTTCTATCATGAACTACCTGATAAAAGCCAAATTGTTGTCGGACAGCGGGACGCCTTTGGTGAATCAGAAAATATTTCTGCATTATTTTTTCAACGAGCGGCTGCAGCAGCATATGGAGAAGCTTCGCATTGCACTTGCGGTCCGCAAGGATATCGTAGAACAGGAATTGTCCGCTACCGATTGGCAGTGGAACTCCCCTGCAGGCGGATTCAACTTATGGGTTAAGCTTCCAGAAACGGTAGAGATTGAACGTTTACTCAGTACATGCATCAAGCAATCAATTACCTTTGTGCCTGGAGCGATTTGCGATCCGCTTAAGGAGTACAAATCATGGATACGCCTTAGCTATTCCTATCTGAATGAGCAGCTATTGAGAGATGGCATCAAGAGGCTTGTTGAATTGGCAGACAGTGTTTAAAAGGATGAAAAAATACCACTTCCAATTGTACCTGCAAACTATTCAATTGGATAACAGCATAGCAAAAAGAGTAAGCGCTCGTGGAAAAATGACCACGAACCTTGCTCTTTTCTTTTGCTCTATCGATTGCTATTATGTCACCATGACCGTAGTCGATGGTCTCATGTACTTCTATCATTATTTCCCAGCATAAAATTGCAAATAATTATCAATCATCGATTTCCAATAGTCGTCATTATGTTTTCCTTCATTTAAGTGATATTCAACGGAAACTCCTTTAGCTTTTAGAATAGAATACAATTCTTCCGAACCCTCGTAAAACTTAAAAGCATCTTGGTCCCCACAATCCAAATATACCTTCATTTTTGATAAATCTAGATTTTGTGCAAGAATAAGTGGGTCACGGGTTTCTCGGACTGTTTCGGTTGGATAAAGGAAAGATTTCAAACCATTTTCACCGCCAGTTGCAGACCAATCGTTCATGAATAAAGCAGGACTGTGTCCTCCTACCTTACTAAACATATCAGAATGCAAGAAAGCAGTATGCAAGCTAATAAAACCACCCATTGACATTCCGCCGATGTAACGGCTCTCGCGTTTAGCTAATGTACTATAATGACTATCGACATATTCAATAACATCTTTGTACAAATAGTCCTCATACATACCGTTATAAATCGAGTTTGGATCTCCAGGATTCATCACAGAGTAGGTTTGAGCAGAGTTAATGCCGTAGCTATTATCCAGCTCAGGAGAAACCATAATGAGCGGTACAATTTTCCCCGCCTCGATTAATTTGTCTGCTGCTTGATCGATCCCAAGACCGGGTATCCAATCCGTCTCATCCCCTGAGTACCCATGGATAAGGTATAAAACAGGGTATTGTATTTCAGAACTATAACCCTTTGGGAGGTAAACGTTCATCTTTTTTTCTTGCTCAAGAGATTTACTATAAAAGGTTATTTTTTGAATTTCCGAAGATGATAATGAATTATTCTTATCGATTGCAGGGGCATTGTTCGCAGAACACCCTATTACAAATAAGCATACGGTAGACATGATAAAAAGAGCGATTACATATTTTTTCAACATAATGAATTACCCCCTCCTAAATAACTGTAGCACAGTAAATTGTTATATATTCACTGTCGATTACTCAAATCCTCTATTTTTATGTACCAGCCACCGCAGTTACCGTTCCCCGTTTAATTCCATGAGTATTTGTTTTGCATAAGAATCCCAGTCTGCTTCGTCTGTGTTTATCTCTAAAGTAGGAATTAGCGATTGTTTTGCACAAATGCGAAGTTTCTCCTGATCCTCTAAGAACTTCTGACATGCCTCTGTTACTGTGGAGCGGTTTTCCATTACAAATGATTTCCAAGCTTCGCCACGACTTTCGATAAATCTGGGCTCATCAGCATCTTGAGACAATGTTAAGAGTACACAGCTTGCATTCATCCTAGATAGTCGGTTTTCGAGCATCTCAATTTCTGTAGATTCTATAAATGCCGCTCGATGATTTATATGGAACCTCTCCAAAAGATAAAATATACCGTTTGATGGTTTCGTATGACCAAGTGAATCAATCCAATTGTATTGTTGCTCAAGATAGTCAATATGACGATTTAAAAGTTGAATATGTTCATCCTTGTCCATCGATCTTAAGACACCTCGGTATGAATGCAAAACTTGCGAATAGTGTTCACTTATTGCGATTATCGTTTTTTCATCATTGTGTGTTTGACTATGTAACCTCTTTATTGCAGAAAAGACTGATGTTTTTCCTGTGGTCGACAACCCTTCGATTATTACTCCTCTAATCATATTTCACCTCTTCAGACTTAAAGTTAGTGACACAGCGTAAATATGATGTTATCAGAAGGACTTGCCTTCCATGATATTTCTCTCAATGCTTATAACCTATCTTCTATTCCGATTCATCCATCCCAAGGCGTAATCAACCATTTCTCTCTGTGGTATCAGATAACTCACAGCTTCTCCTACCAGTCCTTCTGTTACTATGTTTGTGTTAGATTTGAACTCATCAAAAATCTTGTTAAAATCATCAGATTCATTATTAATATCATCATATGTAGTCCATTGTTCATTTCCATCCACAGGCATTTTTACTCCCCAAACTTTAGGCTTCATAAAAGTGTTTTTCTGTCTGTATTCAGCCAGATGTAATGAGGTATTTGTATTCGTCGGAACTCCTAGTAATAGAATATATCCTTCTAATTCATAGATCCTACCTAGGGGAGAAGTCTCGCTTAATGCATAATCTAATTTATGATTTCCCGTTATTCTTTCAGCATCTTTACCCCAAGCAGCAAATGAAACATGGGGGTGTGAGCTTCGGAGCACTCCATTTTGTTTTCTGAATGTTTCGGGAATAATCCCCATATACGAAGTCGGTGTTATATCAGGGTAATATATGGGCATATTTTCTTTTATTATTTTAATTTCCTCTACGGTCAAGCTATCGTTATATTCCGTTGGTTCACATAGATGTTCAGTTTGAGTCGGCATAACAATATTTCCATTCATCCCTACTGCCTCTTCTAATGCTAATATAACAGTAACAGGCCCACCTACAACTTTCCCTAAAGATTTCAAAGAGGAGTGGACTATCAAAGTCATTCCCTCTCTTACACCAATTCGTCTTAAATCATCAATAATTGTCTTTCTCGTCTGCAAAGCACTTGATGTTTCCATTTTTATCTCCTCAAAAAATTTGTTTAATAAAAGCGAGTCTTTCCGATAACGTCTTTGTATTCACGAACCCTCACTGGGCTTAAGGGGCGCATGCCCCGGGTCCGCCGGACTTAGCCAGTGCAGAGTTGTCCGGCTGCCTCCTCTTCCCCGAAATGCCCTTGCCGGACCGAGGGCCGAATGGCCCGAAGCGTGAATATCGTGTTATGCGCCGTTACTGACTTCGAAGCGTCACCTAAAAACCTTTGATCAAGATTATAACTCTATTGTTTACTTTGGTATAAAAACTCAACTTCACGATCTAACAAATATCGATATTCAAATAATTGCATTGTTCTTTCCCTAATTCTCTCCCGTGTAACCTTTGCTAGGCTTACCGGTCCTTGTGTTCCAAGGTAACGATTATAAATAAATGTATTCTCTACAAATTTTGATTCCTTTAAGTGATACTGTAACCATTCTTTCTGCGATTCAATTAGTGCTTCTCTTGATTCACTATCCAATTTAGAAAGAAGCTTTTTATATATTTGATTCAACTCTTTATCCCAAATCTCTGTATATTTGCCTTCCAACGCCCCCCATTCCAATGTTGTAGTAATCTCTTCGGAATTTTGAAATTCATTAAATTCCACATCATAATCATGATCTATAGGATTTCGAAGCATTTCATCATAAAAATCTCCTTTCAATTCATAGTTCCCAATGCTCATGGATAACACTATATTGTTAGAAGGATCTGATCGACCTTCAGTTATTTCTTTCGATTCTGTTCCATTACCTGTACTCACTACATCAGGAGGCAGTTCAGAATTCATTATTGATTTAGTTTCGATGTCCAAAGAAGTCGATTGACTACTATTTTGACAAGATGACAACATTATCGTAATAAAAAATAATAAAAGTATCTTACCTTTCATAAATTAACTCCTTAAATATATTATCTTTAATATTTACAAGTAATGGCGCGTAACGTTGTTGTGTTCCCGACGCCTCACCGACTTAAGCCCCGATAGGGGCGGCCGCGATGCGGTTAGTCGGTGCAGGTGTGTCTGCTGAATATGCTTCCTCGAAATTCCTCATGCAGACCAAGGGGCGGATGCCCCGCAGTGGGAACACGGTGCTATAGGAAGTTCTTGCCTTCTTTGAATCTTCTCCAAAGTCTATTCTTTATATATTCAATGGTTACTTGTATTAATGTTCATTAACAATCTATCATTTTTGATGATTTACGTTTATTATAAGATTTTATTAGGTATGCAATCTTTCCAATGATAAAATGACTTATACCAAAGCTTAAAATAATACCAAAAAAGGTGACTAATAGAAACTTAACGTATGCTGACATACTCAAGTTTTCGAATGCGTACTGCAAAATAACGACAACTGGTACATGAATAACATAAACAGTAAATGTATTGGATGAAAGATTTTGAAACAGTATACTTGCTTTGTTGAATTTCACATAAAATAAATAAATTATTCCGATACATAACGCTGCACACAGAAATGTTTCAAAGACGGAATAGGCTAGGCTTCCCCAAGTAAATCCGCCTTTTTGAAAAAAACTCAGTTTGCCAGAATACATTATTATAACAAGGATAACACCAATAGCAAGCCAACTAAGCCCAAGGGATTTGGGTATATTTCCCATCCATCCTCTTCTCGCAGCTAAAAGCCCAAGGATAAAAAAACTGGCATACTGCGGCACATGCGCAAATTCAGTTTGTATTATTCCAAGAAAGCCTACCCAGTGGTCGATAGGATACCAAATTCGAATTACAAAAGTAACAACGGCAACAAAGAGCGTAAAGAGTAATATAG
>NZ_SKFG01000052.1 GCF_004344915.1 Paenibacillus albiflavus | reverse complement strand
AATACAAGACGCGAATCTTATTCTCACTACCGCGTTGCCTTCGGGCCCAAAAATTCATTTTATTTTTCTCCTCTTTGCTAATTGATCCTATGCTGCTGCTTTCTTACATTGCTCTACTTCTCTAGCTACCGCCCATATAAATCCTAATAATTCTCTTCCAACTGCCGTTATGGCTACACATTTTTGCTTCCCTCGTTGAATAATAAGCCTGAAATATCTCTCGTGAAGACGATGCTGCGCCTTCCAAGCTATTGCTTGTATTTCTGCACTTTGGTTATGACCTTTTTCTTGCATTCTTGCTGACATCGCTGGACGATGCCGATACTGCCATGCAGCTTCTGTTACTACTCTCCTGACATGGGCGTTGCCTGACTTTGTAATCTTTCCTTTCCAGTTCGTTTCTCCACTTGATCTTTCTCGTGGCACGATCCCTGCATATGCCATTAGTTGTTGTGCCGAACGGAATCGTGCAAAACTGCCTATTTCAGCCACTAATGTTACTGCTGTTACAAGCCCAACTCCTCTTAATGACTGTATCGCTTGGATTACTTCTGCCTGGGGTGCTGTTTCACTTTGTTGCTCAATTTCCCTTTCTATTCGTTCTAGCCTTTTTTCACTTTCTAATACGACTTGTAGATAATCTTGAAATACAAAATGTTCGTTTGATCGTTCAAATTTAATTGCTCCAAGCCACTTTTTGTAGCTTTTTGTCCATCTCTTCTTAATAGTTGACGGCTGGTATATTTGATGACGTAGCATAAATTTTAGGATCCGTTGTCTTGCTCGATGCAAATCTTCTTTTGCATCTTCTCTTGCTCGAACTAAGTCTCTTAGTGCTTCTGTGTCTCGATCTGGCACATAAACACTTGTTAGTTCTCCTGCTCTGAATAATTGTGCTAGTCGCATGGCATCTCTGCGATCTGTTTTAATTCGATCTCCAGCACGCTTAGGAATTAGTGATGGGGCTACTACACTACATTTCACGCCCATACTTGTTAACCATCTATATAATTCGTATCCTGTCGGGCCTGCTTCATAACATACTTCAATTTGTTCTTTGTCACCCAGTTGTTTGATTAGTTTTCTCACTGCCTCTGGCTTATGCGGAATACTTCCCCAATAACGTGCTTCTTCTCTTCCACTTTCAGCAATCGCTATGACAATGGTATCCTTTGAAACATCCATTCCTACATATTTTTGGGCATACTTCATAGTAACCAGCTCCTTCTGTTTTATAGCTCTGTTAAAATAGTTTATCCAACTACTTTAATAACCTACGTTGTACAATTGGAGCTGGTCTCGTCATAATAACTCACGAACTTGAGAACCTTAAGGCCCGTCCAGCCGCTGCGCAGTTGGGTTCGCAGGATGTCCGCCTGACTCCGATTCCTCGAATTGCCCCGGGAGGATCAAGGGGCGTCATCAACGCAGCGCGAATATAGTGTTAACTGATGTTCCTGCCTTCATTGATTTCCTTTAATAAAGTTTGATCTAATCCTTTTAAGTCTTCTGTCATTTGTTCTATGAACTCTTCAACTACTGTACTTGTAATGTACTTATTTAAAATTTTTGGTTCATTTTCTTCTCGACCTAGCCACTCAAAAATACTCTTTCTCCATATATCTAGTTCGCTCTTGTCAAATATTCCTTGTACTTCATAGAGAGGCGATATCATGATATCTTTTACCAATTGTTTTGTGATTTGTTCATTACGATACATATAAAACTCCATCTGATTCTCTTCTTGCCACAAACGGTTTCTGAAGTTCCGATCGTTATTAGAAATGATATTCTTAAGTTTACTCCACGCTAAGTCAACATAAATATGTGCAATATAACCTAAAAAGAAATCAATATGGTCATCTGGAAACCTGCCAACGTCTACATTTGCATTAAGAAATGCTAAAAATTCATCTATTGATGGATTTCTACCTAAATGAGATTTCTCTTTACCTTCTTGTACATCTTTCCTTACTAATACTGCGTCTGGTGCAACACAACCAAGAAGATACGCAGGTTTAGGTTGATTATGATGATATCTATTTGCAATCGCAAAATGTATCATTGGCCACGGCATACTCTCACCTACTTTGACATAGCATTTAAAATTAGCTTAGCAGGAATATCAATTAACGTTTCTGCATTCACGAACCCGAGAACCATAAGGCACGTAGTGCCGGCCGCGACGCGTTTAGGTTCGCAGGATTGTCCGACTGACTCCGCTTCCCCGAAAATCCTCTTGCGGACCAAGGGGCGTCAGATAGGCAGCGAAAATACGTTGTTATAAGATGTTGTCGACTTCTCTAATTTACTATCACTTGACTTATATGTATTTAAATTAATTAAAAAAAGGCCTGCGATAGCAGTCCTTATTTATTCTGAATTAATCCAAAGCCAATCCCTACAGGATCAACTAAATATGCTAAATAAAAATTATCAAATTCCATTTTATCTCTTACTATTTGAGCTCCTAATTCTTTAGATTTAATTATTGCTTGATCTATATCTTCTACTTCTATTTGAATTCTTGTTCCATGCGGATAATCGCTAGGTCCCATCGAAATACCGCCATCAATTCCCGGTTTATGGTTTTCACCAGTAACTACAGGATGATACCCCCAGTTTGGTTCCGCAATCTTCCACCCAAAAACAGTTGAATAGAACTCAGCAGCTCGTTTTGGATCTTGACTATTCATTTCAAATAATACAACTCTACCCATTTATATAACACCCCCAAGTAATTTGGAACATATACCCAATATATCGAATATTTGTTCCCATGTAAATGGTTTTATTATTTATTTGCTCTCTTTCGCCGATTTCCTATAACGTTTGTGTATCTACGATCCCGAGAGGCTTAAGCGCGCTTGCGCCCGGGTCCGACGGACTTAGCCTCGCAGTAGTTGTCCGCCTGATCCAGCTCCACCGAAAATCCTCTGGCAGACCAAAGGGCGTTAGCACGCATCGTGAATACGTTGTTAGACGATGCCATCCTCATCTCGAGTTGCTTTCAATAATTACTGGTATCATCAACTCGATTTCGTTGTCTTCCCTTAATCTATCATTTAAGTCATTATTTATATTCTTAACTTCTAAAACATATGTGTTTACATTGTTATGTATCTCATGTTCATTAATATATTCATGGACTTTACTATACGCCTGATTTACATAGTCATTTAGTGCACCCTTATATAAATAACTCACATAATGATGTGACGGAATCTCTATACTGAACATATCAGTAGGAACTATACTATCTCCCATTACTTCAACACCAATAAAATAGTGACATCTGTTTTTGTCATTATCTTCCGATAATTGGGGATAGAATCCAATGATTTTATCGCTATCAGTTCTTCCATTAATCTCATCTAATCTAGATTTTAACAAATTCCAAGCTTTTGTCATTTCGATTACCATATCATCAAAAGGACAGATAATATGTATTCCAATAACTCGACATGTTTCTTTATTTATTAGATTGACTGACATCTTCTATCGCTCCTTTATGTTTAAAAATGGTTTATAAAATTGCATTAGAATGGTTTCGTCTAACGTTTCCGAAATCACGACATCCCACCACCTTAAGCCCGAAGGGCGGCCGCGTTGCGGTTAGATAGTGCGGATGTGTCCCGGCAACTGCTTCTTCGGTTATCTTCCAGGACCGAGGCAGCTTGTCTGCCGATGCGTGAACACATTATTAGGCGACGCTTCCGTCCTCCTCGAAATTTCGTACAATCATTGTTTTAATAATCCAATATTAAAATCTATAACTATAAGCCTATCAGAATAATCACCACATTGATCTTTTAGTCATTCTCGCAAATCTAGGGCCTGCCTGAAACCCGGCTTTTTTATAAAGTATTTCAGCATAATTACCAACAGTAACACATAATTTAACAAGCTCTGTATGGGTGTTCGCAGCTTCTTTTATATGATTTAACATGAACTCTGCAATGCCTTTGTTCCTATAATGAGGAACAACGCATAATTCTCCGATTTCAGCAAATCCTAATGGCATTTTATCGCTTATACCAGCTATACAAAGTCCAACGATTTCTTGGTTCTGTTCATTTACGACATATATCGAAAGATTCCTTTGTTTATATACTTGCAAAAGATACGATATATCCTCCATTATCTTCTCATCATTGGGTACACCAAAGATCTCGTAATCAATTCCTTCTCGGTATCCTTCCTTCATTACGTCTTTTATTTTTGTTATTTCAAAAGAATCGTCCAAATAATAAAAGGACAATCCCTTTGGAGTTACGGATTTTTTACTTACACCCGTTGGACAGCACATTACTTGTCGAATTACATTTACTTTAAAGCCTAATGACAGCAGTATATTTACATCATCTTGCAGAACCCCGTTGACATTTCTGATATCTTCGCAACAGTTTAATAATATCCTCCACATTAATTGTCGATCTGAAAATGGAGGAATTATAAAAGGAAACATTAAAGTATCATTGATCTTAATAACCCCTCCAATTCTATTATCGTCACACATTATCCAAAAGCATTGATCAGTAAACTTCGTATCCTCCAAGCGAGTATTCCAGTCATACCACATCTCAATATCAGAGTTAGAATAGATAACTTGATGAACTGCAAACATTTTTTTTCTGCTTGAGCTAATCTATATTGTGTCATAATGTTGTACCTCACAGATTTATTTTGAAGTTTCTCCTAACGTTTGTACATTCACGAACCCGAGAACCTTAAGGCAGCTTGCTGACGGCCGCGACTCGGTTAGGATCGCAGGGTTGTCTACTTGATTCCTCTTTCTCGAATTGCCTTGGGAAACCCATCAGGGCCGTCAGGCCCGCCGCATGAATACGGTGTTAGCTAATGTTCTTGCCTGCCTCGAATTACTACAAAATTGTTTCTTTAATTTCTATTCTGTTTCCTTCTGGATCTATAATTACTCCGATCGTTCCCCAATTAAATTTATGTACTTTTATATCAGCTCCACGAGTAGTCATCTCTGATATTGTTTGTTCAAAATCTTCTACATCTATTCTTAATACTGTCGGATTTTGTGCTCTAGTTTTCTCAATATGCGATGCGACCCCTTTATCTTCAATCATTAAATAGCTGTTTCCAAATTCTAATATTGTCAGACCTACTTTTCGTTCACGAACAGGTAGACTTAATACCGATATATAAAATTCAACGGTTGACTCATAGTTCTCCATAAACACAACAATTCCTGATTCTTTTATTTTCATATTCTTTTCTCCTCGTTTTTTGATAGGTTTTTATTTTTATCAGTTTTTTCGATGGTTTATAAATATTGCAAGAATTTCTGCTAACGTTGTGTATTCACGAACCCTCACTGGCTTAAGGCGCGTTGCTCCGGGTCCGACAGACTTAGCCAGTGCAGGGTTGTCTGCTGAACAGATTCCTTGTAATGGCGTCTTGCAAACTAGGGGCGTTAACCCTTTGCGTGAATATGGTGTTAGACGCTGTTGCCTCTTCCTCGAAATCTCCCACTAATAATTACATTATTTGTCCTTTACCTTATATATGGTTTTGTTCAATACATCTGCTACAAATTCAGTCTTCATTAGGCTGTAATTATCGATATCATATCGGTACGTTTCAGCAAGTTTAATTTTCAATAATTCATAGTCTTTACGAGCGGATTCATTTGCTCGCAAATAATCTCTAAATGCGATATGTTCTAAAAATCCCTTCCCATCTTTAGGGCAAACATAAAGATGATACTTCATGCATCCATCGTTATATCTTCTTCTAAATGCTTCTCTTCCCTCTGTTCCTAGATTCCCCTCATACTCATATCCTTCTTGTTCTAATCGTTCAATAATACTAGGTAAAACATCAAGACTTTCAATTACTACATCAAGATCAATAATCGGTTTTGCCGATAAACCTTCCACAGATGTGCTTCCAACATGTTCAATAGTTAAAATCAAATCTCCGATATAGCTAAATATCATTTCCTGGATTTTTTCAAATTCTGCTTTCCATTCAGGATTATATGGAATAACTTCTATTACTCTTCTTTTATGCGTCATTTCTAGCTCCTTATTTTACTGACATGATTGTTTTTTTATATTCATTTAGGAAATTGCGTCTAACGTTTCTGTATCTACGAACCCGAGAGGTTTAAGGCGCATACGCGCCGGGTCCGCCGGGACTTATCCTCGCAGGGTTGTGAGCTGAATTCGCTTCTCTGCACACCTCATCTTGCGAACCAAGGGCCGAACAGCCCGAAAGTGTTAGACGATACCACCTAGCGATACTTTCATAGTTCATTACGATTTTGTGGACAGCTATCTTATATTTTTTGTTGCTATGCCTTCCGATAACGTTCAGTTATTCACGAAATGACCCTGATTTTTTATAAGCTTCCTCTAATTATTACTATTTTTTTAATATTAATAATAATCGATAAAATGAAATTGATAGCAGCAAGACCCATCCAGATAAATATTGAATACGACATCCACACCCTTATCATATAATAATTATTGTTGAATAGATAAGGCCAAATGAATACCAATGCCAAAAACATAATGCTTAAGATAAGACTGACACTACTTCCAATTAACTTCCTGACTCTTGTCTTTTCATCTTTAATGTTTAGTTTTATTCCTCTAACTAGTTTAATTGCCTTAAGACATATGTTAACGACTGCTACTATTACTAAGAATGAAAATATCAAATCAATTAATACATAAACGTCATCATAATTAAATTTATTCATAGGATTGCCATTCATACTTTCATATATATTATTAGCAATTTGCGATGGTGCAGTTGAATTCATATTAGCCAGTACAAAAATGGCCTGCTGCTTTTCTAAATTAATAATAACCTGTGAGGAATAATTAGGATTAACTCCACTATGACTAACAACTCTATTTTTAGTATCAATACTCCATCCGAATGAATAGTATTGATTTTCATCTTCATATCCAGCCGTATTGATGTCGACTTGATGAGACTGTTGTATAGCATTCAAAAGATTTTCTGGTATATAGCCTATCCCCATTTGGGCATTAATCCAGCGTTCTAAATCTTTTGAATTCGTTACCAAATATCCTGCAGCGATATTCCCATAATATCTAGGGGCATCATATTCTAAGTCCTTACCAAATAATACACGATATCCTTTGGTAAGTTTATCAGATTCCTTTTCCTGACCTGTTGTAAAATAACTATCAGTCATCCCTAAAGGAACCAGTATGTTTTCAGTTACGTAATCCTGATAACGTTTACCTGTAGCTTTTTCAATAATCATCGCTAAAATATCATAATTAACGGTAGCATAATTATATGCTGTCCCAGGATACGTATCTAATGCAATGTCTGAAACATTATGTATCGTTTTTTCAAGCATTTCCTCAGTAGTACCTTCAGGAATTAACTGAATACTCCACGGTGGAATCCCACTTGTATGAGCTAACAACTGATTAATAGTAATATTAACTTTCTCACCCTTAATGGTTGGCTCAAACGAAGGAATATAATCTGTAATAAAATCTGAGCGTGATAAGTATCCCTCATTTTCTAATAAAATAACGGCCAAAGCCGTAAATGCCTTTGTAGTCGATCCCAATTCAAATAATGACTCTTCAGTTACCCTCTTCATATTATTAACATCTGCATATCCGTAATTCATATATTCTGTCTTGCCCTGCTTTAACAATACCACTGCTACTCCTGGAGTGGCCGATTTGGACATTATGGTTTCCACCATATTATCCGTATTATCATAATTTCCTGTGCTTACCAAACTACCAAGTTCATTCCAACAAACTATAGTAGTAATGATCACGATAAGTAGGATGACACAGACTGTTGATGTACCTGTTTTACTTAGTATTTTCTTCATTGTAATTCTCCCTATTGTAAGTCTTCAAAATATGATACGCCATCCATAATTACCTGCTTGGTGCCTTTATGACATAGAAAAGCGAAGTTCCTGAAGCCAATTAATTTTAAAGATTTTTTGAGTCTATGCTGATTCCTTTCTATTCTTCAAGTGGTTTCGTCTAACGTTGTTGTATTCACGAACCCGAGAGGCTTAATGCGACGAATGTCGCCGGGTGGCTACGCCACTTAGCCTCGCAGGGTTGTCTACTGAGTCTACTTCTAGTAATTGCATCTAGCAGACCAGATGCGAATGCACCGAGAGTGAATATTGTGTTATATGATTCCTACGTCTTCTTCGAATATACCCATTCAATAATTATCAAAGGTTTTCTTCAAGTAATAGTGTGTATGTCTACCTGCATTTTCGATCATGCCATACACTTCAAAGCCTTGCTTCTTATAAAAATCTAAAGCTTGAAAACCTAATGTATCAGTCTTCATAAATTCACATTGTTTCTCCCTTGCTATTCTCTCAACCTCATGCATTAGTTTTGTGCCATAACCTAACTTTCTATATTCAGGTTCTACATATAAGTATTGTATTTCGAGCCAGTTCCAACAAATCTCTCCTAGTATTCCACCACAAACTTGCTCTTGTTCGTCCTTAAGAAAAATATGTAATTCTTGATATCTCCCTTTTAAATCATCAGGAAAATGTTTCATATTGTATTCAAACATTTTGTTCCTAACATAATTCTTCAGCTCATCACTGTTTTCATTCATTATCGTTAATGACATAGGATTCCATTCCTCCGGTTGGATTAGGTATACGGTTTTATAGGTCTTTGCGTAGGTTTCATATAACGTTTCGCATTCCTGACGTCCAAGCGGCTTAAGGCAATAAAGTTGCCGGGTCGTCAGACTTAGCCGGTTGGATGTGTCGCCTGATTTACTTCTCCGAAAATCCTCTCGGTGACCGAGGAGCTTTAGCGACGACGCAGGAATGTAATGTTAGCTGATGTCAACGACCTCTTCGAGTAACCTAGCACAAGTTCTTTATAGTTTATTTTAACTTTAGTTTATATATAATCTCGCCATCTTGGTTCTCTTTATCTTGATTGACAAAACCTAATTTCTCGTAAAGCTTTCTAGCATGATTATTACTTTTTTCGATTGTTAGAGAGATTACTTCGCATTGTCTGTTCATCTCCTGAATGAATTCTAATATTCTTTTAAGAGATTGTGTTCCTAATCCCATCCCTTGATATTCCTTGTCTATTTGAAAGCCACCGATCCAGTAATTATTAGTACTATTAGGTGTATAGGAAAGATAGAAAAATCC
>NZ_SKFG01000051.1 GCF_004344915.1 Paenibacillus albiflavus | reverse complement strand
GTATGAGGAGATCAGATTAAAGGTAGTGCGGGAGGCTTTATCTGGTATTAAGATTGCAGTGCTAGGAAGAAAGTATGAATTACACCCAGAGACTATCCGTGGATGGATTAGAGATTATCAAGATGAAATAGGGGAAGATCAGATTCCAAGCACAGATGAACAAATCCAAGAACTGAAGAGACTGCAGGAAATTGAGGATAAATATCATAAAGCAATCAAAATCTTAGGTGAGAAAGAACTTGAGAACGAAATCTTGCGTGAACTAGTAAAAAAGCAGAACCCTGCTTATCTGAAAAATTTGAAATAGCTCATCGTTTCATTAAGCAGGGAAATCCAGCCACACTTGTTCTAAGGATCATAGGGTTAGCAGAGTCCACTTATTACGCACGAATTAAACGAGCCAAGCAACCTAAAGAACATAAACAAACCGCTCGTAAAGGCCGTCCCTGCCCGGGATACTCCTTGACAATTAGTGGCGTTCAAATAGACGATGAGCAAATTAAGAAATGGCTCTTGGAGCTCCTAGAGGGCGAAGAGCACATCTATGGTTATAGGTGCTTAGCTCAGTGCCTTAGGAACAAATATGGACTTAGTTTGAATCCTAAAAAGTGTTATCGCTTATGCAAAGAGCTGGAAATTCTTCAGCAGCAACGCAAGAAGAAAATCAATTATCCACGTAGATTGCCTGTGAATCGAATGGTTACAGGTTCGAACCAGCTATGGCAAATGGATATTAAGTATGGTCGCGTAGTAGCTAGAAACCGCTTCTTTTTCATTCTGAGCATCATCGATATATTTGATCGTGTAATCGTTGGTTACTATGTTGGCACAACTTGTGAAGCGAAACATGCCGTTCAAGTCTTAGGAAAGGCTCTACAGGATCGCATACAACCCGGCGAGCCGCTGCCAACCATACGTACTGACAACGGCCCACAGTTCGTGAGTGCACTCTTTGAAGATATGTGTACAGCTTGGGGCGTTGTACACGAGAGGATTCCTCCGAAAACCCCTGATTTGAATGCATATATTGAGTCATTCCATAGTTTGGTGGAGCGAAATCTATTTGCCATGGAGATATTTATGACACTAGAACAGGCTTATGAAGCTATGGATCGTTATATGGACTTTTACAACAATCGTAGATTGCATGGAAGTTTGAAGCGCATGCCGCCAGCGAAGTTTTCTAAATGGATTTTAGAGCAAGAAGATCGGACGAAATTCTACAGAGCCTTGTAAACAGATGAAATAATGAGCTTTGCTAACCAAACTGGTTTTTTAATAAGGTAGACTCCAGAATAAGGGGGCCTAACCGTAACGTACATTCAAAACTCATCGTTTTTGCTAATCTAGCCCCACCTGCTACTTTTGCCTGCAAGAAATGCAGGCAAAACTCAGAAATCGGCATTTTGGGCAATTTTGAATGTACAAATTACAATCAAAAAACTTACGCGAAGCCTTTGCCAAGCACTATTTTTTCCTCCAATAAGTATTTAGCTTCACTATTCAGTGAACTATATAGTTATACTGTTTAGTTACACTGAATAATGCTACATAAAAAAGCTACCCCACCAGCGAATATTTCGCTAACAGGATAGCTTCTTCTTATATTTTACGTTCAGTTACTTCGATGCGGTTAATCGCACGTAACAAGGCACGTTCAGCTCGTACATGATCAATGTTGTCTCTCGACATTGCTTCTAGTCTGCGCTGAGCACGGTCTTTAGCCGCTTTGGCACGATCGATATCGATGCTGCCAGGCTCTTCTGCGCTCTCAGCTAGAATAACTACTTTGTCTTTGCGGATTTCCATAAAACCGCCGTGTACAGCCAGGATTTCATCCCTACCGCCAGCGTGCTTAACGATAATCGGTGCAATTTTCAAAGGAGTGACAAGTGGAACATGATTCGGCAGGATACCAAGCTCACCCTCAACGCCTTTAACGATAACCATCGAAGCGTCTTGCGTATACACTTTACGTTCCGGAGTGACGATTTCCAATAGGAAAGTGCTCACGGTTCATCCCTCCTAAAAGTTTTGGTTTGACTAGAGCTATCAGCTCGTAGAACAAAACTACTTCGTAAGCATTTGCTTAGTTTTGGAACTTATAGATTCTTCGCTTTTTCCACTGCTTCTTCAATTGTACCTACGTATAAGAATGCATCTTCTGGAAGATCGTCATGCTTACCTTCAAGTACTTCTTTAAAGCTGCGCACAGTTTCCTTAACAGGCACGTATTGACCTTTGCGGCCAGTAAATTGCTCTGCAACGTGGAAAGATTGCGATAGGAAGTTTTGAATTTTTCTAGCGCGAAGTACAGTTAGTTTGTCCTCCTCGGACAACTCATCCATACCTAGGATTGCAATGATATCTTGCAATTCTTTGTTACGCTGTAGAATACGCTTAACGCCTTGTGCCACTTCATAGTGTTCTTCACCAACGATTTCAGGTGCAAGAATACGGGAAGAGGAAGCAAGTGGGTCAACCGCTGGGAAGATACCCATCTCAGAAATTCTACGCTCAAGGTTAGTCGTTGCATCAAGGTGAGCAAACGCTGTAGCTGGAGCCGGGTCTGTATAGTCATCGGCAGGAACGTAAATCGCTTGAATGGATGTTACGGAACCTTTCTTCGTCGATGTAATACGCTCTTGCAATTGACCCATTTCAGTAGCAAGTGTAGGCTGGTAACCTACCGCTGATGGCATACGTCCAAGTAGGGCGGAAACCTCAGAACCTGCTTGAGTAAAGCGGAAAATGTTATCGATGAACAGAAGAACGTCCTTGCCTTCTTCATCACGGAAATACTCAGCCATTGTAAGACCTGACAAGGCAACACGAAGACGCGCACCAGGAGGCTCGTTCATTTGACCGAATACCATCGCTGTTTTCTTGATAACGCCTGAGTCGCTCATCTCGTGGAACAAATCGTTACCTTCACGAGTTCTCTCACCAACGCCTGCGAATACGGAGATACCGCCGTGCTCTTGCGCAATGTTGTTGATAAGCTCTTGAATTGTAACAGTTTTACCTACACCCGCACCACCGAAAAGACCAATCTTACCACCCTTTGTATAAGGGGCAAGCAAGTCAATTACTTTGATACCTGTCTCAAGAATTTCAGCTTGAGTAGATAGTTCTTCAAAAGTAGGTGCCGCACGGTGAATTGGGTTCGTTAATGTACGATCATCTTCAGTTCCGTCAATTGGCTCTCCTAGAACGTTAAATACACGACCTAATGTAGCAGGACCTACTGGAACGGAAATTGGTTTACCTGTATCAAGAGCCTCAAGTCCGCGTACAAGTCCATCTGTTGTGGACATTGCGATACAACGAACGAGGTTATCTCCTAAATGAAGCGCTACTTCTACGGTCAAATCAATTGCTTGGTCGCCTGCATTTTCAGCTGGCTTTACAATTTTGATCGCATTTAGGATTTCAGGTAGTTGTCCACGCTCGAATTCGATATCGACAACTGGACCTGTAATGGACACGATGCGTCCTTTATTCATTGTGTTCCCTCCCTATTAGAAAGTCTTACCCTTATGCATTCGCTCCCGCAACGATCTCGGAAATTTCCTGCGTAATTGCCGCTTGACGAGCGCGGTTGTATTGCAATGTATATGAACTGATTAACTGATCTGCATTCTTGGATGCGCTGCCCATAGCCGTCATTCTGGCACCAAATTCACCTGCTTTGGCATCCATAAGCGCACTATAGATCATCGTCTCCGCATATTTAGGTAAAAGCACTGCAAGTACTTCTTCTGCAGATGGTTCATATTCGTAGCTAGCGGATGGTGTATGATCCGTGCTTTGAATATCTTCCAAAGGTAGCAAACGCTTCGAGACTGGAATTTGTGTCATGACGTTAACGAATTCGTTATACACGACATACAATTCATCAAAAGAACCATTCTCAAAATTGCTCACCGCTTCGTTAGCAATCGCTTTGATATCCGCAAATACTGGTGTATCAGCGATACCGATTACTTCACTTGCAATTTGGAATTTCCGTTTACGTAGGAAATCACGGCCTTTACGCCCAAGAACGTAAATTGCGTATTCATCCGCTGATTTATGCTTGGTTTTAATCATATTCACAACCATGCGAAGTAGGTTCGCGTTGTAACCCCCTGCTAGTCCACGGTCTGATGTAATGATGAGGTAGCCCGTCTTTTTAATTTCACGAGTCATCAGCATAGGATGCTTGATCCCTTTGGTACCTGATGCAATACTCGCTACCACTTCTTTCATCTTCTCCGCATAAGGTCTAGCAGCTTCCGCACTATCTTGAGCTCTCCTAAGCTTAGATGCAGCTACCATTTCCATCGCTTTGGTAATCTGCTTCGAGTTCTGAGTACTCTTGATCTGGCGTTTAATATCGCGCATTCCTTTGGCCAATCGTTTCACCACCTTGGGGTTCTTGCGAGAAGCAGAAGATCCCTCTTATGCTTCTTCACAAAAACAAGTTTCACTATAAGCGTTTCTTTGAGAAAAGGCTTGCTTGACTAGCAAGCCCTCAAGTCTTAGGTCGTTGCAAAAGTTTTCTTGAACTGACCGATAGCAGCTACTAGAGCAGCTTCATTATCAGCTACAAGATCCTTTGTATCACGAATGGATGCGAAGATCGCTGGGTGAGTTGTATCCACGAAAGCAAGGAATTCTTTCTCGAAACGCAAGATGTCATGTACTGGGATATCATCCAAGTGACCTTTAACACCTGTGAATAGAGAAACAACTTGCTTCTCAACTGGCATTGGCTCGTTAACGCCTTGCTTCAATAGCTCAAGCATGCGCACACCACGATTCAAACGCGCTTGTGTTGATTTATCTAAATCGGAGCCGAACTGTGCGAATGCTGCTAGTGAACGGTAGTTCGCTAGGTCAATACGCAGTGTACCAGCTACCTTCTTCATTGCCTTGATTTGTGCCGAACCACCTACACGGGATACCGAGATACCTACGTTAACCGCAGGACGTTGACCAGAGTAGAATAGGTCGGACTCTAGGAAGATCTGACCATCCGTAATCGAAATTACGTTTGTCGGAATGTATGCCGATACGTCAGAAGCTTGTGTTTCGATAAATGGAAGCGCAGTTAAGGAACCGCCGCCTAATTCATCGTTAAGCTTAGCTGCACGCTCTAGCAAACGGGAGTGCAAGTAGAACACGTCACCAGGGAACGCCTCACGACCTGGAGGACGACGAAGCAATAGGGAAAGCTCACGATAAGCTGCCGCTTGCTTGGACAAGTCATCATAGATAATGAGTACGTGCTCGCCTTTGTACATGAAATACTCACCCATCGCGCAACCTGCATATGGCGCTAGGAACAGCAATGGTGATGGTTCCGAAGCACTTGCAGTTACTACGATTGTGTAATCCATTGCGCCGTTACGACGAAGTGTTTCCACAACGTTCGCTACAGTGGATTGTTTTTGACCGATTGCAACGTAGATACATTTTACGCCATTACCTTTTTGGTTAATGATTGTATCGATTGCAATTGCCGTTTTACCTGTTTGACGGTCACCAATGATAAGCTCACGCTGACCACGGCCGATTGGAATCATAGCGTCAACAGCTTTAAGACCCGTTTGCATAGGCTCGTGTACAGATTTACGATCCATAACGCCTGGTGCTTGGGATTCAACTGGACGAGTTTGTGTAGTGTTAATTTCACCTTTGCCATCAAGTGGCTGACCTAGTGAATTAACTACACGGCCCAGAAGTTCTTCACCAACTGGTACTTGCATGATCTTGCCAGTACGTTTCACTTGGTCGCCTTCGCGAATGTCGCTGTAAGGTCCCAAAATAACGATACCCACATTGTTTTCTTCTAAGTTAAGAGCCATCCCCACAACGCCGTTAGAGAACTCTAGCAATTCTCCTGACATTACGTTCTCAAGGCCATGCGCACGGGCAATCCCGTCGCCGACTTGAATGACTGTTCCTACATCAACAACTTGCAGCTCCGATTTAAAATTTGCAATCTGCTGCTTAATCAGCGTGCTGATTTCATCAGGTCTGATACTCAACGAACCTCACCCCTATCTCCAGTGCTTGAGATCATAGTTTTGCGCAAACGCTCCAATTTGCTTGAAAAGCTTGCGTCATATACTCGATTACCGATTCGAACTTGAATACCACCAAGCAGGCTCGGTTCAATTACATTTTTTACATAAACGGTCTTACCCGTAATTTTACTGAACTCAGTTGCGATTTCTTGTTGCTGCGCATCTGAAATTGCAAACGGTGTATACACAGTAGCGTTTGCCTGTCCAAGAACATCATTCGAAATTTGAACATAATCCAACAGTAAAGTGCTAAGGATGCCTTCCCGACCTCTTTGAATAAGAAGCTTAAGGGTTTGCAATACATCTACTGATAGTTTACCTTCAAAAATGCTGTCGATTAATGCTGATTTTCTTGTAAAATCAATGTTCGGATGACCGATAATTTGACCTAAGTCAGCATTATCTTTAACCGCATCGACTAACAATTGAAGTTCTGATTGATATTGAGCGATAACGCCCTTCTCTTGAGCTAATTCAAAAAGTGCTTTAGCGTATCTTTTGGCTACTACGATGTCACTCATTGAACTCCTCCTACCTCTTTCAGGTACTCGGCAACAAGTGCTTGTTGTGATTGCTCATCAACTTGCTTTTCAATAATTTTAGCAGCGATTGCCACTGATAATGAACCAACCTCTGCATGTAATGCAGCGATTGCTTTGTTCTTTTCACTTTCAATATCACGTAAAGCATCCGCTTTAATACGGTCTGCCTCAGCTCTGGATTTCTCAATGATTTCTTCCGCTTGACGAGAAGCGTTTGCTTTCGCTGATTCTACGATTTCAAATGCTTCTTTCTTAACGTTAGCCAAAGCTTCCTTCTGCTCAGCAATGAATGCTGCTGCATCTTGACGATCTTTTTGTGCAGATTCGATCTGATTAGTAATCAGCTCTCTGCGCTTTTCCATCATACCCATTAAAGGTCCAAGTGCATAACGGTGAAGTAAGAAGTATAGAATACCAAAACCAACGATTGCTATAATGGCGTCTCCAAAAACAAACTTCATTTAAAGGTCACTCCCTTCTGAGAGGTTAAATCGGATTCTTTACCTTGTTTTCACGCAAAATGAAGGCGTGGATGGCTAAGGCCTTCCCCGCCAAAGCTTCATTTATTACTTTACAAAGTAGAATAACAATGCGAATACAACGCCGATAATTGGAACAACCTCTACGATACCAACACCGATAAACATTGTTAATTGAAGAGAACCTTTTAATTCAGGTTGACGAGAGATACCTTCAACTGTCTTACTAACGATCAAACCGTTACCAATACCTGCGCCAAGCGCACCTAAACCTACAACAATAGCTGCTGCTAACATAGACCAATCCATATTCAAAAATCCTCCTCAAAAATATAAGTTTTATTATACTTCACCCTAAAGTCATCTAGGACTCACGGGGACATACACCTATTAATCGTGGTGTTTCTCTGCAGCTTGTGCAATATACACCATTGTAAGTACTGTAAAGATAAATGCCTGAATAGCACCTACGAAAATACTAAAGCCTTGCCATGCAATAAGTGGGACAATCCCGCCGACTCCTGCCATCAGGATAACCGCGATCATAACCTCACCGGCAAAAATGTTACCGAATAGACGCATACCGAGCGTTAGTAACTTTGAGAATTCTTTAATCAAATTGAGCGGAATGAAGAACCAGAATGGCTCAAAATAGTGCTTAAAGTAACCCTTGGTATTGCGCGTCATCCCTAGGAAATGCACCATAAAGATCACCATTCCAGCAAGTCCCATTGCGAATAAAGCATCGGCAGTTGGAGACTTAAACCAAGCAATTGATAAATGCTTGCCGGTTTCATGAGCATGGTCGATCATCTGCTGAGAAATAACCTCTGTTCCAAATAAGGAGAACGGCTGGGATACTTCTGTTGAGATATTAAATGGCAAACCTAGTAGATTAGCAACAAAGATGAATAGAATCAAAGTTACACCTAAAGTGATAAAACCTTTTCCTCTTTTCATATCCATTACACTGCTAATAAAGCCTGAAACGAACTCAATTACCCATTCCATAAAATTCTGCATTTTCGTTGGTTTATCGACAGATAAATTACGGACGGATAGCTTAGCAATGATAAACACGATAATAATCGTAATAATCGTTGCAAGCAAAACTGAAAAATCGAACTCAATACCTAAAAATTTGAATATCGGCGATTCATGCATATTACTGTTTTCACCCCTTTCCACAGTAGTTCGTGAATGTCTTACTGTTTAAGCGATCCTTTGGAATGCTTTAAACCCAGAAGTATTGCGGCTAAAGGTCCGATAAGAAAACCGATTATCGTAGTGACGACCTCAAAGTGAGCGGATTTAATCGCTAACATAACCGCTAATAACGAAATTGCCAGACGAGTGAAAAAACCTAAGCCTATTCGTTTCTTTCTTTCCACCACTGCATCTGTGAACTGCCGCACTTTGAAAGCGGTATACCAAACATTAATAGTTGATACAGCCGTTCCGAGCATTAAGCCTGCAATGATTGACCGATACGAAGTAAGGAACACCCAGCCTATAAAGCAAAGGAGTAAAAACAAATACGTAAATTTCCATAATCGCTGAATGTGAAGGTTTAATTCATTCATTAGATCCTCCCATAATCTTACGAAGCACAAGTACAACGCTGTAAATTCCAACGATTAGGCCAAGAACAATACCTGCAACGATCCAAAGCTTACTTCCCCCGAAGTAATTAGAAGCGAAATTACCGAGCAGATAACCTCCACCCATGCAAAGCACTAGGTCAAAACCTAGAGCAGAGACAAGTCCAGCTGCACGCCATAAATTAACATCTGAACGAGGTGACTTCATTCCCACCCTCTCCATAATCAGAGCTATGACAATTATCACAATTATCCTAATACATTGTATCTAACGCCTATTTCCATTGTCAATTCGTAATGTTCGATTATTGTCAACTTTTAGAGCCAATAATTCATTATTGTCATAATATTTTCATAAGTGAGTCAGTTGTCACTAAGTCCACTATTATTGAAAAGGATCTGGTCGATCGCTCACTCTTCCAAAGTGATGCAGAATCGCTTGAACGATACGTTCACTCGCTTTACCATCTCCATATGGATTTGCTGCCTGACTCATCCGTTCGTACTCGCTGGCATCTGTCAATAATGCCCGTGCACGTTCGTAGACCTTGTCCTCATCTGAGCCGACAAGCTCCAGTGTTCCTGCATCAATGCCCTCAGGACGCTCTGTCGTATCCCGAAGTACCAATACAGGGACACCAAATGAAGGTGCTTCTTCCTGAATACCGCCAGAATCGGTCATGATCATGTACGTATGCGGCATAAAGTTATGCAGATCTGTCACATCAAGCGGATCAATCAGCTTAATGCGTGGATGATCGCCTAGCATAGCACGCGCAGGTTCAAGCACAGCCGGACTCGGATGTACAGGATACACGATGGCAATGTCTTCGAACTCATCCGCTAGACGCTTCACCGCACGAAAGATGCGCTTATGCGGCTCGCCTTGCGATTCTCTTCTATGTGCTGTCATCAGGACAAGTCGCTTACCCTTCGCCCAATCAAGTACAGGATGCGTGAATTCCGGATTCACGGTATATTGGAACACATCTGTCGCTGTGTTGCCCGTTACATAGATCGTGCTTTCTGCCTTATTCTCCTGACGGAGGTTGCCAGCCGACCAATTCGTTGGCGCAAAATGCAGATCAGCAAGCACGCCTGCCAATTGGCGATTCATTTCCTCCGGATACGGATTAAGCTTATTCCATGTACGAAGACCCGCCTCAACATGTCCAATCTTAATCTGCTGCAAGAATGCCGCATAGCTAGCAAGGAAGGTTGTTGAAGTATCACCATGAACTAGAATGATATCCGGCTGACTCTCGCGAAATACCGGCTCTAGTCCTTGTAATACACGAACGCTAAGCTCATTCAACGATTGCTGAGCCTTCATAACGTTCAAATCATAATCAGGTGTAATTCGGAAAATCTCCAAAACCTGGTCCAAAAGCTCACGATGCTGCGCTGTAACGCATACAATCGATTCGATCTGATCTGCATGTTTTTGCAGCTCAAGCACCAGAGGAGCCATTTTAATGGCTTCTGGTCGAGTTCCAAAAATCGTCAAGACTTTCAATCGCTTCATTATTATGATTCATCCCCTTATTTCGTTCCGAACAGTCTATCTCCCGCATCACCTAAGCCTGGTACAATATAGCCATGGTCATTCAGATATTCATCGACTGCTGCTACGTAAATATCAACGTCTGGATGCTCTTTCTGTACGGCTTCAATACCTTCTGGAGCTGCGATTAAACACATAAGCTTAATTTGCGTGCAATCACGCTTCTTAAGCGCTGTAATTGCTGCATTCGCAGAACCGCCTGTTGCAAGCATCGGATCGATAACGATCAATTCACGTTCTTGAACATCAGTAGGCAGCTTTACATAATATTCTATGGGTTGAAGTGTTTCTGGGTCGCGATACAATCCAATATGTCCGACCTTCGCTGCAGGAACCAGTTTCAGAACACCCTCTGTCATCCCAAGTCCAGCACGCAGAATTGGAATAAGTCCCAACATACGTCCAGAAATAATCGAGCTTTCAGTTTCCGTTACTGGTGTCTTAACCTTAATTTTCTCTAGTGGTATATTACGTGTGATTTCATACGCCATTAAAGTTGCCACTTCATCTACATATTCACGAAAATCTTTGGTATTCGTGCGCTCATCTCTAATGTAGGTCAGCTTATGCTGAATCAGCGGGTGATCACAGACAAACACTTTACCCATTTTAAAAATCCTCCTTAATTCGCAGGTGCAAAATACAAAACAATGGTTACATTATAACACAGCCTTTTCCCCTATCCTAACCATAAGAATATCGATCCATGCAGCATTAAAATACATATTAGGGAAAATTAGCCGACAAGGTAAATAAATACCTTCTATAATAATTTAATATTGTGATGTATTTCACAATTTAGCAGTAAACTAATTCTTTTCTTGAACATGCATTATAAAGGAATCTCCCACAAAATGCTATATAATTCACATCCATTGACGAAAAATGGTTCCATATACTCAGTTCAGTTTGATTAAAGGTGAATTCCCGTTACTCTTTAAATTGTAACACGCTAGACAGTCATAAATATCCATATTCCTACTAGAATATTCACCTCTTGGAGTGGTATGCTGAGGAGTATGAGTGTTAAACATGAATCAAAAGGATGGAGATTATCGATGACTGAACAACTTAAGCAAGTAATTGCTACTAACAATGCGCCTGGAGCCATTGGTCCTTATTCCCAAGCGGTTCGTATTGGCGATTTACTTTTTACTTCAGGTCAATTAGGCATGAACCCTGCAGGCGAGTTCCCAGCAACTGTAGAAGAACAAGCGGAGCAATCCTTGAACAATGTCAAAGCTATTCTTGAAGCAGCTGGTGCGAGCATGAGCCAAGTTGTGAAAACAACGGTGTTCCTAAAAGACATGAACGATTTCGCACAAGTTAACGCTGTATACAGCAAATTCTTTACACAGCCTTACCCGGCACGCAGTGCTGTGGAAGTGGCACGCCTACCGAAGGATGGTCTTGTAGAAATTGAAGTTATCGCTTCTTTAAAATGATCAGGAAATCCTGACATAATCCTCTCCTAGCTAATAGGTGAGGATTTTCTTTTGTCGGGACTGGAGGATTTTGACATCAATTGTCGAAATTGATTTTGCTAGAATCCTACATTATACCGAAAAGGAATTTGAACCTGAATGAACGAACCATTGCCTACCGATAAGATTAATCCAGAAGCTGCCTCACAAATTCGATCTAATCCTGTACCAAAGATTCTCACCAAAGCTAGAAAAGCACGTACTAGCCTTCGGATGATTGTTTACGTTGCACTCATTCTAAGCATATTGCAATTCACGACTCGCTACTGGATCACTTGGGATGATGTCCACCATTATCGACTGGAATATAATCTGTTCAAAGATAATCCCAGACTACTAAACACCGCATTGGACAAGCTCGAAGAGCATATTAAGCAGCAGAAGTTGACAAATTATCTGATTATTCTGGGTGATTCCGTTGCATACGGTACGCCTGTTAGTTCAGACGAGGCTATCGGTTACTATCTAGATAAGCGTGTTCGTGAGGATCATGGTACACCACAAGCCGTATTTAACTTAGCCATCCCTTCCATGCAAGCAGGCGATTTATATACGATACTCTTGATGCTGGATGCCAGATCAATATCAACACAAAAC
The DNA here is from genome assembly GCF_004344915.1 of Paenibacillus albiflavus. Classification (GTDB taxonomy): domain Bacteria; phylum Bacillota; class Bacilli; order Paenibacillales; family NBRC-103111; genus Paenibacillus_AM; species Paenibacillus_AM albiflavus. The sequence goes on along the minus strand of NZ_SKFG01000051.1, from coordinate 6,679 downwards.
ATCGTAATGAATATTCGTTACTCGAGCTTTGTGCAAAGAAATCCAGGACCATCAATCGTATTCTGGCTTGGCCCCGAATTGCAGGAACTCGATCCGAAGAGCTTTGAACAGATACGCTCTCATATGGCTCTAAATAACCGAGATCTGAAACAAGACTTCATCTCGCAATTTCAAGCAAACGCCCTTAATTCTGTGAAAAAGCTCTTTCCTTATCTGGAATATAAAGAATACATCAACCAGAAGATCGCGACTCAGAAACAAATTCTACTTACAGGTAAACGACCGTCAGATGAGCTTGGAGACCCAAGACCTTGGTTTAAGAAAGAGAATTTGCGAGAAGCGCTGAAATCAAATGAATATGTAAAAGGCTTTAACCCGGATCCAATGGATATGAGCGACAAGAACCTCAATATTCTATTCATAAACAAGTTAATTGAACATCAGAAGAATACCAATACACTCGTGTTTATGTCAGGAACGAATACAGAGCTATCCAAGGAATTAGTTGAGAAGGATGGCTATCAAGCCAACCTCCAGCTCATTGATGCCTATATGGCTAAGCAGCCTATCACTTATATGAATTTGCATGGGGTCATTGATCCAAGTCTATTTACCGATCACACCCATTTTACCAAAGAAGGCTACGAGCAAATTGCTAACCTGATATGGGACAAGTGGAAGCAATCCGGTCGTCCTTAAGCTTTAGCATTCATATCAACGCTGCATCTAATTGAAGCTGATTAAGGGAGAATCATTTATGCTGTTTCATACTCCAATATTCCTAGGTTTCCTAGGTATTGTATTCTGTCTTTATTATTTTTTTCCACGTCTACGGTTATATTTGCTGACACTGGCAAACATCATTTTCTACCTTAGTGCTGGTGTAGCTTATTTCTTCGTATTTATAGGAATAGTCACGTTATCTTACTACATATCTCGCGGCCTGCTCGGCAAGTATGGCAAATGGTCGCTCATCGGCTCCATTAGCTTAGTGCTCGGAAACCTACTCTTTTTTAAATACTCGCTATTCTTGTTACGTAATGTGGAGAAAGTCCTAGGTATAGGACTGAATCTGCAATCTACGTTCTGGGCTGATCTTGTGCTTCCAATCGGAATTTCCTTCTATACGTTCCAGATTATCGCCTATGTAACAGATGTATATAAACGTAAGCTAGAACCCGCAAAATCATGGATCGAGTTCTGGACATTCATCTCACTCTTTATTCATTCGGCAGCAGGACCAATTTTGCGTGGCAAAGAGTTCCTTCCTCAGCTGCGAAATATACAGAATCTAAAATTTAAGCCGACTGGTTTCAAGCTAGGAATCGCTTATATCACAATGGGTCTTGCCAAGAAGCTGCTGCTTGCAGACCAAATCGCACCCGAGGTCAATGCCTTCTTCGCCCGGAGCGCAGAGCTTAGCGGAGCAGAAGCATGGGTTGCGGCATACTTATTCGCATTTCAGATTTATATGGACTTCTCGGCATATAGTGACATGGCAGTTGGTATAGGACATCTGCTAGGTTTACGCATCGATCTTAACTTCCGTACACCTTATCTAAGTGCAAACAGTGGAGAGTTCTGGCGCAGATGGCATATAACCTTATCTGGCTGGATACGTGATTACATTTATATCCCACTTGGTGGATCAAGAGTATCTAAGCTTCGAAGCTATGCCAATCTTGTCTTTGCTATGACACTATCTGGATTGTGGCATGGTGCCGCATGGACCTTCATAATATGGGGACTTTACCATGGCTTCTTGCAGGTAGGTCATCATATATACAAAGGGTGGATCCAAAAATTAGGCTGGGAGAAGTTGCAAACAAGTCGATTATACCGCGTAGTAGCTGTATTCGTATTTTTCCATCTCGTTGTTATCGGCTGGGTATTCTTCCGTGCACAAGGAATCTCGAATGCATTGCATATGGTCAAAGTCATGCTTACTATGAACCCACTGCATATACAGCCTGCAATGTATGAGTACTTAGCTTTCGTTGCAGCTTTGTTCCTCCTACATATGCTAGAAGCCTATATCGTCAAAAGATTCAGTAGGCTCTCTCTTTTATGGCAGCTTAAGGTACCAGCCCTTGTACGTGCTGCTGTATATACGATTATCATAATCGTACTTCAATATAATCTAGAAGGAGAACACAACAGTTTTATATATTTTCAATTTTAATACTATGTAGAACCACAAAAGCCATCCCCTTGCAGATGATTCTGCCGAAGGGATGGCTTTCTATTGTAATCCGACTTAGTAGGACAAGCCCGGATATAGCGGATATTGTGCATTAAGATCTTTAACCATACCGCGAACTTTATCATGAATCGCTTGATCTTCAGGGTTCTTAAGGGTTAAAGAGATGATTTGAGCAATCGTCTTCATCGCTTCTTCACCCATACCACGGGATGTAATCGCAGGTGTACCGATACGGATACCGCTAGTTACGAATGGTGATGTCGGGTCGAACGGAATCGCGTTCTTATTGCATGTTACGCCAACTTCATCAAGGATGTGTTCAGCTACTTTACCTGTCAGGTTCAAGTTGCGAAGATCAACCAGCATGAGGTGGTTATCAGTACCGCCTGATACTAAGTTAATACCTTCTGCCATCAACGCTTCAGACAATACCTTCGCATTGTTCACAACGTTCTGTGCGTATTGCTTGAAGTCTGGTTGAAGCGCTTCGCCTAGAGCAACCGCTTTAGCTGTAATAATGTGCATTAATGGACCGCCTTGTGATCCAGGGAATACCGCTTTATCAATCGCTGGCGCCCATGCTTTGCGAGTCAGGATAAGACCACCGCGTGGACCGCGTAGTGTTTTGTGCGTTGTTGTTGTTACAAAATGTGCATGCGGCACTGGGTTCGGATGCAAGCCTGCTGCAACTAGACCTGCGATATGTGCCATATCTACCATGAAGAGCGCGCCTACATCGTTAGCAATCGAAGCGAGTGCTTCGAAGTCAATTGTACGCGGGTATGCACTTGCGCCTGCTACGATCAAGCGAGGACGATGCTTGAATGCTGCTTTACGCACATCGTCATAATCGATGCGTGAATCTTGCTCGTTTACGCCATAAGCAACGAAGTTGTACAAGATACCAGAGGCGTTAACCGGGCTGCCGTGTGTTAAGTGACCACCGTGTGCAAGGTTCATCCCTAGAACCGTATCTCCAGGTTGAAGCGCTGCAAGATAAACGGCCATATTCGCTTGTGCACCGGAGTGCGGCTGAACGTTCGCATGCTCGGCACCGAACAATTCCTTCGCGCGATCACGAGCGATATCTTCGACGATGTCTACATACTCACAACCACCATAATATCTGCGGCCTGGGTAGCCCTCAGCATATTTGTTAGTGAGCACAGTGCCAGCTGCTTCTAGAACAGCACGAGAAACGAAATTCTCAGAAGCAATTAATTCAATTTTGTCGCGCTGGCGACCAAGCTCGAGACCGATAGCCTCGACGATTTTCGGATCTTGCTTACGTAAAAATTCCATTTCAATAAGTCCTCCTCTTAATTCCCATGTTATATATGAATAGGTGATGAACTAGGTTGTACAAGGTGAAGGTGATGTATAAACTGCACGGCTGCCACCAATAAGCTTAGGTCTTGTATAAGCCATCGTGACGTAAGCATCGCCAATCATTCGAATCGATGGACGTACCGGAACAGCGACTTCTCGAAGATGCATGCCAATAAGTGTGGAGCCGATATCGATGCCTGCATGTGCACGCACACGCTCGACCACAACAGCATCAGCCAAATGCTGATAAGCATATGCCGCCATAGAGCCTCCTGCTTTCGGAATAGGCACTACACCGACAGGATCTAAAGAAAAGTGCTCTGCAGATCTCCCGCATATCACCAGTGCACGATTGAGATGCTCACAGCACTGGAATGCTGGGATAAGTCCATGCTCATCACAGACGCATTTAATACCTGCATACAATTGCTCCGCTACCTCGATTGCACCTGCAGTACCGATTTGGTGACCCAATACCTCAGAGGTAGAAGCGCCGATAACAAGCATTTGACCTGCATGGAGTTTCCCCGCTTTAAACAGTTCATTCAAGTTCGTGGCTACAGCAGATGCAATACCTTTTAACAGCTCTTGCTTCTTAGCCAGTTCATTAGCCTCAAGATCTATCTCCATTCGTTCCATACGAATCCCTCTTCCTAGTCAAGATTAAGGCTGCTGGGTGTACTTAGCTTCGATTGACGATATTTTGTTAATGCGACCTTCATGACGCGGGCCATGTGAGAACTCGGTTTCTAACCATACCTTAATAATTTCCTGTGCCACTCCAGGACCGATAACACGCTCTCCTAACGCAAGCACATTCGTATTATTGTGTTCGCGTGTTGCTTTTGCGGAGAACAAGTCCCCCACCAGAGCACAACGAATTCCCGGGACTTTATTTGCAGCAATGCTCATCCCGATTCCCGTTCCACAGATCAAAATGCCTCTGTCAACAGCACCCGAAACGACTTTATCACATACATCACCTGCGAAATCCGGATAATCAACTGAATCGGCAGTGAAAGCTCCTAAATCTTCGACTTCATGACCGAGCTCCTGAATAAAAGGTACTACGACATCCTTTAAACGATAGCCTGCGTGATCTGCGCCAATTGCAATTTTCATGTTGAGGTGTTCCCCTTTCAAAGTAAGTTCTGTTCTCTATTATACCAAACTCATGAACTTATAAGCTCACATTCCTATACCTAGATTTATGACTTCCATATAATAGAAAAAAGAGCATAACGCGCTTCGGAGAAACGTAATCCGACTATGAAGACGGAAACGTTCTACCATACATCATAAACGATGCTTGAAGCTTAACGTTGCTCTTATGCCCAGGCGACCGGCCGCAATCCTCTATGCTCCATTGTGGTTACCCACTCCGTCGCCAGTTACATAGAGGATACTTAAATTTGATTACATCTTAACGTATTCTGAAGCTAGTTGTAAAGGTCTATTGTAACAACTATTAGATAATTGTATGAACAATCAGATATAGCATTCAGCCACAGAGAGGAGTCTAACTTTGAATTCGCTGAAGCAACTTACGCAAACCCTGTTCGATCTCTTGCGCTGTTTGTCGGTAGATCTCAAGCGATCCGCCGAACGGGTCCATAATATCAAAATCAGGAAGCTGCTGCTCCAATTGCATGAACTTAGCCTTCTCTTCTTCCGTTACAGGCTGCGATAATGCCAGTTTCATCTGCAAATCCGAGATGAGTTGCTCTCGTTCCTCGATCACTTGCATGACCTCCGTGCTCATATCGACAAACTCTTTAAGTGCATATGTCTTGTCAATCGCATCTGGGTATCGCTGAAGTACCGTGCTCTTATGTCCAAGCGTCATCGTCAGGATCAAGTCGGCCCATTCTACATGCTCACCCTTAAGTGAACTCGACTCCAGCAGCTGCGGATCAGCCCCACGCTCTTTTAAAATCGTAGCCGAATGATGGGATATCCCACCACCATCGACTGCATATACACCTGCCGAGCGAACCTCAATCGTCAATCCCGCCTCTTTAGCCAGCTTACGCATTAATCCTTCAGCAAGCGGCGAACGACATGTATTCCCCGTGCATATGAATAAAATATGTTGCATGTCCTCACCCCTTTCTAAGTAAACGCATCCATCCTTAACTTATGTATATTATAAAGGTGACACCATCTTCTCAACAACTGACAGTTCATCATTATATCACCAAAATAAACTTCAACCCGAAGGCTAGTAAAATAATGCCCCCAAACGCCTCTCCATACTCACCGACCCAGCTTCGCACTTTTTTGCCAATAAGCAAGCCCATAGTAGACATGAGGCCGCCCATTAAGCCAAAGGACAGAACCGTAAAAATCAAGTCAGATGAAAAAAGCCCAAGCGACACACCAACCGAGAATGAATCTACCGAGACACTTAAAGCAAATAAACTCGTTCCCCATACGGTACGTGTATCAAATGCAGGCTCATCACCGCCTCGGAGTGATGTATACACCATGTGCCCACCGAGCAGAACGAGCAGAATACCACCTGCCATTGTGGCAACATGTCCAATAATTGAGGACAAATAATGACCTGTAAACATACCAATGAGCGGCATAATCACATGAAACAAGCCAATGACAATCGATAGACGAAGGATTTGAAGCAATCGAATCCCTTTCATCCCGATCCCAATTCCTAGTGAAAATGCATCCATACCTAGTGCAAACGCCATCAACAGTACAGTAAAAATTTGCCCAAGCATTAAGGTATCCACTTAAGACTGCACCCCCTGTCCAACCATTCTTACACAACATATGCGGACAAACAGGGAAACATGCAGCAAAAAGAAACGGTTTCACCGTCCTAGAATACGAAAAAAGACTACTCGGCTGTCGCGTGCAGGATATGATTGCCTGCAGCTTTGCGCAGGCGATTCATGATCGCTGCCCCGATGCCTTGCTCGGAGCAGCTCTCGGCCAAGATGAACGTAACGCCATCTTGGTCGAACTGACGCAGGGCTGCGAACAGCCCCTGCGCGATGGTCTGCGGCTCATCGAGCGAGCCGCAAGTGAGTGTTACGTCCGCCTCTGGATAGGCGGACTGCCCGCTAAAGGTGAGCACGCCTGTGCGCTCACCTTTAGCTTTGGCGGCGCTAAGCTCGCGCCGCATTG
>NZ_SKFG01000050.1 GCF_004344915.1 Paenibacillus albiflavus | reverse complement strand
ACAAAACTTGACGTAATTGGGAGGACGCCATGAACGAGCGGAGATTAACCATGATGCGGATCATCGACTCCCGAAAGAAGTTTACTGCCCGCGAGCTGGCAGAACGCTTTAACGTTTCGGTTTGGACCATCCAGCGCGACCTGTATTACCTGCAGCAATGAACCCATTAAATGAAAAAGCGGCGGTCGAAGACCAAAAAATAAAGTCGTAGACTTACCGCTAAACTAACGATTTTATCATTGGAATGTGCAATATTATTTGTTCGCATAAAAATGATAAATAAATTGTAAAACGCCTGAGGAGAACGTTCTGGTATTAACCATTTTTAAATTCAACCTCTGTTTTATATCCACAAACAGCGGTTTCCCTGCTCCCAAAACAACAGAATGAACAGATAATCTAAATTCATCAACAAGTCCTAAATTGATAAAAGTTGTAATAAGACTTGCTCCACCATATAGCCAGATGTCTTTACCAGGCTTATTCTTTAATTCATTTACTTCTTCAAGAATACGATCATTTATGAATATTGCTTTATTATCAGTCCCTATTTGCGTCCTGGAAAACACATATTTCTCTTTACTATGAACCAGTTCCCAAAATTCTTTTTCAGAATCCGTATGTTCAATTTCCGGAGTAAATTGTCCCCATAAATCATAGCTTTTTCTTCCATATAAAATGGTATCAATTTGATTTAAAAAATTATTAAACTCCAGCTCAGAGTCCATAATGCACCAATCGACTTCACCATTTTTCCCTTCAATAAAACCATCTAAAGTAACCGCTAAATCTAAAATTATTCTTCGTTTCATGATTTGTTACTCCTTTCGTTAATCTATCACCCATTATAGACCTCAAATACGTCACCTTATGTCATATTAATAAAAGAGAGGATATCTATTTAACAATGCTATCCGTCAGAGCGATTCAGCCGGATGGAAGCCGTTCCTTCCGAAAACAGCGGAATGCCCTCACCGAGAATTTTAGGGATAACCGTCATTTCGATTCGGTCCGCAGTCCTTTTTCAAGGAAAGCCATAGCCAATTGTCCCCCTTCCCACCTGCCATACGTCCCCGTTTGCTTCAGCACTGATCTTCGGGATCAGTGAATCCAAATCCTCGGCTGTATACGTCACATCGTGTGATGGAGTCTGCCCAAATCGGGTTACTAACAAGGCTTCCCTTTGTACGAGAAATCGTCCGTTTGTTTGAACACCTCATCATACGTAAGCCTGCCCATGATCAGCGCGCCGATGTTATCGTAAAACTTCTCATACCCGTTGTCCCCGCCATCGCCTTCGACATCAAACAGCCAGTCCACCGACCCGTCTGAACGGGCAATGTAACCATCCAGACTCACCACAATAAAAATACCACTTTCTAGTTTTCCATTTCTTGATCGCTCCCTTCTATCCTGTATGTTACAATAGAATTACGACAAAACTTGACGTAATTGGGAGGACGCCATGAACGAGCGGAGATTAACCATGATGCGGATCATCGACTCCCGAAAGAAGTTTACTGCCCGCGAGCTGGCAGAACGCTTTAACGTTTCGGTTTGGACCATCCAGCGCGACCTGTATTACCTGCAGCAATGAACCCATTAAATGAAAAAGCGGCGGTCGAAGACCAAAAAATAAAGTCGTAGACTTACCGCTAAACTAACGATTTTATCATTGGAATGTGCAATATTATTTGTTCGCATAAAAATGATAAATAAATTGTAAAACGCCTGAGGAGAACGTTCTGGTATTAACCATTTTTAAATTCAACCTCTGTTTTATATCCACAAACAGCGGTTTCCCTGCTCCCAAAACAACAGAATGAACAGATAATCTAAATTCATCAACAAGTCCTAAATTGATAAAAGTTGTAATAAGACTTGCTCCACCATATAGCCCGATGTCTTTACCAGGCTTATTCTTTATTTTATTTACTTCTTCGAGAATACGATCATTTGTGAATACTGCTTTATTATCAGTCCCCTTTTGCGTTGTTATCGAATACTGCCCGTTACTTCAATGAAAAAAGCAGCTAATCAATTGATCGGCTGCCTCTATATCATGATTCAACTCCTTCGGTACGATGCATTTTTCTCACGAATGCTCGCTCATTTGCATTTTACCATATACTGCACGATCTCCACGCAACCCCTGGGGGTTCTCACTCCCATGTCTCAACGGGTCTATGCCCTTTCATTCCAAGAAATTTCATTACCTCTTTAATATAACGTTCAGGCTCTTCGATACTTGGAGCATGACCAGAATGCATAAATTCAATGAAGGTCGCATCAGATATCAGGGAAGCGGTCTCTTTTCCTCTATCTGGAGGATTCAAACCGTCATATTTTCCACTAATGACTAATGTGAGTGCGGTAATTTTATTCAAATTATCTCGGAAATCAAATCCTTCTAGTGCTTTGTTTGATGCTTCTTGCTCTTGAGGCAATGTCAGCATTGCCTGTTGATCATTAAAATCGCTAAAAGCTTTCTGAACAGTTGTGTAATTATGAAAGATATACTTGAAGGCACGGTTGAATTTTTCTTCAAAAGAGAGTCCCTCTAGTTCTTCAGCATGACGGGCGAAAAGCTCTTGCATGGAAGATGTTTTGCCATGGCTTTTCGGGACAACGAGAATCAGCTTCTTTATTCGATCGGGGGCGGCAATCGCCACACCTTGCGCGATATAACTCCCCATGGAGATTCCCATAAGATCTACAGTTTCATCCCCGAGATGATCCAACAGGTTAATCACATCTTGTACATGCTCTTCCATCGTATAATGGGGGGGGCGGGCTGACTTTCCATGTCCGCGCGAATCTAGTGCAATAATACGAAAATGTTCTTTCAGCCTGTTGATTTCATGCTTCATCATCTTGCTGCTACCATGAAGACCATGAAGTAGAACTAAAGGAGAACCTTCTCCTTCTTCATAATAATAAAGTTGTGCACCGTTTGAATTAAAAGTCGGCATTTTTATCACCCCGTTGAATTATAGAAGTATATTCTTTTCGTAAATAATCGCTACTTTATTAATCTTAAAACATCCGTTCTTGGTAGTAAATATTTCCATTTTTATAACGCTAACCTGCCCGTTAGCTTAACAACGATGGCATCTTTTCAACTTGCCAGCATTATATCGGGAATGTAACAAAGACCTTGTCATCAGTGGGGGTCGGCTGACAATGAAAGACGGCTTTATCTCCTATAGTCAGTGTTTATGCAACGCTACTGAATACATATAAACTTTCACTTAGTTCCCAAATTGACATAACATTTGTTTTAGAGCTTGTTCAAGAACTTTTTCAGTATCTACTTGTGCATCTGGTGAGCGCCAACCGACAAAACCATCTGGACGAATCAATACAGCTCCTTGTTCCTTTATCCCATATGAATGTAACCAGTCTCCTTCGACTTCTTTCATGTCACCGGTAGAACCTATTGCATAGCAATCGACTGGAACACCTAAACTTGGCTTATTTTTTGTGCTGCTGTCAACCATGCTTCACCGCTAGTGCTAGTCAGTAAGACAAAATGTTTCCCGAACAAATCAAGAGTTGATTTGTGTTCACCTTGGTGTTCCAACCAGAGGTGAGGAGCACGTGTACCAGGACGTCCATCCATGACTAAGTGTTCCATTGGAAAATGTTGTTCATCATAGATGATTGCATCTGAGCGGTAGTGATATGCCAAGCTTACAAGTGTACCATCTGCAGGTATAGGTAAATCAGCAGTTTCAGATGTATCGTTGCTGGAAGAGTGAATGACTTTTACTGCTCCGGTATCGGCGAGCAAGCCAGCTTGTTCAGCAGTAAACTGAGCCACTGGGCGACGTTCTTGCTCATAGCTTTCTAAAAGCTTAGGATCAGCTTTCCCTTGTAAGACAGCTGCTAACTTCCACGCTAAGTTATGAGCATCTTGAATCCCTGTACTTCCACCATAGCCACCTGTAGGAGGCATAACATGAGCAGCATCACCAGCGAGAAAGATTCTCCCTTGCAGATATTGGTTAGCTACACGGACCGCAGCTTCCCAAGGCAGGATGCTGAGTATATTGATGTTTACTTCAGGTAGACCAACAGCGTGACGAACAAGCTCCAAGCAACGTTCTGGTGTGAAATCTTTTACCGTCTCTCCTTTTTCTGGATAGAAGGGAACATGATAAGTAAATCGATTCGCATTTCCAACGGTCATTAGCGAGCCATTTTGTGTTTATTTTTAATATTGCAAATACTAAAACTGCGTTCGTGTAACAGATCACTTAAATCTGCTTCAAATAGTATATTGATCTGATGACTCAGCGATCCACGTCCAGACATAGTAATATCTAAAGCTTGACGGATTCGGCTATTAGCGCCATCGGTAGCAATTAAATATTGTGCGTAAATGGTTTCCATAGATTCTGTGGTACGATCCATAACTGTAGCAGTAACCCCGGTATTATCTTGCTCAAAAGAGACGAGCTCTGTATTAAAACGAATGTGTCCATCCCTATTAAGGGCAGCGGCCAACATCACAGGTTCTAATGTATCTTGGGTACATTTTCCGCCATAGGTTGGGCTTAGCGAAAAATTTTCTGTTTTCATCATGCTGAGCATGTATTTGGTTTGTTTAACTGCTTGCTCAAAATCTGCTTGGGCTAAGGTCTCTGCATCTAGTAGGCCAAAATTTTTACTCATAGCAGCCCCTGCCTGTTTAATCTCCGCTTCTATCCCTACTTGTCGCATTAATTCCATAGCTCGAACTCCAAGACCACGTGCTCGAGGGTGAATAGATGTCCCGGAACGTCGTTCAACTAATATATAAGGAACCTGATGTTGATTGAGAAAAAGTGCCATGGAAAGCCCTACTAGTCCGCCTCCTACAATTAAAATAGGTGTTTTTGTTACGTTCGTCATATTTTATCGTCCTCTCTATTGTTTATATCCGAATAATAGCAATTCATTGTAAACGCAATATAAACAAAATGTTCTTGTCCTCAATCGGCAAACGATATATGTTCTTGTCATTGGTATTTGACAAGAACATATATCGTTAAAACAAAAAAAGCCGTAACTACGCGACTTTTATGCATATATGTTCTTGTCACCCGACAATTGTCGGATGTGTCTAGCGACATAAATGTTCCTACATTAATGACATAATTATACCTACATTACTACTACATGTTATACATCAAAAAAAATAACCCATAAATCCGCGCTTCACGGCTTTTTATGTGTTAATGAAGGTTATTATTAAATCAACTATGTTATCATTTTGAGGCAAAACCGGTTCAATCTCATCATATTTCGATGACCGGTTCGTGATTTTATTTTCAATTAATAGCATTTGTCACTTTCATTATAATACACATACAAACATTAAGCTGCATTCCGTTTGTATGCGCGCATCGCAAATAGATATGCGACGATCATTATCCCTAAGCACCACGCTAAAGCGACCCAGATATCATTGCCTACCGGTTGACTTGACAATAGTGCGCGGATGGCCTCTACGATTGACGTCACCGGCTGGTTCTCGGCAAAGACGCGAACGGCTTTTGGCATTGACTCGGTCGGTACAAACGCCGAGCTGATAAACGGCAGGAAGATTAAAGGATAGGAAAAGGCGCTTGCTCCCTCCACCGTTTTTGCGGACAGTCCGGCAATAGCAGCGATCCAAGTCAAAGCCAACGTAAACAGCACAAGTATACCGGCTACGGCAAGCCAAGACAGAACCCCTGCAGACGAGCGAAAGCCCATAATGAGCGCTACGAGTATGATGACGACAACAGAAATGACGTTTGATACCACCGAGGTCAGCACGTGCCCCCACAGCACGGTGGAACGCGCAATCGGCATGGAGTGGAAACGCTCAATGATGCCCCGCTGCTTATCCAAGAACAGGCGGTAAGCCACGTAAGCCACCCCGCTGGCAATTGCCATAAGCAGTATACCAGGCAACAGGTAGTTCACATAGTTATCCGTACCGGTTTGGATTGCGCCGCCGAACACATAGACGAACAGCAGCATCATTGCAATCGGAGTGATGCAGACCGTGAAGATGGTGTCCATACTGCGGAAAATATGGCGCATGGAACGTCCGAGCATCACACTCATATCGCTGAAAAAATGGTTTTTTGCTGTCTCCATTTACATGGCCTCCTTTTTACCGATGATTACGAGGAATATTTCTTCCAATGTCGGCTGTTTTTCAACATACTCCACCTTTGCGGATGGAAACAGCTTTTTCAATTCCGTGAGCGTGCCGCTGGCGATGATCCTGCCCTCATGTAGAATGGCAATTTGGTCGGCAAGCTGCTCGGCTTCCTCTAAATACTGCGTGGTCAGGAAAACTGTCGTGCCGCCGCCCGCAAGCTCCTTTACAATTTTCCAAACCTCGATACGTGCCTCGGGATCAAGCCCAGTGGTTGGCTCATCGAGGAAAATGATCTGTGGTTTTCCCACAAGGCTCAAGGCGATGTCGAGCCTACGGCGCATACCACCTGAATAAGTAGATGGCTTACGATCGGCTGCGTCAGTTAAGCCGAAACGTTTCAGCAAATCGTCCGCAACTTGACGCGGATGATCCAGATGCCGCAGTTTGGCAATCATGATCAGATTTTCCCGCCCGGTCAAAATCTCGTCAACCGCGGCAAATTGCCCGGTCAAACTAATCGACTGCCGCACATGGTCCGGCTTTGACGCGACGTCAAATCCGTTTACGGTGGCGGTGCCTCCGTCCTGTTTGAGTAGCGTGGTGAGGATTCTAACAATCGTCGTCTTGCCCGCGCCGTTGGAGCCAAGTAGAGCGATTATCTCACCTCGCTTCACTTCAAAATCGACGCCCTTTAGGACTTCTGTGTCCTTGAAAGACTTTCGCAGGCCTTTCACTGAAATTGATTTTTCCATCCCGCTATCCCCCTTTTACTTTTTTTTATCCGTAACCTTTTTCATTGCCTTGTTAACTTCTTGGTTAACAGATTCTTGATAGATGTCAGCGTAAGTTTTGGAATCTTTAATTAGATCGTCGCAGAAAGCTGCAACGTCACTGCCCGTCACATCGAGCACGCCTTTCCCCAAGGTCGCGCCCTCTTCAAAAAGATCGACAATCCCCGATAGCAAACCCGTACCTTCGGTTAGTTCAACAGGGCCAACCTTAAAGAGATATTTTTGAATCTCTTTATAAACAATCTGATAATCCCGCGGGAGCGCTTTGACACGTGCCACGTGCGCTCGCCACTCTTTTTTTCCTTCGATGATATCTCTTATACTCATTTTATCCTCCTCCTATTTACCTAGTTTTTTAGCGATATTATTGTTGAGTTGTTCGCGCCACTTGTCGCGATAAGACTTTGCCCCTTCTTCGCCGGCCAGCGCTGAACAGAAGCCTTTGATATCGTCCCCCAAAACCTCTTGAACACTTTGACCGTCCGCCGCTGTTTCTTCAAGCAGGCCCAGCACACCATCAAAAATTGGCATAAGGTTGCGACCGGTGAAATCTGAGTGTGACCAAAGATTGGCATTAATTTTTTCCCATGCCGCTTGATAATCAGGCGGTAGCTTTTTGACTCGCGATTCAAAAGATTTGAATTCTTTAGTCATGTCGCTGCCGGTGATTTTTTCCCAAAAGTTCATTGTTTTTTCTCCTTTAACTCGTTAATTTTTGATGATACGAACCCCCATTTTTCCCAGAACCTCCGAAGTTCCTCGCGCCCCGCGTCATTGATCGCGAAAAACTTTCGCGGCGGTCCCATTTCGGAGGGCTTCTTGGTGATCTCCACCAATTTGTTTTTTTCAAGCCGGATCAGGATGGTGTACACCGTTCCCTCCACAACATCTGTGAAGCCAAGGGAGTTCAGCGTCCGCGTGATTTCGTAGCCGTAGGTTTCTTTGCGGCTTATTATTTCTAGGACACAGCCCTCAAGCACGCCTTTGAGCATTTCCGTTAAGTTCTCCAACACAATCACCCTTTACTATTCTGTATGACTGGTATGCAGTATTACTTACTACCACTATAAAGTAACACGCAGTAGCTGGATAGTCAATAGTGTTATTGCTGATACGGATTTTATTTTTTCAACTATCCTGTCCGTTAGCGCAACGACGACAGCCGATCATTCTGGCCGGCTGTCGTCGTGTCATCACTGAGCTATAGTGCGTTAGTTGAAAGGGAAATTGCAATACGCTGCGAAATGTGCTGAGTGAATTCACTGAATGTCCATAACATTGACAGACAATAGCTTGCCGTCCACCTTAGATTCCTTATAAGTAATTGGGATCATTCCGTCCGGGAACGGTACTTCGATTCGGTAAACACCGATCGTTTCATCACTTTTTTCTAATAGTTCTGTGCCTTCATATGCCCCCTGAATGCCGGCCTTTGTCAATAGCTCCAGGGTCTTCTGCAAGCCGGTACCTTGATAACGGCCTTGCAAGTTGTTCGTCCACGTCACTTCATCCCAGTTGAGAACTTTCACGTTTACGCCAGCCCGACGCATCGTCTCCAGCAGATGGACGACCATGTGTCCGTCCCCTTCCTGCATGGCACAAGCAAGCGCTAGGTAGGCTCGGTTCATCGTCGCTATGTTATTCGTTTTGTTCTTCGCGGCCAGCAATTCGAACAGATTCTCCGCACTCTGATCTGTCGTGAACCAATAAGCGTGGAAATCCATTGGATTGACCTGGCTTGTTCCCGGGATCAAATACCTCCCGTCATCTGAAACACGGAATACATGCGAGACATCAAAGCGCGTTGGGTATTGCATAACAGAAATATGAAGACCGTCTCCACTAACCATCATTTGAACGGACAATGGTTCACGCGGCCGCTCCTCTCCCGGCAAAATTGAAGAAGAGCCGCTCAGGCTGGAATAGTAAAAGCTGCCATCGTTAGCAGTCTCCCGGACAAGTCGATACATGACCCGGCTTGTGTGCATGATCGGCTGTACGTCAATTTGGGTTGAATTTCCATGTGAAGTACGAATTTCCTCATTCATCTGCCACGTGATGTCGGCTATCCCACGCAGTTCCCTTGGCTTCCGCCCGTCGGACAAGTCTGGAAGCCTTATCGCAAGATGGTAATCACTTGTCTGCCACTCGTACGCTGTATACATTTGATCGGACGCATAGAATACGTCAGAGAAATTTGTATTGTAGGAGATACCGTCGAGCTGCTTTTTACTACCGAACTCAAACGCACTTAAGTGCCCGCCGGAACCTGTAAAAGCACCCACGAAGACGAGTACCGGTACGAGCAGCATCGTGATGGCGTTTACCATTTTGTGAGAGTGAACCTCGCCGAGAGGCGGATCCGGAGACGTTTCGCCGTCCATTGTCAGCTTCGCTGCCAGCCGTCTCATAAGCTCGCCGATCAGTAAGGTTCCAATGCATGCATAAGTGAGCAGCGGTACCGCATATCCCCATGGAGGTGTCAAAAACCGAAATAGGCTGACGACGAGCGTGCACAGGAGGGCCAACAGTGCAAGCGGCAGCAATGTGCCGAAATAGCGCCGAAACAAGCGTGGCCCCTTCGCCAATGCATTAAGAAAAGTGATATTTTGGAGGACGATCAGATATGGCGTAAGTGAGTAGAATAGTAACGCAATCATTACTATGAATCCAAACGGGACAAAGACTACGGCGAGGAATAAAATCAACACACTTATCACGGTTTGAAAAATAGACCATATTATCATATCGCCGAAATACCTGCGCCCACACGCGAATAGAGGGACTATTTTACGATTCAGAATCCATCCTTTCAGACCGCCGAGGTACATGCCCCGGACATAACTTTGAAGTACCATAACACCCACAGATACAAGGAATGCTGTGATTCCCCAGGTCTGTTCCCCAGCTTGAAGGTACGTGTATGGAATTTTTAGATCCATAAGCGACGGCATGTATAATGGGATTGTTATGTTGATACCTGCTGACTGAACAGCAGTACCGGTTGTTGTTAACAATGACTGAGTATAAGGAAATACCGAAAATCCAAAATAAATACCAAGTCCGACTACAGCCGAAATAAGCACTTCGAACGTCATTATCAAAACTATCAAACGTGTGTAGGCCATCGTTACCTCCGTACATGATCAATTTCCTCTATGTCTCCTCAAGAATCATTATCCCAATATTTGACTCAATTGGATAGTGAAAGTTGCACAATCCTGCCCGTTAGCGCAACAAGACTGCCAATCGAACTGGCAGCCTTGTCATAAACTATCTTTTCCCGTTAGTTCAATCCCGAGGGAGAAATGCCACGATGCGTGAATATGGTGTTTATCTGATGCACCACACTTCTTAGAGGTATCCTTCACAAATCATATAATTTGAATATAAGAATCGAATTCACTTTCTGGGTCTTCACCCTTAAATCTTTCATCATAGACTTCAAAACATACAATGTCATGTTGTTCATAATTATTTGATGCTAGCCAACTAATAAGAGTATGAAATGTTTCACCAATCTTACTTAAAGGACCTTTATGAGTCATTCCAATATACTGACCAGCTGGTATTACATAAGAAAACATACCTTCTGGAATTTCTATCATTTGATCAACTTCTATCCCAGCTAAATACCCATGTTCATTTCTCTTAATAACTCCAAGAGTTTCAGGAGTATTCTTACGACCATGTATTTCTTGAATTCTGGAAAATAAAATAGGCCAAACATCTCCAGGGCTTATAGGATTTCCTATGTTTCCAACTCCAATTACTTTCTTCTCTTGAAATTCATAAACCTCAGGTTTCATGTAATACCTCCATCTTTTTTGGTTTTTATAAGTTTTCGTGGTGTTTCAGCTAACGTTTCGCATTCCTGACGTCCAAGCGGCTTAAGGCAATAAAGTTGCCGGGTCGTCAGACTTAGCCGGTTGGATGTGTCGCCTGATTTACTTCTCCGAAAATCCTCTCGGTGACCGAGGAGCTTTAGCGACGACGCAGGAATGTAATGTTAGCTGATGTCAACGACCTCTTCGAGTAACCTAGCACAAGTTCTTTATAGTTTATTTTAACTTTAGTTTATATATAATCTCGCCATCTTGGTTCTCTTTATCTTGATTGACAAAACCTAATTTCTCGTAAAGCTTTCTAGCATGATTATTACTTTTTTCGATTGTTAGAGAGATTACTTCGCATTGTCTGTTCATCTCCTGAATGAATTCTAATATTCTTTTAAGAGATTGTGTTCCTAATCCCATCCCTTGATATTCCTTGTCTATTTGAAAGCCACCGATCCAGTAATTATTAGTACTATTAGGTGTATAGGAAAGATAGAAAAATCC
>NZ_SKFG01000049.1 GCF_004344915.1 Paenibacillus albiflavus | reverse complement strand
AGTGATCATCCATCAAACATAAGGCTCGGTAGCTCAGTTGGTAGAGCATAGGACTGAAAATCCTAGTGTCGGCGGTTCGATTCCGTCCCGAGCCATCATCCAAGGGTCTCGGTTTCCTTAGTACAATTAATAGGCAGATTTGTTGAGTGAGTTTTAAAACAGATGATTATTAGGGACACGATAGTATAACGTGACAGCAACCGATCATGATGATCGGCTGCCGTTTTCTTAACTAACGGGCAGAATAGTGTAAAGATATGCTGCTGAATGGTACAATTAGGAAAGACATTGTTTTCTCGTGGGGGTGGGGGCTAAAAATGAATTTTGAAGTAGCAATTAAAGAAAATATCTTCGAAAGCATTAATCAATACATATTTGAAATAAAGAATCTGATCTCTGCATCGGCTGCATCTGTGTTGATTATTCAAAACGGCATCATTGTTAACGAATGGTATTCTGGATATCATGAGAACACAAAACATAGTCGGAAAGTTGATGTACAATCACAATTTAATATTGGATCGATCCGAAAGACATATTTAGGATTAGCTATAAGTCTTGCACTTTTCGAAGGAAGAATAAAAAGTCTCAACGATTCTGTTTCTGATTATTTAGATGATCTTGACGATGACGTGATAGCTGACACAACCATTCGTCATCTGTTAACCCACACACACGGTTTGTATAGCCCATTGAAGAGAATGTTTCCAGCAGGGACTGATTGGAAATATAATAACGCAGGCGTCAATCTTCTTATCAGAATTGTTCAAAAACTATTTGATCAACCTCTTGCTAAGGTCATTGATGAGAAAGTTCTAAGGCCATATGGCCTGTCTGAAACAGGATGGAGAAAAGAAAACAGTGAGAACCTCGTTTGGGTAAACGAATCCTACGCGGGAGAACAAGGAGGAGAAGCAAACCTCTTTGTTAGTACACGTGAACTGGGATTTTGGGGATATTTGCATCTTACCAAAGGGTATTATCAAGGGAATCAAATACTGCCCAAACCGATCATTGAAGAAGCAGTGAAAATCATTACTCCAGCAACACTTGACGAAACCTTACCCCGCAATGGATTCTTTTGGTGGGTGCAAGATTGGCCACGAAATTCGTCGGAACTGGGAGGACAACTTCCAAAGGGGTCTTTTCAATCCCTCGGAATATACGGAAATGCCCTGTTGGTCATTCCTAAATATAACGTAGTGGCAGTACGAATGTTAAATCAAACCGAGCGTAATCCCACAGGTTATGATTATTTAAGAGACATACAAACGTTCGGAAATATGGTTTCGGAATGTATTTTATCTCAAGAAGCATTAAACTAACGGAGAACGATAGTTCATGACAAGGGTACCAGTTCGATTGGCAGTCTTGTTGCGCTAACAGGCAGTTTAGCGTAACAGATGCTATAAATATATGGAACTATGATAATACTTAGGTTGGAAAAAGTAGAGGAGTGATTACTATATTTATAAGGTGGATAAATTGACAAAAGAGGTGAACCCCCGATGAAATTAAGGGAGCACAGAAGCTTTGTTCATTTTTGGATTGCATCGACAACTTCAAACTTTGGCACATATATTACTACCCTGGCTCTTCAGGTATTGGTGGTTAGTAATATGAGAGGCAGTGCTGTTGATGTTGGCTGGGTTTCAGCATCTAGATGGCTTCCGTACGTACTGTTGGGATTAATAGCGGGGGTTTTGGTTGATCGTTTTCACCGAAAGACTGTACTGGTGGTAACAGATATGGGGCGCGGCATTATACTTACCTTCATTTGCTTAATGTCTATCACAGGAGTAATCAGTATTGGCTGGCTAATGGTCCTGCTGGTTCTCTTTGGTGCTATGTCTCTTTTTAATGATGCTGCCTACCAGTCCTTTGTGCCACAATTAGTCCCACGTTCTTTATTAACACGAGCAAATGCACGGTTAGAACAAAGCGCAGCTGTTGCGGAAACGAGCGGGCCAGCCATTGGAGGTGGACTTGTCTTATGGATCGGTGCACCATTTGCCCTTCTTTTTGATGCCGTATCGTATCTATTTTCAGGTATATTAATGGCATCGATTAAACACCAGCCCTCAAAAAAAGTGAAGGCTGATTCACTTGGTCAGCAAATCAAGGAAGGTCTGCAATGGGTCTACCAACACCAATACCTTCGTACACTCGCTTTAAACACTCATGCTTGGTTTCTCTTTCATAGCATGACGATGACGATCCTAATATCCTTTTTTTTGATGGAGCTTGGCTTCGATGCCTCGTACCTTGGGTATGTCCTTGCCGCTGCAGGTGTCGGTGCTGTCGCTGGAACCTCTCTATCTACTCGAGCGGGTGAGCGCTTTGGTGTCGGGCGTGCAATGGCTTTTTCTCGAATTCTCTATGGTCCAGCAGTTATCTTGATGGCTCTAGCTCCAGCAGCTAACAACTCCGACTCGCAGTACATAGCTCTCATTTTTGTGATTGTAGGGCAGCTCTTTTACGGCTTTGCCATGGGAATCGAGGGTCCTCTTGAAATGGGATATCGACAGTATGTCACGCCATCTCATCTGCAAGGTCGTATGAATGCAACACTGCGATCCATCAACCGTAGTGCAGTCGTTATCGGCGCTCCATTAGGAGGTACCCTCGCTGAAGGACTAGGTTTCATAAAGTCTTTATGGATTTCGATAGCTGGACTAACTTTATGCGGACTATGGTTCAGTCTTTCATCGATGCGAAAAGCTCAAATAGAAGATGACGAAATCTAAAAATGCATTAAAATAATAAGAATATGACTGACTAATTTATAAAAATATAAAGTATTGGTTAATAAAAGCCGAAAAATTCATAACTTGTTATTTTGGGCTTTTGATTTTTCCAACAACAATAAACCTCATTTACTTATGGTACGGTTCACCGTGAATTATCCTACAAATTATCGCATAGATTAGCTTATTTACAGTTCTCTCGATGCTCCGATAACCCATTCTTTAATCGTAGTGGAGTGCGAAAGCAAGTACCTGCTGATGCTGAGTCAATAATTCTTTGGGATGGTATATCAGAGATCGGCGAAATTGCAGAAATCGACAAGAAACTCATTGAATACCCGTAATTAATCATTCAACTAACAGGACACGTTAGTTGAATAATATCTGAACGAGGCTGTCGATACGAATCGGCAGCCTCGTTGCGGAAGAATACTTTTTTCAACTGCGGAGAACCTTATCACAAAATGAATTCTAAGCTATTTTATCGTTTATAACTGTAAGGACCCTATCATTTGCTTTTTAGTAAGCAATCGCATGTAGTTGATTACCGTTCGGGTCAGTGAAATCAAACCATCTCATGAAATCATCGTGTTTTCCAGTAATCTCTGTTACTTCAATACAGTTGGATTTAAAAATTGCATGTGTTTGTTCAAGCTGAGTTTTACCTGCAAGTTGAAAAAATGGACGAATAGCGGTTATTGAAGTTTCTTTAGAGCTGCGAAGGTCTATGGATTCTTTGCCCTTTGAAAAAAAGATTGGGAACTCAACCTTTTCATCTTCGGGCATTCTCATCATATAATAATGCTCTGAACTAGAGTGCTCCACTGGAATCATTCCCAAAAACTCAGAATACCATTGTCTAGCTGCAGATAAGTCCGACACCATTATATGTAGGAAGTAGGAGTGGAACATATGCTTACTTTTTTCTTGAGAGAGGGGTAATGCAGGCAGAGACGTTGCGGTTAGCCTTGTGCCTTGAAGGTCGAAGAAATCGAAAGCATTGGAACACCAAGGTGTTTGATGAATTTCTGTTGTATGAATACCCGCACGATCTAGATAAAGCTTCGTTTCCTGTAAATTGTAGACAGTCAGACAAACTCTGACTTCTCCTTCTGGCAATGTGATGTCATCCGGGTAATGTGCTAGCAGGGTCATCGCCTGCTTGGACGGGAATTGAAGAAGCGTTAGTTTTTCACCCGGCGAATCCCAACCAATGTTTAGCCCCAAATGGTTTACATACCAGTCGATATTAGTTTGCCGGATTCCATCTTTAACCCATAAGGTCAAAAAATCGAATTTTGTAAAATGCATGTTTTCACCGAACCTTTTCTACTGGAATATTTATATCTGGACTTTATCATAAATCTTCAAGTAACTTGAAGTTCAAGTTTTTTTTGCAACAGGGACGTAAAGCATGAGACTCTCCTGATTGCCCGCAATATATTTATCAAAATGTTCTCCGGTCGGTACGAAACCAAACTTTCGTAGTATAGATAAAATACGGTAGCAAACGTAGGTTTCACCATATTTATATTCAAGTGTCGCAAATAACGCGTAAGGAATCTCTCGAATCGTATACCCCCTTGATTGCTTAGGAATTTTACGAACATCATTCGAGCGTATCTGGAAACCTATCTCTCCAATTATTTCGCTTTCGTTTACACGTAAGGTACGTACGAAACCATAATCAAGCACTTTTACACCAAATGATAGCAATTTCTGCTTCTGCTTTAGGGTGGCTTCCATAAAAGGCAAGGGACCTTGGTCGGGAACGGCAACCGTATACCAAATCATAAAAAGTTCCTTCTCAAAACTTACAAGATGAAGTTCGTTTTGCTCGTGGTTGAATCCTTGGAGAAATTGATTAGCTACCTGCACGCACAAAAGCTTTACTTCTGATTCATGACGCCACCGCATCATCATATTTTCCCGTTCTTCTGGATCAGCTTTCATAAAGGTTGCGATATCGGAGAGACTTATCTGCGCTTGACGCAGGCTATGAATCAATCGGGCTTGGCTGACTTGATCTTGACTGTATTTTCGATGACCTCTCTCAAGACGCGAGTTCGGGAACAATAAGCCTTTTGTTTCATAAAACCGTAAAGCACTTGGGGAAATGCCAGTTCTTTCAGAGAACTGTTTTATGGATAACATGGAAAATCAACCCTCTTATACAGATCTTTACAACTATAATAACACATGCATATTCTACTGATATATTGAACAGGGCGATAATTTACTTAATATGTTTAAGGGGGAATCACAACCTTCATGGGAAGAACGATTGAATTTAACATGGGAAAACATCCTTGCTTTAACAAGGAATTTTATTATTAATGACTTAAATGTAGTTATTGATTTTGTAGTTGAGGATGAACTTGATTGGTTTTGTAAACATATATCCGATTTGAATGTAGAATTAAGATATATAATATTACGAGCAGATAAAGATAAATTAATAGAACGTCTAGAGAGGAGGGGGGATATCGAATCATTAGAACGCTCTTTGTTTTTACTGAATAAAATGGAAACTTCTCCATCAAATAATCAATTTATTTATGACACCACTTTAAAGCAACCAAATGAGATAGCACAAGATGTCATCGATGGCACTGGATATAATGTGTTTATTGATACCAATCGCTGAACTAACGGGACACGGTAGTGCAATATGCAACGGCAAAGGCAGCGATCACTTAGATCAGCTGCCTTTCTCAACTAACGGGCAGGATAGTGGAATAAGATATATAAGAGTACCGAATTGGTGTAATAGAAAGAAGAGTCTTCGAATGGGGGTTATAATTCTTGAAACAAAATCACAAGAAAATTGGGTTAGGTTCGATTTCATTATTGCTATTTATATTTGGAATATTATTTTCCATTTCATTTGGTAATCGAGAGTCCTTTGGAGATAATATATTAAGATTTTTAGGGTTGAATCCTTGGTCAAACGGTGACACAGGATTGCATTATACAATATTTTATTCACTTGTTTTCTATATACCAGCATTGATTCTGGGTTATAAATTCAAAAATGACTTAGGTGCAAAATTAGGTAAAACCTTATCTCTGATTACGAATATCTTATTATCAACAATGATATTGTTTTTTATTGTAGTTTAGCTCATTTAATAATGAGAAAATAAATCAAATAGATGTAGAGGTTTATAAGTCTAATTCAACAGAAAATGTAAGTTAATCAACAAACAGAGAACGATAGTTCAAATAACCAGGACGCAGACCACTACGGGCATTTGCTCCCTTTTGCATTGAAGTAACGGGCAGGCTAATTAACCGTATACCGAAAATGCATCCGTATTTAAAACTAAAAGATCAAAATTGTAATGTTCATGCTAACGTTATTAACTGTAATCACCTTGACCCTAACGCCGCGTCATGCTTTATCCTGTTGAGTCAGGAGGTGACATTAAAATGCAGACGGTAGGGACGGTATCAAATTATACCGGTATTACAGAAAGAACTATTCAATATTACGATATATTAAAGATTCTTCCTCTACACCGGCATAATGGTATTCGAATACTATTTGAAAAAGATTTAAATGCCCTGCTTAAAATAATGATCCTAAAGATGTTGAATACCAAAGTAACGACGATAAAGAAAACCAATCCAGCGGAACTGGATTTCAACGAAATTCTCACTAGCCTTGAACAACTAGGACATCATTTAAATGAGGTTATGATTTGTCTTGAAAAATTGCAAGGGGAAAAATCGGAAGAAGGATTATTAACTGCGTTAAGAATAGTGAACGAATTTATTAATTTATATGTAAATAAGAGGTGAGAGTAATGAATCTGCACATCGAAAATACGCTGCAGCATTATGAAAAGCTGTTTACAATGGTTGAATCAAAAAGAGAAAACTTTTTTCGTTATACGATGATGAGACCTTTTGAGCGTATGTGGAATATCATCAATGTCCCTATAGTGGCCACACAACCAGGTGGATATGATGTAATTATGGCCACGAAAATGTTGGGTTTTCTGGATGGAAAAGAGACGAGTATAGGACAAGCAGGTTTAGAGAAATTAAAGCAAATTGATATTAACCATATCGCGGAGAAAACGATCCTACATTGTATTAACGTAATGGCAAAGGCGGGGTTAGAGGTAAAGGCGGATACACTACACTTTGGTGCATACCTAGCAGACCCTCAAAAACTCGCTTATACAAAAGGGTACACAGGTTTTGGGGGGATACCAGGATATATTCAGCTTATTATTTACCCAGATGGTTATAACATACCTAAAATCCCGTCTATTATTGCACATGAATTCCATCATAATGTTCGGTTTTCATATTTTGATTGGGATCATGGCAATGTGACAGTAGGTGATTACATTATCATAGAAGGACTGGCCGAATCCTTTGCAAGCGCCCTCTATGGTGAGGAGATGTCGGGTCCTTGGGTTAACTTCGATGAAGAAGATTTAATGTACTCAATTGAGGTTATTCGCCAAGCGTTAGATATTAAAGGGTTTGCAGAAGTTAGCAGCTATATGTTTGGTGACGATATCGCAAAAGAACAGGGATATCATCCAGTAGGACTTTCTTATGCTGCTGGGTACGCAGTTGGCTACCACACAGTTCAAGAGTTTTTGAAAAAAACTGGCGCTACGATTTATGAAGCTACGCGCTTGTCGTCAGCAGAGATCATTAAAGACAGCAAAGTGTTTTGAATATTTGTTCAGGCCAAGGGATTAAGCTAACGGAACACGTTTGCTCAAATAAGACACAACGGCAGCCGACCAGGAGATCGGCTGTCGTTTTCATTAAACTAAAGGGTAGCATAGCGGAGTAAATTAACGGGTTCAAAAGCCTAGCTTTTCAGCCAGGTTTCTGAACCCGTTAATTTACAAATGAGATCCACCGCTTGCATCAATCAATTGACCTGTTACCCAACGGCTGTCCGATGAGGCAAGAAAGGCGGCAATATCCGCCACATCTTCAGGCTCCCCCCACCTGTTGAAGGTTGAAAGACCGGCGGCAAACTTCTGTCCATTGGGGTCTTGCAACGTCCCGGCATTCATTTCTGTATTAATAATGCCAGGCTGGATGGCGTTCACCGTAATATTACGACTTCCAAGTTGCTGAGCCAAGACATGCGTAAGTGTGTCGACTGCACCCTTCGACATGCTGTAGGCGAAAACACTAGGGGAGGCAACGCGTGTAACAAATGATGAGATATTGATAATGCGGCCTCCATC
Organism: Paenibacillus albiflavus; assembly: GCF_004344915.1. Taxonomy (GTDB): domain Bacteria; phylum Bacillota; class Bacilli; order Paenibacillales; family NBRC-103111; genus Paenibacillus_AM; species Paenibacillus_AM albiflavus. Next base: position 2,744 of record NZ_SKFG01000049.1, on the reverse strand, counting down.
TTTCAGACGCGGCAAAGCTTGCTGGGTAACAAAAAGCGGCGCTTTGACATTAATGTTCATGACTTCGCCAAAAGATTCTTCCGTCGCCTCTTCTATGGTTACAATTTGACCGATTCCAGCATTATTCACAAGAATATCAAACCGATTATCGCCTGTATGTTCCCGAAGGGCTTTATCCAATTTCGCATATAAATCGCGAATGCCGTTAAGGGCTTTTAAGTCAGCGCCTAGCGTGAATGCGGAACCCCCACTTTGTTGAATCTTATGGACTACTTCCTCTGCTTCATTTTGTCTTTTTCCATAGTGCACTGCGACTAATGCGCCATCCTGTGCCAGACGTAACGCAATGCCACGACCGATCCCCCGGCTTGCACCGGTTACTAAAGCGATTTTACCTTTCAACTTGCTCACGCCCTCATCTCCTTGTTTGGGATTCATGTTTAGTTATATCACAAGGTGATGTTTGAAATGTTGCTCTTTCATTCGGAATTTATGTTTGTCGTCAATGAGCCTGCGGAAACTAAACTAATGGGAAACGATAACTCATTGAAAAAGCTGGCACGTGAGCTTAATGCTACGCTAAGAAGGTATTAATGGGACTACACAGAATATTTAGTTATCCATAAATTAGTTAAACACACTAATTAAAATTTATTTCTATACGACCGTATGATTTTCAACATTCTACACGTCTTACATAAGGAACACAGGAGGGGATGGCTGTCATGTCCGAATCATACGATCCGATTGTTGAAGAGACTCGAGCATTACATAAGAAATTTGAGGAGTTGATCGAACCGTATCGCCCATCTCTTTGGAGATATTGCCGTTATTTAACGGGTTCTCCCTGGGATGGAGAGGATCTATTTCAAGAGACGTTGTTAAAAGCTTTCGCAACAATGGCCCAGATCTGGCACCCACTCGCATTAAAATCCTACTTGTTCCGAATTGCTACAAATACGAGAATTGACGGACTTAGGAAGCAAAAAATTTCAATGGATACGTATGCAGAGCTGGACTCCAACGATTTTCCCGAAGAAACGGTTGATCCATTGCAAATGATTGAGGCACTTGAAGTATTGATCGAGTATCTTCCGCATAGGCAAATCGCTGTTTTCCTGCTCATGGAAGTATACGGCTTTACCGCTTCCGACGTAGCCGGAATGGTACGAATGACCGAAGGTTCTGTCTATGCAGCTCTTAACCGCGCGAGGGCCAATATTCGCAAGCATCGCAACATATTACCGGATCAAATTCATCCAGAAAAAACAGAACCAAACACGTTGCTGCTCGATACCTTACTTCAGGCATTGAGAAACGGCGATGTGGACAGTATCCTTGGAATGTTTGAGGAAAGTATTCATAATGATGCTAATCCCGGATTCCAGGAATATTCGAAGAGAGAATTGCTTAATGGTTCTTTCAAACACAGAGGACCGGTTCTGCATGTTTCGTTGGAGCTTTTGTGGGGTCGAAAAGTATTCGTAGTATTGGCTGAAACCGAGCTAGGTCTTGCTCTTCACGATATTCGTGAATTTGATTTTGAAAGCAATAGGATTGTGTATCATCGAGGTTATTATTTTTGTAGGGAGCTGTTGCTCGAAGCAGGGAAAACACTTGGAGTACCAGTGCAACTGAAGAAAGCTCCAAACCTGGATTGGCGCGAGAAAAGATAATTTTATAAGCACATAACAAGGAGGAAGGTCACAATGATTAGATCTGTAGAAAGTAAGAATCCCATTCGGAGTCAGATCAGTTCCATCATTCTTTGGTCCAGAAATCTGGAAAAGTCGGCAGAGCAATACAGCAGGCTGTTTAACCTCTCGAGCGAGTAGCAGGATCGTTTCGGTCACATGCATATCCTGCATCTGCCGAACGGAACGGACGTTATGATCGATTCCAACGGAATGGACAATGTTCCAATTCCAGATAAAGCGCCACCGCTTTGCTTTGTGCCCGCTGATGATATAGATGAAGCGGCAGCTTTAATAGAAAGTTTGGGATTCCAAATCATTTATGGTGGGATCATCCGGAATGAGTTTGTATCTTTCTTCAACATGCGTGATGATGACTTCAATGTGATTACAGTATGCCAAAACCATAAATGAAGATTGGAACGATTACGGCGAAAAACTTAATATTGAGCTACAGTAGTTGATTATTTAATTACCTAAAAATGACCGAACGAGAATATTCTTGCTCGGTCATTTTGTGATCACCTCCCCTTCAAAGAAGGGACTGAAGGAAAGACTTCACTATTGGGTTACCATGCTATTCAATTTATAATTACAATTAGGTAAGCAAAATACCCCCATCAACAGAAATAACAGTTCCCGTAGAATATTTATTATTCATAAGATACAAAGCTGCTTCAGCGATATCTTGGGGTTCTCCCATTCGCTTTACAGGCAATGTTCTCGTTAGGTGATCTATGACAGCTGTTCGTTTCTCACCAAAAAAAGTATCGAGTAAAGGCGTATCGATCGCACCTGCGCTGATGGTGTTGACTCGAATAGGAGAAAGTTCAACAGCTAATGTTCTACCTAAAGATTCTACAGCTGCACCCGATGCTGCCGCGACAGCACCCCCAGGAGAAGGCTTCCAAGTGGAAGTTCCCGACATAAAAGTAATTGATCCTCCATCGTTCATCTTTGGCACAGCATGTTTGGCGGCAAAATACGAGCCCCAGAACCTGCTGTCTAATGTAGATTTCAGATCTGCACTGTCTGTATCTAGAATAGCAC
>NZ_SKFG01000048.1 GCF_004344915.1 Paenibacillus albiflavus | reverse complement strand
GAAGCATGAGCGCCAGCTTGTGTGGAGGCGACGTTGGGATACCACCCTGATCGTATTGGAGTTCTAACTCTCTACCATTAGCTGGTAGGAGGACCGTGTCAGGTGGGCAGTTTGACTGGGGCGGTCGCCTCCTAAAGAGTAACGGAGGCGTCCCAAGGTTCCCTCAGAATGGTTGGAAATCATTCGAAGAGTGCAAAGGCATAAGGGAGCTTGACTGCGAGACCAACAAGTCGAGCAGGGACGAAAGTCGGGCTTAGTGATCCGGTGGTACCGCATGGAAGGGCCATCGCTCAACGGATAAAAGCTACCCTGGGGATAACAGGCTTATCTCCCCCAAGAGTCCACATCGACGGGGAGGTTTGGCACCTCGATGTCGGCTCATCGCATCCTGGGGCTGAAGTAGGTCCCAAGGGTTGGGCTGTTCGCCCATTAAAGCGGTACGCGAGCTGGGTTCAGAACGTCGTGAGACAGTTCGGTCCCTATCTGTCGTGGGCGTAGGAAATTTGAGAGGAGCTGTCCTTAGTACGAGAGGACCGGGATGGACGTACCGCTGGTGTACCAGTTGTTCCGCCAGGAGCACCGCTGGGTAGCTATGTACGGAAGGGATAAGCGCTGAAAGCATCTAAGCGCGAAGCCCCCCTCAAGATGAGATTTCCCAATTAGTAAGACCCCTTGTAGACGACGAGGTTGATAGGCTTGAGGTGGAAGCGCAGCAATGTGTGGAGCTGACAAGTACTAATAGGTCGAGGGCTTAACCAATATGGATGATATACTAAGATTTACTTTCAATTCGCTTCTAGTTTTCAAGGTACAATACCTTAAACGTTATTAAATCTATTGGCCTAATCGGGTAACAGAATTAATAACGGGTCCGCATTTGTTTTACAAATGCTCGTTTGGTGACGATGGCGGAAGGGAACCACGCGTACCCATCCCGAACACGACCGTTAAGCCTTCCAGCGCCGATGGTACTTGGATCGAAGGATCCTGGGAGAGTAGGACGTTGCCAAGCAATAACAAGCTACTATTCTGATGAATGGTGGCTTGTTTTTTTTGTGTACCTCAAAATAACGGATTTTGAAGTGCTTATTTACTTGAAAACCCGAGGCTTTCCACATTCAGCGGATTTTGAGGTACTTAAATTTTGGAGGAACTGGCGAAATGGCTATTTTGCGGCATGCAGTTCCAAAATAGATACTTGATAATCCGTTATTTTCACGAATTCCCTCTTTTTCATCAAAATAAGACCCTCAAAGTCCGCTATTCTGACTTCGTACCACAACTCTCGAATATTGCAGTAGCTTCACTACAGTACTCTCGAATATTGGAGTAGCTTCATTACAGAACTTCGAATATCTGCAGCATGATACAACTCTCAACTAAGTAAGGATGGCTTGTATTTTTGAAAATCCGATGTTACCTTTGATATTACCTGCCTCGTTTCATCGAATTTCACGGATCTGTCATAAGCTGGCGTGATACGAGATTGACGATCCATATATTGCCTGTTAACATCCTAATTAGACAGGTGGTGAGAAAAATGATGGATTATAAAACAATTATTATTGTGCTTATAGTTTCTTTAATAATTGCTGGCCTTGTTCTCTGGCTAACCATCTATGTAACGAACAAGGCTTATGCACGTAAATGGGAGCTTGATGATCCAGAAGATAACAATCATGTCATCGTGGAGCACAAACCAAATTCATAAATGAAATAAGAGAAGAACACATATTGACGATATGCGTTCTTTTTTTGCATGATTACTTAATGGTTCATATAGGGTTAAACCTTTGCTATAGTATGTATTATTAACTTCGATCTGATGATAATGTTGTTTTTAGGAGGTTGACTTATGCTAATTCTACTAGAAGGACTTCCAGGCGCAGGCAAATCGACGAATTCAGGACTATTGTATCGTCAATTTGAGCGTCATGGATACAAGACGAGATGGGTGCATGAAATGGAGCGACCGCATCCTGTCTTGTTTTTCCAAGAAGCTTGCTTAAGCATAGATGAATATAAGAGTTGGATAGAGCGTCATAACCTAGAAGAATCACAAATGGGTCCAGTTGTTCAAATTCGCAATGCGAGTGTCGGTGTCGATTTGCTAGAGTTAGCTTGGCATCATCAAGGAGTGTTGTCTGATGCAGCCCTTAAGGAGCTTCAAGATAAAGATGTGTGGAAGTTTACAATAGAGGAATATATGGAAGCTGCACTGGAAAAATGGAGGCACTTTGCCCATCAGATTGGACAAGAGCCTGAGCAAGTCGCCCTATTGGATAGCTGTATTTTCCAATATCAGATTTTTAGCTTTCAATTAGCTAATGCCCCTAAGCAAGCGCTAGATCAATTTGTCCAAGCTTTATGGGAAATTGTGCTGCCACTAGATCCAAGAATTATTTTTTTGTATCGAGCTTCTGTCGATGATGCGATTGAACACCTTAGACAGGCACGAGGAGAAAGTTTCTTCAAGCAAATCTGGGAGAGGGATAGACATAGACCTTACTATACAGATCGCCCTGACAAGGTTGAATCCTATTTTGAATTTCTAGTTGATTTTCATCATACTGCGCTAGAGCTGCTGGATAAAGCACCTTGCCCTAAGCTGCCCATTGAGGTTACAGCGGGTGATTGGCCTCATTATGAACGGGAGATGCTTACTTTTTGTGATCTTACTTCTATCTCTGATGCTCAGGTTAATTATACCACTGGGGAATTTGTGAATAAGGAATTGGGATTTGTTCTACAGGTGCAGCAAGATTCTAATGGGCTTACCATGATAGACCCAAATGGAAATAAGCACAGATTACATCCGCGATCCGCTACAGAGTTGTATATTCATGATTTGCCTGTTCTATTAAATGTAAGCGTCGTGGAAAGAATAGTTATAGAGGGAGCTAATCTGCTAAATCGCTGGACGGAAACGGGTTTGGTTTTCACAAAAACAACTTAAAGAATAAGATGAACGAATAAAGAGACCCTTGGATGGTCTCTTTTTAACTATTGAAGTATACAGTTGTACTGTATATAATATAACTATACAGTACAACTGTATAACTATAACTGAGGAGTTACATATGAATCGAGATAAAAATTTGCCGCTTACGGAGACGGTATATTATATTCTTTTGGCTGTAATGGAACCTGCGCATGGGTACTTGATTCTGCAGAAGGTTGAAGTGTTAAGTGGTGGTCAGGTGAGAATGGCAGCAGGTACTTTGTATGGAGCTATTGAAAATCTACTGAAATTAAATTATATCCAGCAGATTAGTAATGAAGGCCGCCGCAAGATCTATGTCATCACGGCATATGGCAGAGATATTCTGCTTCAAGATATGGCAAGAATGAAGCATATGATTGAAGTTACACAAACACTCTTGCCGTAGCATAAGGAGGAGATCGGAATGAGGAAATTTAAGTTCTTTTTGGATTTTGATAAAGAAGAGAAGTGGCTGAATGAAATGTCTGGGCAAGGTTATAAGCTCGTTAGCAGCTCGTTTGGTTACGAATTTGATCCTGGCCTACCGGAAGAGGCTAATATAAGAATTGACTATCGTGAATTTAAGAATCAGGAAAGCTTCGAGGATTATCGAGCTTTATACGAAGATAGCGGCTGGCTGCACATTGCGGGAACTAAGAATTCGAGAACGCAGTATTTTAAGCAAATGGCTGGCTGCACAAGTGATGATATTTTCTCAGATGTAGAATCCAAGGCGGCAAGGTATGAACGAATTGCTCGGATATGGTTATCTTTGCTTGCATGTTACGCACCGATCCTAATTGCATTATGGACGACTCATTCAATTCATTTCTCAGCTGTGCTTAATCCTAAAGTAGTCTATTTTACGCCTGGATTATGGGATAAAACGGGACTGAGCTTCGTTGGTGCATTTTTGTTTGAGACACCGTTTGCTTTATTTAGAATGATGCCCGCTATCGTTTTTCCTTTATTTATTTTCCTTAGTCTTATTTATTGGTTTAAAGCCAGAATGCAATATAGGAGAACGATGAGACATAGAGTATAAAATGATAAAAAGGTACCTCTCAAGGTGTCTTTGCTTAATAAGACTTTTTCATACTAAGGGGCGCTGCTTTATGATCAAGATACCAGGATATCAAACGATAGAATTACTGGATCGTAATGATGAGATTGAGCTATACAGGCTGCTGCGACTAGTAGATGGACGAGGCTTCATTGCTAAAACTACGTGTGAGGAGTACCCGGAGGCAGTTAAGGTAGATGCTTTTCGCCATGAGTATGAAATACTCAAAAGGTTGAGCGGTTGCGAGATAATTGAACCCCACAGCTTTGATATAGTGGGAATGCGACCTATTCTTCTAATGCAGGATATTGGTGGATGTACACTTCATCAACTCCTACATACACATTCCAATGAATTTGATTTTACAGCTAGACTTTCAATAGCCGTGGCTGTAACTGAATGTCTCATGCAGCTTCATAGTAATGAAATTCTGCTTAACGAAATAACCCCGCATCAAATGATGGTGAATCCCGCCACTTTAGACATAAGATTTATTGATTTGCGCATGTCCTCCAGTGGGAAGCTGAATAGCCCTATACATAAGGTAATTGAGCGACCTGACTTTACATTGCTCTATATTTCCCCAGAACAGACAGGGCGAACAGGTATAACACCAGATTATCGTTCAGACTTTTACTCGTTAGGTGTCATTCTATATGAATGGTTTTCGGGGTGCTTGCCATTTGAACTGCAAGATGTGTTAGATATTATGCATCGTCATCTAGCGATTAGACCTGAGCCCCTTCATCTTCGATTCCCTATAATCCCACAGGCAATTTCGGACATTATTGATAAATGTTTAGAGAAAATACCAGATGATCGGTATGCTAGCGCATTCGGTATCAAGTCAGATTTAGAAGAATGTTTCACCCAATTGAAGCTCTCAGGTCAAGTTGGAGCTATTACACTTGCAAAGCATGATATCACAGAATATTTAGTTTTATCATCACAATTTTATGGAAGAAGAATGGAACAACAGACATTGCTGGAGGCACTTGGATATGCTTCAAAGGGAATGACCCAGACGGTGTGGGTATCTGGTAATGGAGGTATTGGGAAAACAACCTTAATCAACCACACACTTCAGCATGTCATTTCTTCTGATGGATATTATGCGACAGGAAAGTTTGCCATTCAGCCTATTCCCATTCCTTATGAGGCATGGATACAAATTCTTAATCAACTGATCAGTCAGCTTCTGATGGAAAGCAAGCTGCAGCTTGAGGTTTGGAAGTTGCGGATATATGAAGCACTCGATCCATATGGTCAGTTGCTGATTGATTTGGTCCCTAAACTGGAATTGTTAATTGGACAGCAGCCAAGTGTGAAGCTATTGCCACCAGCTGAAGCTCAGCATCGGCTGTATTTGTTGCTTACAAGATTCATGCAGTTGTTTCTTAGAGAGGAGCAGCCGCTAGTTCTATTTATAGATGATCTTCAATGGGCGGATGAGGCTTCCCTTCAATATTTGGCTTATCTACTTAAGGATAATCATACAAGCAATCTGTTGATTGTATTAGCATATCGCAACGAGGAAATAACCGATCAGCATCTCCTTCGCCGACTAGAGAGTCAATTTGAAGAGTATGGGTTAACGAGCAGTTATATTCGTCTTCAAGGTCTTGAAATGACAGATTTGAAGAATCTGTTGCATGATGCCATGCGTTATGAAGCGGATGAGGATAAGGAATTAGCAGAAGCAATACTTCTAAAAACAGATGGCAATCCTTTTTTCATGAAACAGTTTTTGCAGGATTTGATTAAGACCAAGCAACTTATATTTGAACAATCAAGTCGAAACTGGAGCTGGGATATTGAGCGAATTGCCGAAATGGATATTGCGGGAGATGCGACAAATTATGTTACGGATAAAATGAAGCTGCTGCCTTACCAAGCAGGTTATGTATTAGGTAAGGCTGCATTCTTAGGTGGAAGCTTTGATCTTACTACACTTGTTTTTATCACAGGTAACACTTTGCAAGAATTGACAGAAGTAATCGATGTTGCCGTGCGCGAGCGGTTGATACAAGAAGTAAGTAAACATCAATACAGATTTATGCATGACCGCATCGAACAGGCAGCCTATGCCCTTATTCCTCAAGATGAGCGATCTGATCTGCATCTGCAAATTGGTACTTTATTGGCTGAACGTTTAAAGGCTGACGGGAATGCCACTATTTTTGAAGTTGTGAATCATTTGAATCAAGCAACTGATCAGAATCAGTTAGCTGAACAAAGAAGGGACCTAGCTGAACTTAATTTGCAGGCAGCTTTGAAGCTCAAGCAATTGACTGCTTATGAAACTTCACTTAGGTATCTTCGCAAGGCAACTATGCTTTTGGAAGATAATAGCTGGGAGCAAGATTATATATTTACATTTCAAGTGTATCTTGAACGAGCTGAAGCCGAATATTTGTGTGCTCATTATGTGGAAGCAAAGGCATTGTTTCAATTGCTACAAAGTAAAGCAATATCCAATATGGATAAGGCGCATGTCTATGATGATGATCCAATTCGAGTCGAGCCAAGATAACTATGCGGAGGTTATTTCTTTAGGTAGTCAGACATTGGAGCTGCTGCATGTCCGCCGTAGTTTTGAGCCAAGTACGTTGGAATTAACTTTACAGTTCTGCAGGCTTAGATGGAAATTGCGAAAGCATTCAATCGAATCGATCCACAACCTGCCGCCTATGACGAATGAAGCCTATAAAATGGCAATGTCCGTACTCGATCATATAGGCAATGCTTGTTATTTTATTAGCAAAAAGAGCTGGGTCGCTATCTCATTTACGATGATCGAAATGACACTTGAATACGGGATGACACCTGAGGCGTCGCTTGGATTTATTGGTTATGCGATGTTCTTGCATTATCGATTTCAACAATATGAAGAGGTATATAAATGGGGGATGCTTGCATGTCGTATTTCGAAGCCTTATCCAAAATTGTATGTTAAGACGCTTACCTCATTTGCCTTGTGTTACGATAGCTGGGGACAGAATAGATCGCTGATGCTGGAGACATTTACAGATCATGCAGGTAAAGTAGCATTAGAATCTGGGGATTTATGGCAATCAAATCAAAGTGTCTTGGTAAATGCAGCTCTATTGCTGCAATTCGGTCATCCCCTTCCTGATATTTATGATCGATTGATTGCACATTCTGGTGAATTTCTAAAGCATAATAATACTCTTCATTGGAAAGAGGCAGCTGTTTTTACTGCATTGCTGTCAAGGCTTACTGGCTATCGTGTAACGAATGATCCGTTTGTCACAATTGATGTGATGGATGAGGATTTTGTTACAGCGGTTCATGGTGACGAGTTTCAAATGATTGACGAGCTTGTATGTGTTCTGCATTATCTGCCTGGATATTTATTCGGTCAATATGATGAAGCGCACGAAGCTTTGAAGAAGTCAGCGAATATTCTCCATTTACGACAGGATGCTATCGAGAATCCCGTTCAAATGATGTATGAATCTTTAGTTATGGCGGAGCTTTATTTAGAGGCATCGGTAAAGGAGCAACGTGCCTATTGGACTCGAATGGAGCAAAATCTGAAAGTCTTAAAGAAGCATGCCATGCGGTGTGCAGAGAATTATTCGCATAAATTTTTATTACTAAAGGCTGAAATGATGCGATTATCAAGAAAGAGTCGTTTAGCTGAACAACTGTATGAGAGAGCAATTGAAACAGCACGCAAGTATGGTCTTATTCATGATGTCGCCATTATTGCTGAATGCTATGGCAGATACGGTCTTCATCTAGGGAAAGAATATGTTGCCAAATTCTATCTGCAGGAAGCTTATGAAGCTTATACCGGGTGGGGTGCAAGAGCCAAGGCAATTGATATGGAGCATAAATACGGAGATATATTGCATATTAGACGTGTTTCGGGATTGGAACGGGTTGATGCTCTTTCACTTGTCATGTCTACACAGGCTTTATCAAGCGAAGTAGAGATGAAACGTTTAATAAATTCACTCATGCGGATTATGCTTCATAACGCAGGAGCTGAATACGGGGCGCTTATGTTCCAACATGAACGCAAGTGGGTGATCGAGGCTTACGGGACGGCGGAAGAGCTTCATATTCAGGAAGTCCCGCTTGAGGAGGATTCGGCAATTGTTCCTTTTCCTATTATAGGATATGCTGCGAGAACGAATGAAGAGGTTGTGCTTCATGATGCTGCAGGAGTAGGTATATTTGCACGTAACTCGTATATTAGAAGTAAGGCGTTAAAATCGGTTTTGTGCATGCCAATCCTGTATCAAAGTAAACTCATTGGTTTGCTCTATTTGGAAAATAAATTAACACCTGGCATATTTACACCAGAACGGCTAGATGTCATTCGACTGCTTGCCGCTCAATGTGCAATATCTATTGAGAATGCCAAGTTGTATGCGGGTATTCAGCATTTAAACAATAGCTTGGAAGATCTAGTGAGAGAACGGACACGAAGTCTGGAGCAAGCAATGCGTGAGACGTCTGCAGCACTGGCCGAAGTATCCATTTACGAGGAACGGAATCGTATTGCACATGAGATCCACGATATAGTTGGAGATACGCTTGCTTCTACGATTCAGAAGATTGAAGCGGGTAAACAGCTCCTACATAAAGACATGGATGAAGCTTTCATTCGGCTGCAGGAAGCCCAGGATCTTGTTCGTCATAGTTTACAAGAAATTCGAGGCTCTGATCATGTGCTCAAGGAAGACAAGTCCCTCGATCTGAAGCAAATGCTGATGCAATTAATTCATGACACAGAGCAGAATATGGGAGTAATCATCCATGCACATATAGATGAACTGCCTGAACTTACGAACGTTTATAAGAAGGCCATTTATCATGCGCTTCAAGAAGGCTTAACGAATGGGATCAAGCATGGCGATTGTGATGAGTTCCTGTTTAGTTTAAAAATAGTTCAGTCTGAGCTGTGTTTCAGGCTAGAGGATCGTGGACGGGGTGCTGATACCATCATCATGGGATTTGGGCTTAAAGCAATGAGGGAACGAGCCCATCAGCTTGGCGGCAGTCTATCAATTGAATCCAAGTTTGATCAAGGCTGTATTCTTACGATTCATTTGCCATTATCTAATTTGAAAAACCCTGACTAGTTGGTAATATCCCCTTTAAGTAGACACTCAAAAAAAACCTTATGGTACCATAAGGAAATGAGTACAACTTGGAGGGGATTTTTCTATGGCTAAAAAAGGACAAACATTTAATCAGTATACGGATGAATTTAAGTTAGCTGCTGTTCAGGAATACATGAAGGGATCATCCAGCGATAGAAGGGTAGCTGAAAAGTTAGACATTAGAAACTGTACTCAATTGAAGGTATGGGTGAGGAAATGGCTAAACGGAGAAGCCTTTAAGGTACGATCAGTGAAGACAACCACACCTCCTACAGGGCGTCCTCGCACGATCTTCAATACAGTAGAAGAAGAACGGGATTACCTGAAAGCGCAGGTGGATTATTTAAAAAAGCGGTATCCAAATCTAGTAAAGGAGAAGCACCAAGCCAACGAGATAAATATGAAATAGTGGAAGGATTGCGTCAAATACACAGCATTACAAGCTTGTTATCCATTGCAGGTATAGCTAGAGCCAGTTACTACAAATGGAGAGCCACACAGCCTCAGAGTAAGGCTAGACACGACCTCGATCATGAGCTAAAAGAACACATGATGGCCATCCATTTAGCTCATCCCTACTTCGGGTATATTCGCATGGTGGATGCCTTAGCAGAGGCTGGTCACCTCGTGAATCACAAGAAAGTATGGCGCCTCATGAAGGATTTAAAAATCCAATCGGTCATTCGAAGGAAGCGAAGAACATCCAATTACACGCCTTCTGTCGTGTATCCAAATCGTTTAAAACGCAAGTTTCATGCAACAGACCCCAGCAAAAAATGGTTACGGATATTACTTACATTTCAGATGGTTCGAAGTTCTATTATCTGTCTGTTATTCAAGATCTATTTAACAATGAAATTGTCGCTTGGCAATTATCTGAAAGAAACGACGTGGAACTTGTGCTTGATACTGTTGAACGGTGGACAAGAAAAAGAGACGTAGCGGAAGCTGTTCTCCATTCGGATCAAGGCTTCCAGTATACGTCTCAGGCGTACAACACGCGATTAGAAGCATTCGGCGTTAAAGGCAGCCACTCTCGCAAAGCAACCTGCCTGGATAACGCATGCATTGAATCCTTTTTTTCGCATCTCAAGACAGAGAAGTTGTATCTTAAACAGTGTAAATCAGGAACTGACATTCATCAAGCCGTGGAAGATTATATTTACTTTTATAACTACCAACGGTTTCAAACCAAACTGAAAAAACGCGCACCGATTGAGTATCGATGCGCGCTGGCAGCATAGCTTTTTTCATCTGTCTACTTGACAGGGGTATGACCAATCCGTTGCTCTCCATAAATGGTTTTATTTCATCCATATGAAAATAATAGGCTCCTGTAAATCGACCTTTATCATGATGATCGAATATCCCTTGCTCATAAAATTGATTGATGGAATCCAGGTTGTCATTTGGTTTCCAATGCTGTGGGAACTGTAAAGAGGTAAGCGTCATTCTCATTCGGCTTTGAAAAGCGACAAAAACGATGCCGTTCTTTTTTGTGACACGAAACAGCTCTCTAACTGCAGATTTCCGATCCTCTTCATTTTGTAAATGATATAAGGGTCCTAACATCAGAGAAGCATCAAATATTTCACTTGGAACTCCCTCTAAATGTGTGGCATTTAATACATGAAATCCACTAAATTGTTCTGTTAATCCCAATTCGGATGCCTTCTCCTCAGCTATTTCAACTAATTTAGGTGTAATATCAGACAGAGTCACGTTATATCCGAGTTTCGCGAGCTCCATTGAGTATTTGCCGGGTCCAGCACCATTATCAAGCACAGTTCCAGATGTAGGCAAATATTGCGTCATATAATGCCAATTAATAGTGAACTCTAGTGGTTCTCTATCGAGCCTTCCCCACTCATCAAAACGGGAATAATAATCAATAATAGGATTCATCTAACCTAACACCTGCCTTACATTGTATTTTTTGAAAAGGAAACAAAAAAACCTATCGCCTACAAAGAGGCGATAGGTTGTGACCTTCGCGGTACCACTCTTCTTGATTCGTTGGTTGAAGCAAATAAATAACGAAATCTTGAGACCCAATTACGGAGGTTAACCGTTAAGACCTACTCATGTTCGATCTTACCGCTCATGGGTGAGTTGGGGAATCTATTGACTGTCTTGCACCAACCGACAGTTCTCTGGGCAATAGTAATTCCTTAATACTCCCAATCATTGCGTTTAGCCGTTTATAATTTGACTCAGTATATCGTTTCCAGGTAATCCCTGTCAATAGAAAGAAATCAAATAATTGTTGACGGGGTACCGCCAACAATGTGCGGTTGTTTGTTCGACTTCGGCTTGCACTTCGTTTCAACATGTTGTAGAATAAAAAACGTAATGTAGAATATAAGGGGGCGACTTACCGATATGCAAATCACAAAAGCTGAAATGGAGATTATGCAAGTCCTATGGGAAAGTGGAAGAAGGATGACTACAAATGAAATCATGGAATATTTTCCTGACAAAAATAAGACGACTATTCTCACACTTGCTGGTAGGTTACTGGACAAAGGGGCGTTGCAATCCGTGAAACTCGGACGTTCGCATGCTCATGAATATTGGGCAGCTATAAGCGAAGAGGATTACAGAAAAATGCAAACAAAGAGCTTTCTACTCTCCATCCATAATGGTTCTGCCAAAAGTTTGATTAGCTCATTGTTCCAGGCTGAGAATTTGACAAAGAAGGATATCGAAGAGCTCCGGTCATTTATAAATAGCGAGGCGGACAGAAATGATTAAATGGTTGTTAATGACCTCTCTTACTGGTAGTGTTGCAAGCTTATTATTCATTCTGCTACGAACGAAATTGGCATCAAAATATGGTGGCCGTTGGTATTATTACGCCAGTTTGATGGCATTATCGCTTTTTATTTTGCCGCTGCACTTTAACGTGTCAATTAATCAACCGCTGTCTTCCTTTTATGAAAAACAGGTGCAACCAGATTCAACGAGCGCTGTTATAGAGATGACTGCAGCGATCGGAACGTCAATGCCTGACCAGACGGCAAGTGCCAGCACTACATCTGAAAACCAAGGTTTTTCTATTTTATCTGTAGATCAGTGGATACTTGGAATCTGGATGGTCGGTTGTTTAGCAATGTTGTATCGTTATTTTTTCGCTTACTTTCGCTTTAAAAAGCAAGCGATTCAATCCTCCCCGATCGATCGTGTAGGAGATCTGAAAGTGGTAGTCAGCGATTATGTGCACTCTCCTATGCTAATTGGATTTTTCAAGCCGACAATCGTAATGCCAAACGCGAACATAAATGCAGAGGATTACAAACTTGCGCTACAGCATGAATGGATCCACTACAAGCAAAGAGACGCTTGGATTAAGCTTATGGCGGTGTTGGTCAACTGCCTGCATTGGTTCAATCCGGTATCTTATCTTGCTTTAGCTAATATTAGCGAGGCCTGCGAATACGCCGTAGATGAACAAATAACGAAAGACTTGAAAACTACTGAGAAGAAGCGATACAGCGAGATGATTTTACATTTTGCTTCAAGTTCGCCTGTTCTGAACAGCAATCTGGCTCAACCCAAAAAACAGTTGTACAGGAGGTTTTCTCTAATCATGAAACGAAATACGGGAAGCGGAAAAACGGTCTTAGGCATCTTCCTTGTTGTTCTAATTGCAACAGTGTCAGTCTTCTCATCCTCCGTTGTTTTTGCTGAAAAATCCAAGCCTCTTACGGAATATAGCGGTGGCATTAAGACCTATTACAATACGTTCGAAACGTTTGAAGAAAATGTGGAATTCGCGCTTGGAACAAAGTGGACTCGTATACGCACAATTTTGTATATTGATGCTGATGGACGAAAGATCGATTACTTCAACCGCACTGAGCCTTACTATGAAATTGAAAAATATTGGAAGAAAAAAGAGTCAGCTGTGAACATGATCAACAAAACGATGTCTATTGAAGGCCATACGGTAACGGTTGCTTTCAGTGAACGCGCGAAGGATTACATAGACGATAAAGTGATTAAACAGATGATAGTCAATCAAATTACTTTTGACTTGGACTACCAGGACCCAAAATTTAATTATAATCATCAGGCATTTATCAAAGAGCTTATGAAGCGGGGAGTTTATGTAATCGAGGAGGTTATTACTCCGAAACAGTTTACTTATAGCCTATCCCAAAAGACAAGCGGCGCCATCGTTGGTCATAAAATGTATACTTCGTATGACAAAAAAATAAAAATAACAGACATTTTTAACGGAAAAGCTAAGCTTCCCAAAACTGATATCAATGAAATAAATCAAATAAATCAGGCGGAAGAAACTTTAGCAAATCAGGGGGTACAGCTCGGTGCTGCCTTTGTCATAAAGAGCGGCGAAACTTTAGCGATCGATATAAAGGAATTGACGGACAAAATGCCCACCATTAACTTGGCGATCATTGATGAGACGACTGGCAAGATCGTAGATTCAATTTTCAATGCTTCTTCCACTTGGAGTAGGCATATTTACACGCCTGGGAAAAATGAAGTGAATCATTCCTTTAAAGTTGTGGCAAGTGGAGAGGAACAAGATCAAGCAGTGTTAGAAATTTATACGTATAAGACTGGTAAAGAGGAAGTGAGCATAACAAATAAAGAGGAAGTGAAAGTGAACATAACAAATTAAAGAAGATTTCATAAGTCGGCAAAATTTCTAGAAGGGGGCGAGATGCCTCCTTTTTTTGTTTTAACTCATCCCTACTTCGGGTATATTCGCATGGTGGATGCCTTAGCAGAGGCTGGTCACCTCGTGAATCACAAGAAAGTATGGCGCCTCATGAAGGATTTAAAAATCCAATCGGTCATTCGAAGGAAGCGAAGAACATCCAATTACACGCCTTCTGTCGTGTATCCAAATCGTTTAAAACGCAAGTTTCATGCAACAGCACCCTAGCAAAAAATGGTTACGGATATTACTTACATTTCAGATGGTTCGAAGTTCTATTATCTGTCTGTTATTCAAGATCTATTTAACAATGAAATTGTCGCTTGGCAATTATCTGAAAGAAACGACGTGGAACTTGTGCTTGATACTGTTGAACGGTGGACAAGAAAAAGAGACGTAGCGGAAGCTGTTCTCCATTCGGATCAAGGCTTCCAGTATACGTCTCAGGCGTACAACACGCGATTAGAAGCATTCGGCGTTAAAGGCAGCCACTCTCGCAAAGCAACCTGCCTGGATAACGCATGCAT
>NZ_SKFG01000047.1 GCF_004344915.1 Paenibacillus albiflavus | reverse complement strand
GGAATTGGCAGACGCACTAGACTTAGGATCTAGCGGGAAACCGTGGGGGTTCAAGTCCCTCTACGCGCATATAAGAAGAGGTCCCTTGTTGAACAAGGGGCTTCTTTTTTTATATTTGGTTTTTACGCATTTGAGCGATTGCCGCATTTATTTCCCCACCGATAAGCGTAATGATACTGCTGATGTACAGCCAAACGAGCAGAACGATTATCCCTCCTATACTGCCATATATCTTGGTATAATTCCCCCAATTGTTCACATAGTACGCAAACAAGATAGACGTGATTACCCAGCCAAGTGTAGAGAAAGTGGCCCCAGGCAGAGCCTCCCGAAAAGAAATATGATGATTTGGAATCCGACGGAACAAGAACGTGAACACCATGTACATAATGCAGAGCGGAATCAGATATTTGGCCCATGCCCATACAGTTTCGATGTTGGTGGGGGATTGAAGCAGTTTGAATAATTGCTGACCAATCGTATGACCAAACACAACCATGATGAATGACAGTAGAATGGTTGTTCCTAAACCTAATACATAGAGCATAGCAATACCGCGCACCTTCCAAAAAGGTCTAACCTCAGGCGTGTTGTAAGCTTTGTTAAATCCATTAATGATCGCCATAACACCTGATGAGGAGGACCAAATAGTCCCCAGCATACCGAATGAAAGCAAGGTTGTATTGTTGGACTCTAAAACGCCATTAACGAAGTCCTCAATCGTTTCAAAAGCATTGGTAGCGAATATCGGTTTAACGTTCATCAGAATATCTTCGCTCGTTAAAGGAGTATAGCTAATAACGGTCATAATGAAAATTAAAAACGGGAAGATAGACAGGATCAAATAATAGGTCATCTGCGCACTAAGAGCGGCAACGTCATGCGTTTCATATCGATTATATAGATCTTTAATAAGAGGAATAAATTTCAATTTCATGATGTGTCGCTCCAATTCGCATTTTTAGCCCATGGATGAAACAATGCCCCAAAAAGTACTTGAATAATCCAAACGGTCTATACCACTACTATACTCTAAATACGGGTATGGCAAAAAGTTGATCATTTGCATAACGGGTAAGGTCGTCCTTATCTGGTACATACTAGACTGAAAGCAGGAGGGATAATAGGAGGTACAATTATGAACAACAAAACAGGTAATGTTGCTGATGATAAAGTGAATACGGCACATACCGAAGTGGATAAATTGGTTCAAAAAGCGAAAAAGGCTCAGCAGGAATTCATGCATTACAACCAAGACGAAGTGGACCGAATTGTTCAAGCGATGGCATTAGCCGGTATAGATAAGCATATGGCACTTGCCAAGCTCGCAACGGAAGAAACAGGCAGGGGTGTCTATGAGGATAAGATTACAAAAAATATGTTCGCGACCGAATATATTTATCATAGCATTAAGTATGTCAAAACCGTTGGATTGATTGAAGACAATCCGTATGAAGGCTATCAGATGGTTGCAGAGCCTGTAGGGATTATAGCAGGGGTTACGCCCGTGACGAATCCTACCTCGACCACGATGTTCAAAACGCTGATTGCGATCAAAACGAGGAATCCGATTATTTTTGCCTTTCATCCGTCTGCACAGCAAAGCAGCGCCGCCGCTGCTCGTACCTTGTATGAGGCAGCAGTCAAGGCAGGAGCCCCAGAGCATTGCATTCAGTGGGTGGAGCAACCATCATTAGAAGCTACAAGTAAACTGATGAATCACCCAAATGTGGCACTAGTCCTAGCAACAGGTGGTTCTGGGATGGTGAAGGCAGCTTATAGTACGGGGAAACCTGCTCTCGGGGTAGGTCCTGGTAACGTGCCTTGCTTTATTGAGAAAACGGCGGATATTAAGCAAGCAGTAACAGACCTCATTCTCTCCAAAACATTTGATAACGGGATGATCTGCGCTTCAGAACAGGCTGTAATTATTGAAGTGCCGATCTATAAGCAGACAAGGGAATTGATGTCGAAGCTTGGCTGCTATTTTCTCGATGAAGAAGAAACAGAGTTAGTCTCTAAGCTTGTGATTAACTCAGATAAATGCGCAGTAAACGCAGTGATTGTAGGTCAATCTGCTGTAAAAATTGCCGAAATGGCTGGGGTCTCTGTGCCAGAAGGAACCAAAATCCTTGTGGCAGAACTTCAAGGGGTCGGAAATAACTACCCTTTGTCAGCCGAAAAGTTAAGCCCAGTGCTTGCCTGCTATAAGGTCGCAACAGCAGAAGATGGAATAGAAAGAGCAGCCGAGGTTGTAGCATATGGCGGTATGGGACATTCATCCGTTATTCACTCACATGATGACGCCGTAATTCATGCGTTCTCGGACCGTCTACAAACAGGTCGTGTCCTTGTGAATTCACCTTCCACACATGGTGCGATAGGTGACATCTACAATTCGAACTTACCTTCACTAACCTTAGGCTGCGGCTCATATGGAAGCAACTCAACTACTTCTAACGTTACAGCTGTTAACTTGCTTAATATTAAACGTGTAGCGCACAGACAGGTGAATATGCAATGGTTCAAGGTTCCAGATAAAATTTATTTTGAAAAAGGCTCGACACAATATTTAGAAAAAATGCCGAACATCTCGCGCGTCATGATCGTAACGGATGAGATGATGATGAAGCTTGGATACGTCGAGAAGCTGGAATATTATTTGCGGAAGAGACAGACGCCTGTATACATCGAAATATTCTCAGACGTTGAGCCGGACCCTTCAGTAGATACAGTGGATCGGGGCAAAGAAATGATGGATCGGTTCCAGCCAGACTGCATTATCGCGCTTGGCGGCGGTTCACCGATGGACGCAGCTAAAGCGATGTGGCTTTTCTACGAATATCCGGACACCAGCTTTGATAATCTAAAACAGAAGTTCATGGATATTCGTAAACGAATTTATAAATACCCGCGACTCGGCCAAAAAGCAAAATTCGTAGCGATTCCAACGACTTCAGGCACAGGCTCAGAAGTAACATCCTTTGCGGTTATTACGGATAAAAATAAAGGTAATACGAAATATCCGCTCGCAGATTATGAGCTGACCCCTGATGTGGCAATCGTTGACCCTGAATTTGTATTCTCATTGCCGAAGGTGGCGGTTGCGGATACGGGGATGGATGTACTGACGCATGCCATTGAGGCTTATGTATCAGTTATGGCAAGCGATTATACCGATGGATTAGCCATTAAAGCGATTCAGCTTGTTTTTGAGTACTTGGAGCAATCTTATACAACAGGTGATCATCTGGCACGGGAGAAGATGCACAATGCCTCTACGATAGCAGGTATGGCGTTTGCCAATGCATTCCTGGGTATTAATCATAGCTTAGCGCATAAATGGGGCGGTGAGTACCATACGGCGCATGGACGAACGAATGCGATTCTGATGCCGCATGTAATCCGATACAATGCATCGAAACCGTCCAAATTTACTTCATTCCCGAAATATACTCACTTTATTGCGGATCAACGATACGCAGAAATAGCGAAGGTTCTTGGATTGCCTGCGCGGACAACTGAAGAAGGGGTCAATAGTCTTGTTCTTGCGGTACGCAAGATGAACAAGGCACTTGGAATCCCTGAAAGCTTCCAAGAGCTTGGATTTGATGCTAAGGAATTTGAATCCAGAGTGGATTATTTGGCGGATCGTGCATTTGAGGATCAATGTACAACCGCGAATCCAAGATTGCCGTTAGTAACAGAATTAGCGGATGTTTATCGGAATGCGTTCTACGGCAGGTTTGAAGAATAAACCATCAGGAATGCAGATATGTAGGTCAGCCAAACTCGACCAGACTCGTAAGGAGTCTGGTTTTTGCATGTTCGAAATACAGAAAACAAAGGAATCAATACCGTGAATTAATCAGTAATAATTTACCAACAAAATAAATTGATTAAAGTTGTTGCATTTTGTTCTGATATTTGTTATATTATTTCTTGTCGCCGCAAGCTTAACGGTAACGGTGATGAGAGAAATAAATTTGCGGAAGTGGCTCAGCGGTAGAGCATCGCCTTGCCAAGGCGAGGGTCGCGGGTTCGATTCCCGTCTTCCGCTCCATAAATTATGCGCCCTTAGCTCAGCTGGATAGAGCGTTTGACTACGAATCAAAAGGCCGGGAGTTCGAATCTCTCAGGGCGCGCCATTTATGCCGGGATGTAGCTCAGCTTGGTAGAGCACCTGGTTTGGGACCAGGGGGTCGCATGTTCAAATCGTGTCATCCCGACCATCAATAACATAATGGCATATGCGGATGTAGTTCAATGGTAGAACTTTAGCCTTCCAAGCTAATAGCGTGGGTTCGATTCCCATCATCCGCTCCATACATAAACGACAAGCTATCCGAATCGGATAGCTTTTTTTGTATTTTATATGATGAGAATTCTGGTTATAAAATAAGCGTTTACATTTGACATGAAATATTAAACATTTAAAAATAACTACTGTCTTGGTTTATAATGTGGTAAAATATTCGGAAAAGAAAATACGGATACAAATGGATCGGTGGGATAGAGAATGACAGAAAACGGAATGATTAGTCAAAAAACAGTCAATAACAATTTGCTGCGTAGAGATGTGCGTTTTTTGGGGAATATTCTCGGTGAGGTACTCGTCCATCAAGGTGGTAGCGAGTTACTAAGCATTGTTGAGAAGATTCGCGAAATGAGTAAGTCTATGCGCGCTAATTACACCTTTGAGATGTATACCGAATACAAAGAAATTATATCTAAGCTTACTCCTGAAGTGCGTCATCAAGTAATTCGTGCGTTTGCGATTTATTTTCAACTTGTTAATATCGCAGAGCAGAATCATCGCATTCGTCGGAAGCGGGATTATGAACGAACTTCGGGTGACTTAGTGCAACCAGGTTCGATTGAGCATATTATTCAAGAGCTTAAGAGCAATGATACTTCAATTAGTGAAGTGAAAGAAATCTTGTCGAACAGCTCCCTAGAGCTTGTAATGACTGCACACCCAACAGAAGCGATGCGTCGTGCTGTTCTGAACATTCACAGACGTATTGCAGATGATGTAATGGTGCTGGACAACCCAACACTTACATCTCGCGAACGTGAACAGCTGCGTGAGAAGCTGCTAGGTGAAGTGCTTACGCTGTGGCAAACGGACGAGCTTAGGGACCGTAAGCCTACCGTAATCGACGAAGTGAAGAATGGCTTGTTCTACTTTGACGAGACTTTATTCGATGTTCTGCCAGATGTGTATACAGAGCTAGAACGCTGCCTGAAGAAGTATTATCCAGATGAAGCTTGGCATGTGCCTTCATTCCTACGATTCGGTTCATGGATCGGCGGAGATCGTGACGGCAATCCGTCGGTTACATCCAAAGTAACATGGGAAACACTTGAGCTGCACCGCGAGATGGCACTTAAAAAATATGATCGTGCAATCCGAGATTTGTATCACCACACAAGCTTCTCGCTCAATATGATTCAAGTGTCAGATGAACTGCTTCAATCCATTGAACGTGATCGTGAATCCCTGACAACTAACTATGAATCATGGCATTACAAGCCTTGGCATAATGAGAAAGAGCCTTATCGCATTAAGCTGGCTTACATGCTGGAGAAAATTCACAATACAGGACGTACGAATGTCGCTGCTGAACATCGATATAACTCTCCAGATGAGTTCCTAGAGGATTTAAACGTTATTTCACGCAGCTTAAGCAGCCACTTTGCAGATTATGTGGCAGATAAATATATAACGAAGCTAATTCGTCAGGTGGAGCTATTCGGGTTCCATTTAGCGACGCTTGATATTAGACAGCACAGCCAAGAGCATGAATATGCGATGACTGAGATATTAAATAAAATGGGAATCGTATCGGATTATGGTAAGTTGTCGGAGGAGAAGAAGATCGAGACATTAACCTCGATTCTGACGGATTTACGTCCTATCACTTCACCTTATCTCCATTATTCAGAGAGCACGCAAGAAACCATTGAGGTCTACAGAACGATCTATCGCGCACAGAAGGAATTCGGTACACGTTGTATTTCTTCCTATTTGATCTCGATGACTAGAGGCGTAAGTGATATTCTTGAAGTTCTTGTGTTTGCTAAGGAAGCAGGTCTCTACAGTAGAGAAATGAATGGTAAAGTGAATTGCACGATTCAATCCGTTCCGCTATTTGAAACAATTGATGACTTGCATGCAGCTCCTGCCATAATGGGTACTTTATTTGAAATCTCTGCTTATCGAGCATCGATTGACCCTTATAAAGAAATGACCGAGATTATGCTTGGTTATTCAGATAGCAATAAAGACGGTGGCGTAATTACAGCCAACTGGGAATTGCGTACTGCGCTTCGCGATTTGATGGCAGTAGGCAAGAAATACAATGTGAAGCTGAAGTTCTTCCACGGTCGCGGCGGTGCATTAGGTCGTGGTGGTATGCCGCTTAATCGCAGCATTCTAGCTCAGCCAGTCGATGCACTCGGAGCGGGTGTGAAGATTACTGAGCAGGGTGAAGTCTTATCTTCGCGTTACTCCATGAAAGGTATTGCCTATCGTTCTCTAGATCAAGCAACGAATGCGCTGATTGCAGCTTCTAAGTTATCGCGTCAACCGAAGGCAGATCCATCGGATGCATCCTGGGAAACGATCATGAGCGGAATCTCTACACAATCGATGATTAAGTACCAAGATTTGATCTTCCGTGATAAGGACTTCATGGAGTTCTTTAAAGAGTCCACACCACTTCCAGAAATTGGTGAGCTCAATATTGGTTCAAGACCATCCAAACGGAAGAACAGCGATAGCTTTGACGATCTGCGTGCTATTCCTTGGGTATTCTCCTGGACACAGAGCCGTTATCTGATGCCAGCTTGGTATGCGGCAGGTACAGGCATCCAAAGCTACTATCAGGATAAACCAGAGCATATGCAAGTGCTTCAACAAATGTATGCCGAGT
Source organism: Paenibacillus albiflavus (assembly GCF_004344915.1). GTDB lineage: Bacteria > Bacillota > Bacilli > Paenibacillales > NBRC-103111 > Paenibacillus_AM > Paenibacillus_AM albiflavus. The sequence continues at coordinate 6,820 of NZ_SKFG01000047.1, read as the reverse complement.
GGCCTTTCTTCCAGTCGATGATCGATAACTTGCAGTTGGCGATTGCCAAAGCAGATATGATCATTGCTAAGTTATATGGCTCTATGATGAAAAATGGCTCTATTGCAGAACGTATCTATAACATGATTCGAGAAGAGTACGAGCTTACAGCTAAGCTAATTTTGCAAATTACAGGTCAAAAAGAAATTCTCGATAACGTTCCTGTTATTCAGGAATCGATTCGACTTCGCAATCCATATGTAGATCCGCTCTCTTATATGCAAGTTGAGCTACTTAGGGAACTGCGCGCTCTGCGTGAGGATAATCAAGATGACCAGTCTCTATTGCGCGAGGTGTTGTTAACCATTAACGGAATTGCCGCTGGACTTCGCAATACAGGCTGATCCCCTATTTCTCATCAGGGACAATCGAGCATCTGTATAACAGAAGCTCGATTGTTTTGCGTTTGTGACCTAACGCACTAAGGACGGTTGAACCGTTTCTTCATGTGTGCTCTAGTTTGGAGGAGTAAGAATTGAACTATATGGAAACAAGGCTGGCAAAGCTAGCCCGGAACGGCGATAGACGCGCGTTCGCGGAACTTGTTGAATTATACAAAGATAAAATTTATCATCTTGGCTATCGTATGCTGGGGAATAGACAAGAGGCCGAAGATATTGTTCAGGAAACTTTCATGCGGCTGTATTCCAACTTGCATCGTTATGATGAAAATCAAAAATTCTCCACATGGATTTTCAGGATTGCAGCAAATCTCTGTATCGATCGCTTGCGTAAGCGCAAGGTGACGTATTCACTAGATGCAGAAGTAAACGACGGCGAAGGCAATGATTATTATGCAATGATGTCTAGTGATGAGGACACACCTGAAAAGCAGGTGATTGTCTCAGAGACGCAGCGTCAGATTCGTAAAGTCATCGACAACATGCCAGACAAATATAAATCAATTATCGTGCTGCGTTACTTGCAAGATTTATCCTTGCAGGAGATTAGCGATGTACTTGATATGCCGATTACAACTATCAAAACTAGACTTCATCGTGGCAGGGAGTATTTGCGTAAGAAATTGGAAGCATCAGGCACCCGTAATTATTTGTAAAAAAGAAAAGTGAAACATTGTTGAATCTAAAACGTATGGTATTACACGATGGTTGAGGTATGTTGAAAGGTGTGGCTTAAATATGAATTGCAGAGAGGCCCTTCCTTTAATGCATGAAGTTCTTGATGGGGACGCAACTGCTTCTGAAGCATGGGAATTGCGCAAGCATATGACGGAATGTGAGAGCTGCAGAGAACGTTATCAAAGGCTTGAGTCATCTGAGACATTGGTACGTTCGATGTCAGGCTTCGCGTCTGGCTTTACAGCCCCTTACGGAATGACAGATCGCATTATGGGTAATTTGCCAATTAAAAAAAGCAGCAGCTGGTTCAACTGGATGAAGCGCCATCCAGCCATTTCGGTAGCTGTTATATTTATGTTATTGATGATGGGCAGTCTGTTCTCGACATGGAATGGGGACAAAGAGCTGGTCGTCAAAGGGGTTGACCTGGAAGAGGTTGTGATCAAAGGCAATACCGTTATGATCCCTTCTGGACACACATTAGATGGCAGTCTTGTTGTACAGGGCGGGGAACTGCAAGTCGGAGAAAATGTTAATGTAACGGGTAATATCACGATTATCGATGGTACGTTGAACATGGCTTCCACGGCACATATTGCAGGTCAGATTACCAAAATAGATGAAATGTTTGGATGGCTATGGTATAAGCTAACGAATTTCATAGACGTGATACGTTAACAACATTAGGCTGCAGGCGATTGAATCGTCTTGCAGCCTTTTTGTAAAAATACAATAAAAATGGTGTAATAGTCGTGATAATACTTTGGAATAATAGCTGATTATCGTGAATTATGGTATCATTTAGAAGGAATAGATAGAAATAACCTGAAAGTGTAGTGTAGTTCGTCTGGGGGTCACGTATGTGGAAATAATTGGTGATTTTTCCGTAAGAGACATTATTGATATTTTGATCGTTAGTTATGTGATATATAAGCTTATTCTACTTCTTCGTGGAACTCGTGCTGTTCAGTTCATGAAGGGTATCATCGTGGTCGTCGGCGCATGGGCGCTGTCATACTGGTTCCAGCTCACCACTTTGCAGTGGATGATGAAGCAGATGATCGATACCGGATTGATTGCGATTATAATAATTTTTCAACCAGAATTAAGACGAGCGCTCGAGCAGATTGGACGGGGCAAGCTATTTACTCGGACTTCTTTTGTGGGTGAGGAGCAAAGTACAAATGAACTGATTAATGAAGTGATTCGTGCAGCAAATCACATGTCCAAGAGAAGAATCGGAGCCTTGATTGTATTTGAGAAAGAAACAGGATTGTCTGACTACATAGAGTCTGGCACTTTACTTGAATCCAAAGTATCGGCTGAGCTGTTAATCAATATTTTTACACCGAATACGCCGCTGCATGATGGAGCTGTTATTATCCGTCAGAATATGTTAGTCGCAGCAGCCTGCTATTTGCCTTTATCTGAAAATCCGTTTATTTCGAAGGAGCTTGGAACACGTCATAGAGCTTCTATTGGGATGAGTGAGGTTTCCGACGCCTTATGTATTACCGTTTCAGAAGAAACAGGGCAGATCTCATTAGCCAAAAATGGACATATTGTACGCGATATTAAGGACGAATCTTTAATATCCAAGATGTTTGAAGAATTGAAGCCGCCGAAGACGAAAGAAAAGACATCTTCATTCTGGAAATGGGGGCGTCGTAAACGTGGATAAGTTACTTGGCAATAAAAATTTTGTCGCAGTTCTCGCGCTTTTGATCGGGATTCTTCTATGGCTCGGGGTCAATTTGCAGCAGAAGACGTTCAACGATTATACTTCGACTGCAGAACGCACGCAGCGAATTAAGAATGTGCAGATCGTTCCCAAATACGATAAGAATCAGGTATATATTACGGACATGAATGTCAAAACGGTGGACGTTGTCGTTCGCGGCAAAGAGTCGCAGCTTAATAAAGTAAATACCGAGAAAGCGCATATCGAAGTCGATTTGACCAAAGTCGGCAAAGGGGAGTACAAGCTGCCTCTTGTTGATGTTGGTTTCCCGGTAGATGTCATTGAAATCATTCCTTCGCAAATAACCGTTGTTATCGATGATCTGGCGAAGGTCGAAATGCCAGTTGAGATTGATACGGTAGGCAAGCCTGCTGAAGGTCTTAAGGTTGGCGAGACGGTTGTGAAGCCTAATCGTGTGCATGTGACGCTGCCGACGAGCTGGGTGGATGACAATATCAAGGTTAAAGGGAAAGTGAGTGTCGAAGGCGCCAAAGAGAACATCAATAGCCAGGTGAAACTAGTGGCGGTTGATAAGAACGGGAAGGAACTCGATTTTGCGGTAACACCGAGTGTCGTCGATGTAGAAGTAGCGATAACGAAGCCTTATAAGCAAATACCGCTGCAAATTAAGCTCAGTGGTGAACCGCCTTCGGGCTATGCGATATCGAAAGTGACGCAAAGCGTTGACAAGGTAAGAGTGTTCGGTGAGCAGAGTGTTCTCGATGCACTGGAGTTTTATGAAGGGCCTCAGATTAATGTGCAAGGACTAACAGAGACGAAAGAATATACGGTTGAACTGCCGCTCAAAAATAAAATCTCGTTAGTTGATCCTGCCAAAGTCACCGTGAAGGTAGAAATTACGCCTTCGATTACGAAAACAGTCGATAATATTGGCATTAAGACAATCGGTTTGAATGATGGATTTACGACCAAAATCATTTCACCTGATGGTGGCAAGATCAGCTTGCCAGTTGAAGGTACGCCTGATCGAATTACGACCATACAGAGCAAAGATGTGCAGGCGATTATTGACGTCACGAATTTACCTGCTGGGGTTCACGATGTTCCTGTGAGCTTTAATCTACCGCCATACATTAAGAATATTCAGCAGCAGGAAATGAGAGTGACGGTGGAGATATTATCTAAACAATCTGTTGATGGCGCAACTGAAGTGGGCGGTAAGCCAGATCCAGGGGATAAATCACCACCTGATAATGGTACCGAGCATCCGAACCAAGGAAATGGGAATGGCAATGGCTCGCCGACGGATAGCAATACTGGAGCTGTTGCCAGTCCGAACCCTAATGGAACATCAACAGGGCAAGGAAATAAATCAAGTCCTTAGACCAAACAACTAACAAGATAAAGATAGGGGAATCTTATATGGGGAAATATTTTGGAACTGACGGGGTGCGTGGGGTTGCTAATACAGAGTTAACTCCTGAATTAGCATTTAAAATCGGAAGATGTGGCGGTTACGTATTGACAAGAGAGGCACACAAGCCTAAGGTGCTGATCGGACTTGATACACGTGTATCAGGTACGATGCTTGAAGCTGCGCTTGCCGCAGGTTTAACTTCGATCGGCGCGGATGTAGTACGACTCGGCGTTGTCAGCACGCCGGCAGTCGCTTATCTCACCCGCACAAGTGGAGCGGATGCGGGGGTAATGATCTCTGCGTCCCATAATCCCGTTCAAGATAACGGGATTAAGTTCTTCGGACGCGATGGGTTTAAGCTGCTCGATGAGACAGAGCTTGAAATCGAGCGCTTGTTAGATGCCGAGGTGGATACGTTACCTCGGCCGACAGGCGGCGAGCTGGGCAGCATCCGTGATGATCTGCAAGCGAGCGAGCGCTACGTCGACTTCGTGAAGTCGACGCTAGACGCTGGCACCACGTTCGCAGGCATGCGCGTGGTGCTCGATTGTGCCAACGGCGCTGCGTATGAGCTAGCGCCGCGTATCTTCCGCGAGCTAGGCGCGGAAGTGGTGCTTATGGGCGCCCAGCCTGACGGGCGCAATATCAATGCAGGATGCGGATCGACGCATCCTGAGGGGCTGCAGGCCGCTGTGGTGGCGCAAGGCGCCCACATCGGCCTCGCGTTCGACGGCGATGCCGATAGGCTCATCGCCGTGGACGAGACAGGCGCCGAGGTTGACGGCGACTATATTCTTGCGATATGCGGCGATGCGATGAATCGCGCAGGTAAGCTTGCACACAGCACGATTGTGACAACGGTGATGGCGAATATCGGCTTCTTCAAAGGTATCGAAGCAGTCGGCCTTAAAGCGGACAAAACAGCCGTAGGTGATCGCTACGTGATGGAAGAAATGCGCCGTGGCGGATACAATCTTGGCGGCGAGCAGTCTGGTCATGTGATTTTCCTTGACCATGGCACGACTGGTGACGGTATTCTATCCGGGGTTCAGCTTCTTCAAACTCTCGTACAATCTGGACGCAAGCTAAGTGAGCTTAAGCAAATCATGCGTAAATTCCCGCAAGTTCTGGTGAACGTACGCGTAGCAGATAAGTCGAAGCTAGAAGGCAATAGCGAAGTAGAGCGCGTCATCCGTGAGGTTGAAGCCGAGCTTGGCGATAATGGTCGCGTACTTGTACGCCCATCAGGTACGGAATCTCTGATCCGCGTCATGGCAGAAGGCCCAGATAAAGAGCAAGTCGAGTCTTTCGTTAACCGTATTGCCCAAGTTGTTGAAGAGCAATTGCGCTAAGCTTTTGCGTGATAAGTTAATGAACTATGCCCCGCGGAAGCGGGGCTTTTTGCTTTGTATCGAAACTTAACGATCTGTGACACTGAGAAATGCCTTCGCCTTTAAAGACATTTGGTGGGGCCAGTAGTTACCTTTCGTAATCCATATTTGGCACATTATCAGGTGAGAAATGCTGGAATAGGGGCAGATGGGGCCATCTATTACCTCTCAGAGGTAAATTATTAATCGAAAAGTGCCAGGAACGGTTCAACCCCCTAAAATTGGACATTTACCAAGGTTTTAATTGGTCTGTCTCACTATAGGGCGATTTTTTGAGGGATTATCTTCCCTTCATGCACCAACCGAAGATAGTCCTTTGGTGGCCAGTCTTTAAGACTGCCATGAACGCGATCGTTATTGTAATAACGAATAAAACGATCCACTTCCTTAAAGGCTTCTTCGTAAGTTTCAAAACAGTTACGTAGGTAACATTCTTTCTCGATGATACTATGGTAGGACTCGATAAATGAGTTTTTGTTAGGCGTGTGAACTGGAATGCGCTCATGCTCAATACCAGCTAGTTCACAATAGGCGTAGAAAGCCTTGCTCACGAACTGTGGGCCGTTATCTGTACGTATAACTAGCTTGGTTTCTTGCCCGTGAATATTTCGTTTTAGAATGGCTTTCTGTACGATTTGCAGAATATCCTGTGTGCTACAAGCCTTACCCCGATGGTGAGCAACAATATTTCGATCGAATACATCAAGGATGCTCGCTAAATAGAAATGCCGACGTTTACCAGCTACGTATCCATATTTAATATCCATTTGCCACACTTGATTCGGTCCAGTAACGACGCGGTTATTGGCTACCTTTTTGGGTACAGCGTTTGTTATTTCACGTTGTGGGGCCAGTACACCCAGCTCTTTGCATAGCCGATATACTTTCTTCTTATTAATGACAAGGCGGTATTTTCGGCGTAATAAGATTGTGAGCTTGCGGTAACCAAAAGCTGCGTTAGGACCTTTAATAAGACGGCGTAGAATCCCTTTAATGCGTGCGTCTAAAACAACAGCACCATTCTGATCCAAGGAGTAACCTGGAATAGGGCGACCACTGCCTGTAGATGGCTGACGTTCTGGATGACACAGACGATAATAGTAAGTAGAACGAGGAACGTTACAGATACGCAGCACCGTACGAACAGGATAGCCCTTTTGAATCCAAAGGGAGGCTATTTCCAGTCGGGATG
>NZ_SKFG01000046.1 GCF_004344915.1 Paenibacillus albiflavus | reverse complement strand
CCTCATCGACGAATATCGGCTCATGGTTTTCCCAGTTGTGCTTGGAAACGGAAAACGTCTCTTTGGAGAAGGGATCGATAAGAAAGTGCTGAAACTGGCGGAAACAAAGACATTTGGTTCAGGCGTCGTTGTTCTGACTTATCTTCCGGAAAGATAAGATTGATCAGGAAATCAACATCCATGTGGCTAAACCCTAAACATTTGAAATGGTTTAAAGATCCTCGCGATATCGTGAACCGGTATTTGATGCCAGCTCTTATTAAGTAATTGTTGCGCTAACAGGGAACGATAGTTCAATGATACAGCATGCCCCGATGATTTTTTTCATAGGGGCATTTTTTCAATTCTAAAGGAGAGGGTAAGTTGGGCTTAGAGGATCGTATCATTCTTAAGATAATCCGAAGTAAAGATAGGGGAATGGATTTTGATAGATAATAAAATAAAAGGGCACTTCCTCGGCTAAGGAAGCACCCCCATGCAAAAGAAAATTCCATTAAATTTCCTCTTGTTTAATCCGTTTAATTAACTCCTCAAGCCAATAAATCTTGTGCTCTATTTTTGTTGAAAAATAACCTACCATAAATTTTACTAACTTCTCGTTATTTTCGTCTATCTTAATCTGACCTTCAAATCGTGAAACTGTATTCCAACGATTCGTAATCGTATTTAATTTTTTTTCTAATATTTCCGCTACCTTATTACGATCAACATATTTGATGTTTGCTAAAGCTATTAACATTTCAGTAATATCATCGGCTTTTTCAAACAACTTGTAGATTAATTTAGGTAGTTCTTCACGCCCTTTATCCGTAATCGCGAATACTTGTTTATCCGGTCGATGTTCTTCTTTAATGATTTCAATCGCCTCGATTAAACCTTTTTTGGCTAATGTCTCAAAATGGTAGTAAAGTTTGCTTTCAGTTAAACCACTTAGTTCATCCAATGGAATCGGCTCTGAAAGCTGTTTTTTCAATTTATATGGATAACTATTATTCTCCATCAGCTTACTTAATATATAAATTTGAACAGACATTCTATATGCTCCTTAAAGAAGAATTTGTCTTCTTATTGTAGCAAAACTAAGCTGTAACTTCAGCTACACTTTGTACTTTGTCCATTGTTTTCTCTGTTTCTAACGGCATTGGTTTATGGATAAAAGCGACAATGAGAATATTAATTAGCATTGCAATTGCCCCAACCGCAACCATTGACCAGATAAATGGACTTGGACTAATGCTTCCATATAGTTTGGCATAGTATCCCTGTACGGAATAATACATTGGGGAAATATGGCTCATCCACTCATATAGCTTATACATCATTTCACGTGACATTGTAGCACCATTTGCTAATGTTTGGATTAATAAAATTGGTAAGTTTAAAACCATACCGCCTTCACCAACTAAGAATACTAAAACTGCTGTGAAGTTGAAACATACCATATAGTTTAGTATTTGTTGTCCAGCAATACTGAAGAATAGGCTACCACTTGGTCCATTAATTAAGTAGGCTATCCCTGTACCAGCTAGTGAGGACACCGCTGCAATCACTAAAGCAGTCAGTTGTACATAAGTGAATAAACGTTTTTTACTTGCTTTTGTACGGCTATCTCTAAAGGCAGATACCAATTGCATCGCCCCAATCATTGCACCCGTATAACCAGCCATCGTTAAGAACATGGGCAGCATATTATTATTCATACCCGCTGGTATTTTGTTGATTGTAATTACGTTACCTACATAAGTTGATTCAATCTTTTTCGCTAATTCAGCAGCTTGGTCTTGTGGAATATTAAAATTCATTAACACGCCTTGAGCAGTTTGTTGTGAGAATTGCGCGCTTAGCTGATTGTTAATTTCCGTAACTACTGACTTCATTGTAGAAGAAACAGTAGTTGCTCCTGCTTCATTAATTGTAAAGTCGATACTGGATGAAGTTTCCCCTTTTAGCAGATCCGTAGAGAACGTTTCTGGGATGTGTATCACTAACGCTAAATCATTCTTCTCTAAATCTTCTAAGGCCTTATCATTTGTTATATCTGTCTCAATATTCTTAAACGGTAAATTGTTTTCTAACTGGCTGGCAATCTTTCCTCCATATTCACCTGCATCATCATTGACAATAGCAATTGGCAATTTGTCCACATTTCCTGGAATGGCTGAATAGCCAGGTAAAAAAATGGCTAGCATTGCAATAGCATAGAAAATTCCCATAAACATAGCAGCTATTGCACCTTTTGTTTTTAAGAACTGAGTAAATTTCATATAGTTGTATCCTTTCTTTCTCAAACTAATAATATACTTTAATTAAAGTACTTTGTTTAAAGTGCTAGATCAGTTTATTCTATTCTTTTTATAAAGTCAATGAGAATTTATAAACCAAATAACTCCTTAGAAATTAATCTAAGGAGTTTCTACCTACTTATTGAGGGGCAGGATAGTTGAAGATGGATTAATATCCAAACAAGAAGGAAAGTTTATAACAAGCATTGAATTTACATAGGGTTGTGTGATTACTACATCTCTATATCAGGAGGTTGTTAGGTATGTCGAGAGAATTATGGTTGAACCTGCCAGTGCGAGAACCAGAACGGGCAAAGGCGTTTTATACCCAGCTCGGTTTTCGGCTGAATGAGCAGTATGCGAGTCAAGATGGGTCATTCAGCTTGATCGTCGGCGACAATCAGGTTGTTTTGATGCTCTTCCCGGAATCCGTGTTCCGCGGTTTTGTTGGTAATGCAGTTGCGGATTCGTGGCAGGGTACTGAAGTGTTATTCTCTCTAGGGGCGAACTCCAGGGATGAAGTTGATGAGTTAGCGGTGAAAGCTGAACGTGCCGGCGGCACTGTATTCAGCAAGCCGGGCGAAAAGGATGGCTGGATGTACGGCTGCGGTTTTGCCGATCCGGACGGTCATCGGTGGAACGCGTTGTATATGGATATGAGCAAAATACCGCAAGGCTGAAAACCCGATTCGCCATTTCGTGAAGAAATGACAGACAGGAGTTAGATACGATGATTAAAGGTTTTGGAGGAATATTTTGGAGAACCAAGAATCTTGAAGTTATAAAAAAATGGTACAGTGAAGTATTGAAGATTGAAATAGATAATTGGAATGGGACTGTAATAAAACCCGAATTAGGTAATGAGACTATCTTTTCTTTCTTTACCGAGAATGACAGTTACTTTCCAACAGATCAACAAGTGATGTTAAATTTCCAAGTACATAATCTAGACGAGACAATTAAGCATCTTGAACATATTGGTGTACCTCTTGCAAAGAAAAAAGAGATTAGTGAATTTGGAAAATTTATTTGGATTGAAGATCCTGAAGGTCGACTGGTCGAGCTTTGGGAGAAATAACGAGTTGTAATTCATTTCAGTAGGGACGCAAAAAGATGATTCCCGTACAAGTACAGGAATCATCTTTTGTTGGTGTCCTAAGAGCGCCGTTATTTATAATGGGAAACACTGGATTTTGAAATCAGGGACATCAACTTTATCGACCTCTTGATACGGTGCCAATGTTGATATCATTACAACTGGTTTGTCATAAGGGTTATTTACATAGTGAACTTGCTTTGGTTCGATATGGATCAATTGACCCGGATGAAGATGGTGGACTTGATCATCGACATAAACATCCACCTTTCCTTCTAGGATATAAAAGTTTTCTTCCATAATGTTATGGTAATGTGCCGGGAAATCCTGCCCAGGATTGAATCGTACGAGAGCAAAATTTGATCTCGGACCTTTCATGAGGTATTTAGGACCGCTGTCACCAAATCTATACTCTCTTTCACTTTGATCAATTACAAACATTATTAATTCCTCCTTTTATTTAGCTCCTGGTGCAATCCACATATGTTTGGTGAACCCTTGGTCGCTCAATTTAAGTTGAGCTTTATAGACCTTCTGCCAGGATTTATAGATTTCCATGTACTTCTTATGATTTTCTTGATTTGGGTAATATGTAGTATCAAATTTAATGATTTGTGTTGCTTCTTCCAAAGAAGTGTACACACCAGTACCGACTCCGGCTAACATTGCTGCTCCTAATGCAGTTGCTTCTTTCTCTTTAGGTGTTTTTACTTTTACTCCCAGAATATCGCTAATAATCTGACACCATAGAGGGCTATATGAAGATCCTCCTGCAAAAATCACTTCTTTTGGAAGGATACCAGTCAAACCTGCTACTAACTTCATATGTCCATAAGAGATCAAGCCGGCGTTCTCCATAATCGAACGATAAAAGGTATATTTATTGAATCTTTCTGGATCGATATCAAAATTGGTAAAGGAAGGGGCAGAATTTTTCAAATTTCCAAAATTCATTAAATCTGCAAATGTTGGAATTATGCCATTTGACCCAGCTGGAATCTGTTCCGCATAATGATCAAGAATGGAATAAACTGTAACATTATTTTCTAATGCCTGTTTTTTTTCTTCCTGACAGAAGGCATCTCTAAACCAACGCATAATTAGACCAGCGTTCCACGCGATGGCTTCAAATTGCCATAAATTTGGTACTGCGTGACAGTTTACTCTAATTCTAGTCTTAGGATCAGTGGAAACTTGATTTGAGTTAAATTCATATTGCCAGAAACTTCCCCCGAAAAGTGTAGCCTGTGCGTTGTTGACGTTGCCGACACCTAGACATCCCAACTGGGCATCGCCACCGCCGGCTACCACCAAGCTTTTGTTTGATAAACCTGTTTCAATAGCAACTTGCGATGTTACTTGTCCAATTACGGTACCGCTTTCATAAACTTGCGGAAAAATATGAGATTTAATCCCGCATATATCTGCCAATGAAGAATCCCATGTCCTTTTCTCTAGGCTGAATAGACCAGTTGTACAGGCATTACTTGGTTCTGAGGTCAACTTGCCGGTTAGCTTGAAAATGATCCAGTCGTTAAGCATATTAATATACGTTGTTGCCTGATAAATTTCTGGTTTATGATTTTTGACCCACAAGAGTCTAGGTATAGAGCTTAGCGCGAAGGTTTGTCCTGTCGTTTTATATAGCTCTTTTTCCAGTGTGGGGAATTGCTCCTTTAAATAAATCGATTCTGCAGTGCTGCGGGCATCGACATTGGAGAAGGCCATCAATTCCTGATGGTCCTTGTCATATAGAACGATGCCTTCCCGCATAGAAGTAGTGCTTATGCCGATGATATTGTCTGCATTAATTGGATTATCCTTCAATAGATCTTTAATGCATTGAACAATGATCGTCCAGTTTTTATGGAAATCAAAGTCGATACTTCCCGGATAAGCAGGATCTGGTTTGTGATGCCATTCTTTTTGGTTGATTGCGATTTGTTCTCCAAGAGTATTGTAAATTACTGCACGAAAACTACCCGTTCCTCCGTCAAGAGCCATAAGTAATTTTTCAGTCATGTTATTCAACTCCTCTAAAGAAATTCGGCGGTCGATTCATCAGTGATGATGGTGTTAATATACCCACCTTTTAGGGCTGCTTTAATTGCTTCAATTTTATTCTTACCTGCAGCTACGCCAATCACATTACCTTTCTCTCTTAGTTTTTCTAGGTCGATACTTACGAGTTTTTCCTCTATTTCAGAATCAACCAGATTACCATCTTCATCAATAAAGTGCATTAAGATATCCCCGACTGCTCCCTTCATTTTAAGTTTAATGAAGTCATTACTGTTTAATATATGAGATGTTAAAACAGTTGCTTCCTCATTCATTCCTCCGATACCCACGACGGAGATTTGCGATAAATTGGTCATTTCGATAATTTCCTTAATTGGTTCCTCTTTTTTTATGTTAATTGCTGTTTCCTTAGAACTCATAAAAAGGGGAGATGGTAAGAGATAAAGTTTCGCTCTAAATATACTAGACTTATTATTTGGTAGATAAGGAGCTACTCCTCCGGTCATAGAAATGATGGATATATTCTTATTTGAAATGGTCGCAAGATTGTTCAAGACTTTGCTGACCGTATCACCATAGCCCATGCTGATATATGCGTTATCAGAGATGATATCGTCAATATACATGGCAGCAGCCTGTGCAATAGCGTCATTAACTTTATTGTCCGATGAAAATGGAACGATGAAAGCATCTTTTAGATTGTATTTTTTGATAAGTTTTGATTCCAAGTCAATTTTCTTTCGATCAGAAGTTGAGAATTGAAATTGGATGATTTTTTTCTCTCGTGCCATCTCTAACATTTTGATGACCTTTATTCTTGTGATACTTAAATGGTCGCTGATTTCTTTTTGAGTCATTTGCTCAATGTAATAAAGCCAAGCGACTTTAGCTAAAAGGGAATTCTCGTAAAACTCACTATTATCCATCATTGGGGATCCATCCTCACTTATAACAAATGTAATTACATTATAACAATTGTATTCGATTAATTCAACAGTGGAGGAGAAAAATATTCCTTTTATTCAGATTGACAGCGTTTACAAACAGAGTTATTATGTAATTGAAAAGAGAACAACAAATTTCGATTAATACATAAGTTACATTGCTAATACAAAAGTTTAAAAATGTGGATTGAAAGGGTGAGAGGACATGAGCAAAGAATCATTGCTGGAATGTGAATCAATCGTTAAATCCTTTGGGGACAACCATGTTTTGAAAGGGATTGATTTGTGTTTGCATTCTGGTGAGGTTATTTCAATTATAGGAGGTAATGGAGCCGGTAAAAGTACATTAATGAAAATAATAATGGGAATTTACAGAGCCGATCGGGGGAAATTGGTCCTATCCGGTAAAGAGTTAAAAAATATCAATCCTTCTATTGCTCTTTCAAATGGGGTTTATCTTGTTCCTCAAGAACCGATGCTCTTTTCTAATATGACAGTTCAAGAAAACATCCTGCTTGGTCTTAAAGGTAAGAAGACCGAAAATAAGAAAAAATTAGATTCTCTGATCGAAGAGTTAGGTTGGAAAATTGATGTATATCGACAGGCTATGACATTATCAATCGCAGAACAGCAGTTAGTTGAGATTCTAAAAGGTATTATTCGTGAATCAAAAATACTTATTTTAGATGAACCAACGAGTTCACTTACTTTTAATGAAATAAAGTCATTGTTTTCAGTTATTGAAGATCTCAAGAGTAAGGGTGTTGGGATCATTTATATTACCCATCGACTTAACGAGGTTTTTGAAATTTCTACCCATGTCGTGATTATGCGCGATGGCAAAATTACTTTAAAGGGTAAAGTATCTGAATTCAATAATGAGCTATTGATTAAGGCTCTTCTACCTGAGGAAAGTAAACTGGATGTTGAAAGAAAGTTGACAGAAGAGGTTGTTGAGAAGAAAGGCGATGGTCACTCCGTTTTAAAAATTGAAAATTTGTCAGGAAACGGCTTTTCAAATGTTTCATTTGATGTCTATTCTGGAGAGATTTTAGGACTGGCAGGTGTTGTAGGCGCTGGTCGGACAGAACTAGCCGAAACAATTTTCGGCCGAGATAAAGTCCATTCTGGCAAAGTTTCACTTGAGGGAACAGATATTACTTCACTCCCAACCCGAAAGGTCATTGAAAGCGGATTGAATTATGTACCGGAAGATCGCTTTAAGAATGGAATATTTAAAATTAGTGATATTGGTATGAATATTTCATCTGCGTCGTTAAGGTCAATGGGTAAGTTTTTTATCAATAAGAATTATGAAGGGGAATTATACCTGGAGTATAAAGACTCTTTCAAAATAAAATCATCATCTATTAATGAGGAAATTGCTAATTTATCTGGTGGTAACCAACAGAAAGTAGTAATTGCTAAAGCTCTAGCTTCAATCCCGAAAATCTTAATTTTAGACGAACCTACCCGTGGAATTGATGCGGGAGCCCGAGAAGATGTTTACAAAATTATTTATAAACTCAAATCGGAAGGTGTTGCCATTCTGTTGATTTCATCAGATATGGAAGAGATTGTTCAACTGGCAGATCGAGCGTTGACCATGTACAGAGGGAAGATAAATGCTCAATATGTCAAAAAAGAAATCAATCCTGAAAATTTAATGAGTTCCTCGTTTGGTGTAACTAAGGAGGTTGTCTCATGAACAAAATCTTGAAATCTCGAGAGTTATCATCTTTAGGAGTAATCATTGTCATTATTCTGGCAGTCGGATTATTTAATCCAAGTTTTTTATCCCCGAACAATATTTTTCAAATGGTTAATGGTAGCGCTGTTTATGCTTTAGTAGCTTTAGGGATGGCTTTTGTACTATTTACCGGCGAAATTGATGTTTCTGTCGGGGCTACCTTAGGTTTTTCAGCAGCAATTGCTGGCACCCTGATTACGAGTGGTGCACCAATATTTTGGGCTTTTCTTATTTCTATCTTGTTTGGCGTGATTGTTGGGATATGTAATGCAGTTGGAGTTATTTTCTTCAAGATTCCTTCCATTATTATGACCTTAGGAACTTATGGGATCATCAGAGGCTGTATTTATGTATTTACAGGTGGCAAATGGATCGAAAATCTCCCGTTTGAATTTAAAGGATTAGCACAAAAACTATTATTTAATAGCTTCTCTTGGTTTTATATAAGTATTCTACTAATTACGCTAATTTTATATTTGCTGACAAGTCGTACTGGGGTTGGAAAATCTTTTAAAGCTGTTGGTGACAATATCGATGGTGCCAAACTTATTGGTATCTCTGTTAATAGAACCAAGGTATTAAGTTTTATTTTGTGTGGAGCTTTCGCAGCATTAGCAGGTGTACTTTACGCTAGTCGAGTGGGCTTTATTACACCAACTGCGGGTGTGGGTTATGAAATGATCGCAATCGCAGCCTGTGTTATTGGCGGGATTAATCTTAATGGCGGAGTCGGAACGGTTTGGGGAAGTATTACTGGTTCCTTAATTATGGCTTCGATCAGTCGGATATTAGTATTCCTTGGCTTTCCATCAACGTTTGATAATACAATTACAGGCTTGCTTCTAATAGTTATCGTAGTTGCTGGTGCTGTAATGAATCGCCGCTCTGCAGAAAAATTACGAAGAGAAAGATTATCTGCCAAAATTGGATAGAAGGGAGCGTAATTCATGGGAAGCGCGATAAATTCAAAACCACAATCATTGAAAACGGGCAGTATTTTAAGTGGTGGCAAGTTCAAGTGGAGATGGGAATATTTTTTAATCATTCTTCTTGTTTTAGAAATTGTTATATTCGGAAGCATTAACAGCCGGTTTTTAAATCCAGTTGTTTTAATGGGAAGTATTAACGATTTCATGCCGATTTGTATTATCTCATTGTTTGTCACTTTCGTAATGATTACGGGAGGTATTGATATTCAAGCTGGTTCAGTTGTTGGTCTGACCTCAATCAGTGTTGGCTTGCTTTGGTCCCAATTGGGATTAAACATATGGATTGCTTGTTTGATTGGATTACTAATTGGCGGCTTGTGTGGATTATTCAGTGGGACCTTGATTGCAACAACAGATGTTCAGCCAATGGTAATTACTTTAGGAGGTTCGTTTCTCTTTTCAGGAATTGCTTTAGCCATAACGAGTATGAGTTCAGTTGAATCTTACAAAGGGATAAGCGGATTTCCAGAAAGCTTTACTAAACTGTTCAAAGGTAATGTATTAGGAATACCGAATCAATTGATTTTATTTATTCTGCTGGTCGCAATCAGTTATGTTTTACTGCACAAAACACAATATGGTCGAAAAATATTTTTGATCGGTGTGAATAGAAACACAGCAGAATACTCAGGAATTAAATCTAGCTCTATTATTGCTAGCACGTATGTGCTTTCGGGGATCGCAGCTGCGATTGCTGGGATTGTCTTAACAGCCTATTTAGGAACAGCCAAAGCGGACTTTGGTAAAGAATTAACTTTGCCAATTATTACAGCAGTGGTTTTAGGAGGCACCTCAAATTATGGGGGAAAAGGGAATGTCTTAGGAACTGCCCTTGCCGCAGTTGTGATTGGGATTATGCGTTTTGGATTATCCATGTCAGGTGTTAATACACAATACTTAGATATTCCGGTTGGAATATTACTGATTGTTGTATTGATCATAAGATCCTTTATTAATGGTGGCGCTATCAAAAAGGTAGTAAAAAAAATTACAAATAGAGGTGAATCATTATGAAATTTAGAAGAGGGTTGGGCGTTGTACTAGCAGTTAGTTTGGTGTTTGGGCTTACAGCATGCGGAGACAGTAACAAGGATGCTGGGGCTACTCCGAGTGGAGGAAATGGTAAAGGGAAAACGATCGTATTTGTTCCGAAACTCTCTGGGAATGCTTTTTTTGAATCTGGAAATGATGGCGCTCAAGAGATGGCCAAAAAAGAGGGATTCACTGTTAAATACGATGGAAATCCTGAAGCATCTGTAGCTAATCAGGTAACCATTATTAACAATGCCATTCAGCAGGGCGTAGATGCAATTTCTATCTCGGCGGTAGATGCTGCTGGCCTGAATGACGTTTTAAAACGTGCAAAAGATTCTGGGATAGTCGTTACTACTTGGGATTCCGATGTTTCACCTGATGCTAGAAAATTAATGGTGGCTCAAGGAACTCCTAAACAATTAGGTGATATGTTGGTTGACATGGGCGTTGATGCTCTGACGAAAAGAGGCAAGGATCCTGCGAAAGATAAAATAAAATATGTATGGCATTATTCTCAATCAACTGTTCAAGACCAGAACTCTTGGCAAAAAGCCGGTGAAGAATATATCAAAGAAAAATATCCGAATTGGGAAAACGTAGCTCCGGCAAATTATTACAGCGAACAAAATGCTGAAAAGGCTATTACAGTTGGGGAAGCGATTTTGTCAGCTCATAAGGATATTGATTTGATCATTTGCAACGATTCTACAGCCTTACCTGGGCAGCTCCAAGCAGCACAAAATAATGGCTTAGATAAAAGTAAAATTACAATTACTGGTTTTGCTTCCCCAAATTCAATCAAAAACTACGCTAAAGCTAATATTTTGGAAGAATGGGGTCTGTGGGATGTAAAGGTTCAGGGTGGAATTGCTGTTTATCTATCTAACTATCTTGCTCAAGGAAAAGATATTAAAGTAGGCGATAAAGTAGATATTCCAGGTATTGGGACTGTTGAGCTAATGAATAACTCGGTATTAAATCCTGATGCAAAAGATAGTCAGGATAGTGGTGTGATTATTATGCCAGAAAGAACAGTTTTCACAAAAGACAATGCGGATAATTACAATTTTTAAATTGCAATTATATAACAAATCATAAGGAGGAAACAGATAATGGCAGACATTGAAGGCTTGAAAGTGGCAAAAGATTATTATTTAGATACTCCGGTAGATAGTAATGGAACATTTCACGTTAAGGGAGCTAGTAATGCAGAATGGGGCATGAAAAAGCACTTATCTAATATTTTCAATAAGAAAAGTGGAAATACAGTCATGTTCGCTTTTGACCACGGGTATTTTATGGGTTCCACATCCGGCTTGGAGCGATTAGATATTATTATTCCCAAAGTGATAGACGAAGTCGATGTGCTTATGGGAACTAGAGGTGCTCTGCGGACAAGTGTTGATCCAGCTTGCGGAAAGGCTATCGCTTTACGTGCGACTTCAGGTTCATCTATTCTATTTGATGATTTAAGTCATGAGATTAATGCAGTTGATATTGAAGAAGCAGTGCGGATCAATGCGGATTGTTTAGCAGTCCAAACATTTGTAGGGGCAGAGGGTCAATTATCCAGCTTAAAAAACTTATCCGATATGGTGAATCTCGGAAGTCGTTACAGTATTCCTACAATGGGTGTAATTGCAGTAGGTAAGGAAATGGAACGAACTGATCGGTTTTTCAAGCTAGCTACTAGAATCGTAGCAGAATTAGGAGCGAATATTATCAAATCCTATTACTGTGATAATTTTGAAGAGGTCGTTGCAGCATG
>NZ_SKFG01000045.1 GCF_004344915.1 Paenibacillus albiflavus | reverse complement strand
GATTGCTCCGTCTTTCCTAACCCTCTCATGCGAGAAGATTATTTACCCGGTATTAGCACACGTTTCCGTGAGTTATCCCGATCTTACAGGCAGGTTGCCTACGTGTTACTCACCCGTCCGCCGCTAAGCTATCCCCGAAGGAATAACTCCGCTCGACTTGCATGTATTAGGCACGCCGCCAGCGTTCGTCCTGAGCCAGGATCAAACTCTCCATTAAAGGTGAGCTGATTTGCTCAAAATTTCTTGCTAGCGAGATTGTTACATCTCATTATAAATCTAATTGCTAATTGCAATTCATTTGTTCAGTTTTCAAAGAGCTTTGATGGTTCATGTCAGCCTCGTTTACCGCCTCGTCCGAAGCGTGTTAACCGCGGTGACAAGAACTAATATTATCAGCTTATGTCCCTAATTGCAACCCTTTTTAAAAACTTTTTTAGTGGGAATAAATTACAGTCATTTTACAGTTATTTTTGTCCTACAAACCTATAGAAAAACAACGAGTTTCATGGGTCATAACTGACCACATTCCCCTCGTTGTTTCTCGTTCACATCCTTAGCTTTCGCCGAGCATCCGCAATAGCTCCTGCTCATCATCTATAACTGTAATTCCAAGATCTCTTGCTTTGGTTAGCTTAGAGCCTGCGCTCTCACCAGCAATAACATAGTCCGTTTTCTTGGAAACTGAACCCGTTACCTTAGCGCCAAGCGCTTCTAATTTGCGGGCTGCTTCATCACGTCCCATTAAACTAAGCGTACCTGTGAGTACGATTGTTTTGCCGAAGAACGGATTATCTTCACTAATCGGTGCTGCATCAGTGGCTGCTTCCGCTACAACTGGTGTTACCCCCGCAGCTAATAAACGTTTTATACTATCAATCGCCGTCTCACTATGGAAGAAGGTATGGATGGAATCCGCCACAATCCCCCCTACGTCTGGCAGCGTGATTAATTCTTCCGTTGTTGCAGACATTAAAGCATCAAGCGAACGGAAATGATCCGCCAAAACCTTAGTTGTTGTTTTACCGACATTCGGAATACCAAGTGCGAACAAGAATGAGGCTAAATCGCGAGTCTTGGATTTATCCAAAGCATCAAGCAAGTTACTTGCCTTCTTGGCTCCGAATCTCTCCAGACGAACAAGATCGTCATATTGCAGATCGTATAGATCAGCTGGGTCACGAACGCCCAATTCTTCATAGAGCTGTTCTGCTGTTTTTTCACTGAAGAATTCGATATCCATCGCATCACGTGATGCAAAATGTGTAATGCGACTAACAAGCTGCGGCGCACAGCCTAATCGGTTCGGACAGAATAGATGCGCCCCTCTGGTCTCAAGCTCAGTGTGGCATGATGGACAATGTGTAGGGTAGACGATTTCTGCGCCATCCGCTTCATCGTTCACTTTTCCCAGAATTTCTGGAATGACATCATTAGACCTACGAATATAAACATGCGAACCTAAAGCGAACTTTAGATTTTTGCGTTCAATGTCCCCTGTGTTGTTCAGCGTACAATTCTGCACAGTTACACCAGCTAGTTCGACAGCTTCTACCTTTGCAATTGGTGTTATCTTACCAGTACGACCTACATTCCAAGTTACGGATTCGAGAATGGTCTCGGCTTCCTCTGCTTCGAATTTGAACGCGATAGCCCAACGAGGGAACTTCTCCGTATATCCTAGCACCTCGCGTGTACGCATATCATTTAGCTTAACAACCCCGCCATCAATTAGAAAATCAAGATCTTTGCGCGCTTCGGCAATTTGGTTCAGCTCAGCAATAACCTCTTCTAATGTTTCCATAAACTTAATGTGTGGACTTACTTTAAACTTATTATCCCGTAAAAATTGAATCATTTCCTGATGTGTTGCAAATTTGCGTCCGTTTGAATAGCCAACGTTATAAAAATAAGCATTTAACTTCCGCTCTGCTGTTACTTTAGGATTCAAGTTACGAAGGGCGCCTGCTGCGGCATTGCGCGCATTCTTAAGAGGTTCGGCAGCCGTCTGGTTATAGGCTTCAAGTATAGACAGGTTCATGATCCCTTCACCCTGTACTTCAATAACCCCGTCTTGATACGGAATTTCAAATGGGATAGAACGAATCGTCTGTACCTGAGGCAAGATACCTTCACCAACTGTACCATTGCCGCGAGTGGCAGCTTGAACTAGCTGACCCTTGTCATATGTCAGGTTAAGCGTAAGTCCATCAAATTTAAGCTCCACGACAAAAGAAGGCTGTGGCAGCGGATTGTCAGGATTGTTCGAATTAAACTCGTTAACGAGTTTCAGAACACGGTTATGCCACGCTGATAGATCTTCTTCATTTTGTGCTTTGTCTAAGCTCCATAATCTTGCAAGATGTCGATGTGGCGTGAAGCCCTCGATTAAATCACCGCCAACTCGCCGTGTAGGCGAATTAGGCAGTATGGTCGATGTTTCGCGTTCCAGCTCGACCAGTCGATCATATAGCTTATCGTAGTCAACATCCGAAATTGAAGGCTCGTCAAGTGTGTAGTAGAGATAATTATGATGTGTGATCTGCTCGATGAGCGAACGCATTTCATTCATGGCTTCTAGCATGTGCATTCTCCCTTTCTCTTACGATTCTTTCGTAATTGGAGCAAATTTCGCTAACAAACGTTTCACGCCGATTGGCGCTGGAAACGCGATTTGCACTTCGGTGTCATCTCCGGTTCCTTTGACGGCAACCACGACGCCAGTGCCCCATTTGACGTGGGATACCTTGTTGCCCACGGCATAGTTGAGCATGGTGTTCACCGTGCTCGGTTGGCGAGTAGAGGCACGGCCTCTGCTCACACCACCGGTAATACCACTCGCTTGTCCAAAAGTGGTATTGCCGCTTGGTGCCGCTCCCCATGATGACGGGGAGCGAGTCTCTGCGCGGTTAGCAAAGCTGCCGCGCAAGCTGCTGCCTGTACCGCTGTCACTGTAGCCGCGATCGCGCTGCTTCTCCTGCGGTACAGCATCTTCCAGCAGCTCCTCCGGAATCTCCCGCAGGAATCGCGAAGGCGGGTTGGCACTCGTACGTCCATAGAGCATACGCATCTTCGCACAAGTAAGATGCAGCTCTTGCTCTGCACGTGTGATGCCAACGTAAGCGAGTCTCCGCTCTTCCTCTAACTCTTCTTCATCAATAAGAGAACGTGAGCTTGGGAATAAACCTTCCTCCATGCCCACAATGAAGACAACTGGAAACTCCAATCCCTTGGCGCTATGCATGGTCATAAGAGTAACCGCATCCTGCGGTCCCTCTTCTTTATCCACGGTATCAATATCAGCGATAAGCGCTAAATCGGTAAGGAACGAAACAAGCGATTTATCTTCGCTCTTCTTCTCAAATTCCATGGTTACGGACAGGAATTCTTCTATATTTTCTAAACGAGCCTTGGATTCCAAGGTTTTCTCATTTTGTAATTCTTCACGATACTGCGTTAGCTCCAGCACCTTCTCCGTTAATTCCGTTACGGTCAAATAATCCACCATATGATGAAGCGACAGCACAACCTCATAGAAATCACTTAAGGCATTCTTGGCTCTCGCCGTGATTTCAATCGAATCAAGCGCTTCTAACATCGAGAACATCGATACGTCATGACGCGCTGCTGCATCGGCAACCCGCTCCACACTGGTATCCCCAATGCCACGTTTCGGCACATTCACAATACGCTGCAAGGATAAATCATCATTCGGATTGGATAGCAATCTTAAGTAGGCCAGAATGTCCTTGATCTCTTTGCGATCATAGAACTTGATGCCGCCAACGATTTGATATGGAATATCCGATTTGATCAGAATTTCCTCGACTACCCGTGATTGTGCATTCGTACGATACAGAATGGCGTGATCGCTGAAATTTTTGCCACGTGCCCGATTACGGTTAATTTCACTTGCGATAAAATATCCCTCTGCATGCTCGGAATCTGCCTGGTAGAGCTTGATTTTGGCTCCTTCACCTTGATCTGTCCATAGATTCTTCGGCTTGCGCCCTGTGTTACGCGAAATAACCGCATTCGCTGCTTGCAGAATATTACCTGTGGAACGATAGTTCTGCTCTAGCAGAATGGTCTCTGCTTCCGGATAGTCCTTCTCAAAGTTCAGAATATTCGTAATATCTGCGCCCCGCCAACGATAAATCGATTGATCACTATCCCCCACGACACAAATACGATGGTGTTTATCGGCTAACATGCGACACAATAAATACTGTGCACGGTTCGTATCTTGATACTCATCAACGTGGATGTATTGGAATTTATTTTGATAATAATCCAGTGTTTCAGGAACCTCTTTAAAAAGCTCAATTGTTTTCATAATCAGATCATCGAAATCAAGTGAGTTGTTGTTCTTCAGCTTGCGCTGATAAGACTTATATACTTTGGCAACAATGCTTAGAAAGTAATCAGCGCCAGCGCGGTTCTCGTACTGCTCTATGCCAATCAGTTCATTCTTAGCGGTTGAGATCTCAGCCTGCACAGCTTTGGGTTCAATTTTCTTCACATCAATGTTGAATTCCTTCATACATGCTTTGATAACCGACAGTTGATCTGAAGAATCTAGAATAGAGAAATTGCTGGCATAACCAATACGCATAATATCTTTGCGCAAAATCCGAACACACATCGAGTGGAAGGTCGATACCCAGATATCATTACCTGAAGAACCGATCAGCTTGTCTACACGTTCTTTCATTTCTCGTGCAGCTTTGTTCGTAAATGTAATGGCAAGAATGCTCCAAGGCGCTACTCTTCTAGTTGCGATCAAATTCGCGATACGATGCGTCAGCACCCGCGTCTTACCACTCCCCGCTCCAGCCATAATAAGCAGCGGACCATCCACAGCTTCGACTGCTTTGCGCTGTTCTGGGTTAAGTTTATCAATTGACTGATGAATATTCGTACTATTAAACATATTGTTTTCTCTCCAATCCCACAACATATAACGTTTGAAGTGCAGCATCCAAATCATCATAGACGATATTGCCTACAACAATGGTATCGGCTGCCGCTGCTGCGGCTTGTGCTTTTTCCTGATTATCGATCCCGCCGCCATAAAACAATTGCGTATTCCGAAGCGTTCGACGCATTTGCCTTACCAACTCCATATCGCCAAAAGTTCCACTATATTCAATATAGAAAATTGGCATATGGAACAAGTGTTCTGCTATTCTAGCATACGCTTCTACGTCCTGAACATCAACAGTTGTTTCTGCATTTGTGAGCCTCGCTGCATCTGAATCTGGATTCAAGATCACATAGCCCTCTGCTAACACTTCTTCCCAATCCATGATCGCTCCATACTCTTTGAGTACTTCTGCATGCTGACCCACAATCCATTTGGGATCTTTGGAGTTGAGCACGACTGGAATTAAATATAGATCAAACCCGGGGACAATCGCATCCCGATGTGAAACTTCCAGTACGCAAGGCACTTCGAATTGCCTGATACGAGCTAGTAAATCGACTGTATTATCATAAGTGACTCCCGTTGAGCCACCGACTATTATTCCATGTGTGCCAGACGTACAAATACGTTCCAAATGTTCGTCTGATAACGTTTTGTCTGGATCTAGCTTGAACACGTGCTTCCATGATGTGATATCTACGATCAACGAATTCCCTCCACTCTTACTATTACAATGGAACAAATACACCGTTCCAATCTCAGTCTATTCTACCGTTAAAAAGCTGTCAAATGCGTGTAAGATGAATCACAACATGTGCGGCTCACGCAAAAAGACGCCGGTATGGAACCAACGTCATATATGAAAGAACATTATATATAATTACTTTGTATGATCTATGCAGTTGATGGTAAAATCTAGTAAATACCTGCGCGTACTTTTAAAACAATAGAAAGGGGAATTTGATGAAAAAGATAATTAGTGGTGCTATCCTGCTATTCATATTTGTAATTATCGTTTCCCTCTATCTAACGCAGTGGAGCATTTCCGCAAATCTCAAAAAACAAAGCTTTACCAAAAAGGATATTATCTCAGTGGAGGGTTACTCCAAGGATGCCGAACACTTAACCCAGATTTACCTTTTAGCTGATTCGAATAAAATCGGTATTGTCGGATTAACAGATCAAGGTTTCGGCATCTGGAAAGATGAACAGTTAGGCTGGGTTATTACGAACCCAAAATTCGAAGAATTTGCTACATCCTCAATGAGCATTCATAAGAATCGGGGTATTAACGGCTATATAGAGACACATATATTTGTGGCCGCCTATCTGGACAATGACGTGAAGCCACAAATAACTGGGAATTCAGATTTTTATTTAAATGTCGATTACTACACTGTAAATAATAAAGTATTACTCTTTGCACACGCTATTGCAGGAAGAAACGTAAGCGGTTTTGGCACTACAGAGGTAATCGATTATCTAATGAGCCGATTAAATACACAAATGAAATGAAGATATACCATCCATCAAATAAAATACTGATGCAAGGAGCTGCCGCCATCCATCGTTATGCATGCGCCATTGATATAGCCCGCTTCTGCTGATAGTAAGTAAGCCGCTAGCCCTGCAATTTCTTCAGGTGTGCCAAGTCTGCCAAGAGGAACGCCTGCAATAATGCGCTTGGCGCTTTCTGCTGAGAAGGCAAGCTTCTCCGCTCCGCCAGTTCGCTCAATCGGTCCTGGTGCAATCGCATTAACGCGGATGCCGTACTTATGCCCCCACTCGACAGCTAATGTGCGAGTCATCGCAAGCACGCCCGCCTTGGCGCTTGCCGAGTGAATCACACCTGGCCCTGCATCCCAGGCATAGGTAGCGACCATATTGAGGATGCTGCCCTTAATGCCATTCGCAATCCAATACTTGCCGACAGCAGAGCTGCAATAGAATGTGCCATTTAGCACGATATTGATAACCGAATTCCAACCATTAATCGATAAATCCTCTGCTGCCACGAGAAAATTACCAGCCGCATTATTCACTAAGAAATCAATTGTCCCAAAGGTTGCGACTGTCTGTTCAACCATCCGACCGACATCCTCTGGATTACGTACATCCATCTGAACTGGCAGCACTTGACCATCATAAGTCTCGATTTCATGCTGCGCAGCTTCCAGCTTCTCTACCGTACGTCCTGTTATGACCACTTTAGCACCTTGACTTGCAAATCTTGCTGCCATTGCCTTGCCCATCCCGCTTGATCCACCTGTAACGATAACGACTTGATCCTTCATATTGCAGCCCCCTTAAGTAAGAAGAAATGGTTGGTTAGTTTACGTATATCTACAAAAACACCCGCTCCAGTCCAGGATGCGGGTGCCTCAAATGTTATATCCAGTTTATTACAAAAACAAAAGAAATGCATTACTCTTTTACATGAAGATGATTTTATTTGCCAACGTCTACAGATTTCTTAATCGTAGCATGGATATCCGGATTGATGACATGGACGATCACTTCATGGGTTCCTGCTTCTACAAACTTCGTTGGCCCCGAATAGGTTCCGTTATTCGATTGATCGACACGGACCAATTCTCTTTTGCTTTTATCCGGGTTCTTCACTTCAAAATACACTTCTACATCGTCAAAAGTTTTAAGCCCCGTTACGTTCGTCGTTAATCGGACATCCTCATTGACTTTAACGGATGCCGGATCTGTCGTTAGATCTGCCTCCACCTTAATGCCGCCTAAATCTTCGCTGCTGCAAGCACCCAGCATAAGGGTCATAAACAGCAAACAAGCGATTAGAAGCCATGACTTGCGTCTTTTCATGTGGATCAGTCTCCTATCCCGTAATCTCTATTACTATTGGTTAGCAATTAATTGTGTAAACACTTGATGCAATCCATGTTCGCCATTTGCTTGCCTATATTCGGACACACGGCCTTGGCTAAGAATTCTTCCATGATTCAAGAAAATCGCTTCGTCTGCCGCCTCTGCAGCTACATCTAATTGATGCGTAGAGAACACAATCGTGTGTCCCTCTGCTTTTAGCTGCAAGACGAGCTGGGCAAAAGTTGCGGTCCAATAAGGATCTAATCCATTCGTAGGCTCATCCATTACAAGCAAGGCGGGTTTAGCAAGTAAAGCCTGCGCGAACAATAGACGCTGACGCATTCCCTTGGAGAAAGCAGCTACCTTCTTATGCCGCACTTCCGCCAAATCCACAAGCTCTAGTGTTTCTAGCGCTCTTGCATCCTTAATGCCTTTGAGCTGAGCATAGAAACGAATCGTCTCCCAAGCTGTCAGCGTTGCACCAAAGTTAAAGTCGTCAGGCATGTAGCCAATATTCTCCGCATAGCGTTTACGGTCCTGCTTCCACTTCACACCGCCTACCTCAACGGTTCCCGTAGTTGGCTGTGAAATACCGACCAGCATGCGGATGATCGTGCTTTTGCCAGCCCCATTGCCTCCGCATAGTGCGAGCACTTGCCCTTGTTCCAGTTTATAATCAAACGGTTCTACAATCAATTGCTTTCCGATTTTCTGGCTAACGCCTTGCATGTCGATCATCTCATTACCCACGACGTCTCCCCCTCTCCCAGACGAGCATTGCCGTTCCAAGCGCAATCGCTACCCATAATAGGCAAGCAAGGATGAAGATCGGTACACCCCATGGACTTTGAATCCAAGTAACCCACTGATAATACTCAGGACCGAATATCGAGCCACCGCCCATTTTGACGACCATAAAGATGCGCACAAGTTCTGCTGGATTGAGGAATGTTAAGCCGATAAGCGCAGGTTTGATCAGGCTATAATGCAGCCATCCTAATACAGAGATCAGCAGAGTAGACCAGCCGATAATATAAATAAACCATGCACTCACCCCGATCGTCAGCGCCTGCCAACGATTCCGTGAAAGAGTTCCAATCCATATCGCTACCCCCAAGAACAAGAATACGACCAGGAGCGAGAAGGCAAAAAAGAAAGCAAGAGACGAGAACGTAAATCCTTGTCCAAGTAAAGCGCCAAGCACACCCGATATCCCGTACCCGAATGCAACGATCACTGCCAGAACGACAAAGAGTCCGATAAACTTACCTAGCAAAAAGGAAGATGTCGATAAAGAATAGGTTGATAATAAAGCCCAACCCCCTTCTTCCTTCTCTGCAGTAACGGCGAATGAACCGAGCAGCAGCGTCATTAAAGGCAATAAATACAAGATCAAGTTAAGCATCGTTCCTGTCGTATGCGTATAGCCTTGCAGGCTGCTTTGTGACTGAATGAGCAGAAGCGCTAAACTAAAGAATGAAAACAAGGCTAGAAACGAATAAGCCCATGGATTGCGAAAACCAAGCTTAATCTCGCGAAGCGCGATTATGAATACATTCAAAGCGTTTCACACCTTTGTTTATTTTTTGCCGTCGCCATGCTCATCTTTCTTATTCATATCCATATGATTACCGCCGTTTGTATCACCATTATTCATATTGTGACCATCTTTCATGTCACCCATATGCATATTTTCCTTGTTTCTCTCCCAGCTATGGCTGTCCAAATCTTTGACAGTTAACACTTTACCTGCCTTCTGTTCAGCGATGAACGCTTCCGCTTCTTTGCTGTCTTTAAAGGAATAAACGCCATATGCCATTGGTGTATGGAAGGTAGGGTCATAAGCAAACGTAGCATCCTTCAATTGAACCCATTCTTTTGACTTATAATCACGAACATACTGAACATCCACATCCGTTGTACCATTCTTCTTCGTCCAGACATACATATCGCCGATATCATCAAATTTTAACGCTTTGCCATTCTTTAGAATAATTTCTGTCGCATTAATATCATCGTTCACGGTCATATTGCAAATATCGCATTTATCGACTGCGGCATTAATCGCCACTGGCTCCGCCTGTTTCGAGCCACAACCTGTACTTACAACTGCCAATCCTGCAACTAACGCTACGTTTAACCATAATTTTCTCATTTTCGTGCAATCCCCCAATTATATATACATAATAAACTAACAACTAACAATACCAACCCAAGCCATAAAGCTGAAAACCCTACCCCTTGCTCCACCTGTCCTTGCAAAGCTGGCGGCTTCATAAGAGGTGAACGATCCTTAAGCCAGGAATCCGTTGGATTATTGAATAAAGATTCTAGAAATTCCATGCCTGGTGAGCCAAAAAATAGCTGAAACGCTTTAACATCATTCGTAAGGGTGATATAGAACGGATTTATTTGATAAGCTAGATCACTTCGCCCTGAACCTGTACGATCGATGCCCTGCATATCATCCCAATAGTTCGCTTGAACCCGATTGTCCGAGCTCGATTCTGCTTGGGCTTGAATCACATTAGATACAAATTCATTGCCTTCCAATTCATTAGTCGAAGCATCGATCATCTGAATGCCGATAAAATTACGTGTCAGCACATTATTCAGAATCTGATTATCACTCGATGATTCCACATAGATCCCTACCCGATTACCTTCCACTTCGTTGCCTTGAATGGCCGTCTTTTTGACATCGAATAGAAGGATACCCTGCGAATTCACATTCTCATTTTGTTTGGAAAATTCATTATGCTGAACCTTCACTTGCTCCGAACCCATCACCATCGCACCTGTCACATTATGGAACCCAACATTCTTCTCAATCGTATTATTCTTTGTGAACATGAGGTGGTAACCGTAACGCGAGTTCTTCGCGACATTGCTCCGAATCAGATTATCGCTGCTGTTCTCCAAGTAAATGCCATCATACATATTATCAACCGAACTATTGATGATCTGATTGCTGTACGATTCCCATAGGTCAATACCATTGCCTCGCATCACGGAATCCGATCCGCTGCGAGCGTCTGTTAAGCCTTGGATTTGTACGCCATCAAGCAGGTTACGACTTGCTTCTCTGAGCTGAATACCTGTTCCATTCGTACGTACGGTCACTTCCTTCAGCACATTGTCATTGCCCTTGACCAGTACAGTGGCTTCTTTTGGATCTCTAGCTCTTTCATCAACGAAATGGATACCAGCGATTAAGACATGATCGGCTTGAATCGTCAGGATTGGAGCATCGCCATTGCCATGTATCAGAACTTCCTGGTCCGCGATTAACTTCAGAGTCTTATTGATCTGTATAGGACCTTGATAAGCACCTGCCGGAACTGTGATTGTATCCCCAGGCTTTGCTTGATCGATGAGCGATTGCAAGTTAACAGGTTGGTCAGCTGCTGACGCTCCTTGAAGTCCACCGAATAATCCAGCAACCATGATGATCATCAGGAGTATACAACGCCCTAACCATCGATTTTGGCTAATTACTCCCACCCCCGTTTTGTATCATTCTATATTTAAAATAACTTTAATTACGGGCGCTTGCCTATGACTCACTTGGGCTATATTGGCCTTACATTGTGAATGGAAAGTGACAATTTCGAATTAACTGAAGATAAATTTATCCAAAAGAAGGGATTTGTCGAAATATGTCGAAAAATACCAATAATCGATCTGAATTTCAATCAAGGAGCTTACAAATGAGTCGACATTACGCATCCAATCAAGCCACACCCAATAGACGCGCTTTCTTTCGCTTGAATCTGTATCATATGACTGTTGAAGTTACCGTTCTTGGAGATCTGGACGACTATATTCCAACCACAACCTATCAAGCAACAATCCGCGATTTAAGCGGAGGTGGCATTAGCTTCTATACAAAAGAGCCGATCATTCATACCCCCGATGATATTCTTACTGTGAATTTTGAAGTAATGGACAACATCTTCTTCGAACAAGTATCCATCGTCCGTTATTATCAAGTAGATCATGAGCAATACATGTACGCCTGCCAATTCTCGAATATTAATCCTTACGAACAGGATAAACTCATTGCCGTTGTGTTCCGTATGCAGGCAAGTCAGAGCAAGCATACACTTAAAGCCGCAGGTCATTAAAGCGGGATTCTTACATTAAATATGGCAAGACAAAAGAGTGCCTCACACAAAAGTATATCAAAATAAAAGCTCTCCCAATCCTTATTGGATTAAGAGAGCTTTCCTTATGGCTTGGAAACTGTGCCATCTTCATTAACTTTAACATCAAATGAAATATCCGTTAGGCGCTGAAATAATCGTTTCTCCGCTTCAGTGCTCATTTTTTTGGGCTGAGCCGCAGTTGTCAGGAAGGGATGCAGCTTCAGATCAACTTGACCATCTTTAGCAAATTTGGCTTCCAATATTACGGTATCCCAGGTTAAAGGTCTTTCTTCAATCGTTTGAAAAATAAAATTGCCAAGCGAGTACATAATCCACTTGCCTTTATACTGCTCCAAGCCCTGAAGCATATGAGGATGTGCGCCAATCACGAGGTCTGCTCCAGCATCGATATACGCTTGTGCTAATTTATGCTGATACGGTTCAACCTCCGTTGTATTCTCTGTTCCCCAATGTGGGTATACAATGACAACATCGTTATTTTCTTTGGCACGCCCAATAGCAGCTAATGCACGATCTGTCTGATGTGTCTCCGCAACTCCGGGCTGAGTTGGAGTTGCCTTCCAAGTCTCCGAGCGAACGATACGGCTAAAACCAAGAAACGCAAATTTCTTGCCACCTTTCTCTATAACCCAAGGTGAATATGCTTCTTTCTCATCTTGTCCCGCTCCGAATAAGCCCATTCCGGCCTGCTTAACATTATCAAGCGTATCGAGCAATCCCTGACGCCCGTAATCAATCGCATGATTATTAGCCAAGCTTACAGCATCAAATCCTGCTTCCACCATTGCCGGCAGCACCTCAGGTCCTGCTCGGAATGTCCATGTCTTGTTCTCTTTAACCCCTCTTGTCGTAACTGCAAATTCCAGATTGCCAACCGCTACATCCGCTTTCTCGAGAATTGGTTTAATCTCCCTATAAGGGTATTCAAACCCATTGCGTTCCAGATGTGGATATACCGTATCCCCAAGCAAAATATCACCCATTATGACAATTGACACATCTTCATTCTCAGGAACTTCAGCCTGAGATACACTATTCTGTGGTTCATCTGAAGGTGAAGGAGATGGAGTAACCGCCTCTGTCTGCTGTATTGAAGCTGTTGAGATTGATGCTGCAAGATTAATCGGAGTATCCGTCACTTGCGCTTGATCTGTTTTTGAAGTAGATACAGCCTGACATGCTGTCAACAATAATAGTCCCACTACCAATGTAAATACGAATAAATGCCTGTACTTGCTAAATAAAGATTTTTTAATTTTCAATCTTTTCAACTCATTCGACTCCCCCTGAATAAATAACAAAAAAGAAACGGATTCACCGTCCTTTCACGAAGAACGGCTACGTTTCTTCAGATGATACGTATACCAATATAATACATTTTTCCAATTATTACACTATTAATCTGCAAAAGAGTCAATTAATGAATATTAAAATAATGGCAGGTGGTACTTCGAACATTCACAAATAGGTCTTTATCAAAAAGAGGTTTTTATTAAATCCCCCATTCGTTTCTTCTTTGTGCTTTCTTATTTCTTCTAACTGCTCCTTGGACACACCTTTGAGCCTTGCTATGGCATAAACAACCTCTAAAATATCAGCAAGTTCCTTAATATCTTCTTCCTCTTTAAACTCTTCTAGCTCTTCCGTTAGTTTTTCTATCAGTCCTTCTAAAAATTGCTTATTATCCAACTCTTCCATTTCGTATTTCATTCCGCTTTTCTCAATAATTTCGGGGATATGGTCACGGACAACTTTGTTGTAGACTTTCATTGTTTGTCTCCTCTGCTATCATTCATAAAAAATATTTCTTATCGATTAGCGTGATTACGTTTTTAGCAAAAGTGATTATCTTCTTGACTCCCAAAAAATTCATCATTTCATGTTTCTCTTATACGTACTTCACGCTCTCCTTCATCCCATACTACATGAATTTCAAATGTTCCTTCCTTAAAGAAATATGGAATTCTTCTTCTAATCGATTGCTGCATCGGTATGGACTCAAGTTCATTAATATGAATCCATTCAGGTTTACCTTCCGCTGAATGTACTAGTAAATCCCCCGAAAAATCATGCGTAATGTAGTTATAGATAATATATCTGTCTCGCTCTTTTTCATTAACATATTCATAAATACCCTTAAATTTAAGATTCTTTACATCTAATCCAGTCTCTTCTTTAACTTCTCTTATCGCCCCTTCAATTGGGCTTTCAGGAAACTCTAGCTTCCCTCCGGGTGGAATATAACCACTAAAATGATCATGATTCCGATTTAACAATAATACTCTATCCCCGTCTTGGATCATGCATAGTGTCCAGAACTTATAAGTTATGTCTTTCATAGTTCTCCTTTCAAAATAATAAAAATATTAATTACTGCTAGCATTTATGTATTCACGAAGCCTAGAGGCTTAAGGTCAATAAGGCCGGCCGCGATACGGTTAAGTTCGCAGGCTTGTCCGCTTGACTTCACTCCTCCGGATTGCCTCGGGCAAACCAAGGTTCCATCAGGATTCACAGCGTAAACACTATGTTATATGGTGTCGATGCCTTCCTTAAATAACATACAAACTTAATCACTTGATAATTGGCTCTCCCTTAAAGTTTATTACATCTTCTAATACTTCCTTCTCATGCTTCTCCCAGTAACCGGTTTCAAATGGAGGCAAGTCATTCAGTGGAAAGAATCCAATATTAGTTGTCTCATTTGTTTCACTCAATATAGTTCCTGACCACTCATCTACTCTAAATAATAATTCAAATCCTTGATACTCATCGCCAAATCTATTTTTTACACAATATCCCCTTCCCGTGTACATTGCAATAAGTGTAGCATTAATTACTACTAACCCGGTTTCTTCATACACTTCTCGTCTCAAACATTCCAAGATAGATTCATTAAGTTCAATGCCGCCTGCAGGTAAAGCCCACTTCCCATTTCCTCTTCTCTGGATATATAGTACTTCTCCACTTTCATTAAAAATTACAGCTCTTACTGACGGGATAATCAGTTTTTGATTTCCTAATATTGATCGAAGTTGCCCAGTATACGACTCTTTCCAATTTCTCGACATAGCAAAATTCCTTCCAAGAAAAATCTTTTATATTGATTTGCGTCGGTTTCATATAACGTTTCTTGTATTGATATGACGAGATTCTACAAGCCCCTTTTTTTGACTGAATTTCTCGGTTCGAAGGCTTTGAAGTCTTATGTTAAAAACTTCAAACTTTGCCAAAAGGCAATACATATAAAAATAACAATTACTATCAAGGAAAACCAAGAGTAAATGTTCTTTACGCTTCGTAAAATGTTGTAAGCCAAGAATATCAGAATACAAATCAATATTACTATTCCCACTATTGCTAATAGCATATAAAGCACGAACATAATAGCCTCCTAACACAGTAATTAGAGATTTGCTATATTGTAGTTCTTGTTATGAGATTAGTTTGACCTCTAATGTCTTTCTGGGTTGCGTATAACGCTTCAGTATTCGCGAAATTCATGGTCTTCAATTAAAATCTTCTTTTTTGCGCTTATTAAATCTTCAGGATAATTTTGAATAACATACCTTTTTTTATAGTTGTGTTCTCCCCTACTAATACTAAGTGGTTGATAAATTATAGACCCCCAACACAACGTATACTTTATTTCCAAAATACGATAATTAGAAAACATAATAAATTATTTATTATGTTCTTGCGGATATTTCATCTAACGGTTCCGTGTTTACGACGCGACCCAGCCTTAGATAGCTCCTATCTTAGGCTGGGTCGTGTGTCTAAGTCTCTTCCATGATTATACATCTGACAACCGAGGGTCGAAAGCCCTGATGCGCGAACACATTGTTATTGGAGGTCCGCGCCTTCTTCGAGAGACTTACAAATTCAACTATCGTTCTATGTTAATAGGTTAATTGGTTCTCTTGATATGCCTTCTTTACCCTTTCAATTTGATCAAGGTGGTCGCGGACATGTTCGACGCGGAATTCTGTCAATTGCTTAAATGTGAATCGCTTCTGATCTACATACACTCCCACTCGTTCGCTTTGTTCACTAGTTAGATTGTCTAGAATTGTCTGCATACTGGAACGCAGCAATTTAAACAGAAGCAGATACTGTTCGCGGTCCATTAAATCATACCCCAAGTTATTCGCCCATGCGTCTTGATCAAATGAAATCAGAAGCGGCTCATCTTCCGCCAAGACTTTTTTTAGTCGAGATGTAGACGAGATCTCTGAATCTGTCACATGTATGAGGATTTGATGAATGCTCCATTTGTCCGGTGCAGGCTTGTAACGAAGCTCCTCCTCTGTTAATCCTTCGATAGCATCCCTAAGCATTGCGTATCCTAAGGCGTACTCCTTAATTAAATCCTCCAATTCAAACCCCTCCTATTTTCAAGTAAACTGCTTACTAAAAAACAAACTAATAAGATATTCTTGTTTTTAGTTATATATCCTTTTATCTCTTCTTCAAATAACCTGCACGTTAATTCACGAACCCGAGAGGCTTAAAGGAGCGTCAGTGACATTTCGTAGATACGATGTTGTCGGATGGGTACGCCTTCTTTGATATACTTTTTAAATATGCTCTTCGCATTTTGATTCTTCACTTCAACTTCTTTTTAAAAAAATACTGTTTTATTCCATCTGGGTATTCATCATTAACGCCAAATACTTCATACCCCATATTCTTATAGAATTCTGGTGATTGATATGTAAAAGTACAAGTATGAGCAAATGTACATCCGAGTTCTTTCCCCAATCTCTCAGCTTCATTAAACATGACTTTTCCGTATCCTTTATGTCTATATTCATCAGCAATCCAAAAAACATCAAGATATTAGCCGTATAACCAAGTTTCACAAAACAGACCGCCTACTACTTCTCCTGATTCGTTTCTTAAATATAAATTGATATCTTTTCCTGGCTGTTGTAGTAATCACCCTCCCCAAATCATCCTACTCCCCCAAAATAAATAACAAAAAGAAACGCATTCACCGTCCTTCCACGAAGAACAGCTGCGTTTCTTAAACCGATAATATACCAATATATTAATTTTATCTAAGTTTATATCATCATTTTATGTAAAAGAATAAATTCATATCTATCAAAAAGACCCCACCGTCACAAACTCGCCAACTGGCTTGCGGTAGCCTCTAGGTCTGATCTTCGAGAAATCGCCCTTGCCGATCGTGATCATCATCGTTAACTCGTAGCGATCTGGAATATGAATAAGCTGTTTAATAGCCTCTGGATCAAAACCGATCATCGGACAAGTATCCCAGCCCTTCGATTTCGCCGTTAACATAAAATGTGTAGCGGAAATACTGCTATTGCGGATGGCCTCTTCTTTCATGAACTCTTGTCCGCGTGATTCATAGAACCCCGTGACCCCAGACACTTCTGCATCATACTCCTGCTTGCTCATGACACCCAAATGCAGAAATCCTTCATTCATCCGTCCAACATCTTGATACGCAAGCTTATCTCCCAATACCAGAATAACGGCCGAAGCTGTCTTAATCTTATATTGCTTATTAGCTGCCTCATAGATCTGATCCTTCATCTCGGAATCCTTAATCACAACATAATGAGCATGCTGCAGATTAAAGGCGGATGGAGCAAATTTGGTTAGGGCAAAAATCTCCTCTAATTCACGATCTGGGAGTTCAACACCCGGAATAAATTTCATTGCAGAGCGGCGTTCCTTAATGAGTGCTTCGAATGTAGTCATGATAGCTGGCTCCTCTATGTAGGGTCATTTTTACTAACAAAAAGTAATTAACTTTATTTATATAATATAATGAATTATTATAATTAGCAAGCATTCTGCACGATAAGATGGGAGAAACCGATGATATGTTCACAAAAAAATAACGGATTGCGAGGTATCTACTTCATCAGTATAAGCTCCTTACCGTCGCAAATACTTGAAATATACGCCTGACAATCCGCTAATTTCATTCAAGACCTTAATCGCACCGAAAGGGGTACGTCACGATCCATTGATAATTACTTGATCTTACTTCCACTCAAAACCGATTTCTTGCAAGAACGCTCTCGCAATAACCATATGCCCTGGTGCGCTTGGATGCACGCGATCCCATGCTAATGCGCCAGGATACATATGCTCCAATACTCCTGCAAATGCAGCTTGCGTATCTACAAATACAAGATTAAGTTCTTCCGCAATCTTTTTCACGACTTGTCCATATTGATCCATCGCTTGACGTGTCGCATCCTGCGGATTGGATTCAATATAGTAAGGACTTACAAGAATGATCCCTTTGAGTGAAGGAAGTGTCTGTGCTTGCGCAATCAGATCACGTAATGTGCGCTCATATTCCTCTATGTAGACATGACGTTCTGTGTAATATGGAGCAACATATTGGCTCCAAACGTCATTAATTCCAATTTTGATCGATAACCAGTTCGGCTCTAAGTCCATTACATCCGTCTGCCAACGCTCAGCCAGATTTCTTACGTTATCCCCACTGATTCCCATATTCGTTACTCGAATCGCCAGCTCTGGATACATGGTTTGCAGCAATGCATCGACCATCGATACATAACCTTGACCAAGTGAACCAAGACGACCTTCACCAATCGGTCTTCTACGTTCGCAATCGGTAATAGAGTCCCCAATCATAACCAATCTGTCATTCTTTGCTAGTAGCATTCCTTCATCCCCTTAAAGTAAATGAATCTGAAATAATTGCTCTATTAGAACTTATCAGTCCTACCTCTTAAGTCTAACAAAAATTGAGAATGAAGACCATCCATATCATTAAAGGTTATATCTAAATGAGTACTCTTACCAATGCTTCTCGATAAATTCATCTCTGCCTGATTGTGCGCGATCCTCTTTGTAATGCTTCGGATTTTTACGGTGATAATCTTGATGATAGTCTTCTGCTGGATAAAATGCCGCTGCAGGCAGGATTTCCGTCACAATTGGCTTATTAAACCGACCGCTTGCGGCTAGCTGGGCTTTGGAAGCTTCTGCAAGCTCTTTTTGTTTTTCATTATAAAAATAAATCCCCGTACGATACTGGCTTCCGCGATCTTGAAATTGTCCGCCCGCATCAGTAGGATCGATTTGCTGCCAGTAAAGCTCAAGAAGCTTAGTGTAAGGGAAGATCGACGGATCGAATGTAATTTGTACGACCTCCGCATGACCTGTTATCCCTTTTTTCACTTCCTCATAGGTTGGGTTCACTACGCTGCCACCTGAATAACCCGACACGATGCCCTTGATCCCAGGCAATTCCTCGAATGGCGTCACCATACACCAGAAGCAGCCCCCTGCAAACATGGCAAGCTCGAGTTTCTCACTATTGTCAATCATCAGTCAAATCTCCTCTCATAGAATGAGCATACTTCTTATGAAGCAAACAATTCAACTGTTACGTTATGCTTTTCTGGGCCAAAGAAAGTAGCTAACCGTAATTATCAGATCAACTCCTAATGCAACACTCCAGATTTTCAAAATACCTAATAACGCTTCCGTACGTGTAGGATTATCGATAAAATAAATCATCGCCAAAAGTAGTCCTGCCCCGATTACAAATGCAGCAATATGTCTGATGAAGCTCTTCATATAGTGCATGGCATGCTCTATTCCATACTTTCGCGCAGGCTTATCCCCTTGCTTGAGCACATAATATCGAAACTTCTCATCCGCCCAGTTAATCATCGATTTACCAAAACCAATCGAGACCCCGATATACACAGCAGCGATTCCGTGAGCTGTAGTAGCTGTTGCGCCATTATACAGATCAATGCTGGTTGCAACGAGCAGGATTAGATCCACGACAGGGGTCAAAGCTAGGAAGAATACACCCAGTTTATCCCGATTCAGCATGTAGCGACAGATAAGTCCTAACGCAATAACAATCCAAAAAGCAACCTCACACGCAATAATAAGTGAAATGATCATATTCACAATAAATCCCCCATCCTTGTTCATTCGCCAGCTCATTATATCACTCGGTTTTATTTAATACAATTGTATTAAATAAATATAGTTATTTGCCTATAAGTTTGATAAACTATAGACATGCCAAAACAAGTGAATCATGAAGAACGCAAGCAACTCATTGCAGAAGCGATGTGGAGGGTCATTCTTGAACAAGGAATGGCAGGTGCAACACTACGGAATGTTGCCAAAGAAGCCAATTTATCACTCGGCTCCCTGCGACATGACTTTCCGACCCAAGAGGGATTGCTGATTTACGCCATGGAGCTTGTCAAAGAGCGGGCTACAGCTCGCATTATGACTGTTGCCATGCAAAAGCTCCCCCCCAAAGAACAAATACTGCGAATTTTAATTGAATTAATTCCGACGACCAAAGAAACTCTAGCCGAAATGGAGGTTTGGTTTGCCTTTACAGCTCATGTCCGTCATAAAGCAGAGGAATTCGACGCAATGCATGATAGCATTTATCCTAATATCCAAAAGATGCTTGGCACACTTAAACAAGCCAATCTTCTAATGGAGCATATACCGACCGATATTGAAGCCGAGAGATTATATGCCGTTGTCGACGGGCTCGCCTTGCATGCCATGCTAGATCCTGCTCGTGTCAATCTGGAACGAGTCACCGAAGTGCTTCAGCATCATTTGGATTCGATCTTTCGGGAAGAGTAATACAAAAAAAAGCCGCATGCCCTTAGAAGAAGTTTCTTCAAGGACATACGGCTTTTTATTTATATTCTAGTCAATGTGATCGACACGGCCCCATTTTACTAACTGCCCGCGCGTAACACCGAGCTGATTCGTGGCTTTGAGTGTTTTCCATACCTGTGTACCAGAGATTTCACCAGAAATCGCACGACGGTATAGGCCCAGCACTTCTTTTACCTTATCTGGCGTTTCTTCTAGGAACTCTACACGGTAACTAGGTACGCCTAGCTCCAGGAAGTGATTGATATACTCAGCGCCAGATTGGT
Organism: Paenibacillus albiflavus; assembly: GCF_004344915.1. Taxonomy (GTDB): domain Bacteria; phylum Bacillota; class Bacilli; order Paenibacillales; family NBRC-103111; genus Paenibacillus_AM; species Paenibacillus_AM albiflavus. The sequence continues at coordinate 12,046 of NZ_SKFG01000045.1, read as the reverse complement.
CGATCGCATTGTAAACCGTGTTGCGGCAGCCTTCATCGACGCGAACAGGGTGGGACATGCCAATGCGATCCTGTAAGGATACCCGATGCTCTTCACACGGACGACCGCAGTTCGTAAAGTCCGTTCCTTCGCTGAGGAAGGTGCAGTAGACACAATGCTCCGTATGGAACATCGGCATGTGCTGATGGATCACCATTTCGAGCTTGGATGTATCTGAGCGCTCCAGCAGATCGACCATTTGCTGAATGTTAAGATCGTAGGACGGTGTAATCCGATCCAACCCAGTATCAAGGAACAAAGCAGCCGCTTTATGATTCGCAATATTAAGCGAGAAATCGCCGATGAGTTCAGGCATGTCCTCCTCAGGATGCTCGGCACGGTATTTCAAGAAGAAGTAGAGTGCTCCTGTGTTGCGAATGAGCACTGCATCAGGCTTCAGCTTCAAAATATTTCGGAAGTAGCCATTCTCCCCAGGCATGTGAATACGCGGCGTCGCCAGCGCAATTCGCTTACCTGCTGCGCGTGCAGCCTCAACGGCTGCTGGGAACTGCTTAATGAACTCGAAATCTGCATAGATCAGTTCAACATTCTCGGTAAGCGCAGCATGCACTTGGTCAATGTTACGGCACAGCACCGTTACCTGTGCTGTGTCGCGCTCCGCCAGCAGACTGCGCTGCTGGCCTGTCTTCGCATCGCCGTAGACTTCGATGCGGTGCTGTTCATACGCACGCGGCGCTTGGCGTGCGGCTTCAAGCAATGCGACCGCACGGCGGCGCATTGCGTTGAGCTCGCGCATCGGGACGAGCAGATCGCCGTCCAGATGCGCATCGACTGCCTCGAGGGCAAATACGGTGCCCCCGAGGCGGCCAAACTGCTCCATGAACAGTTCCTCGTTCATGGGGCGGGTGCGCGCAGACTCGAGCATCAGCTCCGAGTCAATGCGCACCTCATAGCCGGTGGACAGGTCCGTCCACCGTGTCACGAGCGGCTCGCCCTCGGCGCCGCTCACCTCAATGCGTACCGGGAATACGCGGTACGGCTTGTCTGTCTCATACGTGGCGCGCATTCGCTTATCTAGTGCAGGATCGCTCGTCTTCCAGACACGATCGCCTACATGCACGCGCGACAAGTTCACGTCATTGCGTCCTGGCACAAGCTCGATTTGCCCGCCTGGTGCCTCGCCTTCCAGCTTCTCTCCCTGGCGGCGCAGGTCATAGACGCGACCACCCTCTTCTTTTTTCGTCGGGTCGCCTGCATCAAACACAATCCCGTCGCCACGCTTGATTGGTGCTTCCAGCTCAACCAGCACGCCATCTCGCAGCAATTGCTTGACGCGCCCTAGGAATACGCCGCGACTTTTCGGGAACGTGCCTTCCACAAGCTTCTTGTTATTCGTACCTTCAAGGAACCCATGCGTGAATCCACGTGAGAAGCTCTGCTGAAGCTCGCGCAGCTCTTCCTGTGTCGCACGCTCGCCACGTCCTTCAAAATAGCGATCAATCGCTTTACGATATTTGCTCACTACGTTTGCCACATACTCTGGCGTTTTCATCCGACCTTCAATTTTGAAAGAGGAGACACCCGCTTCAATCAGCTCAGGGATAATATCCAACGCAGCTAGATCCTTAGGAGATAATAAATAAGCCACATCCCCCATCGGCTTCTGCTCGCCATCTACCATTAAGTCATACGGCAAACGACATGCCTGCGCACATTCGCCGCGATTAGCAGAACGTCCGCCCCACATTTCTGAGGTCAAGCATTGACCTGAATAAGATACACATAACGCGCCGTGTACGAACACTTCCATTGGGAGCTTCGCTTGATCGCCGATCATTTTGATTTGCTTCATATTATTCTCACGACCAAGCACGACTAACTCCATGCCATAAGGCTTCGTAAACTCAACCGCTTCAGGAGACGTAATCGTCATCTGCGTTGAACCGTGGATCGGGAAGTCAGGCGAGATTTCACGAATCATGCGCACAAGTCCCAAATCCTGTACGATAACGGCATCCACACCCGCTTCGATACAGGCATCAATCAGAATCTTCGCTTCTGCAAGCTCGTCCTCAAATACAAGAATATTAAAGGTCAAATACCCTTTAACCCCATATAAATGCAAGAAGGACATAATATCCGGCAAATCATCCATACGGAAGTTATGCGCTCTTGCTCTCGCATTAAATTTTTCTACTCCAAAAAAGATCGCATTTGCGCCATTGGCAACCGCTGCACGCATACAATCCCAATCTCCCGCAGGAGCTAATAGTTCTATATCTTTCACGCTTTTAGTTAACATAATCTATTCCTTTCGCTTTAGCGCTTAATTTCGCTTGTCTAAGTGTACGCCTACATCTTAACTTTTGGCAATATAGCCTAACTGAATACAACTTTATATGCTATAATATACCAACAAGAAGAAACAATGAGGGAGTTTATTGGATGTTAAAATCATTATTATTATTCTTATTATTAACGACGAATACGGTTGTTCCAGCAAATGACCACTATGAGAATCAGCCTATCCACTACCAGGATAAAGCTTTAGTCCTCATGTATCATGAAGTCAAAAATAATAATGGCAGCATTGCTGTATCTACCGATCAATTCGACAAGCATCTATCGATGCTCAAAGCGAATGGTTATAATGTCATTTCCATTGAGCAATTCGACGATTTTATGACTGGCAAAGAAAAGAAGATCCCACCTAATGCCGTTGTCTTAACATTTGACGATGGATATGAAGATTTTTACGAGAATGCCTATCCGATCTTACAGAAGTACAAAATGCCTGCAACGAACTTCATCATTGTCAAATCAACCGACGTTTACAACCCAGATATTATCCCACATATGACATGGGAGCAAATGGTGGAGATGCGCAAGAATGGCATGAGCTTCTACAGTCATACTTATGATAGTCATAAATATGTAGCCGTAAACAGCAAAGGCACTACTGCTCCTTTATTAGGAGGACCCATTTATTTGCCGGATAAGCAACGTGTAGAGACGCAAGAAGAATACTATGATCGGATCAAAGAGGATCTGTCCAAAGCCAACGATCTGCTGAATAGTAAGCTTGGCAACACTCGCAATATTATTTCATTCCCATATGGCAGCTTCTCAGATACAACCATCCAGGTTAGTAAGGAACTTGATATGCATCTCTATATTACGATTAAAGAAGGCATTAACAAACCTGGTGATCCTGTCGCAACACGTATTAACGCAGGTAAGCGTGATTTCAGCGCAGAAGAATTATTAGCCAAAATGAAGGAATATGATGACCCTTCTACAGCTCCTGCAGCAACCAAATGATAGAACTCAACAAAAAAGCCCTCAGATCTATTGGGAAATCCCTCTAGTCTGCGGGCTTTTACTACATCATCCTGTTAATTAGATCTTACCACCCTGAAATCATGATAACATCTAATAATAAAAATACAACTAAACTAACTCCACCAAATCCAAGCGCAAACTTGTTTTTCTTTGGCGCCATTAGTAAACGTACAACTCCGATGGCAATAAGTACCGTAAAGATCAAGATAAACGGATCGAACATCGAAAATGTGCTTGCAGTCGCTTCCTCTGCTAGAAACATGGGTAAACCTCCCTTATAACTCGAGCCAATATTCATTCTATTCTATTTTTTACTTTATCCTGATCTTTCCTAGGATGCAAGTGGTTTTCTGTCGAGTTAACAAGTTTGTCAAGATTTATTCATATTTTTGCAATGATATTTGTCTCAGTCCTTAATCCGCTATCCATTCTCACTACTTATTCGGTTTATGATAACTAACCAACACTTGCGCGATCTTAGCGTCCGCTTCTTTAGTTACCGTTACTTCTAATGCCTCTTCCCCTCGCTTGCCGCTAATGGATTTGATATTCTCAGCAGCAAAACCTTCATTCTGCTCATAGCCGGCCTTCATCAAATAATCGGAATATAGCTTGGCGATGTCCGCAATGGGTTTCTCTGATTCATATATAATCACGTATGATGTCTGCCCATCAGAGCTAGTTGTGAGTGAACTCGTTAACTTAGACTCTTCAATAAATGGAATGTCCTTAGGGAAATCATCAGGAATTTTATCTTCACTCGCTACCATAGTCACCTCATTGCCTTTGTCATCCTTCATCACAATTTTGCCTTGATCCTTGCCCTCCGTTGTGATGGTAGTCTGACCTTGATCGTTTGTGATCGTCATCCCTCCATTATCCAGTTTGATGTTCGACTTTTCGCCATTCTCTCCAGTTACTGTCACATTCCTCGAACAGCCTGTACCGACAACCATCAGCAATAAAATCAAAATACTCATCATCCCATACAAAAAGCGCTTCATGAATGCCCCCCTAATACATGATCTTGCAGTAGCAGAAGGAATTATATCACGAAACATATAACAATAAATGGGATTACAGCCTATTTTCTGTAATCCCATTTATCTATTTTGCATGCTGTTGCTATGAAATTGTGTCGAATCGTAAGCCGGCTACATGCAGGTAGGCTAAGCCTTACACTTCCGCAGCAGGCTCCAGCTCGGCTAAGCGCTTGGCGTAATCAAGCGTCCGTGCACGATCACGTTCCAATACAGGACCAAGATAATGTCCTGTGTAAGAGCCTTTTACGCGCACGACATCTTCTGGCGTGCCGCTGGCGATGATCGTGCCCCCACGGAAGCCGCCTTCTGGACCAAGATCGATGATATGGTCCGCTGTTTTGATGACATCGAGATTATGCTCGATGACGAGGACACTATCACCGTTCTCTACAAGACGGTGAAGCACTTTGAGCAGACGATCGATGTCATCGATGTGCAAACCTGTGGTTGGCTCATCCAGAATGTAGATCGTCTTGCCTGTTGAGCGGCGGTATAGCTCCGCCGCAAGCTTAACCCGCTGGGCTTCGCCACCGGACAGCGTTGTCGCTGGCTGGCCAAGCTTCATGTAACCAAGACCAACATCCAGCAGTGTCTGAATCTTGCGATGCACGCGTGGAATGTTCTTGAAGAATTCCACTCCGTCCTCGATGGTCAGATCCAAAATGTCTGATATGTTCTTGCCTTTATATTTGACTTCTAGTGTCTCACGGTTATAGCGCTTGCCTTTGCATACCTCACATGGCACATATACGTCAGGTAGGAAGTGCATCTCGATTCGAATGATGCCATCCCCCTTGCATGCCTCACAGCGTCCGCCTTTCACATTGAAGGAGAACCGCCCCTTCTTGTAGCCGCGTACCTTCGCTTCATTCGTTGATGCGAATACATCGCGAATATCATCAAACACCCCTGTATAAGTCGCAGGGTTCGAACGCGGCGTACGACCGATTGGCGATTGGTCAATATCGATGACCTTATCGACATGCTCCATGCCGAGAATCTCTTTGTGCTCGCCTGGGCGCAGCTTCGTTGCTTTATTAAGCTCCCGAGCTAGGCTCTTATATAGAATTTCGTTTACAAGCGTACTCTTGCCTGAACCTGATACCCCTGTTACGCATGTAAACAATCCGATCGGCACCTTCATGGAGACATTCTTCAGATTGTTCTCCTTCGCACCTTTCACTTCCAACCACTTGCCCTCTGGCTTACGACGTTCAAGCGGAATCGGAATAAATTTACGTCCGCTGAGGTATAGCCCTGTCAGTGAATTTGGATTCTCCATCACTTCTGCAGGGGTTCCTTCGGCAATCACATTACCGCCATGAATACCTGCGCCTGGACCAATATCAATGATGTAATCCGCTGCTAACATGGTATCTTCGTCATGCTCGACGACGATTAGCGTATTGCCAAGATCCCGCATATGCTCCAACGTCTGAATGAGTCTGTCATTATCTCTTTGATGCAGCCCAATACTTGGCTCGTCCAGAATATAAAGGACACCCATTAAGGAAGAACCAATTTGCGTAGCAAGTCTGATCCGCTGAGCCTCGCCGCCAGATAATGTACCCGCAGCACGATGCATCGTTAAATAATCGAGCCCCACATTTACAAGGAAGCCAAGTCTGGCTCTAATTTCTTTGAGGATCAAATGAGCAATCGTCTGTTCTTTCTCGCTCAGTTCCAACTTCTCGAACCAGTCCATCGCATCGCCAATGGATAGTGAGGTTACATTTGCAATGTTGGTACCCCCAATTGTCACTGCAAGCGATTCAGGCTTCAAGCGATGCCCTTTACACTTCGGACAATTCTTCGAAGCCATATAGTTCTCAATATGCTCGCGCATCGAATCCGAATACGTATCCCGATAGCGGCGTTCCAAGTTGCGAATAATTCCTTCAAAAGGTACGATTGCCTCTTTGGATACACCAAAGTCATTCTCATACTTGAACTTAATTTTCTCCCCGCCGGTTCCATACAGAATGATCTTGATCTGATCAGCAGTCAGCTGGCTAACCGGAACATCTCGCTTAATGTCATAGTGTGCGCATACGGAAGCAAGAAATTGTGGATAGTAGTTCGAGGTTGAACCTGCCCATGCCTCGAATGCTCCTTCCTCAATTGACAGCTCCCGATTCGGAATCAGCAAATCAGGATCAACGATCATCTGTGAACCAAGACCATCACATTCTGGACATGCACCGAAAGGTGAGTTAAATGAGAACATTCGCGGAGCAAGCTCTTCTATTGAGAACCCACATTCTGGACAAGCCAAATTCTGTGAAAATAGCAGTTGCTCTTGATCAATGATATCCACAATCACTCGACCGTCTGCAAGCTTAAGCGCAGTCTCTAGTGAATCGGCCAGACGAGAAGCAACATCCGGTTTAACTACAATACGGTCTATGACGATTTCGATGTTATGCTTCTTATTCTTCTCTAGCTCAATCTTGTCCGATAGATCCATCGTCTCGCCATTCACTCTGACCCGAACATAACCCTGCTTCTGCATATCTGCCAGCAGCTTGGTATGTTCACCTTTGCGTCCAGACACAAGCGGAGCAAGAATTTGCAATCTCGTTCGTTCAGGGTATTCCATAATTCGATCAACCATCTGTTCGACCGTTTGTGAAGTGATTTCCGTACCATGTATCGGACAATGCGGATGCCCAATACGTGCGAACAAGAGACGGAGATAGTCATAAATCTCCGTCACTGTACCTACGGTTGAACGAGGGTTGCGGCTTGTCGTTTTCTGGTCAATGGAGATTGCAGGAGATAAGCCTTCAATTGAATCAACATCTGGTTTATCCATCTGTCCAAGGAATTGACGAGCATAAGCAGATAAAGATTCGACATATCTGCGCTGCCCTTCTGCATAAATCGTATCAAATGCAAGCGACGATTTACCCGATCCACTAAGTCCAGTTAATACAACAAACTTATCACGCGGGATAACAACGTCTATATTTTTTAAATTATGAGCTCTTGCGCCCTTAATGACGATCTGATCTCTAGCCAACCTAATAACGCCCCTCTCAGCTCTCAGCCTTTAATTCCATCACTAGATCACGAAGTTCTGCTGCACGTTCAAACTGCAAGCTGCGAGCTGCATCCTTCATTTCCTTCTCCAAACGTTCGATCATACTTTGACGCTCTTTCTTCGTCATCTTCTTGCTGGCATCCTTCGCTTCACCCAAGTAATCTGCCCTGGATTCTGCTACCTTAGATGCCTCTATTACATCACGAACCTTCTTATTAATCGTCTGCGGTGTAATGCCATGCTTAACGTTGTACGAATGCTGAATTTCACGTCTACGCTCTGTCTCACCAATCGCCTTCGACATGGAATCCGTCATTTTGTCTGCATACATAATCACGATCCCGCTCGAATTCCGCGCTGCACGGCCGATCGTCTGAATAAGCGAACGCTCCGAACGAAGGAAGCCCTCTTTATCTGCATCGAGGATGGCGACGAGCGATACTTCCGGCAAATCTAGTCCTTCTCTAAGAAGGTTAATTCCAATCAGTACGTGGAATACGCCTAATCGCAAATCGCGTAAAATCTGCATCCGCTCCAGCGTCTTGATATCCGAATGCAAGTAGCGCACCTTGATGCCAATCTCTTTGAGATAATCGGTTAAATCCTCCGACATTTTCTTCGTTAAAGTTGTGACAAGGACACGTTCATCCAATGCAATCCGCTTCCGAATCTCATCGATTAAATCATCAATCTGTCCTTTTGTCGGACGTACCTCAATAATAGGATCGAGCAAGCCTGTAGGACGAATAATTTGCTGTGTCATCGTCGGGCAGTGCTCTAATTCATAAGGTCCAGGTGTTGCTGAGATATAAATCGTTTGATTCACCTTGGACTCAAACTCCTCGAATCGCAACGGTCTATTGTCTAGTGCCGACGGCAATCTAAAACCATGTTCGACAAGCACCTCTTTACGAGCTCTATCCCCATTGTACATCGCACGAATCTGCGGCAAGGTCACATGCGACTCATCGATCATGACAACCCAATCTTCCGGAAAATAATCGAGCAGCGTATAAGGTGTTGCGCCAGGCTCACGGAATGTAAGGGGTCCCGAATAATTCTCAATTCCTGAGCAGAAGCCGATCTCCTGCATCATTTCGAGATCATATCTCGTACGCTGTTCTAAACGCTGAGCTTCAAGCAGCTTGCCGTTCTCACGGAGAACCGAGAGCCGCTCCTCAAGCTCGCGTTCAATATTCTGAATGGCAACTTTCATCTTCTCTTCATGAGTTACGAAGTGAGAAGCTGGGAAGATTGCAATATATTCGCGTTCACCCAGAATTTCTCCGGTGATCACGTTAATATCGGTAATCCGTTCAATTTCATCACCAAACAACTCTACCCGAACTGCTGTCTCGCTGCCCGACGCTGGGAAGATTTCGATCACATCGCCACGCACACGGAACGTACCGCGTGTAAAGTTAATATCATTGCGTTGATATTGTATATCGACTAGTCGGTGGAGAATTTCATTGCGCGATTTCTCCATTCCAACTCTTAAATCAAGTAGTAAGGAGCCATAGTCTTCTGGAGATCCGAGACCGTAGATACAAGATACTGAAGCAACAATAATGACATCTCGTCTGCCGAATAAGGAAGAAGTGGCAGCGTGTCTAAGCTGATCAATCTCATCGTTGATGCTGGAATCTTTCTCAATAAAGGTATCAGATGAAGGGATGTATGCCTCTGGCTGATAGTAATCATAGTAAGAAACAAAATATGCAACTGCATTATTCGGGAAAAATTCTTTGAACTCCGAACATAACTGTGCAGCTAGCGTCTTATTATGTGCAATTACGAGAGTGGGACGATTAAGCTTAGCGATAACTTGAGCTGCCGTAAACGTCTTGCCTGTACCTGTTGCTCCAAGCAGTGTCTGATGTTTGACACCTTGAAGTATACCTTCAACTAACTCTTCAATTGCCTGCGGTTGATCCCCCTGTGGAGAAAATTCGGATACTAACTCAAACTTCTTATCGCTCAAATGAATCTCGCTCATCGTACTCCCCCAAACCTACACGAAAATTCCGCAGTTTGCGCTCGTCAATTCTACTATCGTAAGTTTAACGAATCTGCGGTTAATTCCTTCTATAAACTTTTATGCCCATCTTTCCGATATAAAAGTAGACATTCCGACAAAAAACATTAGCCGAACAAGAATAGGAATGTTTGTTCTCATTAATTATACAGTTTTTTCTTGTTTGTTGCAATCAAACGTGTATCATATCATGCAAAGCGCATACGTATCTAGGGGTGGTAGAAACATGGATTTAACGACATTAATTGGGCTTATCGTGGGACTCGGTGCATTAATCGGTGGTTTCGTATGGGATGGTGGTCATTTAAGCGCCTTGTTTGTGCCTAGTGCCTTGCTTATCGTTTTCGGCGGTACAATCGGTGCAGTTGTTATTTCATTCCCAATGAGTACATTGAAAACAATTCCTAAAGCGTTCGCAGTTGCTTTTAAAGAACCTAAACGCAATCCATCTACCACAATCGATGAAATTGTCGAGATGGCAGCAATCGCTAGAAGGGAAGGCGTCCTTGCCCTCGAGCAGCGCGCTCAGGAGCATACGAATCCTTTTCTCAAAGACGGTTTGCTAATGGTTGTAGACGGTACAGATCCCGAACTAACCAGACAAATTCTTGAACTTGAAATGGATGCTGTCGACCATAAAGTCGAGAGTATGGCAAAGATGTTCGAATCCGCAGGCGGTTACGCGCCAACAATGGGTATTATCGGTACGGTAATGGGTCTTATTCACGTACTTGGAAGCTTAGGCTCTGATCCTGAAGCTCTTGCTCCAGCTATTGCAGTTGCGTTCTGTGCAACCTTATATGGTGTTATGAGTGCCAACGCAATTTATCTGCCGATTGGATCTAAGATCAAGATTCGTGGAAAGGAACAAATTGCCGAAATGGAACTCATGCTGGAAGGTATTCTTGCTCTACAAGCCGGTGAGAACCCGCAGCTAATTAAGAAGAAGCTAAACTCCTTTATGCATGACAAAAATCCATCCAGCCAGGTAGGAGAGGATGGTGCTCCAGATGGCGAGGAGAGGTAAGAAGCAGGCAGAGCATGAAAACCATGAACGTTGGTTAATCACCTATTCAGACTTGATTACACTTCTACTTGTATTTTTCGTTATCATGTATTCCATGAGTAAGGTTGACGATAATAAATACGAAATATTAGCTCGTTCCTTGAATTTGCAATTTAAGAGTTCGGATTCCCTTTTGGAAATGAACTCTGGTCTATCTGGCACAATGAGTCCTACTTATGCGGATGGCGACAAGAGGCAGACGGAAGAAACGAACAGACAGGCCAATATTGATAAAGAAGAGTACGACAAGAAAGAACAAGAGCTTGCTGATTTTAAAGATAAAATCGAAACCTATATTCAAGATAATAAACTGGAATCTGATATCGTCGTTACAGATACCACGAGAGGCATCACGATTACACTTAGCGATGTATTCCTGTTCGACACAGGCAAAGCGGATCTAAAGCCGCCTGCTTTTGACATTATGGACAATCTGGCAACCTTGTTGCCAGGCCTTAATGCCAAAGTAGCCATTGAAGGGCATACCGATAACGTTCCGATTAGGACAGGTTCTTATTATAAAGACAACTGGGAGCTATCCGTTCAAAGATCGCTATCCGTTATTCGTTACTTAACCGGCAAGGTTAAGCTGAACGAGAAGAACTTTATCGCTACTGGCTACGGAGACACGATGCCGAAGGTCGAAAATGACACACCTGAGAATCGTGCCAAGAATAGACGTGTTGAAGTGACGATCTTACGATAATACGATATGATGACAAAGACACAGATCCGAAAGTCGGACACTGTGTCTTTTTTGCAAAAAGTCCCCAATAGCGGAAACAAATTACCGAACTTCGGAAACTATTTACCGATAAAGCTCCCCAAGTTGCCGCATCGTGCCCAGCAGCATGGTTGGGTGGTGCTCGCAGCGTACGTTCGGTAAAAAATTACCGAACTTCGGAAACTAATTACCGAAAAAGCGCCTAAAGTTGCCGCATCGTACTCAGCAGCACTGTTGGGGGGCGCTCGGAATGTGCGTACGGCAAAAAATTACCGAACTTCGGAAACTATTTACCGATAAAGCTCCCCAAGTTGCCGCATCGTGCCCAGCAGCATGGTTGGGTGGTGCTCGCAGCGTACGTTCGGTAAAAAATTACCGAACTTCGGAAACTAATTACCGAAAAAGCGCCTAAAGTTGCCGCATCGTACTCAGCAGCACTGTTGGGGGGCGCTCGGAATGTGCGTACGGCAAAAAATTACCGAACTTCGGAAACTATTTACCGATAAAGCTCCCCAAGTTGCCGCATCGTGCCCAGCAGCATGGTTGGGTGGTGCTCGCAGCGTACGTTCGGTAAAAAATTACCGAACTTCGGAAACTAATTACCGAAAAAGCGCCTAAAGTTGCCGCATCGTACTCAGCAGCACTGTTGGGGGGCGCTCGGAATGTGCGTACGGCAAAAAATTACCGAACTTCGGAAACTATTTACCGATAAAGCTCCCCAAGTTGCCGCATCGTGCCCAGCAGCATGGTTGGGTGGTGCTCGCAGCGTACGTTCGGTAAAAAATTACCG
>NZ_SKFG01000044.1 GCF_004344915.1 Paenibacillus albiflavus | reverse complement strand
CAGCAATGTGTGGAGCTGACAAGTACTAATAGGTCGAGGGCTTAACCAATTTGGATGATATACTAAGATTTACTTTCAATTCGCTTCTAGTTTTCAAGGTACAATACCTTAAACGTTATTAAATCTATTTGCCTAATCGGGTAACAGAATTAATAACGGGACCGCATTTGTTTTACAAATGCTCGTTTGGTGACGATGGCGGAAGGGAACCACGCGTACCCATCCCGAACACGACCGTTAAGCCTTCCAGCGCCGATGGTACTTGGATCGAAGGATCCTGGGAGAGTAGGACGTTGCCAAGCAACTACAAGCCACTGTTCTTTATGAATGGTGGCTTGTTTTTTTGTGTACCTCAAAATAACGGATTTCGGAGTGCTTATTTACTTGGAAACCCGAGTATTTCCACATTTAGCGGATTTTGAGGTATTTAAATTTTGGAGGAACTGGTGAAATGGCTGTTTTGTGGCATGCAGCTCCAAAATAGGCACCTGATAGTCCGCTATTTTCACAAATCCCCTCTTTTCCATCAAAATAAGACCCTCGAAGTCCGCTATTTCGTCATTTTTCCGAGCGGAGGAACTACCATGGTTACGCCGCCCTAATCTGCCTATTGCAGTTACGCCCATCCCAGCCTGCTTGCTGCGGTTACGCCGCCTCAACCCGCTTGCTGCGGTTACATCGTCTCAACCTACCTGCTACGGATACGCTCCATCCAATCTGTTACGCCGCCCCAATCTGCACAATAGCTACTTACCTTAAGCTAAGTAGCAAGATGTATCTCGTCTACTAATTTTGAATAGCCCGTTCTTATCATATTTACGAAATCGCAGAATGACGACTAGGCGTGGGAGAATGATCCAGAAGTGTGCAAAAAGCAGATTTAGCAGGTTCATTGTGCTAAGCCATGGATAAAGAATTCCGATGATGAATAATCCGCCTATTAGCACATGGACCTGAACCTTGCGTACAACATTTACGGAGGCATAGCTCGTAGGTATGAGTCCTAACCATAACATACCATAATGAAGCTTCCACTCATTTTTAAATCCGTATCGTGCAGTGCGAAGATATAGCTTGGCTATTAGAATTTGAAGCACCAGAATAGCTGGAAAGCATAACATATAGTGTAAAGCCCGATCCTCCAGCAGATTAGCGATAAGTGCGAGCAGGAATAGTAACGCGAAGAACATGGTATATAGATAGCTGTGATTTAATCTTTTGACTAGCTTATAGTTGTAAATGGTTGAATCATTGGCAAGTGCCTTGTCATTGCTGTTCATTGAAATTCTCCTTGTTTAGTACAATCTCTACTTAAGATTATATCGGTTTATGTCTAGTCATTTATAAGTTTAAAAGACTTCTAAAAAGGGCATACTAATAGTTAATATAAGAATAGGGGTGAGTCGGAGTGGAAGAACAGCAGATGCCAATCTGCATCATTTGTAGCTGCGAGAAACCGGATGGTATATTTATTTTGTCTGAATTTATTTGTGATTCATGTGAGGATGAAATGGTGCACACAGATGTGATGGATGAGAAGTATATGTTTTTTATTCATCAGCTTAAGACGAATCTTATCCTCAAAAATGCCTAGTATCATAAGCTTGTTTTCATCTTAAAAAAGATCTAAAGGTTCATCAGAGCTCTAAGCTTTTCTATTGAAAAGTGCTTAGAAACGGTATGATCCTTTTTTGTTTGTGTATTTTCTCCTATAATAGAAGGATAGTTATATTAATTGGGGGTAATGATGTGAGAGACCGAGCTCCTTTGTTCGCAAAGCTAACTGAACATCATCGCAGTAAGGCGCTCAGCTTTCATGTGCCAGGGCATAAGTTCGGTAGAGGGTTGAAACAGGAAGAAGAAGTCTATACTTATTATCATCATATTATGTCGATAGATGGAACTGAGATTGCAGGATTTGATGATCTGCATCATCCTGAAGGGGTGATTCAAGAAGCCCAGGAGCTAGCAGCCGAATGCTTTGGGGCTGAGCAGACATGGTTTCTTGTTGGTGGCAGCACAGCTGGTAATCTGGCAATGATTCAAGCACTTTGTGATCGCGATGATATACTGATTGTTCAGCGCAATGTGCATAAATCGGTTATTCATGGGCTGATGCTCGCAGGGGCAAGAGCGGTGTTTATCTCGCCGAAGGTCGATCAGGAGAGTGGAATTGCGGCGGGTGTTCGTCCGCAGGATGTTGAAGAAGCACTCAAGAAATATCCTGATGCTAAGGGTGTATTGCTAACAAATCCGAATTATTATGGTATGGGTATCGATTTGGAGCGAATTGCTGCAATAGCTCATCAATATGATAAACCTTTATTAGTAGATGAGGCGCATGGCGCTCATTATGGATTTCATGTCAGACTGCCGCAATCGGCTTTAGCATGTGGCGCTGATCTAGTTGTCCAATCTACACATAAAATGCTGTCAGCGATGACGATGTCAGCTATGCTGCATGTGCAAGGAAATCGTATTGATCGTGGCGCTGTGCACAAATATTTGGCTATGCTCCAAAGCTCAAGTCCTTCTTATCCACTGATGGCCTCATTAGATCTAGCAAGATATGAGCTTGATACAGATGGACATCGATTGATTGAGCAAGGATTAGCTGTAGTCGAACATTTTCACAGTTTAATGGAACATCTGCCCGAATATCGCATACTGATACACCAAGAGCAGCAAAGCGCCTATACGAGTCTCGATCCATTCAAGGTTACAATTATGGACTCTACAGGTACATTATCAGGGCCACGTCTAGCGCATGAATTAGAAGTTAGAGGATGTTATCCAGAACTCTCAGATGCTAAGCATGTATTGCTTCTCTTCACACTTCACTCCACTAGGGGGGATGCTGAAAGAGTATATGAGATGCTGATAGAGATATCGAATTATTATCAGCTCGCTAAGCAGGAAACAAGCAGTGCAATCTCGAATATTAATGAATTACCTCCTTTTTTGCCTTTATCCGACCCCATTTCATTAGATACAAGGCTCTATCGCCAGGTATCGCAGACTCAGATGCCTTTAGTTCGTTCTTTAGCTATTATGGATGCGATAGGAGAATGCTCTGCAGAAATGGTTATTCCATATCCGCCAGGGATACCTATTCTATATCCAGGTGAGCAGATTACGGCTTATACGGCTGATCTGATGATGAAACTAATTGCGAATGGGATCAAGTTTCAAGGCTCAGACATCGGGGCTCATAGCATAATTAACGTATTTACAGGAGGCAACTAGTGACAGGTATATTTATTACTTTCGAAGGTCCAGATGGGGCAGGGAAAACGACGCAGATTAACCGTTTGGCCGGTGAGATAGCAAAGCTTAACCGCAAGATCGTATTTACTCGTGAGCCAGGTGGTACACGAATCAGTGATAAGATTCGAAGTATCATTCTAGATCCCGAATATGCGGAGATGAAGAATCAAGCAGAGGTTCTGCTATACGCAGCTTCTAGAGCACAGCATGTACATGAGAAGATAATTCCGGCACTTAATGAAGGAAGTATCGTACTATGTGATCGATTTATTGATGCGAGTGTAGCTTATCAAGCGCATGGATTAGGGATTTCGGTAGACACCGTACTCATGATTAATCGGTTCGCTAGCTCAGGCCTTATCCCAACAAGGACTTATATGCTTGATATTCCTGCACAAGAATCTCTTAAACGCTTGCATAAACGGGCTGGTGGAGACGAAGATGCTGGACTGGATCGAATAGAATTACGCAAGTTGGAGTATCACCGTACGGTAAGAGAAGCATTCCTTGGCATAGCTAAGGAACAAAGCGATCGAGTATTACTCGTAAATGCCAATCGGGGAGAAGAGGAGATTGCTGCAGATATCCTAGCAGATTTCTATCGTCTTCTTGATCAACAGAATTAACGAATATAATGAAAGGATGGGATGTTCCGTGAAACTTATTATGGCCGTGGTGCAGGATAAAGATAGCAACCGTTTGTCAAGCGCTCTGATTAATGCTGGTGTTCGCGCAACTAAACTTGCTTCAACAGGAGGTTTCCTTCGCGCAGGGAACACTACGTTTATGGTGGGTATTGAGAACGAACGTGTGCAAGAGGTACTGAACATTATTCAAACCAATTGTAAAGTTCGTGATCAGCTTGTAACACCAGTATCTCCGATGGGAGGTACGGCAGATTCTTACGTCCCATTCCCTGTCGAGGTTCCTGTGGGTGGAGCAGCCGTATTCGTTATGCCAGTTGAGAGATTTGAGCATTTTTAAGATATAGAATTTTAGCATTCGTTCCATAAATTCTAAGCATCACCTTAAGCAATGTATTCCGTCCTAATAAGGACGGTAATCTTGTTTCTTGTTTGGTGGGAAATGAAAGGGGAAGCCTACCTTGAAAATTAATCCAGGATGGGGTCCCGTTGGTGCCAATGTTCGAGTTCCAGATAATTCGGTTCAGCAGCATCCGCCTGCACAGAACTTTGCTGATGTTATGAAACATCAGGACAAGATAGCTACTAAGGAGCAGTTAGGTCGATTAGCTGGACAGATCAATCAACAGGGTGAACATTTATCTAAAGCAATGACAGTCCGTGAGCTTCGCAAATATAAGCTGATGATTAAGCAGTTTCTTGAGGAAACGGCACGCAGAGGTGTAGGGATTAAAGATACGCGGGGTTGGGATCGCAGAGGTCGAGGTAAGCGCTATAAGATTCTTGATGAGATTGATGAGGAGCTTATTTCAATGGCCGAAGACTTGCTTGATTCCGAGCAAGGTCGAATCGAAATTCTACATCGCATTGGTGAAATACGCGGCATGCTGGTTAATTTTTTGTATTAACGCTTGAATGGAGAACATTATGTCTTTTGCAAGTATAAGAGGCCAAGAGGTAGCAAAGCGCTTGCTGCAGAGCAGCCTCAAGGCCAATAAACTCTCTCATGCTTATATTTTTCATGGCCCAGTTGGGACAAGTCGTAAACAAATGGCAATCGCACTCGCCAAAGCTATCTATTGCTTGAACGGCGTGGAAGAGTCATGTGGTGAATGTATTGAGTGCCGTAAAGTTGAACATGGCAACCATCCTGATCTGCATATTGTAGAGCCAGATGGTGCTACGATTAAGATTGATCAAATTCGTGAATTACAGAAGGAGTTTGCTTACCGTGCAACTGCTTCCGTAGATGGAACGAAGATATATATCATACAGCATGCGGATGCCATGACGGTACAAGCAGCTAATTCTTTGCTTAAATTTCTTGAAGAGCCGATATCCAAGGTCGTAGCGATTCTGATTACAGAGAATGGACATGCCTTATTACCTACGATCAGATCTCGCGCCCAATGGGTAACATTTGTACCTGTACCAAGGGATTTGATGATAGAACAGCTTCTGCAAGAAGGTTTCCCTAACCATCTTATTTACCCGGCAGTTCATTTAACAGCGGGGCCCGAAGCCGCTCGTGAGCTAATTACTACAAATTGGTTTGCAGAAATAAGAAACGTAGTGATACAATTAACAAAGGAGACATTGACGAGGTTTCCTTCTTCCTTTGTAACAGTAGGACAAAAGTGGTCAAAGTCGGATCTGTCAGATCATACAGATACGTTGTTTGATCTACTGATTCTATGGCTTAAAGATATTGTTCAGCTCAGTAGCGGAAACAAAGAGAAGCTTGTTTATATAGATCAAACAGATTGGATGACTTCAATCTCTTATAGCCGTGATTCAGCAGAGTGGGTCCGGATATTAGAGAAAGCAGTAGAACTTCGGACAAGGCTTCGTTCGAATGCCAATCCACAGCTATTGCTTGAAAAAATGCTCGTCGTCATTCAGGGGGGGTAAAATGTATTCGGTTGTGGGCGTTCGCTTCAAAAAAGCGGGCAAGGTTTATTATTTCGATCCACTTGATTTTGATATACAGCAGGATAACGCCGTGATTGTTGAAACAGCACGCGGCATTGAGTATGGTATGGTCGTCATCGGCAGGAAAGTGGTGCAGGAGAATGACGTTGTTTTACCACTCAAAAAAGTGATTCGGATTGCCGACGAAACCGATGCTAAGCTAGTAGAAGAAAATAAAAAAGCTGCGAAAGACGCTTTCTCTGTATGTATGGAGAAGATCAGAGAACATGAACTTCGCATGAAGCTAGTCGATGTGGAGTATACGTTCGATCGCAATAAAGTGATATTTTACTTTACAGCTGAAGGCAGAGTCGATTTCCGTGAGCTTGTGAAGGATTTGGCTTCGATCTTCAGAACGCGGATTGAATTAAGACAGATCGGTGTTCGTGATGAAGCCAAAATACTTGGCGGTATTGGACCTTGTGGACGGATATTATGCTGTTCTACATTCTTGGGAGATTTTGAGCCTGTATCGATTAAAATGGCCAAAGATCAGAACTTATCGTTGAATCCAACCAAAATATCAGGTTTATGCGGAAGACTGATGTGTTGTCTGAAGTATGAGCATGATAATTATGAAAGTGCTAAGGATAGTACGCCAACTGTTGGCAGACTTGTGATCACTTCATATGGTAGTGGTAAGGTGTTAGCCCTTAATATGGCTAATCGTACAGCGAAGGTTCAATTGTTTGACCTTGGTAAAGTACAGGACTTGCCTTTCGATGATGTAGCGGAGCAGGAGTAGCGATCCAAGATGCGTTGAGGTGAGAAAGTGGAGAAACAAGATGTTTTTGCGCAAATCCATCAACTAGAAGAGCAGATGGGTACTGCATATGCAGATTTAAGTTCTTTGAAGAAGCAAATCGTCCTGTTGCTTGAAGAGAATCAGCGGCTCGTGGTAGAAAATAGGCAATTACGTAAGCTCCTTAAAGAAGGGGATTACGCTCATGCAGAGGATGATATCAAAGAATCGGTTCATTCCGTCGTTGGAGAAGGACACGATAATTTGGCAAGATTGTATCAAGAGGGCTTTCATATCTGCAATGTTTATTACGGACACCTTCGGACTGAAGGAGATTGTTTATTTTGTTTATCATTTCTCAAGAAGTAACCGTAGACGCGTTCTACGGTTTTTTCTATGAAACAAGCGATGGCGGGGTTATAACATCAGATGGTTGAACTTAATAAGGATGAGCGGATCGACGATCTGCTTACACATGGACTATATATTATTCAAAGTGATGAGGTATTCTCATTCTCCCTTGATGCTGTACTTCTAGGGAGATTTGCTCCAGCACCGCCAAAGGGCAGAATTATCGATTTGTGCTCTGGCAATGGCGTAATTCCTATGCTACTAGCGACAAGAACAAAGGCGCAGATCGATGCTGTCGAGATTCAAGAACGTCTTTATCACATGGCTAATCGCAGTGTAGCGATGAATAAGCTGGAACATCAGATTCGGATGATTCATGGTGATTTACGTGATATTCATTTGAAGCTTGGACAAGGTGGCTATGATGTAGTTACGGTGAATCCGCCATATATGCCAGTGCCAGCAGGTGAGCAGAATATGAATCCGCACTTTGCAGCAGCCAGACATGAAATTCATAGCACACTTGAAGATGTGATTGTAGCGTCAGGACGATTGCTTCGCAATCGCGGCAAGCTGGCGATGGTTCATCGTGCAGGACGATTTGTGGATATTTGTTACATGATGCGGCAGTATCGAATAGAGCCTAAGCGAGTGCGCTTTGTCCATTCGAGACAAGATGAAGAAGCATCTATGGTCCTCATCGAAGCAATGAAAGAAGGCAAACCAGGTCTAAGAATAGAATCACCACTTATTGTATTTAATGATAAGAATGAATACTGTCCTGAACTGATGGAGGTATTCTATGGAAAGAAGGGATCGATATGATTTCACAAAAAAGTTATGAAACGACCAATCGATCTGGCAAGCTATATTTAGTAGGTACTCCGATCGGTAATTTGGAGGATATGACTTATCGAGCAGTACGTATTCTGCAAGAAGCAGATTTGATTGCGGCAGAGGATACAAGACAGACAAGGAAGTTGCTTACACATTTCGAAATTTCAACAAGGCTTGTATCTTATCATGATCATAACAAGAATAATTCAGGACCTGAGCTAGTGCGCTTGATGCGTGAAGAAGGGCTTGTAATAGCGCTAGTTAGTGACGCTGGTCTTCCAGCGATTTCAGATCCGGGATATGAACTGGTATGTCTGGCTGCAGAAGAAGATATTCCTGTCATTCCTATTCCTGGTGCGAATGCGGCATTATCTGCATTAATTGCTTCTGGTTTACCTACTCGACAGTTTACCTTCATTGGATTTTTACCACGAGATCGCAAGTCGATTGTTAAGGAGCTCGAGAGATTGAAATCTAAGCAGGAAACACTGCTATTCTATGAATCACCGCATCGAGTAAACAAGACATTGGCGTTTATGCTGGAAGTGTGGGGAGATCGTAAAATTTGTTTAGCGCGGGAGCTGACGAAGCGACACGAGGAATTAACACGTGGAACGATAGAGGAATGTCTTGCCTATACAGAAGAGAATCCGCCGCTTGGTGAATACTGCATAGTGGTTGAACCTGCGGGTGAAGAGGCACGGAATGAGGGCGAGCAAGCTGCACTCAATTGGTGGGAATCCCTTACACTAGAAGCGCATGTAGAGCATTATGTAGATCAGGCTATGAATAAGAAAGAAGCAATTAAGCAGGTAGCAATAGATCGGGGTCTTCCCAAGAGAGAAGTATATAATGAAGTGATGAAGCAGGATTAGCTGTCGTTATAAAAAAAGTATCCCATGTCCGTGGATTATAGGCCAAGGATATGGGATATAAAGGAGTATGAAAAAGGTTAGAATTACCTAATGGAATATTGCTAATAACATTATAACCTATTTTTCTTAATTTGTCACAGGTGTAGGCATCTCAGATAAACAAATATGGCAAACAATTTTTCCTTTGAAATATGTAACATTCTCTGCATTACCACAGAAAATACAAGCAGGCTCATATTTCTTAAGCATAATGCGTTCGCCATCAACATAAATTTCAAGCGCATCCTTCTCGCCGATACCTAGTGTGCGACGCAATTCAATTGGAATTACAACACGACCAAGTTCATCGACTTTTCTTACAATACCAGTAGACTTCATCATATGTAGGATCCTCCCCAAGCTTTGAATATGTAAATCGTCATTATTCGACATTCTTTTCATATTTATGATACCAACGATTCCCAAAATAGTCAACCACTTTTTGATAGATTTAAGTTTAGTTGCTAGAACATGAAAAAACAGTTTAAACTAATTAAAAGATCAAAAAATGGGAGAAAAAGAGCGATATAATCGACATTCTGTTAACGATTTGTCGAATATTATCGTATAAGTGAGGTGTGATGCTATGAAAGAAGAAAAAGTTTTTAAAGACCCAGTTCATCAATATATTTATGTGCAAGATGAGGTCATTTGGAGATTAATTAACTCAAAGGAATTCCAACGTTTGCGTCGAATCAGGCAGCTGGGTACATCCTATTTAACCTTCCATGGTGCAGAACATAGCCGTTTTGCTCATTCACTCGGTGTCTATGAGATCACTCGTAATATTATCGCACAATTTGATCGTAATCAATATGTAGATTTTCCCCAGGAAGAAAAATTACTGTGTTTATGCGCTGCACTTTTGCATGATATCGGCCATGGTCCTTTTTCTCATTCCATCGAAAAGGTTCTTGGATTTAATCACGAGGATTGGACTTGTCGAATGATTCTCGGAGACACAGAAGTGAATAGTATATTATCCAGTGTACATACAGATCTCCCCCACAAAGTGGCGAGTGTAATTTCCAAAACGTATCCAAAGGAAATTGTGGTTTCTTTAGTGACTAGTCAACTCGATGCGGATCGGATGGATTATTTGCTACGAGATGCCTATTTTACAGGTGTGAACTACGGAAAATTCGATTTAGAACGAATCCTGAGGGTGCTTCGTCCGTATAAAGAACATATCGTGGTCAAAGAAAGCGGCATGCATGCGATTGAAGATTATTTGATGTCACGCTATCATATGTATTGGCAAGTTTATTTCCATCCCGTGACCCGAAGCGCAGAGCTGCTGCTTAGCCAAATTTTCAGTCGTGCTCGGCATCTTTATTTGGATTCCTTTTCATTCGGCTTTATGCTAGAACCACTCGAGAAGCTATTGGCACAGCAATTGACCGTTCAAGACTATCATCTATTAGATGAATCGCTCATGCAGACGGTAATGATGTGCTGGACTAAGGAGCGGGATGGCATTTTGGCAGACTTATGTAATCGATTCTTAAATCGAAGGCTATTCAAATATGTGACTACAGAATCGCGTGAGGAAATGGAAGATGTGTTCGGTAGGATGACAAGACAGGCAATCGATTATGGGTATGATCCTACATATTATATAGGAAGAGATTTTCCTTCGAACATGTCGTACGATATTTATCGTCCTGGGGCAACGAATAATTTGCCTATTCTATTACTTAACGAACATGAAGAGCTTATTGAAATTTCAGAGCAATCCGACATCGTTCGCTCGATCGCGAGGATGCGGCAAGGGAAGCATCGTATTTATTTTCCAGAGGAAGTCAGAACAATCAGGGGGATCAATAATGAATAATATAGACTTTGCGTTTCCGGGATTTGATAATGACCCATTCGACAGAGGATTTAGTATGATTAGTGTCATGGGTACGATATTCCCCATAATATTTGTCGTTGTTGCAGGTATTGTTATATTTGTACTTATTAAAGGAATTATGCAGTGGAACTCTAATAATCAGCAGCCTGTGCTATCTGTAGCAGCTAAAGTGGTAAGTAAACGGACAGATGTTCGCAAGCATACTCATCAACATGAAAATCATCAATCGATTGGTTCCTCTACCTACTATTATGTAACCTTTGAGGTCGAGAGTGGAGATCGGATGGAGCTCGCGATGAGCGGCAATGAGTTTGGTATGCTGGCAGAAGGTGATTATGGGAAGCTGACTTTTCAAGGGACAAGATACAAGGGATTTGACAGGGACCATTCAACAGGGGGATACTAATCCTATTAGATTATCTAATGAAGGAGAACATCATGCTAACAGACACACATACACATTTGAATGCAGAGCAGTTCGATGAAGATCGGGAACAGGTTATAGAGCGTGCACTTGCTGCTGGTGTGACAAGAATGGTCAATGTAGGATTTAATCGTGAGACGATTCCGTCATCCATAGAGCTTGCTGAGCGTTATGATTTTATTTATTCAACAGTTGGCTGGCATCCTGTAGATGCAATTGATATGCAGCCTGGAGATCTGGAATGGATTGAATCGTTGTGCAAGCATGAGAAGGTTGTTGCTATTGGTGAGATCGGATTGGATTATCATTGGGATAAATCGCCTAAGGATGTACAAGATCGTGTATTTAGGGAACAAATCCGTTTGGCTCGTAAATTAGGGATGCCAATTGTGATTCATAATCGCGATGCGCATCATGATATATTGCAGGTCTTGCGTGAAGAGAAAGCAGCTGAGGTTGGTGGTATTATGCATTGCTTCTCAGGCTCATGGGAGACAGCTAAGCAATGTCTGGATATGAACTTCTATATTTCATTCGGTGGTCCAGTTACGTTTAAGAATGCGAAGCAACCGAAGGAAGTATTAGCACAGGTTCCCCTGGATCGACTCTTAATTGAGACGGATTCACCTTATTTAACACCGCATCCATATCGGGGCAAAAGAAATGAGACATCCTATGTTCGACTAGTGGCTGAAACTGCTGCAGAAATCCGCGGTATGAGCTTAGAAGAGCTGGCCAAGATCACGACAGACAATGCGATCAAATTATTCGGATTAAAATAAAGGCTCAAAACAATTATAAGTGCTTAACAAATAGCGAAAGGAGCGGAGAGTTCGGAATCGTTCTGGAGAAGCGTTAGCGGTCGCCTTTGTCAGCGAATTTCTACCTTTTAATGGTTAATCTGATCAGGAAATTTGGTGACAACAGCGATCGTAAGAATGATCCGTACTCGCAGTGGCACTACGCAGGTGTTAAGTACTTATTTTAGTGTTGAGCCAAACAAAGAGGACATGCCTTCCTTAATCGGAGAGCATGTCCTTTGTCCATTTATGGTGCAAATTTAGGCGGAAGTACAGCACGCAAAGCAGCAACATGATAATAGGAGCAACTGCATATAACGGATTTGCTGTACGCAGCAAGAGCGTAAGTGCAAATAGGATTGCTTGAGCAGTTAATGCAGTCTGCATGATCGCAAGAACAGCGCCGACTTGCTTCGTAACGGGAATCGGGTACATTTGGAGCCAAAATGTGTACCGATGAGTGTCACGCAGTGTAGTCAACTGTAAGGCAGAAATAAATGCTCCGATAACGAGAATCGCTGTGCGTACACCATCACTCGAAACGACGATTGCAATAAAGAAGGCTGCGATTGTCGTGCGAAGGAACATGCTGAACAAATCAGTTCTTAGCCATGTTTTGGTGAATAAGTATAAATGCGTATTCGACGAATGAAAACGATACATATTCGTTATTAATGAAAGAATTCCTCGCTTGCGAACAGTGGGTGGCAGTGGCGTTACATCGATGAACATCGCAAAGAATCGATAATGGCGTCTACGGCTTGTTTGCTCACGCTCGATCAGTGTCTCCCAGCCCGTCGTATGCTGACGAATAAGCCGAAGTGCGATGATCCAGCATAACGCTACTATAATAAGAAGCAATGCAGCCCACATGACACCGTATATAAAAGCGATTGGGATCATCGCTAATGCCGCTATCCAGCGAAATAGGGCAGAAAGCTGTCTTGCTTGCCTGCTCACCAGTTTGCTTTCTTGCCAATTCGACAAGAGCACTGCCCACTTGGCTAGTAGCAGTAGGCCGATAACGAGCCATATGGGTTGAGCTTCGGCACCTTTACAATGCAAGTACAAGGGCCATACCGCAAGCAGCCCGAATATCAAGCGTATCGAATGGATGGTCATACTGTATCGAAACGCTAGACGAAAATACCCGCTTAATTGTCCCTCAAGAGGTAGCAGAAACATACGATCGGGTTGAACGATAAATGTACGTATCGAACCCATAGCTAGAAGTGGTACAAGTACAAGCATGACGATCCACCAATAGGGATAATCGGTAGGTAAATCTCCTAGCACTTTGACATAATAATAAATTCCTACTATTAATAGAAGAAACATGTATCCTACAAAGTTGCTTCGGAGTACATACGCCCAGTAGCCAAGCGCTTCTTTATTAAAAATTGCTTTTCTTTGCCGCCAGATTTGAGTGGCCTGTTCGGTCGTATCTCGCTTCATGTTCATAATGGGTTCCTCGTATCAGCCTGGGTTATATATTGATGGAACATATCGTCGAGTGATGTGTTCTCATGAGGGTCAATGTCTAAACCTGCTTGCAGCTCTGCCAAGGTACCTTGTCCAATCACTTGTCCATTATGAAGAATGACGAATCGATCACAATATTTCTCGATTGTTGAGAGAATGTGAGAAGAGATTAGGAAGGAAGCTCCATTCTTTCTTAAATTCGACATCGTTTCCAGCAAGGATCGCATGGCAAGTGGATCTAGTCCGAGAAAAGGCTCGTCAATGATATATAAAGGTGGTTCTACGAGAAATGCATTCATAATCATCACCTTTTGCTTCATTCCCTTGGATAGTTGTGAAGGCATATGATCAGCCTTCTCCTGCATTCTGAACTCCTTTAACAATCGCTCAGAACGATTCGTATAATCCTCCTTGGAAATCCCATAGGCCATGGCAGTTAATTCTAGATGCTCACGGACCGTTAATTCGTTATACAGCTCTGGATTTTCAGGGACATAAGCATAAGATGAACGATATTTTTCCATTTGCTCGCTAAGCTGCATATCATTGATCGTGATCTTACCTTGCTGTGGAATCATAAGCCCAAGAATATGCTTAATTGTGGTGCTTTTTCCAGCTCCATTGAGTCCAATTAAGCCAACCATTTCTCCTTTACGTAATGAAATATTAACATCCTTAAGTACTGGCTTTTTGGGTAAATATCCACCGAATAATTGTTCGATTTGTAAAATATTGGACAAAACCTTCACCTGCTTTTTAATTTGTATTTTTTAATAAATTTAGGTTTCGATTTCCAGTTTTTTCTTCTTCATTTTCGTCCAATTTCTCATAAAATAGTAACATTACCCATTAAAAATGGCAAAAAAATGAGCTATCATGAGAAAAACACGGAACTTATTAAAATTATCGCAGCTTAAATCAATAATTTTCATGATTTTCCCTAAATACGGGTTTGATTCGTCCTTTACAGCTAGTGGAGTATCGTCGTACTATTTCAACATACAAGTAAATAGGCTCACCAATTTCAAATCGCTGAATCTCCAAATTTGGAGAATGGGGGAACCGCTGTTAACAACATAGATCGAATTAATTATAGTCTTAACAAGAGACTTAAGGAATGATTAATTCGAACTCTGATTGATGCAGGAATAAATGGGGTGAATCTTTAGAATAGTGAGTGGGATTGTTTCCACAATCACTCACCTACTAAAGTAGGGCAACTCTTGCCCGAATCCGTCAGCTAACCTCGTAAGCGTAAGAGATAGGGAATTGTCGTCAGGTCTTTTATAATTTAGCCATGCTAAAGACCGCGAGAAGCATTCTCTTCTCCAGGTCTTTTTTTGTTGCGCAAAAATCACATCAGGTTATTGGTGACCGAACGACTGTATAAATTTATAAGTCGCGTCAATACATTTAAGACATAATATTAAGGCGGCGAGGCTTTGACAGGAGGACCGAAGAAATGGGACAGATCTCAGAAGAAGAGACCCATGTAGAGCGATCATCCAGCACAACCTTCGCAATGCGATGGAAGCATGAAAATTTAAGGTATGTTTTTCTTCCTGCAATTTTTACATGCGTAATTATTATGATGTTTATGGTGCTGATGTATGGAACTGCAACTAAGCGTATATACGTAGTTGTGAACGGAAAAGAAACTGTTGTCGAGACACAACAATGGGAAGTAAATCGCCTGCTGGATGAACAAGCTATTACGATGGGTGCATACGACAAAATCAATTTACCGCTAGATTCTAAGCTTAAGGATGGAGATCGAGTTGTTATTGATTATGCACAACCATTCCAGTTAACAGCTGACGGGAAGACAGAGACTAAATATACGACTGCCAAGACGGTATCTTCTGCGCTGCAAGAATATCAAGTTGAACTTGGTAAAGAGGATAAGATCGTTCCAAGTTTAGCGTCGGCGCTGACGCCTAACTCGCAAATCAAGATTGTTCGCGTACAGAAGGTAGAGCAAGATGTGACGGAAGAAATTCCTTATGACACAGTCAAGCAAGATGATGCCAAGCTTGCGAAAGGCAAGCAAGAGATTGTGCAAGAAGGCAAAGAAGGCGTTCTACTTAAGCAGATTGTCAAAGTATATGAGGATGGCGTTCTCGTAGCAGAGAATTTGCTTGATCAGACAATTCAAGAGCCAAGTGTCAATAAAATTGTTGCGGTTGGAACTAAGAGCGAAGTTGTTACGCTAAGTCTCAAAGATAAGCCAGATCAAAAGTTAAGTAAGGGCGATATTAATTTTAACTACAAAGAAATTCTTAATAATGTTTCATTGACTGCCTATACGGCTGATGGCGGTGGTAAGGCTAAAGATGATCCCCATTATGGTTATACGGCATCTGGTACAAAGGTCACAGAGGGTCGGACGATCGCAGTGGATCCTAAGCTGATTCCGCTTGGCTGGTGGGTATATATCGATGGCATTGGTTTCCGTCGTGCAGAAGATACAGGCGGGGCGATTAAAGGCAAGACCATTGACGTTTATTACGAAGATGAAGATTATGTCAATCGTTTTGGCCGTAAGCGTGGATATACGGTTTACGTAATTGGACCGAAGAAACCAGTCGTAGATTAATCATGCCTTAGGTGGGCAAACTGTCGAACAATATGTTAATATATAATTATTCATGGAGAAGGGGATACCCCTTCTCTTTTTAAGTGATCTAGAGGCGGGCTAAACGTTATGATAAAGGAAATTATTGTTGTAGAGGGCAAGGATGATACAACAGCAATTAGACGAGCTGTAGAGGCGGATACCATTGAAACAGGTGGTTCTGCAATTAACCGTAAAGTACTCCAGCGCATTAGCTTGGCACAAGAACGTAGAGGGGTTATTGTTTTTACGGACCCCGATCATGCAGGTGAACGTATTCGCAAAATTATTTCGGCAAAGGTTCCTGGCTGCAAGCATGCTTTTCTGACACAAGAGCAAGCTTTATATAAGGACGACATCGGTGTTGAGAACGCCTCCCCTGAGGCGATTCGAAGTGCTCTAGCGAATGTTAGGACAGAATATGATGGGGCAGTTGCCGAACTAACGATTGAGGATCTCATTCAGGCAGGTATGCTGAGTCATCCGCAAGCTGCAGCTAGAAGGCTTGAAGTGGGTAATATACTTGGCATTGGCTATTGTAACGGTAAACAATTCTATAAACGTTGTACAGCGTTTCAAATCTCACGTGAGGAGTTTGAAGCCGCTGTTGAACAACTGGAGCAAAGAGGGCTATAAATGAGCAAAGATCAATTAAGAGATGCAATCCAGATGGAAGAAGCGATTGGAAATCCCAAACGTACGAATCAAGTACTCAAAAAGCATGGGCTCGTACTCAAAAAGAGCTTGGGTCAGAACTTTTTGACAGATGTTAATATACTACGGAAGATTGTGAGCGCAGCAGAACTTACCAAAGACAAAGCTGTGCTTGAAATCGGTCCGGGGATTGGAGCGCTCACTCAGCCGCTGGCTAAAGAGGCAGGCAAGGTAGTCGCACTTGAAATCGACCAAAGACTACTACCGATTCTGTCGGAAACTTTAGAACCCTATCCTCATGCAAGTGTGATTCATGGAGATGTGCTTAAACAGGATTTGCATGCCTTGTTTAAGGAACAGTTCCAGGATGCTTCAGAGGTCAGTGTAGTGGCGAATTTGCCGTATTATATTACAACACCGATTATTATGCGTCTCTTGGAAGAGAAGCTTCCGCTGGAGCATATTGTGGTCATGACACAGAAAGAGGTCGCAGAACGCATGTCAGCCCCTCCTGGAGGCAAAGATTACGGCTCGTTATCCATCGCGGTTCAGTACTATTGTGATACCGAGATCGTGACCATCGTTCCTCGCGGTGTGTTTGTTCCACCACCTAACGTGGACTCCGCTGTCATTAAGCTGACACTTCGTGGTGAGCCGCCTGTACAGGTAGATGATGAAGCGTTCTTCTTTGAAGTCGTACAAGCTGCCTTCGCACAGCGTCGCAAAACAATCTATAACAATTTGGGCGCTCGGTTCTTCTCGAAGGAGAATAAGAAGCAGGCTGAAATTATATTGCTTGAGAGCGGCATCGATCCTTCAAGACGCGCAGAAACGGTATCTATTCCTGAGTATGCAGTGCTTAGTCGAAACTTGAAGAAATATTTAAATGAACTAAAAGGATAGGCACTTCACATCCCTTCTCGCCATACGATAGACGAGGAGGGATGCTGCTATGAAGCAAGGCGATTTGGTTACACGTAAATCATACGGTGGAGATATCGTATTTCGCATACAACGGATAGAGCAAGATCGAGCTATATTGTGTGGAGTGGAGTATCGTTTATTGGCAGATGCTCCCTTTACTGATCTTGTCCCTCTCAATGGTGCAGAGGATGTAGATTCACCTCGTTACTATGCACATCAAGCCGTACACTCCATGCGAAGGCTGGTGCAGGATCGGATTCGTCTCCATGAAAAAAGTCCGTATGCAAGTATTAACAAGGGTCAGGCAGGCAGTTATTATTTTGAAGTACCTGGAACTGTGCTGCATTTAGACGGCGATCCTATGTATTTGCGCAAGTGCATGACGTTGTACGAAGAAATGCGCATACCTGCCCATGGCTTCTATATGCAAGAGAGTCAGATGGCAGATTCCTTAAGACGACTGCTGCCAACAATCAAGCCGAATATTGTCGTAATTACAGGACATGATGGCTTCGTGAAAAATCGTAGGGATATGGATGTTATGTCTCTAAGCAGCTACAAAAATTCCTCTCATTTCGTTCGTGCAGTTGAAGTTGCAAGAGAATACGAACGTAATCGGGATTCATTGACCGTTATCGCGGGTGCTTGTCAGTCCCATTTTGAGGCCTTGCTGCAAGCTGGCGCTAATTTTGCATCGTCACCTGCACGTGTGCTGATTCATGCGCTGGACCCGTTGTTAATTGCATCCAAAATGTCTTTTAGCTCTGTTAAAGAAACCGTTTCGATGATTGATTTAATGGAGTCGACTGTAACGGGATTAGAGGGGATGGGTGGAGTTGAGACGAAAGGCAGTTACCGAATGGGGCTTCCTCGTTTGGAAAAAATAGAAATGCCAAATTCTCCAGCTTGACAATAATAAGACAAATTCTAAGAATTTATACCATAATTAGGCATGTTCTGATATATTTAGTATAGTCGTGGATTGAAGTCCATCAGAGATTATTTTAAATGTAAAGGAGTGCCTTTAATTATGTCATTTTGTCCAAATTGCGGTGCTAAGCTTCAAGAAGGTCAGCCGCATGCGTGTTCTGAAGCTGCTGCAGCAGTCTCAACGGCACCATATGAACCAAGAACAGCATCGCCATCTGAGAAGGGAATGCCATCTGAAGCACACAAATCTACAGCGAACAATCTAGACACTGATGTATTTATCAAAATCTTCAGTAATCCTATGCAAGCCAGTCAATATGGTCAGGATAAACTGTTATACGGAATCATTGGATTATGTGCCACTGTGATCGCCTATACAATATTGGGTTGGGCAACAAATCGAATCTCATCAATGGAATTTTTAGGTATGGATTTTGGAAGACTTATTAACAAAGCATCTATATTCCTGCTTATTTTCAAGTCCTACTTTATAGGCGGCATTCTTAAGGTAGCCTTGTTTGTAGGAGCGTTTGGACTTTTTGGAAATATGCTAGGCAAACGCAAAATAAGCTTTGCGGAGATCGTAGCTAAATTTGGCTCAGTTCAGATCTTAACCGCGGGAGGTTTCCTTGTTGCGGCGATCTTAGGTTTGCTTTCCTATGACTTAGGATATATGATCCGAAATTTAACGATGGGATTAACTTTGGTCATTACGTCACTAATTGCGTTCGATGTGTTCGAAGTTGAAATGAAGGATCGCTACAAGCTTCTCGTATTTGCGATCGGTACATACGTAATCGTAAGTCAAATTCTCAGTATGTTGTTGTCATAAAAAGGTATAAATCAAATGATCAAAAACCGTACATAGAATAGCTATGTGCGGTTTTTTCGTATGGTGATTTCATGAAAATGTATAAATTTTGCGAAAAACGCAAAATCTATCCCGTATAAATGTTCAAAATCGTGAGATCCCCCGTTGACAACCTGATTTATGAATTGATATAATAATTAATTTTGGTTGACAATATGGGCTTGTTTGGATATAATTTATATGGAAAGAGGTGGTAGTCCCAATGGCGAGAAATGCACTTTTGGAGATTAAACGTAGTTTAGAGCCTCATGTTGGTCAGAAGATTATGCTCCGTGCGAACGGTGGCCGTCGCAAGACAATTGAACGATCAGGGGTATTAGAAGAGACTTACCCTTCTGTTTTCATCGTTAAGCTCGATCAGGAACAGGAATCGTTCAAACGAGTATCTTACAGCTACGCCGATATTTTAACGGATTCTGTACAAGTCACCGTATGTAACAATGACGGAGAAGTCAGAATCACTTATATTCAAACATAACCCATTCATACAGCAGCCCTTCGGGGCTGTTTTTTGCCTGTTTATAGGATCTCTTATATCGGATAGAACACTTGGGATTGGAACAAACTATGCCTGAAATCAGGAACATCATTATGAGGGTCTTGATTCCTTGTGGTTCCAATCATAAAGGAGGTGCACACCATGAGTCGCAGACGAAGTGTGATGTCGGAGAAATTCAAATATGAGCTGGCAAAAGATTTAGGCTTCTATGATACGGTTCAACAGGAAGGTTGGGGCGGCATTAAGACGAAGGATGCTGGCAACATGGTTAAACGTGCTATTCAAATTGCAGAGCAGCACGCATCCAAACAATCTTAAAGCGGAGTGTTTATGTTTGATAGCTAAAGCTCGCTGATGCGGGTTTTAGCTATTTTTCCTGATCAGATAAGCCATTAGAGGGTAGTAAAGTTGTTTCTTCTTGCAGCCTTTTGGTATAATGAATCGGTAAATACATAAGTAGGTGATTCCGTGAAAGTGTTCGAGAAAGCTCCAGCCAAAATCAACCTATCACTTGATGTACTCTATAAGCGGCCAGATGGTTATCATGAAGTTGAAATGATTATGACGATGGTGGATCTAGCGGATCGGATTGAAATGCAAGAATTGCCACGTGATACGATCATGATCTCCTCACAGGCTGGATATATTCCTCTCGATGAGAAGAATCTTGCCTTTCAAGCTGCTAGGCTCATTAAAGATCGATATGGTGTTAAACAAGGTGTATATATACATTTGAATAAGAATATCCCTGTAGCCGCAGGGCTTGCAGGTGGTAGCAGCGATGCGGCAGCTACACTGCGTGGTCTCAATCGGCTGTGGAATCTTAACATTTCAGTTCCTGAGCTGCAGCGTTTAGGTGCTGAGCTTGGTTCTGATGTTCCGTATTGCATTACAGGCGGGACGGCTATAGCCAGAGGTAGGGGAGAGAAGCTTGAGCCCATCAAGAACTCATTCCAATCATGGGTCATATTGGCGAAGCCACCGATTAATGTGTCGACCGCACAGGTTTATGGTAGACTTCAAGCAGGAGCGATTAAGAAGCATCCTAATACGAAGCAGCTCGTAGAGGCGATTCAAGGCAAGCAATTTGATAAGCTCTGCAATGGCTTGTGCAATGTTCTAGAGGAAGTGACCCTGGACTTATACCCAGAGGTTAAACATATCAAAGACTGTATGCAGAAGCTGGGTGCCGAAGGGGTGCTTATGTCTGGCTCTGGGCCAACTGTATTTGGTCTCGTTTCGAAGGAATCCAAAGTTGCGCGGATTTACAACGGACTTCGGGGTTTTTGTAAAGATGTATATGTCGTGAGAATGTTGACTTAAATACTTAAGTCAACTTTTTTTATGGAGAAATTACCTTGTATAATAATTGAATGAATTCGAAATACATTGTTATATTATAGATATTGGGTCAAAACTTGTGCCAAACCGTACAAAAGTGTATATTTTCTATATAATATTCGGAATTGGGGGTCTGTTCATGAAAAAATTGAAGAGAAGTTCGAGACTGGTGGAAATGACCCATTATTTATTGTCTCGTCCTCATCAATTGATCCCACTTACAACCTTTGCTGAACGTTACAACTCTGCAAAGTCATCGATTAGCGAAGATCTCGTGATCATTAAAGAGGTAGTGGAGCAAGAAGGAATTGGTGAACTTAACACCGTAGCTGGAGCGGCCGGTGGAGTTAAATATATGCCTAAGATGAGTGAGCAAGCCGCGATTGCATTCGTGGAGTCCATATGCGAAGAGCTGCGGCAGCCTGATCGGATTTTGCCAGGTGGCTATTTGTATATGTCTGATATACTTGGACAACCATCGATCTTGAACGAAATTGGTAGAATGTTTGCTACCGTATTTGCAAATTGCGAAGCAGATTGCATTATGACCGTGGAGACCAAGGGGATTCCGCTTGCGCATGCAACGGCTTCTTTCTTGAATCTGCCTGTCATTATCGTAAGAAGCGATAACAAAGTGACAGAAGGTTCAGCTGTATCCATCAATTATGTATCTGGTTCGAATAAACGCATTCAGACGATGTCTCTATCCAGACGTGCCTTGAAGGAAGAATCGAAGGTACTTATTATTGACGATTTCATGCGAGCTGGTGGAACGATTCAGGGAATGAAGGATTTATTAAAAGAATTTAACGCATCCGTTAGCGGTGTTGGTGTGTTTGTGGAATCCGGGGAAGTGGATGATTTGCTAATTGAGGATTATGTTTCCTTGGCTAAGCTATCTGGAGTTGATTCCAAAACCAAGCAAGTGATTGTAGGACCAGGGAGTTATTTTCAGCAATGAAATAAAAATGATAGGCATTCAGATTTATGACAAAACAGTGTCGAATAATGTCTCATAATAGCCGAAATTTGTAAAATGTGATCAAATTTATTGCTAATTTAAAATTTTTTAAAAATTATAGAGGTCATTAAGAAGGAATTTGCATTGTGATGTTGAATTATACTCCCAAGTCCTGCGATGGAAAAAGGTGGTGAGCACAATGCAAATTACAGATGTTAGACTTCGCCGAGTCAATTCAGAAGGTAGAATGAAAGCGATTGCTTCTATTACGATTGACAATGAATTCGTTGCTATGCCTAGCAAACGCACACCAGACGGTGAGTTCAGAGACATTGCCCATCCGATTTCTTCCACTACTCGTGAGAAGATTCAAGCGGCAGTGCTAGCTGAGTACGACCGTGCAGCTGCGGAAGAAGAAGTTATCGAGGAAGGCGCGTAGTACCTGATTACAATGATTTAAAGTGAGAGTCCCAAACGGGGCTCTCTTTTCTTTTAAGCCGAATTAAGATATATTGATTGAGAAAAGAAACTGAGTTCGTGATTTGTAAAGGAGTGATTAGTTTGAACTTATATGCTGTTGTACTTGCAGCGGGACAAGGCAAACGTATGAATTCCAAGCTGTTTAAGGTGCTTCATCCTGTTTGCGGTAAACCAATGGTAGGGCATGTGATTGACACGCTTGAAGAGATAAATGTAAATCGTACAGTGGTCATTGTAGGCCATGGTGTAGAGACGGTTAAAGGATATCTAGGTACAAAGGTAGAGTATGCATTACAAGAGCAGCAGTTAGGTACTGGGCATGCAGTACTGCAAGCAAAGCCAGCTTTAAGTAATGAACAGGGATTAACTATTGTAATCTACGGAGATACGCCGCTTGTAAAGGCGCAAACCTTAAATAAAATGATAGAACAGCATCGTGCATCAGGTGCAGTTATTACGATGCTCACCGCTAAACTTGACAATCCATTCGGTTATGGCCGAATTATTCGTAATAGCGAAGGACATGTAGCCAAAATTGTAGAGCAGAAGGATTGCTCACAAGCAGAAGCGCATGTGAATGAAATCAACGCGGGAACATATGTGTTCGATAATCAGAAACTATTTGCTGCGCTCGATTTAGTAGGCAATAACAACTCGCAAGGTGAATATTATTTGACAGATGTGATTGATATTCTAAAAGGCGAAGGGCATATCGTTGAAGCTTACTGCACAGATGACTCTAATGAATCTTTAGGTGTGAATGATCGTCTTCAACTTGCTGAAGCAGAACGTTGTATGCAGGCAAGAATTAACCGCGTTCATATGACGAACGGTGTTACGATGATCGACCCTGGGCAGACTTATATCGAGAAGGGTGTTCAGATTGGCTCTGACTCGGTACTATTCCCTGGTACCATTCTTCGCGGTAACACAGTGATTGGTGAGGGTTGTGAAATCGGGCCAAATACCGAAATCTACAATTCTCAAGTCGGTGATGAAGTTATTATCAAGAATGCAGTCGTGCAAGCAGCTGTTGTCGATAATGGTGCAAGTATCGGGCCATTCGCTTATGTGCGTCCAGGCTCTCGAATTGGCAAGAGCGTCAAAATTGGCGATTTTGTAGAAATCAAGAACGCTACAATTGGCGATGGATCCAAAGTATCGCATCTAAGCTATATTGGAGATGCAAATATCGGCAGCGGGGTTAACTTTGGCTGTGGAGCAATTACGGTTAACTATGATGGATTTAATAAAAGTTTAACTGAGGTTGGTGATGATGTATTCATCGGCTCAAATGTGAACCTGATTGCCCCTGTTTCAATTGGTAAAGGTGCCTATGTAGTAGCGGGTTCAACGATTACACATAACGTGAAAGAAGGCGACCTAGCTATTGCAAGAGAGCGTCAGACGAACAAGGAAGGCTATGCTGATATTATTCGCAGGAAGATGAAAGCGAAGAAACAATAGCAGAAGCTTGGGAGGATTCGGCAAGTGAAACTGTTTGTTGGACTTGGTAATCCTGGATCGCAATACGCACGAACCAGGCATAATATAGGCTTTATGGGAATAGATCAATTTGCAGAGAAACATGGCTTTCGCAGCTTCCAGAATAAGTGCAAGGGATTATTAGCTGAAGGCAATGTGAATGGTACGAAAGTCTATTTACTAAAGCCGATGACTTATATGAACTTATCAGGAGAGTCTGTACGCGCGTTGATGGATTTCTATAAAATAGATGTGAAGGACATGATTGTTCTGTATGATGATCTGGATACGGAGTA
The DNA here is from genome assembly GCF_004344915.1 of Paenibacillus albiflavus. GTDB lineage: Bacteria > Bacillota > Bacilli > Paenibacillales > NBRC-103111 > Paenibacillus_AM > Paenibacillus_AM albiflavus. The sequence goes on along the minus strand of NZ_SKFG01000044.1, from coordinate 7,454 downwards.
CGGTAAAATTAGGCTTCGCTATCAAGGCAGCAGTGGTGGACATAATGGCATTAAATCCTTGATTCAGCATACGGGTACACAAATTTTTGATCGTATACGAATTGGGATTTCTCGTCCTCAGCCTGGCAGAGATATTGCAGATTATGTTTTGTCTGGTTTTAGCAAAGATGAAGTTGCTGCAATGCCGCCGATTCTGGATCGTGTTGTGGACGCAATGGAAGATGCTTTAAGTAATGATTTTGAGAAGACGATGGCCAAATTTAATTCGTAGCCCTAAGATTTGCTTGAAAATTGATGAATGAAACTTAGAAGTCCATGCCTATTTTTTGAGAAAAAGGCCATACTAGAAATTAGATGGTTTTGATTTTCTTGATTAAGGGGGCATGGCATTCATGTCTGTAGTATATACTTGTAGACACTGTCAGATGGCGATCGGGCGAATTGAACAATCTCATGTGACGGAGGATCAATTGGGCTTTCATTTCTTGACCCCCGAAGAACGTAGAGATATAATATCGTATGACTTGGAAGGTAATGTAACTGTAAGGGTTATTTGCGATTTTTGTAAGGAGGCTTTGGACATTCATCCGGAGCTTTCTTTGCTTAGTAATCCTTTGCAATAATATGGGCGGGGTGTGAAATAGTTTGCAATCGTTGATACAAGCCTTTTTAGCGGACAGGGACTTTCAATCCGTCGTAGCAGGCGTCAAGTCTGATATGAAGGAACAATTAATAGCAGGGTTAGCGGGTTCTTCACGACAAGTGATGATCGCCTCTCTATTTATTGAGTCAAAACGTCCTTTGTTCGTTATTACACATAATATGTTCGCAGCTCAAAAGATAGCTGAAGATCTAGCTGAGTGTGTGTCGGATGAACATGTATTGCTATACCCGGCGCAAGAGTTAATGGCAGCGGAAGCAGCTATCGCGTCGCCAGAAATATTGGCAAGACGTATTGATGTGCTTACGAAGCTCGCTGGTGGATATCGTGGGATTATCGTTGCTCCTTATGCCGGAGTTCGTAGACTGCTTCCTATCAAAGAGGTATTCACAGCTTCTCATATTACACTTAGAGTAGGCGACACCTTACGGATGGATGAATTTCTTGGCCGAATGACAGAGTTGGGATATGAACGCGTCGAACGTGTTGAGTCTAAGGGAGAATTGAGTGTTCGTGGTGGGATTATTGACTTCTATCCGATTACATCCTCTTCAGCGTTTCGAATTGAGTTGTTTGATGATGAGGTTGATTCGATCCGTTCATTCGATGTAAGCGACCAGCGATCCACGGAGAAATTCAACTCTATCAGGATTTCGCCATGCAGAGAAATATTAGCAGACAAGAGACGACTAGAATCTACGGCTGTGGGCGCATATGAACTATTGCAAGCTCAGCTCGAAAAAATGTCCGATCGCAAAGCGAAAGATAAGCTGCTAGAAGGTATTGGTCATGATATTGAATTGATGCGCGAAGGCGTATCCTTCCCAGGAATCTATCAATACATTTCTCTGCTTTATCCAGAGCGACACACTTTATTTGATTACCTCGCTAAAGATACCGTACTTCTCGTAGATGAGCCTGGACGACTGCTCGAAACTGCCAAGCAGTTGGAGCGTGATGAGGCTGAATGGATGACACATTCCTTACAGGAAGGCAAAAGCCTGCCTGCTCTTGTGCTGTCCAAATCTTATGAAACGTTGCTGCATCGTAAGGCATTCCCTACTATCTATTCATCCCTATTCTTACGTCAGGTGCCGCAAACGGTACCACAGAATATCGTGAGCTTCACTTGCCGTGCTATGCAGAATTTCCATGGACAGATGAATTTGCTTAAGACCGAAATGGAACGTTGGAAAAAGACAGGCAGCAAAGTCATGCTGATTGCTTCAGGCGAAGAACGTATGGATCGTGTTCGTCGTGTGCTTGATGATTACGATATAGATACGCCGCTTATCATTAATGGTAATTTGCAGGCAGGCTTTGAGCTCCCATCCTTGCACCTTGTCGTTATTACCGAAGGCGAAATGTTCACACAGAAGCAGCGCAAAGCACGCAAAGTAGATAAGAAGCTGGAGAATGCGGAACGGATCAAAAACTACCAAGAGCTCAAAATCGGTGATTATGTCGTCCATGTGAATCATGGGATCGGTAAATTCGTTGGGATTGGGACACTTGTGGTTGGAGGCATTCATAAAGATTATCTGCACATTCTGTATGCGGGTGGAGATAAGCTGTCTGTTCCGATTGAACAAATCGATCTCGTACAGAAATATGTAGGTTCTGAGGATAAAGAGCCTAAAGTTTATAAACTCGGCGGAGCTGATTGGAATCGGGTTAAGAGTAAGGCACAATCATCCGTTAAAGATATTGCGGATGAATTGATTAAGCTGTATGCGCAGCGTCAATCTACTACTGGTTATGGCTTCTCCAAGGATAGCGCTTATCAGAATGAATTTGAAAGCTTGTTCCCTTATGATGAGACGCATGATCAGCTGCGTGCGATTGAAGAGATTAAGGTGGATATGGAAACGCCAAGACCGATGGATCGATTGCTGTGCGGCGATGTTGGTTATGGGAAGACAGAGGTTGCGATTCGTGCGGCATTCAAAGCTGCAATTGAGGGCAAACAGGTTGCAGTGCTTGTCCCAACAACCATTCTGGCTCAGCAGCATTACGAGACATTCAAGGAGCGGTTCTCCGGATTTCCGTTTGAGATCCAGACGCTTAGCAGATTCCGCTCCAAGAAAGAACAGACCGAGACGATTAAAGGTGTCAAAAAAGGGACGGTCGATGTGGTCATTGGAACACATCGTATACTCTCGCAAGACATTGTATTTAAAGACTTGGGTCTGCTCATTGTCGATGAGGAGCAGCGCTTTGGCGTGTCGCACAAAGAGAAACTTAAGCGTCTGAAAGCGAATGTTGACGTCTTGACACTAACGGCGACGCCAATTCCAAGAACACTTCATATGTCCATGCTTGGCGTTCGCGATCTATCTGTTATTGAGACACCGCCAGAGAATCGATTCCCTGTGCAGACTTATGTGGTTGAGCATAGCGCTGCCTTAACTCGTGAAGCCATTGAACGTGAGCTTGCGAGAGAAGGGCAAGTCTATTATCTGTTTAACCGTGTACAAGGCATTACACAGATGGCAGATCAAATATCTGCGCTTGTTCCTGACGCTAGAGTGGCGATTGCGCACGGTCAGATGGGAGAACAGGAACTGGAGAAAACCATCCTTGACTTCCTGGATGGCGAGTTCGACGTGCTTGTTTCGACAAGCATTATTGAAACAGGGGTAGATATTCCGAATGTGAATACTTTAATCGTACATGATGCGGATAAAATGGGACTTTCGCAGCTTTATCAGCTGCGAGGACGCGTAGGGCGTTCCAATCGAATCGCCTATGCCTATTTTACGTTCCAACGGGATAAGGTACTAACTGAGGTTGCCGAGAAGCGTCTGCAATCCATTAAAGAATTTACAGAGCTTGGCTCCGGTTTCAAAATTGCGATGAGAGATTTAGCGATCCGTGGAGCGGGTAATTTGCTTGGAGCAGAGCAGCATGGCTTCATTGCATCGGTTGGTTTTGACTTGTATTCTCAGATGCTTGCCGATGAGATTGCGAAACAAAAAGAAGCGATGAATGGCGCGGCGCCAGTTGAACGTCAGGAGATCAATATGCTCATCGAAATTAGTCTCGACGCATATTTGCCTTCGGACTATATCTATGATAGCATGCAGAAGATAGAGATTTATAAGAAGGTAGCGGCAATTCGTTCTTTGGAAGAGGCTTCAGACCTATATGATGAACTTGTCGACCGATTTGGAAATCCACCGCAAGCGGTTATGAATTTGATGACAATCGCTAGACTTAAAACCTATGGTTCAGAATATCAGATTGAATCGATGTCTCAAAAAGGCGATGACTTTATTCTGGAAGTACATGCCGATCAGAATAGCAGAATCGATGGCCAAAAATTATTTGAGATTGCAGGGGCTTATGGCAATCGAATCCGCTTAACTGCCGGAACGCAATTAGTCATAACCTTCCGATGCAAAGGACTACAGCCAGAACAATCATTAGAATTAATTGAGCAGTTTCTGCAAAAATATAAAGACGCGCTAAAAGTGAAGGGAGATTTGCATAATGTTTCAAAGTAAGCAGAGCAGATGGGTAATTGCTTTAATTGCAGTCATTATGGCTGTATCCGTACTAGGCGGATGTGGAAAATCTAATAAAGTGCTTGCAACTTACAAAGATAATAGCGAAGTAACACAAGCAGAGTTCGATACCTTCTTAAATGTTAACGGGGCGCTTAATCCCCAGTATAAACAAGTGATGGATGATCCAACTATCCGTAACTATATGCTTGAGCAGTATATTGGTTATAAAATGCTTGCTGCCCGTGCTGATGATGCGATGAAAGCAGAAGCTGACAAACTAGTCAATACGCAAATGGAACAGATTAAGCTATTCTTAGGCGCTCAAGAAGGCGGCCTTGATAAGCAATTGAAAGATAACAAGATCAAGCTTGAAGATATTGAGAACTTGATGAAATGGTCTTTCTATTCGGTTGCTGTTGAAGAAAAAGAAATCACAGATGAGCAAATTAAAGCAGAGTATGATAATATGCTCACTGAGGACAAGCACTATTTTGACGTAACAACCGTTCGTCACATCCTTATTGGAGTTAAAGATACAGTCAAAGATCCAACAGGTAAAACGGATCTTCGTACATTTGACGAAGCACTTGCAAGAGCGAAAGAAGTTGAAGATAAGCTCAAAGCAGGTGGAGATTTTGATGCATTAGCCAAAGAATATTCAGATGACCCGGGATCCAAAGATAAAGGTGGCAAGTACGAGAACCTTAATTATGGCGACATGAATAATATGGTGCCAGAATGGAAGGACGCGGCTATGAGTCTTCCTGTTGGTCAGCTTAGCGGGCCAGTCAAAACCGATTATGGTTATCATATTATTCGTGTAGACAGCCGCAAAGTGAGTACGGTAGATGAGATGAAAGATTCTATTCGTTCTGGTCTAGCACAGATGAAGGTTCAGGATTTTGTTGAGAAGGAAGTGCCTGGACTTATTCTAACGAACAATCTACCATCACCAACACCTGAGCCTAGTGCGACTCCAGCTGCTAGCACGACTCCAGCCCCAGCGACTGAGTCTCCAGCACCTACAGCAACTCCAAATCCTTAAGGTGAAATCTTGATTTGAGATCCAGGACGCAAAATTGATTGCGTCCTGCTTTTGATGAAGGGCTACATAAGCTGCTATTTCCATTGGTAAAGTACATTGCATAAGAACTTGGGAACTGATGAATACTATGGTTAAATTTGATTGATCACTAATAATGTTATTTAAGTCCAGTCAACATCCTTGGAAAGTGAGGCAACATGTTTATGAAAGCAACTGGAATAGTTCGTCGTATAGACGATTTGGGAAGAGTGGTTATACCGAAAGAAATTAGACGTACATTGAGAATTCGCGAAGGGGATCCTTTAGAAATTTTCGTAGATCGTGACGGCGAGGTTATTCTTAAGAAATACTCGCCAATTGGTGAGTTAGGTGACTTTGCTAAGGAATATGCCGAGTCTTTATATGAAGGCACTGGACATATGACAATGATCTCTGACCGTGATACCATCATAGCAATTGCAGGCGGCTCCAAGAAAGACTACCTGGAGAAACAGATTGGCAACATTATCGAGTCCAGCATGGAAAATCGTAAAGTGCAAATCGAAACGAACAGTGGACAATATGAAATCTGCAAAGATGTTGCAGATACGTATAGTTCATTCGTTATAGCTCCGATTGTTGCAGGCGGAGACCCAATTGGTACCGTTATTCTTGTAACTAAAGAAGAAAACACTAAGATGGGTGTTATGGAATCCAAAATGGCTGAAACCGCTGCTGCATTCCTTGCTAAGCAAATGGAGCAGTAGAATATAGAGCAAATGTGAGCTTCTTTACTTAAGACCGTCATGATCTGAGTAATGGAGCTTTTTTTGTGTCTCTTATAGCGAAAGGAATGATCCGTCCTCGCAGGGGGCACTACGCAGATGTTATAATGAGTTCATGCTAAGAGCTAGGGAGAGAACAAGGCAATGGCTCAATCCAATCATACAAATGAGCTTAAGGGGAATAGTGAAGATACAGCGGGCTCAAGTACAAGCACTGGCACAATCAAGGCAGCAGTGGGCTCGTCCAAGCTGCTTAAGGGCGCAGCTATTTTGAGTCTTGCTGCTGTTATTTCGAAGTTGATCGGCACAATGCAAAAAATACCGCTACAGAATATTGCGGGTGATGAAGTATTTGGGCTCTACAATGCGACATATCCTTTTTATTTATTCCTAATCTTCCTTGCGACTGCAGGTATTCCAACGGCAATTGCACTGCTCGTTGCTGAGAGAGCAGCAGAGGGTGATCATTTGGGAGCACGTCTTGTCACGAAGGCTTCTGTATGGGTGATGCTAGCATCGGGGTTGTTGTTTTTTGGGTTCATGTACTTCGGTGCTGATCTGTTAGCACGATTCATTGGCGTTGCAGGCACAGCCTCTTCTTTGCGGAGTATTGCATGGGCAATGATCCTTGTTCCTGTGATGTCAGCGCTCAGAGGACATTTTCAAGGTTATCAGGACATGATACCTTCAGCAGTCTCGCAGGTTGTCGAACAGATTGTACGGGTTGCGATGATGGTTGTTCTCTTGCTATGGCTCGTTCATCTTCAAGCTTCACCAGAAAGGATAGCTGCTGGCGCATTATTCGGCTCTGTCGCAGGAGCGGCAGCAGGCCTGCTCATTATTCTTTATGCTTGGTATAAATGGTCGAGACGTATTAGGAAAGATGAAGAGCACAATAACAAACATAAGCCTTCTGTTGGTCGCAGCCCATTGCAGGCAGAACATACAGGCGCGCTTATTCGTCGCATTGTGCGAATCGCGATTCCGATTTGTCTAGGCACGATAACTGTGCCATTATTGAATATGGTCGATACCTTTACGATGCCGCGTTTATTACATACGGTTCATCTGAATACAGAAGAGGCGATGCGTCAATTTGGCTTGTTCAATCATGGACAGCCGCTTGTCCAGCTTGTATCGATGATTGCTGCTTCTGTAGGAGCAGCAATCGTCCCTGCGCTGTCCGAAGCGAGCGGGAACGCTACGCTCGCTAGGTCAAGGGCACAGGCTGCCATGCAAGCAGCCTGGCTGATCGGTTTGCCTTCCGCAGCAGGGCTCGCATTGACGGCTCAGCCTGTCAATGTGATGCTCTTCACGGATGCGGAAGGCTCGTTCACGATGGCGGTGCTGGGCATCACCGCCTTATTCAGCACGCTGGCGGTTATATCCACCAGCGTGCTCAACGGGCTCGGCGAGATCCGCGGTCCCGCCGTCGCCATGCTTGCTGCCGTTGCCGTTAAGATCATCGGCAACGT
>NZ_SKFG01000043.1 GCF_004344915.1 Paenibacillus albiflavus | reverse complement strand
TTACTTTCAATTCGCTTCTAGTTTTCAAGGTACAATACCTTGTAAGAACCGCATTTGTTCACAAATGCATGTTTGGTGACGATGGCGGAAGGGAACCACGCGTACCCATCCCGAACACGACCGTTAAGCCTTCCAGCGCCGATGGTACTTGGATCGAAGGATCCTGGGAGAGTAGGACGTTGCCAAGCAACTACAAGCCACTGTTCTTTATGAATGGTGGCTTGTTTTTTTGTGCATTCCAAAATAACGGATTTTGAAGTGCTTATTTACTTAAAAACTCGAGCGTTTCCTCATTTAGGGGATTTTGAAGTACTTATTTTAGTCAAAACAACTATATTGAGATCGATTCAGCCGAAATAGATACCTGATAATCCGCTATTTTCACAAATACCCCCTATTCCATTCGAATAAGCACCTCAAAGTCCGCTATTTCCCTCCCAACTCCACATACAACTCCCAGTCCGCATACAATTCTCAACAAATGAATGGTGGTTTCTGTGACTTGGAATATTTATTTACTTGAAAACCCAAGCGTGCGCATCAATAGCAGATTTAGAGGTACTTATATTTAGGAGGAACTGGCGAAATGGCTGTTTTGCATAACCAATATTCATTTCCTTGTACAAGTATCACCTATACAAAGTTGAGAATATACTAAATCAAACGTGATCAGAAGGGAGGATGTCTATGCTTTATTTGCTCATCCTGTTTATATTGCTTGTGGTCGTTCTGATCCTTTTTGGTATGAGAAGAAGGCACCTGAGTTAACATAGAATAAGGTGAAGTTAAACAAAATCATAGTTTTATGCAACTTTTTGTCGAGACATGCCGTCTATAGTATTGAAAGAAAGGGCAGAGATACCGGTTACTGTTTTTTTCTTAGATGCTAACGAACTAGCACAGACAGATCTAATACCTAGGAGGCTATGATTATGAAAGCATGGACTAAATTAATGATTACAACGAGTGCTGTAGCATTGCTTGCAGTACCACTAGCTTCAGCAGCAACACCTGGACAAGCTCCACAATCTCCAACGGAAGTGACAAGTGAAGTGAAGAAGCCCGAATTAGCTGCTACCAAAGGAACGATTAAAGAAATCGTTCATACGAAATATGGCGTTTATGCAATGCTCGAAGGTAAAGGGGTAAAAGCAACAGATCCTGATTTGGTCAAACTTGTGATCGGTGATGATGTACAGGTTGAGGATCAGAATGGGAATAAAGCTGACTTGTATGACGCTCTCAAGAATGAATGGACAGTTACCGCATACTATGGCCCAATGATGACGATGAGCATTCCTCCACAATCACCAGCGGTGAAGATCGTGGTGGACAAGCCTGAGAAGCCAGCAGCCATTGTTTCAAAAGGAATTATTGAAAGAGTTGAATCTATCCCAGCTAACAAAGTTAATGAAGCTTACACTCGTGTTGTAGTAGCAGGCAAGAATCCTGTTATCTTAAACGTTTCCAAGGACACTGAGATCGTCGACGAGAAAGGTAATAAGCTTGCAGCAGATGTTCTGAATGCCAATGTAAGCATTGAAGCAACATATGGACCGGTAATGACGATGAGCATGCCTCCAATCACCAATGCTAGCAAAATTGTTGTTCTTGGCGATACAGTGCGTGTTGACGGCAGCATTGACAAAGTTTCTGATGATATGGTGCTTGTAGATGTTAAATCAGATCGTGACGCGAAGAACGATATTATTCTTAAAGTTACGAAAGACACTAAAATCGTAGATGTTTATGGACAAGAAGTTAAATTAGCTGATCTGAAAAAAGGTACCAAAATTGCCGCTTATCATTCCCATATCATGACAAGATCGTTGCCAGCGCAAACGCATGCTGAATTAATTGTTGTGTATCAAGATTTGAAATAATTGCTGTTAAATAAAAATAACTCATCCCGCTTCATTTGTGGGATGGGTTATTTATTTTATATGGTCGTGTTTAGTTATCTAATTGATCAATAAGCTTCTCGGCGAGACGTTTGTACGTATTTGCTTGTTGAATAAGGGATAGAACGGTTAATAATGTCTGTTCTTTGGGGTTAAGCTTCGACTCATCGTCAGCGAATTGCGTTTTAATTTGCTCGTTTGTGTTGCTCAATTGCACTTTTTTATTTGCTAGAAATTGTTCATATACCGCCCATACATTAACATCCTTATGATGCAAGGTCGCTTGGAACAAATTTTTGATATCACCGATTTGAAGAGATTGCTTCAGGTGATAAATAAGAGCCATTTGGGCGATATGTTCGGGCGTGTATTTTTTATTTTTGGCAGGCATGAGGATTTTGTCTTTGGTATAGTTGTTGATCATCGTTTTGGTCAGGAGCTTGTCCTCTGGATATCGCTTGCTTGTACCTACGTTGCTGTCGAATAGGGTGATTACTTGGTCCATATATAAGTCAATTTTGGGGATATCGGTGATTTCAATATCGGATTGCTCAATAATTTGCGTCAAAAGTTGTTCAATTTGGTCGTTCAAGAGGATACTTCCTTTGCTATAAATTTGAAAATGAGGATACGTATTAATCAGTTTAATCATACTATCATATAGTGAATAAAGCCAACAATAAAAATAATGAGGACAAGGTATTTACATATAAGAAATAGATGTTATTATATAGTTAATACTTGATATAGTTTTTAAAACTACATGCGATAACATTGGGGAGTGACAACTATGCAAGCCAAAGAGAAGGATCAATACAATATTGTCCTGTTCGGGGATTCAATTGCCAAAGGTGTTATTTATGATGAGAATAAAGGGAAATATGCAGTCCTTAAGAATAGTTTTGCGGAGATTATACAGAGACGATTTAGAGGTATTATTCATAATGCGGGCCGATTTGGATCTGTGATTACCAAAGGGATCTCGACACTGCAGCGTGATGTCCTGAGCAAGAAGCCTGATATTGTGGTCGTGGAGTTCGGCGGCAATGATTGTGACTTTAACTGGGAAGAGATTGCTCAGAACCCCCAAGGCGAATTCAATCCCAAAACAACCTTAAATCACTATATCACGGTACTGCAGGAAATGATTCAGAAGCTGAGAGAAGAAGGAATCGTCCCTGTTCTGATGACTTTGCCGCCGCTGGATGCAGATAAATATTTTAAATGGGTCAGCAAAAATAACGAGACGAGCGCTCACAACATTTTATCGTGGCTAGGTACTGTGAATCGAATTTATTGGTGGCATGAAAGATACAATTCAGCCATTATCGACGTTGCAGAGGAAATGAAAGTTAGATGGATTGATGTGAGAAGCGCTTTTTTGAAAACGATGGATTATCGCGAGTACATTTGTGAAGATGGCATTCACCCCAATGAGCAAGGACATCGACTGATTGCAGACAAGATCCTTCAGTATATGGAGAAGAATCATCGTGTACTTTTGCAACCCGTATAAAATTAAGCCTCTTGTAGAACCGATTGTTCTGCGAGGGGCTTTGTTTATGAATCGCGATTCATCGAACGATCAGCAGGGAAGTACCGCCTCACGTCCGCTTGCATTACTTCTTCCACGTCTGCTAGACGTATAATGAAATGTTCGATGAAGTGAATATCGATCAGCTGCTCGTATCGAGCTTGAATTCGGGGCAGATAGAGGCCGATATAGTTCGTTTTGGTTGGATGGATCGTAAGATCTTCTAGCAGAACCGTTATTGCCATCGATAGATTCATTTCATTAAGCATATGGGATTGAAAAGGAGCAATGAGCGGCAGATAGATCGCATCCTTGTGCCAATTCAGCTCACCGATCTTGAAGCTAACAACCATTGTGATAGGATGCATCGCTTTATGACCAAATTCATAATAAACCTTCATTCGAGCCATTAATCTTCGATCCTTTCGATTGAAGCTGTTGATAGAGCTTGTCCATAATGCATTTCGTTTCATCTGACCAGGTGTCGCTTGAATATTTGCGATACTGGCGTTCATGGTGCCGCTTGACCTCATGATCAAATGTACCTTGCAGCAATCGTCGCTGAATTTGTTCTAGTCTGCGATGGGCTAACAAATGTGTAACACCGAACGTATCTGATAAGAAATCGATTGCTTCATTTTGAACGTCTGGCAGCTTAAGTTCCTTAACCATAAAGTAGGGGATTGCAGCATATAGCACAAAATTATTCGCCTCTGTCTCCTGCATCTGCATATAGTCCGCAGGCATGTGAATCTGATTCCCCGAGTGCCTCAGTACATGGCATAATTCATGCAGGAATTCTTCCCATTGCTCCGCTGGCGACAGCCGACTATCGATACAAATGCTGTACATGCCATTGCGTTCAATTGCTTGACTGCCGAATTCTAGAAAATAGAACCAAATATTCAATTTGCTCGCTAGCGCTTGAATATTAAGCTCATGGGGATTCGTCAGATTATGTTCTCTATATAAATTCTCAATCCATTGTTCAAGTGGTGTTGGGGAATACAGGTCCATCATATCAATCACCTCGTAATGCGAATGTATGTTCTGATATTATGTATAAGAAAAGCCTGAGAAATAGCAGGCCTCTTACTAGTTAGTGTAAACTATTCACCTTGTTTATCTTGTTTCGTTCGGCTCTTCTCCTGTTCATTAATAAAATGCCAGAAGCGGAGCATTTCCTCCTGCCGCTCTCTCGGGGCGTTCGCAAAATCCTTGAAAAACAAATTCAACTCTGGGTCATCGAGCTTCGGTTCCATTGAAGGAGTAACCTCTGGATCGTCCGTGCGTCCAAGCAAATAATCAGTCGTCGTATTCAAAAGATCCGCGATTTTTTGCAGCACAGTGCTAGAAGGAGTAACGCGATCGTTCTCGATATGCCCGAAGTTCGAGCTGCCCATATCCAGCTTTTTCGCTATATCAAGTTGTGTGAATTTGGCTTTCGTGCGCAGCACCTTGATTCTCTCGCCCAAAGTCATCGCTTCCTACATCCTTCCGATTCAAATTGTATTAAAACTACGATTTGATGCTTGACTGTATTATAAATACTGTTCTATAATGGATACATATCGTAAAAACGGATCAAACACGATCAATAATCGTAATTTAAATACGATATAGTAATGTTACCGTATTTTAGAGAGGTTTGTCAATGTGCAGCTTATTTTTTTGAAGTGGGATCGTATTTTAAATACAGTTGTGAGCAAAGGAGAGAGGATACACATGAAATTAGTAGATAAGGCACTTTTAATTGATCATTTAGCGGTATGCATTCAGCTTGCAGATCGTCAGCAACAGGAGCATGTAGCTGCTGTTTTGCAGAATCTTAAGAAGGAAGTATCAACAGGAGAGTTTGACACTGAGTTTGTAAGCATTGCAGCTAAAGGGGGAAATGATTATGTATGAATTGATGAATGGATACAAACAAACAAGACGTGTATTACGAGCGCTGCGTACGCTGAATACGGACAAGAATGATCGGCAAGTAATCGGTGGCATGATCAGCGATTGCAATTATGTTGTGGAATGGCTACAAACAGGACGGCGCCCAGGGAATCGCAGGGGAATTGAACGACTTGCTGCTTATCAGCGTGAACGCCCGATCGATCCGATTATTTTGCAAGCTTATCTTGCTCGCACTTCTGCAGGCGGCACAGTACAAGCTGCAAGTGTAACCGATGAGGATCGCGAAAGAATAGAGGAAGTACTTGGTCAGCTTACACCAAGAGAACGCGATTGCTACGTGATGGTTATTGGTAACGGCATGGCTTACAGTTATGCAGCGAAGCTGTTAGGACTTAAGAAAAGCAGCGTACAGTGGTTTGTGGATAGCGCCAAGAAGAAGATTAAGGTTTATCTCCTTAAGGGAGTGAAGGATTAAACATGATAGATAGAAAGCTAAACGAAATGACCAGATGAAGTGCTGGTCGTTTTTTCTTTTTCCCCTCCCATACGATTGCCACCAATAGATGAGAAGGCTGCTTGAAAGGAGGTGAGATGTTGTGAAGAAAGCGATTAGGCAAACGTTACGAGATCATGTACCTGCACTTGAGCAAATCGTATTCCATGCAAATGAGGTTGATCCTCAAATGAATGCTCCTTATGCCATTATTTTGGATGCAAACGAAGTTGAAGATGCAGCATGGTCAGGCTATCGAAGTTTTATAGATGTTGAAATGTATTGTCCAACTAACCACGAACTGACGCCCGACATACTAAGTGCTCAAGTTGTAAATGCGCTTGAAGCTCAAATTATTAGGGACCCTCCGAATGGTCAAGCATATGCAGGCTTGTATCGGGGGACAGTTGGACAGGATCAAGCGGTGAGTCAAACTTTAATGATTTTAAGACGAGTACGATTCGCGATCACAGCCTTGCAACCTGTACATGAGGTATCGTCTTCGACATCTGAAGATGACTGGCTTAAGGCGTTAGCCTCAGCAACAGAAACTTGGTTAGGTTCATCCTGGGCTTGTTATTTTGGGGCTTGGCCTTCCGATTATCACATACCTGCTGTGCTTTGGAAATTGACCGAAGTAGAGAGCAGAGAAGTAGGCGTTAGTGTCTATGAAGTTCGCAAAAAATTCGTTGGTCATGTGCTTGGAGCTTCTCCTAATGAACAGGCGAATGGTGTATTTCGTATAGGGGACATGCTGGCACAAGCTATCAAGCTGCCACTTAATGAGCAGAAGAAACAGTATGTTACGATCAAGGATCCACGGACGAATCTACAAGCGGATGCGGTGTCAGAAGGACAGATCACGGTCACTTTAAGCAGGAAGCTAAATCGAGTGACAGAAACAGCTCCATTCATGCAAGAAATTCGAGCGCAATCCAATTTACGATGAGGTGATTTGAATGTTAGGCAAATTTACGAAGAAGCAAGCAGCACCGAAATATAGCAAAGAAGAGCTTGTGAGTCATGCGCAGGTTCTTTTTAACTGTCAACCAGAAGTGGTTGTCGGTGCTTTATCTGATAACACGCAAGACGATTACACAATCGAAGAAGTTCAAACATTGATTCAACAATTTAATCAAAGGATGGTGAAGTAAGATGGTAGGAGGCAATTGGAGCGGGGCTGAAATGCCCGTATTACCTGGGATGTACATGAATTTTCAATCAGCAGCGACATCGGCGATTCAGCCGGGAGCAAGAGGTGTAGTCGTTGTACCTGTAAAGTCACATTGGGGGCCGATCGGAGAATTTGTTGAGATTAATAGCGAGGTGGCCGCTATCGAGGCTTATGGTTCTGATTCCGCAAATGGTGCTACAGCTTATACAACGCTGAAGTTTGGATTAATGGGCGGTGCACGCAAGCTTCTAGCTTATAGACTTGCCGATCAGCATGCAGCTGAATCCACACTTGCCTTGCAGGATACATCAAGCGGTTCAGCAGTTAGCGTATTGAAGCTAGATGCTAAATATGCTGGAGAGCGAGGTAATCAGTTTAATGTAACCGTACAAGCTAACCTTGTCGATCAAGGCCTAATGGATCTGAGACTATATGATGCAGGCAAGCTGCTGCGTACCTTTACCTTCTCTACTGGCTCTGTTCAAGCGATTGCGGATGCGATCAATAACGATCCGAATAATAAATGGATTGTGGCTTCCAAGCTTGCAGATGGTAACGGTACATTGGCTAAAGTGTCGAATGTTCCGCTGTCTGGCGGTCATTCAGGTATTGATTCTATTACGAATGCGGATTATATCGCTGCTTTGGCGGCTTTTGAAACACAAGAGTTCAATCTTGTTGCACTCGATGGTGTATCGGAATCAAGCCTGCTGGTAAGCGTGGCGTCTTGGGTTACTAGATTGCGTCAAGAAGGTAAAGGTGTTATCGCAGTTCTTGGCGGCTCCCTTGCAGATGATACTGCTGCGGATGCTGTGAGCAAAGCGTCTGCTCGAAGTGCTATTTTTAATCAAGAAGGTGTAGTGAATGTCGGAACTGGCGTTCAGCTCGGCGGTGTACGCTATAGCTCAGCTCAAACGGCAGCTTATGCTGCAGGACTAATTGCAGGCCAAAAGCTAAACGAATCCACGACTTATGCAGCTGCTCCATTTGAAGATGTGACACGCAGATGGACACGCTCTGAGCAAGAGCATGCCGTGAAACAAGGTGTTTTCCTACTCGTTCAGGATGGTCGTCAAGTGAAAGTACTCCGTGGCGTGAATAGTCTGGTTACGCTTAAGCAGGGACAGAATCAAGCATGGAAGAAAGTTCGCACGATCAGAGTGATGGATGCGATTAATTCCGATTTACAGCGTACCGTTGAGGATTCCTATATTGGAAAAGTGAACAACACAGCTGAAGGACGACTCGCACTCCTTAGTGCATGCAAGGAATATTTGCGTGTGCTTGCTCAAAGCGGTGTGATTGATTCGACTTCCTATGATGTCATGCTTGATCCTCATTATTATGGTGAAGCAGCAGAACAGCAGCCTGAACCAGATCAAGTATTTATTCAGTGGAATGCAAGTTTGTCTGACGTGATGGAACAAATTTTCGGCACATTCAATGTGCAATAAGGAGTGGTTAATAATGATGGATCCAACAAGAGCAATTTTAGGTACACATGGTAAGGTTTTTGTCGATGGCGTATGGCAGTCGAATTTGAATCATCTAGAAGCTTCAGTAGAAATTGAGAAGCGGGAATTAAAGCTATCGGGCATGGAATGGACAGCACATAAGCTCGGCATCAAAAAGGGTACAGGCACTATGTCAGGTTTCAAGGTTACTTCTGACATGATCGCACGTGGATTCAGTAGATTCAACATCATATCCAAGCTGAACGATCCTGAAGCCTATGGCCATGAAAATATTGAGCTGTACAACGTAGTTCCGGATAAAATCCAACTCGCGAACTGGACGGCTGGCGAGGAAGTCACAGAAGAAGTAACCTTCACCTTCGAGGGCTACAAATTACATGATCCGATTATCGGATATTAATACGTAAAGGGTGGATGAAGACATGGATATGGCGAATATGACAGAAGAACAAATCCTACAGCGTCTGTTAGATGCGGATACAATTCCAGAGCGAACTGTGCGGATTGAGCGTTTAGGTACGCCGATTAAGCTGCGTGGTTTGACAGGCAAGCAAGTATATAACATTCGTGAACGCTGTACAGAACGTAAGGAAAAACGCGGTCAAACGACTGAGCGATTGGATGAAGAGCAGTTCAACACAAGCCTGATCGCTGCTTCAACCATTTCTCCGAACTGGGGCGACTCCAAGCTGCTCGCCAAGTTCAATGCAAGCAGTGGCGAAGAAGTGATTAAGCGTATTCTGCTAGCAGGTGAGTTATCTGCTCTAGGCGATGTGGTGCTTGACCTGTCAGGCTTCAACACGGAGCTGCGTGAAGTAAAAAACTAATTCAATCCAGGGGGCTCGCATGGCTGCTTCATGCTATGCGAGTACGCCACCATATGACCCCTGGAGAGTTCTGGAGGCTGCCCCGTGGCGAGCAGCTCTTCTTGATGGCAAGCATGGAGATTGAACTAGAAGATGAGCAGAAGCAGAGAGGAGGGTAACTATGGGGAAAGAGGAAGTTCAAGACCTCATCCTATCCGTTGATATTAAGGGCGTCGGTTGGTCGATGCTCAAGCTTCGTACAATGGATAGGTTCATTAATTCTGTTTATGAACGAAGCAAAATGCTAGATCGCTTACAGGTTAGACCCTTATTTAGCTTAAAAGATCAGATTACGGGTCCAGCACAGCAAATTGCAGATAACCTCAAGAACTTGTTCGCGAATCCATTCGAAGCATTAGTGCAGGTGAAGTATAACGATCCTGGATTCACGAGTGCGAATGGTGAGTTAGTAGTGAAGTGTAGTTGTGCGTGTGGGGGCAGTGGTGGTGGTGATAATGGTTTTGATTGGAAAACATTCCTTGCAGAAGCTGGACGGGATTTTCTTGTAAATATAGCCAGTGATTACGTAGGTAATAAGATAAATCGTCGTAATAAAGGAACAAAGACATCCACTCCTAAAGGGACAGGTGAGACAAAGAATACGATCAATCAAACGAGCAGTAAAACGACGCAATTCAAAACAGAACCAAGAAGTTATAAAGACATTCCAAAAGATGCGAGTCGAGAATGGATGTCATCGCCTCAAAAAAGTACAAAAATGATTCCCTCAACTCCAGGGAAAATCACAAGAAATGGTACCTATCATTTAATATCTGGATCCAGTGGATTTATGTCCGATATGCTTGGTACCAAATCTACTAAGGTTATGAGTACATTCTCTAAAGCTGGAAAAGTTGTTTCCAAGTTCTTTAGACCGTTATCCGTTGGTATGGATATTATGAATATTGCTAATGCAGAGCCTGGCGAGGAAAGAAATAAAGCAGTCGGCGGTGCAGTAGGAGGTTGGGCTGGCGCAGCTGCTGGTGCTGCAGCAGGAGCTGCGATTGGTTCGGTTGTACCCGTAATCGGCACTGCAATTGGCGGTTTGATTGGAGGCGCCCTTGGTGGTCTTGGCGGCGATTGGCTTGGCAGTAAAATCGGTGGTTGGTTCTCCAAGAAGGAAGAAGAACCTAAACCCGATATATCAAAGCAGCCGTTTACAAAAGTCATACCTCGTATGCGATCGAAAAGTGATTTAGACCTACCTCAGTCCGATGATAGCGGTAATATGCCAACAAATACTGCGAGAGGTTCATGTGGCTGCATCGAAGTAAACCTGAACGGCACGACTAATATTCAAGTTAAAGTTGAGGAAATCGTTGATGAATCAGCACTTGCTTTACGTATCGGTAAAGAGTTTGTGACACAAATCAAAGAGTCACTCAATAATCGGAATAAATATCTGGCTTACTAGGAGGTGACAGCATGGATTTTATTCTAACCGATCCTTCGGATCAGAAGTTTTACTTTCCCGTCAATCCTGAGGAAGTAAAAATCACACGGGACAAAAGCTTCGAAACCGTCAATATATTATCGCTTGGTGAAGTCGATTTTGCTCATGGGGAGAGGATTCGAGAGATATCTTTCTCTTCTTTTTTCCCCAAGGTATATGATCGCAGTTATTGCAACTATCCAGACATCCCTGATCCGCAGCAAGCGATGCAGCTTCTTAGCTCTTTTATGAGTAGTACGAAGCCACTCCGACTCATTATTTCAGATACCGAGGTGAATGTTCTTGTCTTTGTATCTGCCCACAGCAGCACATTTAAAGGTGGAGAGGACGGAGATGTTTATTTCGACATTACTTGCCGAACCTGGCGTGAGGTTAAGGTGCGTACATCCGCAGAACTGACGGGTGACCAGAAACAGCAGGGAGGAAGTACGACAAGCAATAGTCGATCCGATACGAAACCAATCGCAAAGCTGTATAAGGTGAAATCAAATGATTCTTTATCCAAAATTGCAAAGCTTGAACTCGGTGATAGTTCCAAGTGGAAAGATATTTATGAGAAAAACAAAAAGCTGATTGGTCCTAATCCTGACTACATCCAAGTAGGCTGGGAGTTGGTACTGACATGATCACGCCTGGTGGAAATCGATATGAAGTTGTTTTGCAGGACAAGTATTATATGCGTGAGTTAATCGAGGATCTATCACTTGAAGAATCCCTTGATGAAATTGCGTATCGTTCCAATGTGAAAATGGCGGTAACGCCGGATTTTCCAATTATCGGTCCTGGTCAGGAGATTCGGGTGTCTGGCATTGAATTTGATGGCAAAAATATGGTGTATTTGCTGAATCCAGGGGTAGTTTGGTCATGCGATAGCTCCAATACGGGGTTTAAACATATCAATGTTACGGTGTATGATCGAACAATTTATTTGTCCAAATCCGAGGATGAAAAGCTGATGGCTGCGGGACAGACCGCCTCTCAGCGACTAAAGCAATATGCTGCCGATTGGAATATTCCAATTGCAAAAATTCCTGACACGCAAATTCCACTTGGCAGATCAATGTATCGTACAAGATCGATTTATGCCATGATGCAGGCAGATTTAAAGGAAACCGCAACGAAAGGCGGTAAGCTGTATCGTCCTAGGATGACGCCTGCTGGGCTTGAGCTATTCGAGATTGGTAGCAATGCAACCGTATGGGTACTTGATATCGAGCAAAATGTGGAAAATATCTCCCAAATGCGTACGCTTGAAGATGTAGTCACACAAGTGAAAGTATTAGGTACTGACCAGAAGTTAAGCGGAAGCCCTAATGATGAAGTGCCTGCACCTATAATTGCCATTGAAAAAGGCGATACCGAACGCTACGGTACGCTCCAAAAAATTATCCAGGACGATAAAATCAACACTGTTGCTGAAGCGCGAAAAGCTGCAGCCAACATGCTTACGGGAATTCAAGAGACGTTTACCATGACAGCGATCGATATTAATACGATTCGTGCGGGAGACAAAGTGATTTTATCAGGTATGGAATTGATCGTAACATCCGTGCTACATGAGCTGGGCAATCCAGGGCATATGACTTTGGAACTGGCAAGTCTGGACTATGTAAGAAGGAGGTACTTCATGGATGGACCCTTTTAAACAATTGACCTCAATCCTTGATATGCGAATATCGGAAGGTGCGGGCAACGCAATTTCTGGCATCCCTTCTGAGTTAGGGACGATTACAGCGACTGGGCTTGTCCTCGACTCCTTTAAGCATGAAGTACAGGATTATTTAGTGGCGGAATGGTTTGTAAAAGCGCATTTTCCATCGGTAGAGATATCGGGTCAAGTAACTGGACTGCTGGATGGACAGGGTAAAGCGGTGACAGGCAAGGCTAAGTTTGCGTTTGAATCGTTTGAGGTAGAAGATCTTCGTTTGGAGCTTAAGGCTGGTCTTAAGCCAGGAGATCGTGTGCTCGCAGTTCCGATTAATGGGGGCAACGATGCAATCGTGATAGGTAAGGTGGTGAAGAGCTGATGATAAATCTTTTTCCAATGGGGGGTACAGTAGGAACTCCTGAAGCTGAGATCACATCGAATGAAGTGGAGTTTGGGCGCAGCTTTCGATTTGATTATCGTCTGGGTGAATTCGTGTTGACACCAACAGGGAAAGTAGCTGTGTCTGAAGGAACCGGTGCATGGCTGGAATGGTGCAAAAAAGCGGTTATGACCAATCGCTACACTTTTCTCGCTTACTCCAGAAACTATGGGCAAGAATATGAGACTTTGATCAGTCAAAGCTTGCCACGTGGTGCAATTGAGTCGGAAATTAAACGTTTAACGACGGAATGTCTAATGGCTGATCCACGGACTAAAAGTGTGCAAGATTTTAGTTTTCAATGGGAGTCGGATCGCATTGCTTTCACATGTACGGTGAAGAATGTACGAGATGAGTCAGGGATTATACAGGGAAGTGTGGTGAATATGTGATGGCAGGGATGACATTGCCAGCTTTTTTAACAGAACAGACAGAGAATAAGATCATGAAGCGAATGCTGAAAGTGCTCCCCCCTGATTTGGATCAATCGGAGGGGAGTTTTATTTGGGACTCGACTGCACCTTCGGCGCTTATGCTAGCTGATGCAGCAACTTGGGCACAGGAAGTATTGCGTCGAGGATTTGCGACTACAACCTTTGGTGCGTACTTGGATTTACGCTGCGAAGAACGTGGGATTACGCGCAGGGCTGCCGTGAAAGCAGTAGGGCAAGTAGAATTCACGGGCGTAGCTGGAACAAAGATTCCTGCGGGAACTAGGGTGGCAACGCCTGCTGATGTCGTTACCAATACATCTTCAGTGGAATTTGAAACCGTTGATGCGGCTGTCATTGCTAGCACAGGTCGCGTCAGCGCACAGATTCGGGCAATTGAAGCAGGACGAAGCGGGATTATTCCGCCACGTTCAATTGATGTAATGGTGAGTCCAGTTCAAGGTGTAAGCGGAGTTATGAATGCTGAATCCACTATGGGTGGAGCAGATATTGAAACAGATGAATCATTGCTCGAGAGATTTTTGCTTAAGGTAAGAAGTCCGGGCAGTAGCGGGAACAAGGCCAATTACATGCAATGGGCGCTTGATGTGGCAGGAGTAGGAGGCGTTCAAGTCTTGCCCCTATGGAATGGACCGAAAACAGTTAAAGTTGTTCTCATCGATCCAGAGAAACGAGCGCCGAGTGCTGATGTCGTGAACGCTGTTCAACAATACATCGATCCCGTTACAGGTACAGGCGAGGGAATGGCGCCAATTGGTGCAGAAGTAACTGTTGTCGCAGCAGAGGAAGTTCCGATCAACATCGACGTTAAGCTTACACTTGCCAATAATGCGACATTGGAAGAAGTGAAAGCTTTGATCGCGAAGGGAACGGAGGAATATTTGAGGCAGTTGGCTTTTAAAGATCGACTTGTTCGTTACACGCGAATTGCTGCCATTCTGCTCGATATCCCACCGATTATTGATTTCGCAGAGCTGACGATCAATAACTTGAGCGACAAGAACATTGAAATGCAGCTTGGACAAGTGGCTGTGCTAGGAACGGTGAATGTCCATGAGTGAAGTTGTCATGACAAGTCCTAGAGGAAAGGAATTACTGTCGTATCTGCCTGATTACTATGGTACATCCAGAGTCATGCGTTCCATTATGGAAGCACAAGGGGCGGAGATGGATTCGCTTTTTCAAGCATTAGATGAAATCTTGAATCAATACTTCGTGCCAACAGCTACATGGGGGCTTGAAATTTGGGAGCGAGAGCTTGGCATTCCAACTGAACGGAATAAACCCGTTGATCAAAGGCGGAGCGTTATCATTTCCAAGCTGCGTGGTATCGGGACAGTTACAGTTAGTCTGATCAAATCAATCGCTGAGGCATACGACGGAGGTAGAGTGGAAGTAACCGAAGTGCCAAGTGAGTACAAATTCACCGTAACCTTCGTCGACACTCGCGGAGTGCCGCCTAACATTGACGATCTAAAAGCAGCCATTGAAGAAATCAAACCCGCCCATCTGGCAGTTGAGTATGCTTTTACCTATTCTACATGGGGAGAACTTAAGCCCTTTACCTGGGGCACACTCAAAAACTACACCTGGGGCGACATCAAAACACGGAGGTGGAACTAATGCCAAATCTAACACCAAATATTGGCTTGAAGAAACCGCTCGATAACGAAGCGGGCGATATTGCGGTAATAAATGAGAATATGGATAAGATTGATCAGGCAGTTGAGGATTTGAAGAGGTCTAGCGTAAAGATTGAGTTTGATGCGCATTTGGCGGATTATACGCGTGTTCCATATTGGGGCGGCTTAACTGGCGGTACAGGAGACGATTTTAAGATAGATCATGGAGCGCCTGACAAACTATTAGTCGGCTCGTGTATTGTTGTAAAAGCCGATAGAGACGCGATAGGCTACATGAGATTTTTTTGGGGCAAACACTACGGTCTTGTATCAAGTTCAGATCACATGGCTTTTAAATTTAAAAAAGACGGCATATACACTCTTCGTTGGGATTCAGGTACATGGGTTGTACAAGGCGACAACGGAGGAATAAATTTCGATGGCAGGCAAGAAACTATAACAGTCAATGTTGGGCCAAGTAGAGACTTCAAAACAATACGATCGGCAATAGACTCTCTGGCAAAAGTAAATGCTGGAGATAGACAGATTATTCTTGACGCAGGAACTTATAATGAACTTATCATTATATCAGGATTTCATGGTGGTACGCTAACTATAAAAAGTGCTAGCGGTGTAAGTGCTATATTAAGCGGTAATCTTTTTAACATAGGCAATAATACTTGCAAAGTTAGTATTAATAGTATTGAGTTCAGAATAATTAATAACATTAGTTTAACATCAGGACAATTTACGCTATATGGTTGCATGTTTACAGGTGCGGGGGTATTTTTATCAGAATGTACAGCACATTTAGAAAATTGTACTGTTAATAACTCTACAAACATAGCAATTTCGGCAAATGGAGGGTCTGTAGTCAGCGTTTTCAATCTTAAAGGTTCTGGAAATAAAATCGGTTATCGTTCTGACCACTCAATAATTCTTAGGGCTAGTAACGCTCTAACAGCAACGACTTTAGACGAAAAAGCACAAGGTGGTCAAATATTCTTTTAAGGAGGTTAACATGAAACTTATTTTGTATTTTAAAGATTCGCTAATTATTCACGATATCATTGAAGATATCAAAGAGATCAAAGGCGATTCTTTTGTCGGAACCGATAAGGAATTGGGTGGTGTTGACCTAACTGTTGTTGATTATATCGTTACTGATTACGAAGATGACCTGCAGGTAGGCGATACATTACCAGAAGGATTGGCTGATTACTCACAAGATTACATTGTTATATCTACAGAAGAACAGCTTGGGAATTTACTGCTAGAGAGCGCAAAAGATAAAGTAATTATTAGTCAAATTGAGGATACTGTCGGGGCTTTATTAATGGAAGTAGCCTTGTTGAAAGGAGGCGCTGCCTAATGTGGTTTACTACCATCAAGCGATTTTATGACAATGGCCATCCAACATACAATGATGATAGCCTTAAAAACTTTGTCGTTGCTAAAATGATTACAGCAGCTGAGTACAAAGAGATTACAGGAGTTAAATACGAAGCTTAGTAAGCGCCACTAAGTGCATATCAGGATGATAATGCGCAACAATCTAGCTAAATATATATTAATATGTCTGCATATTGTGTTATTTGAATTCCCACGCCCTCGCCCCTGCGAGGGCTATTTTTATTGGAGGTGACAGGGTGATGCAACCGATATTTAATTCTTTTGTCGGGGCAATTGGTTTGCTGGCGACTTATGCGTTTGGGGGGTGGAGTGAGTTGCTTAGTTTCTTTTTGATAGTAATGGTTATTGATTATGGAACGGGTATTGCGGCATCGATTAAGGAGAAAAAAGGGCTTAGCAGCGAGGTTGGTTTCTGGGGACTAATTAAAAAAATCCTAATGATCATCATCGTATTTCTTAGCCATCGAGCCGATGTTGCTTTGAATTTGGATATTGTCATGTATGGCGTGATTTATGCTTTCCTAGCAAATGAATTAATTTCAATTGTTGAAAATTACGGTCGATTGGGGCTTCCACTGCCTAACACCTTCAAGAATCTTATCACTATCTTAAAAGACAAAGAGGGTAAAGCAGATGAACGCTAGTAATCCATTTGAAGGTTATCGAGTGTCCAGTCCATATGGACCTCGTACGAACCCTTTTGACCATAATTTGGTGGAATTTCACAAGGGGATTGATTTGGTAAAAGCTCATCGATCCCCCATATTCACCTTCGTTTCAGGTGAAGTGTTGCATGCCAAGCTTGGTGATGCAGGCAGTGGTTTAGGTGGATATGGAATTGCAGTAGCTGTTCGTGATAAAAATAACCACCTTCATATCTATGCTCATCTAGACAGCACCACTGTAAAAGCTGGACAGCAAGTTACAGTAGGTCAAGAAATCGGCAAACAAGGAACAACTGGTCAAAGCACAGGTTCGCATTTGCATTATGAGGTGAGACAAGCCTGTACGCCTAATTTTGGTTATGGTACGCATGTTGATCCAACCAATTATTTGATCTCTTATATAAATAGGGAGGAGAAAATGATGCTAGAAGAGCTGCAATCCCGTATGAATAAACTCGAATCCCGTCTTACCAAGCTTGAAGCTCAAGCTTCTATGCCAGTACCTGATTGGGCAAGGAATGCAGTAGATAAAGCCGTACAAACTGGCGTACTACTGGAACCTGATCGCGCGAGTTTTGATCTATATCGTGTCCTGACGGTTTTGAATCGTAAAGGGCTGCTTTAATCTCCATCCCATTAACCAACATCTGTTGGATTGATGGGATTTTTTTGTTTTAACATTAATGACGATTGGATAACTATAGTAAAATGCATGTACTTCTGTAAATAGAGTAGACACGTAAATCTCCTCACAAAAATAACGGATTCCCAAGTATCTATTTACTCTAATTTCCTCGTTTCCCCACAAATAGCGGATTTTGAGGTGCTTAATTTAGGGGGAGTAGGTGATTTGGTAGCTATGAGTGTCAAATAAGTACCTGAAAGCCTGTTATTTTCATCTAGATTGCTTATTGCAGTGAAATAGATACCTGAAAGTCCGCTATTTCTGGAGCAACGGGATGGTTGTGCGAATAAGCGATATTTGAGCAAGAATATTTTTGATGAAATGAAAAAATAGCAAAAAAGCAGAGGCGACGACAATCAGCCCCTGCTTATTTTTTACACAGCCGCTTTTGTTGCTGTAGCTTCACATGCATCCGAGCAATAGCTGTGATTCAGCTCTTCGCATTCATCACACACGATATGCTGAAGATGACAAGAATCTAGAGCACAGTTAATGAATCGATCGGCAGGCTTGCCGCAGTGGTGGCATTGTCCAACAACGATGTCTTCATCTGTATGGTTGATTGGCACCGAAATCCGTTCGTCGAAGACGTAGCATTTGCCGTCAAACAGTCTGCCTTGCACCTCTTCATCTTTCCCGTACGTCACAATACCACCATCTAGCTGATAGACTTCCTGGAAACCTTCCTCCAACATATAGCCGCTCAATAATTCACAGCGGATTCCGCCCGTACAATAGGTCAAGATCGGTCTATCTTTGTATTCACTCATATTGTCTCTAATCCATTGTGGGAATTCTTTGAAACTATCGACTTCAGGGCGAATGGCATTGCGAAAATGACCGAGGTCGAATTCGTAACCAGTTCTGCCGTCCAAGACGATCACATCTTCACGTTGAAGATATTCGTAAAATTGTTTTGGCGCAAGATGCTCGCCGCTCTTTACGTTAGGATCAAGCTCTTTATCCACACGGAACGTTACTAATTCTTTTTTGTAACGCACAAACATCTTTTTGAAAACATGTTCGTTTTCCTCATCTATTTTAAAGACAATATCCGCAAATAAGGGGTTTTGGCGTAAGTTCTGCATATATTGCTCCGTCTGCTCTACAGTACCAGACAGCGTACCGTTAATCCCTTCATCGGCAATCAGAATACGTCCTTTAACGCCAAGACTTTTGCAATACTCCAAATGCTCTTGCGTGAATTGCTCTGCATCAGGAATGTTTACGAATTTATAAAACAGTAGTACAGCATATTGAGATTTTGATTTCATCACGATCACCTAGTTCCTTCAAATTACATTACAAACATAAATATATAAAAAGTATTATAACACAATTCGGCTACCGTTTGGCAAATGGGAGTTCTTTTTTTGGGACTATTTCTCGTTGCATAACGAACATATGTTTGCATATAATATAAAAACAAGAACGTGTATTCGTAATTTGGAGTGATGAGGATGCCAAATAAATATGTGGGGAGCACGATGGAAGTCATTTATATGAATCGAGCTGGCGAGTTGTCGCAGCGGTTGATTTATGTACGGAGTCTTGCGGATGGGATCGTGCATGCCCTATGTTTGCGGACTGGTGAGCCGCGAACGTTCTTGGTATCGAATATATTGGCATGGCAGAAGCCGAAATCTGGGTAAGGAGACGATAACGATGGGGAAGAAGCTTGAAGAGAATGGATTGTTTGAATCATCGCGTATGATGCTGCCTGAGCATGCAGCTGAAATTAGGCGGCACCGAGATGTGCTAAAGCATCGGGTAAAGCCGGAACTGGATGAGCAGCAGTTGGAGATAATTTCACGGGAACTGACGGAGTCTTATATGAATCAAAGTGAGATTATGATCGTACTGTTTGACAGGATAGAGGATCGCGAAGAGGTCGGGGTGGTCACGAAGATTGATCAGCAACTTAAACGGGTTCGATTGCAAAAAGTAGATGATTGGGACTGGATCAATCTTGCGGATATTATGCGGGTTGAATAGTAGGTTTCGTGTTAGTTATTAAAAAATTTTGTGATCAAGCTTGCCTTCTTCCGCTTGCGGTTAGCCCTCGGCAGAAATCCGGAATCGGAGCTATCGGGGGCTTTGTCTGACGGATTGGTCGGTTGTAGCGATGAAGAATTGGAGAATAGCATGCTTAACTCTTCCTTGGTAACCCCTTGGGATTCCTCCATTATGAAATCCTCCTCACTTATTTACATAGGATAATTATATAATAATTCAAACGAAAAATCATGATTTATGTCGAATAATGATGAAATAGGCGGAGTATCGCTTTTATAGGATGCATGACCTGTATATATATGGTATAATCTATGGTAAAACTAGCTAATAACCATTCCAAGTTACGAATTAGTATTTAAGAATGGGAGGGAAAATATGAGTCATGGATTGGAAGAAATGTGGATAGATGAAACCATCCATACATTTCGTACGTACAAATCTTTAGCTGACAAAGCGATAGCTCAGGTCGCGGATGATCGGTTGCTACACTGGTCACCTAATCCAGAGGTAAATTCCATTGCCGTAATCGTACAGCATTTGAGCGGGAATATGATATCGAGATGGACTGATTTTCTCACAGCAGATGGGGAGAAGGACTGGCGGGACCGTGATGCGGAGTTTGTGGTTCACCTGGCAACCAGGGACGAAATTCTTGCTGCATGGGAGCGGGGATGGGAAGTTCTTTTTACTACGGTAGAGCAATTAACGGCAGAGGATTTGACCAAAACAGTCTATATCCGTCAGGAGCCGCATAGCGTAGTCAAAGCTATTCTAAGACAAGTCTCTCACTGTGCTTATCATGTTGGACAAATTGTTCATATCGCTAAAGAGCTGCAAAGCGATAAGTGGGAATCTTTAAGTATCCCTCGAAAGAAGTCATGAAATTAGGCATGTACACCAAGTAAAGTCATATACATGAATTGAACAAATAAGGAGATGGTATAAATGGAAATGAATCAACAGACTGGTTCATACACAGAGGAAGGAAGCCTATCGCATATTTTGCGGATGTTCGCTCTTTCGCTGTTAGTAAGCTTTATTGGCATGCTTCTTGGCGCATTGTTTGTCCCGATTGAGTTAGTTCCGCTCTTCATTGTAATTGAGGTTGGTATGCTAATTGCTGCCTTTATCATTAGAATGCGTAAGAAGAACATTGGCTATCCATTCTTATTTATTTTTACGGCAGTTACGGGTGTAGCGTTATATCCTGTAATTGAAGGCTATGGCAGCATGATCGGTGCTAATCTGGTATCTGGTGCATTCGTAGCAACAGCTGCTATTTTCGGTACATTAGCGGTTTATGCGGCTCGCAGCAAACGTGATTTCAGCTTCATGCTTGGATTCTTGATGGCAGGTACAATCGGTTTGATTATCATGGGGCTTCTCTCCTTTTTCATACCCATTGGCGGCGCAATCAATCTAGTATGGGCAGTAGCTGGTATTCTTATTTTCAGCGGATGGGTACTTTATGACGTTTCCCAATACCGCGATGGAGTAGCGCCAGAAGAAGTGCCGCTTGCTTCGCTTAATTTATTCTTAAACTTCATCAACCTGTTCCTATATATTCTGCGTTTTATCGCATCAATCGTAGGCGGAAGAGACTAATTTTATAAGATTCAGTGGAGAAGCATCGCGAGATGCTTCTTTTTTTGCGGACGATATACCATACTGCTTTTTCTTGCCTGCATTTCGTGCAGTGAAAAAGCTTCGAAATGCACACAAATTACAATAGCCTGCAAAAAATACACGCAAAAGCTCCAGCTTAGCTCATAAACGGCGAAGTTGGTTTATTTGCATGTATGAAATGCAGGCAAACTCCGCAAAACAGCAAAATAAGCAGATTTGACTGTATGGAATGCATGCAAAGCTGGATGGCTAGCGGAGTATGCGGCAAAATCGGACTAAACCTCAGCCAAGCAGGGCACACTAGAAGTGTATTAGAATATACAACAAAATACACAACCACTAAGGGCAAAGGAAGGTGTTCGACATGGGCAAAAGTGATGACCTTGTGAAGTACATTAGCAAAGAAGTTGCGACCTACATTAAGACACCGAAGGAAGAACGAGAGAGTCAAAAGACCCCCAAAGTAAAAAACGAGTCTTGGTCGACTCGTTGGTTCGGAATGCTGCCGATGGTGCTGGGGATTTGGCTTCGACCTAAGAAATAATTAGCTATAGAAAAATCCGAGTAAAAGTGCAGTGGATAAAGGAATGTAACGTTCGCCATTTTGCTCAATGATAAGATAAGTTCCGTTGTTGTCCTGCCATTTTGCGTACCCAAGCACGGCAACAGGAACATGATGGGCATCCTCGTATAAATTGCTGACATAGGTAAGCCGAGGATTTGCTTTTAAAGCTGTCTGTAAATCAGCTAGTTGTTTAATGGGTAGAGGTTCTGCAGTTACCCAGGTTAATTGTTCATAAGGATCAAAAGCTGGAAGCATCAAGGTATTAGGTGATCCAGATAGCTTGTAAGGAGCTTGGGTAACTGAATTCATTTCCAAATTAGGCAGCTGATCAAGTGGCAGTTTTTCACCTGTATTCGCATCTAAGTAGGCAATACGATCCTCCATCTCAACCCGCCAAAAAGCCTCAAGGGCATTTCGATAAAATCGCTGAACATAAATATTCGCATTTGGATCTATAGGATGAACCTCATCTATTTGCACAACAACATTTCCGATATCCTCATTTACCATTCCTTGGTTCACAAGTGCCTCAGCTAAAGTTTGTTTGTTAAAAAGAGGAGAACCTCCTTTACCATACTCCGATAAAATGTAGTCTCCGTCTTCTGTTGCCAGCACAACCAAATAGCCAATCGCTTGCGAATTATCGCTAAGCTCTACAATCCATCCATGCATGCCAGGACCTAATGGATTGGAAGTCCATTTGGCATTTTTCCAATTCTCCCATCCGGGCTGCTTCGACAAAGTATCAATCCATGATTTGATTCTATCATCCAGTGACACGTCTGGAGCCGTATTAAGGTTTACTTGGGCAATATCTGTCTTCGTTTGACTGATCACGGTTGCATCTGCCACGTTATGTGGTGTGCTGACTAACGATAGTATTGCTGCAAGTGCAATAACACTATTCCGCCAAAATGCTGTGAACATATGAGTCACCTACTTATTGTGAAATTGTCTTGCTATGAAACAAATTTCAAAGATTGGATTGCTATGGTAGTTTTCATTGTATAAGGGTTGTCCTAAAAAGAATGTTACAATCTGTATCTGAATTATTGAGAAGTTTTAGCGTCTTTCGTCACTTGAGCAGTGATGGTGGATGCTCTTCAATATGCAGGTGAAATAAACCGCAGTTGATGGCGAATAGCTGAATTCGAGGGCGATATTGCCAGTCAATTTCCTCCATACGATTGCGGTATTGAAGCTCGATCGCTTCTTTGGCTTCGAGCTCATCGGTATTGTCAATTAGCCCGTCGTAATAAGTCTGAATGCGTGATAGCTCATCGGCTAAACGCTTATTTGCGCTGTCTGCCCACGTGTGGTCATAGCGGCGAAGCTTGTTCTCGATATGAGCTTCGAGTAAGGATGCGCCTTTGGCGAGTGTGAAACGGTCATGAGGCAAGGTAACACCCGCGGGTATGCGCGGGGTGAGTTTACGCGCGAGAAGGGACTCGTAGAAGTTCTCGCGGATCTCGCCTGTTGTGAGGTTGAAGCCAAGCGAGTGCAGCTCGCTTCGCTTCATGTCGCATTCGAGCTCGACTTTGTAGTTGACGCAGAGCCACGAATCGTAGGCGTCTCGCGTCAAACCACCGCGCCGATACGGAGTCGGCGTGGTGGCTTCTTCAAAGAGGCGCGCGAAGCGGCCTCTTGCACGCGCAGACTGGAAGATCTGTTCCAGTCTGTGCGAACCAAACGTGAGCGCATCCTCCGGTATGCGGCTCACGACTTGCGTCGGCACGAAGCCGAGGTAGCGGCCTAGAATGCTCTCGGCCGTTCCGGCGCCGCCCGTGCCGCTAGTGTTCGCCTCCTGCGCAGCGGAGGCGCTTTTCATTTCGATCGCGGCTTGCGCAGCCGCCGGATCGAACACGAACTTGAACGTCATCGTCTCAGGCGGAGCATCGGTACGCTCGACAAAGCTCCAGTAATACGGGCGATTGGTAAGCTCTTTATCGGCTTCTGGCGATAGCTTCACGGTGATGCTGTGAGGTGTTTTCTCCAGAATGTCGCAGCCAAGCGTTTGCAGATAACGCATGACATATTGTTCGATGGCCTTGGCAT
Organism: Paenibacillus albiflavus; assembly: GCF_004344915.1. GTDB lineage: Bacteria > Bacillota > Bacilli > Paenibacillales > NBRC-103111 > Paenibacillus_AM > Paenibacillus_AM albiflavus. Next base: position 14,861 of record NZ_SKFG01000043.1, on the reverse strand, counting down.
CTAGTGGTGTCTCTATCATGTGGATAACCTCGTTTCGATGTTAGCGTCTATGAGTGCGCATAAATAGTTATTTGTAGTATTGTCCGAAAGGGCAAATTTTAGAACGACTCGACTTCTTCTGCTGTACCGTTCCTTAGCTAAGCGCTGAAATATAATAATGACTCCAAAAATTTTTTATATCTTATTTACATTTCCAAAGATTGCGACTATTATAACTTTATAAACATTAAAGTTTAAAAAGTATAAAATATTTAAAAACGACAAAATCTTTTCTAAGGAGCGTGTAATCAATGGGAAAATTGCAATCAAAGGTAGTTGTTATAACGGGTGCGTCCAAAGGATTGGGCAGAGCTTTAGCGCTTGCATGCGCAAGGGAAGGAGCAAGACTGGCAATTTCAGCAAGAGGGAAAGAAGCGCTAGATGCTGTGCAAGCTGAAATCGACTTGATTGGAGCGGATGTATTGGCGGTTGTTGGCGATATGTCGGTAGCTCGCGATGTGGAACGATTCGTCGCTTCGACAGAAGCGCACTACGGCAGAATTGATGTATTGATTAATAATGCTTCGATATTAGGGCCAAGTCCGATGCCTTATTTGCTTGATTATCCAGAGGAAGATTTTGCAGAGGTGCTGCATGTAAATACCATCGGTCCATTTCTTGTTACGCGGAGAGTGCTTCCAGGCATGCTGCAGCGAAGCAGCGGTTCCGTCATCAATATTACGTCCAGTGCAGGTAATGTCGGGTATGCAGGTTGGGGCGCTTATGGCGTATCCAAGTTTGCCTTGGAGGGGCTGACAGAGACTTGGGCTGATGAAGTGCAGGATACAGGTGTTCGCGTCAATATGATCGATCCTGGTGAAATGGATACAGCCATGCATACGTTTGCTGTTCCTGATTGTGATTACGAGCTTGCTGACCCGAGTGTCGTTGCGGAGGTAATTGTGTATTTGGCATCGGATGCTGCTGCAAATATTCACGGACAACGTTTGTCTGCTGAAGAGTTTGCTGTCTGGGGAGGAACTAGCTATGCAGACGGAAGCATTCAAATTTGAGCTGCCAGCCTCGCTTAACGCGGATATGCCTCCTGAGCGAAGAGGAATTAGACGCGATTATGTTCGAATGATGGTTCTTGACCGAGCGTCAGGAAGCAGTACGCATACATCTTTTTATAACCTGCCTCGTTATATAAATTCAGGGGACTTATTAATTTTGAATTCCAGTCGAACCGTACCTGCCGTATTAAGGGCTGAGTGGAGACAGAAGCGAATTGTTCGCGCGCAGGATATCGAGATTAGGCTGGCTCGTCGTCTTAGTAATTCTAATTGGGAAGCACTTCCAGTTGCTGAAGGCTTATCGTGTGGAGATCAGCTGCTATTCTCATCCGAGCTTCGAGCAACGGTTATCAGCACATCTAAGCCGCCTTTTGTTACGCTTGCTTTTTCCAAGTCGGGTGTGAAGCTGTACGATCATATCTATGCGCTTGGAGAACCGATTCGGTACGAGTACATTAAGCAGATGTGGGATCTTGATTATTATCAGACGGTGTTCGCGACAACCCCGGGGTCAGTGGAGATGCCATCGGCAGGGAGGGCATTTAGTTGGGAGCTATTGTTCAAGCTGCGCAGCCAAGGTGTCCGAATTGCGTATTTGCAATTGCATACGGGTTTATCTTATCTACTGGATGATAAGTGGCATTTGGAGCCAAGAGATCATTATGAAGAGTTCATCATTCCTGAGGAGACTGCTGAAGCTGTCGCTGAGACGAAACGGGCAGGAGGCAAAATTATTGCAGTTGGTACTACCGTCGTGCGTGCGCTTGAGAGCGCTGCAGGCCTGAATAGCGGTTTGACAGGACAGACAGGGTGGACGAATCTGCAAATAGACGAAACGTTCCCGCTGAAGATCGTGGACGGTTTGATCACGGGGCTGCATGAACCAGAGGCAAGTCATCTGGATCTGCTATCCTCTTTCATTAGCCCGACATTGCTCCGAAATGCTTATGAGGAAGCTATTCGTGAAGGTTACTTATGGCATGAATTCGGCGATATGAACCTGATTATATAAGGATGTGAGAAGCATCATGCGAATGCATCATATCGGAATCGATTCCAGTGATTTAGCGCGATCGCTTGCGTTTTATCAAGATATTATCGGTTTTGATCTGGTCGAACGAATGGAGCTGATGGGCGAGGAGCTTGTTTTTCTCCAATTAGGCAGCACCCGTCTTGAACTGATTGTAACGAAAGAAGGGCATATTCGAGCAAACTCCCATATTCATCTTGCCTTTGAGGTGGATAGCCTATTTCAAATAATGGAACAGCTAGTCCGCAAGGATATCAAAATTCTGGAAGGACCACAGACCCTTGAGAATGGCTGGCGTAATCTATTCGTTCAAGGGCCAGATGGGGAATGGATTGAATTCATCGAATTAGAGAATTGAATGTCAGGGCTAGGGGCGCATCTCAACACTTTCGCCTGCGGCGGACAGAATGTTCCGAAATGCTGAGCCAGCTTGTGCTTTTTCTTCCACTTGGCTGTGCATGGACTGGAACTTTTCTCCAATCTGATCTAAACTACGACTAAATTCGTCGCTTGATCGTGCTTCCATTGCTATTCGGAATAGGGAGGCTTCGAGCGACGATTTTTTCTCTAATCGCTCAACGATGGTATCTAGCTCTCCGATGACGGATTCGAACATATTGATTTTTTCATGCAGCAGATTGAGAATATGCTCTTCAATTGTTCCCTTCGTCGATAGATTATAAATATTCACATCGTATTGCTGACCTAGCCGATGAACACGACCAATTCGCTGTTCCACGCGCATTGGATTCCATGGAAGATCAAAGTTGATCATATGATGGCAGAACTGCAGGTTAATCCCCTCGCAGCCAGCTTCCGTAGCAATTAGCACCTTGGCGCGGCTCTTGAATAGATCCATCATCCAGTCTTTCTTACCTCGATTCATCCCACCGCGATAAGGTACGCTACTAATGTTATGCTGCTTCAAGAAATTCATCAAATACTCCTGTGAAGCTCGATACTCGGTGAAAATGATGACCTTATCCTCAATCCCGCTGATGATCTCTAACACCTTGTCAGCTTTCGTATTCGATTTAATGCTGCGGATCAATTCGACAAGCGCCCAGATTCGAGCGGTTTGCGGAGATTCTGGCGGTATTTTTTTGGACAGGTTAACAAGTGTATGAAACACCGCATCTCGAGAGGAACACACTTCCCGCTGCAACGTAACAAGCGATAAGACAGAGGTGAAATCCGCTTTGCTTTCTTCATATCGACCTCTTACATAGTCCGAAACGCCATCATATAACGCCTGCTCATCTGGCGATAGCGTGAGGTGGTAGTTGCGAACCTGTCGTTTGGTTAACTCCAGATTGCCATCACTGCGGCGGTTGCGAATCATGACTTTTGATAACTCATGCTGAAGAATGCCCTCGTTCTTTGCTGTTCTTTTATCCACAATATAGTTCTCTTGAAAAGTAGACTGAACCCCGAGCTGCCCTGGTTTCAGTACGGTTATGAGATTATACAATTCTTGCAGATCATTCTGTATCGGCGTTGCGGTTAGCAGAAGACAATATTTTTTGCGAAGCTCGCAGACGAATTGATAGTTCGTTGTTTTCTTATTCTTCAGCTTGTGTGCTTCGTCAATAATCACCATGTCGTAATCCATGCCAAGGACGATGGCACGATGAGGTTCCCGCTTGGCTGTGTCCATGGATGCCACGATCACGTCGCAGGAGGTCCACATGTATTCTTTCTTCTGAGCGGTGGCGCTAATGCCGAATTTTTGATTCAATTCTCGCACCCATTGCAGGACAAGTGATGCGGGAACTAAGATAAGGGCTTTGCGAACTAGACCGCGGATCATATATTCCTTGAGCACAAGCCCTGCTTCAATTGTTTTTCCTAGACCGACCTCATCCGCAAGAATTGCGCGGCCGCGCATACCGTGAAGTGCTTTCTTGGCGGTGTCAATTTGATGCGGCATCGGCTTGAAATCTCCTATATGACGCAGGCATAGCAGATCATCAAATGAATCAATAATGTTAGCCTGTTCAGCCTCATATGCAAGTTGGAACATGGTAAAGTCATCCCAAGGTCCGCCTTTCATGCTGCGATCTGTAAGCTCATCGATCCATTCCCGATGCAAATGCAAATTAAGATTTTCATTGATTAGATGGATAAGTTCATGCGGGACTGTTGGATTCATCTGCTGTCCTCCATGCTGATTTATTCATGAGTCTGCAAGTAGTATGCGCTAAACGATGCATTTTTAATAATGGTTTCATGCCTCCATTCTGGTGTGCAGGACGCATGAATGATACAATCAGATGGTAGTATACGATCTTTAAGCTCATCTACTAGAAAGGAAGTTTACAGATGAAAGAGTGGAGATTTATTCATACTGGCAATTGTTCGCCAGCTGAGAATATGGCAATTGATGAAGCAATTCTAACAGAGGTTAGTGAAGGCAGATCTGCGCCAACGGTTCGATTCTATGGTTGGAACCCGCCAACGCTGTCGATTGGATATTTTCAGAAGGCTATACAGGAAATTGATATGGACAAGGTAGCAGCAGAAGGTCTTGGGTTCGTTCGTCGTCCAACAGGTGGCAGAGCGGTGCTTCATGATAAGGAGTTAACATACAGCATGATTGTGCGTGAGGATTACCCCGGCATTCCAGCAAGTGTGACGGAGGCGTATCGCGTGCTAAGTGAAGGACTATTGCTTGGATTCAGAAAGTTAGGTCTTGATGCTCAAATGGTGCAATTAGCAACTGAAGAGGATCAGAAGCAATACGCAACGCTTGGATCGGCGGCATGCTTTGATTCCCCATCCTGGTATGAGCTAGTTGTCGAAGGTCGCAAAGTGGCGGGCAGTGCGCAGGTTCGTCATAAAGGTGTCGTACTTCAGCACGGATCAATCCTGCTGGATATGGATACGGAGCAGTTATTTAGATGCTTGCAGTTCTCTAGTGAGAAAGTAGCAGAGCGGATGAAGAACAGCTTTAAGAAAAAAGCAGTGGCGATTAACGATCTTCAGCGCGATCTTGGCAGGAAAGAAGTAACGCTACCTGAAGTGGAGACGGCTTTTAAATCAGGGATTGCGGAAGGTCTTGGCGTTCATTTAGTAGATGGTGCTTTAAGTGACAAGGAGCGGGAGCTTGCAGCCCAGTATGTGTTAGATAAATATGCAACAGATGAGTGGAACTTGAAAAGGTAAGTAAATGCTGTTGCTAAGGGGAGAGCGTGGAATGATTAATCGGGAGAAAGAGGCCAGCCTTATTGCGAAGACTGGAGAGCATCCTGTTACCAAATCAAGCATGGTAGAAGAGCTGCGTGCGCTTGGGGTACAAGAAGGGATGACCTTGCTTGTCCATTCCTCCTTATCTTCGATTGGATGGGTGTGTGGCGGAGCAATCGCGGTTGTGCAAGCATTATTAGAAAGTGTAGGCGATAAGGGAACGATTATGGTTCCTACGCATAGCAGTGATTTATCTGAGCCTTCTCTCTGGAGGAATCCACCTGTACCCGAAAGCTGGTGGCCTATTATTCGGGATGAGATGCCAGCATTTGATCCGGATATGACACCAACCTGCTATATGGGGGCGATTGTTGACTGCTTCCGTACCGTGCCTGGCGTCATTCGCAGCAGCCATCCTCAATTCTCATTTGCTGCGCTTGGTCCGAAGGCCGAGAATCTAATCCATCATCACAGCCTTGATCTTGGATTAGGCGAAGAATCTCCTCTGGCCAGATTATACGAATTGGGTGGATATGTATTATTGGTCGGTGTGGGTCATGAACGCAATACCTCTTTGCATTTATCCGAATATCGAGCGGATTATGCGAATAAAGAAATGACCGAATTTGGATCGCCAATCATGCAGGATGGAGTTCGCAAATGGGTGAATTTTCGCGATTTATCGCTTGATTCGGATGATTTTGAGCAAATTGGAGAACAATTCACAAGTGAACTTGGTCTCGTTCGTGAAGGCCGTGTCGGCATTGCCCAAGCACTCCTGATGCCACAGCGAGAACTAGTGGACTTTGGAGCTGGGTGGATGACGCGTCATAGGTAATTGGTTTTATAAATGGTGAATCAGAGGGATACTTCTGATTCACCATTTTTGTGTTATATATCTAATTGTGCGTACTCCTCGTATAATTGCTGCAGCTTGCGCGTTACAGGTCCAGGCGTACCTTGACCAACAAGTATGCCGTCAATTTGGATGACTGGTGTGATTTCTGCATTGGTGCTGGTGATGAACGCTTCATCGATATCGGACAAGTCCTCCAATCGAATGGCTTTCTCCTCATAAGGAATGTTCGCTTGAGCTGCTAAATCAAGCACAACCGCACGTGTCACTCCATGTAGGATTAGGTTGTTAGCTGGATGCGTGAATAAAATGCCATTCTTAATCACCATGAAATTAGCAATGCTTGCTTCCGTAATGACACCATCACGATGCAAGATGGCTTCCTTGGCACCTTGTTCAAATGCCGATTGCTTGGCAAGCACATTCGGAATTAAGTTAAGCGCCTTGACATTACAATGGAGCCAGCGTGTATCGTCAATTGTGATAACGGCGATTCCATTCTGCAATTGTTCAAGTGGGCGAACCATTTCTGTACAATAGGCAAGCATAACAGCTTCCGTATTCGGGATAAAAGCATGTGAGCGAGGACCTTCGCCTCTCGTAATTTGCATATAAAGATTGCCTGATTGGATATTCGATTCAGCTATAAGCTTGTCTAGAATCGCATTGATTTGCTCAATCGTATAAGGCAAGCTAATTCTGATTTCTGCAGCACTTTGTGCAAGTCTCGTTAAATGCCGCTGCCGTTCAAATAATTGACCCTTATAAATCCGGATGACTTCATAAATTCCATCGCCAAAATAATAACCACGATCATCAGGCGAAATGTGAACGTCCTCTTTGGGCATGAATTTATCTTGGTAAAAATACATCTGAATTCCTCCAAACATTTAGAGAACATATGTTCCAAAATGACAAATAATATGCTATCATTTAGCTTACATCAATCCATCTCAAAAGAACAGTTCAGCGACTAAAAATATGTATGACTAGGATAGCAAAATAGTTATGCAAGCAATAGCAAATGATAGCAATAGTGCAGAAGAACCATCTTATTCCTGTCGATGGTTGTCGTATTTTTCTTAAACCGACAACATGAAATAAAGAGCATTTCGAAGAAAAAAGAAGAGAATAGGACATCCCTGCGAATCGTTCGGTAAATTCAGCCATTTATTCGTTCGTAACACAATATATAGTGTTGTATAATTTTGTTCGGATACAATATGTAGTGATTATTTACATAAGCAAGGCTTTGCAAAGAACACTTCTTATGCTATATTGAAGTTCTTGTATTTTTATTGAGAGGGTGTTGTGTTTTGGAAACGGCGCAGTTAAAACGGTTAAATGGATTAAGTGAAAAGATCTTTTTGGATCGTTATGCTTTGAAGGATGCAGACACGAATAACACTAAGGTTGGTGACACGGTACTTGTCTTAACAAAGGATGATCCCAAGTTTCCTACCAAAGAAGTTGGTGAAGTGATCGATCGCAAAGGCAAGCAAGTATCTGTACGTTTGCGTTCAGGAGAGATTGTTGAATCTCATATCGAGAAGTTGACCTTGAATATCGAGCAGACGCCAGAACAATTATGGGATCGAGTAGCTGGCGCTATGGCTTCTGTCGAAGCAACACCTGATAAGAAACAGGAATGGACCGATAAATTCAGATATATACTTAATGATTGGAAGCTTGTCCCTGGCGGCCGTATTGCTGCTGGTGCCGATGCCAACGATGAGCTTACGCTATTCAATTGCTATGTTATTCCTTCCCCACACGATTCTCGCGGCGGGATTATGAATACTCTTACCGAAATGACTGAAATTATGTCACGTGGTGGCGGGGTAGGGATTAATTTATCTTCTTTACGTCCTCGTCGTTCCATCGTTAAAGGGGTTAACGGCTCTTCTTCAGGGGCAGTATCATGGGGCGGCTTGTTCTCCTATACAACAGGATTAATCGAGCAAGGCGGCAGCCGTCGTGGCGCACTTATGCTGATGATTAACGACTGGCATCCGGATGTCGTTGATTTTATTACAGTTAAGCAAACAATGGGTCAAATTACGAATGCGAATTTATCCGTATGCGTCAGCAATGGCTTTATGAAAGCTGTTAAAGAAGATCTGGATTGGGAGCTTGTATTCCCTGACACAACAGACCCTGATTATAACGATCAATGGGACGGCAACCTGGACGCTTGGAAAGCCAAAGGTAAAGAAGTGAAGCATTACCGTACAGTTAAGGCTCGTGATGTTTGGCATACGATTATTGAATCTGCTTGGAAGTCAGCAGAGCCAGGTGTCGTCTTTATGGAGTACTACAACCAAATGTCGAATTCATGGTATTACAATCCTATTATTTGTACGAACCCATGTGGTGAGCAAGGGCTACCAGGCTGGGGCGTATGTAATCTGTCGGCGGTTAACCTCTCCAGATTCTACGATGCGAAGAATCACGATGTGGATTGGGAAGACCTTGGCAAAGTCGTGCGCTATTCCGTACGTTTCTTGGATAACGTAATCGATAAGACACCATATCATTTTGAAGAAAATCGAGAGAATCAACAAGGCGAGCGCCGTGTTGGGCTTGGCACAATGGGACTTGCTGAGCTGATGATTAAGCTGCAAATTCGTTATGGATCACCTGAATCCATGGTGTTCCTAGACAAATTATATGGATTTATGGCGAAGGAAGCTTACATTGCTTCCGCTGAAATTGCAGGCGAGAAGGGTTCATTCCCTCATTATATAGAAGATAAATTTATGCAAAGTGGATTCATGAAGAATATCGTTGAAGCATACCCTGAGGTTGGCGCTGCGATTCATGAACATGGCATGCGCAATGTAACGGTTATTACGCAAGCACCAACAGGCAGCACAGGTACAATGGTAGGCACTTCTACAGGTATTGAGCCTTATTTTGCATTTGAATATTTCCGTCAGAGCCGCCTTGGCTTCGACAAGCAATATGTGCCGATCGCACAAGAATGGAAAGATGCGAATCCAGATCAGGAGCTTCCAGACTACTTTGTAACAGCAATGGATCTAGCTGCAGAGGATCATATTCGTGCGCAGGCTGTTATTCAGCGATGGGTCGATTCCTCCATCTCCAAAACAGCTAACTGTCCAGCCGACTTTACAGTTGAAGATACGAAGCGTTTATATGAGCTGGCATTCGAGCTTGGCTGTAAAGGTGTGACAATCTACCGTGACGGCAGTCGCGATGTTCAAGTTCTCTCCACGAGCGATAAGAAGGAAGAGAAGAAGAACGAGCCAGTTGCCGAAGATAAATCTAGTGACGATGACGTGCTTGCGGGATTAAATGAGACTTTGAAAGTGAATGTGAAGCCGGAAGTTGAGAAAACCTTCGATAAGCAGTACAAGCGCCGTCCGCAAATCCTGCAAGGTGCAACGTATAAGATTAATACACCATTCGGTATGGCATACATTACGATCAACGATATGAACGGAACGCCAAGCGAGATTTTCTTGAACGTAGGTAAAGCAGGCTCTGATGTGTTCGCGATGTCCGAAGCATTAGGTCGCGTATGCTCCTTGTTCCTTCGTTATGGGGATCATGGCAACAAAGTAGCTCTACTCGTGAAGCACCTCAAAGGCATCGGTGGTTCAGGCGCAATTGGCTTCGGTGCTAACCGTGTTGAATCCATTGCAGACGCTGTTGCTAAAGCACTTGAACTGCATGATGAAGCCTATTCAGAAAACCATGCGGAAGTCTACCTTTCTGCAACGAAAGAGGTTACTGCTACAGTAGAAGCATCAGACCATGCAGAAGGTCATGCTGCAGCTGCTAACTACACATCTACGGCATCTGGCACCCTTGACCTGTGTCCTAGCTGCGGATCAGCTTCACTTGTTAACACAGAGGGCTGCAAGAGCTGTACGTCTTGCGGGTATAGCAAGTGTGGTTAAGTTGGATTAGTTTCAAAATAAGCTAGACAGTTTGATTCATATATCATTATAAATTTCTATGACAGACAGCGTGGATGCGGGATATGGATGCTATTTCCCCCTCTACGCTGTTTTTTTTGTATAACCGTTTTTTCTTGTTTTTGATACACTTGGGACATATGTCCTTCCCCGGATGCTTGGGTCTGATTTTAAATAGGAGTATAGTAAATCGATATCCAATGTTAGGGGAGCGGGAAAGATGGTAGGGATCTTATTTGCATTGATGGGCGGGGCGTTTATTACGCTGCAAGGCGTGGCTAACTCCCGAATCAGTCAAGATATAGGTACTTGGCAAGCGGCGACGATTACCCAGTTCACTGGATTCGTGCTGGCTTTCCTTCTTCTGCTCATCGTCCGGGATGGGTTGTGGAGAAGGGTGGGACATGTGAAGCCACTCTATTTGACTAGTGGAGCCTTGGCGGCATTCATCATTTCTAGCAATATTACGGCCATTCATTACGTCGGCGTTACCTTGACGATAGCTGTGGTGTTGATTGCACAGTTAAGTGTAATCTTTATAATCGACAGTAGGGGATGGTTCGGTGTAGCGAAGCAGAAGATGGAGCTGGCGCAGTTCATCGGTATTGGGATGATGATCGCCGGAGTGGTCATAATGAAAATGTAATTTCGCGGCAGAGGTGAAGGTATGCTATGAAAGAAATTAAAGATCGTGAACAACTGACTCACTATCTGGAGATACATCAGATTGCATCCATATTCAATGCAAATATAACGCCGCATTTGGCACTTTTCAGCTATGGGCAGGGTGAACGCATCTGTTCGCAGGGTGATCCTGCGGAGTACTTATACATTCTTGTGAAAGGAAAAGTGAAGGTTTGTAACACCTCAGCGGAAGGCAAGGCGCTGATCATATCGTTCAAAACGGCGCTTGAGGCGATCGGAGACATTGAATATGTGCAAGGGATCGACTTTATGAATTCGGTCGAGGCTGTATCGCCCGTTCATTTGATTGGTGTCCATAATCGGTGGCTGCATCAATATGGAACAAATGACGCAGAATTACTTCGTTTTCTGCTCAAGATCATTACGTCGAAGTTTTGCATGAAATCCGACTCATTAAGCTTTAATCTGATGTATCCGGTGGAGGCACGGGTGGCGAGTTATCTCTTATCCATTTCGTATGACGAATCGGACCCACGATTTAACGGACAGCTCAGTGCAGTCAGCTTGCGGGACGTGGCGAACTTTATCGGTACTAGCTACAGGCACCTAAATCGGGTCATTCATAAATTTTGCGAAGAAGACTTGGTCGAACGCAGTCGAGTGTTCATTTGTGTGAAGGATCGGGAGCGATTGCGTGCATTGGCAGGTCATAATATATATGAGAAGTGAGAGGGGACGCTTATGATTGCAGGCTTGGTATTGGCACTCATTGCTGGTTCGCTTGTGGGCATACAAAATGTATTCAACAGCAAAGTGAATCAGGGCGTGGGAACGTGGACGACAACGGCAATTGTGCTTGCCTTAGGATTTGTGGCTTCATTCACCATTGGTCTAGCTGTGGAAGGCAAGCAGTTGTTCGATTTGTCTAATATGAAGACGTGGTACTGGTTCAGCGGTATCATTGGGGTAGGCGTGGTTCTTTCGGTGGTGCAGGGAGTGAAGCGGCTTGGTCCGACGTATGCGACCTCTATCGTAATGGCGTCCCAGATCGGATTTGCGCTGTTGTTCGACTCATTGGGACTGCTTGGCCTAGATAAGGTCCCTTTTACGGGAAAACAAGCTATCGGGGTACTGATCATTGTTGGCGGCATTATCGTATTTAAGGCAGGGGGAAAGCGTAGTGATGCGCGTAAGTCGGTTGTGAGCCAGTCATTATGAGAAAAAACACCTCATAACGTGGGCCGATATTTCTCAAGCGGAAAAGTTGCTTCAATATGAACCGAAGGTAAACCTTATATCTAAGCTCTAAAAAGTCCTCGGAACCAATTAAGGTTTCGGGGATTTTTGAATATTTTGCAGGTGATAGGTGACATTATTTCCATAATGTACGCTAGGGAGAGTAGTTAATGGGAATTGTGAGATCGATTCATATTTTCTGTGGAAAATCAAAAGGGGATGATGAGTAGTGGAGACTTTTTCCATTGTTTTGCTCTTATTGGCCCTCATAGGTGTTTCAAGTATATTGAAGCACGTAATACCTTTTATTCCTGTGCCGCTTGTTCAGATTGCCCTAGGTATTGTAATAGCGGTACTCCCATTAGAAATTCATGTACCGATGGAAACGGAATTATTTTTGGTGCTTTTTATCGCACCCCTGTTATTTAATGACGGAAGGCATGTTCCACGATCGGCATTATGGAAGCTGAGAGTACCGATTTTGCTGCTTGCGCTCGGTCTTGTGTTTATCACTGTTTATGTCATCGGTTATTTGATTCATTGGCTTATTCCCACGATACCGCTTCCTGCTGCATTTGCACTGGCAGCCATATTATCACCGACTGATGTCGTTGCGGTCAGCGCGATGTCCGGCAGAGTGAAGATGCCCAAAGATGTCATGCATCTTCTTGAAGGGGAAGGGCTAATGAATGATGCATCGGGCCTCGTCGCCTTCAAATTCGCAGTTGCTGCGATGGTCACGGGCGTTTTCTCCCTGGCTGAGGCAAGTATGAGCTTTTTGCTAATTTCCATCGGCGGCTTTCTGGGCGGGATGGTTCTTGCTTTCATCATTATCCGTTTCAGAGTGTTCATTCGCCGCTACGGCATGGAAGACGTTACAATTCATATGCTGATTCAAATCATGACACCTTTTGTCATTTATTTGGCTGCGGAGCATTTTCACCTTTCTGGCATACTTGCGGTTGTAGCGGCGGGGATTGTACATGCTATCGAGAAGGACCGGGAAAAATCGCCTTCAATCGAATTGCAGGTCGTGTCCAAGAGCACCTGGACTGTCATTTTATACATATTAAATGGATTGGTTTTCGTGCTGCTCGGATTGCAAATACCGAGTGTCTTGAATGAAATCTTAAAGAACCCGCAGTTCAGTAATGTGGTTGTAATCAAATATATCTTGATCATTACGGCTGCGCTGCTTCTGCTTCGTTTCGTCTGGGTTTTCGGCTCTTGGTGGGGAGGATGGATCATGAAACATCGACGGGTCCCAAAGCCGGATCTAAGGGCAATCGGGATTACAACGATATCCGGAGTAAGAGGCGCAGTTACTTTGGCTGGCTCGTTTTCGATTCCTTTGGTACTGAATGATGGGAGCCCATTCCCAGAACGTGCACTGATTATATTTATTGCGGCAGGCGTTATCTTGCTAACGTTGATCGCTGCAAGTATCTTCTTACCTATGATCGCCAAATCAGAAAGTAAACGGGCGGAGTTGGAAAAGGAAGCGATGGAACAGCATGCCTATATGAGCATAAAAGCAGCTGCTATCCTTGCGATTCGGGATGCCATCAATGATCAGAATCGTTCTGCCGCTCTAGACGTCATTTCAGATTATAACCGCGAGATGAGCAAGCTCAAATATTCGGGGAATGCGAGAGACGATATTCAAGTAAAGAAGGCTACAATGGAAGTTCGACTCAAGGCTCTTGAAGCGGAGGCCGATTATATTGAAGGAGCATTAAAAGAAAATACCATTGACCTAGAAACCGCCATATTGTTCCAGGAATATATTCAAAGAATGGAAATGGCGGTTACGAATCAAGTGAAATTTCGCTTACTATTTTTATTGAGGTTGCTAAAAAATATTTTACTGCGTTTGGGCGGCATTTTCACAAGGAAAAGGGAGCGGCTCGACAGAAGTAAACTTCAGCATAGCAAACTGATTAAGATAAAAACCAGTATGTCGGAGGCGGCGATCTGTGAATTGAAAAAGAACATGACTCTAGGCAACAAAGAGATTACATATGAAGTGATAGGGGAATATAACGAGATGCTTACGAAGCTAAAGTTGTTCAATAATGCCGAAGCTGCAAAAGAGTTTGCACGCTATAAGCGGGAACTGCTCGTTAAGGCGTTTCAAACGGAGCGGGATGAGGTACAGACGTTATATGAAAATGGACAAATTACGTCGGATATCCTCAGGGGAGTTCGTCGTCAGATAAACATAAGAGAAGCTTACTGGATGGAAGAAAGCGCACTGCATGTATGAAAGGGAAACGGATACCCGAAAGATGGATACTTTGTAAAAAAGTTTCCACTCTTCGGGTCTTTTGTATTTACAGAATATTCAATATCGTTGATAATAAATGTAAATTCTGATGTATCACCTTATGAAACGTGCCACCTTTGTGGACGGCAAAGTTGTTACTGCTTAGTGATGGCAAATGGGTTTGGCCTTCGTGAGAGCGGGTGCCCATACGGCAATAATTAGCTGATGCGAGGCCATGAATGGCCTAATAATTCTGTGTTAAGTTCAATATAGAGATACTCGGGCCATTTTCTATTTAGCCCCCTAATCAACTTGGACACTCCAAACCGTATCATATACACTAAGATAGTGGGGGAGTTAATCCATGAAAAGACGTTTTAGGAGCCCAGAGGAAACGAAGAAAGAGTTAGTGGCAGAGGTGTTATCTGGTTACCGGACAGAAGTGGTAGCAAGACAATATGGATTGTCACCAAGAACACTAAGAAACTGGGTTCGTCAATATCAAGATGAGGTGGACGATCTTATGGCCAAAAAACGAGATGAAGCAGAGAAGCTAAAGCAAGATGCAGGTAAACTTCAAGACCTTCAAGTTAAATACAATGAAGCTGTGAAGCTACTTGGAGAAAAAGAACTTGAAATCAATATC
>NZ_SKFG01000042.1 GCF_004344915.1 Paenibacillus albiflavus | reverse complement strand
TACTTGGAAGAAGGTACAAACGAGGAATTATTAGATCCAGCGACTATGGAAGATCAAGAAGTAGGAAGTATCCTGACAGCTCCATCTATACCTGGATATACCGTAACAAATGAAAGCAAAAATTATATCGTAACAAATAGTAAGACTCAAGAACACATCTTTTATTACACCAAAAACCAAGCTCCCACTTATACTCTAACCATCAACTACCTAGAAGCTGGGACGAATAGAGTACTAGTAGCTCCAACTTCTGCAACAGGTGAGGCAGGTAAAGAGATTACTCTAACTGCTAAGTCTATTACAGGCTACACACCAACTAGATCAAGCGACAAGTATACATTCTCGAAAACAGAAGGACAGTCTTACAGCTTCTACTACAACAAGAACGACAATAATGGTGGTGGTAGAGACGACGACAATAACTACACAGGCGGAGGCACTACAACTACACCATTGCCGCCACTACCAGCATTACCACCGCTGCCAGCGGTGCCACCGAAGTTAGAGAAGGATCTTCACTTTGATTATATTGCAGGTTACCCGGATGGAACGATTAAGCCGGAGAACAATATTAGTCGTGAAGAGGTAGCAGCGATCTTCTATCGCTTGATGGAAGATGATAGCCGTGATGATTATTTCTCAACGAAGAACACATTTACAGATGTAAGTGCGGATCGTTGGTCGAACAAGCACATCTCAACGATGAGTAATGCAGGCGTTATTAGCGGATACTTGGATGGCACATTTGCGCCAGGCAAGGCGATTACAAGAGCAGAGTTTGCTACAATCGCTTCTAAGTTTGATGAGCTTGATCTAAGAGAGAATAATTTCTTCACAGATATCAAAGGTCATTGGGCAGAGAAGTATATTGCATCAGCTGCGAACAAAGGTTGGATCAAAGGTTATGCAGACAAGACATTCAGACCAGATCAACTGATTACACGCGCAGAAGCAATGGCATTCATTAACAGTGTACTAAATCGTAAGGTAGATAAAGATGGTATTCATGCAGACACGAAGCAATGGCCAGATAATACATCTGATAAATGGTATTACAGAGAAGTATTAGAGGCAACTAACTATCATGATTACAAGAGAAATAGCGATCAGTTCGAGAACTGGGAGAAGATTCTACCGAATCGCGTATACCCATAA
This sequence comes from Paenibacillus albiflavus, assembly GCF_004344915.1. GTDB lineage: Bacteria > Bacillota > Bacilli > Paenibacillales > NBRC-103111 > Paenibacillus_AM > Paenibacillus_AM albiflavus. The sequence goes on along the minus strand of NZ_SKFG01000042.1, from coordinate 37,898 downwards.
ATAATTCAAAAAGTTCCCTCCTTACCTTACGGTATCGAGGGAACTTTATTTGTATGCTGTATTATATGTTTGTGAATAGCTTGTCCATGAAATCATATGTTAGTGGCATATCGTTCTTAAGCCCTTCACGAGTTTTATCATTTAGAAGGTACAAGCTTGCTGCTTCTGCAAAGTACTCAGTTGGATATACCGATACGTAGCCGTCACCATCGTAGTTGATTTTAGCTTCTTTTTTCCAAAGTTCCTTGAATTCAGCAGTAGCACTGATTTCGTTAAGAGCCATACGGTCTACTGCGTGCATAGTTTCATGTAGCTCTAAGTTTTGGCAGTTATGGCCGTGGCCTTTCTTACTGTAGCCGATACGAACAATTACGTTATTAGTGCTTACGCCAGGAACATCGTCCCAAGTAAGTCCTGTATTCTCCCAGCCTCTTGGCGTTACACCTTTGTATTGAGCGAATTCAGGTTCATCAGTAATTTGACCGTTTACGAGTTTAACCTTGAGATTCTTATTCACTAGTTTATTAAGCAGAGGAGCTGGAATTTTTGCTAAACGATCCATCATCGCATTTGCTTCTTTGGTATTATAGTCACCTGTTGGTAGAACAACAAGTTTGTTAACAAGATCATTATTTGTTGTTTCAGCTAGTGCTGGTGCTGTTATGAAAGTTGCTAGAATCATTGTAATCGCTAGAATAGCGGTAAGTAGGCGTTTCATGACGAAAACCCTCCCTATAATTCGGTTGATTAAATAAATCTTCACCGATAGGAAAGGGCTCTTGGGCCTATTCTCCTAAACGGCAACTGGCTGGCATAACGGGAATACCGTCTTAGCCCCTATAGCTTTGCGTCTCCACTTTTCAATGGATTTGCCTTTATCACTAGGTTTGCTATTAAGTTCATATAATAATAAAAAACCCCTCTTTACCTAGTAAAGAAGGGTTAAAATAACGTAATAACGTTAATCTTCAATACCGGTAACTGGCTGGCATAACGGAAATTTCGTCTTAGCCCCTGTAGCTTTGCGTCGCCATCTTTCAATGGGTTTGCCTTTATCAATATGATTCTATTGGAAAATATTTGATTCTATTAATAGATTAGTCCTATTTTACTAGATTGTCAAGTAGCCTATAGCTTTTTCCTGCGGAATAATAGGACTATTCCACTGATGATCAGAATGAGCGAGACGATGGCGATATCAAAGTATTGACGGAATATAGAATAGGCTTCGTTATCCAGAAAATAGCGAAACATAACCGGGCTTATGCGATCAATAATGACATATATTCCAAGAAGTAATAGTGCAATCCCTAACCAGCGATGGTAATGGGTTAGACCGCTCACAATTGGCTTATCGATAATTTCGTCACGATCCATTCTCGTAATAACTTGAAGGGCGTCGAAGAAGGAGAAGAACCAGAGAATCGGAATCAGGAACAGCAGAACAGAGAAACGCAGCACATCGAGCATGTAGAGCGATAGGATGAAGGCGATCATAAGCTGAATGCCGCGCATTTGCATCCCTATATAGAGGTGTCCGGCCCCTGGAAAAATAGAGAGTAATGTTGCGACAGTGCGACTCTTATGTTTTCCTCGATTCTGATACATATCTTCAAAAAAGGAACGATCCACATTTTCCATACCGATTTGCTTACGCTTTAGAATTTCGAATGCATCATACATGGCATAGAACAGAATGATTGGCAGAGCGAACAAGAATGCAAGAAAGGCATTTCCTCGTGTCATACCTACGACAAAGAAAATAAAGATTGGAATGCCAAAGAATAATGCCATAATAGAAAGCCCGCGCTGCATGAGTCCTAGGTGGAAATGTGCTAATCCAGGTATGAACGATAATAGAAGAACTTTGGATCTCTCTGGATCGTATGGTTCTGTACTGTTATGACCATCGTACATTGGAGCAGCGAGCGGATCATCGTAGCTTGGTTGTGCATAGGCTGGTTGCTGCGAACTCATTTGCATCTGCATTTGCTTAAATGCAGTTGAATTTATCTTTTGAATACTGAACAAGGTATCAATGAAGCAAATGAACCATAGGATGACATCCACATAGAATAATGCACTGAGAAAAGACCTGGTATTATGGGTAATATAAGCGAAGAAAAAGAATACTACAATAAGCCAAAATGGTATGCCATAAGCGAACGCTTTACCTGGGCGTCTCAGATATAGATGTCCGAGCCCTGGAAATAGCGCGAGAAAATATGAAGTAAATCCTTGAACGGGAATCATACGGCAGCCTCCTTTATATTAATTAGATGATTGATATTTATCATGGGGTTGCATGTCATTGAAAAAGGATACGGTTTGCTCGACTAGCTTTTCTGAAATCGAAGTTTGCCGATCGGCAGTTCGAGATTTTAAGTCATCCACTTGCTTAAATAATCCATTAAAAATACCTGTAACCATTAGAATGATGGTAGCTGCTGCTGCAACGAGATAGTTACGTAACGTTCTCCATCGCTCCATTCTAGTCGATTTTGCCTTATGTAGTGGCTGATTACTAGTAATTTCTTGTTCATCCTGCCTAACAGGAGAGCCAAATACAGCCGTCATAATGCTATCTTCCAAAAGAGTGCTATTATGTGGAGCAGGTATGGATGAGGGATGAAGCTCTAAATAGGTTGTATAAGCTTCTAAACATTCATCACATTCATATAAATGTTGTTCGAGAGCGATGGATGTATCCGCATCAAGCTCCTCTTGCAGATACCTACCCCACATATGCTGATCATAATGACTCATTCAAAATCCTCCTCCTTCCATCGTTTACGCATCCATTGTTTAGCTCGGTATAGTTTGGATTCCACTGTTTTGGTTGTGATTCCCTGCTCTTCGGCAATCATCTGATAAGATTTATGATCAAAATAATAAGCCTGAACGACTTCGCGATAATTGTCAGGTATTTCTTGCAGGTGTGCATGGACAAGCTGCCTAGCCTCTTTGGTTAATAACTGCTCTTCGATTGGAGATTCATGTTGATGTTCCAGATTGGGAGAAGCAAGCTGGACTAAATCAAGCATTGTATCTTCTCGTAGGCGATTCGTTTTGCGACGATGATCAATCGCCTTATTAATCGCGATACGACTCATCCAGGTTTTGAGCCCTTTGGATTGGTACTGAGGGAGAGATCGATAAATCTGTACAAAGGCTTCCTGAGTAATATCTTCAGCATCAGCGTGATTCTTGACGACAGAAAATACGAGTCTATATATATACGTTTGATATAGTTTCACCAAATGACCAAAAGCACGTTGATCGCCTGACAATATACGCTCGATAAGAACGTGTTCTTCGATCGCTTCTCCCTCCTCTCCACCTATTAGACGAAACGATTCCATCTAAACCCTGCACTATTATTCTATAATAAAAGTCTCTTCACCCACACATTCAGACAACTGAATCATAGAATATTATAAGCTGCGATAGAAAAGAGGGTGATAAATATGAATCGTCACACAAATTATCTAGAATGTCAGAGATATATGAATAAGCAAGTCCAGATCACGACGAGACAAGGAATGTATGAAGGAACAATTGTGAGACTAGACCAAGACAAAGTATATCTGCAAGTCAATTCTGGTAATAGGGATAAGAATAAGGCTTATACTTCCTGGTTTTTTGCACCATTTATTATTCCCTTAGTCTTGTTCGATTTGCTAGCGATTGTCTTGCTAGATGGCAGAAGAAGACCATTCCATAATGAAAGACGTAGATTTTTCTATTAAAATGCAAAAATCCCTCATCGTGAGGGATTTTGTTTGTATTATAGAATTTAGCCGGCCATTAAGTTCACAGCTCCGCGTGGATAGAACACGGATATATGGTCAACATGTGGATTTGGTGCTTGTTTAGTAGGTTTGGGTACGATGAATTTAAGCTCGTAGTCCTTGCCTGCAGGGTAGACATAAATGGTCTCCCCTTCATTACTCCGAATATCCTTCGTTTCCCCAAGTGCTTGCAAGATGTCTTCGAGCGTAAGCTTGCGAATATCGGAGCTGTCAGATCTCAGATCGATAATCTGCACTCCTTTGTTATAGCCAACTACGATGTTCTTGGTTTTATATGTGGCATACATCGCCTTGCCTGCAAATTCATTCGTATCTGGTTTGCCCCAAGCTTGCTCCAAATCATCGAACATGCCTTTCTCTAAGGGGAACTCACAGTTCGCGATCTTACCTTCCTTAGCGAGATTTAGGATTTCTTGGATTTCGGTCACAGCTTCGTTACTCGCAGCCGGAGTTGAAGGTACAGGAGTTGTGATAGGCGGCTTGGTCGTCTCATGCTGAGGTGTAGGTGCACCAGTTGCAGAAGGCTGCACGGTACTGCATGCACCTAACGAAAGAGCTGTTGTCATCAGTAAGGTCATCATTATTATTTTGCGATAATTCATATCTACCACTCCTCTTAGCTGTAGGTTGATGAGATTTCATTCGTCTCATACAACCTTTTAAACGAGAATGGTTGGATAAAAGTTACAATTACTTATCGAATCTTTTCCTTGAATAGACAATCGCAGCTAGAACGAGGGAAACGACCACCCAAATTCCCATATTGATAAGATTAGCGCTAATATCACCGAAGCTTCCCCCAGATACAAGTTCGAGCATCGCTTTTATAAAGTGATCGCTTGGCAAATAGGAAACAATCGTTGTAAGCAAATCAACTTTGAGCGCTGGTGCAAAGAGGGGTCCCATAATAAAGAGGAGAAGAACAGGTAGACCTACGATCGATGATTCTGAAACGGTACGTGACAGAAGACCAATAATGGTGCCAAGAGCAATAAAGATGATAAGCAATAGAGCGATCATGAGCGCAAGTGCTGGAATATTGGTAAGTGTTGCGCCTGACACGAAAATCGATAAAACAATGGATATTAAAGTGTAAATTGCGGTTAGACAGCTTTTGCCCATTAGAATTTCAGTAGCAGTAGCTGGTGACAGCATGAGAACACGCAAAGTGTGCTTCTCTTTCTCTTCCGCAACCGTCATTCCTTGGATAAAAGCACCTGACATCACTAGAGCCATCAGGATAGATGACGCTAGTCCCGCCATTGAATTTTGCCCCATTTTGCTAAATAAGAAGGCGAAAAATATAGGCATACCAACCATCAATAAGACTTGCGGATTCTTCGCCGCATCTTTCCATTCTTTGCCTACGATTGCTTGAAATCTTCTCATTGAAAATGTCATTGTAATTTACCTCCAGTTATTTGAACAAAAATATCGCCAAGTGTCGGTTCATTAGAGTGGATCGAAAGTAGTCTGCCTGATGTCATGTAATCATGGATGCGTCTCGCACCTTCTTCATCTTGCTGTACAATAACTTTCCCTTGATCTTTAAGCAAGCAGGTAATGGTGTTATTGGCATATTGCAGGCGCAAGTTCTCAGGTGTGTCTAATGCGCTGATCTTACCATCATGAATGAATGCAACACGGTTACATAAGGTTTCGGCTTCTTCCATATCGTGTGTCGTTAGGAAGATGGTCGTACCCTCACGATTTAAATTCCGCAATACTTCGTGAATTTGGCGAACATTAACAGGATCTAATGCAGAAGTTGGTTCATCTAGGAACAGCAGTTCTGGTTTATGTAAAATGGCTCTAGCTAGTGTTACGCGCTGCTTCATCCCTTTGGACAGATTCTTGACGACAGTCTTGCGCTCAGAAGAAAGGTTGACCGCTTCAAGCACTTCATCAATTCTTCGAGTTGGCACATCATATAGCTTGCAGAATAACTCTAAATTATCGTAAATCGTTAGTCGTTCATATAGCGTACTGTTGTCGGTTAGAATTCCAATTCGACTCATATGCTTGGAATCATTTGCTGAGTTGAGCACTTTATCAAACACACGCACGCTTCCTGATGTTGGAAGAATTTGTGAAGTTAGGATTTTAACGGTTGTTGTTTTACCTGATCCACTTGGTCCAAGAAAACCGAATATGTCACCTTTATTAATTGTAAATTGAATATTTTTAAGTGCTGTTTTATTACCGAACGACTTCATTAAGCCGTTTACGTCGATGATCGTTTCCATCGTTCATTCCCCTTTTCCGTTTGGACTCACTTGCTGATTCCAATATTAGAGGATATGGCTAGAACCCGCATTATATAAGGGATGAAAAGAGTTCCAGGGGAGCTGAATGATGCAATTCGGACGCTGAATGGAGCAGTAATAGAGCTGATTAAAACCCTAAAATTCGCTTCATTTCATCGAATTTTCCCTTTGAGAGTGGGATCGAGGTTTTATCTTTGTTATCTAAAATCAAACTATAGCTGTTCCTCGTCCAAGTGATCACTTCACGAACCTTCTGCAAATTTACAATGTAAGATCGATGGCAACGGAAGAAGCCGAATAGCTTTAATTTCTCTTCAAGATCATTCAACGTAAATGCACAAGGAAATAAACCTTCACCAACATGCAGGGTGGAAACACCTTCACTGCTCTCGATAAAATCGATCTCTGTCGGATCGAACAAAATAATCTTATCTTCAACTTTCGCAGGGATCTTCTCCATACGCATCGGATGAAATGATTCTACCGCCTCTGTAAGCTGTTCTTCGGACTCGCTGACGTCATTATCTTGATCGCCCGGCATTTCCCCGGAAATAGAAGTGATCTCGAGCTTCTTAAAGCCATGTTCGTTCAAGCGATAGACATCGTTCGTTATCGAAATCGCATTTTCTAGGAATGCGGTTGTGATTAGAATTGCCTTTCCTGCTTCTTTTAACTTCGCAATTGCGCTTCGGATTAGAATGCAGCTCTCCAGATCGACGTTCTGCTCGGGCTCTTCGAGTACGACGAGCACAGGATCATGCACAAGGATGCGTGCAATTTGCAGTCTACGCTGCTCTGAATAGGTGAGCTCTGATATGCGTACATTTCTTTTGTCGATGAGACCGAGCTGTTCAATGACCCAATCGAACGAACTTTTGACACCATATAATTGTTGAAAAAATTGCAGGTACTGCTTAACCGTCAATCGCTCGTAAAGACCATCTTTAAGAAAGCCAATTCCAATCTGTGGAATCATAGACGCAATTGTTTTGCCATCCACTAATTTACCTTTAAAATATATTGATCCTTCAGAAGCAGAAGTTTGTCCGATGATTAATTGAATGATTAAATTGCCTAATTCACTATTACATTGAATTACACAACATTGGCCAGGATGAATCTGCATATGAATAGGAGCAAGAAGGGTGGAATTTCCTCTCTTTTTCGTTATATTCTGAAATTCCAATATCGCCATGATGTAGGTTCAACTCCATTCTCGAATTTATGAAATCATGTTAACCTTGCTTATGATACGCGTCAAGGGAATGTTCCTGATACCAAATTGCCCAGAAAGCAGGAAAATGACCTCGCGTTGTGGAAATCACTTTTATCTGAATATTGGTTGAATTTCCTTTAGGAGATGATTGTTATGGAAAAACAGCAACAGCATGTTCAAATGGGTTACGATCCTAATGACCGATTGTTAATTATAAATGCAGATGATTATGGCATGTGCCATTCGATGAATGCTGCGGCTGAGGAATTGCTGCTAGCAGGAGCTATATCGTCAGCGACTCTTATGGTTCCTTGTGCATGGGCGAAGGAAGGGGCTGCATTTGCCAAGAAGTATCCTCAGGTTGATATTGGTGTCCACCTCACGTTTACTAGTGAATGGGATCATTATAAATGGGGGCCAGTAACGAGATTAACGGATGTGAACTCGCTGATAACGGATGAGGGCTTTTTTCCAGAGGATTGTTTATCATTCGAATTGCAAGCGGAGCCTGAGCAAGTAAAGATAGAAATACAGAAACAAATTGAGCAGGCGATTGCATGGGGCGTAGACCCAACACATTTGGATGTACATATGGGCAGCCTGTATGGCCTTGCTACGGGACGCGATTATCTGGAGGTTGTTCTGGAGGCGTGCGAGCATTATAAGCTACCTTTACGCTTGCCACGCGGGTTAACGGCGTTAGAAGAGCTTCCGCCAGAGCTTCAACAGATGGCTGCCGCAAGAATTGCTTTGGCAGATCACAAAGGAATTATGATCATAGATGATCTTCTGACACATCCATTCCATTATACGCCTGGGGAGACATTCGATGAGATGAAGCAAGGGATGATTCAGATGCTAAAAGGTTTGCGTGCTGGAATTACGGAAATATTCATTCATCCAGGCTATGCTACGGAAGAGCTCAAAGCGATCCAACCAGACGCACCTAAACGCGATATGGAGGCGCGATTGTTCCTGGATGATGAAATTAGAAATACGATTAAGAGCGAGAATATTCGCATGATCACCTGGAGGGATCTGCGCGATCATCAACGTCGAATGAACGTGTAGGAGGCATAAGGATGAAGAGAAGTTTACTGATTGCTGCGTTTTGTTGTATTTCCTTGTTTGCAGCTTCAGGCTCTGTCAGTGCGGATCAAGACAATCGATTTACAGATGTACCAAGCAATTATTGGGCGACAAGTGCAATTGATTGGGGAGTTACCAAGAACGCAATCGTCGGTTATGGTGATGGAACGTTCCAGCCAAATCGATATGTAACGGAAGCTGAATTTTTACGAATGCTATTATCCATCTATCAGCTTCAAGCGAGCGGCAGCAAAGAAGATCATTGGGCGAATAAGTATTATGATTACGCTCAGGCCAATCAATGGTTCTCGCTTGAAGGATTGAGTAATACAGCAGCTAAGGATAAACCGATTAGTCGAGGGAACACAGCACTTATTATGAACAATGCACTAGGAATTGACCCTCCGACGGTTGAGGCGGCAATTCTGAAGCTATACGAGCTCAATTTATCTAGTGGCAAAACGGAGAAAACAGTTGTTGGCTTTCAAGCGAATCAATTCCTGACACGTGCAGAAGCGATTACCTTCATTCGGAACTATGCAGATCAATATAATGACGTAAAGTCCGTTAATCGGATCATTCGTGAGACATCTAGCGAAGTGAAGAAGAAGCTGACATTAACTGGAATTACAAATCTGGTGCAAAAAATCGCCACTCAGTACAAATATCGAGTTACAATATCGGGTGTAACGATTATTGGCAGTGAGTCTGTTGTTCCTAATGCGAAGACAATTTATGTGGAGCAGGTAAGTGAGACAAACACTGTAACCACGTTATTGACGGTCGATGTGAACACGAATGATCAATATCGCAAGCTTTATTTGACACTTGGCAATTTAAATGGAACGAAAAAGGAGAGCCTGCAGCTTGTTTATGATATTCTTAAAGAGCTTGCGGCTGGTGGTTTAATCTCGCAGGACGAGCTATATAAAGCGTTAACGGACAGTCAAGAGGCGTATATTGGCGGTATTTACATCAAGGCAGTGCCAAGTGCAGATGGAACGAATCCTGCTTTTATTTCGGATCAAATTGTCAGCGACAGAATAGGGAGTATTGAAATTGTACAATAAAGGATTAACGGTATTAATAGCAGGTTTGTTTTTGTTCATTACGTATGCCTTACGAGAAACAATTGAAATTCCGTTTCTATTCATTTATTTGGTTGTTGTGAATATAATCGGATTTTCGATTATGCTTAGCGATAAGAATAAGGCCAAACGGAGGGTAAGGCGAGTTCCTGAACAGGTATTGTTCCGAATTGCCGCAATTGGTGGCGGAATCGGTTCGCTGATCGGAATGAATAGCGCGCATCATAAAACGAAGAAATGGTATTTTCGTTTCTTTATACCTTTTTTTATCGTTGTAGATTATGCTTGGGTGCTGTATTGGTACTTATTAAAATAAATGGATAACGACTAGCTAATCAACTCACAATAAGACGAAACACTATCGTCTATAGGAGTGGTTGATTAGTGAAAGAGCAGTTCCTTGTACATAACAAGCTGCGCAGGCGAAGAGTCATGCTACCGTTGTTCCTTACAGCGGTGATCCTAGGTATGTTGCTGCAAGGCTGTTCACCTTCAGATAACCGGGTTCAAACCAAGAGCGCGCCTAATGTTTCGCCTGATACAGTGCCGATAGAATCTTGGGAAGGCAGAGAGTTCGAATGGATTCCTGGGCCGGATGGCTGGCAGATTGGTTTTCCATTACCTGATCCAAAGGCTACGATAACCCCTATGTCTACAGGGACGCCATCCGCCGCGTCAAATTCGTCAACAGGCAATAGTAATCCGTCCGTTACGATTGAAGGGATTTCCATTGGAGATACAGATGATTCGGTAATAGCTAAGCTAGGTGAGCCTGTCCGCCGAGATGCAAGCGAAAATTCATATGCTTGGTACATATATAACAAGGATTATGCACATTATTTGCAGATTGGGATCTATGGTGCACATGTCGTTGCTTTATATACAGGAGCGAACAATTGGACAACGAATTTTGGGATCAAGCCAAGTAGTACACAAGCGGAAGTTAGACAAGCACATCAGAATGCCCGAAATTTGCGCAGCAGCAAAGAATCCGCTTCTTATGTCAGTGATGGGACGCGAATTACGTACTATTTTGACACATTGAACAATAACAAAATCATAGGAATTCAGTTATTAGAGGATGGCTCGGGACCATCCGAGAACGGAAATACAGTTCAGAGCTATAGTGCCCTTAATGATGCGGTTCGCACTAGCTTTGAACGTGAGGTATTCGATCTGACGAATGTCGTTAGGGTTAAGGAAGGCAAGAAACCGTTCGAATGGAGCGATGCTGCGGCATTATCATCGCGTCAACATAGTCAGGACATGGCGACCCAAGATTATTTTGCACATGATAATAAACAAGGTCAGTCGCCATTTGATCGAATGAAGGCCATAGGCATTCATTATTCCTACGCAGCCGAGAATATTGCCGCAGGTCAAGCCAATGCCATTGAGGCTGTCAGCGGCTGGCTCAATTCATCCGATCACCGCCATAATATTTATAGTGATGCCAAATATCTTGGCGTTGGAGTAGACTTCGGCGGCTCGATGCGAATTTATTACACACAAAATTTCTATACGCCAAAATGATGATGAAACTTAGAGCGAGCTTCCTGCTGGAGGCTCTTTTTTTATTTTTTTTCGCGACTCAAAGACTGCAACATAAATGCAAATTTAACGTTTATATAGATGTATATGTAAAAAATTTACTGGAAGAGAAAACCGCTTTGGATTCATAAGATTCGTTACTAGACTATCCATTTATCTAATAGTTTGATAGAATTTCCAATTGAAGGGGTATAATTTGACAATTAAGGATCAAGCTATATTTTTTTGTACGACTAGATCCAAAATTGTAATAATTACGAAACCTTTTGACGTTCTGGTCCGTCTAGTATATGGGCTAGTGTCTTTACAGAGAGGGTGGTGAACGGATGGGGTGGCTGTCTAAAGTAAGAAGTACCATACATAAAGATAAAAGCAACCAAGAATCTGCGGGTGAAGCAAATCATGTGGAAATAACACAAGTAGATGAATTGGCTGTAGCGGTAGTCGATACAGAAGAACAAATACAGACAGATACAACAACCAAAGAGGATAAGGAAGATAAGAAAGCTAAGAAATCCAAGAAAACCAAAAAAGAACGCAAAGATGAGAAAGAATCTGAAGAACTTGAGCTGGATGCTTCATTCGATCAGGAGCCAGTGGATGAAACGAAGCCACTAATGATCGTATCCGGAGTTGAACGTTCTTTTCAGGTAGGCAGCCAGAAGCTGAATGTCCTAAAAGGCATTAACATGACACTATATCCCAAGCAGCTTATTATGCTGAGAGGACGTTCAGGTTCAGGGAAGACAACTTTGCTTAATATTCTTGGTGGGCTGGATCAGCCAACTGAGGGTGAAGTGTTATTTCGGGATCATCCGTTTCATTTGTGGAACGATGATCAGCGTACAGAGGTAAGGCGCAGAGAGATTGGCTATATTTTTCAAACGTTTGCACTTATGCCGTTATTATCCGCTTACGAGAATGTAGAGCTTGGGCTGCGTATGGCTGGCGTACCGCGTCATCTATGGAAACATCGGGTGAGGCATTGCTTGCAGCTAGTTGGTTTAGAGAAAAGAATGCATCATCGCCCGTTCGAAATGTCAGGTGGAGAGCAGCAGCGTGTTGCGATTGCCAAGGCAATCGTTCATCGCCCCAATCTCTTGCTTGCCGATGAGCCGACGGCTGATTTGGATTCACAAATGAGCGCGCAGATTATGTCTGTATTCCGCTCAATTATCGATACAGAGAAAGTCACGATATGTATGACGACTCATGATCCTACAATATTGGAGGTAGCTGACCATGTCCTTGAAATGGTGGACGGGAAATTCATCAAGCAAATCTAAGCTGCCTATGGGCAAAATATTGCTTGCAGGTATGCTTAGCTGTGCACTAATACTTACATCCGGGTGTTCTTTACTGCCTAAAGAGGCTGATGAGGAGGTACTCCCAACGATCAATCCGCTGAAGCTTTCCAAGAAGCCAGAGCATGACGTAGTCAAGGGACCGCTTGAAATTACCGTCAAAGGGGTCGGAAGGGTTATGTCGCTAAAGGAAGAACAGCTTTCTTTTAGCCAGGATAATAAGAAGATCAAAGCGGTATATGTACAATCAGGAGAACAAGTAGAGGCTGGTCAAGTCATTGCTGAACTGGATATTGCTGACCTTGAATCTGACCTTCGCCTTCTGCGTTTAGAGAAGAAGAAGGCTGAGCTTGCGCTAAAGGAGTCTTTCCGCGGCGGCGAGAAAACCGATGAGCAATTGGAGCAGGAGAAGCTGGATCTCGAAATGAAGCTTGAGAAGCTGACCGATATGGAGAAAACGGTGAGTGAAGCGAAGCTGGTTGCACCTTTCTCAGGCACGATGTTCGGCGTCTATGTTCAAAAGGGAGACACGGTGAAAGCCTATTCGTCAGTAGCTGTAATCACGGATCTGTCCGAGCTTACGATTGGCGTCAAGATTAATAATCAGGAAGATTTAAAGAAAATTACGCTGGGTATGCCTGTAACCGTTGATATGAATTCCGCTGGTAAAGTGAACGGCAAGGTGAAGCAGCTTCCAAATCCGAAGTCCGATAATAACAATCAGGGTAATGGATCATTTGGGGGTTATGGAGGAGGCTCAGACAAGGAGTCGATCACCGATTATTTGCTTATTGAAGTAGATAAAATGCCGGAAGGCGCAACACGTGGCACTATGCTAGATGCAACGTTCGTTGTACAGCGAATTGAGGATGCGATTCTCATTCCGCCATCTGCCCTTCGTTCATCAGGTGGACGCAATTACGTACAGGTTATTGATAAAGATGGCAATAAACAAGAAGTAGACGTTGAGGTTGGTATTCAGAAGCCAACGGAAGTGCAAATCGTCAAGGGATTATCAGTCGGACAGAAAGTCGTAGGTAAATAAATTATGTTGATGCTGCGGTTTCTTTATCGGAAAATGTGGAAGACCCGCTGGCTGACAATCAGTACGTTACTTGGGCTTATTGTGGCTGTGGCATTCACGACGAGTATCCCCATGTATGCGGACGGGGCGCTTAAGAGAGTCGTAGCCAAGACTCTGGAACAAACTGAAAGCGGGATGCCGCCAGGCTCATTGTTAATGCGTTATCAAGCGACAGGCTCAGTACGAGCCGATATGGACGCTTTTAACGATGTGGATCGATACATACGCGAGGAAATTCCTCAAGATATTACATTTGCACAACAAACTTATGCTCGCGCTCTTTCCTTGCGTGGTGCGACGATCACCCCTGTTGATCCATCTACAACTGATGGCAGCAAGCGTCGCCAAATGTCTATAGCCGCCTTTAGCGGTCTTAAAGACAAGGTGGAATTGGCGAGTGGTAAATGGCCTAGTGATCAATTAACGGATGGAATGGTCGAAGTTATCGTGCTTGAAGAAGCGATGTTTCGATTAGACATGCATGTAGGCGATGTCTATAACTATCCAATTTCAGCTGTATCTGGCATGAAACCGCTCCAAGTTAAGATTGTCGGGAAGATTAAGCCTCTTGATGAGCAGGATCCGTATTGGTTCCAAGGCTTTGAGGGTCTATTATCGACTCTTGTCGTTAGTGAACCGATGTTTATGGATCAATTGCTTGATAAGAGCCAAATTCCTCTTAATCTCGCTAACTGGTACTATGCTTTCGACTTGAAGGAAATTCAAACGAGTCAAATTCCTTCATTAGAAAGAACGCTGACCAGATTAGACATGAATCTATTCTCGATTCTAAAGGATACGAAGGTAGATCAATCGTTCCTTGGACTTCTCAGTGAATTCAAGACACAAGGAATCCAGCTGCAGCTCATGTTATTTACGCTTGCTGCACCGATTCTTGGCATGGTTCTGTACTACATTGTCATGAATGCCCGACAATCGCTTGATCGTCAGAGAACGGACATTGCCGTGATTCGATCAAGAGGTGGAAGCACGAATCAGATCATTTGGATTTATTTGCTCGAAGGAATCATACTCGGGGCAATTGCGATGATCATTGGTCCAGCGCTTGGGTGGTTCGTGGCCAAGAGTATTGGCTCGGCGAATGGATTCCTAACATTCGTTGATCGTAAATCAATTCCAGTCGGCTTTACGATCGATGCTGCTTTATATGGTCTGGGTGCGGTTCTGCTGGCGATTATTGCAACAGTCATACCTGCCATTATGTATGCTCGCAGCTCCATTGTAGGCAATAAGCAGAAACAGGCTCGTACAGATCGTAAGCCATTCTGGCAAAGATGGTTCCTCGATATCGTATTGCTCGGACTTGTAGCTTATGGCTGGTATTTATTTAACAGTCAACAGTTGCTATCGCAGCAAACGGGGCTAACAACCGATCAAATGCAGGTTCAACCTGTGCTCTTCTTCGTGCCAGCATTAGCGATATTTGCGCTTGGGATGTTCTTCTTGCGGGTATTCCCTTGGATTCTGAAGCTATTAAGCTGGATCGGTAAGAAAGTGCTGCCTGTATCCATGTATTTAACATTGACGCAACTTTCACGAAGCAGCAAATCGTATTACCCACTTATGCTGCTCCTGACGCTAACGATCGGACTCGGTGTCTACAATGCTTCAGCTGCTAGAACCCTTGATCTGAACTCTACTGAACGGACACTGTACAACTATGGTACGGATGTCATCATGGAGCTAGGATGGGAAAGCGTAAGCGATGATGTTCCGACAGGCGAAGGTAAAGGCAAGCCGAATCCGAATCCTAATCCTAATGGGGGCGGAAACGGCGGGGGTAATGGTGGTAATGGTGGCAATGGAGGAGGTAATGGCGGTGGCGGCAATGGTGGCGGCGGTGGTCAGCCAGGTAATGAACCGCCACGTAAAGTTCGCTTCATTGAGCCAAGATTTCAGGTGTTCACCGATTTAGAAGGCGTTGAACATGCAGCACGTGTATTAAGAACCAAAGGAAGTGCAGTTGCTGCTGGCAAGTCGCTTGGTACAGGTGAAGTAATGGGAATCGACAATGATCAATTTGCGCAAGTTGCCTGGTTCCGTAATGATTTATTCCCTGTGCATCCATTCAAATATTTGAATCTGTTAGGGATGTACGAGCAAGCAGTTATTATTCCGACCTCTTTTGCAGAAAAGTATGGATTGAAACAGAACGATATGATTACCATTTCGATCAATCAGCAATCGCTCGAGTTCGTCATTGTAGCTACGCTGCCGTATTGGCCAAGTGAGTATCCTGATGACAAACCATTCTTCATTACGAATTTGGAATACATTTATGATCAAATGCCTGTGATTCCTTATCAGATTTGGTTAAAAATCAAGGATGACGCTTTAGTAGGTCCGATGATGACCGAATTGCAGGATAAGGGTGTTATACTCGGTTCAGTCAAAGACGTGAAAAGTGAGCTTGCGAGACAGAGCAAGCATCCATCTCGTGGTGGTGTTTTCGGAATCTTGAGCTTAGGCTTCCTTGTATCTGTACTTATTTCATTGATTGGATATTTATTATATTGGTACTTCAACCTGCTAAGCCGCATTGTTCAGTTTGGTGTACTTCGTGCAATGGGACTAAAGCGGAAGCAGCTTACAGGTATGCTGCTGCTTGAGCAAATCTTGACAGGCGGTCTGGCGATTGCGATTGGAATTGGTGTAGGACGATTAGTCAGTCTACTGTTCCTGCCATTCCTGCAAACGGCGGAAAACGTTAAGCAGCAGGTTCCTCCGTTCCGCATTATTTTCGAAGCGAAGGATACGCTTCAATTGTACATTGTCATCATCGTCATGATGATTACGGGTGCAAGTCTATTGTTTGTGCATATTCGTCGCTTGCGCGTGCATCAAGCTATCAAACTTGGAGAGGAGCGGTAAGGGATGATTGAATGCGAAGGCTTAGTGAAGATCTATAAGACCGATGATATCGAAGTTGTTGCCTTGCAAGGTCTGAACATTAGTGTTAAGCCTGGCGAGATGATGGCGATTATCGGTAACAGCGGAAGCGGTAAATCTACCTTGCTGAACATTTTGGGCGGTCTTGACCGCCCCTCTGCAGGGCAAGTGCGCGTAGGAGAATGGGATCTACTGAAAGTAACCGATGATCAGTTGGTGGAGTATAAACGAAATACGGTTGGATTCATCTGGCAGAACAATGCGCGTAACTTGCTTCCGTATTTAACTGCGCTAGAGAATGTCGAGATGCCGATGCTGCTTAGCGGCAAGATAGATCGGCCGTATGCCAAGCAACTGCTTGAATGGGTGGGGCTAAAGGAGCGAATGAACAATAAGCTTCAACAGTTATCTGGGGGAGAACAGCAGCGTGTCGCCATTGCGATCTCACTGGCAAACCGTCCACAGATGCTGCTTGCCGATGAGCCAACAGGTTCAGTAGATTCGCAGACCTCTGACATGATCATGGATATTTTTCGCAGACTGAATACAGAGCTTAAAGTAACCATTGTTATTGTTACGCATGATTTGGCTCTTGCAGGTAAAGTTGACCGTGTGGTCGCGATTCGAGATGGTCTAACAAGCACCGAGTTTATTAAGCGAAATCAGCATTTGGATGATCCGCTTGCTGGATTCGAGCGAAGTAGTTTGAATAGTGCTCACGAAGAATATGTCGTACTCGATCGTGTAGGCAGATTGCAGGTTCCAAGACATATACTTGAAACCTTGAATATAACGAACAAAGCAACATTGGAGTTCGATGGCGAGAAGATCCTAATTAAACCGCCGAATAATACGGATTAACAGCTTCATTGTAAGATAACTATACACATCGATTTAGAGGGGGAAATAGGAATGAAAGGTAAGAAGTTAATCTCGCTTGCTTTAACTGCAGTGATGATTGCGCCACTCCTTACAGCTTGCTCCATGGGAGCTAAAAGTGAAGATAAGAAAGAACGTGTACTGCGTATTGCAACAAGCAATGGTTACACAGGAGATGATGAATATTTCCGCCAGCAGTTTACGGATATTTTTGAGTTTAACAATCCGAATATCAAAATCGAAATTATTCCAACAGGGGATGATTCAGAGCGTTATAGCTATTATGGCCCTAGAGCCACCAATGAGCCTCCTAAGGAGTTCAAAGATCCTTTTGTGAAAATGCAGGAGTTGATGGAAGGCGATAATCCGCCAGACATCGTTATGATGAACTATGATCAAATGTCTGCGCTATTGGAGAAGAACTTATTATCTCCACTAGACAGCAAAATTGCAGAAGATAAATTCGATACAACCGATTACGTGCCTGCCGTTTATGACGGGATTAAGAGCCTAAGCTCGGACGGCAAAACCTATGCATTGGCGCCACTCTTTAACTCTACAGCACTGATTTATAATAAAAAGATATTTACAGACGCAGGTGTGGAGCCGCCAACAGATAATATGACATGGGATGATATGTTTGCTTTAGCTTCACGTATTTCCAAGCCAGAGGGTAATAAGCCGATTTATGGTTTCTCTTTTAACACCAGTCGTTGGAGCGATCCTTTCTATGATATGAATACCTACACATCACCGTTAGGATTGCGTTACCTGAATGAAACAGGGGATAAAATGACAGTTGATTCAGATGATTGGGAGCGAGTTTGGAAGAAATTCGTTGATTTGCAACAGCAGAAGGCTATGATGCCTGTTATGGATCCGAACAATCCCGATAATTTCCAAAGCAACCCAGACGAAGAAGGACCATTCGCCTATGATTTATTCATGTCGGGTCGCTTGGGTATGACGGTATATAATTATTATCAAATTGCCAATTTAATTGATGTAAATAAGCATGCGAGCGATATTAAGAACTATTCACCGATTGATTGGGATGTTGTGACATTGCCGAGTCATCCTGAACATCCAGGTGTTGTAGCAGGGATAAACATCGCAGGCCTTATGGGAATTAACACGAAAGCAACGAATGTAGAAGATGCATGGAAATTCATCAAATTCGTAAATAGTCCTGAGTGGGCGAAGCTGAAATCAAATAGCTCGTATCAATTGCCAGCACGCAAATCCTATATCAAGCCAAAAGATGGACTGGATTACCACATTGAAGCCTTCTACAATGTCAAGCCTTCTTCATTCTCTGAAAATGATTACTCTAAATTCTATCGAACGATGCCGAATATAGGCATGGTGATGGACGCTGGACGCAATCGATTACAAGATGTTATGCTAGGTAAAACATCACCTCGTGAGGCCTTAAAGCTGTGGCAGGAACAAGGGGATAAGATTATTCAGGAGATTAAGTCTAATCCTAATGGACCGATTACCATCGATGTCAGTCCGATGAAATAATGGAAGATAATGAAACCGTCGAAAATCCATTTCGGCGGTTTTTTTCTTAAGAAACGCACCCGTCTTTAAGGACGGTGAAGCCGTTTCTTCTCGGAGGTGTGGCATGAAGAAAACAATTGGACTCTTTGCTCATGTGGATGCGGGGAAAACAACTTTTGCGGAGCAGGTACTTTATTATACGAAGAGCATTGGGCACTTGGGGCGTGTAGATCATCAGGATGCTTTTCTCGACAGTCATGATATTGAAAAAGAAAGAGGTATTACCGTATTCGCTGATCAGGCGATAATGAGCCTCCACGGCAATACTTATTATTTAATCGACACACCTGGGCATGTCGACTTCTCAGCCGAAATGGAACGAGCTATTCAGGTAATGGATTACGCTATTTTGATTCTTAGCGCCGTTGAGGGCATAGAGGGTCATACGGAAACGGTCTGGCAACTACTTAGAAAGCATCAGGTACCAACATTTCTCTTTATCAATAAAATCGATCGCACAGGCGCAGATGCAACCCGTGTACTAACCGAGATTCGGTCTGAATTATCACAAGATGTATACGAATGGAATGCACCCTTATCGGAATCCATGCCTGACGAGCTAATTGAGTTTATTGCGGAGCGGGATGAAACATTGCTCATGCACTATATGGATCAAGGATATAATGCCGAGCTTTGGCTTGATACCATGCGTAGATTAATCCAAGAGGGTAAGCTATTTATTTGTTCGTCGGGATCTGCACTGCACAATCTAGGAGTTACAGATTTCATAGATGCTCTGGATCAATTGACGATAACGAAGTATGAAAGTAAAGCTCCATTTGCAGGTATCGTCTATAAGATTCGACACGCGTGACTTATATCAAAGCGCTCAGTGGTTCACTTCAGGTTCGAGAAGAAATAGCATACGGAGACGGTGAGGATCGACGTTCTGAGAAGGTAACGCATATTCGCTTAGTGAACGGAAACCGATTGCAGCCTGTAGAACATGTCAGTGCAGGAGACTTATTTGCTGTAACAGGCTTGTCGGTTGCCGCAACGGGTGACGGCTTAGGGACATTAACGGAGAAGGCAACTTACGAGCTAGTGCCTACCTTACAGTCGAAGGTTATTTATGATGCTGCGATTAGCGATAAGGATATGCTGCGATGCTTTCGTATTTTGGATGCGGAAGATCCGTCGTTACATGTGATGTGGAATGAGCAATTGCAAGAAATTCATATCCATGTCATGGGGATTATTCAATTAGAGGTGCTTGAACGAGTAGTTAAAGAACGATTTGGCTATAGGGTTCAATTCGATGAGCCTGAAATTTTATATAAAGAAACAATTGCGTCTGTTGTGTATGGTTGCGGGCATTTTGAACCGCTGAAGCATTATGCTGAAGTGCATTTGAAGCTTGAGCCTGGTGAACGGGATAGTGGGGTTATTTTCGCAAATGAATGTCATCCCGATGTGCTGACGGTTAATTATCAGAACTTGGTTCAGCAGCATGTACTGGAAAGAGATCATCATGGCTTATTAACGGGTTCGCCTGTTACCGATATGAAGATTACACTTGTCAAAGGCAGTGCGCATATTAAACACACATATGGAGGTGATTTTCGCGAAGCAACCTATCGGGCACTGAGACAGGGCTTGGAACAAGTGGAGAATATACTGCTCGAGCCTTACTATGATTTTAAAATTAAAGTTAACCTCGATCATATCGGCAGAGTGCTATCGGATGTACAGCAGGCGTGTGGTCAATTCAATGCGCCAGAAGTAGCAGGGGATAAGGCGACCGTTACGGGAAGGGTGCCTGTAGCTACTTTTATGAATTATAGTGTGGTGCTAGCCTCTTTTACGCAAGGCAGAGGTACGATTAGTCTTGTATTTGGTGGTTATGATCGTTGTCATAATCCAGAAGAGGTCGTACAGAGAAAAGGTTATAACAAGAATGCTGATCCTGAGTATACGTCTTCTTCGATTTTTTGTGCCAAAGGTCAAGGCTATGCCGTGTCTTGGAATGAAGCGGGGAAACATATGCATATATAGGATGGAAGAATAGGAACAACTAGTGAGTTGTTCCCCCGCCTTCAATGATATCAATTGGATGCTCGATCGTTGCTTGAATTGCAATATGCAGTGCCCTGACAATCGTATCGAGTTCCATACTTGGATGATTTGGCCGTGCTGCTGCTTGTGCGGGTAAGAAAGGGATATGGATAAATCCGCCACGAACTTCGTTATTGTGCTGCTTCAGATAGTGCATTAAATGATAAAATAGATGATTGCATACAAAGGTTCCTGCTGTGTTCGAAATTGAGCTTGGAATCCCATTCTGCTTGATTGCATGCACAATCGCTTTAATCGGAAGTGTCGACCAGTACCCAACAGGACCGTCTGGCACGACTTCTGTATCAATCGGCTGATTGCCTTTGTTATCTGGAATACGGGCATCATCTTTATTAATCGCAATTCGTTCAACCGTAATATCCGGTCTGCCTCCAGCTTGTCCTACACAGATAATGAATTGTGGCTTAAGCTCATCAATAGCCTTCATGAGTACCTCTTTTGCTTCCCCAAACACCGTAGGTACAACGCGAGAAATAATGGTATGCTCTGCGATTAACTGATGATGCAGCTTCATCACTGCTTCAAGTGCTGGATTCGTGGTTTCCCCACCAAATGGATCAAATCCAGTAAGTAAAATGGTACGCATCGCTCACAATCCCTCCTTAGCTCTTTCGGTTAAGTGTAGCATAAGATTTAAGTTTCTTTAATGTTAAAATAAAGTTGTTTTAAGCTAATGCCCCTATACTTAACTTTACTAGCCCCCACTATTTATATAGATGTGAAAGAGCCACAGGATCTCCTGAGGCTCTTTCTTTGTCTATAAGGCTATTCATCCAATCAAAATCTCTATGATTACATATTATACTACTAGTTAGAGGAAAGGGGGGCCATCGTATGGGAGAAGTAGGATACGGCGGAATGTTTACTTCCACAGGTGCAATTTTAGTATTATTCATTCTATTGGTTATCATCACTAGATCATTCTTGTACTAAGAACTGCTAGAAAGATATCCGACAATCTTTCATCGTGCATTCTTTGTTTACGAGGTTATAGCAACCAATAGAGCCATAATTGAAACCACTCCGACGGGGTGGTTTTTTTTCTTATTGCTAATGAATTCGCAACTTTCTTTTTGGCTCGATCTCAAGTCTATGGTATAATGACTGTTGTGGCTCCGTAGCTCAGGGGATAGAGCGACGGTTTCCTAAACCGCAGGTCGGAGGTTCGATTCCTCTCGGGGCCGCCATTATTATATGATACTCACAAAGCTAGCATTGGATTTGTTATCCATGCTGGCTTTTTTGCTTGAATTCAAATCCCTCTACAAATGTTTCAATGCTTCCCGCTTACTTAACGCAGGAAGCGGAGTTTCAGCGACAAATTGCCGCACTCGTTCAGGCTCTGTTTTGGCGTATTCGCGTAGAGCCCAACCGATACTTTTCTGAATAAAAAACTCTTTGGAGGAGAGACAATGCTTGATATAACGGAATAGGCGTTCTTCGTCTGTTCGATTCTTATATTTAAGCTGAAATAGGATTGCTGCGCGCTGCAGCCACATGTTATCAGCTACAATCCAGCTTTCCGCATAACGGTCGATGAGTTCGGGGTAACGGGTGAATAGGCTGCCTGCTACTTGTCCTGCAAGCAAATCAACGGTATCCCACCATGAGCGTGTAACGATAAGGTATTCTAACAAATCTGCTTGTTCACTTCCTAGCAGCTTAAGGCGTTTATTCAGCAGATTCATCGCTATGTACGCATATTCTCGCTCTGGCAGCAGCCACAGCTCACGTACGATTTTGTCAAGCTCGGTTACGTCAGGTAATCCATGAACCTTCGTGAATCCACGAAAGAGCGCCTCCCGTTCAGGTGTTTTGATTCCGAGATAGGGAAATAGATTCTTCATATACTTTGCCATCGGCTCGGCTTGTTCAGGATTACGATGGGGTTCTATATAAGCTTGCAAAGCTAGCACATAAGGATGAGTCAATCGGGATTCCTCATTTCAGGTCATTTATCCTTATTGTAATATTGAACTAATTCATTTGCTAGTTAGGTATATGCGATATGTCTACATACCTGCTTGTAGTCCTTAAGATACGCAATTTGTTCTCGCAGGATTGGACAAATAGTCCTATCTTTGGCAGATCAACTTCTAGTTGCTTGACCGATTGGAAAAGCCCTCGTTAGAATTAGGTTTGGCAATGAGAAATAGGGGGAATTAGGATGCTTAAACTACATAAAATGTGCACATCACTGCTGCTAGCAGCATCTTTAACATTAGGAGCAGGGACTGCATCTGCAGAGGTTGTTTTTCGCGATACCGATAATCATTGGGCGAAGACGACGATTGAATGGGGTGTAACCAAAGGTATTGCAACAGGGTACGGCAATGGCACATTCATGCCGAATCAGAACGTTACGGAAGCGGAATTTATCCGTATGCTGATTGTTGGCATAACAGGCAAGGATTTGGAGAATACATTTATTGCGGAACGTTGGTCGGATAAATATTATAATCTGCTTCATTTTAGAAACTATCCTGTAAACGGTTATGCGGATATTGAACTGCGTGGCAAGTTCATCACCCGTCAGCATGTCGCTGAGCTTGTATCGAGTGCGGATGGTGTTAATTATAACGATGATCAAGCGATTCAATATGTACTCGGTAAGAAATATGCGTTAGGACGTATTCCTGGTGAGAATACCGTTCATAGCTTTATGGGATATGACACAATTACACGTGCAGAAGCACTTCAGCTTATTCGCAATCTAGTGAACCATGGGATGACGAATCTGTATGAGCGTCCAGTTGAGCCAACGTCAGCAGAGAAACTGCCTAAGCTGCCAACAGGATGGGATGTATTCCGTGATGAAATGCATATGGTGATACGTCAGAAGGTATTTGCGAAATATGATGGCTACCGAATCTATGATGATGGCAACAGTAAAATCGTAATGACGAAGTCTGAGCAGCTAGGACAGACCGATTACGCAGTATCTGTTGAGTTCGAGCAGCAAATCAAAGCGTTTAGCGGAGTTTCAATCACGGATATAACGGATAAACAGCAGCGTGGTATGCTCATTGATGTCTTGAATTTGTATGGATTTAAGGCAGATAATGATCTGCTGGCGAAGGTAGATGCTGCAGTGAAGAATAAGAAAGAAGCTGAACTGCTCGTGAGTGGCAAAAAGCTAGTCATTGCTCCAAAAACGACAAGTCCTACCGGGCAGGTTACGATTTATTATAAGTGGTGGGATACGCCACGCTCATAAGGATAACGAAGAAAGACGCTGAAGTAGCACGAATGTGCGACCAAAGCGTCTTCCTTTTTGGGCAATTGTTATATGCACGAAGTTTATTTCGCAACGGTTTTATTATAAACCTCAATCTTCTTCGTAATATTGCTAGCTGCTGCATCCAAGGCATCTTTTGGTGACTTAAGCCCTGTTATTACTTCTTCCATAGCGCCTTCCATGATTTGACGAGCTTCAGGGAATACCCCCATAACAGCACCTTGTGTTGCTTTGCTGACTTTGGTTGCATGAAGCTGATTAACGGCAGTTTGGAATTGCGGGAACTTCTTCATATTCTCTTGAACGGCTGGCTGATCATAGGCTTTCTTTGTAATCGGGAAATAGCCAGTCTTCGTATTCCAGAATGCTTGCTGCTCTGGCATTGCAAGGAATTTGATGAATTCCCAAGCGGCTTTCTGCTCTGCTTCTGGGCGGTTGTTCATCATGTACAAGCTTGCGCCTCCGACAACTACGCCGCCTTCTTTCGCATTAGCTGGTTTAGGCAAGAATGCGGTTCCGACTTCGAATTTATCACCTACAGCATCCACGATTCCACGAAGGGAAGCGGTTGAATCCAAGGTAATTGCGACTTGACCCGCGACAAAAGCTTTCTTCGTATCATCGGTCTTACGTCCAAGGTTAAGCGCGACTTTATCATCAACCATTTGTTTCATCCAAGCGAGTGTTTGAATACCAGCTTCCGTATTCGCGAGTGATTCCGTTGCGCTAGATGTGCGACCGTTGCCATTGTTCACATATTCAGCGCCTTGGTTAGCGAAAAATTGCTCCATGAACCAGCCATATAGAGCGAACGATGCACCCGTTACGCCATCTTTGGACAGTGCTTTGGCAGCTGCAGTAACTTCATCGTAAGTTGCGGGCGGCTTTTCAGGATCAAGTCCTGCTTTTTTGAAAAGCGTCTTATTGTAATACATAATTGGATTCGATGTATTAAATGGGATGGAATACAGTTGACCGTCAAAAGTGTAGTAGCTGAGTATATTCTCCTCAAGCTGTGTCAGATCAAACTTATCTTGATCGATGAATTTCTGCATAGGTGTGATCGCTTTGGAATCGATCATGAAGCGGGAACCAATTTCATAGACTTGGATCATCGTAGGACCGCTTTTGGAGTCGAGGGATGCTTTCATTTTGTTCAGGCTTTCGTCGTATGTACCTTGGAAGATCGCTTCAACTTGAATGTCCTTATGAGAGCTATTAAAGTTTGCGACTAATTGATCAATCGCTTTGCCAAGTTCACCGCCCATTGAATGCCACCAGACGACTTTCGTCACTTCACCGCTTGGCGTTTCTTTTTTGGTCTCTGGCGATGGGACGCCAGTAGGCTGGCTGCTGCTAGTCGTTCCAGCTGCAGCTGAGTTTCTTGTTTGAGCAGTTTGACCACAAGCGGATAATACCATCATGAATGCCGCAGCAGATAAGACCCAACTTTTTGCATATTTCTTGTTCAAATTCTTCCACTCCTTAATCGTATTTGGTTTGATCATGTCTATATGAAGGCACTGCTAGCAATTAGCAGACCGAATGATCCTTATTAACCTTTCAGCGCGCCAGCTGTAATGCCTTGGACTAGCTGTTTTAAGCCGAAGATCAGGATAATGAACGATGGGAGCAGCACTAGCGTTACACCAGCAAGAACAAGATTCCATGAGGTAAACTCTTCAAATTGAAGCATGGAGATGCCAATCTGTACGGTTCGCATCATATCGCTATTCGTTACGAGCAGTGGCCATAGGTACATGTTCCATGCATTCAAGAAAGCATAGATGCCTAGCATCCCCAGTGCTGGAAGCGATAAGGGAATGACAAATTTAATGAAGCTTCGGACCAGTCCGCAGCCGTCAATTTTGGCAGCATCGAATAAGTCATGAGGCAGCTGCAGGAAAAATTGTCGTAACAGAAATGTCCCAAATGCAGTCGCGATAAATGGTAGTGTCAGAGCTTGGAAGGAATCGAGCCAGTCCCAAGATTTGATCGTTAGATAATTTGGGATAATCGTGACTTCCCACGGAATCATCATCGTCGACATGAAGACGGCAAACCAGAATGACTTTCCTGGAAAGCGCAGATGTGAGAAGGCATAGGCTGCGGATGAAGCTAGAACCAGTTGTCCTACCGTGATCAGACTGGACATGATGAACGTATTCATGATGAATCGGCCAATTGGTACCACGTGGAGTACAGTGACAAAATTATCGAAATAAAGCCCATTTGGTAAGAATTGAGGCGGATAGCTATTAGCCTCTTCAGGTGTCATAAAAGACGATGAGATCGTAAAGAACAAAGGGAATAGGATCGCGATTGCACATAATGTTAGCAGCAAGTAGTGAAGTGTCTTAAGAGCAGTATGGTTCATTGATAGTGGACCTTCCTTTCGATAAATCGAAATTGAATGAAGGTAAGCAGAAGAATGATTGCGAACAGGACAAGTGCTTTGGCACTGCCTGAGCCGAATTGAAAGTTAACGAACGCATCTTGGTAGATCGAATTCACGATGACATCGGTTGCTTGAGCAGGACCGCCTTTGGTTAGAATTTTGATTTGGCCAAAAGCTTGGAAGGACCCGATGATCGAAATAATTGTGACAAAGAACAAGGCGGGTGATAACAGTGGAATACAAATCGTGATAAATATACGCCATCCCCCTGCGCCATCCAATCGAGCACTCTCTAGAATTTCAGACGGAATTCCTTTCAGTCCACCCAAAATTACGATATAAGTAAAGCCCAAATTCATCCAAATCGTCATAATGGATACGGAAATTAGCGCCCACGCTGGATCGGTTAACCAGAATATAGGATCAATACCAACGAGGTGCAGGATATGATTGAGAATGCCAGTGCTAGGGTGGTAGAGCATAGCCCAAATGACCGAACTCGTACCGACTGATAGAATAACTGGCAAAGAGTAGATCCATTGAAATAGCTTCATGCCTCTTGCTTGGTGATGAGTGAAGGCAGCTAATAGGAGTGCGAGAAGAATTACAGTTGGGACGGTTAGAAGCATAAATAACAGGGTGATTTTAAGACTTTGGTAAAAAGCCGGGGAGCTGAATATTTCTTTGAAATTATTCAGTCCAACAAATAAAGCGACGTTTCCGCGAGGGTCGGTTAGATGCAAGCTCAGATACAACGATTTGAACATCGGGTAGAATAAGAAAATGGTAAAGAGAATAATAGATGGTGCCAGCAACGTATAAGCTAAGCTAATTTCGCGCCAATTCCTAAAGGTACGCAGAGTGATCAACCTCCCTTGCCTATTTAAGTCAAGTGTAATCCTCGCGTGTAAAGCCAGTGTCATCGTTAAGTTAACTGATTATTAAAATTATTAATTACATATAAAAAGACAATAAAGTGATCCTAGTTGCTTGAATCACTTTATCGTCCTCTAATGAATGGCTATTCCATTGTTATCGTTGCCTGATACAATTCAGGATTCCAATCGAGCTTAGCGCCCAGCTTCTCTGTAACGAAACGAAGCGGGATATACGTCCAGCCATCGCGCAGTTCAGGAGCTTTGGGCATGGTAACGGACTCACCATTTAGAGTAGCGATCGGGCTGCCAATTGTAAGTACAAGCTCCGCCCCGCCTCTGGATGCGGTAATCTGCTGCTTGGCTGCGTCCCATGTGAAATTAGCTTGAATACGCTCGAAGATCCCACGGAATGGCACCATCGTAGCACCATCTTCTGTAAATCCACGGAATTCGTGAACGAATTGTCCATTAACCGTCAATTGAACCTGTGGATTGTCCATATATTGAACGACCAACGCATTGCTTAATTCACGACCCGGCGTGCGTTTCATCGTATTGTTATAATAGAGGCCAGAGCTGGCGCCGCCATCCATATTCATCGCTTCAACGAGCCCGAAGCTAAGCAGTGCTTCAGCCATATCTTGTAACGTTACCGCAGGGAACACGCCTAGAACGAGGCGATCCTTGCCGTCAATACCGACAAAGCTGCGACCTGCTGCATTCGTCGTTATTTTCGCTTCGGTAAATCCGTCACGCTTATGGTCAATATCGACTTTACCTTTGGTAATCAGCTTCGGTCCAACGCCAATTGCAGCTATCCAGTCTTGTGAACTCATTTGGCCATGATCGCCACTCATGGATCTATTCATCGTAATAGTATCGCCTACATGCACATTATTGAGAATATAGTCATTCTTGCCTTGAACATAAATGACGTAACCGTTCCTTGGAATCACCGCTTCTGCTTGATTGACAATCTGCGTAATGCGGCCGTCTTCTACAAGGATATAGGTCGCATTCGGATAGGAAATTGATGTACCGTAGCTAGGTGTAAAGCAGACAACCTGTCCCTCTGTTTGATCACCATAGTAGACGTTAACTGCCCATGGTGAAAAGTTATAAGAACGTGCCCCTTTGTTTTGCGGTGTCACACTAAAGGATACGCCTATACTTGCTTGTTCAATCGAAGCTTTGCGATTCGTCTGGATAATGAGAGACTGGTTCTGCCCACCTTTAAGCACTTCGCCATTATCGAGCAGCAGTCCATAAGGATATTGCTTGGTCGTATCTTTGTTATAGGCATCAAAGTAGGTGCCGTTGATTGCAGCTACTGCCTCTGTCCGCTTGACCATGGAAGAGAGCTTCTCTACATGTCCGATCCCGCCTTGGGCAATAACGGGTCCTACACGAACCCGAGGATCGGATAGATCAACAGTGATGTAGTCGAAAGTATAGTTCTTGCCATTAACCGCTACCGTCGAACGGCTTGCTTGTACAGCATCAGCTTTGCTGGCTTGTGCGGGCACGGTGTAGAGTGATACGGCTAGCATTGTAATGGCAGCACAGGCTGCTGACGTTCTGCATATACGTGTTATCATCGTCATAGGGGAATAGTCCTCATTTCTTTACCAAATATACTAGTGCTATATTTTAATTCAACAAAGTTCGATCATTTCCTACAATGAATTTATATTAATAATTGAATATTTAGACAACAAAACCGCCATACCCGTTCTCGGTTAATGGCGGTTTGCTAATCTTAGATCCACTTGTATTTACTTAGATACCGTAATGTTAGAAGATTTACTCTCGCTTCGACCTAATGGATAGAAGTAATAGAAGAGCAAACCAAACAATAAACAAACGACAGGAATGCCGCTAAGCATCATCCGAATACCGAACACCGTTGCGTCAGGTTGAACCGCGATATCGGCTGAGTAGCCAGTTCCCTCCAGAATTCCACTCATAATAACAGCTTGCAGGGATACGCCCCAACGCATGATAAAGCCGTTCATCCCATAGTACATGCCTTCGCGCCGTTCGCCTGTTCGTGTCTCGTCATCGTCTACGATTTCGGCAATCAGGACATCGAGCAGTACGATGAGCCCTGCCAGGCATAGTCCGACGCATGCAGTTGTAACGATGGCACTGATTGAACCTGTCACGAAAGCAAAAGGAATAAGCGAGATCATGTAGAGCGCAGCAGCTGTCATAATTGTCTTGCGAGTCCCCCACTTGTTGGTAAGTCTGCCCCATACATAGACCATTGGCATCGCGATAACAAAAATCGTCCCCAGCATAATGGTATTGAACGTATCGTCCTTATTCAGCAATACATACTTCGTAAAGAACGGAATTGCGGCGGGTAGGAGCGCAAAAGTTAGCTGAACGAAGAAGCTGCCGAGGACGTATGTAACAAAGGCTTTGTTCGTGAACGTATAACGAAGTGAGGATAAGAAAGAAATCGAATGTGCGGCAGGTCGTTCATGCTTAGGTTCTTTGGAGCCAAGTATAGAGATCGCGAAGAAGATGAGACATAAGCAGCCAAAAAGAATCCCCATAGCCGTCCAGCCAATCTGACCGTAGATGATCGGAGGTAAGGCAACACCGATAATCATACCGATAATGCCTATCATTTGGCGCCAGGAGGATACGGATGTACGATCTTTAAGCTTGGTGAACATCTCAGGAAACAAAGAAGTCCAATTAAGCACCACGAGAATGTAGAAAATATCATAGAGTAGAACGATGATCAGAAAATACCAGAATAGATTTGCGCTTGGACCAAGCGGGATCCAGACTAAAGTGAATGAAGCAGCTAGCGGAATGATACCAAAGGTAATATACGGGACTCTTCGTCCCCACTTGGAGCGTGTATTATCCGATAAATAACCGATCAGTGGATTCAGAATCGCACCGAAGATTCCGTGAATCACCATCGCAAGTCCAATTAATGCAGGCTTAACACCTAGATGATCAACATAATAGAAGACGATATACGTTGCAAACATTTGTGCCATCAGATTAACAGGAAAATTACCGCTGCTATAGGCTATCTTTTGCCATGGTTTGATTTGAACCTCTTGTTCACCCATCGATCCTCTCGCCTCTCTTTCATTCGAGCCTAAAGGAAATAATTTCCTTTAGGCACTATTGATTTCATTATATGCGACGAGATTGAGAAAACAACAGAAGAATAAGTAGTTAACTAGGATTGATAGATACAAGGGTGAACTCATTCATTATGCGTCGATCTAAATTTAGTAGGTTCGATTTCGACTACTTATTACTAACATGTTAATTATTGAGATAATTAATCCGATAATTCGAGGTATATAGCCAATAATTGGGATAACGCTTAAGATAGACATCACGACATTCCCAAACGTCAGCAGAACGGTTCCGTTACTTAGAACAATGGAGAAAATAACGCTAATAACGGTTAGCGGAATGATCCAGCCAGCTACCCAGGCATACATAAACGGAATGAGCCCAAGTATAAATCCGAGCATAACGAAGAATTCAAGCACGATATGCAATCTGTTCCACATGGGATTAATAGGTTTCATACGTATAACCTCCTTGCTATTTATTTTACCCTTTACTTCTTAATTTACGAAAAAATTGGGTTAACATCGATCCGCATTCTTCTTGCAGGACATCACTTATCACCTCTACACGATGATTAAAACGATCCTCTTGTAGAAGGTTCATGAGTGTACCTGCGCATCCTGCCTTTGGATCAGTAGTTCCGAAGACGACGAGCGGCACTCTCGATTGTACGATTGCTCCTGCACACATCGGGCATGGTTCAAGCGTAACATACAGGGTGCAATCCAGAAGTCTCCATGCATTAAGATATTCGCTAGCTTGCTTGATTGCAACCATTTCAGCATGTGCAGTAGGGTCCATTGTGGTTTCACGCAAATTGTGACCACGTCCAATGATTTCACCGTTCTTCACAATCACTGCACCGATGGGAACCTCGCCAAGCTCCTCTGCTTTGCGGGCTTCAGCAATCGCTTCTTTCATCCACATGATGTGGTTTTCCACAGGCCATTCCTCCTTTGAATTGTTCATCAACATGTGGATAACGCACTAGAACAAGCATTCTTGTTAATAAATTGTGCACAATCTTGTGGATAAGTTGATAACTTTGTGGATATCTACATTTATTTTAGAATAAACTGGTTGATACAGGCAAGAATGTTGTGGTTTTTATCATGTTCGTTGATACAAGAGTTATTGAAGTTTTCACGAAAGTATATATACTAAAAATATTTAGTTGGTATAAAGATGCATGCAAAGGTGGCTAATAATAATGGACTCCGTTAATTCCTATCATCCGAAAAATACGACATCTTCAGCTACGTCTGTCAGCAGCGCATTTGCTAATTTAATTGAGGCCAGGACCGTTCTGGAGAAGAAGCATTTTGTATCCACAGGGGCTATTACGTATATAGAAGGCGATATAGCAGAAGTTGAAATTTCAGAATGGGATCTCTTCCATTTGGGTGACCCACTCAAAGTGATTATTTACTCTCCAATTGGCATTCTCAATTTTGAATCTACGGTTGTTGCCAAGGGTTTTGGATCGGTCATTATTCTTGTCCCTCCAAACATACAGAGCAGATTTTTGGATAAACGACAGTATCCTCGTGTAGATGCACGCCAGATCGGTAATCTTCATCGTATACATCAGTCCACTGCTAGTAAGTCTAGCCTTGAGTTTGATTCTCCTATACCTATTGAGACGACAGATATTTCACTTGGTGGCGTAGGGTTTATCGTTCCGATGGATGCACAGGAATTCAAAACATACTCTCGGATAGAAGGTGAACTCCAGATTGGTTTCGCCTTTGGGGCGCTGCTTGAAATTATCCGCAAATCCCCAGTAGAAGGCGGTATGTTCTATGGGGCCAAAATGCTTGAGCTATCGCAAGAGCAGGAATTTTCCTTACGAGCATTTATTTTGCGTATACAGGTATCGAATTATTTTAAGCACAAAAGTACCAATAATAGTTAACCCCATGATCCGCGGAATTCCATTGTTTTGGCGGCCAATTTATTATATAATGTAGGGTGGTAAACATGAGGGGGTAATCTGCCCCGCGAGTTTTACCGAACCTTTGGTTCATTAAGATAATTTAAGGAGTGTCTCACACATGGCTTTAAAAGCAGGAATCGTCGGCCTACCGAACGTCGGCAAATCGACTTTGTTTAATGCAATCACACAAGCAGGCGCCGAATCGGCTAACTATCCTTTCTGTACGATTGATCCGAATGTAGGGGTAGTAGAAGTGCCAGATGAAAGACTGCAGAAGCTGACTGAAATCGTAACGCCTAACCGTGTTGTACCTACAGCTTTTGAGTTCGTCGATATCGCTGGACTTGTGAAGGGCGCGAGTAAAGGGGAAGGCTTGGGTAATAAATTTTTGGCGCATATCCGTGAAGTGGATGCGATCGTTCACGTGGTACGCTGTTTTGTCGATGAGAATATTACACATGTATCGGGTAAAGTCGATCCGCTTGGCGATATCGAAACCATCAACCTGGAGTTAATCTTGGCGGATTTGGATTCGGTGGAGAAGAAGATTGAACGTTCCCGTAAAAATATGAAAGGCGGCAACAAGCAGTACGCCGCTGAGATCGAATGCTTGGAGAAAGTGAAAGAAGCGCTTTACAACGATAAGCCAGCACGCAGTGTTGAGCTTACAGATGAAGAGAAGCTAATCCTTCGCGATCTGCACTTATTAACTATGAAGCCAGTGCTATATGCAGCGAATGTAAGTGAAGCGGAAGCTGCTAATTCAGATGGCAATCCGTATGTTCAAATGGTGCGCGATTTTGCAGCTGGAGAAGGTGCTGAAGTCGTTCCAATCTCTGCACGTGTGGAGATGGAAATTGCTGAGCTTGAAACAGATGAAGAGAAAGCGATGTTCATTGAAGAGCTTGGCTTGTCAGAATCAGGTCTGAACCGCTTGATTAAAGCGGCGTATAAGCTACTTGGACTATACACTTACTTCACAGCAGGTGTACAAGAAGTTCGTGCTTGGACGATTCGTAAAGGTATGAAGGCTCCGCAAGCTGCAGGTGTCATTCATACGGATTTTGAACGCGGATTTATTCGCGCAGAAGTGGTTTCCTATGATGATCTAGCTGCTGCTGGTTCTATGGCTGTTGCGCGTGAGCGTGGACAGCTTCGTCTAGAAGGTAAAGAATACGTCGTGAATGACGGCGACGTTATGCATTTTAGATTCAACGTTTAGCGAAGGATAGTTGGAGCTCGTATGTGCGTTTTTTGGACCTACGGGCTTATCCGCATGCAAATTTTGAATCGTATAGAACTATAATATAAGAATTGAATAAGGGGTGAGGCATATGCTAGACCGTTTACAGTCGCTTGCAGATCGCTATGAGAAGCTGAGTGAGATGCTATGTGATCCAGATGTAACGAATGATACGAAGAAGCTTCGTGAGTATTCGAAGGAACAATCTGACCTTCAAGAACCTTATGATGCTTACATGGAGTATAAAGAAGTTCATCAAGGCTTGACCGCTGCCAAGGAAATGCAAGGCGAGAAGCTGGATGACGAAATGAAAGAGCTTGTAAAGCTTGAGATTGAAGAATTGTCCGGACGCAAGACCGAGCTGGAAGAAAGAATCAATATCCTCATGATGCCAAAGGATCCGAACGACGATAAGAACGTAATCGTGGAGATTCGCGGCGCAGCGGGTGGCGATGAAGCGGCATTGTTCGCAGGCGATCTTTATAAAATGTATACCAGATACGCTGATTCCCAAGGCTGGCGTACAGAGGTCCTGGATGCATCCCTTAACGATTTGGGCGGATTCAAGGAAATCGTATTTATGGTGGCAGGTAAAGGTGCATACTCCAAGCTGAAGTTTGAGAGCGGCGCGCATCGTGTTCAACGTATTCCAGTAACGGAGTCTGGCGGACGTATTCATACATCAACATCAACCGTTGTTGTAATGCCAGAAGCTGAAGATTTGGATATTGAAATTAAAGACAACGATATTCGTGTAGATACGTTCTGCTCCAGCGGTGCTGGCGGTCAGTCCGTTAATACGACGAAATCTGCAGTCCGCGTAACGCACGTACCGACAGGTATCGTTGCGACATGTCAGGATGGCAAATCGCAGAATGATAATAAAGCGAAGGCGTTACAAGTTCTTCGTGCGCGTATTTTTGATATTTTTCAGCAAGAAGAACAAGCGAAAATCGCAGGTGAGCGCAAGAGCAAAGTCGGTACAGGCGACCGAAGCGAGCGCATTCGCACGTACAATTTCCCGCAAAGCCGTGTAACCGATCACCGCATCGGACTAACACTGCACAAGCTTGATACCGTCCTTAATGGTGATATGGAAGAAATCATTTCGAGTCTAACGATTGCTGCACAAGCGGATCTGCTCGAAAAAGGAGAACAAGCGTAACATGATGACCCTAAACGGCCTTCAAGGCCGTAGTATAAGAGAAGCCTATGTTCAGGCTTCTTCTTTTTTAAAGGAGCAAGAGGTGCAGGATGCAGCCGTATGTGCAGAACTGCTGCTTCAGCATTTTCTTGGCTGGACTCGGAGTATGTTGCTGCTAAGCTGGCAGGATTCTTTCCCAGCGGAGCGTGAAGAAGAGTGGTATGCGCTTGTTAAACGCAAGGCAAATGGAGAACCCGTCCAATATATTATCGGTGAGACAGATTTCTACGGCATAACGCTTCATGTTGAGCCAGGTGTCCTCATTCCAAGACCCGAAACGGAGCTGTTAGTGGAGAGTGTGCTTGAGGAGGCAGATAAAATCGGTACGCCCTTGACCTTTGCCGATATCGGCACAGGCAGCGGAGCGATTCCGATTGCCATGGCTTGCAATCGGAGCGACTGGCGCGTGTACGCAAGCGATATCTCGCCTGCGGCACTTGCCATAGCCCGTAGCAACGCCGTACGCTGCGGTGTGCAAAATCGGGTCACCTTCCTTGAAGGTGACCTCCTCCGCCCCTTCATCGAGGGGCGGATCGCGGTGGATGTGCTGGTCAGCAATCCACCGTATATTCCAGCGAGGGATATCCCCTCGCTGCAGCCTGAGGTGCGGCTGTACGAGCCGCACCTGGCGCTTATCGGCGATGAGGCGGACGGGCTTGGCCTCTATCGCCGCATCACCGCGCAGCTTGCCGAGCTGCCAAAGCAGCCGACCATTGTCGGCTTCGAGGTCGGCATGGGGCAAGCGGAAGCAGTCGCAGCCATGCTGCGCAGCTGCGCGGAATGGGACGAGGTTCGCTTGATTCGCGACCTCGCAGGGATTGACCGCCATGTGATGGCGGTGCGCAAATCGAAGTGAGTGCGTGAGGCATTGATGCTTATGGCAGATGCTGTCTGTAAATGCTAGATGCCTAGATGCACAGACGTATAGGTGCCACTCTAGTCATGGCGATGCGACTCTAACCACGTCGCTGCAAAATAGCGGATTCTCACGTGCTTATTTCCTACTTTTTGCGTTGATCAGCTCAGATAACGGATTATGAGGTGCTTAATTAGCTTCCATCAGCCCCAACTCATCTACAATTACCCGAAATAAGTACCTCAAAATCCGCTATTGTGTCGCCTAATCAACATATCAGCCAAATAAGCACCTAGAAATCCGTTATTTCACGGGATGGGAGTGCCGAACAGAGCTATTCAGAGCCAACAAGTGCATCAGCCAGTGCCAACCAGTACTGAGCAGTGGCAACGGCGACCAGAGCCGACCACGATCAGTGCTAACTGCGACCAGTGCCTCCGTCACACAAGCCCTTCCACACACTATTTGCTAGATTTCAAAAAAATACTAGATTGCTAGTTTAGCCCTCTCGTTTCTTGTCCATACTTGGACTATGAGATGGAGAGAGGGGCTAGAGCAATGGATCAGCAGCGTTGGAAGCAAGAGAAGAGTAGTTTATGGCGCAGCGTTTTTTATGTGACTTTTGCACTTATTCTATTAGTGTTTATTTGGGATACGAATCGGACGAATGCGGCGATTAGTGGGGCTTCGATACCGGATCAGGCGATTCGTTTACGCATATTAGCAAATTCAGATTCAGCGGTGGATCAATGGGTCAAACGTGAGGTTCGTGATGCGGTCATGCAAGAAATGGCGGCATGGGCGATGGGACCTCGCGACTTGGAGGACGCCCGTGTAACGATTAACGCGAATTTGCCAAGAATTCAGCAGGTTGTTGGACAAACACTGAAAGCGTATAACGCGAATTATCCTTTCAAAGTGGAGCTTGGGAATGTACCTTTTCCAGCGAAGGTTTATAATGGTAAGGTATACCCTGCAGGTGATTATGAAGCACTGCGCATTACGCTTGGCGGTGGCGATGGACAGAATTGGTGGTGCGTGCTGTTCCCGCCGTTATGCTTCGTCGATGCCGTATCTGCCCAAAAAGCAGGCGTAGACGTCAATTCATCTAACGGTGTTGAAACAGACAAGTCGATAGCTGCTGCCGAGGACAAAACGGAATACCGTTCATTCATCTGGGATTGGGTGAAGAGCATTTTCTAATCATTAGGTGACAAAATAGGCTAGCCTATCTCGCATCATGCGAATAAAGTTGAAACGAACGCATTGATCATATTTACGCTTAAGCGGACACGGGTCCGCTTGTGGCATTTCATTTATCAATA
This sequence comes from Paenibacillus albiflavus, assembly GCF_004344915.1. Classification (GTDB taxonomy): domain Bacteria; phylum Bacillota; class Bacilli; order Paenibacillales; family NBRC-103111; genus Paenibacillus_AM; species Paenibacillus_AM albiflavus. The sequence goes on along the minus strand of NZ_SKFG01000042.1, from coordinate 867 downwards.
TAAGGTTGTGGACATACATGACAAAGCATTGGACAATCGGAATTAATCAATTACCAGCACCAGAACAACTGCGTGAAGCTCTTCAAGAAGCAGCAGCTATGCTGCGTGCAGGGGAGACAGTCGCATTTCCGACGGAGACGGTGTATGGGCTCGGTGCAGATGCGACGCAGACGGAAGCCGTTCGAGGCATCTATGCAGCCAAAGGCCGCCCTTCTGACAATCCGCTGATCGTCCACATTGCAGATCGCTCACAGTTAGATGAGTGGATCAGCGGTGTGGTGGATGAGCGAATTGAGCAACTGCTCGCGCAGTTCTGGCCAGGTCCGCTAACGGTCATCCTGCCCGTTCAGCCGAATAAACTATCCCCGCTCGTCACTGCGGGGTTGTCGACGGTCGGGGTGCGGATGCCCGACCATCCGATTGCTCGCGAGCTGATCAGACTCGCGGGCTGCCCTGTTGCGGCCCCGAGTGCGAACTCCTCGGGCAAGCCTAGCCCAACGCGCGCGGAGCATGTGCGCGAAGACCTCGACGGCCGCATTGGCGGCATCGTCGATGGGGGTTCCGCCGGCGTCGGACTTGAGTCGACGGTGGTGGAATGGTCGCAGGGTGCTCTGCATATCCTGCGACCTGGCGGCATCACCGCCGAGGCGCTGCGCGCTGCGCTGCGCTGCGTAGAAGTGATTGCCCCGGCGGCAGGCGGCGAGTCGGCAGCGGAAGCCGAGCTTGCCGCTAAAACGCCCCGCGCGCCGGGGATGAAGTACCGCCACTACGCCCCGCGCGGGCGTATGTGGCTCGTTGACGGCGCGGACACCGCCGCCGTCGCAGCAACAATGCGGCGCGAGCTTAGCGCCGCCAAAGCTAAAGGTG
>NZ_SKFG01000041.1 GCF_004344915.1 Paenibacillus albiflavus | reverse complement strand
AGGCATAAGTTTGATGCAATGCGATAAACCCACGTTTTGTAAGAGGACTCCTGCCTGAATGAGTTCCAATTTTCCCAGACGCGAATAAAGGTTTCTTGAACGGCATCGTCTGCGTCATCGATCGATCCTAACATTCTATAACAGAACGATGTTAAATCCGGCTTTAAGCTGTCAAATAACTGAAGTCCTAATGTATTCCCAATTAAAAATTCGTTCATTTGGACCTCCAAATGTAAAAATAATAGATAATTAGAAGAGACTCCACATTTTTTTGAAAATCCTTCTACATTTGCAACTAAACTGCCCGTTAGCGTAATGAGTAGTGAAGGTTTTATAGGTTGTCATACTAATATCCACTTATTTATAACCAATACAGGTACGAGCATAAGTTGCATATTCCCTTATTTCTTCGTTTGAATCGTTAACACAATTCAAAAGGGGATTTAATAACCTAGAGTCTGGAAAGAACTTAGCGATATTAGCTCCCCAGTACCTAATTCCTTCATGTTCACTATATAATGCTTTTATCAAGTGAGGGACTACCTGATCATTAGTAAAACTTCTTAACACACATGCTGCATGCTCATATGTCCCGTACAAATCATCTAAGCTAAACGTCATCATAATCGGCTCAATGCAGCTTGGATCTGGATACTCCTCAAAATATAATATTGCACTTGCATACTCATCAATCATTTCCGCAGTTAAATCTTGATCATCAGGCATTGGAGTATACTTTTTTAGTATCGATATTGCGTATTCCTTAGTCATAACTTTCCCCCAATAAAATAATTAATTTGTATTATTCGAGAAGTGATTAAGCTATACTGCCCGTTACTTCAATGCGAAAGGGAACAGTTGCCCATAGAGGTCTGCTCTCAAGTTGTTTGAACTATAGTGTCCCGTTAGCGTAATCATAAAAGTCACTCTTGACCTTGCCAAGAAACTCAGCCAAGTCATTTGGATTTTGATCATTATAACCCTCGATTACCCAGCAAAGTGTTCTGTTAGGTTTATTAAGCCAAGGTGGATTTGATTTTGGCATAAAGAAAACCGTTAAATCATCATCATATTCTTTATTTATAGCCCATGCTAAAAACTCGATTGTACGCCAACCGACGGGTGTTTCTTCAATTTCAAACTTCACATACCAGGTACCTTTTTCCCACTGTCCTTCCTTTGGGTTAATGTGACCACCACAGCTACCAATTGTCTCAATAGTCTCAAAAGAATTTAGTACCTGAATCAAACTGACAAAGTTCTGATCTAAGTGTTCCATTATATCACTTCCTTATTATTACACTTTTCGATAAATCACCGTATTATCCTGCCCGTTAGTTTAATGAAGCATCGTCAGTCTAATACTCTATTTTCTCAGTCTAGAACTTTATTTTTTCCTGACAGATAAAAAGCCCGTTGGATATGCCAACGAGCTTAGTATAGTTAATTATTTTTTATTACAATTTAATAATAACCAGTATACGTTATTATTTCTCAGTATACATTATTATTTTTCTCGAACAATAAGTGTTCAAAGAAAATAAAGTATTAGACTGGAGTTGTTGATGTGATGCGGTTTTTGAGTTTGAAAATCGTCAGCTTTTGAGAAATAAGTGTTAGACTGCGTAGCAGTGAATCAATTATTTATTAAACCAAAGGAAAATAAAGTATTAGACTAAAACAACAGTTGTCATTCGAGAACGAATAATTCAATGTACTAGGTGTTCCAAATCCTCAGCAGACAAGCCCACATCAATCAACAAATCACTAATTTCTCCGCTATCCCTTGCAATCTTTTCATTATATTTATCATTACCTAGTAATTCTACGTACTCATCTTTATTTTCAATAAAATTATCATAATTCTTTTTTGCCAAAATAAGTTTGATTAAACTATCAGTAATCTTTGACTCTCCTTTTTCTAATAATAGAATTTTAGCCTCACATCTTCTAAAACACAAAGAAATGGATCTAATGAACTCCATTTTATCGATATTCAATTTCACATGATCATCCATCAATTCACTATAGTGTCCAACGCCAAAGATAACCCTCAATTCATGCTCAATTGCTGCCTTACCCAATTCAATACTTTCAATTGAATTAGCACTTTCTAGTTTGCATAATAGCACATCAAAATGTGCTTTTAGATCAAATTGATGTAGCTGTTCGTATTTACTAAACAAAACTTCACAATTATTTAGTTTATAGCCCTTCTTTGAAGGGCTTAGGCTAATAAATCCATATCTGTTCAACTTCAAAAATTTGTCATAGCCACTGTAGTACATCAATTCTAAATTCGGTTCATAGTTGATTATTTTCAGAGTTTTATCTCCAATTATTAATTCATCACTTTTATTCAATTCGATTACTGGAATTAACTTTTCGGCGATATCCTTCAATACTTCCAAGTCCAATTCTATGCCTTGAATGTGTTCTGACAAAAATTCTTTATAGCTGTATATCAAAGTTGATTCTGGAATATCATTATCCTTTCCATACTCAAGTACTTCATCAAGGAATGATAATTTGTACTTACTAAATTGATGATTAATATCTTCCCATCTATCTTGCCCAACCCTTTTTATAACCAAATTCATTATCAATATGATCCCCTCATTCTTTATCTACTCGAGTAAATGTCTTAAACACTTCAAACACGTGAACCTTTTTGCCCAATAGTTCATCATCTTTTGCAATGAGGGGATCTAACCAATCCGCTTTTTCCCTCGCCCATTTTACTCTGTGTAATATATCCAATACCTCTTGTTCATCTTGTTTATCCGAAACGATTTTTTCTAAAGAATCTGCAAACATCCTAATTCTTTGAGACAAATCCCAGTCTCCTACAAGACTCTCTAATACTCTTAAATTTTCTTCTTCTCTGCGCTTCAGTTCCTGTAACCGGCGACGTTTGTTTTCTTCAGCCCATTTCCTTTCAAGCTTTCTATTTTTCAACTCATCATTAACAAGAAATCTATTCGCCGCATTAAACACGCCAATTATCACCTGATCAAGTTTCCCCTCAAGCGGCTCGGATGGAGTGTCTGTAAACTCTAAATGCTCCTTGTATTCCCTATCCCAAGATGAGGAGCTCGATGTAATTGAAATAACCAAAGATCGCACAACATCTTTTGAAGATTCAATGCTTTTATTTTTATCCTTTTTAGGCGATTTCATTTCAACTTCTTTAAGCTCAAAACTAAAAGAAGTATGCATAACATTAAAGAAGGCCATATCTTTCTTATCATAAAAATGACTGATTGAAACCCTACTCTCCAAATGTGGCAGTGTCTTTATCAATGCATCCACGATCCGATACGCTCGATTTACTTGAGCGGTAGATACAAAAATGGGAAGTGTCGGTTTGTTATCACGATACTGACTTTTTATTCTGGATTGATATAAATGATTGAAATTGGCTCTTTCGACTTCCTTATCTCTCTTCTTTCTATATTGCATTTCCTCTTGGTGCTCCACAATTAAGGGATGTGGATCGCGCAATTGATTTTTAACAACAATTTTAGAACAAACCTCACTTATGTACTCCTTGGTTTCATCGGTTAATAAAAACAGTCCCTCTTTATTTTCCAACTCTTCATCGGTTAGCTGCTTTACGTAATGTTTATACTTTATTACATAGTTTCGTATTTGTTTCTTCAATTCGCCCTCAATTTTAGGGAGTACCGGTTTATATACAAATTTACCGGCCTTAACCTTTTCCCAATGTCCTCTCAGCGGCAGAGGGATACCAAATCTGATGCAATGTTTTCTTAGGGCAACATCAGAAATTTCGTATCTTTTCGCCACGATTTTTATGGGCTCCGACCAAATTTCATTGTATAATCGCTCCCGTTCATCTGCGGTAATCGTCCCTTGGAAAAAACCAGCTCCACTCATAAAATACCCTCCTTGATTTACTACATTTGTCACGTGCTATAATCGACGCAAATAATCTAATAAAGGTGAGATATTCATGATACCTACGGCAATAGCTGTTAGACAAGCATTAGAGTCAATATTTGCAGCTGCACTTTCAACACGAAAGGAGTATGTTGATGTCATCTCCACATAATAGAAAAAGCGCAGAACTCAAATTTAGATATTTCCTATAGCTAACGCAACCTTTGTACAGCAAAGTTAAGCAGAAAGTCCCTAATCATATTATACAACGCTTATCTCTTTAACTTGGGCATTTCCAAACTCGACACCTATGTTAAAGACATGTTTGAAGCCACCGTTTTGACGATTTTCATCATATAAATAAAGTGGCAAGTCAGCCTTCGGCATCCAGATACGCCCCAATTCAATAGCAACAGCTACAGGCGCAGCTGGGAAAACGTGTAATACATTGTCATGCCCATGAACAGCCTTTATATTATTTAACAGCCTTCTCAATATTTCTCTGAACATAGTTAGTTGTTGTCTGCTTTTTAAATAGTCATTATTTGGTGTTTGAACCGTTACAGTCCATACAGAAGTATCAGAGCCGATAACATTATAAATACGATCATTATCTATAGTGGCACTTAATGAAAGATTAAGTGCTACCTTTTTATGGATCACTTCCGGTGCAATGATGTTATATTCAAAATCTTGAGGGTGTTCTTGCCATATCCAATCAGTTGGTTCACGATGTAACTGAAAGACATCAGCAGGACAAATATCGGAAATTAATGTTCCTAATTCGATAAGCAACGGTTGAGGTGCTAATGCAAATACTGAAAGATGTGTAACATCACCTAACATAAGCCTACGTTTAACTTTGTCAGAGAATTGTCTTCGTAATTGTTCTCGTTCAATAGTCCAAAAAAGTTCTTCATGATCATAAAAAGTACTATTTCCAAGACTCATCTCAATTGCAGGTTTTTCTGCGGGGTACTTTAATGGTAACATCGCTGGAGTTGTCTTCTCCCAACTGACCAGAGCATTATGCTGACCAATATTAGTGCCATAATGAAGTACATAGCTTTGCACACTTTCGGCAATGGACGTCAACATTTCAATCCGCTGTTCATGTTTTCTTTTCATTTCACGTAAACGTTCAACCGGATGTCCAGCAAGATCTTCTCTATCAATAAGTCTATGATGTTTATCGCACATTAACATGAGATTAGATATATCCTTCTCAAGCTTTTCTGAAAGAATTGAATCCCCACGAGGACCATTTGGGCTATCCGCAATAATGTGAGCTATATATGCACCATTAAATTCAGCTTGTGTAAGCTTGTCTACCCATAGTGGTTCATTACAACCTTCATATTGACACCGCCCAGCTGCTATTCCCCATAATCGAATTTTAACTTTTTCAGGAACATTGGTTACCGACATATATATTCCTCCATAACTAAAGGGGATTTTTTCGAAAAAGAATAGCACAATCATTATAATCATTTATAAAATCAAATTTGGTTTGATAATTACTTAACTGGATGAGCTGTGGGCCGTGACATTTTCGTAATTTCATTCGACTTCCGCATGGACAGTCAAGATGCCCTCTAAACTTCCCAGTTGCCAAGATTTCCAATAAGTCCAGTACGCATTCACTACTAGTTAAAACAAACAACTCTTGATAACTTTCAAGGATTCCCCTACCTCCATGAGAAAGTTCACCAAATGGCATATCCCCATACTTTTCATAATACGAGTAAGAGTAAAGATATGGTATTACAAGTTCCTTTACGTAACTTAATAGATTTCCATTAAATTTCATTCGAACTTCTAAAGGTGCACCTAAACATAATGTACCATCAGGATTTGTGTGAAAACTTTTAGGTATTCTTCCGCCAAATTCCATTAACTTAGGTGGAGATTTTGGATAATCCTTGGGTAGTAGTATCTTTATTTTGTACTGATCTATTATTGGAGAATTTCCGTTGTAAGTAGCTGAAAAGGGAAGATCCCCTACAATATAAGCATCTCCCTCTTCTCTTAGTAATCGTAAGTCCTGATAAAGCACTTTTAATTCATTAAAATCAATTTCAATTTGATCCCTTGTTATATCTCCCATAAATTAATAACTCCAGGGTTTACTAGGGTTCTGTATATCAGTGTGGGGTATACCAGCAGTAGCTGCCGCTACCTCCGACAAGGTAAGCAAAATACCTTTTCTAGCTTGATTTATAGCTGTTTCACCAAACCTAACTTCAAGTTCTTTTACGACTACGTTCACATCAGACTGATCTAAGATATCAATTAGATCACTTTTCACCCAAGAAACCCATAGGAAAAACGCTTTAGCTTTTCGTCCATTATTTTCATGCCAGCGATCTGCAAAATTTTCAATAGGATTGACTGGGTTAGGGATGCTCCATGTTCCATCTTCGTTTTTCTTAATTAGATGAAGTCTTGCAATCTCTTCATCAAGAGTAGCCCCAAAAGTAAGCAGTTGAGAAAGTGTAGCTAGTTTCTCTACAATAGTTTTAATCGTTAAGTACAGATCAGCTTCTTGCTGATATATTCTTGCTGAGAGGGTAGTAATGATCATGGAAATAGGTTTGTCATCTTCCCACTCATGACCGGCAAATCGAGTATCTCTATGACGTTTTAATATTTGAATAGCTCTTTGAAGCGGTGTTTTTACGAGTTGTTCAGGGACTTCATCAATTTGATTATATATAGTCTTATTGTTCTCGAATATAATCTGTTTTTGCTCCAGTAGCAACTTCTCAAAAATGGGACGTTTAATCATATCAAACCATTCAGCATACCCATTAGGATTGCTTGCAGACCATGTATAAGTATTGTCTTTTTCTTTATTGGTAATGGATATAGCCTTTTTTGCAAAATCTGAAGCAACTCCTGCATCATTGAGCTGATTAATATTATCGGTGGATTCAGGTATAGAAGGTAATATGTCTAAATGAAATCCAACGCCATCTTGTTCCGCATAATTTAATGTCCAACAACGTTTTCCTTCTTTATCAAGCATCTTTTGATATGTAGCATTATCTTTAATTCTAGTACCGATAGCTTCCTTCAAAGAAGCAGGGCTTGTATTATTCTTATTCAGTGGAAGCTGACATACTAAATCAATATCGTAGTCTGATTCGTTTCCATTCTTTATTGGTCTAACAACTGTCCCCAGTCTAAAAGAACCTTGAGTGTAAATGTATGGTTCACCCTGAACATCAGCATATTCACCATCTGAAATCCATTTACCAACTGAAGTGTACCGTTGTACCGCCTGCTGATATTTACTAGGCGAAATATCTAAGCCCTCGGCTAAATTTTGCAAGACTTTACTATAATTAGTTCTTAGTTCATTTGTCACTCAATTTCCTCCCCATATTAATTTTCCCTAAATAAACGAATGTACGTTCCTATACTTACTATAGCAGGCATTACACTTATTAACAACCAATATATTACAATTGAAAACAAATTGCGTAGTTAAAAGATTGAGTAAATTATAGTCGTATCGGAAGATGCAGGGGATAAAACAAAAAATTGGGGTTAAATAGGCCCGGAATATGCAATTTTTAGTCGTATAAAGGAGGGGTAACAGAGCGTATAATGGCAAGGAAGCGCCTAAGGGAACGAATGGGTAATGCCTGACTAATGCCTGAGAAGCCTTGAAACGACTGAGAGAAAAGCCTCAGAAAATATGATTCGAAAAGAACCCTGTATTCTCCTGTATTTTCCTGCCTCCCCCTAATCTCTATCCCTGTCCCAATAAAAAGCCGAGCAAATGCCAGAAATAATTCCGGATCTGCTCGACTCTGATACGACTTTATTTGCATTTATACGAGTTTAGATGTATTGATATGAGTTTATTTGCTTCTCACAACAGATGTCAGGTGATATAAGAGTATGGAGCCAGTTTTGTTGATTTTATTGAGTTTGCCGCAGCACGTGATAAATGCTAAAGAAAGAAAGTCGAGAACCGCCTGAAACATCCACTGAGCGGAAAGATTCATACTCAGATTACAAATGCTAATCTAAGCATGTACATAAATGCTTGAATAATCATGTACAGATTTGACGAATTGAATCATACTTGTCTCAAGGGAGAGATGAGTATGTACATCACGTTGAATGTTCAATCCAATATCGAGATTCGTAGTTTACTAGACTTACCTAAACTGAAATCATTAATGGAGAATCTCAATATGAAAATAAATAAGAGTCAGTTAGCTAGAGATAGTCTCCATACCCAATCATTAGGGCCACTCACTCTAAAAAATATTCCAAAAATTCCTTTCTTGAATGCTTTGGAAACGGCGACTGAAGTAATCTAACTAAAATCTGTCGGTCTTTGCCACTAACTTCCCCTCGATCCCCTGGACGCATCTCGCTAATTACTTGGTGAAGATTTTTCCTGTATTGCAATGGTAGCCAGTATTTCTCGTTGAATTGACAAATAATATTTTCAATGCCCTTTCCGCGGAACGTGTTTTTTTCAGATATTCTACTATCAGAACTAATATACACAAGTGTTAATTGTATAACGTACTCGTAATTTCCTGACATATTAAAATAATGTTTAATTTTCTCAAAATTATTGTTTTCGATTATTGAGCGAAATATATTGTACTCACTCAATCCAATATCAAGTCTTTTAGAAGCACGTGTCATCCCTACGTATAACAACTTTGAAGCGTCAATATTAGGCATTTCGTCAAAAACCTTATCTTCAATTCCCGTTATCACGACATGATCGAATGTCAAACCTTTACTTTGCTGAATAGTACCCACCCATATTCCTTCGTGGTGCTCGGGTTCTTGTGACAACAAAGTAAATGGCAATTTGTGTAAATACAACTCTTGCGTAAGTTCAGGAATAATGGAATCGTGAGTGCATAGTAAGCAGATCTTTCGGGATCGATTTATGGAATTGATAAATGCCTCATGTATCATCTTAACTATCTTCCCGTTCACATCACTTAAATTTTCCCCAACAATAACGCCAGGTATTTCACCATCTCTAAGGCAATCAAAATCTGTAACTGCATAGTTTATACTCTCTACATTATCAGAAACACATTTTTCTAAGTACTCATTGTTAATAAACTTATTTGCGAATTCAATTATTTGACGTGTGTTTCGGTAGTTAATCTCTAAATCTACAGTCTTATTAACTTTAGAGCGATGTAGTCCTGCCCAACCTAATGTAAATGATTGACGATAGATGTTTTGCGTTCCGTCCATTGTGAGTAACAAGTGATCGTTTGATTTTTTGTTTTCGAATAAATTCCTATCGATAAAAGATAGCCACTCCTCATAGAAGTCCTGAGCTTCGTCTATTAAAATCGCATCATAACGCTGAGGGAATTCACTCCCTTTGAAATCTAGTCGATCTAATACACGGATAAAATTGGGGTCTGTAGGTAATTCCTCTCCAAGATTACAATGTTTGACAATTTTAAGAAATAGGCTTCTTACATCATATATGTCAACAATTGCATGATCTCCTTTTGGCATGTTCTTTCTCAGTTCACGCTCTAAAAAGTTTCGCGTTACTGGATCGAAGCACAAGACCAGAATTCTCCAATTTTTATGGCGTTCTGCTAAGACAATCGTACGATGAAATAAAATTATGGTCTTTCCACTTCCAACAGGACCGTTAATTAAATGAAGTCCATAATCTATACTCTCCACAAGGTCACGTTGCTCGCAAGTCATAATTCGTTTTATTTCATCTGGGTCCATTTTCACTTCAGGAAATATAATTTCTCTAAACGAAGCCATTTCACTATCGGTTAATCTTGTAAACTTCCCAAGATAAGGTGCAGCTATTTTCTTTAAAACATTCAGAAACTCGTCTGAAGAATGTAAATCATCTTTAAAAACACAGACCTTACGGTCAATAACATCTGTACCTGCAACTTTTTTATGAAACTCATCTCTTGTCATATTCGGAAAGACGATCCCATAGGTATAACTTATTTTTAATCCTCTTGAATTAGAAGGAGCCTTTTTACTTCTCAAATATTTACTCATCCAATTTGAGTAATTTCGAACTTGTTCTAAAGGATTGGTGACCCATTCAAATTTGCCATTGTATTTGGCAAATACTTTCTCTTTATCTATTTTAAAAAATTCCTTTGACCAGTCTTTGACCTCAAGGATGATTAAACCTAAATCAGGTGTTAGTATAACAAAATCAGGATAATAATCTTTCGTTTTCCCATTCTGCCTCGTATCAAAGTAAGCGTAATAATTCTCAGACATTTGCTCAATCAGACCATAGACAATTCTTTCACCTGGTTCGATCTTTTTGGTTAATAAATGGATATTATTTGGCGTCATTTGGGCCATGCAAAGCCTCTCCTTACAGATTCATAAATAATAGGCATATACTATCTCAACAGAAGGGGTGTTTGTCTTTAAAGTGTTCTACTGGTTCGCATTAAAAAATTATCATCTATTTGCAATTCAATTATTCATTCCCCGTTTTTAAATAAGGAAGGAATTGATTATATACACCTACCATTATTAGATAATTCATAACATCAATTGCAGACGCCCCATCTGTTGGAGCGCATAAATATCTTGTGGCATGAACCTGCGTCTGTCGGTCAATTTCATCCCCTCCATGTCTTCCAATATTTTACAGGTAAACACATCTTGATGTCGGACCAACCAATCGTACACCTGATACAACCGGTGGGCATGGAAGCTTGCCGTTGCACCGTTCACTTTGGGATCATAATATTGTGTAATGTAAATGAGATACGTCTGATAACCTCTCTCTTTGTAAGACGTTAAGTGATCTGCATATCTCGACAGTTGTTCCTGCCCTTCCATAAGCCTAACTTGCTTTCAATGAAGAATACCCATCCCCCACCACACAGATCCTTGCATTCAATCATACAGTCTGGACGACTATCGGATGCATGATCCGGAAGTTTCGGGAACGTTGCCTGCATAGACACCTTTAGTAATTCTAGTGAACCCAGATCCTTTTTAAGGAAATATGTACAGAATGATCTCAGTAAGGATGGATCTTGTAATACTTCTGCAAAGATTCCAGTCAGATAATCCTCCTGATGTTCGCGAAATCCTTGATTTAACAGTCGGTATATCCTAGTGCCACTCCATGGGAAGTCCTTGTCGCATTACCCCGTCGCGAGAGATCACACCCGCTAGAGGCTCCATGTCATCTAAGGGTCGCATAACAAACACCGCATCATAGATGATCATATGGTCAAGCGTGTCATCCAGGGAGAATTTTCGTGATTCTCCCTTTATTATACCCTGTTGGACAACATGACCGTCACCAGCAGGACAACTCACGCCGTCAACTGGAAGACATTATGATTGAGCAGTAACACTAGAGAAAGGGCCGGGCAATAACAAAGTTGTTTAAAATTTATTGAACTAACATTTGATTAAGGTAAGATCCCTTTATTCAAAGACTATCATTTCAGGCGAACCCAGAGATACATACAATAAACTTCTATATACGTTCTTATTGCCGCTTAATCTTTTTCTGTATGTAATTGCAAATTCACTTCCTTTGGATTCTAAGAATTTAAGGACATTTTCGTGAAAATTGATGTCAATATCTTCCCATCCATTTTGTTTACAGTAACTGCGATACTCATCAATAATATTACGATTCTTCATTGTCATAAATTCAAAGGTATCAACTAAATATCTCTGTTTAATACACGCGTAAATAATATCACTCCAATAGACCTCACCGAGACTCGTACAGGCCTGATGCAAGTTATAAAGGATTTGCAATATGAAAAGTTGGGTATACGCACCATCAACTTCAAAATATGTCCCTATTACAGACACTGCTCCCGCATTAATGAAGCTGTTGGCAACATCAACAGACGTCCCCCAATTGACCTGTGTTTCGCATGCCCCCAAAATAACGATTTCCGGAACATTAGTCAACATACCAGCTAACTCCAATGAAGAAATTGCGTCTTGTTTGCCGATATGTAAATAACCCATTTCTGTTTTACTATCAAATGAGCCATGTCCAAAGTATATCAAAATATTCCTGTCCCTCTGATTCAGTACGTCTATGAAATCAAGCTTGTTGCCTGCTTCAAAATATTGGTATGCATTCGCGAGATCATGTTTTGAGAAAAAGTCTTCAATAAATCTATGGATCCCTTTTGCACAATTATATAATGGGGCATCAACCAAATTATTTTTATCCAAAGTATTTAGTAAGAGGATAGATAACCCTTTCTTCTTAATTGCGTATAGATTTTGCACAACACAGTGATGTATTAATCCATTGAATGGCGTTATTGGAATTCTGCTCATACTAACAAGGTTTCTTAGGGGAACATTGTTGATATGTATCCAATCTATTGGCAGATCCGAAATAAACTTTATGTGTTTTGCGCTTTTAGTAATAGTCTTAAGAGATTCTACATGTAATGAATCGGTTAAAATTTCGGAAATACGAACAATATTACGGTTAAAGACCACTGAATCTTCCGATAAATAATCATTCGCCCGCTTCATTTCTTTTATCAGAATTGCGATCTCTTTAGTTGGGATATTTTCTGTTATTAAATAGGGATTGCCGCGCGAAAATCCAAAGAAAATATTCAGTATCCCCAAAAACTCTAATTCTTTTCTTCTTTCCTCATTTACAACTCTGATAAAGTCAATTTCCTGCCCTGCGGGCTCTACATACTCTTCATTGTTGGAAATTTTTTTAGAGAATTTCTCAATTTTATTTCTAATTGAGTGATTATTCAAAAAATCCTTTTGGGTCAAAGAAAAATTAAACATAATTTCATCTTTATTTACTGAAGGAATGCATATATTGAAATCAAGAAACTTGTTATCGATTTTATCGAAATTTCTTTTAATAATCTCTAGCATTGCGGAGTGCAGTGCCGGGTCCAGTTCAACTATATATTTCATAAATTGTTCTTGATTTAATCCAACTGCTGCCAACATTGACGGTAACATTTTATCATTACTTTTACCTCTTTTATTAATCTGATTCTTCACTACTGATACTAATAACATGAGATATCTTTCACTAATTTGTCTACTTAGACTATCTACCAGTGTATTCCCTTTCCCCTTATAACGTTGAACTTCTTTTTTCTTAAGCGATGTATTTAATATCCTAGACCACTTTGCATATATTTGATTTTTTAAATCCGCTTGACCTATTGTAAGTATATTTCCAGTGACGTGATCCTCTGTAATGATCGGATTGTTTGTTTGGGTCGTCAATTTGTTGATATAACTTTCCGGCACTCCCGAACAAACAAAAATACACGCTAAAATTTCTCCCTTAATTAAGATTAACTTTTCCAAAAAATCGGTTGCCCAGATTGTTGTAATATCGTGCACAAGACCTCTATTCTTAAATTTGCTTAACTCGTATTCATACTCGTCACCAATTACTTCCTCTACAGTAGCGGGTAATTCAAAAAGAATCTCATAAAACTTAATATTTTTTAAGATCCTTTTATCAAACCTGTTTACGGCAGTAATTCTCGAAAAAACATCCGAAGCAGCGTCAATATTAGGGAGTACAATAAAGTAATGAATCAATGGCATAATAACCGCACCTTTCATGAGATATAATATTTATTATCCTTATTTTACTATTTTTCATTTCATGTTTCACCAATCTCGTTCAGTACACGGAGTATTCCCAATATCCTTATCAATATTAAATAAATTCAAATAAGCCCTTATCTTCTCTTTTACTTTTTCGGAACAATTTTTGAATCTATGAGATCCGAGCAGCATACCAATAGTGACATTACTATAATGCCTTTGGAACATCTTAACTGTTTGTGGGATTACCCTGAGCTGAAAATCCTCCTCTGTTTCTAAATAACTCTCCAGAACCGGAACGGATCTTGGAAATTTATCACCCTTTGTTAAAATTTGTGACTTATTTTTCCAATAAACTATAATTTCAATATTATATCTAATATTAGATTTTTGATTGAACTAAATATTTCGTTCACAAAGACCCATTATGTTAATAAGAGGGGGCCACCATTTATCAACTGAACGGGCGGTATAGAGAGATGCATTAAGCTTTCCAAAGTATGACATTTACCAAAAGGCATGGTACAATAATGGGATGAAAAAAGAGGTGAAGAAGAGATGACGTCATCATTCCGGCAAATGGCGGAAGAAGCATTACATAGAACAATACTTCATAACAACGAGACAGAGATACAATATCTCACGAAACAAATGGAGTTGCTAGATCAGCATGGAATGAGTAATCTCAATCAAACGCTACTGCAAAACGCAAGAGGAAGCGCTCGAAATATCCCTGACTTTATTGCAGAGCATAACTTTGGTGCTGATCTGATCCGTCATGACCCGCAAGGCGTACATTTGTATGAGCCTCCCGGATACGACCGACCACCTGATTTTGTGCTGCCACGGAATAATACAACCTTTTATTTGCAGATGAAAAGACTTAATCATGGTGAGTTTGAAAATCGCAGGGATCATATGCTTCGACGAATTCAAGATCAGCTACGAACGATTACCTTTGGCAAATTCGTGTCGTTACAATTAGCGGAAGATTTTACGGAGCAAGATGTGAATCCTCTTGTCCGTTTAATCGAAACTGCCGCCCAGGCTGATGACGCGTCGGAGCATTCATACCCGACTGAAATTGATCCGAAGGCAACTTTTTTCTTGTTTGAGCCGCGTAACACTACACTAGATCATTTGACACTCGGTAGCTCCACGGACATGGATTGGCGGGATCTTACTGGCGAAGCAGAAACTCAAATCCGCTCAAGTCTTGATAAAGCTATCGGTGCTTTTACATGGAATACCGATGCGCAGCATGTAAATCTGATTGTCATGGAAGCGGATCAATATGACGATATGGACATTTCGCAAGCTGTATTCGGTGAGGAAATCTATAGTATGGATTCAGACGTGGCTACTTTGAGAACGGCGCGTGATACGGATGGCTATTTTTATCAAATCCAGAATGCAGACAAGCTTTGCGGTGTGGTTGCACTCAGAAGAACCCAACGCGGAACCTTTATTTCCGGCTACCGGAAAACTTTGTTTATCAACGAGCGTTTTGAGGGCTACATAGACCAAATTAGACAGGAAATCGGTATCGATGAAGTGGTTAGAGTAAATGATCGTCCTTAAAAAAGCTAAGGCTTCTAGGTTGTTGCATTGATCCGAAATCCGCCGGACATTAAGCCCAAAAATGTTAATGAGATGCCAACAGTTTAAACTGGCATCTCATTTTTCTTAAAATTCATTAATGGATTTGCGCTAGAATAGATGACTACAATTTGCAATTTGCTCCGGAGTGTCGAATCTTTCAACCATAATAGCGAAAACCAATTTTTTTTAAAGAAGATTTTTACATTCTATATAGAAAGATGTGATACGATGCAATATATCGAACTCGCAAGAAAATTGATGCCATCGGATATTCCAGTACATGAAGTATCTTTACCAACACTATATCAAGCAGCTAGATTGCCAACTCCTTCATTTTGGCCAGATGCAAAGGGCGAATATACAGCTGGAATTATGGTTCCTAAAATGAAAATACAAGAATCCCTTACTGAGCTTCAAAAATGGGTTCCCGATGACCCTTATACTTATTTATCTATTGAGAATCTTTTGAATGGTAATAAATTACTTGATTTAAATGAGAGTATGAGTCCTCAACTCTACGCTACCTTCTCTATTTTACACGAACTTGGACATTGGTATGATTTTCAGGATCGGTACAGGGCTGTGGGTTTAAGCGGAAAGCAATACTACTCTGACTATACAGAGGAACAATCTAGGCTTAACCTAGATGAAATAACTAAACAAATACATACACAAACACGCGGCAGTCGTGAACAAATGGATCTTCTTATCTTATATCATGAAACATATCGTCAGCATCCATTTGAACGGATCGCAGATCAGTATGCTATCAACAATTTGCGTGAAAGAAATCAGGAATGTAATGCTTTAGAATAGTTACTGCTCAACGCTGATTCAGAACCGACATAGAGGAGCGATCAACAGTCACGATATATACTTGCAATTGGATTGCTTATATAGCGCTGCTGTCTCTTAATATAAATAGACCGCCCTCGGTTGCGGTCTATTTCATGTTCTTCTTGTGAAGACTACCGTTTCCTTAAAAGCTGCGAATACACGGAGAGCCCATTACATCGACATCAATTATTAAATTTGATATTTCAAACAAGAAATTGAGAATTATACAATTTCTATTATATCTGCTGAAACTCCATAAGCGATAGTAAGCGCCTCTACCAATTCCTTTTCAGAGTGATATTCGTCATTATTCACTATATCTTGATCATCGTACAATTGCTCATCATCTTCATTGAATAACATTACATGCTCAATTCTATATATACCTAACATTTCTTCTGGTTCTTCGATTGATAACTCAATGCGTTCTATTTTCCCAATTACATCTGGTAAGCAACTGTCATCTATTGCCCATACCTCACCTTGACTTACCATAATTGTTCCTTCACCTGTATACTCATCTACTTTTGTCATATCCAATCTCCTTCTTGTTGTATTTTATAGTACATTCTCTAATGCTTATTATATCTAGAATAACAAAAATTTCTATATGCTATAGTTCGCGGGAATGCAGGTTGTACGTTTCCGATTGCCGTCAGAAGGATACAAAGTATTAGACAGACTTCAATAAAAACTAGCGGAAGTCTTGAACTGAAAAATAAAGTCCTAGTCTGCCACTCGTTTATTGAACTAACGTTCCCTGTCGTTCAATCTCGTTTCGTTACTAAGCTTGTAAAATAGCATGCGGAGTGAAGATGAAATGCCACATCTAAAAATTCTAAGTAGATTTTATATTGTAATGGAGGAGGCTAAGGCCTTCTTGTGGAGGGACATATTGGTAAATGTTACTTCAACAAATAGGTTTGGAGGCAAAAGCACGTGACATTTCGTATCAAAATGTTTTGAAGAGGCGAGAAATAAAATACAATAGGAAGCATATATAATCTCGTCTATAAATAACCAGCGAGATTTTGCTGTTCCCTCGTATTAATGATGGACGTATAATCACATTTTTGATCTCAACCTATTTTTTAGTTCAACAATTTCCATAACCTCAATCTTATCATAATCATTCAATCTTCTATATCCCTCTAATAATTGCTCTTCACTCTCGTCTTTATAGTAATTCCATCTTCTGCTTCACTACCAGTCAAAAGCCAGTTAAGATTTACATTATATTGTTGTCTAAGTGATATTAACGTTTACGCAGATGGATTAATATTGCCCATTTCTATTTCGCTTAAATTACCTTGAGAAATCCCAATACTCTTCGCAAATTGTGTTTGGTTAAGATTGTTTTCTTTCCTAACGCATTTTATTCTGTATCCTATATCTTTCATCCAAATCCCTCACTGTTCATTTATGTGAATTAAGTTATTTAATATGAGCTTCGACGTACTATGTCTAATTGTAAAAAAAGGGGCCCTTCATTATTTCTCATCGGGCCTCCCACTAGTTGTTTCTTTAATTACGCCAAGCATGTAGTTCTATACTTACTGGTCCCACATATTTTAATAACTGGCATTTTCCAATTCAATATGTAACGTGGAGATCCTGGTCAACCCAGGTTCTCCACGTACCACTTATAATCATCAGTACATAACATTAATACCCTTAGTACACAACTTATTTGCCTAGTACCCAACTATAATACAATTAGTACTCGACATTTAAGTTAGTACACAACATATTTACATTTGGTACACAACACTAATACCAAATTACAATGCACACACTTATTACCTAAACCCTACTCCACCGTCACGCTCTTCGCCAAATTCCTCGGCTTATCTACATCATTGCCCCTTGCTAGTGATGCGTAATACGAAATCAACTGCAACGGAATAACCGATAATGCTGGCATTAGCATATCAAGCGTACGTGGGATGAACAGGGTGTGGTCGAATTCGGATTGCAACTCCGCACTATCCTCGCAGGTAATACCTAGGACATTACCGCCACGTGCTTTGACCTCCTTGATGTTGCTCACGGTTTTCTCGGCAAGAGCAGGTTGTGTCACAAGTGCGATGACAGGGACATTGTCTTCAATTAGGGCTAGCGTTCCGTGCTTCAATTCTCCTGCAGCATACGCTTCGGAATGAATGTAAGAAATTTCCTTTAACTTTAGTGAACCTTCCTGTGCAACAAGATAATCTGGACCACGACCGATGAAGAATAGGTTGTTGTGTACCGCAATTTGCTCCGCATAGGATTGAATCGATTCGGCTTGCTCCAGAATGGATTCCACTTGCTCAGGCAGGCTTTGCATGGCTCCAATCGTCTGCTCAATTTCCTCTTGCTTGACCGATCCACGAACTTGCGCCATATACAAACCAAGCAAGTAAAAAGCGATCAGTTGAGACGTATAAGCCTTCGTTGACGCTACAGCAATCTCTGGACCCGCCCAGGTAACAAGCACATCGTCTGCTTCACGTGCAACTGTAGAGCCAACAACATTCGTAATGGCGAGAACATGCGCACCTTTACTTTTGGCCTCGCGCATTGCTGCTAATGTATCTGCTGTTTCACCCGATTGGCTGACGACGATCGTTAAGGTACGACGAGAAACTAGTGGATCTCTATAGCGGTATTCGGATGCTACATCTGTCTCCACAGGTAAGCGAAGCATGCGTTCAATGACCATTTTACCCACTAGACCTGCATGATAAGCAGTACCGCACGCGACGATCTGAATGTTGCGAATCGAACGTATCTCCTCATCACTCATCGTGATTTCAGGTAGAATAACACGATCACGCTTCTCGGATAAACGACTGTTCATCGTATCCCGATATGCCTTGGGTTGCTCATAGATTTCTTTCAACATAAAATGCGGATAACCCGCTTTTTCGGCTGTTACAAGATCCCAATCGACATGAAGTATTTCTCGGGAAATAAAATTCCCCTCTATCGTCAACAGTTCGACACCATCTCTTGTCAGAATCGCCATCTCTTGATCACCAAGAATGTACACATTACGCGTATATTCTAGTATGGCAGGAATATCCGAACCAATGAAATTCTCGCCTTCACCAATACCGATCACTAGTGGACTTGCATTACGTACGGCAACAAGTTTATCTGGTTCATATGCTGTAAGCACACCGAGTGCATATGCTCCTCTCATTCGTCCGACCGCTGCTTGAACAGCTTTCACAATATCTCCGTCATACAAATCAGCAATTAAATGCGCAATTATTTCCGTATCTGTATCGGAGCTGAATTTATGTCCACGCTCGATTAGCTCCATTTTCAAAGCAGCATAGTTCTCAATGATCCCATTATGCACCACTGTAAATTTATTCGACTCATCCGAATGCGGGTGAGAGTTCACATCAGAAGGTCTACCATGCGTAGCCCATCTTGTATGCCCAATACCAACCGAACCGACTAAAGGTACCTCATCAAGCTGTGATTCCAGAACGGCAAGACGACCTTGCGACTTATGAATTTTGAGCCCCTCTGCTGTATAAATCGCGACACCTGCTGAGTCATAACCACGATACTCCAGCTTTTTGAGCCCCTCTAGTAAAATTTCCTGCGAATTCCGATAACCAATATAACCTACGATTCCACACATATATAAATCCTCCTAATATCGATACATTTTATGGTAATTTCTGTTTATTGACCGCATTTGACCGTACGCAATCAAACCTATGAACTTTGTCCATACGCCATTTGATAGAATTTAAAAAAACAAGACGAGCATTAAGTTAAATTCAAATTTTGACACAACAAAAAAGCTTATAAAAATCCATATATTATCGGACACGCTGCGCTGCCCTTTTGGGTTACATAACAAAGAAAGGTGCTATCATCCGAAGTCTGATTCCCATCGGCATAAACATATAAACCTGCACCAGTCTACTATTCTTGGCCAAGCTCTTATTTCTTTTTATTGCATTTTTTGCAAAATCAAATACACCTACAGCTACCTATCGGTCCGTCCCATAGCTGCTTAACGCTTCATACTTACATCCGCTCATGATCACTTTAGTATTATGCTAGTGGTTTGTCGGTCCAGTCACCCGGACGTTTTGTTCCAACTAACTTACGGCATCAATCGAATACCGGAAGGTCCCCGCCGAAAAATTCGAACACCTTCACCTCGTCAACTTGTGAGCCCTGATCCAATCCTGCAATCAAGCGACCCCACCAAGTTCTGGCGCTTATCTTACTTGTGCTTCTATCCACCTTTCTAACATGAAGTAGCAAACCTATAACCATCTTATTCATTCTGATCCCCAAATGCAAATTATTTACCACGAATTATTTTTTCAACTTGTCAAAATATAGCTTTGCCGCCGTTTCACCAGAACTGTTTATGTACACAACTTTACCGTGTTAGCTAACCGTTTGCGCATTATCTTGCTTGTATCTGCCGCCAACTCCATCCCAGCATTTCTCAATATCGCTGATACTGCAAACAAACCAATAGAAACAATTCTAGACCATGACCAAAATTGTCCGATGACAGGCCATGAATGGCAGATTAATTAGTTTAAAACACTAAATTTGCTGATACTTAGGCCATTCCCTATTTAGCCCCCTAATCAACTTGGACACTCCAAACCGTATCATATACACTAAGATAGTGGGGGAGTTAATCCATGAAAAGACGTTTTAGGAGCCCAGAGGAAACGAAGAAAGAGTTAGTGGCAGAGGTGTTATCTGGTTACCGGACAGAAGTGGTAGCAAGACAATATGGTTTGTCACCAAGAACACTAAGAAACTGGGTTCGTCAATATCAAGATGAGGTGGACGATCTTATGGCCAAAAAACGAGATGAAGCAGAGAAGCTAAAGCAAGATGCAGGTAAACTTCAAGACCTTCAAGTTAAATACAATGAAGCTGTGAAGCTACTTGGAGAAAAAGAACTTGAAATCAATATCCTGCGAGAACTTGTAAAAAAAAAACATCCCGACTGGAAATAGCCTCCCTTTGGATTCAAAAGGGCTATCCTGTTCGTACGGTGCTGCGTATCTGTAACGTTCCTCGTTCTACTTACTATTATCGTCTGTGTCATCCAGAACGTCAGCCATCTACAGGCAGTGGTCGCCCTATTCCAGGTTACTCCTTGGATCAGAATGGTGCTGTTGTTTTAGACGCACGCATTAAAGGGATTCTACGCCGTCTTATTAAAGGTCCTAACGCAGCTTTTGGTTACCGCAAGCTCACAATCTTATTACGCCGAAAATACCGCCTTGTCATTAATAAGAAGAAAGTATATCGGCTATGCAAAGAGCTGGGTGTACTGGCCCCACAACGTGAAATAACAAACGCTGTACCCAAAAAGGTAGCCAATAACCGCGTCGTTACTGGACCGAATCAAGTGTGGCAAATGGATATTAAATATGGATACGTAGCTGGTAAACGTCGGCATTTCTATTTAGCGAGCATCCTTGATGTATTCGATCGAAATATTGTTGCTCACCATCGGGGTAAGGCTTGTAGCACACAGGATATTCTGCAAATCGTACAGAAAGCCATTCTAAAACGAAATATTCACGGGCAAGAAACCAAGCTAGTTATACGTACAGATAACGGCCCACAGTTCGTGAGCAAGGCTTTCTACGCCTATTGTGAACTAGCTGGTATTGAGCATGAGCGCATTCCAGTTCACACGCCTAACAAAAACTCATTTATCGAGTCCTACCATAGTATCATCGAGAAAGAATGTTACCTACGTAACTGTTTTGAAACTTACGAAGAAGCCTTTAAGGAAGTGGATCGTTTTATTCGTTATTACAATAACGATCGCGTTCATGGCAGTCTTAAAGACTGGCCACCAAAGGACTATCTTCGGTTGGT
>NZ_SKFG01000040.1 GCF_004344915.1 Paenibacillus albiflavus | reverse complement strand
TTCATTCATAATCTTTTTGTTCACCCGGATTGCTCAGGGAAAGGAGTCGGCAGTCGTTTGCTGCAAGCAGCTGACGTTAAGATGAATAAACCGATGCGATTAAAATGCGTATCTAAAAATCATAAGGCATTGACATTTTATGAACGCAACGGATGGAAGAAGGTTGTTGAGGAAGGTCGTCCGGGAGAAGAGAAGTACTGGGTTATGGAATATAAATAAAACAAGGAACCGCATTTGGTTCCTTGTCAGGCTGTCGAGAAAGTCATGACAGCCATTCTTTTTACTTAATATTTTTATACGACAAGATAACAGGCAACCTCAAAGAGTTTCATAATGTTGATGCCTCCGATAACCGACTTTATAGTGACCAAACAGTCATTTCGTTCAACTAACGGGGAACGATATTTAATAAAAGAGTAGCATTATTGGGGCATGGTAGAGGGAGCGTGATTTAGTGGAAGAGATAGCTGGAATTATTGTAATATTTATTGTTTTTATGATTCCTATGTATGGAGTATTAATATGGACCTATTTTTGTCCTGAGGATAGTTTATTATGGGGGAAACGATGGCTGTATAAAGAAGAGCCTGAAATATCTAATTCGGCAATTCGCTTTGCGAAAGTATCCTTATTGACAGCTATTGTGGTGCTGACTATTATATTTGGAGTCCTAATATTTAGATAGCATCAACATCCACTTGTACTTTTTTGATTCTCGTGATACCTCAATCTTGTTCAAATAATATCGAGGGTTATTCCCTATAGTATGCAAAAAGCGGTTAAGCTAACGGGAAACTTTAGCTCAATAATCATTGGAGAAGGCTACCTCCCGAAGTTGGATTCAATTCTATGCCTATGTGGGCGCACTATTCAAACAATCATCGAGGATTTTGCGTATCATACAATATGAGAGAATTGCGTAACACTGAGTTGAGTGCATGTACTTTTCCAATGCAATATTTAGACAAACGAATTGATATTACACACATCATAGTTTCTTTTATTAATCAAGTTTTAAAGGAAAAACAAAAACAGATAAGTGAAGGAAAAAAGGAAATTATCATTGATAATTTAATAGTAGTGTATTTAACAGCATTTCTTCAGAATATTAAGGAAAGTGCCTGGCAGTATGAACAAGAGTTTAGATGTGCAGCAGGTGATACCTCTATTGGTTTGCCATTTATAAAGGCAATTCCATTAGAAATTTACGCGGGTGAAAAATGCGCTCCATTGCACATCGAACGTCTGTGTAATATTGCTTTTCAGTTGAATATTCCCCTTTATAAAATGGAGCATACGGAAGTAAACAGTGACTTTAGAATGACTCCTGTGAGAATTTGTTAATTTTTTTGTGGAAGAAGGCAGAACTTGATTGTTAATTACATCTTTGCTATTTGAATTTAGTTAAGGTCAAGATACTTCAGGTGTTTACTTATTACTTCACTTAATTTTATTAGCATCTTTTTGTTTCTCTTTCAGTATTTTAGCACTTGATTGAAGAGCATCCTCATGGTTTGTAATAACTGTGGTTATACGTTTAGATATCAGGTGAGTGACCGCAGCTATTGCCGAAGCTGGAGCTGGATAACGGGCAACGTTAGTTCAAAAAGGACAGCGGTAGTCTAAGACTTTATTTGTCAAGTCTTGGTCCGTCGCTGTTTCATTTTTTTGGTCAGTCTAAAACTTTATTTCCACTGTGCAAAAGTGTGCTATTCTATGTGTATCAAAATATTGGAGGAAACACATGGAAGACAAACAATTCGATCTATTAAAATACGTGGATGAGATCAATAACTTAAATCATTTTATACAGCTTGTGCTTGAAGGTTATAATCTAGCAGAAAATGCGCTAGTGATTTAGTCCCTTTGATTGTAAGAGAGAATACCAAGGATCTACCTAACTTTAATAATAAAGATGTGTATCTTAAGGAAACTATTGACGATAGGATTCAGCATTATAAGAAATTTGATGAATTTATTAACAAGGAGAAAAAGTCAAATTATTCATACATATATAGGATTGTTATCATTAGACTGTGGGGTATTTTGGAGGTCATGATAGATGATTTTGTGATGAGCAAACTATCGGATCCAGATAACCTAAAGACTTTCAGCGAAGACAAAGAACTAAAAGGGATTTTTGAAGATTTAAAAGGGCCTGTTGTTAATTTTTTACTTATGCCTTCTTCACAGCAGATAGAATACTTGTTGGAGCTCTTAAAGCGAAAGGTCAATGCTACTCTCGGTGACGGAATAGAACGTTTTGAGCGTTTGCTAAATGCTGTTCAATATGGAGGCAAGGTTCACACTAAAATTAAAGATGTTATGCTCGAACTATCACAGGTTAGAAATATTTTAGTGCACCGAAATGGAGAAGTAGATAGTAGATTTAAGAAAAAATGTCCTTGGGTGGATGTTTCTGTAGGGGAACAAATCTCTATAACTGATGATAAATTAGATTTGTACCTCAATGTATGTAGGTGGTACGTTGTCGAATTTGCTGCAAGAGATGGTATTCAAGAAGCAGAGTTGAAGGCTTATCAAGATGAACTTTTTAAGAAGATAAATGAGAAAAAAACTATATACCAACCAGATATACAGAAGATCGCTGAGGAATTGAGAGCTGGTAAAAGGCAAAGGAGTCTTGTTTAAGAAGAATTCGTTAAATATCAGACGGTAGTGGACTATCTTCATTTTTACTAATATTTTGTTAACTTATATATGGAGGGAGGAATAATGAAATGAAGCATTATAAAATCATGATTATCATATTATCATTAATTATCTCAATGTTTATTATTCAATTCTGTAATAAAAATATTTCTCTTCTTAGTTTAGAAAAGATGCCAAATCAAACGTTTTATATATTTTTAAAGTACATTATTACATTTATTCTTGGAGTGATATTAGTTTTAATTATTAGATCTACAGCTATACAGTCGGTGTTATCCTATAATTTAATTCTCGTTGTAACTTCAATAATGGTATTGATCGGGAACATCATGATTTCTATTTATTACATGGACATATTATCTTTTATAGGAATGGATAATAAATACTGGTGTATAAGAGTAATTATAGATGATGAAAATAGAATTATCTTAAGTCTGCTTGCTGGTTTTGTCTTTGGAAGATCAATAAAGGAATTAAAAAATCAATTTCGATAAGAACTAAACAACTCACAGTCTGAAATGGTATTCAGACTGTTTTTTTATGATTGATAATCAAACGTATGTTCGCATGCAATAAAGGTAAAATCGTCTTTTGGAGGTGCTTCCTGGAAGGGATAGTGTTATCCATTTTACATTACTGATGAGGTTCGATCGATGCAGAATAGAAATAATACTGAGGTGGGGGCGAAAACCAGAATATTTGATGATCACGTCTTAATTTTAATCAATCGATTGATACGATGACTGGATCTTTTGAGGGTGCTAAATATGTCAACAGGTACAATGATGCACTCATACTATTAATTGAAAATAAAATCACGAACCGGTCTCTGATAATAATAACCTTCATTAACACATAAAACGCCTTCATTAACACATAAAACGCCATGTAGCTCGGATTTAACGTACAAAAAACTTATAAATCCTTGATATATAAGGGATTAAAATGATTAATTGACATATGTACAAAATACGGATTTTGTGAAGAAGTCATATAGGAATAATTAGTGTATAAAGTTTTTGCTTCATGTCCGTTGAACTCATACTTATTGCATTGGTGAACTTAAATTTATTGCATTACAAAAAAATGAAGTTAAAGTTGTTTCATATGCACTCTCAAACGAACAGTTGTTTTTTTATGCTACAACTTTAAGCGCCGAGAACTTGATATCATAAAATCAAAATGCCGCAATAAATGCGGCATCTAATGATACTATGTTCTTGTCACCCGACATATGGGTAAATATTTAGGTAATTTGTGAGTGTATATTAAGTACTATTTCAAAGTAATCGTTTTGGTCTTCGCATCCCAGCCTACTGTCCAGTTCAGTTCCTCAGCAATAACACGAAGTGGCACCAATGTTAAGCCATTCATAATTCTAGGGCCAACATCAGTCTTCACTCTCTTGCCTGTGAATACCATTTCATCCTTGCCATTCCATAGCTCAATCATTTTGTTGCCTAGGAAAATAGTCGTTTTCTTCGCCTTAGGATCCCATTTCACTTCACCACCAAAAGCCTCAGCAATAAAACGAATTGGTACCATAGTCCGACTATCTATTTCAACTGGCGCTTGTTCCAGCTTAATTTTCTTATCATCCATTTGGACGGTTTTATTATTAAGTGTCATTGTTACAAGCTTGGCATTCGTCTTAGGCTGTGTACTCGTTGGGTAGATGAAGGAAATATTGTCAATCATGATCTTACCCTCAAGTGCTCGCTCATCTTGCTGTTCAGCAGGATTCGTTACGTACACATTCATCACCTTAATTGGATACGTTAAACGATAATCCGCCAAGTTAACGGTTAGCTCCTTCCATCCATCCCAGTTCATGTTTTCCGTAAATGTGATTAGGTTCAAGTCGCCATCACCATCGATAATTTCAGCACGTACCCAGTTGTTGGAGTTATCGCCAAACACATTCATTTTCATATATTGCGGTTTACCATCGATATTCGCGCCATCTTTGCCGTTAAAGGTTGCATAAAGTGCTTTGTTGCCTGTTCCACCTTTGAAGTCATATGCAAGCTCTAATGCCTTATTACCTGTCTCTTCTTGAACAATCTGCACGGTTCCTTCAACATCTGCAGGGAACACATCGGAATTCGTCATTACAGCATCATGATCAAGGTCATACCACATCTTCTCTTGACCGATTGGCAAGGACAGCATTGTGGAGAATCCGTCGTACTTAGCAATAACTCTCGCCAGGCTCACATCCTTCAGACTGCCAATTTTCAGTTCATCGCCAACAACCTTGGCATCAAGGCCATCAACTTCCCATTTCAATACATCTGGTGCAATTGATCTTGATTTACTATTACGATCCGTAATGCTAGCTTTCAGCTTAATCGTCTCGCCTTCTTTCAGCACTTGGCTGGAAGCTGTTACTTTCAATGCTGAAATATCATCACTACCTAGAACGTGAATATCTTTGGTAGCTGTTCCGCTGCCAATTTTAGATGTAATCTTCGTCATACCGATTTTTATCGGCACAAAAGATTTGCCATCAAATTTACCTACATCCGTCGAGGAGGACCATTCTGGATTCATCGTCTCATCGATTTTGACAGGGTTGTAGTATTCGTCATAGCCCTTTATGGTAAAGTTAATTTTCTCACCTAAGAATACCTCATCATGACCACCCAAAGTTAATCCCTTTACTGTCGTCCCTTTAGGTGCCAGGCTGAATACTCCAAGACCATTAACTACGGGCCGAGTATAAGAATTATTACTTTCATTTACATTAGTCTGAACTGGGGTGAATTCTCCTAATGGTCTTACTGCCATTTGTGTCGATCCACCGCCGTCCATATTCATTCCCTTCCATACACCAATGCTTACCATAAAACTCTGCATTTCTTCCAGTGTCATACCGTCACTGCCAAAAGCTTCGTCAATCGTAATGATGTAGACCTTCTTCATATCTTTCGAATAGCCTACACCTGTGCGTGAGCGATTGCCATTCAGCTCACTAACACTGCGTGAGAACTTTGCTGGCTGACCTCCATCTACCAGAATCGTGTGTCCGCCTATCAACGTTTTAAAATTAGCCAAATCATAGGTTTTGCTAGAGTCTTGAGAAATAAGCCCATACTCTGCTACAAGCTGGTCTCCAACCTTCAAATTCTCCTTCACATAATCCGCTGATTTCCCTGCAGCACGCAGAATGTATCCATCCGCAGGAGGTACTTCTTTAATCGTTGTATTGATTGCGATATCGGTAATAATTCCATTCTGAACTTTAACTTCAGTTGGAATGGATGTACCGTTATTGGATCTCTCTGCGAGAGGCCAAGTGTCGGTATACATGAGTAAGCCATTATCGGTGCTTTGCGTGCTGCCATCATCATACCAGTAATACGTTTTGTTATACCCTTCGAGTGGATAAGAGGTACCATTTGCAGCTGTAATCGAACCTTTGAACCCAAATAAATCAATTACAGGCTGATTATCCTTCGTTAATCCGAAGGAGTACATCCCCTTCATATTATCGGAGGTGCTCGACATCAGCTTGCCATTCATAATTTGCGCTCCAAGAGGCACGCCTTCAGCCATCATTATAAAAAAGTCCCCATTCACAGCAGCCACTGCACCAGTTTCCTTTGCCATGTTTAGGACGGTTTGATTCTTCGTATATTGTTCGTTTGTACCCGTAATCGTATCAATTTTGACGTTGGGATTTGTCAGATCAACCTCAACTACCTTAGCATTCGTTGATACTTTCACTCCCTTGCGTGTTGACTTCCATATGTAGCTTTTAACCACCGCACCTGATGTTAGAATTTCCGTAGATTGCAGATTTACGGATTGCGCACGGGCAGCAGGCACACCAATAAACACCTGAGATGCCAATACGGCTGCAAGCGCACCTGCCCATATTCTTTTGTGAAACTTCATTACTGTGATCCCCTCTCCCATTTTCATTAAGCCAATATGTATGAATTTAGAAGAAACGCCCTCTCTATTTTTTTTAAAAAAAGGAGAGTCGCTAATTCCCATGGTAACAATCTATCTATATGTGAACCTCTCTCTAAATCACTTATTTTTTATCCAAATAATGTAAATCAATTCATCCGGAAGATTCTACTTTCTCAAGTGATATTATACCTATATCAAATCTCTAATATGTTCTTGATAGTTTGTGAAAATAATTTCCCTTTCATTTCTATCAATTCTCCATAGATGAATCCCTGTATCTCCGCTACTAATAGATGTTTCCATATTCACCGGCAGCCTCAAGAAAGATCTAAATAGCATATTGATAAATCCTCCATGTGAGACAATGCAGATACGTTGATTCGTATCACTGAATTGAGATAACAATTTTGATAAAAATGTCTCTGCTCTAGCTCGAAATTGTATAAAAGACTCTGTTTCAGCAGAGGTATCATGAGGTTTTCTACCACCTGGAGGTAATGGAAATTTCAGCATTCCTTCCTCTCTCGGTAAACCTGCTAGCAATCCATTATTCCACTCCATAATTTCTTCTTCAAAAAACAGCTCTACCTTACAAGCGCTACTGATGAATTCTGCTGTTTTACTTGCTCGTTTCAAAGGACTGCTTATGATTAAATCGGGTTTATAATATGTATTAATAAATTGTGCTGCACGTGTAGCCTGCTCGATGCCGAGAGAAGTAAGTTCAAAATCAGCCCTACCTTCAAATCGATTCTCAATATCAGCCACAGATTGGCCATGTCTAACTACAAGTAATTCAAGCATTTTCTAATACTCCTTCCTTCTCTTTGCATAAAACACTGAACATTAATACGCGTCTTTACTGCTTACTTCTATAATGATTTCTTACATTCAAGACCCCAACAATACAAAACAAGAATGCTACAAATATAAAACCATAACTCATTTTAGAATTATTAAAGCCATTAAGTAAGGAAACAATTAAAAAACATATTGCAGCAAGAAAATTCAATATCGCTGTTAATTTGTAATTCGTTTTTTTTATTTTTATCATCTCCAAAGGCAAGTTTTCAAAAGCAGGTTACTCGTTTCTTTAGAATTTAAAATGTTCTTTTATCATATCCGCTACAATATCTGCCTCTATATCCTTATTATTTATCCTCAGATAATTTCCCTTTGTTATTTCTCCAGGTATTGAATTTAAGCGATGCTTTTCATAAGTTTTAACAAGATCTTCTTCTGACCATACAATATCTCGTTTCGACGGCTTATGTTCAAGTCTATTTTCAGTCTTATTTCGTTTTAGTCTTTCTTCAAGATCTGCTTCAAGCTCAACTAAATAAACGGTCGCGCCTCTCGATTCAAATAACATTGAAATCTTCTCTATGTAATCCCAATCACTCTGAAGGTCAAATTCCCAGACACAGGTAAAAATAAATCCCTCTAGATTACTTTGAGATACTTCTTCAAAAATCTCATGTCTTATTAAGTTTACTAAGCGCTTACCAGAAGGTGTTCCATAATCAAAAAACTGCGACACAAAATCAATGGACATATGATTATGAAACAATTTAAAATCTGTTTTGGCTGCTAGGTGTTGCCCTACAGTCATCTTTCCTACTGCCTGAGGACCGAACAATATTATAAACTTTATAGAAATTACCTCCATCGTGATTATAATTTACACAGATATAACGATAACGTCCTTGTATCTTAAGACAACAGTTTGTAGCGCATTAACGTTGTTATGGAAAGAATAAGCACAAAAAACTTAATCTTAGCCATTTTGTAAAATGTATTAATACTTTTTAACCATTTCGAAGGGAAACCATGCCCACCCAAAGTTCAATTGTAGTTATATTTTACCTTTATTTCCCTCTGCGTACAAGCGTTCTCGTGTTGTTAGTCCCTTTTCATATGTCATTTTCATTATTTCAGTTCTCCTTTCGGCAGGCTAAACTAAACAACCTTACTCCGATTGAATACCGGAATAAGGTTGCTTAAATACAGCTTATTTACATAGGTGTCTACTTTACAGGGCTTAGTACATGCTTCTAAAGACGAATTTATTATTCAAAAAACTGTAAACGTTTATGAAGTGCTCCTTGTGGTACTGCAAACGCTTGAGCACGTTTAAAGCCTACTGGGGCTCCGCGTACAATCGTTAATGCTTTGTAGTATTCAATGAATGGGAAACCAGAAGTTTCACCTCTTGCATAGGCGTACACATTCATTGCTTTTACCCATGCATCGTAAGCTTCCTCCGGAATATCAATAAATACTTCCGGATTAAAATCATATGGATCTTCCCAATTATCCGCGTAATAAATTTTCTGCACCCAGTGGTGCGGAAGATCTCGCTTAATTGTCTTAAGTCCTGCATAGAAGCGAGCATCATCGATAAGTCCAGCTGTATTGGAGTGATCCTTATGAATGGAGCCTTTCCAGTGTGTAATAATGATATTTGGCTTTACTTCTCGAATAATATCCGCAATCTGATATTTAATCTCATCATTAACAGGCAACTCCCCATCTTTGTAGGAAAGGAAACGTACATCAGCTCCTACAATCGCTGCGAATTGATGAGCTTCTTCAATTTTCTGTTTTGCATAATCGTCAGGTGTCAGACGGGGGTGTCCCTTCTCTCCTGGTGTTAAGTGTAAGAAGGTTGCCTTGTGCCCTGATTGTGTGTACTTGGCTATAACAGCTCCTGCTGTTAAATCCATATCCCCTGCATGGCCGCCAATTGCTAGAATATGCTGCTTGTTTTCATTTGACATTGTTTATCGCTCCTAATCATTAAGATTATTTTAATCCTGAGTTCATCATGCCGCGTACGTAGTATTTTTGAAGGAAAATAAAAACAATTAAAATTGGGACGGTTGATATCACAAGACCAGACATAACGAGAGGTGCTGTAGATGCAGGGTCTAGATGATTTTTGAGTGTCTGAATACCTACAGGTAAAGTTGCTAAATCTGGATTAATCGAATTCATGAGCAAGGACCAGATAAATTCATTCCAAGACCCAATGAACTCAAAAATAGCAAGAGTTGCAAGCGCTGGCGTTGTCATCGGTAAGATTAATCGGAAAAATATATGTGCTTCTGACGCACCATCTAATCGTGCTGCTTCAATATAAGCATCGTCTATATTCATGATGAACTGACGCATGAGAAATATCCCAAAAGCACTTACAGCAAAAGGTAGAATAAGAGCAAGAATCGATGTTGCAAGGCCTCCTCCACCACTGCCCAAGATATCATTCCCTCCCACTAACGGAAAATGGACGATGATATAAAAGTTAGGGATTAAAAACATAAAGCTTGGGAACATCATAGTAGACAATATAAATCTAAATATTCCGTTTCTTCCGCGAAAACGAAGTTTAGTTAAGGCATAGCCTCCCATTGCACTAGTTAGAAGAACAAGGATGGTAGTGACTATTGACTTTATTAGAGAGTTTTTAAAAAGTTTTGCCAGCTCTAATTGATCGACAGCCTCTCCATAATTTTCAAAATGATAAGTCTCAGGGAATAGGCTGTATTCCATCTTCGTATATTCTTCTATACCCTTAAGAGACGAAAATATCATTTCAAGAAACGGAAATATCATGACAATACTGCCAATGATAATGATCGCGTAGGTCACATAGGGCACTTTCTTTCGTCTCATTAGTAGCTCTCCACCCCTCCCTGTTTAAAAAATTTCAATTGGATGAATGTTACGATGAGAATACATATGAACAAGACAAATGCCATTGAACTCGCTAAACCCCAGTCACCGAAGGAAAAGGCTCGATTATACATTTCCAGTCCAACTACATTCGTTGAATCACCTGGACCACCAGAACCCTTGGTCATGACCATCGTTAAAGTAAAGGATTGGAGTCCGCCTATGAACGATGTAATTAACACAAACATGATGGAAGGACGTAGAAGTGGTAAAGTCACACTCAGGAAAAGTCTCCACAGCCCTGCGCCTTCAAGTGTCGCAGCTTCATAATAGTCATCCGAGATAGCTTTCAGACCCGCTGATAGAATGAGCATAGAGCTTCCAATTCCTAGCCATCCTCCAACAATAATGATTGAACCTAAAGCTAAATCCTGGTCGTTCAGAAAATTAACATTTGCGATGCCAATCTTATTCAAAATGGAGTTTAAAATACCGTTGGTTGGATTGTACACATGCATCCATATATTACCGATCGCAACAACTGTCGTAACGCTTGGTAGAAAATAAAGTGTTCTCCAGAACCCTTCAAATCTTAGTCTCGTGATAAAGTAAGCGACTGCTAATGCGCAAATAAATGAAATAATGACTGTACCAAAGGCAAATAAGAAGGTATTGCTTAGAATCGGATACAGAAAGTTGGAGCTAGTCGAAAATAATTCCTTAAAATTCTCAAGACCAACCCATTTAACCTCAGCCAGATCAAAGCCTCCCCATTCTGTGAAGGAAAGATACAAAGAGAATACTGTTGGAATCAATAGAAATATGGCATAAAACACAAGAATTGGCGACATGAACAAGTAGCCGAGTATACCCTGATTATTTCCTAGCTGATACTTCATGGTAGAGACCTCTCTTTCCAAAACTAAAGTCCCAATCAATGTTTTCCTCTTTACGTTCAATCTACTAGTTTCGCTTGAATATCCTTGTTGGCATTCTCGATCACGGATTGCGGGGTTGCTTTATCTGTCCACATATTTTCAATTTGCTTATACAAAATACTTTGAATCTCAGAACCAGTTGATGGATTTTGCTCAGGCTTTGCAGTCTTCAAAATTTCTGTAAAGGTCTTGGTAATTGGATCTTGTGCAATTTTATCTTTCAGCTTTTGTGTCTCGAGGTCAGTCTTACGGGAGGATACCATATTAAACGCATCAAGAAGGAACTTACCTTCAGGTGTTAATCCGTCATCAATCGTCTGCGAATTGAACCATTTTAAGAATTTCCAGGCTGCATCTTGATTCTTGGATTTACTGTTTACACCGAATGCCCAAGTATAAGCTAATGAACTTGATGTATTGCCGTCTGGAGAAGGAATTGGTGCTGCTCCAACATCTTTATAGTTATCCTTCATAACCGTTTTCAAGGAGCCAGCCCACCAGCCAGCTTCAATTGTCATACCTACAACGCCAGCAGAGAAGCCCTTGGTGCTATCGAATCCAATATCAGAAATGCCGCTTTTACCGAATATTTTCGAATAGAATTCAATTGTCTTCTTGCCTGCATCGGAATTAAGCTGTGAATTCTTCATATCATCGCTTAACAGTGTCCCGCCAGCAGTCGCCATCATCCCCATGAATGGTTGCACAACCTTGCCAGCATAACCGCGCAAGAATCCGAACCCTTGCACTGTTGTCTTTCCGCTGCCATCCTTCTTATGAATTTTTTGCGCCATTTCTAGCATTTCATCCCATGTTTTTGGAGGATTGTCATAGCCTGCATCCTTCAATAGTCGCTTATTATAAAACAAACCGTAGGATTGGACTTCCGTTGGGTAACCAAATACTTTTCCATTAATCGAGCTGGCAGCTACAGCAGCTGCAGGGTAATTGGCTTTTACATCCTCTACAACATCATCAGGAGCATCTGCAAGCACCTTACTCTTGACCATCTGCCCACCCCATAGGGTATATACATGTACAATGTCTGCTACTTGTCCAGCTGTTTGCTTGGTCATAATAGTTGGCAGCAGCTCACCAAAGTCCACACCTTGCAATTTAATTTGAATATCCGGATTCTCTTTATTCCACCTGTCGATTAACGGTTTAAATTGCTTCTCGGTTTCACCCACATAATGCGACAACAAGGTTAGTGTTACTTTTTCTTTAGAGGGTGAATCCGTTGCCTTCGATGGCTCTTTGGTTCCGCTTGTCGGAGTGGGTGAGGTGCTGCTGGAAGAACTGCTGCATCCTACTAGACCAAGTGATAGGGAACACGCCAAGATAATGGACAATTTCTTTCTCATACTTAATCCTCCTGATATTTACATTTTTTCAATGTGCTAAAACAAGTTTTTAAACATGATGTCAAAACGCCTCGTGATTTCAAATCCAGCTTTTTTATATAAATGACCAGCTGAGCTCGTTTCTCCTGTCCACAAGAACCATGCATTATGTAAGGCATGTGAA
Organism: Paenibacillus albiflavus; assembly: GCF_004344915.1. GTDB lineage: Bacteria > Bacillota > Bacilli > Paenibacillales > NBRC-103111 > Paenibacillus_AM > Paenibacillus_AM albiflavus. The sequence goes on along the minus strand of NZ_SKFG01000040.1, from coordinate 12,950 downwards.
CGCATGTTTTTTAAGCAATCATGCAGAAGAATTTTGCCTATGCCTTTGCCCTGCTGACTTGGATGTACGCCAAATGGGCCAAAGCGTTCTCGTATGCCTTCATATCCACCATATAAACAAAATCCAATAAGTTCACCATTTGCTCTAGCAATTAGAATCTGTTCCATTGCGAGACCTTGCAGTAGCCTTTCTCGAATCGCACGACCCCAATCAGCATTAAATACTTGTGTACTGAAACGAATCAATTCAACAAGATCAGCATCCTTGGCCTGCTCAAAAGTATATCCCTCTTCGATTCTTTGCTGTTTAAGAACCTTTATATCTTCAAGTAGTTCATAATCTACTAGAGACTTATCCATTGCGACAGCACTGTACTGGATCATGAATCCATTCTTGCGGAGAAATTCTGCTCCTGCTGGATAGTTAGCTGCATCAATGCCAGGCACAATGTAATTTGGGGCATAGGATGCAAAGAAAACCTTCTTCCTACCCTGTTCTCGCAAAAATTGACTGGCCTGCTTTAATAATTGACTCCCTACTTCTCGCTGGCGATATTCAGAAGCGACAAAGAAGAATGGGATCCATCCATTATCCGTTTCAAGTTCAGTGCTTACCATCGGTAACAATCGGCGAATGGCATATACACAACCGATTAGTTTATCTCCTTCAAAAGCAAGTTTCATTCCTTCAGGATCAAAATTAGCATCTAGCAATACTAGATTTCGAAAGCGTTTTGAAGTAATCGGATCTTTCGTAAGTACTTCGTTCCAAAGGGACACGAGCTGCTGCTCATCCCCTGGTTTGTATTGTCTGAATATGATTGAGTCCATGCTTGTATTCCTCCTAATTACTTTATATGCTGGTATAAATTATTGATCTGATCACCTCCTGTTATGGTAAGCAGAATCTCTCTCTTATTGCTGATTATATGAAGAAATTTTATTTCAATGTATATATTATCTTACGAAATTTAATTTAATATATTAGCTGTTATTATGTATATTAGAGTCTATATTTTATAAAATTAACTATTTTCGTTAGTTTGTGCGCCTCTGTAAACTCAAAAAAAAAGAGCTATCCGAAATAGCTCTCTCTAATCTTATATGTCTATAAATGTTATTGTTCGCATGTATTTTCTCTGTTCGGATTTAAAATCAGTATGTCATCTTCATGCTCAAATAATTTATCCATCAATGCATCCAATCCATGCTCTAATTTAAAGTCCATTTCCTCTTTATACAACGGGATTAAGAAATAGGTATGAATCCTATTGCCATCCTCTGTTGGAATTATACTGAGTTCATCATTTAACTGATACAAAATAACTCCGTTTAAACCGGTTCCGTCAGCATACGGTTCATAGTCCTGGTAATTGGGTATGGTATGTCCGTAGCCCAACCAGGTATTGTACTGATGAGGAAAACGAGCCATCTGCTTCATCAATCTAATCGGCCAAAAATTGTTATCATCCTTTACAGACTCCTCAGTCAGCTCCCAGGAAGACGGGAGAAACATCATAACTTCCGCTCGATCAAAATTTTCGTCAAGCTGTTCTAGTACCTCTTCTGGCAAAGTCATCGGTAAGTCGCTCATACCGCTAGTATATAAGACCCAGAATGGTTCTTCTTCAGACGGCTCCATGATATTTACATCAATATGTACAGTATCGGACACAATCTCATGATAAACACTGCTTTTTCTTCCCGGAAATACTTTTTCAAAATGTGCAACGATTTCTTCTGTATATTCCATTGGAGCCGGCGGCTCATATGCATTATTTTGTTCCTCATACTTGTAAATCGTAGTTCCGTCTGTTGACGTTTCTCCATTGTTAATGCCACCAAATAACTTTTTTAGAAAATTCATTTGTTCCTCTCCTTTTTCATTCTCTATCTTTTGCTACATCCATAATACTACAATTATTCATCAAAGGAGTTAGGCAAACACTAAAAACAGTATTAATTCTCAGTTATACATGAACAAATCATCAAAATGTTCCCATCAGGGTCTCTGAAAGAAAAATCAGATAGATCAGGATATCTTGCAATTTCTGTTACAATCTCTGCTCCTATACTCTTAACAAATTTGTAAGCTTCATCTATATCTTCAGTGCTGAGATTAAATAATGGCTGATTTGATGGATTAAATTTAAATTCTTCATCAAAACAATGATTATCTAAAGTTAGTCCAGGTCTATTTTTACCCATAGGAAGTGTATAAATTGGACCTTCAAATTGAATATCCTCATTGAAATCAATTGCTAAGAGTTTTGAATACCATCTTACAGATTCCCTCAGATTTGTTACATGAATAAAAACGGTATCAATCCGGTTAAGAATAATACTTTTCATGTTTATATTTAACCCCTTTCACGTAGCATAAATGTTGTGTTAGATGATGTGACTCTGCAGATACCCTAAATGTTTCTATTCTATTTCTTTGTACTGAACTCTTGAATATATTTCTTTGTATCTTCCTTATATCTCTCTTTGTAATTATTATTAGTAAATTCACTAATTTATTTTCTCCAGAAAGATATCGCAGAAGTATTAATCTCCATTTGAACTACTTTCCAATCTGCATTAAATAATTCGAATGCCATTTTAGCAGCGCAGCAACCAATTCCATTTCGTCTATACTTCTGTAGAATCATAAAATCATATATTACATGTGTCGGATCTGGATCGGTATCTAAATTCTCAAATAGTACTACCAAGAATCCAACTATTGTTCCAGATAACTTTATGAGATATGGATTCCATCTCTTGTCACCTTCCCAAAAGTAATCAATGTTTACTTCGAATAACCCCTCTTTGTTTATCAAGTTTGATTTCCATACTTTCTCCTTGATTTCTTCTTATTTAACGGGTTGATGAACATCGAACATGTTTCTGAATGGGTCATAAAATGTAAAGAACTTACCTATGTTTCCTTCATCTATTATCTTCCCTACTTCGGCTCCTAGTTCTAATAAGTAGTTATGAAATCCTTCTATATTCTTTACTCTAAAACCGATTGTATAATGATCTTCTCCATTTACAAGGAATGTAGAAGTCGTATCATCATTGGTCAAAACTAAAAATAGGCTTGGTCCCATTGGGAAATCAACATATGCCCGTTCTTCATTTCTGAATCCAAGCTTTGCTCCCAGCTTCATACAATACCAATCGATTGCTTGTTCTAAATCTGTAACTGGAATTTCTGTGTATTCAATACCTTCAATAAAATGTTGACTCATATAAATCAATCCTTTCTTAAAAATTCAATTCACAATCTTGACTCTCCCAAACATCAAATAAATTCCCATCAAGGTCTTCAAGAGTGAAGAATTTTCCATATTGGCCTTCATCAAACAATTCCCCTACACGTACATTCTCTTGTAACAAATAAGTATGTAAACTACTAATATCATTTGTATAAAAGGTCGTTACCCAACGTTTTTTTCCATTCACTTCGAATACTGCTCTTGATTCGCTGTCTGATTTTACTAAAACTAAAATTGGCCTATTATCTTTGAATAATCCTAAATTGTCTGTCCTCTTATTCCTGATGTTGAATCCAAAATGTCTTACGTACCATTCGGATGCCTTTTCTAAATCACTCACAGGTATTACGTTATAAGCTATTCCTAATATTTTCCCCGTACTCATTTTAGATTCCTCCAATTTTATTGTGGTCTACATATTACCTCAGTCAATCATTCAAATACCGCTTGATTACTTCTTCATCCCATACCTGAACTTCTATATATCTTTCTGGCCCTTGGTCCCCATTGACGTTCCAGGCTTGTGGGAACCCATATTGTTTAATAAGTTCTTTGATTTCACTCTTAGTGTAGACCTGCTTCCGATACGGTTTGCCGTCTTCATATCTCATTGTAGGGAATAGATCCCCGTACGTAAAACTAATTGATTCTTCTAAAAACACTTCCCATGGAATTACAACTACACCTGGATTCTTGTACCATGACGCGATCCATTCACACGCTTCTAGTGTCATGTAATGAGGAAATGTGTTATATGGCTTTCCGCCCTTCGCGATAAATTGTTCGCGTGCTTTAGATTCCAATTCTCTTCTAATATTCATGTAATCATTTGATCGTTTACTTGCAAACGTCTTCCCGTCTAACTTAATTCGGTTCGAGACCTCTTCGGCTGCCTCTCTTGTAAGTTTGGATAAGTTCTTAAACGGTCCTGTATTTTTATCATAATAATGGTACATATTGAAGGTCATATTAATACTCCAGTTTATAAACAACTTCCCCATCTATCACTCGGCCATCTTCTACAAAGCCTAATTTTTCATATAATTGTTTTGCCCAAGCATTCTCTGGTTCAAAGCTTATGTAAATGACCCGATGTTGTATATCTTCTTTAATTCTTTCAATGAGCTTTTCCATAGCAACTTTCCCATAGCCTTTTGACTGATACTTAGCATCTATCATTAACCGATAAATCCAATATTCATGATCATCATCATCTATACAATACATCGTAAATCCCACTAGAACTTCATCGTGGTAAATTGCCAAGCAAACACACTCCGGGAATGCCTTAGCCTGTGCAAGCGAAAACAAATTTGTTGCTACAAACTCACTTTGTTCCTCAGCTACTTTCAGCTTAATGACATCAAAAAAATTGTTTCGATCAATTTCCTTAAGTACGATCATATATGATCCCCCTATTTTCATTATAACAATCTTGGATAATGCTACTTACAATAGATTCTTATTTAGTTCTTTAATAAAATATAGATTCAAATCGTCATCTACACGCACTACATCTCCTGGCGCTACTTCCTTATCATTATACATAATTCCATTTCCGTCAGGTATAAAACCTCTTCTGCAATATATTCTTTGTGCTGCTCCATAATCTTTAAATAATCCCACTCCAATTCCAATCCAGTTATACTTTCTATTTACTATCATTTCAAATTCATTGATTAGCTGATTGGCAATACCACGTCTTTGGTACTCTGGGAATACATTTAAATCATTGATTTCTGGAATGCTATGGTTCTTAAAGTAGGGATAGTCAGATTCATATTTCAAATGTGAAACTCCTGCTAATTCGTGATTTATAAAAGCTAGTAACGTAACACGTTTTCCATTTTGGTTCTCTTTCTCACATAAATCATAATACTCATCCGATCGATGTATATTATGATTAACAAACGCTTCTTTCCATAGTTTCTTTAGATCTTGGGTTTCTAACTGTTTTAGGATTGCTTCCATGGATTATCCCTCTCTTTTCTAATTAGTCGGTTTCATAGCTTATTTGCTTCAATTAGAATACTTTCTTTTGCAATTTTAGAATATTTTTTAACAAATTCTGTCTTTGATTCTGTATACCCATCTCTATCATGTTCATATTTGTTTTTTAAACTTAGCTTTAATTGAGCATATTTGTCTGCAATATCTTTATGCTCTCTAAGGTAATCTCTAAAATATAGTTCATCCCAGTCACCCTTATATCTAACATGAAGATGAAATACTTTTTCCGCAAATCCTTTATCTGTATAGCCTTTCATAAACATCATATGAGGTGCTGGTTTTTGTGGTTGCTTTTCAAAGATATATCCGTTCTTCTCCAATACCCCCACTAAAATATTCAAGTCGCAGTCTTCTGTTATTTCAAACAATATGTCTATCGTTGGTTTTGCTAGTAATCCCGAAACAGAGGTACTTCCTATGTGATTTATCCGTTCAATATATTGATCACAGATTATGTTGTTAAGCAGTTGTTCTTCTTGAAAATACCAATCGTTCCATTGCGGATTATATTCATTTAATATAATCGGAAATAGCTCCCACAACTCTTCAAGTGACATTTCTAATAAAGATTTGGCCATTTAATCCCCCTCTTTTGTAAACTTGCAAATGTCTTATATCTAATCAGTTTTTTTACTCCATTCAATCAAGTTAATTGCATTACCATCGGGATCATATACATCAAAATCAATATGAACATTCATTTCTGAAGACCAATTATTGATGTGGCCAACTTTTTTGCCTTGATTTATTAATTTCTCATGTAGTTCTAAGACATTAGTACAATTCAAATTAAACGTTGGATATTCTTGAACTTGTAAAGTCTCTGTTTTTATTAATGTAAGCAAAGGTGAAGTCTCGCTAATGACATAATTAGCAATCCTGCCGCAGTCTTCTATATTTCGCAACTGAAGTCCGAGTACATCGGAATAGAAACTCAAAGATTGCTCTAGGTCTGTTACCCTCACAAATACTGCTCCTAAGAAATTTACAGTCATGTAAATCCTCCTCCATTTGATATAATTTGGGTGCTTGAGAGGCTTAAAGCGCGTAAGCGCCGCAGCGTAGATACTGTGCTATACAAAGACTCGTCTTCAGCGAAAACCTCAATAACTCTCTATGAATGTACTTTCGAAAAAAGGCCCCTGCATTTCATTTATATAGTTTTCAATAAGTTTTCTCATTGGTTGCGGAAGAAGGTTATGTCGGTCCATCTCGTTTATCGGTATCCAATAAAATTCTAAATGACTCTCTTTTGATTCTGGATTCTTTCTATAATCTGCGTTCTCTAATTTAGTAATAAAAACATGATTCATCTCTTGGTGATATGTTCCTTCATCCTCGTGTTCAGCTTCTACTGCTCCTATGTATAACCCGACTTCACTTTTTAAACCTAGTTCTTCATATATCTCTCTATACAAAGATGTTCTAATACTTTCATGAAACTCAACATGTCCTCCTGGTAAAAAGGTATTATCCATTCCAATGCAATGGGCAACCAAAAGATGGTTGTCATGTATTATGACTCCACGAGCCAGCACATGATACTTCTGTGGTTGTTCTTCTCTTATCATCTTGAAGTCTCCTTCTACTATTGTGTTGGTTTTATAGGGTAATCGAGTTTTCGTATAACGATATGTGTTCCCGACGACGAGATCCTAGATGTTAATCTTAGGGTCTCAGATGTGTCTGCCCAAATACTCTTCTCCGAGATTCCTCTGGGAAACCAAGGGGCATAATCCAAGCATCGAGAACACTGTAACTCACTCTCAAAATAATCCCTTATAGGCCTTATAAAGACTATAAATACCGAATCCAAATAAAATTAGACCAGATATTGTATTTATCAATTTCATTGATTCAGAACTTATCATTTTTCTGAATAACCCAACAAAAGAACTTAATAATAACCACCATATTGCTGAACCCATAAATACCCCTAAGACTAAATAAACTGATGATCCAGACACTGATCCTATATTCATTCCAGCAAAAATCCCTATGAACGAAACAATGGTTAAAGGATTAGTGAGTGTTAAAAATAATGTCGTTCCAAATGTCTTGAAATAATTGCCCTTATCATGATCCTTCTCAATATTATTGCTTACAGGAGCCCGAAATGTAACGTACGCTAAATATAATAAGAAGATTGCCCCAAAAAGATTAATCCAATTTGCTTGTTTTATTAGAAATTGCGAAATGATTGTAAGCCCTAATGCAGCAATACTTCCATAAATGGCATCCGCTGTTGCTGCACCCAAACCCGAAATAAATCCATAAGATCTTCCTTGATTTAATGTCTTTCGGATACATAATATCCCAATAGGTCCGACCGGCGCTGCAATGGAGAATCCAAATATTATCCCTTTAATTAACTATGTCATGTCATTACCTCAAGTTAAAATTGCATCCCCGAATCCTTATCTAGCTTCTGCTGGATCGAGGGCCGAATGGCCCGAAACGTGAGCATAGTGTTATCAGAAGTGACTGACTTCATCGACTTACTTACTCTGAATCACTTGGGTTTCCCATCCATCATAATTCCCACCAACTTCAAGTGATTTCTTAATTAGCTCTGTTGTATATTGATAAATTGTTTCAAGTTCAGTAGTACCCTTGTGTGAAATTGAAAGTTGATATGGATAATCCGTTTCTTCTTCAAATGTAGTTTCATCTATAATCTTATAGACTTCACGATCTAGTTTATTTTTGTAGCTCTCCCTACTTGCAATATCACTAAAATAAAGCCAATGAGTTATTTCACGAGGGACTTTTTGATTATCGTTATTTGCTATCAATTGCTCAACTACATGTCTATCTTGTATCCATTGGTATTTATAAACATCTGGATAGAGGGTTTCTAAATAAAAACTCCATTCAGGGTCATCCACAATTGAAATGTCACTAGTTTGTTTTTTATGTTTTGAAAGAATGCTTTCGACCGTATTCAATAATTTTTTTTCTTGAATGGTATAAATATAAAATGTTCTCATATCTGCTTCTGTAATAACACCAATATAAAAATCACTTTCTGTCAATGCACTACCAATTTCATCCTCAATTATATGAAGTAATTCAAAATTCATCTTTTTCGAAAATAAACTCTTGGTTTGTATACTAACTTGTACTAGCTTATCCGCGCCAGAAATGGGGACACTATCCTTGATCCCTAAGTCTAGTCTGACAAATACGTTGTTATTGTTTGATTGAGTTAAATAAATATCCCAATGTTCCGACATATTAACACTCCCTTATCTGTGTTTAGTATTTAATTATTTCAGTCATTTCTGATAACGTTCCTGTGTTTACGATGTCCCACCGACTAAAGGATGCGCCACCAGCCGGTCGCGATGCGGTTATTCGGTGCGGATTTGTCCGCTGAATCTGCTACATTGTCTTCGCTTCTCTCGGGACCGAGGAGCCACCTGGTTCCGATGCCTAAAAAAAATATTAGGTGATACCAATGCCCTCTCTGAACTATTCTTCAGAGTACTTTAATAGCTTACCTGGTTGAAACTGCTTCTCAATAATCTTTAATAAATGCTTTCCAAGTGCTTCTCTTGTTTGTAATTGTCCTGTTTGATGTGCTTGTTTAAAAAACTTCGCCATTTCGAAATCTTGATTGTTCTTTCCTCTAGCAACTCTCTGCAATTCGGTATCAACCATCCCAGGATCAACCGCAATGACTTCAATTGGATATTTCTGTTTCGATTGTTCTGCCCCGACACATTGGGTAAACATATCTATTTCTGCTTTCGTGGAACAATACACACTCATATCCGGTGCTGGATATGTCCCGGAGCCAGAAGATATATTAATAATCTTGCGTCTTAACTGAATGTTATCTGTTTGATTAATAAAACAAGAAGTTAATACTATCGGTGCTACTAAATTTATTTGAAAGTTCTTATTGATTTCTTCTGCATTACACTCTTCTATTGATTTCAGAGGTTCAAGAATAGCCGCATTGTTAATAAGACAAATCATTCCTGTATTGTTTAGGTTAATTTGACCAAGTATCTTGTTTAATAAATGCTCTATTCCAAGCACTTCCTGAACTGCTATCAAATATTTCTTTCCTTCTCTAACCTGTCTATCAATTGATCTACCTGTTTTCTTGTTTTTATAATGATTACTTGTTGATTTTCTCTTATCTGTTCAAGTTTCTTTATTGTGTTCATTCGACTTCTCTTTCTATAATTCCAAACCCATTTAACAAATTCCCAATCTATTTTCTCCGGGCATTCTTTATTCATATCAGGTCTAGTTTTCTTATGATACATAATTCTTCGTTTAATAATTCGATAAATACATAGAAGCCTAGGCATGTCTAAAAAAATGATTAAGTCAGCTTTCTTAATTCTGATATCCATAGTTCTTGAGTAGTTTCCATCAATTATCCATTGATCTTTGTTCGTAAATTGTTCAACGAGCATATCCCACTCATCATTTGGTTTAGGGATCCAATTAGGATTCCAAAAATATGTGTCTAAATGTATTACTGGAAGGTTGAGTATTTTACTGAGCTTTTGAGATAAGGTAGATTTGCCCGATCCACCTGAACCAATAACCAATATACGGTTCATACTGCCTCCTATTTCTTCCCGAACACTGGAATGCCTCATCGAATCACATCTAACTTCTACCGGACCGAGGGCGAATGCCTGACGCGTGAACATGGTGTTGGACGATGTTAATGCCCATTTCGAAACACTGAATTATTATAGTTCTTTTAATAAGTAAAAATGTTTATAATCATTTGGAGCATTTTCTATAACTGCAATAATTTTATATCCGTATTTTTCATAGAAATCAGGTGCTTGGAAACTAAAAGTGTTTAATTTAATGAAAGAACAGTTCTTTTCCCTAGATATTTTTTCTGCTTCTTCAAGAAGCTGTTTTCCGTATCCTTGCTTTCGATAGTCTTTATGAACCCATAAAATATCAATCTCCATCCAATTCCAACAAATTGCACTATTCATTCCTGCTATAACTTCTTCATTGTCATTTTTCAAACATAAATTAATTTCTTCATAACGGCCGTTTGGTACATGTTGTGAATTGAATTCAATTAGTCTGTTTCTAACGTAATTACTCTCTTCATTCGTGCTTTGAAAGATGTTTGAAAAGCTCATATGATCCTCCATGCTTTTAATTTATTTGCATTAATATCGTCTAACGTTCTAGTATTCACGAACCCGAGAGGCTTAAAGGAGCGTAGCGACTGGGTCGAAGACCTAGCCTCGCAGAGGATGTCTGCTTGACCCACTTCCCCGAATTTCCTTGGGCAGACCTAGGCTTTAATAGCTACTCTTTCAATGTCTTTAAAACTGCTCTTCATAATAATCATGACCCTTGAATTGGCTAAATAAATACCTCCAGCAATAATACTCATACTGGAGGTTAACTAAATAATACCATGTAATTTCATTTTTTGTAATCTTTTGTACGTTTTAAGTGGTTTTTAAATTCTTATATATGATCTAGCCGAAATGCGCCTTCTTCAAATTACTCACCATCTCATTAACTATTACATGAAAAAAAACGAATGGAACGAGGATACAAAAAATTATTGAAATTTTTTTGGTTTTTTCTCCAATATACCCTTAAAGTTATTTCTGTAATAGAACAACAAATAACCATAAGTGATGATAAGCATTACTGCCAAAAGAAGTAACGAATGGTCTAGGAACAAATGAAGTAAAAAAATGTTAACTACGATTGGAGACAATATTGCAAGGGCCAGTGGTATAAACCGATTGAATAAAAGCAAAACTCCACACATAATTTCTAATGTTTTTTCAGCAATTATTAGATAGTCAAATTCGAATAATGCCATTGCTTCAGGGCTAGTTGCTACAAATGGCTCCAGTCCAAAGATGACAAAATAACCGTTTAGACCTGCAACCAAAAAAATGACTCCTAAAAAAGTCTGGTTATATGCATAAATATATTAGTCATTTTGCACGCCTCCTATAGATTCTTTCCAAAAAAATAAGTTTATTAGAACTTTATTATGGAGATTAATAGGATCAATTAGTAATTTAATAAACACATTTCTAAAATATTGTGTTTTTTCTTCAATTATTCTTCACTCTTAATTGTAAAACAATTGAGGACTAACGTTGTTACTGTTTTTAGTTCTGATGTTTTTGTGCTGATTTCCTATAACGTCTCTTGTATTGATATGACGAGACTCTGCAAGCCCCATTTTTTGACTGAATTTCTCGGCGCGAAGGCAACAATCAACTTCGACAGTTGGCACACTGATATCCGTGGATTGGTTACCACATTTTATCCGACCGTCTGAGAATCTGCTCGCTAACTCACGACGCACATTTACCCTTTGGCTAGTACAAATACAAGACGCGAATCTTATTCTCACTACCGCGTTGCCTTCGGGCCCAAAAATTCATTTTATTTTTCTCCTCTTTGCTAATTGATCCTATGCTGCTGCTTTCTTACATTGCTCTACTTCTCTAGCTACCGCCCATATAAATCCTAATAATTCTCTTCCAACTGCCGTTATGGCTACACATTTTTGCTTCCCTCGTTGAATAATAAGCCTGAAATATCTCTCGTGAAGACGATGCTGCGCCTTCCAAGCTATTGCTTGTATTTCTGCACTTTGGTTATGACCTTTTTCTTGCATTCTTGCTGACATCGCTGGACGATGCCGATACTGCCATGCAGCTTCTGTTACTACTCTCCTGACATGGGCGTTGCCTGACTTTGTAATCTTTCCTTTCCAGTTCGTTTCTCCACTTGATCTTTCTCGTGGCACGATCCCTGCATATGCCATTAGTTGTTGTGCCGAACGGAATCGTGCAAAACTGCCTATTTCAGCCACTAATGTTACTGCTGTTACAAGCCCAACTCCTCTTAATGACTGTATCGCTTGGATTACTTCTGCCTGGGGTGCTGTTTCACTTTGTTGCTCAATTTCCCTTTCTATTCGTTCTAGCCTTTTTTCACTTTCTAATACGACTTGTAGATAATCTTGAAATACAAAATGTTCGTTTGATCGTTCAAATTTAATTGCTCCAAGCCACTTTTTGTAGCTTTTTGTCCATCTCTTCTTAATAGTTGACGGCTGGTATATTTGATGACGTAGCATAAATTTTAGGATCCGTTGTCTTGCTCGATGCAAATCTTCTTTTGCATCTTCTCTTGCTCGAACTAAGTCTCTTAGTGCTTCTGTGTCTCGATCTGGCACATAAACACTTGTTAGTTCTCCTGCTCTGAATAATTGTGCTAGTCGCATGGCATCTCTGCGATCTGTTTTAATTCGATCTCCAGCACGCTTAGGAATTAGTGATGGGGCTACTACACTACATTTCACGCCCATACTTGTTAACCATCTATATAATTCGTATCCTGTCGGGCCTGCTTCATAACATACTTCAATTTGTTCTTTGTCACCCAGTTGTTTGATTAGTTTTCTCACTGCCTCTGGCTTATGCGGAATACTTCCCCAATAACGTGCTTCTTCTCTTCCACTTTCAGCAATCGCTATGACAATGGTATCCTTTGAAACATCCATTCCTACATATTTTTGGGCATACTTCATAGTAACCAGCTCCTTCTGTTTTATAGCTCTGTTAAAATAGTTTATCCAACTACTTTAATAACCTACGTTGTACAATTGGAGCTGGTCTCGTCATAATAACTCACGAAC
>NZ_SKFG01000039.1 GCF_004344915.1 Paenibacillus albiflavus | reverse complement strand
GGACACAATGGCTGATTAGCCATCAGGAGAAGGACGGATCATGGTACGGAAGATGGGGAGTTTGTTATATCTATGGCACATGGGCCGCATTAACAGGTTTAACGGCGGTCGGCCTTCCGACGAACCATAAAACAGTACAAAAAGGAGCCAACTGGCTCCTGAGCATCCAAAATGAGGACGGCGGCTGGGGGGAATCATGCAGCAGCGACTGGCTTCAGCGTTATGTACCGTTAGGAGAAAGTACGCCATCCCAAACCGCATGGGCGTTGGATGCCCTTATCGCCGTTCACCCGCAGCCAACCGCCGCGTTGGATAAAGGAATTTGCAGACTGATCGACTCCGTGAAAGAAGATAAATGGACGACCGTTTATCCGACTGGCGCCGGCCTGCCGGGTTATTTTTACTCCCATTATCACAGCTACAAATATATCTGGCCCCTTCTGACGTTGAGTCATTATAGACTGAAATACGGAAGTTAATGTCCATTTCGATGCCAGCGTCTGCCTTTCCATTAGAGACTCTAAACTTATGCTATTTCCGTCGACTCATAATCGGCAGATTTGTTCGAGCTTTTTCTCGCCCTGCGCTTATCGCTCATCCATGCAAAAATAATTCCTGGCAGAGACATAAAGCTGGCGTAGATGAAGGTTTGGCCGAACCCTTTGACGGAAGCTTCCTTCAGCTCCGATCCTGCCTTTGTAAGAAGCATCTTTACTTCGTCAATTTGGCCCTCGCGCGTTGCGGCAAAAGCCTTTTGCTGCTCAGGCTCAAGTTTGGCTGCAGCCGCCTCTAAACCTTTCATGATCTTGGTGGTCAGTGCCTCGGCTTGGACTTCGCTGTCCGATCCTGTCTTCATTTGTCCCCCTTGTTCATTAACTACGCCAACGAGAACCTCTTTGACAAAAGGCATCAGCACCGTATCACCTTTCACCTGCTCCAAGATGCGGGTCTGTGCGGTTTGCATTTCTCCGCCGATATTCTGCTGCAGCAAGGTGACAATGATGGCCACTCCCAGCACGCTGCCGATAGATTTTGCCATATTGATGACGCCTGACGCAATGCCCACTTTCTCCTCAGGTACATGCCGTATACCAGCCGACATTACGGGTGCCATCGTCAAACCAACGCCGATACCGGCAATGAATAATCGGAGAATCACATCGACAAGCGAGGAATCCGCCTCAAGAGTACTCATGGAGTAAAGGGATCCGCAGATAATAACAGCCCCAATCGCCCCAAACCAGCGGCTGCCGTATTTATTGGATAATCCCCCTGATACTGCCGAACTGACGATGGATCCCGCAGCCATAGTGGATAAGACGAGCCCTGCCTTGAGCTCTGTCATTCCCATCACCCGGGTCAGGAAAAAGGATGTCAGAAAGGCCAGATTGGATAATGCCGCGCCAACGATAAATAACGTCAGTGAGGTCCCGTTAAACTCCTTAATTTTCAGCAGTGCTAAAGGAAGCATAGGTTCTTTCCCCCGCCGCTGTACAAAAAAGAATAAAGCAATGCATAACAATCCCGCTCCGATTAGCGCGTAAAATTCACCCGAATTCCAACCATAATCATTTGCCTTAATAAATGCATAGGTAATCAAAAGCATGCCTGCGGTAATCGATAACATACCGGCGTAATCCACCCTTTTGCCTGCGGATTCATCCCGGGATTCTTTAATAAACAGTAGGGTCAGCACAATGCTGAGCACTCCAAGCGGAACATTCACATAAAAAATCCACTGCCAATTCAGTTTCTCCGTAATAATTCCGCCAAGCGAAGGTCCACTGGCGGCCGCAAGCCCAGCAATCGCTCCCCATAAGCCGATGATCATGCCATGCTTCTCTTTGGGAAAGGTCGTCGTGGTCAGCGGAATGGAGACCGGTACAATAATCGCGCCGGCGAGCCCCTGTATCGTTCGGAATAAGATTAGCATGCCCAGCGATGTAGATAATCCGGCTAACAAGGAAGATAACGTAAACAATACAACACCTACTATAAAAACTTTCTTGCGTCCAAACTGGTCCGCAAGCCGAGATGCCGTCAGGATCAACGCGGCAAATGCCAGATTGTATCCATTCATAATCCACGAAATTTCCGAAACCGTACCGCCAAAATGCCGCGTCATCTCCGGCAGGGCGATGTTCACGATGGTCGTATCCAGCAGTGCTATAAAATATCCCAGCAAAATAGCCATAAAGGCTAATACTCCTTTTGCGCGTCCGTTCATCTTTCACACTCCTCTAAATAATGTGAACCAAAGTTCATGTTTTGATTATATGAACTATAGTTCATATTTGTCAACAAAAAATATGAACTATAGTTCAACTTTCGTTGACAGTCCTTTTGTTCTCCTCTACAATCTTTATTACAGAGGGGGTAATTTGAAGTGACTGAAACTGAGAACGAAACCAAAATCCGAACACCCCGGCAGGAACGGAGCATCAAAACTAAAGAAGCCATTCTACAAGCTGCCATGAAGCTATTTTCCGAGAAAGGTTACCACCAGACTAATACCAAAGAAATCGCTGCCGCGGCAGGCGTATCCACCGGAAGCTTTTATTCCTATTACAAGGATAAACGCGCCGTATTTCTGGATTCGCTCACCATCTACTTCCAAGCGCTCCTTGAAAGGATCGAAACATATCTTGCCGAAATCAATTTCAGCTCTATGGACAAGCATGAATTTATGCGGGAGGTTATTGATAGCCTAATTTATTCCCATCAAGTCTTTACCGAGTTCCACAATGAGTTACGGGTAATGTATCATTCCGATCCGGAAGTCCAGGCGCTTATGGACGAGCAGTTTGATCGGGGACGCCGCAGAACGCTGGAATACCTCCTGATGAACCCTGAGGAATTAAAGGTGGATCATGTGGAGGCAGCTGCCATTGTCGTATATGAAGCATTAAACAGCGTTGTTGATATGCTCGTTTTCGCGCCGCAAAATGTTGATGCCGATCAGATAAAAAACGAACTTGCGAAAATGCTCGTAAACTATTTATATAAATAAAGTTACGAACGTATTTCCGAGTCTGGCGGTAGAGCGCTTTGCTGGCAGCGAAGAGGTTCGTCCTTGGTTCCATAATATAAAAAGCCTTTAAACACAAGGATTTCCGAGTGTTTGAAGGCTTTTTTGGAATGGGACATCCCATTGAAAGTTATAGCGAGATGTGCGAGCGGAGCTCCCTTGGTTCCACCATATATAAAATTATTAAGCTCAGCTATAAAATGGCTGTGCTTTTTTGTATTTTGTCGTCCTAAAACAATACTTTAGTATCTATTAATCAATACCGCGTAACAGATATACTTCAAGCATATTAAGAAGCAGTCCTATAAAATGATTGATCCTGACTGGATCAAATCAATGAAGGAGGGATTTATGAAAGCGATTGTACGCTCGAAGTATGGAGGCCCGGATGTCCTTCAACTTGGTGAGATCGGAAAACCTGTTCCAAAGGATAATGAAGTATTGGTTCGTGTTCACGCGGCATCCGTAAATCCAGTGGATTATCATTTGATGAGAGGCACACCTTACATCATGCGCCTAGAGGGAGGGTTATTCAGACCAAAGAATTTTGGTATTGGAGTAGATGTGGCAGGTCACATCGAAGCAGTGGGCAAGAATGTGAAGGAGTTTAGGCCGGGGGACGAAATATTTGGTGCGTGTAATGGTGCCTTAGCAGAGTATGTATGTGCATCCGAGAAGTCTATAGTAAAGAAACCAGTCAATGTGACATTTGAGCAAGCAGCAGCTGTGCCGATTGCGGCATTCACTGCCCTGCAAGGTCTACGTGACCAAGGATTGATTCAGCAAGGGCAGAAAATATTGATTAATGGTGCTGCGGGAGGTGTGGGTACTTTCGCTGTACAGATTGCCAAATCACTCGGAGCGGAAGTGACAGGGGTGTGTAGCACGAGGAATGTAGAGATGGTTCGTTCAATCGGATCAGATCATGTGATTGACTACACACAAGAGGACTTCACTCGAAGTAAGAATAGGTATGACCTCATTTTTGATCTGGTGGGAAATCGAACGTTCTCCGCTTGTAATAGGGTACTAAAAAATCAAGGCACTTTGGTTATTGTTGGATCGCAGAGTAAGGGACGATTGCTTGGACCACTGGCTCGGGCGCTCCGAGGGCTCCTTATCTCACGTTTCGTCTCTCAAAGAATACAAATTTTTATGGCGAAATGGAGTAAAAAGGATCTGATGACGATGCATGAACTTCTCGAAGCGGGAAAAGTAAAACCGGTTATCGACAGATGTTACAATTTAAGCGAAGTATCGGAAGCCATTCGATATCTTGAAGAGGGCCATGCCCAAGGAAAAGTCATAATTAGTTTAAGTTGAAACGGCAGAGATGCCGTTTTTTTGTTTTTTATAAAAGGAAATGCTGGAAAAGCCGTCGAACTTACTATCAATCTATTATTAATCCGCGCAAGTTGATGGCGTAGAACGGTGGTAATCATGTTTACTACTATTTTATCTACTAAACTATTTATTCCAGTACCTCGATCTAAGGCTGTCTTACGTCCTCGGTTGGTCGAATTTCTAAACGAGGGGATAAATCGCAAGCTAACTTTAGTATCTGCTTCTACTGGCTATGGGAAGACGACACTTGTAAGCGAATGGCTTACGACTAACCCACAACCAGCCGCATGGCTGTCATTAGAAGAGGCAGATAACGAACCTCTTCGTTTTCTAACTTACTTCGTCGCCGCATTGCAAACGATTGAACAAGATTTTGGAAAAAATCTAATTAGTCTACTCCAATCCTCTCAGCCACCGCCAATTGAAATCATTATAACGATCTTAATCAATGAAATCACAGCCCTCTCTTATCCATTCCTACTTGTACTTGACGATTATCATGTGATAGATGCAACTGCAATTGACAATGCTCTATCTATATTGCTTGAGCGTATGCCGTCACAAATGCATCTAGTCATCATCACACGTGAAGAACCACGTCTACCATTGGCTCGATTACGTGTTAGGAACCAATTGACAGAGGTGCGCGCCAAAGATTTGCGCTTATCACCTTCTGAAGTGGGTGAATTTTGTGAAAGGGTGATGGGGCTAAAGCTTACATCTGAAAACATCGCATTACTTGCATCTCGCACAGAAGGCTGGGTCGCTGGCTTGCAGCTAGCAGGCCTTTCCATGCAGGGGCATCAAGATCCTAATAGCTTTATCCAATCATTTTCTGGTAACCACCAATACATAGTAGACTATTTGATCGATGAGGTGATAAACAAACAATCCATACACGTTCAGACCTTTCTACTTCATACTTCTATTCTTGATCGTTTATGCGGTTCACTTTGTGATGCTGTAATGCGGGGTGGAGATGGAGAAAACCTCTCGTCTACTTCCGGGCAAGAAATATTAGAATTTCTCGATCGATCCAACCTATTTGTCATCCCATTAGACAATGAGAAGCGCTGGTATCGTTACCACCATCTCTTTGCAGAATTGCTTCGGAATCGACTCCATCAAGGTGTCGTAACCGCTTCAGATCTATACATACGTGCTAGCATATGGTTTGAAGAACATGATCTCGAGATTGAAGCTTTTCATTATGCAGCTATTGCCAAGGATACTAAGCGCGCCGCCAGATTGGTGGAAGGAAAAGGGATGCCTTTGATTTTTCGCGGTGTAGTGGCTCCTGTATTAAAATGGCTGGATTCGTTGCCTAGTGCAGAACTGGATGCAATACCTTCCATGTGGATCATGTATGCCTCTGCGCTACTGATGGCAGGCCAATTGGACGGTGTTGAGCAGAAGCTACAAGCAGCTGAGAAAGCATTGAACGGAATTGAGCTGAACGATCAAACCAAAGATCTGATCGGTCATATTGCCGCTGTTCGCGCTACGCTATCAGTCAACAGCAACCAGGCTGAAACCATCATTACCGAGTCACTTCGTGCTTTGGAATATCTACATCCTGACAATCTTCCTATTCGTACTTCTACGCTATGGACGATGGGATTTGCTTATCAGCTTCAAGGGAATCGTATTTCTGCTGGTAAAGCCTATGCCGAAGTGTTAGCCATCAGTCAGAAGATCGGACATGTCATCATAACCATCACTTCAACACTTGGACTTGGGAACATACAGGAAAAAGAGAATATGCTGTATCTGGCTGCTGAGTCGTATAGAGAAGTCATAACATTGGCAACAGATCCACTGCCGTTAGTGGCTTACGAAGCGAAAATGTGTTTAGGCCGACTTTATTATGAATGGAATGATTTGGATAATGCTTTGCTGTACGCTAGACAAAGTATTCATGATGCGAAGCAATTTGAAATGATAGATAGAGTCATCGCTGGAGAGGTATTACTAGCCAAAGTAATGCTTGGTAGGGGAGAGATGAGTGGCGCCGCCACTATTTTGGAAAAGGTGGAGCTTCTGTCACTTCAACATAAATTAGTACATCAGATTCCCCGAATTGCTGCTTTGCAGGTAGACTTGTTCCTACATCAAAACAATCTACTAGCTGCTGAACAATTGGCTAAGAGACACGAACTTCGTCTCAAACTAGCACAGGTACATCTTATGCAGGGGAACACTTCATCTGCACTTTCAATACTTGATCCATTAAGAGTTCATATGGAGGAGAAGGGACTAAAGGATGAACACCTTCAGGTATTAATCCTACAAGCAGTGGTATTGCACGCACACGGACATAAGTCCAAATCCAAACAATTCACAATACATGCCCTAAAAGCAGCAGAGTCCGGTGGTTTTATTCGGATATTTGTTGACCTAGGCATCCCAATGCGGAATTTGTTGCATGAGGTAGCCGATCAAGTAAGAATGACGGATTATTTAGCTAAGCTGCTTGGAGCATTTGATGAAATGGAGCAACATCGTGGTGTGAAGTCGAATCAGCTTCTAACTAATTCTGCTAATCTGTTGATCGAGCCACTAAGTGAACGAGAGTTGGAAGTATTGTATCTCATCGCGCAAGGTCATTCCAATAATGAGATCAGCAAGAAGCTTTTCATTGCACTTCCTACCGTAAAAGGGCATAATCGTATCATTTTTGAGAAACTACAAGTAAAACGACGTACGGAGGCTGTAGCACGTGCACGCGAGCTAGGATTGTTAAAAGAATAAAACCATACTTTAGTATCTACATCCGATAACCGTATTGAAGATATACTGATACCAAATCTTATCCTTGGAGGAATCCCCATGAAAGCAATGGTATGTACGCAATACGGTTCTCCTGATGTACTCATGCTCAAAGAGGTAGATGCCCCTGTACCGAAGGAAAATGAAGTGCTAGTAAAGATCTATGCTTCAACCGTAACCGCTGGCGATATTCGAGTTCGTACTTTCAATAGCCCTCTTCTGCTATGGCTTCCCATGAGAATCGTTTTAGGACTAAGGAAACCTCGAAAACCTGTTCTTGGTGTGGAATTAGCTGGGGAAATTATGACCGTAGGTCCTAAAGTGACACGATTTAAGAAGGGTGATCAAATATTTGCATTAACTGGGATGAATTTCGGTGGTCATGCCGAGTATACATGCCTTCCTGAAGGAGCGTTGATGGCAATCAAACCGTCCAATGTCTCCTATGAAGAAGCAGCTTCAGTTCTTTTTGGGGCAACGACTGCTTTATATTTTCTGAGAAAAGGCCATATTCAAAAAGGACAAAAAGTACTAATCTATGGAGCATCTGGAGCTGTAGGTACTTACGCAGTACAGCTAGCCAAGTACTTTGGAACCGAGGTTACAGGTGTTTGCAGTACAGCAAATTTAGAAATGGTAAAATCATTGGGAGCCGATAAGGTTATTGATTACATGGAGGAGG
This sequence comes from Paenibacillus albiflavus, assembly GCF_004344915.1. GTDB lineage: Bacteria > Bacillota > Bacilli > Paenibacillales > NBRC-103111 > Paenibacillus_AM > Paenibacillus_AM albiflavus. The sequence continues at coordinate 17,594 of NZ_SKFG01000039.1, read as the reverse complement.
ATTTTACAAATCGAGGGGATTATTACGATATCATTTTTGATGCTGTCGGTAAAATATCTAAATCTAGTTGTAAAAAAGCACTAACTCCAAATGGCTCATATGTTACCGTTGATGGGCAAGGCATCGCAAAAGTACGAGTAGAAGACTTAGATTACCTCGGAGAGCTTATGGAGAAGAGGGAAATTCGTTCCGTTATCGATCGATTCTATTTGCTCAAAGAACTAGCCGAAGCTCATCGATATGTGGAAAAAGGTCATAAGAAGGGTAATGTCGTGATAAAGATAACATCTTAAATAATTCCATTTATTTAATTTATGATTAAAGGATACCCGATTAGCGAGTATCCTTTTTGCATGTAATTTTTACAAACTCTATAATTTAGCAATTATGATGAAGCGTTCCGAATTTGTTCTAACCCCTTTCTCAGTTTGATTTTCCTTTATAAATTGTTGGAGTACTTGGAAATCAACCTCAGTCCGTCCAAAATCGGGAATAATCGGAGTATGTTTTAGTAGAAAAATCAGGTCTTCAGCCGTTTGGTAATATTCAGTAACACTAACTTCAAATGACTGTATGTCACTAAAACCCGCTTCACTTAATTCAGTCATATATTTATCCTTTAATGTACCTGCCTTTGTTCCAAAAGCCTGTCCTCTTCCAAATGCTTCTTTCATATTTAATTTGTCGTTTTCGCTTACTTGCTGAGTGAAGAATGTACCACCCTTAATTAAAACTTTTGCGATTTCTTTAGCAAAAAAATCCGAATGTCTGCACGAGACTATATTAAAAAAGTCGTCAGGAAACTCCAAATTTTCAGCGCCCATCTTTAGAAAGCGTACATTAGGAAAGCCTGATTTAGCGGAATTTTTAGTTGCTGATTCAATCATTCCAGTGGATTGGTCAATCCCTACTAGAAGTAGTGCAGATTCAGCAATTAATAAAATCGCTTCCCCTCCGCCAGTGCCAATGTCCAGCAAAATATCCGATTTCTTGCAGGTCTTCGTTACTTCATGATACAAATCCCATTTTGTTCCTTCAGAAACGCATTTCACATTGCTGAAATCCCAACCATTAATTTTGCCGACTCTATCATAAAACTCTTTATATTCAAATGGATTCATTTCTATTCCGCCTTCCAATGAGGTTAATAAGTAGATTGATATCATTCAACCCGAAAACTAAATATCTCGAACGATACGGAAATACATCCATTTCACCTCATTTGAAAGATTGCCTCAATTATAGTTTGAGAGAGTTTGTCAATCAAGTAGTAAAACTGCATATTTTTTTCCGCGTACTACTTTAGTAGGACTACAATCTCCCAGGATTCGATGTATGATGTCATGGATCGTCGAACCGGGAGATTTTTTTGCGTTAGAGCGCATTCGTTTCGGAGACGAATTGGAAGTAAAAGATTGGGAATATGCATGGAAGGGAAGAAAAAGATGAGGTATGTTATTCAAGTACAAAGATTCGTAGCTTGTTTGTTAGTATTCGTGCTGGTGGCGACAAGCCTCACAACTCCGGCTCTAGCTGCAATGCCGGGTGAAGACCGCGGCGATGCCTATTCTTACAACGCGGAGCTGCTTCGCCTGTTAGGCGAGGAGTACGGTGAAGAGCAAGCCCCTGCGATGTTAGAGATGATTCAGAAGCTTGGTCTTGCAGATGCGAATGGCCAGTTGCTGAACTACTCTATTTTTTTGAATGATAAGAGCTATACGTTAGAGGAACTGAAACAGCTATTAGCAGATGAGAGTACCGACTTGACGCAAATTGCCGAAGTCGACGGCGAGCCGATTACGCTTGCTGCTCTCAAGGAAATGCTCGCCATTGAAGAGCGGTTGTCCATGCTATTGTCTGCACAAAACGAGGGAGGAACGGGCTTGTCTCCCGAGCATCTGGACAGTCTCGACTCCTTGCTATCGCAAGTTGAGGGAGAGGGCGGGCTGCGTTTTGTCGACGAGAACGGCAATCCGATGATGGGAGCCAGAGGGCTCTCGGCTGCGGCAGGCGCGGATTACGAAGATGAGACCGTCGTATCGGTAACGAAGCTGGAAGAAGCGACAGACGTTTCTTTCACGGAAACAGTCATCTTCACTTTTCAGTTGAACAGACCACAAACGAAAAAAGTATCCTTTTCCTATGAGCTTATGGATAGCACGCTTCATATTCAACCACGGTACGTTCCGGTCGTTAAAGGAACGGTTGAGTTTCAGCCGGGCGAAACGACAAAAACGATTAGGTTCAACGATTTGTATGTTCGACGAGATATTATTCAATCTTACTGTGTATCTGGAAGAGGCGACTTCATGGGTGGCCTGAGTTATTACCGGGATAATATTTGGGTCGACCAAGCGAGAGCAGATTATTTGCATTTTTACGACTTTAACAATTTGGATCGAATCGACTTTGATCATCTTGAAACAAGCCGGAAGTATGTGCCGTTTACCCATGCGTATGAGGGAGGCGGATACCTTTCCTTTACATTGGGCAGTGGCAGAGGACTCTTTCAAAGCGATTCGTTGAATGGTGTAGGATTCGGAGCCTGCTACTATCGAGCTGATCGGAATGCTTCCATGGCAGACCCGTCCATGCTAGAGGTCGAGGCGAAGAAAGGCTCCTATACGACAGGGCAAATCGTACCCATTAAAGTTCTCTACAGCAATACGATTGCACATGGGAAGCCGAGTGATGATCCGGCGAACATGCCAAGATTGCAGCTTGCCGGAGGCGGGGTCGCCTACCCGGACGTGATGCCGTATGACGAATTGAAATACTCGAATTCTCCACCTTTTTATATGCGGACAGGCTTATCTCTCATTAGCGGCTATATGGCGGTTGTCGGCAAGGGGATGGCGCCAGCTGATTTGCAGGTGGCCGCTGCTTTAGACGAAACGGCGACTGTACAGCTAGGGCCTGATGCCTTAGAACATCGCAAAGTTGACTATATTTCGTGGGGCAAGGATTTTACGAATACGCCGAATATTGTCATTAATTCTGCGCGAGGCGACGCTTTTCAATCGCTGATGCTGGACCAGTCGAGCTATGCGGTCGGCCAGACGTTGAAGGCGACGCTCCAATTGAGCAATGGCATCGGCGAAGCGGATTGGCTGATTGACGGAGTGACGACTTCCGAGGAGATCGCCAAGCGAGTGATGATTTCCATCGGAGACAGGAATCAAGGGGTTCTGGATTTGCACTGGAAGCTGGGCGAAGACGGGCTGCCGTTGTCCCCGCCTGTGCTGGAAGGGGAATTGCGGATTACGCAAAGCGTATATGATGCGTTAAAAGACGGAGATTCAATCGTGGATGGCAAGCAGCTTCGTGCCAAAGTGTACTACAATCGCAACACGACGCCTGGGGCGCTCAGTTCAGGTAATATGGACGATTTCGGGATGCTGGGAAGTCAGACGGTCAGCTTCCAAGTGTCAGAGCCTAAGTATATTACTCCTGGCGATTTATCCATTACTTACCCCGCATCGTGGCCTTCAGGCACGCCATATGTGGTGAATCTGATCGATGCAAATGCAACAAAGCTCAGCTTCACTTATCCTTTGGATGCCACACATGTGACACCGAATCAATTCGAATGGCGTAGCAGCGACGCTTCGATCGCGGGAATTACCGCCGACGGGATCATCCTTCCTAAGGGAGCGGGTACGGTCACCTTTACGCTGGCAGCCAAAAACAATGGAGAAGCGGCGGAAGCGACAGTCACTTCGCAGAAGATTACGATTAGCGCGGACGGCTCTGCGGCCGTGGTCGTTCCGAGCTTTGCCAATCGCGTATATGTCAATAAAAACAAAGACGCGAATATCATTTGGTCGACCAATGTGATGGATCGCTATAAAGAGCTGGCTGGAGCGGGTGGCGCGGCACAGGACGCCAACTTCAAGCTGGAGCTGTATGACGGATTCTGGGATGGGACTCAGCTTACCGGGAAGCAGCCGACGCGGACTTGGGAAGCCCCGGCAACTGCTGAATTAATCAATGCAACAAGCTTTGCGATTCCGGGCTCCTATATGAAGGACATTTCGAGCAACAATGTGCCCAGCTATACGGTTCGCATCAGCACGGTCAATCCGGAAAACGCGCAATCTACGCTTTCCGCCTTATCTTATATCGTCGTGCGATCGGAAGCGGCGATTGTCACGCTTGATAAGTCGATGGGACAGTTTGTGGTCGATTCGGTCGGCACGCTGCCGATTACATGGACGCTCGACAATTTCGATCCGGTGAACAAAGGAGAATTTGAATTTCAGGTTACTAGAAATGGTGTACTTATTCCTGGCAGCCAAATTGTATTTGATAAGGCGACGGGCCAGTTCAGCGATGCGCATGTCATGGCAACGGGCGGAAGCTACAACTTGAACATTGCTCCAGTGACCGGAAGCAAGCAAATCAAGGATGTATATGCCATTACGCTGGCCGTGAAGAACAGCACGGATTCGACATGGTCGTACGATTCATTGTTTTTGCAAGTGTATAAGAGTGATGCTCTGCAAATCCAGATTGACGGTCAGCCGACCGGCTCCTATAAGATGAGCAACATCGACCGCATTAAGCAGATGACAAGCGATCAGATTCTTGCCTTAAAGCGGAATATTATGCTGAACAATGAGCTAGGCGTCAACAACAAGGATTACGACGATTTAGGAGAGATCACGGACCAGATCGCCTGGAAATCCGCCAACAATGACGTAGGCGCAATCTATCATCGCAGCAACGGATATATCGAGGATATTGAAAAATTCAACAACTCCTCCTATCAACCGAAGCAAAAGTTTCTATTGGGCGGCTTGAATGATGGCAAAACCAAAATTACAGCAACTCATGCCCGTACAGGCATAAAAGCCGAGCTAGATCTGACTGTTGCGACGCTAAAAGATAAGTTGTATTTATTCCAGCTGTATCCTAAAACAGAAACAACCTTGACGTACACGAACGGCGCTGGTACCGAAAAATCCGTGAAAAGCGATGCCAACGGAGAATTGGCGCTCTACGAGGAAAAGGGCATAGCGAGCGATGTTTATGTGACTTCCGTATTTAACGGTACAACCTATACAGGCGTATTCAGTCAGGATAGGCTTCTGTCTAAGGAAGGAAATCCGGCTCAGCTGGAGCTGTATCCGATTAATATCTTGCAGCTTCGTCAGTTGTCGAAAGTCGAAGTGTTCTTTAAGACGCCTGATGGCAAGCCGTACACTGGAAAAGTGACCTATCGCGGTGGCGTATACAAGAACGGGTATTACGCCGAAGCGACAGAGATTGGCGGCGCAGGCATTACGGAGACGCTAGCAGGGGACGGCAAACTGGAGATTACTTTCGATACGACAGACTTTTATTCTCGTGCAGCCGGAGAGAAAAATGCTGCGGATTTATCCGCCAAGGACAAACTTGAATTTATCATCGAAACCCGATTCGAGGGGGACCGCTACAATCCAAGTTTATTATCGCTGGACGGAGATGCGAGCCCGGCCGACCGAATCATCATCGGCGATAAAATTGCGCGAATGATTAGCAATGATCGACTACAGCCGACACCTGTTATCGTGAATCAGTATGTTGCAAATAGCGATCATAGTTCAAAAACCGATATTCGGGACTATCGGGGCAAGTTCGGGCCAAATAATACGTACCCGAACATTCAAATGACGACAGAACTGCTGTGGTGGGGAGATAATGTAGATAAACAAGCCTATGCCGAGCTGGAAAATAGCACAGGTTTCGTTCCACAAGGGCAATCCTACCAGACCATCAAATATCCGTTCTCGGATCTGTGGTTGACGCGTCACGTTCAAGTGCTGAATAAGGATACGATTTGGCTCGACAAGGCGAAATCAGGCTCGGTTCATTTCAAGCTGTACGACAAGCCGGGCAGCTTCCGCAAAAGCTTCACTGGGGCGGCAACGCTCGTCAATATGATCGGGGTAGCCGAAGTTAGTGCTACGGAACTGCGCTCTGACATTCAGAAGCTGAAAAACGATATGAACAGCACCAATGGGAGCACAACCGGCCCGAGTAACAATGACAAGGTAGTTCTAGAAACATTGAGCCTATTAGGGAATCTAAAAATGGATGTCGGTCCGCTCTCCATGAGAGTGTATCCGACGGATGACCCGACGGTTTTCAAGATGATTATGTCGGCTTCTCTGAATAATATGGCGTCGACGCAGGGCAGCAGCGATGTTCAGTTTTTTCAATCGAAGAACAACTTTGCTCCTGGAGCCGGCGACTTGTATAAGATCGCGATGGACCAATATGTAGAAGATCAGAAACGCCAGTATTCGCAAATCAATAAAGACGGGCATTCCGGCAAGGGCATCCCGTTCAGCGCCGGCGGATACTACATTGGAGAGATCAAGTACAATTTGAAAACCGATGCTTGGGAAGCCGTCGTACATGGCGGCGGATTCAATGCGGGAGGGGGCTTCGAGTATTCGTGGGCCTGGAACATTCAGGCCGGCATTGTCCCGGTTACGTTCTCGCTAACGATCGGCGGCGGCGTCGAGGTCGGATTCAGGGCTTCCGTCCTGTTCGACGAAGTGCCGGGCAATCCGTGGAGCAATCCGGAGCTGGACAGCGTCAACGATTACTTGACCTCTCTGCGTGTCATTGCTTATATCGAAGCGTTCGGTGGAATCGGCTTTGACTATTCGATTATCGCGGCCAAAATCGGCGTATTCGGCAGGATCACGCTGGAGAACACAAGCACATGGCTGAATCGGGACTATTTGAAAAATAGCAATGATCGTGTGCTATACGGCAATAAGCTGACGATGGAAAGTATTGTTGGTGTGCGCGTCGTGATTAAGTTCCTGTTTATTTCGATTAAGCATGACTTTGCTTCTTTGCGCTACAGTCATACGTGGCTGTCGAAAAATTGGAACAAAATTCAGGATTACTGGAAAGAAAATGCGACCATGCCGCTTACGGCTGCCAATGCAGACGCAGCCATTATGGCTTACATGAGGGCAATCGGCGAAGATCCGATGCAGGTGCTTAGCTCACAGACGATGGAGGATCGCAGCTATCTGAACGAATACGTTCGTGCATGGCAGCAAACATCATCCGGCACAAAGAGAAGCTTGCTTGCCGCAGCTTCAAACGGACCGGAGGTGCTGCAATCCAATGCGTACCCGTATTCCAACCCACAGGTTGCTGCGGACGGTTCAATGTTCGTATACCTTTCCGACAACAATAGTACGAGTATTGAGGATACGGTTGCCACTTGGGCGATTCGCAACAGTCAGGGCGGCTACGACCAACGTGGAGAGATTGTTAGCGATGCTGCGCTTAAGGGCTATGGAGATACAGGGCTGCAGCTTGCAGGCGAAGGCAATCTGATTGCCGCTGTCTGGGTAAGACAAAAGGATAAAATTATGAAGGCAGCCGGGGAAGAGCTGACTAACGCCGACATATTGCTGATGAACAATAGCGCAGAAATTATGGCTTCCATCTATGACGGGACGAAATGGACGACACAGCGGCTAACGAACAATCAAAGCCCTGATGTTGCGCCGATTGTCTCCGTTGGCAATGGCAAGGTCGTCGTTGCTTATCGCAGCGTATATTCATCCAATACTGATAATCCGCTTGACTTTTCCGCATCGGATAGCATTGTTTATACCGTATATGATGCGGCCAGTGGAATGTGGAGCGATGCCGAGACATTGTATAACGGCACGAATGGCACTGTGATGGGGATGTCCGCAGAAACGTTGACTGACGGTACAACTGCCGTTGTCTATACGGTCAATAAAGGCAATGTGAATCAAATTCCAGCAGAGCAATACGTAGCCGGAACGGATAATGAGATTGTATATGCGGTTATTGATACGTCGAAGGATACGACAGCCCAGACATCAGGTTGGAAGACGAAGGGTGTCGTGAAAAACTTACAGGTGACCCATGACCGCAACGCCAATGAGAATCCGCAATTAACGAGCGCCGTTTTCCCGGACGGAATAGAACGCTTTGTGATGGCTTGGTATGCGACAAGCGGCGAAGGCGATAGTGCTACGGAAGATATTCGAATGCTAGCTGTTAATAGGGATGGCGAGGTATATTCGGAATTTGTTGACAGTCTAAGCGCTGTAAAGTCGTACAATAACATTAGAATTAATCCGAACTTTACTTTTGTTAAAATGCCTCAGGCAGATAAGAACCTTGAGTACTTATCGTTAATTTGGAAGGAAGCGCAGGTCGAAACGACTGCTGCGGGAGTCATTAGCCGCGATGTGTTGAAGGCGGTGAAGCTCGGCATTAACGATGGAAAATTGTATCTATCGGGTGTAATGGAGCTGGGAGCAATGCCGGAAGATACGGCCATTGACACGATTTCGGCTTATATTGGCAACAGCTCGGGTACAGAAATTAAAGCGCTGCTGCTGGGCACGACATATACGACCGATACGGAGGTTGTTGGCTCAATTACTCCGAAGGAGGAAGGGGAAACGGGAGGAAACGAGATTCCCGTTACCGTATCAAAGACAGTAAGCGCCATGTATACGGCAAACGCATTGTACCATAATCAATTCAACGCGGATCATGTTGTATTTAATCCTGGAGAGGTCGTAGCCGGCTATGACTTGCCGATTCAGTTCCATGTTGTCAATCAAGGCTTATCCGCGATTCAATCGGTGGACATTAAGATTAATGGAGAACTGACAAGCTACAATAATCTGTCTCTTGTACCGAACAGTGCAAAAGGCTTGATTGCTTATCACACAGTGCCATCACCGATTGCAGATGCAACGTATCACATCGAAGTTACTTTTGCCGATGGCGAAAAGCAGTCGACAGCAGGTACGCTGCGGCTAGATGTGCCGGATACAGGAATTTCGAAGATTAAGGTGATGAAGGAAGAGGACGGAAAGCGCATATTGTCCATTCCGGTCTACAATAAAAATGGTACAACGTTAGGCAATAAGGGACGAGTTGTTAAGCTTGCGCTATACGAAGATAACAAGTACACGGACGATTCATTGATCGGCAAAGTGATTGAGATATCGGATTCGGACGATTTGAATTTGATAGATCAAGGAGCTTATGTCGAGACGGTGGAGTTCGATGTCAGTGCTTATTTGACAAAGCATGGCTTACAGGAAATACCGAATAACGGGATTACGGTTTATTTGCGTAGTTGGGCAGAGGATGCGCAAGGAGAGCCATTGAAGGAATTTGATGAGTCTGACAATGAGGCGAAGATTACGCTAGACAATTTGGCGCTCAAGTACAATGAAAACAATGTATTGCTTACGCTGGAGCAGACGAATACGATGTCTCATACGAGTGTGAACCTGACCATGCAGAACATGAATATGGCGCCGATATCGTCCGGTAACGTATTGCTTAATCTGCTTGATGCTGATGGTCAAATCTTGGAGTCGAAGTATGTGGCAATCAATAAGGCAAGCCTGCTGTCGTTCTCCGCAGAGGAGAAGAAGACGGCAACGATACAGTTCGGCCAGGCTGGGGATTCCGTTCAGGGCGTGTTCTTCCAGGAAAGCGCGGATGCGCTTGATGCGACGTTAAGCACGGTCAGAATCAGTGGTATTGCGTTGGACTTTGACCCAGGCCAGACTGTATATGCTCTGCAAGCCAGCGATCTGAAGCGGACTCATCTGGTAGCAGCGGCATCCAACAGCGAGGCGGTCGTGTCGCTTCTGGACAGCAGCGGCAAGCCGATCCGTTCGAACAAGGGCTTCGTATCCATCGATCAACCATTACAGCTGTCGACAAACGGCGCTGTGAATGATCTTGTGATTTCTGTACAGCCGGCCAGCACGGCAGGCAAGGCGACAACGTACCAATTCACCGTTACGAATACACAATCGTCCAAGCCATACCTTGAGCTGAAGGTGAAGGGGACGGCGGGGGCGGACGGCAAGTATGCCGGCAACGTGGAGTTGTCCTTGTCACCGTATGAAGTGGATGGCTTTAAGATCGATAAAGCGATGTATAAAATCAATGACGAGAATTGGACACCGGTCGCCTATGATGGCAAGACTGAACAGAAATTGACGACTCTGTCGAAAGCGGGATCCTATAAAGTTGCGGCTAAGGTGGTATTGGCATCGGGAATGGAATACGAGGTGGATGCCGCGATATTTGCAATTGGTAGCTCAACTTCCCCCGAGCCAAAACCTGAACCTGGATCAGGAACAGGCTCTGATTCCGGCAATGGCGGCGAAACGCAGTCTGCGTCGGAGCCGTCTCTGAAACCGACACCACAGCCGACACAAGAGCCGATGTCTATCTTCAAGAAAGACCTGGTTCAGTGGGAACAGATGCTGCGAGCCATTCGGGAGCGACTTGCGTCGGCGGATCCGAATCAGGTTGCGTTTTCGGACACCCGGACGCATTGGGCGCGGCAGACCATCGACAAACTTGCAAGGCTCAGTGTCATCATGGGGTATGGCGACGGCAGCTTTAGGCCGGATCAGCCGATTTCGAGAGCAGAATTTGCTTCCGTGCTTGCCAGACTGTTTGTCTTCACACCTACGCAGGCAAGTACAGTGCCATTTGTAGACCTGCAGGGGCATTGGGCGGAAGAAAGTATAGCTAACTTGGCAAGACATGGGATTGTCGCAGGGTACGGTGACGGCAGCTTCCGACCGGATGCGACAATTACAAGAGAAGAAATGATCGCCATGATGATGAGGCTAGTGGATGAAGCGGCGCTGTCGCAAACGGACTATGCAAATTTCAAAGACATGGCCGATGCCGGGAAGTATGCGCAGCAGTCGATTATCGTAGCGGCGCAGGCCGGGTTGATTCAAGGGTATAATGGCTATCTACAGCCGAAAGGAAAGGCAACTCGTGCAGAGACAGTTACCATGCTCTGGAAGCTGTTGACGTTGGACCCGGAATTGAAGGCAATTTTGGAGAAGTAGACGCGAATGGAGCGTCCCGATCCCCTGAACGGCAGGGGCGGGACGCTTTTTTCTATATCATCGGCCTCTTAAAAGTCCTTTCTAGCAAACAAATATATCGTTAAGTAATAGGAAGCAATGAATAACAAGACAATACCGGTCAGGATAAGAAATAACGCTTGGTTACTGTTAAAGCCATTCTCATTCACCATATTTATAAGCATAGCTATAGGCTGTATCAGTTAAGCCTCTTGCCTATTAGTTGATTGTCGAGTAGATGTTCAGATTCAGTTTTTATTCAGAACAACGTGATAGAATGTCGGATGCTGACGAAATAAGTATATTATATCAGTTTACAGTATGTGACTGACGAAATGATCGAAGGAGGAGGGAGTTACTAGGCATTGATCGACGGACTGCACACCTATGGCACTAACTCAGTCATCTAGAACTTCGCAAGATTTCGACGATTTGAAGGGTCGTTGGAGTCAAGCAAATAGCATATGTCTATTCGCTTATGGGCAATATTGGGCAGATGATCTTCCGTCGACAAAATTTTGGGAAATGGAGGAGAATTGGCAATGAAACGAAAACGTAGTATAAGCAAGTCTATGCTGTCTTTCTTCCTAGTGCTTACACTTATTTTGCAAGCGGTGACGTTCTCTGCAACAGCATATGCGGATAGCGCGCTAGGCGATTTTGAGACGGCTGCAGTAAGCGAATCTGACTCGCCGGACACGACCGAACTGCCGGAACTCGAGGCGGTGAACGATGCGCAAGAAGAACTTGCTGCACCGGTCGACGCCCCCGTAGTTATGTTAGCGGGTCCATCGGACAAAACGACGGTGCTCATGGGGGCTAATTCGACCTTTCCGCTAGAGGTAAAGCAGGGAAATGCTGTTATTGATCCAAACGGTACTATCCAGGGTAGACAGCAATTCACGCTCAAATCGGAAGGTCTCAAGCTGCCAGTGAATGGCGATGACGATAATCCGACTAATGCGAATCCCGACCTATACATTCAGAAAGGTGACTGGATCGAGCTGAAAAGAGGAGACTACTTCAAGGAAGTGGTGTTACCGACAGCTACTAAAACCCTGAATGCACAGACTGAATCAGGTATGAAACAGCTTGGTACTGCCTATTTCTCTCCCAACAGCATTAAGATTGTGTTTAACGGTGACGATAACTTTTTTAATGGTGTCGGACGAGGTATTGTTTTCAGCTTTGAAACCACTGCCGATGCCGATTTAACAGGAATGGAATACGGCGACACAAAGCCTATCAACATCTTTGGGACAGCTTACCAGCTGAAAAACCCAGATGTTACAGCAGCGTATAACATTACATTAAGTTCGCCTGGAATGATTAAGTGGGATCAGTATAGTTATCGGGGACTTCAACCTGCACAATTTGTTGAGGGAGCGATTACTTGGGAGTCAACCGTATCTGCTTTCGATCAGTTTGATAATACAATCAAACTGTCGCTGGACGGGACGAAGTTCTTTACGGACCCTGCATCTTATAATACCGGCGCTAATGTCTACGGTATTTATAAACCGGGTTCCTTCAAGGTCAATGGCTTCGCGGTAGAACCGGATGTCGATGCCGACGGTAAGCTGAGCTACATCTTCCCTGCGGGTACCGGTATAAATCCGAAAGTTGAGTTTAAGACATGGATTCCAAAGGAAGCTTACTATTACGAGCACAAGAATCCGCCGGGGAATCTTGGTCGCAGCTATCGGGTCATGTTTGGCAGAGTACATTTAAAACAGATAGATGACACTGTTTTAGTGAGTGCAGGTCAAGAGATTTCCTTTGCACCCGACTGGATTCAGAAATACGGTGCGGTGAGCAAGCGAGGGGATGACACCCTTGTGACATGGACCATCGATGTCAACAAAAATTACCACAAGCAGGGGTTAAAGAACTTCACCATCACCGATGCACTACCGTCTGGGCTGATATTCGAATCGGCTGCCTATCAGTTGTGGGATACAGCCAAGAACAACTGGTCCACGACGAGCACGCCGATTGACCCGGATGAAGGAACAAAGAGTAAATATTCCTTTGACACTGTCAATGATGCCGTACGGCTGGTCATTGTGTCCAAGGTGGAGAGCTTCAGCAGCGGCACCAATCTGGCGCGCGCCAACTGGGATTTGGACACACCAACGGGCGACATTCAAAACAACGATGCGATCAACGGGAAATATCCCGCCACCGTGAGTGACGATGTAACGGTCACCGTCGGCGCACATGGCATCACAAAGAGCGGCAGCTCAACTAGCGGCTCCGATGGGAAAGCCTATGACTATGACATCGCCGCGATCACTTGGACGGTGAATGTAAGCCCGCAGTACGAAGACCTGAATTTGGCGGTGTACGACCTACTGAGGTATGATGCCACCTTTGACATCAATAAGGTAGATTTAGATGAGAATAGCAAGGTCAGTAAGCAGGTTTTAACTGAGATTAGCAAGAAGCTTTACGGGAGTACATGGCAGCAGTATCAGGTCGACTCTTTTAAAAGCAATGACGAGTTGAAGCTAGAGGTCATCCCCTTGACTCAAGGTGGCAAGCGGGTGGCGGATTTGCTTAAGGTTACTGGATACAAAGACAAGCCCGCATCCTTCACCTTCCGCTCGTTAATGACTAACCCGAACGACTTCGCGGGGCAGTACTGGAGTGGGCAGCCATACCGCTTTAACAGTGCTTACTTGTTTAGCGACAATACCTTTTTGAACAATGTTAATGCCAACACTCAAGTTACCTCAAGGATGCTCAATAAAGAAATGCTCTTTGCATCGAAGCCCTTGAAAGCTGATGGTACACTTGAAAATGTTACCCTTAACAGCGTCAATAGCTACATCTCAAACGACAGCAACGAGGCATGGACGATCGCGGCCTACGACCAGGTTAGCAAGACGGTGACCTTCAGGCTGGCAGTGAATATCCCTGGACTGAAGACCGAACAGATGACCGGCGTCAACCGTGTGGCAACGGACATCAAACTGGTGGATACCTTGCCAGCGGGATGGGAGTTCGTTCCGTTTTCTGCAGGGAAGAACTATGAGCTTTACGAGGGTTTGCGAAATCTTAATAATTATGGTACGCAGATTAATTCTACTGTTAAGGTGATTGAGCCAACCGATCCGCGCCATGTGGTTAGCTTCTCTGCCGAGGATAATGTAGGCACATTCTCCTTCACCAAGCTGGAAAGCCCTTATGTCATTCTGGTGAAGGCAAGGCCATCCAATGCGGCGTTGGAGAAATATTTGGAGGAATACACCACAAACGGTAAAGCCAAGCAGGAGCTGTATAACAAAGCCGACCTTCATATGACATGGGGTGGAGTGGAGAAGACCGTCACTGAACAGCGGAAGGTCATTGTGCCTGTTCAGGCGCTAGGTAAGTCGGTAACAAAACCATTTCCTGGTGTGCTGGAATGGACGGTGAACTATTATCCACCATATAACATGGAGAATGGTGTGTATTTGCAGGATACCTTAGGGGCCGGTATGAATTTGCGCAAGGATGAAAGCGGAAAGCTCGTACTGACAGCGCCAAGTATGGCGATCTACCGTGCCAAGCTGACCGCGAGCGGTGCTTTGGAGCGGGATGGTGCTGCACTGAACCTCAATGACCCGAATTGTGAAGTTCAGGTAAAAGCTGAACCGGGTGATAACGGTACGTCAGTTCTGAAATTCACAATGAAAGACCCTAATCAGATCTACCAATTTGTGTACCAAACCGAGGTTGATACTTCCAAAGCGAAAGCCGGCGACAAGTTGGGTAACGAGGTAAAACTGATGGGTGATGACAAGCTGAAATCTGTCAGCGCCAAAAGCGCAAGCACTCTGGATAGTTCAGACGTAGCAGGCAGTTCAAGTTCCAATGCTCTATTACCATTGAAAAAGGTAGATCCCGACGGTAAGCCGCTACAGGATGTAAAGTTTACGCTGTATAAGAAGAGCGATGGAACGAAGGTTGCAGAAGGAACAACCAATAGCGGAGGAAATCTTAATCTACTATTCCCAGATCCAGGGTATTATGAGCTAAAGCAAACCTATATTGATACAAACACCTGGCTGCCCACTACGAAAATTTATCAGGTGTATGTAGGAAATACTCCCGGGAAGCCAATCTGGGTAGACGGCGTAAAAGTAACCACTACGGATCCGCTGGTTGTGCCAACCCCTATTACAGGCAAGCTGACGATCAGCAATGAAGTGAAGGGTAACGGCGGCGATAAGACTAAGGTATTTGACTTCACCATTACCTTCGGGGGTGAGGGTAAGGATGAAAGCTATCCTTATACCAAGTCAGACGGCACTAACGGAATGATTAAGAGCGGCGATACGATCCATCTGAAGCACGGGGAAACTGTGGTTATTCCGAGACTGCCCAAGGATCTGGTTTACACCGTAACTGAAGCGGATTACACAGCGCCCGATGGTTACGCTACCGAGCCGGGGAGCCGGAGCTATACCAACAAGATCGTTGGCAATGGCGACCATAAGGCATCGTTTGGCAATACCCGGATGGTATACGGTAATCTGCTGGTCGGTAATACCGTGACTGGCAGTGGTGGAGATAAGAATAAAGAGTTTGACTACAAAGTAACCTTCGCAGACTATGGTGCAGGTGAAACGTATACTTATACCAAGTCAGACGGTACGAGCGGAAGCATCAAGTCCGGCGATACGATCCAGCTCAAGCACGGACAGACGGTAACTATAAAACTTCCCGAGGGGCTTACTTACACCATAATACAGTCGGATTACACAGGCGAGGACTACGATACCAACCCGGCAGATTTGAAAAGTGTCGGAAAAATCGCGGAGGATATAACTTCCGAAGCTAAGTTCGTCAATCACAGAGACTTGCCTGGCGGTTTGTTAATCAGCAATACAGTGATTGGCAATGGTGGGGATACGGAGAAGGAATTTATATACACCGTCACTTTCACCGGAGTAGGTGCAAACAGGACGTATTCTTATACCAAGTCGGACGGTACGAGCGGAAGCATCAAGTCCAACGACAAGATCAAGCTTAAGCACGGACAGACAGTTACTATTACGGGCATTCTCAAGGATACGGTTTACACCGTCACCGAAGAGAATTATGCAATGGACGGCTACACCACTGATCCAACGAGCAGGACGCATACAGGCACCATTAAGGAAAATGAAATCGCCCAAGCTCCATTTGAGAACGCTAGATACCTTCCTGGTACACTTGCCTTAGAGCCAAAAATTCAAAAGGTGCCCGGAGACGGTAAAACATCCTCTGTGCTGACAGCCACCCTCACGGGAACGGACGGCAAGCCGGTAAAGGGCAAGGAGATTGTGTTTAAGTTAGCAGATGGTACGGAAATCGGAAAGGCGACCACCGACAAGGATGGCAAGGCTAAGATTTCCTATACCCCACCTAAGTTGAGTGACACAACGCCAAAGGAGTATGAGATCATTGCGACCACCACAGCCACCAGTCCATCAGGTGTTCCGTACAACGAGGATAAGGCAAGTGTAATCGCTATGCCGGCGGCGCTCACAGGTGTTTTGCGAGACAATACAACTGGCGAAGTCATTCCAAATGCAATCATTAATGTAAAGAACGTTAAGACCGGTGAGGAGCAAACCATCACTACTGACACAGAGGGTAAGTATTATCATCCGGTTCAGCGGGATGAGGAGTATACCATTACCTACAACAAGATGATTGACATCGGCGGTGTGCTCACATCCATTCCTTTCACGCAAAGAGCAATTATTGAGAGCACCGATTCCACAATAGAGGGGAACCTGATTCCAGCGGAAATCACAGCGGTAGGTATCGTGCTCTTCAAGCAGTCCAATGGCAAGACTTCGTTGCTTAACAATATCTTTGCCGGCAACCTGCATGTTTACTTGAAGGATACAAGCGGAAAATATATTCTGGAGAACGGCAAGCCTAAAGCTTTCCCTCTGGAGACGAATGGCACTTTCTCTGCAGAAGGTCTAAGCGAACAAATCTACACCATGGAAGTGCGTTATGAATTTGAGCCGGGCAAGGAGCTTATCATCACAACTGCAAAGTTAAACGTGAAAGCGACCGGCGAATTGAATATTTCGCAGGAGCTTGTCGACCCGTATGGTATAATTACGGACGCAAAGACTGGCGAAGTAATCAAGGGAGCTAAAGTAACGCTGTATTATAAAGATGGTACGGAAGTAAAGCTGCCTGCGATTCCTGGCTTCGCTCCGAATGATAACGACAGCCCAGACCAGTATAGTGATGCAAACGGAGCATATGCGTTTATGGTGTTCCCGAATACGGATTACTATGTGGTTGTAACCAAAGACGGGTATGTGACGCATAAGAGTGAAATCATCTCGGTCGGAAGCGAAATTGTACGCTACGATGTAAAGTTGAACCGGGTAAGTTCCGGTGGCAACAACGGAACCGGCAACGGCAACAACGGAACCGGTAACGGCAACAACGGAACCGGTAACGGCAACAACGGAACCGGTAACGGCAACAACGGAACCGACAACGGCAACCCTGGAACCGACAACGGTAACAACGGAACCGGTAACGGCAACAACGGAACCGGTAACGGCAACAACGGAACCGGCAACGGTAACAACGGAACCGGCAACGGTAACAACGGAACCGGCAACGGTAACAACGGAACCGGCAACGGTAACAACGGAACCGGCAACGGTAACAACG
>NZ_SKFG01000038.1 GCF_004344915.1 Paenibacillus albiflavus | reverse complement strand
TATTTCACTAAAGCACCCCGTTAGTAAAACAAGAACGCTTATGAAACAATCGCGCCCTTTTATAGAAATAAGCTCCATTTTTATATACTCAGACACATTTTTCAGGTATGTACAACCGCATGAAAAGATAATCATTCTCTATGGTGTCTGATATTTCAAATCCTATGTTACTCCAAAATTTTTGTGCGGATATATGTTCTAGATGAACTGGTACGGAAATTCTACTTGCATTGTATTCTTTCTGCAAATATTCAATACAAAGCCTAGCTGCTGCTGTTCCATAGCCTCTTTTTTGAAAACGGTTATCTATCATAAAATTTATGATTTGGGGGTTATTATCGCCAATATACATTGAAACATAGCCTACCATCACATTATCGGCATAAATTGCAAAGGGGCGTGAATCATCATACGACACCCAGGCTTCAGCCAAAGACCACGCTACAGGGTCTACAAAGTCCACATTGCTTTCAGTTGTATGCAAGTTTAAACATTCTACATAATTGTCCTTATTAATTTTTCTTAACTCTACCATAGAAATATCACCTTCCAAATATAGTTATTCTAAAAAGTGGAATTAACAAATAAATCTTTATAGGCGCATTGCACCACTTTATTATTATAGCATTTGAACAGAGTAAGGTATTGTCCTTTTTCTATTAATTAAAATGTCCCCAAAGCGTCGTTTGGTAACATTATAAAATGCCATTGCCCCAGTATTTTTTAAATCCGTATATATTTGACAGGACTCCTTATTGTACTAAGGGATTGCATTATTAATTTCTTATAAAAAACGAATAATCTTGGCTCTTAGAATGCAAAGTTTCTCAGTCGCAACTTATCTGCCGTTTCCCAAGTTCCATAAACACTTGCCAAGATAAGCATTTGCTTTTTCTTGCTCAAATCGCTTTCCATTTTTCTATTGTCGAGGAATTGAAACCACACTAAATAAAGTTGTAAATATTTCGTAGAAACACCATTAAAACGACTTATCCATTTCTTTAAACGGGAATGGTAATTATTAATATTATTGAGGTGAAAGATGCCTTTCTTTATATATTCTTTATTACTTCCGTTTATGATAACGTGTTCCACATCGTTATTTGACGTATAAGACTTGTAAGAATTGTGAGCATCGGAAATAAGCACCGTATCACTCTTAAAATGTGAGGTAAGGGTGGTATCAATTTGTTCCATTAGAATTCTACCTGAACCCACTCGCTTTGAAAGGGTTGTTTTGTTTCGGTCTCTAGCGACTAAGACACAGACTTGTTCATTGGAAATACCTCTTTTGGTAGCAGAGCCGCCCCGTTTTCTTGGTTTGCGATTCGGAATAATTCTTCGTCCTTTATGGCTTTCTAAGAAGTATGTTTCATCTACTTCTACTAGTCCTTCAAATATTCCGACACTTTCTTTTGCGAGAGCAGACAACACTTTATGCCTCCAGTAAAAAGCGGTTACGTGAGTGATACCAATTTTAAAAGCTGTTTCACGAAGCGATAGACCGTTCAACATACACTCAATAAATGGAATCCATTTGTCTGTCTTTTTCGAACGATACATAGGGGAATTGGTCAAATCATTGCTTAATTTATGACAGTCTTTACACTTATAACGTTGGCGACCATCTCGTTTGCCATAACGAACTACTGAGGTACTTCCACAATGACGACAATGAAATCCACGTGAAAATTTTCTCTCTCTCAATTCACCAATTAAAGGTTCTTGTTGGGAAGGCGAAACCGAGAAATGGTGAGTTAGATAATTTAAAATAGATTTTTTATCCTTATCGTTTAAAGAAGAAATATCAGCAAGTATGTTCGTTAAAGTCATTTGAATTGCCCCTTTAGTAAATTATACAGTAAGGATAGCACAAAAGATTATGCTTTATTCAAAATCAACCAATAACTTTAACATAGCCAATTCTTTTAAGAAAAGTTGACATTTCTTCTCTTAATTTTTCCACTAGTAAAAAAACAATTTGAAAGATAGCACTATTTTGCTATACTCAATTTGTTTGTTTTTTTAAAATTACTTATATGCTAAGCGAAAGGAAGTTGATATGATGGACCACAACCGTACCCCCCTATTCACAGCGCTCAAGCAGCATGCTGAGAGTAATCCGTTGCAATTCCATATTCCAGGCCACAAGAAAGGGGTCGGGATGGATCCTGAATTTAGATCGTTCATCGGAGATAACGCTCTATCAATAGATTTGATTAATATAGCACCACTTGATGACCTGCATCAGCCAACAGGCGTTATTCAAGAAGCGCAAGCATTAGCAGCTCATGCATTCGGTGCAGATCATACCTTCTTCTCTGTGCAAGGAACAAGCGGAGCCATTATTACGATGATTATGTCGGTTTGCTCTGAGGGCGATAAAATTATCGTTCCACGAAATGTGCATAAATCGATTATGGCAGCTATCATTTTTGCAGGGGCCAAGCCTGTATTCATCTCACCCGTACGTGATCGCAATCTGGGGATCGATCATGGCATCACAATAAGTGCAGTACGTAAAGCGCTAAAGCGTCATTCGGATGCGAAAGCTGTACTTGTAATCAACCCTACTTACTATGGGGTTTGTACAAATCTTAAAGAAATCGTAGAGCTTGTTCATTCTTACGATATTCCTGTGCTAGTGGATGAAGCCCACGGTGTGCTTATCCATTTTCACGAGCAATTGCCAATGTCCGCTATGGAAGCTGGCGCCGATATGGCTGCTACGAGCGTCCATAAGCTAGGGGGATCTTTAACGCAAAGCTCTGTCTTAAATGTACAAGGGCCACGCATTAATACCAAAAGAATCCAGACGATAATGAGTATGCTTACAACTACTTCAACCTCGTATATCCTATTAGCCTCTCTGGACACGTCTCGCAGACAGCTTGCAATCAAGGGAGCAGAGATGGCCGAAGCTGCGCTTAAGCTTGCCGAGCATGCGCGTACAGAGATTAATAAAATTCCTGGACTCTACTGCTTCGGAAAAGAAATTCTCGGTACCGAGGCTACGTATGCCTATGATCCATCCAAAGTAACTGTTCATATCCGACATCTTGGAATTACAGGCTATGATGCGGAGAACTGGTTGCGCGATCACTACAATATCGAGGTTGAGATGAGCGATATGTACAATATCCTTTGTCTTGTAACGCCTGGTGACACAGCAGACAATATCGAAACCTTAATCAAAGCATTACAGGAGCTTGCAGCTGCCTATTATCAAGTTAATAATGCCAAAGAATTAATTATCGAAATTCCAGATATTCCTCAGCTATCTCTTACGCCACGCGATGCTTTCTATGGAGAAACCGAGATTGTTCCATTCAAAGAATCAGCAGGACGAATTATAGCAGAGTTCATCTATGTATATCCGCCAGGAATTCCGATTCTATTGCCAGGTGAAGTTATTACACAATCCAACATTGATTATATTGTGGACCATGTTGAAGTTGGTCTGCCTGTTAAAGGTCCAGAGGATCGTTCCTGTGAATTCGTTAAGGTCATTGTAGAAACACAAGCAATTGACTAAAACTTTTCAAATTAGATAAATATTCAGGCTATTTGCGTTGGAATCGTTGTCAAAGCATCCATAATAGTGCTATCATACAAGTATTATTGGAAGCATATTCTAAATTCATTTCATAGGCAGGTGTCTACTTCTAATGGGTCAAAGCGCCTTTATCCGATTTGTTCAAGGATCTACAGTCCCTTCACTAACATTAGATGAATTGAAAGACCAACTGATAAACTACCGTGATCAGCTAGCTTTAACAGGTAAGCAATTAGACTGGCAATACGAAGATGTTTGCTTCCCTTACACGATTGAAACGAAGCCTGAAGGCGAGGGTAGATGGTTCTATCTTAAAGGTAAATACCGCCATTATGAATCCATTGTGTTCGGAGTCGACAAAGAGCAGGTAGGCGAAGATGAACGCCATTATGTTCAAGTCGTTTTACCTGAGGGGCATACGCATGGTGACAAGAACAAAGGCAACGAGCTGTGCAAATACCTGGCTAAGCATCTGAAAGCAGAACTCCAGCTTTTTAATGGGCGTGTCATGTACTTCAATCCTCGTAAATAAAAACAAAACCCCCTATCCTTCCTATTGGAAAGATCAGGGGGTTTAACAATTGTATTAGTCTTCTTCGCTCTCAGCAACCGCTTGTTCGTAAAGAGCTACTACACGATTCCACTCTTCTTCATCTTCAATATTCACAAGGAAAGCATCGTCGCCTTCTTCTTCAATACGGAAAATGACGCCATCAGCCTCAGGATCATTGCGATCAAGAAGAACTGCATAAGTCTTCTCTTGGCTCTCTAGCGTGTAGACCATGACCATCTCATGCTCTTTGCCTTCTTCATCAGTTACAATAAAAATATCTTCATCATGTTCGTGGTCGCAGTCTGGACCATGTACGTGTTCGTGGTTATGATCGCTCATAATATACCTCTTTTCATTATTATGTAGTGTTTAGCTGTATCGTATCACTTTCAAATCAACAGGTCAAACCACAATTCGTTCACAATTAGGTAAATTTATTCTATTTTTGTGCAACTGAATTGGATACGATTTTTTTCTGTGCAACTACTGTATATTTATCGCTATCTGGTGTCTTAAAAGATACCCGAACGGTATAATTGCCACTCTCGGAAAAAGTAACATTTTTCATATCAACAGGCAGCCAGAACGCTTCTTCCATACCCTTTTGTATCTCACTATTCACAAAAGCATTATCCACCTTGTCACCGCTTGGCGAATACAAGGCAATTTCTACATTAGACCAAGCAGCTTTCATGTTCTCCACCTGGACGAACACAGCAAAGTCAGCAGATTCTCCTTTCGTAACCTTGCCAAAAGGCGACTTAAACACATATTCACCGCTTTTGGATTGTGTAAGTTCTTTCCACATGGTTACACTTACATCTGGCTTGCTAAGCTCAAGCGTTTGTTTAGCCTGATCCCAGTGCATTAACATACCGAAGGTATCAATCACCAGTTTAGCAGGCAGCATCGTTGAGCCGTCCATGAATATAGGCGGAACCTCCCAATTTCTAGATGTCTTCTCTTCGCCATTAACGACAACTTTTACTTTCGCATAATTGCCATAGGATCCCCATTGCGTACCTGCTACAGCACTAGTCGCGCCAACAACGAAAATACTAAGCACTAGGGCCATTATTCTCCGAGCCTTCATGCACAATTCCCTCCGCTCAATCTCAAAGTATGTATTCGCATATTTATACTCGAAGTATTGCAAAGAGTTGCGCTCAAAATAGGCTAAAGCCTAAAAAATATGATCCATCTTAGATCAAGTTAGAGATTTTCTCATTCTCACATGCAGAATTCCCGCATCAAAGAACGGTTCATCCGAAATTACCTCATAGCCAAGCTTAGCATAGAATTGTTCCGCCTGACATTGACCATCCAGCATGGAGAAAGTATAGCCAAACTTGCGGGCATCCTCTTCCATTCCCAGAATAAGCTGCTTGCCAGCACCAGTCCCGCGATACTCCTTAAGCACAGCTACCCGCTGTAATTTAGCCGTATCCGCATCATAGCCATACCATCTCGCAGTACCTACTGGCACATCATCCTTCATAAGCAGCATGTGACGACACGCATCTGGTGTCTGATCCTTCTCGTCCCATTCCAAATCTTCTGCTACACCTTGCTCATTAACAAACACTTCCTTACGAATATGAAAACACTTCTGCAAATCTTCTGCATTTGTGACATGAATCATTTGCATCCCTATTCCTCCTTCAAGCATGTCTAGATATCTTTTCTTGTACTAAATCATAATGATAGCTTAAGTAGTGGATTATCGTCTAGATACGCTTTTTAAAAATTCATATGGATCATAAGGTACCTCCTTGAAAAAATAAAATCCGCATCGCATGTTACATGCAGTGCGGATCACAGTAAAATACTTCTATTCAAATGGCTGCAATTAATTGATCACGCCACAAGCGATACGTGCACCCGAATTTCCCGAAGGGTCTGTCTTCTCATCATCTTCCTGCGCATGTATGACCATAGACGTTCCACCAGGCTTTAAAAGTGAATTAGGCTCATTCGGATTCAAGGTGACTAACTTGCTAATCACTTGCATCACTGCATATCCTTTAGAGTCCACAACTAGATTCGGTAAATCACCAACATGCGGACCTTCTGGATTTAATAAACCATGATGCTTGTGACCAGGATTGAAATGATCGCCAGCCGTCTTGAATTCAGGTGGTTCGCATTTACCGTTCTCATGAAAATGTATGCCGTGTAAGCCAGGGGTTAAGCCCTTCACTTCGATCTTGATCTGAACACCGTAATCAAGTTGGGATAATGCAGCCTCGCCAATTTGTTTACCCTTGGCATCCTTGATTGGGACTTTAACTACCTTAGTTCTAGACGCAGATTCATCCTTAGCATCAGCTTGCTGGAACCCGCTCCCCATGAATACAAGTGAAAGCACCACAAATAACTTACAAGCACTGAACCATTTACTTCGCATCATATGCCTCCTTGTTCACAATAAAAATCACAAGTAGCATATCCGATCACACGTAAATTTATCCAAATTATTGTTGAACAAGCTTGAAATACTATCTACTATATGATATATTGGAAAAACTGAAGGATGATAACTCAGCGGGAGAGTGCTACCTTGACAGGGTAGAAGTCGCGGGTTCGATCCCCGCTCGTCCTATACCGAAGAAGCCTTGTTTATTAAGGGCTTCTTTTTTTGTGTAAACAATTAAATGTATATATCCCTTTCAGCCCTTGCTATACGAAATTAGTTACTTGCGATAGATTCATAGCTAAGCGCTCCTAATATAGGAGAGGTCTTAGCCTCTACTTAGTTTGAAACATTCCCCTTCAATACCGCGTATATAGCACTAAGGAGTTGATATCATGGGCTTTTTTATATTTCTGTTTGTTGCTTTAAGCTTGCTTAATATCATCTTTCCGAAAGCTGGATGGTATATGCGCTATGGATGGACCTTTAAAGGTAATGTTGAACCTAGCGATGCTTACCTACTTATGACACGTATTACATCGGCTGTTGTTTTAGTTATATTCATAATAATTATTTCGAGTTGGTAACGAGGTGGTGCTAACCTCCCTACCCTCTTTATCTCCCCTGGTTATGGCCTTGTGGAGCCCACTACAGATTATCGCTGAGAGCCCTTGCGTAGCAAGGGTTCTTTTCTTTTGGTATAACCTCATGAAGCACACTACTTTTGAAGTTTTGCAAAAATGGTTATTAAACTACTTGCCAAATCAAGGATATGTATTATAATTATATTGTGAACCAATTCATAAAAATATTCACAGTATACGAAAAAAAAGGAGATTGTGACTAATGGCTAAGGGTCCAAAAGGTTTTTCAGATACAGAAAAAGACGAACTGAGGATTAAGCTATGTTTGGAATGTGAACATAGTTGGGCATTACATGGATACAAGAAAACAAGTATCGGCGAATTGACCGCAAAGATTGGAATATCAACAGGCGCATTTTACTTACTGTATTCTTCAAAAGAAGATTTATTTTGTGAAACTTTGGAACGCGTACAGGACAGATTGAAAAATGGATTATGGGAAATTGTTGGTGGTGAAAAAGGAAAAGCAGGATTTATAAAAGCTATGGTATGGCATTTTCAAGAATATGATAAATACCCCTTTTTATACAATTCGGCTACTCCTGACTTCTTGGCTTTTTTGAATAAGCTGCCTAAAGACCGTATAGAAAAATTAAAGTTTGATAGTGCATCTTTTTTCTACGATACGATTGGGCTTGCTGACCTTACTCTAAAAGCTGATAAAGAGAAAGCTTACGCTGTAATAAGCACCTTGTTATTGACAGTGACTTTAAAAGAAAGATTTACTTATGACCGTTTTGAGATATTTGAATTTCTCTTAAATAGTGTCATTGATGAACTGTTTGAATAGTACGATTGCAATACTCAAACGTAAATATGAAAAAGTGAAGGAGTTAATTAAAAATGATAGGTGAACTATTTGGAAAAATTATCGACTTTTTAAAAAGTACAGCGCCAATAACAATCGTTTCAAATATAGCAATTTGTGTAATATTGATCATTGTAGGACTTGTATTATTGTCGAAAAAGCAACAACAAACTAATGCGAAGAAAATTGGTGGATGGGTTTGTGTGTCCACTTCCATTCTAGCATTTGTTGGGGCTGTATCGAATTGGATTTTCTCGTATGTAATATTCTGAGGTGGTGAAAATGATGGTTGATAAAATGTATGGCGTTATGGATTCAGCATGTGAAAAAGCAAGCAATGTTACAGGTAAATCGATTAAATTTCCAAGACCAAGTAAACGCGCATTACAAATCAGTGCATTAACGAATGGATTAGTAGGCGTAGGCTTTACATTATTCGGTGTTTTATCACCCTATAAATGGATAATACTATTAGGAGCTTTAGGTCTTATAAACAGTTTTATCGTGTTTCGTCAAACGAAATAAAAAAGTCAGATGACAAATATAATGGGGGATATTGGTGGAAGTAGGATGGATATTATGTCCTGTTTGTGCGAATAAAACTCGGCTTAAAGTACGAGAAGATACAATACTATACAACTTCCCTCTATTCTGTCCGAAGTGCAAACAAGAAACAATCATCACAGTACGACAACTCAATATATCAGTTATTAAAGAGCCAGACGCTAAGACGCAGAGCCGATGAAATGTGAGTAATAATCACGAATCATCGGCTCTTTTTCGCCCCCCCTCTCCTATATCCCCTACTTTCAAAATGTAGGGGATTTTGTATTTCTGCTTGTATTCGCCGAAGTTCTCTTATTTTTGCTACACTTTAACTTTTCTTTATAATTCCTTAAGCTTATTTTAATGTAGGCATGTTACACTATTCTCATTAATCTTAAGTATTGGAGGTACATATGAAAACTTCGACTTCAATTAAATTTCAGAACAAATCAATTCCTGTTTATATTGAACCTTCTGTAACTACTAAATCAAATGCTGTATCTCTTTTAGTTGAGACATTGAATAGAAAATTTGTATCAGGTAAGAAAGCCATCAAAAAATGTCTCGAAACTCTAGTATCTATTGAGATTGTTGGATGTGAAGCTATTCTTCATAGCAAAAGAGAATTCGATTCTTTAGCAATCTCGCTCTACTAAACTCTCAAATTCAGCAAACCAAATACAACCCCTTGAGAAATAAGCCATCCATCGACTTATTCTTCAAGGGGTATTTTCTTGTGCCATGACCCGAAATTCATTAGGCAAACGCCGCGTCCATTCTAGGTGCGTAACCATAGACTATTGTATCCTACTCATCAATCACGTTTGGAGGTATCAGAGCGCACCCACAAAGTACGTATCATATGTGCAATATGTGTATGAATCGATATGTTGGAATTCGAATGGCTGATGGTCAAGTATATGATGGTTTTATTGCTGAAGTGGATGGTCAGAATGTAACACTGGCAGTTCCTACTGAGGAAATGATGAGCTGCATGTGCGGGAGGCCAGCGCAAGATGGAACAACTGCTCGTCAATTTGGTTTTAATCCGGGTTTTTTTCCAAGACGCTTCTTCCGCACACCGTTACCGCTATTTGGTGTTACCGACTTATTCCTTCTCCCTTTCTTTCTTTAAATATAAACACAAAGCGTATAAGCCACCCTTATACGCTTTGATTCATTTGCTTAGTGGTTGTATGACTATGCCCCTTATACCAGGATACAAGGAGCGTGAGCAGCGGTAAGCTCCATAGAAATACTGTGAATACGATATATTGTTCCCAAGGAACTCCCAGAATGGTCGCACACAGAATGGTAATGAGATTCCAAGGTACAAGAGGAGCGAACACTAAGGGGCCATCTGCAACGATTCGGGAAAGATGTCCTTTCGGATATCGTTTCTCCCACAAAGGCAATAAATTACGACCTGTCATCATGATAGGCAATGTTTGTGTGCACGAAAGCATCGCGGTAATGAATCCAAAAATGGAGATCCGCCAAGTGGCATGAAGCATTGAACCCCGCTCGCCTAACAATTTTCCCATGTAGGCTTCGATCATTTTCGTTTCTTCCAATATTCCATTATAGGCTCCAGCTAGAGCGATTAGAATGACTAAATCGATCATATCGGACAAGCCCTTTGTATGCAGCGATAGGATATCAGAGGATGAATAGCCACTCCAAAGTATTTGCAGCCAGCTAAAGAATCCAATCCCCTGCCAATAAGTACCTAACACGACTGCCACTGTTGTAGACATGAGAAAGCCGTATTTAATGGGAATACGCAGCAGGATTGTGCCTAGTAGTAGAATAAGCGGTATCCATAACCATGGACTATAATGAAATAATCCCTCGTACACACTCTTTCCAACCACTAATTCATGAACTGACGCCCATTTACCTAATACATCGCTAGCTCCGTAAAATATCACGGAAATCAGATAAGCAAGCACCGTTGTTGGAAGCAAATACTTATACTGCTGCTTTACAGACATACCGGTTGAAGAGGCCACCAATCGATGCGCGGATGAGAATGGTGAAGTCCGATCCCCAACAAATGCACCTGACACGAGTGCACCAGCAACCAAGGCTAACGGAATATCCAAGTAACCAGCTATCCCGATCAAAGGGATGCCAACTGCGCTTAACGTTCCGGAAGACGTTCCTAAGATCATTGAAATCAGACTCGAGAACACAAAAGCAAATGTGACATAATAAGCAGGATTAAGCCAATCAAGCCCTGCATCAATCAGGAATGGAATCGTTCCTGACGCCGTCCATGATGGGATCAATATCCCAATGAGCACAAGGATCCAAATAACTTCTTTTGTATGCAGAATGCCTTGCTTCATTGCATGAATTAATTTTTTGGCTCCTACACCTTGTTGAATAGCTAACCCAATCAGAGCAAGCAATCCAATAATAAAACCCAGAGATAAAGAAATTCCACAGGCATATGCCCCAAGCAGACCCGAAACCGTGATCATAACAACCAAAAACAGACGTAAAGAAGACATCGGATAAGACCCCTAAACAAGTGAAATAATACAAATATTTTAGTCGATATTAACAAAAACTGAAAGACAAAACGAATCAGATACATAATTACTATGAATGGATGTATCTTAATAGGAGCCACGAATGAAAAAATTCCATAAAATGTTAGCTGCCATCACAATACTTGGTATGCTAAGTTTTCTTGTGCCTAACATGACGCTCGCTGCTCAAGTCATACAAAGCCGAAGTGACCCTACGATCTATCTGATTGTTAAATCATCGCCAGACGCTAACTTCACGACGCAGACACAGTTCCGAAGTGCAAATCTACTTAAAGAATTAAAACAGACTGCTTCGGGGCCAATTGCTCCATTAACCCTGATCGCAGATACTGTCATTCACTTTCATCATCAGAATCAAATTATTGAGTATGACGTTACCAGCAATGGGATTGTTTTTGACAGAACAAAGCATCAGATCCTACCTCTTTCGAAGAAAACAGCCGATCAATTACAAGCGGAAGTTCAGAAAATACGAAATCAACATTACGGTGAACTCATTTCTTGGGATGATCTTAGAACACAAATTCCAAAGTTTGCTAAATTCAGTATAACGGATTTAGAAACAGGACTTACCTATCAGGTACAGCGAAGAGCGGGCAGCTCACATATTGATGCTCAACCATTAACAAGTAAAGATAGCAATACCATGAAAAAAATCTATAACGACAAGTGGAGTTGGGATCGTCGCGCTGTTCTCATTCAATATAAGGACCATTCATGGGCAGGCTCCATTAACGGAATGCCGCATGGAGGTGACGGCATACCAAGCAATGATTTCAAAGGACATTTTTGCATCCATTTTAAGGGCAGCCGAACTCATAAGAACAACCACCTCGATCTCGCCCATCAGGTTATGAATTACAAGGCCGCTGGCAAATTGGAAGAATTCGTGCAGAACTTAACACCTGAGCAGATTGCTGAGCTATGGAAGTTCGCATCTAACAAGCAAGATCAAGCTATTCTAAAGGCGATTACATGGCTGGGTAATCCCGTTTATGAACTGGATGAACGTCCTGATAGTGATGCAGCTTCCGCACCTAAACGAGCTAAAAAGACCAAAAAGCAAAAGCGTAACAAACCTAAACAGAAATCAACACCAATTATAAGAGCCACTCATTCAAATTTAATTGCATTAGTGCCGGTTACATCGAACTACACCTTGCCTAACCACAAACATGTGAGAGGTACAATTTATCTCCGAATGGTGCGAACATCACCCATGGATCGTTGGGTCATTTATCAAATTGAGAAATAAAGTTAATCAACCTTGCTCGAATCATTGTGCAAGGTTCTTTTCTGCATGCAGGCAATGACCTCGGAGCCTTATTCTACCTTCTACTAATCTAGTAGCTTTACAGAAACGAAAAAAGCCTCCCATTATAAACAGGGAGACTTGACCTTATCATTCTGATAGGTTATTCGCAATCATATAATGCCGAGGACCGGAATCGAACCGGTACGGTAGTCACCTACCGCAGGATTTTAAGTCCTGTGCGTCTGCCAGTTCCGCCACCCCGGCATGGTGGGCCCTGAGGGACTCGAACCCCCGACCAATCGGTTATGAGCCGACCGCTCTAACCAACTGAGCTAAGGGCCCAAATGTTTAAATCCATATGTAAAGGGATTTAACAATTCGGATGCAAGATATGTTGGTTGCGGGGGCAGGATTTGAACCTGCGGCCTTCGGGTTATGAGCCCGACGAGCTACCGAGCTGCTCCACCCCGCGACATTTTCTCTTGCAATTAATAGCGACGCAAATAAATATACCAAGATGCCGAATTAATGTCAAGTAAAATTTATTTACAAACTAAATCGCACACCAAACCTGCCCTTTTTGGATTTATACACTTCCACTTCATGTGGGCATGCATAGCCATAGATCCACCAGTCCTCTTCCATCCTTTTGGCCAAACAGCCTGCTTGAAATTTACTATCATATAACTTTGCCCAATAAACCCAATCCATTTATCCTCACTCCATATTACTATTCGATGATGTACTTAGATTAACCTAATTTCCAAAATCTTATTGAATACATCCAATATCTACATTTTATTCGGCAAAAGTGCGAAAAGATGAAATTGTCGATATATTAATTATTAGCTATAATATGGATATGTTTAATTGTGTAGGAGGGGATTAACGATGAATTGCGGAATTGCTGTTTTTCCAACGAAAGAAGTACAAGATTTTGCGAATAGTTATCGCAAACGTTTTGACCCGCATTATAGTTTAATTAACCCACATCTTACGATTCGAGACAAAGAAGACTGGACGGATGAGCAGCTAGCTGCGGCGGTCAATCATCTGGAGATTGTTGCTGCCAGTTTTTCACCTTTTACCTTACATTTCAATCGCTTTACAAGTCTATATCCATCCACCAATACCATTATTATCGGATTAGAAGATC
This sequence comes from Paenibacillus albiflavus, assembly GCF_004344915.1. Lineage (GTDB taxonomy): Bacteria > Bacillota > Bacilli > Paenibacillales > NBRC-103111 > Paenibacillus_AM > Paenibacillus_AM albiflavus. Next base: position 35,937 of record NZ_SKFG01000038.1, on the reverse strand, counting down.
GCAAGTCTTTGGATCAGTTGCACGATGCTGTATGCTCTGAATCATTATGTATTGAAGATTCCATGAAGCATCTATACCATCCTTATTTAGCTATTGGACAACAGATGAGTAACGACGAGCTTCATGACGTGCTGGCTTCACTATCCAAAATCCCAGTGAATTACACATCCGAGATAGATCGTATTCATCTACTCTACCAAACAGAGAATGGTGCATGGACAACGTATCAAACCTTTAAATTCAAAGGCTAGCCCATCTATTGTTGGCTATATGTTTCTTGTTTTGCTTATTGGAACTATTTAGGGATATAATAATGGATGATTTTATTAAAGGAGATTAATCTTACATGGACAACAAACTACTTACATATTTAGCTGAGCATCGTGATGAACATATCGAACAACTCAAAAACTTAATTCGAATTCCAAGTGTAAGTGCACTCTCCAAGCATAAAGATGATATGCATGCCTGCTCACAGTGGATGGCGGATTCTCTTACCAAAGCTGGTTTAGAAAAAGTCGAAGTTATGCAAACACCGGGACATCCAATTATTTACGGTGAATGGTTGCATGCAGAAGGCAAGCCTACTATTCTGGTCTATGGACATTATGATGTGCAGCCTGCAGAGCCGCTAGAATTATGGAACTCAGATCCCTTTGAGCCGGAAACTCGCGGCGACAAACTATATGCACGTGGTGCGACAGATGACAAGGGTCAGCTGTTCATCCATGTTAAGGCAGTAGAAGCTTGGCTGCAAACATACGGAACTCTACCTGTGAACATCAAGTTCTGCATTGAAGGAGAAGAAGAGATTACTTCACCTAACCTGGCTCCATTTATTGAGCAGTATCAAGATAAATTAAGTGCGGATATCGTACTGATCTCCGACGGTCCTATTATTGCGGAAGGTCAACCTTCCATTGAATACGGTTTACGTGGTATGGCTGGATGTGAAATCAAGGTTCAAGCGTCGAACACAGACCTGCATTCAGGCTTATTTGGCGGCGGTGTACCTAATGCTATTCATGCGTTATCCGATATCCTAAGCTCCTTCCATAATGCCAATGGTGCTGTAGCGATTGATGGCTTCTATGATGGAATTGCTCCATTTACAGAACAGGAGCGTGAAGCTTCAAGCAAGCTGCCTATTAATGAGGATCAAATTCGTCAAGGTTTAGGTCTATCTTCCTTATATGGCGAAGAAGGGTATTCCTATTATGAACGCACAACCTCAAGACCAACGGTGGAGGTTACATCTGTAACTGGTGGTTTCCAAGGAGAAGGAATTAAACCGATTATTCCGAGCAAAGCATCTGCCAAAATTGCATGTCGCTTAGTTCCACCGCAAGTCCCAAGCGATATTCTTGACAAGTTAGAAGCTCACGTGATTAAAGTGTGCCCTGTTGGTGTAACTGTAACAGTCGATAAGCTGCTTCGTGGCAACCCTTATATTACACCAATTGATCACCCTGCGATTCAAGCTGCTTCAGAGGCTTATGAGTACACATACAGCAAGCCAGCTTTATACACTCGTGGTGGCGGCTCAATTCCGATTGTAGAGGTGTTCTCGCGCGTTCTAGGTGCTGCTGTTGTCTTAATGGGCTTTGGATTACCTGATGAGAATCTCCATGCCCCTAATGAGCACTTTGATCTAAGAAACTTTGACAAAGGCATTGTAACAACATGTAAATATTGGGAAAATATAGCGTCGTTGAAGGCGTAAATTAAAGGAGAAGATTCCGTGCAGCCTTATTTGGATATTATCACAATCATCGTACTAATCGTGCTTATCGTTGGCGTACCGATTCTAATTGGCAAGCTAGCCTCACCACCGACTAACAAAATTGCTCTCGTAATCGGGTTTATTGCCATTCTGTCATTCCTTGGCTATCAGCTGCTCGGAGCAGACAAAATGTTCTACCCTTTTGCCATAGCGTTAGCGATCGAATGGAGCTGGCGTTACTGGCGTGAGAAGAAAAAAACCGAAGTATAATCAATAAGTAAAAAGCCGTTCCTTCAGACAACGATTTGTCTAAGGAACGGCTTTTACTATGATTTGATTACTTGTTTTCAGGTAATTGAATCGGCTTTACTTGATTGTAATCGGAATATTGGATTTTCGTTTCGACCTCGATTAGCTTAAAAGGTAATGAATCATCAACATCATTGCGTATGGTCTGTACCCATTCGAGCTCTGTCAATAAATTGGTCTGAATATCTACATAAATCGTTCCACTAATCGTTTGGATTAGCTTCAAAGGCTTCTCTGATTTATCAAGCTCTGGAATTAACTGATTCATCGTAGTAGCGATTGGCATTGAACCAAATACTTGAATCTTATGAATCTTTTTTCCGTCAATCTCTTCTACGCCTAAACTTCTGTAAAAATAATAGCGATCATTCATTAACTTCTTCGGAATGGAAGTTTCTATTTGAGCTGCTAGCATCTGACCATAATCAAATGGTGTTGAGCCCACCCCTTTGATCCACTTAGGTAGATCTCCCTTGTCGCTAAGATCAGCATTATAGCGGCGATTAAACAACCCTTCTGGAACAACGTATTGTTCCAGAACACTTCCCTGATCGATTGTCCCATCTGAGCTCTGGATGAACGATTTCAATTGATAACCAGATTGCTTATGAATGTACACTTCCGAGCTTGTTTCAATGCTTCTGGTTATTTCTTTGGATGACTGACTCTGAGTGAGCTTGATTTGTTTAGTCTGGCTAGTATTAACCGTAACTGAAGTAATCGCTTTCATCTGTTCCATAACTTCAGTTAAATTACTCATAAGAGTTCGATCATTTAAAAGAATTTTCTCGATTAAGGATTCAGCTTGTTCTTTAGTTATCAGGTTATCGTCCCCTAATGAAACTTGAAACTCAGTTTTCATCTGGTGAATCGCCTTATCATCAGTTATACCAAGAAAACGAGCGATGATATATTCAACATCAAGAGGCTTGATGAGCTCATTCAGACGAATGGTTCCATCTGGATAACCGAATATAATTTTGCGTTCTAATAATGTGCGTATGGCCTCAGCCTCATCAGATTTCTCTTTTACATCCACAGGCAGCTTCACTGCTGTATCTTCTGGCTTTAACGTCATATGCTCAGCCAAAAGCTTAAAAAACTCACCACGGGTAAGTCCCGTTGTCTTTGCTTCAACGATACTAGGTGGAAGGAGAATACTGATACAAAGGATCAATGCTAGAATGAAAGGGGAAGACTTTATTCGGATCATATATACACCTCTCCCGATTTAACCTTATATTCAGAAATTTAATTCATTTTAGCACATTACCTCAAAGTTTGACTATACAATCATCTATTAAAACAACAAAACTCCGCACTAATGATCGTGCGGAGTACATAGATCCAATTTATTTTACACGCCAAATGTAGATGGATTCGCTCTCCAAGATTGAAGAATTTCAATATCGGATGCTTGAATTTTGCCAAGCTCTACAGCTTCTTCAATTAGCGCTGTGTAATTGGACAAGGTGTGAAGCGGCATACTTGCTTCTTTAAAGGCTTGGATCCCCTTCTCAAGCTGGTAAGAGAAGATCGCTAGTACGCCTAAAGCTTGTCCGCCTGCTTCATTCACAGCAAGAGCTGCTTTAAGAGATGAGCCGCCTGTTGAAATTAGATCTTCAATGACAACAACTTTCTGACCCGGACGAAGAACGCCTTCGATTAGGTTCTCTTTGCCATGTCCCTTCGCTTTATCACGGATGTAAATCATCGGCAAGCCTAACTTATCGGCAACCCATGCAGCATGCGGAATACCTGCAGTCGCTGTCCCTGCAATCACTTCAGCATCTGGATACAATTCTTGAACAAGTGTTGCGAATCCTGAGGCGATAAGATCACGAATCTCAGGGTAAGACATGGTAAGTCGATTGTCGCAATAGATAGGGGACTTAATACCAGAAGTCCATGTAAAAGGCTGATGTGGTCTTAAAGCCACAGCTTCAATTTTAAGTAGGGATGCTGCAATTTGCTTAGCTAGTTCATTGAGTTCACTTGTCATAACGAGTATCTCTCCTTATTATTTTCTGATTATGCGTTTACTACCGAATCAATAATGGATTCCAAAGCTTGTCTTGAATCTGAAGCTGCCGTAATTGGTCTGCCGATCACGACATAATCCGTTCCTTCTGCAAATGCTTGTGGAGGCGTCATAATGCGTGTTTGATCCCCTGCATCTAAGCCAGCTGGTCTAATTCCTGGTGTTACCGTAATAAAGTTGCTGCCGCATGCTGATTTAATGGAGTTCACTTCAAGCGGTGATGCCACAACACCATCAAGTCCTGCCTGCTGTGTCAGCTTGGCATAACGTACAACCGCATCTTCAACAGAGCCTGCTATACCAATCTCCTCATTTAGTACAGCTTGGCTAGTGGAAGTAAGCTGAGTCACTGCGATCACAATAGGTTTCACATGATTGGCAGCACCTGTCATCGCTTTATCCACGCCTTCAAGTGCATATTCCATCATCATTTTACCGCCTGCTGCGTGAATATTGAACATATCCACACCTAGTCTAGCGATGCTCTCTGATCCACACATAACTGTGTTCGGAATATCATGCATCTTCACATCCAAGAAAACTTTATAGCCGCGTTCTTTCAGCTTATGAATGAAACTTGGTCCTGCTGCATAGAAGAGCTGCATGCCGACCTTCATGTAACAAGGTATTCCGCTGAGCTGGTCAATTAATCGCTCTGCTTCAGCAGCTGTTGGATAGTCAAGCGCAACCATGATTCGACCAGCAACTTCATTCGCAGTTAAGTTCATCTTTGACATTGTAAGTACTCCTCCTTAGTTATGTTCATAACAGGAGCGGGTTACTAGGCCGCCAAGTGATAACACTTGTTCTTGTTCGCCATGTATCCCGCTCTTATTATTGTTCTTGCATCAAGATTATTTCTGATGTACTGGCATTGCTTTGGAAGTAAAATTAATCGCTTCAAGCATGTGTAGTAGTGCTCTGAAGGTATCTAAGGAAGTCAAGCATACAACGCCGTTCTCAGCAGCCTCGCGGCGAATTCTAAAGCCATCACGCTGAGGTGTCTTGCCCTTCGTTAGTGTGTTTACTACAAAATGCGCTTGACCGCTGCGAATCAAATCTAGAATGTTAGGAGAGCCTTCGCTTAGCTTATTAACAGTCGCTACACGCAAGCCTGCTTCTTCGAACGCTTGAGCTGTACCGCCAGTAGCGATAAGTTTGTAGCCCAAGCTTTGGAAGCCACGGAAGATCTCAATTGCTTCTTCTTTATCTTTATCTGCGATAGTCGCGATGATATTGCCTGTTGGAGGTATTTTCATACCAGAGCCAATTAAGCCTTTGTAAAGTGCCTTCGCAAAGTTTGCGTCGCGGCCCATTACTTCACCAGTTGATTTCATTTCAGGTCCTAGTGTTGTATCTACACGACGCAGCTTAGCGAATGAGAACACAGGAACCTTGACAGATACACAATCATCTTCAGGCCATAAACCTGTTGAGTAGCCCATGTCAGATAGCTTCTGACCCATGATAACACGAGTTGCTACATTTGCCATAGGGATATTCGTAACTTTCGATAAGAAAGGAACGGTTCTGGATGAACGCGGGTTAACTTCGATCACATACACTTCATCGTTGTAGATAACGAATTGAATGTTAACAAGACCGATTACTTTCAGCTCGCGTGAAATTTTGACTGTGATATCGATAATCTTCTGTTTGATATCCTCGCTTAGAGATTGTGGAGGATATACGGCGATAGAGTCACCAGAGTGAACACCTGCGCGCTCAATATGTTCCATGATACCTGGGATTAATACCGTATCCAAATCGCAGATGGCATCTACTTCTACCTCTTTACCCAGCATATAGCGGTCAATGAGGACAGGATGCTCAGGATTAATTTTTACAGCATATTCCATGTAGCTTAGCAACTCTTCGTCGGAGTAAACGATCTCCATGGCACGTCCACCTAGTACGTAGGAAGGACGCACAAGCACCGGATAGCCAAACTGAGAAGCTGTACCAACTGCTTGATCAACCGATGTTACGGTTCCACCTGGTGGTTGAGCAATATTCAGGTTCGTAAGCAATGCTTCGAATCTCTTACGATCTTCAGCTGTATCGATACTTTCTAAATCAGAACCTAGAATTCTCACACCCGCTTTAGATAATGGTGCAGCTAAGTTAATTGCCGTTTGACCACCGAACTGAACGATTACCCCAATTGGCTGTTCACGCTCGATGATGTTCATGACATCTTCAAAGAATAACGGTTCGAAGTAGAGTCTATCTGATGTATTAAAGTCCGTCGATACGGTCTCAGGATTATTGTTAATAATTACTGCTTCATAGCCTGCTGCTTGAATAGCCCATACAGCATGTACAGTGGAGTAGTCAAACTCGATCCCTTGTCCGATCCGAATAGGTCCAGAACCAAGCACGATTACTTTCTGTTTGGCTGATTCCATTACTTCATCTTCTTGTTCATATGTGGAGTAATAGTATGGTGTTGTAGCTTCAAACTCAGCTGCGCAAGTATCAACCATCTTGTATACTGGCTTGATGCCTTGAGCAATGCGTCCCGTACGAATGTCTGCCTCGTTCGTATTCGAGTGAAGTCCCGCAAGAGTACGGATTTCTGCGATCGCACGATCAGTGAAGCCCATACGTTTAGCTTGCAGAAGCAGCTCAGGTGACAGCTCATCAGCTTTAAGCTGCTCCTCGAACTGAATCATGGAGTATAGCTTCTGCAAGAACCACCAGTCAATGTTCGTTAAATCATGCAATTGTTCAATCGTATAGCCACGACGATAAGCCTCTGCAATCAGGAACAAGCGCTCATCATCTGGCTTTTGCAATCTAGATTCAAGTGTTTCTTGATCAATTAGATCGGTTTCCTTCAAGAACAGACGGTGTACGCCGATTTCGAGTGAACGAATCGCTTTGTGTATCGATTCTTCGAATGTACGACCGATCGCCATGACTTCACCAGTTGCTTTCATCTGTGTACCTAGCTTACGATTCGCAGATGTAAATTTATCGAATGGCCAGCGAGGAATTTTGGAAACGATATAATCCAGTGTTGGCTCAAAGCATGCATAGGTTTGTCCTGTAACAGGGTTAACAATTTCATCCAGTGTATAGCCGATTGCAATCTTGGCAGCCATCTTCGCAATTGGGTAACCAGTTGCTTTTGATGCAAGTGCAGATGAACGACTCACACGTGGATTCACTTCGATTACATAATATTGGAATGATTGCGGATCAAGCGCAAACTGTACGTTGCATCCACCTTCAATGTTTAGCGCACGAATAATTTTGAGTGATGCTGCGCGCAGCATCTGGTATTCACGATCAGAAAGCGTTTGGCTAGGCGCTACTACGATAGAATCGCCTGTGTGCACTCCTACAGGATCGAAGTTCTCCATGTTGCAGACAACAATACAGTTGTCGTTCGCATCACGCATAACCTCGTACTCAACTTCCTTCATACCTGCGATACTTCTCTCAATCAAACATTGTCCAATTGGGGAGTAACGGATACCTGACTTCACAATTTCAACAAGCTCATCCATGTTGTCACAGATACCGCCACCAGTACCACCAAGTGTATATGCAGGACGTACGATGATTGGGAAACCAATCTCATTTGCAAAATCAACCGCTTCTTCTACAGTAGTTACAATCGTGCTATCTGGAACTGGTTGCTCAAGCTCTCGCATCAGATCACGGAATAAATCGCGATCCTCTGCTTTCTCAATTGCCATCAATTGTGTTCCAAGCAATTTCACGTTCTCAGCTTCAAGCACGCCTGCACGCGCTAGCTCAACTGCCATGTTCAGTCCTGTTTGACCTCCTAGAGTTGGAAGTAAGCCGTCAGGACGCTCTTGACGAATGATTTGAGTTACGAAATCAAGCGTAATCGGTTCGATATAAACCTTATCAGCCATATTCGTATCTGTCATGATGGTTGCAGGATTGGAGTTGATTAGGACAACTTCCATCCCTTCTTCTTTTAATGCTTGACAGGCCTGTGTTCCCGCATAGTCGAATTCTGCAGCCTGACCAATTACAATTGGACCAGAGCCGATCACTAGTATTTTTTTCAGTTCATTATTTTTGGGCATAGTGAAGTTCTCCTTTTGCAGTTTGTGTTTTATTGTTTGCTTGCCAAGCTGCCAGCATTTGCGATTGGCGAGGTGCTTCAGGATGCTGCTTCTTGAACTCACGAATCATCTTGATGAAATCATCGAACAGATAGGATGAATCGAATGGCCCTGGTGCAGCCTCTGGGTGATATTGCACGGAGAATGCTGCATGCTTGCTATGACGCAGACCTTCAATCGTTTTATCATTGTTGTTGATATGAGTAACAACTAATTCAGTACCTTTAACCGAATCTTCATTTACGGTGTAGCCATGGTTTTGCGATGTGATGTAGCAGCGACCTGATTCCAGATCTTTGACTGGATGGTTGCCACCACGATGACCAAACTTAAGCTTCTCTGTATCAGCACCACATGAAAGTGCGAATAGTTGATGTCCTAAGCAGATACCGAAGATCGGGTACTCGCCTAGAAGATCCTGAATCATTTTAACGCCATGCGGAACATCTTTCGGGTCCCCAGGGCCATTCGATAGTAGAATGCCATCTGGCGATAAGCGACGAATTTCATCTGCAGTCGTGTCATGTGGAACAACCACTACATCACAGCCACGCTTAGACAGATCACGGACAATTCCGCTCTTTGCACCGTAGTCCACTAGCACGATACGCTCATTGGAACCTGGTGCGCTGAATACATTTTTAGTCGATACGCGTGATACTTGATCCGTCATCAAGTTATCTTTATTCAGCATTTGCTTCAGCTCTTCTACTGAGCAATCCTCAGTCGATAGCAAGCCTTTCATTACCCCATGCTGGCGGATTTTACGAGTCAACATTCTTGTATCTATATCTGAAATACCTAGAATACCATATTCTTTAAGCAGATAATCCAGCGTAAACTGAGATCTCCAGTTACTTGGGGATTCCTCATGCTGTCTAACAACGAACCCGTGGATGAATGGACGAATCGATTCAAAATCATCACGTGTGATCCCGTAGTTTCCGATTAGTGGATAAGTCATTGTTACGATTTGCCCACAGTAAGAAGGATCTGAAAGTACCTCTTGGTATCCAGTAATTCCAGTATTGAATACAACCTCACCGACAGAATTGCCTTCTGCGCCGAATGATTTTCCGACAAATAGAGTGCCGTCTTCAAGTAGTAATTTTGCCTGCATTTTCGCTTCAGCTCCTTTTATATATCTACCCTAACTTATTCGGACCAAACTACCTTACCGCCCACCATCGTCATAGCAGGCCAACCTTTGAGCTTCCAACCTGTGAATGGTGTATTGCGTCCTTTACTTAAGAACTCATCTGGTTGAACGGCTTTTTCTGTTTCTAAATCGATAATTGTCAGATCTGCTTCTTGACCTTCAGCAAGCTTGCCCCAAGGTAAGCCGAACACTTCAGCAGGCTTGACCGTCATTTTATCGAGCAAGAAAGCAAGCGTCCATCGACCTGTCGCAACGAACTTCGTATACATCAGTGGAAAAGCAGTTTCAAGTCCCACGATTCCAAATGGAGCAGCCTGCATGCCTTTGGCTTTCTCTTCCTCACTGTGTGGCGCATGATCCGTTACGATGATGTCAATCGTTCCATCCTCTACTGCTTGAATCATGGCTTCTACGTCTTTTGCGGAGCGAAGAGGTGGATTCATTTTCCAATTAGCATCCATCTCAGGAATATCTTCCTCAGATAGTATCAAGTGATGTGGGCAAACTTCGCCAGTCACATGAACACCAACTGCCTTACCTTGTCTAATCAGTCGTACCGATTGCTCAGTTGATACATGACACACATGGTAGTGAACGCCTGTTGCTTCAGCTAGTAGAACGTCACGTCCCACATGAATTGCCTCGGACTCATTTGGAATCCCTTTAAGACCATGCTTGGTAGCAAAAGACCCCTCAGCGACAGGTGCGCCTACAACAAGCGACTCATCTTCACAGTGTGCGATGATAGGCATGTCCAGCGATTTCGCTAAGCTCATCGCATTTTTCATCATCTGGGCGTTCTGCACACCTACGCCATCGTCTGTAAAGCCGATTGCTCCAGCTTGCTTCATCGCTATAAAATCTGTAAGCTCGCGACCAAGCTCATTCACTGTAATGCTTCCGTATGGTAGAACACGTACGCCGTTGCCTTCTGTCTCTGCTTTATCTAGAACTAATTGTATCGTTTCTGGTGTGCCCAGAATCGGTCTTGTATTCGGCATACAAGCGATTGTTGTAAATCCTCCGCGTGCTGCGGATCTTGTTCCTGTTGCAATTGTTTCTTTATATTCAAAGCCAGGCTCTCGCAAATGTACGTGCATATCGATTAAGCCTGACGATACTAGCTTACCTGCAGCGTCAATAATTTCATGACCATCTGTATCAAGTGATTGACGATCATCTGAAGTTATTGCAGTAATTTTTCCATCATCTACCAAAATATGTTTCATAACTTGCTTATTATCAGCTTCGACTACCATTCCATTTACGATCCAAGTACCCATGCTTACCCTCCGTTTGTATGTCTTAGTTATGAAGTGCGCGTTCTACTACAGCCATTCGAATTGGTACACCGTGACTCATTTGAGCAAAGATATGTGACTTGGGATGCTCAACTAGCTCATCATCAATCTCTACATTGCGGTTCACTGGTGCAGGATGCATGATAATCGCATGCGGTGCCATCTTTGCTGCTCGTTCTACCGTCATACCGTACTGTGCACGATATTCTTCAGCAGAGCGGATCATACCTTGATCATGACGTTCAAGCTGTACGCGGAGCATCATGACGACATCTGAGCGAAGTGCTTCTTCAATCGTTACATAGGGTGCAAAAGCTTCTAATTCTTTGGCACGCATATTTTCTGGTGCGCATAGACGTACTTGTGCACCCATCGCTTGAAGCGCCCACAAGTTAGATCTTGCTACGCGACTGTGCTGAATATCTCCTACGATGGAGACGGTAAGTCCTTTGATGTGTCCAAAATGCTTGCGCATTGTATATAAGTCTAGCAATGCTTGCGTTGGGTGCTCATTATTGCCATCTCCTGCATTAATGAGTGGAACTTTGATTTTGTTTGCCATTTCGGCAAGTAGACCAATTGGCTTCAGCCTGATAACCGCTGCATCGATGCCCATCGATTCTACCGTTCGAACTGTATCGTAGATGGATTCGCCTTTCTGAACAGATGATTCTGCCGCTGAGAAGTTAATCACTTCCGTACCTAATCTTTTCTCTGCGATTTCGAATGATGTGCGTGTACGAGTGGAGTTCTCAAAAAATAAGTTTGCTACAAATTTTCCGTTAAGCACTTTAGCAACCTTCTCAGGATAGTTCTCCCAATATGCTGCACGATCCAAGATGCTCGTTATCTCTTCTGCACTCATTCCTCTTAATCCTAGCAGATGCTGTCCTGTTCCTAACTTCGCCTCTACGATACTCATCGTTAATTCCCCCTAAGCTGTTGTATCATAACTGCATCTTGTTCATCGATTTCAGATAGCAATACTTCAATTTTCTCCGTCTTGGAAGTAGGCACGTTCTTCCCTACATAATCCGGACGAATCGGAAGCTCGCGATGTCCTCGATCGACTAGCACTGCAAGCTGTATCATTTCAGGTCTTCCCAAATCAATCAGCGCATCCATTGCTGCTCTGACGGTTCTCCCTGTGTACAGCACATCATCGACTAGTATTATTTTCTTTTGCTCGATCTGTAAGGAACCCCCATGATAAACTTCCTCAACAGAGTCCACCTTCACACGATCATCGCGATAAGAAGTAATATCGATCTCTCCCACCGGAAGTGATACGCCTTCGATTTCCGCGATTAAGGCCGCAATTCTTCTTGCTAAGTAGATCCCGCGAGTGCGTATGCCGATTAGAATACAATCATCAACGCCTTTGTTCTTTTCCAAGATTTCGTGAGAAATACGAGTCAGTGCTCTACGAATTGCCATTTGATCCATTAATGCATGTTTGCTTTCTGCCAAAGATTTCTCCTCCTTGAATAAGAAAAGCCCTTGCCATTCAGAGGCAAGGGCTGGTCATGTACAGATATAGACTTGTGTTCATCAACTATGTGAAGATATTGATTGGCACAAAGCTTCATTGGTTGCCTACTTCCTGCTCGCGAGCATGGAGAGTGGACATTCCATCTGTTCTGATCGTTTACCTTGCCAGCCTCTCTGGACTGAATTTAAAGGTACTATTCGATTTGTTAAAGATTATCGCACTTGAAGCGACAAATGTCAACATTTAAATCATCGTAATCTTAAAGACTCGAGCAGCTTATCCATGTCTTCAGGAATAGGAGCTTCAAAATGCATGTATTCTTCAGTACGCGGATGAATAAATCCTAGAACAGCCGCATGCAGAGCTTGTCCGCCTTCCATCGTTATGCGCTGAACACTCTTGGTACGACCATAGGATGGGTCCCCAACTAAAGCATGCCCGATGAATTTCATGTGCACACGAATTTGGTGCGTACGTCCAGTCTCAAGCTTAAGCTCTACAAGCGTACAATCTCCAAATCGCTCAATCACAGAAAAATGGGTCACTGCATGTTTGGCATTTCGCTCTGTAACCATAAATAGCTTGCGATCATTCGGATCGCGACCGATAGGCGCATCTATGGTCCCCTGCTCATGGGCAAGATTCCCCTGAACAAGCGCAATATACTTGCGTGTAATCGAATGATCCTTGAACTGCGCTGCTAAATGAGCATGCGCCTTGTCATTCTTCGCGGCAATTATGAGACCCGAAGTATCCTTGTCAATACGATGCACAATTCCAGGTCGCATAATACCATTAATTCCTGATAAATCTTTACAATGATATAACAGAGCATTCACTAACGTTCCACTGTGATGACCAACTGCCGGGTGCACAACTAGACCACGTTGTTTATTGACAACAATCACATCTTCATCCTCGTAGACGACTTCAATTGGAATTGCTTCAGGCCTAATATCCGTAGGCTCAGGATCAGGAATACGGAGTGCAACCTGATCACCTTCGGCTAACTTAAGATTAGGCTTAACCACTTTCCCGTTAACCTTCACATGCCCGTCTTTTATCCATAGCTGAACCTGAGTTCTGGACACATCATCCAAGCTTTCAGCCAAGAACTTGTCCATCCGTTCTCCTGCCGCTGACTCTTCAATGATCCATTGCTGCGATGACTCTTCATTCACTTCTTCATACATATCATCATGAATATCTGGATTGATTGAATTATTCATTCTCGCTCCTTCTAGCTTCTTGCTGTCTGTTTTCTTTACTTTCTTGCCTCCATGCGAGCAGCGTATCCAGCACAAACAGGATACCACCCACCACAATTGCACAGTCCGCGACATTAAAAATCGCAAATTCATAATTCACATGCTTGCCAAGCAAATCAAAAATAAACGTGAAATGGAAAAAATCAGTAACCTCTCCTGCTAGCAATCGATCGATAAAGTTCCCACTTGCTCCACCAAGAATCAAGCTTAAGGCAATAGGGAGCAAGCGCTTGCCTGATCGTATTGTTCGGTACAGGAAAATAATGATCCCAACGATTACAACAATTGTAATCGTGATAAAAAACCAGCGTTGATCCTGCAATATGCCAAATGCAGCCCCGCGATTACGATGGGAAGTCAATTGAAAGAACTGATCACCCAGAACGGAAATGGATTCATCCAATGTCATATATTCACGCACTAACCACTTGGATAGCTGGTCAATAATAATGACAATGGCTGCGATCACGAAATAAATAAGCAAAATAGGCGCCCCCTTATTTACCATACTAAAATGAAACGGTGAAGACCACAATACTTATAAGGTTACATCAAAAGAAGGGAGCTGCACAACAATATTATGCAACATTTAACGGATCAAGAGCTCCTAGAGCTGCGCAATTGGCTCTTAAATGAACAACAAGATTTTGAAAATCGCGCTCGCAATAATCAATCATTTGGATTATCCACCTCACTACGTGATAATATAGGTGAACTTTCTGCATACGATAATCATCCGGGCGATATCGCCACCGAAACTTACGAACGTGAGAAAGATATTGCTTTGAATGAGAATGCTGAGATGCATATGGAAGAAATTGATAAAGCACTTTCAGCCATAAATCAAGGAACTTATGGAATTTGTTTAACCTGCAAGAAACCAATCTCCTTTGAACGATTGCAAGCAATCCCAACCACATTATATTGTAAGGAACATACCCTAAGCCGAATAACTTCTGATCGAAGACCCGTTGAAGAACAAGTGACAGGTATTTCTTATGGAAGAGTTGGTTTGGATGAATCGCCAGAGCTGAATGCCTTTGACAGTGAGGACACCTGGCAGATTGTTGAAAGCTGGGGCACATCGAACACCCCTGCTATGTCAGATAATCGTGAAGTTACTAGCTACGACGAAATGTCTACTGAGGCGGATGAGAATGACGGTTTCGTCGAATCCTTCGAAAGCTTCCTTGCAACCGATATGTACGGTAAACAATTAACCGTCATCCGCAACAAGAAATATTATGATTATATGCATAACGGAGAAGGCGACCCGCTCCTCGAACCAGATCAAATGGAAATGGAATAAGATTAGTTTAATTAGGAAACGAGCTATTCCCTAAGGTATAGCTCGTTTTTTATTTGTATTATAGAATTTATATTTTTTATGTCATAAATTCTAAGTAATACCTTGAGAAACGCATCCGTCCTTAATGATGGAGAATCCGCTTCTCTTGTTCCCTATTCCTGATAGTTATGTGCAATGACTTCCGAGCATCTTGCACAAAGCGTTGGATATTGTTCATTTTGTCCAACTTCAGGAGTTACTATCCAGCAGCGTTCGCATTTATCGCCTTTGGCAATTTTAACCTCAACTGCGATGCCAGGAGACTTCCATGCACTCTCAGGTACAGCGTCACCAGCCGCGTGAACATGAACTTTGGATACAATAAACAGGAGATCAAGTCGATCCATTTGTGATAACAATTCAGCATTCTTGGCATCTGGATATAGACACACGGATGCTTGCAGCGAATCCCCTATCACTTTCGTTTTACGCGCTTCTTCCAATGCTTTAAGCACTTCGTCACGTACCTCTAAGAACTGATCCCACTTCTCTTCAAGCTGTTTATCGTAAAGCGCAGTTTCCGGCTTCGGCATTTCACTTAATTGTACACTAAGTAGCTCGATACCAGGAATGTATTTCCATACTTCATCTGCTGTATGTGGCAGAATTGGAGCAATTAGACGCGTGATCATATAAAGTACATCGTATAGAACAGTTTGTGCTGCTTTACGGGACGCATCATTCGTACCTTCAGCATATAAACAATCTTTACGTACGTTCATATAAAGTGAGCTCATCTCAATTGCACAGAAACGATGAATTTCTTGATAAACGACGTGGAATTCATAATTCTCATACGCACGAAGAACTTTCTCCGTCATTTTATGCAATCGGATCGTCGTGTAGCGCTCAAGTTCATTCATTTGTTCAAAAGGAACTCTGTCCGTCTCCGCATTGAATCCAGTTAAGTTACCTAACAAGAAGCGTAGCGTATTACGGATTTTACGATAACCTTCACTAATCTGATTCAAGATATTATCTGAGATCCGAACATCTGACTGATAGTCTACTGAGGATACCCATAATCGTAAAATATCAGCACCTAAATTGCCGCATACCTTAATCGGGTCAACCGTATTACCGATTGACTTGGACATTTTATTGCCTTCTCCATCGAGTGTGAAGCCATGTGACAGAACCGCTTTATAAGGAGCTGAGCCTTCTACAGCTACACCTGTAATTAACGATGAATTAAACCAACCACGGTATTGGTCAGAACCTTCCAGATATAAATCTGCAGGCCATTGCAATTCTGGGTGAGCCTTCAGTACGCCATAATGCGAGGAACCAGAATCGAACCAAACGTCCATAATATCCGTTTCCTTGCGGAACTCGTCGTGACCACATTCCGAGCACACTGTTCCTTCTGGCAATAAATCCTTCTCATTACGGATGAACCAAGCGTTAGAGCCCTCTTCAGCAAACAAGTTAGCAGTATGCTCAATCGTTGCTTCATTAACGAGCGGGTGATTACATTTTCTGCAATACACAATTGGAATCGGTACACCCCATACACGTTGTCTTGAAATACACCAATCTCCACGGTCGGCAATCATGTTGTGTAGACGCGTTTCGCCCCATTCAGGTGTCCACTTGACTTCCTTGATTTGCTCAAGCATTTGGCCGCGGAACTTATCAATGGAAGCAAACCATTGTTCAGTTGCACGATAAATAACAGGCTTCTTCGTTCTCCAGTCATGCGGATATTGGTGCTGCATTTGTGAAAGAGCAAGCAAGTGCCCCGACTCAGTCAATGCTTCAATAATTTGTTTATTCGCTTTCTCGTAGAACACACCTTCAAATCCAGGTGCTTCACTTGTCATATGACCTTGGTCATCAACAGGACATAATACGCCTAATTTATAGCGCTGCCCGATCACAAAGTCATCTTCACCATGACCAGGTGCAGTATGAACACAACCCGTACCTGCATCAAGCGTTACATGCTCACCAGTCATCACTAGCGAATCACGATCATAGAACGGGTGTTTACAAGTGATATACTCCAGCTCCGCTCCCTTAACCTTCGATAAGACTGTCACGTCTTCCCAATTCAATTGTTTCGTCACAGCGGCTAATAAGCCTTCTGCTACAACAAATTTCTTAGCTCCGACCTGAGCAACCACATAGTCAAATTCAGGGTGTACCGAGATGCCTAAGTTAGCTGGCAATGTCCAAGGTGTCGTTGTCCAGATAATAATTGCAGCATCTTCTGGAAGCTTGCCTTTACCATCGCGTACATCAAACGCAACATAAATAGATGAGGATGTTTTCTCACGATATTCGATTTCAGCTTCTGCAAGCGCACTTTCAGATGAAGGTGACCAATATACAGGCTTAAGACCTTTGTAAATGTATCCTTTGCGTACCATTTCACCAAATACGCGCACTTGCTGTGCTTCGTACTCTGGTAGAAGGGTGATATAAGGATTCTCCCAATCTCCACGAACACTAAGACGCTGGAATTGCTCCTTCTGCTTGGCAATCCAATCTAGTGCATACGCTTTGCAATATTCACGGAATTCAGCAACACTCATTTGCTTGCGATCCACTTTGCCTGAATTCGCAATCGCTTGTTCAATTGGCAAACCATGCGTATCCCAGCCTGGAATATACGGTGCATCATAACCCATCATGGATTTATAGCGAACGATAAAATCCTTCAAAATTTTGTTCATCGCATGACCGATATGAATGTTCCCATTCGCATATGGAGGACCATCATGCAAGATGTATTTAGGTTTGCCTTTACGACTTTCCTGTACAAGCTTATAAATGTCGATTTCATCCCACCATGCTTGCATTTTGGGCTCAGCCTGCGGCAAATTACCACGCATCGGGAAATCTGTTACAGGCAGGTTCAGTGTTTTACCATACTCCATTACTCGTCCACTCCTTAATCAATAAGCTTTTACAAAAACAAAAAAACTTCTACATCCCAAAGGGACGAGAAGTTAGCTCGCGGTACCACCCTAGTTAAAAAACGATAAAGCTTTGCAGTCCTTGATCAGAACAGCAGCTAAATTTCGTTTCCACCTCATAATTGATAACGGAATTACCCGATTCTCCCTACTGTACGTTTCAAGAGATGCTCCTGGAGGATTTTCATCTGAGGCAAAGGTTAGGCTCACACCAATATCCTAACTCGCTGACATTGCTTGATACAGAATACTCGTTCCAGTCAACGCTTTGTGAGAAGTTCAACTAAACAGGAGTATAACGAATTACACATGCATAGTCAATAAAGACTAGATTTCCTCACGTGTTGCTGCAGCTTCTTCAAAAGAATTCCAGCTTTCGCTTCCGATAATCTCCATCTGAGCTTCTAGCAGCGTACGGAATCTCATACGGAAGATGGATGCTTGCTTCTTCAGTTCCTCCGTCTCAACTGCAACCTTACGTGATTTAGCTAAAGCATCATTAATGATACGATCAGCGTTCTTCTCGGCTTCTTTAATGATAAGCTGCGCTTCCTTCTTCGAATTGTTTTTTACTTCATCCGCTGCTTCTTGAGCGACAATAATGGTTTTGCTTAACGTCTCTTCAATGTTAGCAAAATGTCCAAGACGCTCTTCTACTGAGATGAGCTGCGTCTGCAATTCTTTATTTTCTCGAATTAGTGTTTCATAATCCTTAATAACCTGATCCAGAAATTCATTAACTTCATCTTCATCATAGCCTCTAAAGGATCTTGCAAATTCTTTATTATGAATATCTAATGGTGTTAACGACATCGGTGCACCTCCTGCATAATAAAACTCCCAAATTAACTATTCCGAGAAGAAACGGTTTCACCGTCTAAAAGGACGGATGCGTTTCTTAAGGTATTACTCAGAATTTCATGACACGCATGTTATAAATTCTGTAATACATTTAGAAGAAACAGTATAATATCTATCGGTTAAAAATTCGACAGAAATGAATAAAATCCTTTTATATAACCAGAATTAAAATAAATTAAGACGAATACTTCCCTATTGTCACGCGAATTCTTCCTTTTTTCGTCAATCCCTCTACTTCTAGCAGCTTGAATCGACCAAATCCTTGCATGGATACGACATCCCCAGCTTTGAGCTCCTTGCTTGGACTTAGCTCTGGCTTCCAATTAACACGGCAACGACCTGCTTGAATCGGAATAAGTGCTTTCGCTCTTGATAAGCGAAAAGCATCGCCAACGATACCATCCAGACGAAGTGAAGCGACAGTAAAGCTGGACTCTTCCAGCTTAGGACTAACACATTGAAGCATAGATAGCGGCAAGACTTCCGTCTGCACATGTGCTCTATGTACCTGTGATAATTGCAGATGCATGTAATTGATAGCCTCAGATGCAATGAGAACATGGCAGGTCGAATCACCAACGTGAATATCGCCTACCTTATCTCTCTTCATGCCAAGACCAAGTAATGCTCCTAAGAAATCACCATGCGCAAGGCTATCAAATTTACTGTCAGCTGATGTAATCGACAGAACTTCAATTCCGATGTCTTCATCGTCCAAATAGGCATAATCAGGAGCAATGATCGCCCGTTTACGTTCTGCTTCTGCATAGCCTCCATCAAATCGGCACTGAACATCAGGCTCTCGATTAACAAGCGTCGTTAGAATGAAGGCTTGTCTTGGATCGAGAAAATCCGTTTTTTTGACTGCGTGACCATAAGCAGCTTGCGCGACTAAATCTGCCGCACGATCAACAAAATGCCGCTCATCCGGATGGAAATGATTGTAGATATCGTTATTCACAGGGTCCCACCTAGAAGTACGAAAGCACTTGTACGACACCGATTCTGATAAACCTAAGTGCTACAAACGCAACAATTGGAGATATATCAATCATCCCTAGAGGGGGAATGATTTTGCGGAAAATCGATAAATAGGGTTCAACCAATTTACCTAATAATTCACCGATATAACTATCCCTTGCATTAGGTACCCATGACATTAAGACATAGGCAATAATCAGATAGTTGTAAATGTCTAACAGAAGCAAGACTACTTGTTCAATTAATCCCACATACTCACCTCAAATTTATGTCTTTAGTTTTGCAAATCACTCATGATCTCTGAGATTGAGCCTTGAATTTCCATAGAATCAGGTGTACACAGATAAATACTTGGCCCAAGCTTGGAAATTGAACCATTCAAAGCATACACAGTCCCACTCAAAAAGTCCACAATGCGAATAGCAACTTCAGGACGAATCCGCTGCATATTGACTACAACCGCACGTCTTGAGCGCAAATGATCCGCTAATTCCTGCGCATCATCGAATGAACGCGGTTCGAATAAGATTACTCTTGAATTCTTCTGTGAATGAATAGAAACCACATTGTTTTTATTCTTAGTAGTACGTGGTTCAAATTGCTGGGTTTCATATTCTTCCTCAATTAATTGATCAGCTCTAGCTTGAAATTGGTTTTGTTGTACAGGTCGTTTAGTCTCTTGTTCCACAAACTCCTCTTCTTCTTCCTGTAGTCCCAAATAATTCATTACCTTTTTGAAAACGCCCATAAATTAATCTCTCCCTTGCCTATAATATAGCGCTGCCTACTCGTATCCAAGTTGCTCCTTCCTCAATCGCCACTTCATAATCGCCAGACATCCCCATAGAAAGGTGCAGGACTTCATAATTTAATATGCCCGAATCATTCAGTTCATCACGCAATCTCCGAAGCTCTCGAAACACAGGACGCGTTGCTTCTGCATCTGTCTCAAGCGGTGCCATTGTCATAAGACCAACAATTTGGAGATGAGGCAATTGACTTACATGACGAGCAAGTTCAAACAATTGCTCTGGATCTAGTCCGTATTTAGATTCCTCGCCAGCCACGTTTAATTGAATAAAGCATTGCTGTGTAATATCTAGAGCTGCTGCTTTCTTCTCAATTTCGTCCGCTAATGCGACTCGATCTAATGAATGAATGTATGTAAACTTTCCAATGACATCTTTCACTTTGTTCGTCTGTAAATGCCCGATAAAATGCCATGTTCCCCTGTTGTGTAATTGCTCCCATTTCTCTTTGGCATTCTGCCACCGATTCTCACCGATATGCAAAAGTCCATGATCCATCACAGCTCTTGTTTCCTCTACTCCTACATACTTCGTAACTGCAATAAGTTGAACATCATCCATCTTGCGGCCCGATCTTATGCAAGCAGCATTCATTCGTTCTTTCACTTGATTAATTCGATTCTGTAAATCCATTCTTGCAACTCCTCAATCAGACTGACTTCATCCTGTTGATTCGTCATCCTCTAATAGCGAGCCAGGCGATCATTCTACCTGTTGTACCACCTTCAGCACGATATGAATAGAAATCATCCTTATGGCAGCTGGTACATAACTTAGATATTTCGATATTGGATGACAGAATTCCTGCTTTTATCATAAACAAGCGGTTAATTTCTTGCAAATTCATCATATATTTATCTGGATTTCTCGAAGGCCGAACAACAGGTGAAATATGAACTGCCATCTTATCCACAACTTCTTGATTCACTTCATAGCAGCATTCGCCTATAGATGGCCCGATTGCTGCCTTTATATCTGATGGGTCGCAGCCGTAATGTTCAACCATCTTATTGATGGTAGTTCCGACAATATTCTGCGCAGTCCCTTTCCATCCAGCATGGGATACGGCAATCACTTGACGAATTGGATCGATAAAATATAATGGCACACAGTCTGCATACATCAAGCATAAACACGTATCAGGTTCAGCCGTAATTAAAGCATCTACGTTACGTATGGAATCGTCTTTATCCGTTCTGCCCTTTCCTCGCTCAACGGATGATACCATGGAAACTTCATTACCATGCACTTGCTCAGCAAATGTACATGCTTCAAAAGGCAACCCTATCGCGGCTGCAAGCGCCGATCGATTCGCAACAACATCCTCTGCAGCATCGCCAACATGCAATCCTAAATTTAGTGAATCATAAGGTGCTTTACTGATACCGCCGTGTCTTGAAGTCATACCAGCTGTAAGAAATGGAAATTGCTGAATCCATGCTTGAAGCTGGAACAAGGCTATATGATTGGATTGTTCCGTTCTAACAAATGGTTCTGCCTGTCTCATGCTTGTCCTCCATTTCCTAGATGCTTAACTGCAACTATTTTAACATATACAGTGTAACACAAAAAAGCACACGAGAGAGCAGTAGAATAGTCCTGCTCTTAAGGTGCTTTATACCATGCTTATCGATATTGCTTCTTGTTATCGTAATCATAACTAGAAGAAACTGAATCAGACTCTTCATTCGAACGGTTTAGTCTGCCCTCATCTAGTTTGACCAGAACGACATCGAGTCCAATTTTCACAATATTCTTCCATGGAATAATGACGTCTGCACTACTGCCGAACAAGCCAAAAAACTTTCCTTGCGTAGGCACAATAATGGCATCGATTCTCCCAAGTCTTAGATCAAGTTCCAAATCGCTGACCTGACCCAGCTTCTTACCATCAATGATATTAATGACATCCTTCGTTTGAAAATCTGATATTTTCAAGGCTTTCACCACATATCCTAGAGATTTGGAAAGCTTTTCTCTTCTCTATTAGTATATGTGGAAATTAGGCAAAATGCCTTAATATTTGTTAGGTCTTCACATGCTTTTGCATTTGCGAGATCGCTGACTTCTCTAATCTGGATACTTGCGCCTGAGAAATTCCAATTTCATCGGCAACTTCCATTTGCGTTTTGCCATCAAAGAACCGCATCGATAAAATCAACTTTTCACGATCTCCAAGCTTATGCAAAGCTTCTCTGAGTGCAATCCCCTCAATCCAAGACATATCCTTATTTCGTTCATCCGATATTTGATCCATCACATAGATGGGATCACCACCGTCATGATAAATCGGTTCGAACAAAGATACAGGATCTTGAATCGCGTCAAGCGCAAAAACTACATCCTCTTTTGGTACTCCAAGTGCCTCAGATATTTCATATATCGTTGGTTCACGAGAATTCATGTTCGTGAGCGAATCACGGACCTGCAGTGCTTTATAAGCAATATCGCGAAGAGAGCGGGAAACTCGGATCGGATTATTGTCCCTTAAGTAGCGTCGAATCTCACCGATAATCATCGGGACTGCATACGTCGAGAATTTTACATTCTGGCTTAGATCAAAATTATCGATTGCCTTCATAAGTCCAATACAACCTACCTGAAATAAATCATCAACAAATTCGCCACGGTTATTAAAGCGCTGGATAACGCTAAGCACCAATCTCAGATTACCGTTAACTAATTTCTCCCTTGCACTTCGATCATGTTTCGTTTGTAGGTCGGTGAATAATACGCGCATTTCAGCATTTGTTAGTACAGGCAGCTTGGCCGTATCTACACCGCAGATCTCGACTTTATTACGTGTCACAAGCAACTACCTCCCAAGGAGAAACATTAATGTTAATTATCTCCTAGGAGGTTTTTTTTATGCGCAAATATCTGGCTACTTTTCTTCCTTCATGAACCGTTTGCAAACGCTTACCTTTCTATAAGGCCTGCTTGGATTCGCTTACACCATTTTATTAAATTCTTTTCGCAGCCGCTTAATAATTCTTTTTTCCAGACGCGAAATATAGGATTGCGATATCCCTAGAAGATCAGCAACATCCTTCTGCGTCTTCTCGTCTCCATCCTGCAAACCAAATCGCAGCTCCATAATGACCCGCTCACGCTCTGTCAATTTATCAAGTGCTTTTTGCAATAGCTTGCGATCCACCTGCTCTTCGATATTGCGATAAATCGTATCATTCTCCGTTCCAAGCACATCAGATAGCAGCAGCTCATTGCCATCCCAATCAATATTTAAAGGCTCGTCAAAAGAAACCTCCGTCCGTATTTTGGAATTGCGGCGCAAATACATCAGAATTTCGTTCTCAATACATCTGGACGCATATGTGGCAAGCTTAATTTTCTTCTCCGGGTCAAACGTATTCACGGCTTTAATTAAACCGATTGCTCCGATGGAGACCAGATCTTCAATATTGATGCCCGTGTTCTCAAACTTACGAGCAATATAGACAACAAGACGCAAATTACGCTCAATTAGCATGGCGCGAATGGCAGTATCACCTGTTGGCAGCTTTTCTAGAAGATATTCCTCTTCTTCTTTACTTAGCGGAGGAGGCAATGCTTCACTACCACCTATATAGTAGACTTCATCTCCACGAATACGTAATAAGATCAACAAGCGATAATATCGAATTTGTAACCATAATTTCCATTTAATAAGCATGTTGCACTCCTCCCGAATACATTATTTGCTAAATTCTGGGCATATAATGACTATTCCTCAGCTATCATTGCGGGGTGAATGATAGCTTGATATGTACGATCACGGCTTAACTGTCCACCGTCCAAACCTATCAGAACTTTATGTGCTGTTAATTCACGATTATGATAAGAAACCGTGACCTCGTCAGGTTTAATCGCCAGCATAAAAGTCGTACTTCGATTCACCCCCCTATATGGAACGAATCTCAGTCGATCCTGCCAAGTGTTGACTTCCAGAGCCATATCCGTAATTAACTGATCTCCTTTGGCTGACCGAATATGATGGACCCAATCATCTGGAATAACGCCTTCAAATAAAGCTGCTTCCATAATCATAACTGGCGTGCGTGTTAGTGGATCATACAATTGATTGCCTGTATCAATCATGCCTGTGCAAGTCTTGCGAAATTGTTCAATCTTAACTTCTACCTCTGCTAAATAGGTTGTGATCTGATCCTGTTTCTTTTGACTAGCAAATAATTTGCGAATTAGAATCAACATGATGCAAGAGACAATAACGACGAACGTAATCCCAACCTGAATTGCTGAACCTGATCCTCCAGCATGTGTGTAGAGTATGCCATTTACGACATCGCTTGAATTCTGCAGTAAATATTTAATTCCAAGAATACCGCCTGCAGCGACAAAATTAACGACATAGAAGACTCCAAGATTCAGTAAATAATTACGCAAGCTGACATATCTGAACGCAACAGCAATCATCAGCAACGACAAGCCAATTTTCACTAGAAACGTAAATAAGAAGGATAGCTGAGGGAAAAACAGCATCACGACATAGGAAGCTCCTATGCTTGACGATAATAGCAGTCTCCACCACTGCAGCTTAATCTTGCGAATCTTCCCACAGGTATATAGCATAGCCCCATCCATTAGGAGGTTAAAAAGAAAGATTAAATCTACATATACGATCATCTGTATACCTCCAGCGTGACAGGATCATAGGCTCCCAAACAGATAATCTCAGTATAAGGAATGCGATTTTCAAAGTCTGTCTAAACTTAGGAGTCGTCCATCACTATTTTTGTCGTTATTAGAAGATGCTTGACCAATCACTTGGATTGTGGTTCTATTGACGCGAGGGAGTATAATCCCAATGTACAGAAGTATAAGGAGTGGTCATGTGCCATTGGACTATGGAGAATTAAAGCTTGGAAGTGAGGTCGTTGTTCAGCATTTCTATTCCCCTGTAGTAGAAGGCATCATGCTGACAGCAGCCCTCTTCAAGTCAAAACCTGATCGATTAACACAGGAAGATGCCGATGCCATTCTACAAGGATTATCAAGTGAAGCACTTGCATTCATAGATGAGTGGGCTACCACAACAGGTTTGGAATTTTACCATCCGCTGGAGTTTCTTTTGCTTTATCCAAACTTTTATGATAGCGAGCTTTTCCTGACGCAAATCAAGCAGCTAAGCCATGATCAATATGTATACCAGTTTTGGGCTGGTGCAATCGAACTCAAAATCATTCGGGAACTATTGGAGCAACCAACGAAGCTGTCTACCATGCCCGTACATATTCTATGGGAAAATCCTGAAAAGCTAGCGTACATGATTCAATTCCTGTCTGACATTTCACGATATCGGACCATCATTTCGAATATATTGCAGACAGTGTTTAGTTCCACTCAGCTAGAGCAGCGGATCTTAGCTAGTACAGCGCTTATCGATCCTGCAATTGCAAAGCTGCAAACGGTATCGATGGAACCACTGGCACTAGCTCAGTATGTCATGGGCAAGACGTTTAGACGGATTAGTCCATACAAAGCCTATTACTTCATCCCATCCTATTACATTACACCTGCTAAAGTTCGAATTTTTGATACCGAGATGTGTATCGTCATTTATGGCTGTGCAGTCCCTTTAACAGATACGAGAGATGAGAGCGCTCAATTAGAGCTGGAGCTTAAAGCGTTATCGGATCGGAATCGATTAATGATCCTTCGAATGCTCAGTGGAAAGCGAGAATACGGCGCCAAACTAGCAGAATACCTCGGAATTACGACGGCCACCGTCTCTCATCATCTCGATTTATTAAAAAAAGCCGGCTTTGTCAAAGAAGAGAAAATAGGAACGATTAAATACTTTACTTGCGACCAGGAGCATACAACTCAGGTGTTAGACCGAACCCAGCACTTTCTGATCCGCAAGCCTTAGTCCAGTCTACTAGATGTAGATTGGATTTTTATTTTATTGAATCAATTTCATAACTGATTGAACAAATGTAATTGAAACTATATATAGACCAATTGAACCGTTTGGATCTATATATACTCTTGATTGAAGCAGCTAAAGGTATTATGAAATTGATTCTATTCAAAATTGTTTGACAAAACGAAAAGATGCTCTATAATTAGATAATTATATTATAAGATAGTCATCTAATATTGGAGGTTATACGATGAAGATCCAACCAATCATTGACGTAGTAGATGTCAAACGAACGTACAAAACGACTACAGGTCTATGGAAATCAGCCACAAAAGAAATTGAAGCGTTATCAGGCATCAGCTTTAACGTACAGGAAGGCGAAATCTTCGGACTCTTAGGACCGAACGGCGCTGGCAAAACAACGATGATCAAAATTATGACCACGATGCTGATCCCAACTTCAGGCAAGGTATCGATTCTTGGACTTAACCCTGTAACCGAATACGCTCAGCTTAGACCGCAAATTAATTTTATTCTAGGCGGTGAGCGTAACCTCTATTGGCGATTAACCGCCTATCAGAACTTGGCTTATTTCGCTGATTTGTACCAAATCCCTCGGCAACAGCAAAAGAAGAGAATTGCCGATTTACTAGATCTGGTAGAACTAACGGATGCAGCTCATCAGAAAGTGGAAACCTTCTCGAAAGGAATGAAGCAGCGTCTGCAAATCGCAAGAGGGCTGATTAATGAGCCGAAAATTTTATTCCTAGATGAACCATCGATTGGACTCGATCCTTATAGCGCTAGAAAGCTGCGCGACATTCTACGTCAATTAAAGGAAACTGGAACAACAATTCTATTAACAACCCACTACATGTATGAGGCAGATGAGCTATGCGATCGTATTGCTTTTATCGACAAAGGCAAGCTGGTATCCATTGACAGTCCAAACAATTTGAAAGCAAGTTCGAACCATTTATCCATTATCGAATGTAAGCTTGCAGGACCAGATCCATTGAATCTAGATGCATTGCACAAGCTTTCCTTTATTGAGCATATCCAAGTCGAACGACAGGATTACTTCTCACTCCTTCGCATTCATACCTTATCGCCACAAGCTGCTGTGTCGTCTATTTTTGAAAGCCTGCAAGGCGCAGAAGTTCTAGATTTGGCCATTACCAAACCAACACTTGAGGACGTCTATCTTCAGGTGATCGGAGGAGGTAAGAACGCATGAGGTCGTTTCGCGCTTTTATCCATACCATCAAGGTGCATATGGGCTTATCCATAGCAAGGCCGATGTTCCAATTTGTCATCTGGCTGTCTCCATTTTTCCTGTCAACGCTTGCAATCTTTATTTATGGAGCTTCAGCACCTGATCGCATATTCAACTATGTCGTACTCGGTTCTGGATTCATGGCACTATGGACATCCATCGTATACTCTTCGGCCAGTGACGTAAATCGTGAAAGATATTACGGCACTTTAGAAATCATCTTTGTCTCGCCAACATCGTTTGCCATTACTTTGTTGGGGAAAATTTGCGGCAATACCCTATGGGGCCTTCTCTCTATGCTTTTATCCTGCGTTTATTTGATCGTAATCTTTGGCGTTGATCTGACGATTCAGCATCCGCTTCTCTTTGGCGGTTCGTTTATTCTCGTTCTAGTTGCATTATCCGTGTTCTCTTTCTTTCTATCACTAGCGTTTACCTTATCTAGACAAGCAGAAGCACTCATGAATTTCATTGAATACCCGATCTATCTCATTTGCGGATTTATGTTCCCAGTAACAATCCTGCCTAACTGGGTTCAGCCTCTCTCCTACCTACTACCTCCCACATGGGCGATTGAATTATTGAGACAAGCAGCAACAGAGCAGGTATCAGCAGCCTTTAACACGACACTTTATGCTTTACTGCTCATAACTGTCATCTATTTCATTTTAGGTATGCTTTGTTATCGCGCAGTTCTAAGAAAAGCCAGAGTGATTGGCAAATTGGGGGTGTATTAGAATGAAAGAAGTGTTCATGCGATTTTGGCGGCACAGCTTACTATCCTACAAAGCATTGTTCGGTTGGCTGGACCCGAAAGTCTATTTTCTCGTAATGGTGTTACAGCCACTTAGTCAGCTTCTATTTTTCACTATGCTTGCCAAGTATGTTTACGGTGGAGTCGGACTAGCAGGTTACATGAGTTCCAATGCGCTTCTGTTATGCGTGATGAATACGGTTTTTGGCATCATGTCGGTTATTACTTCTGATCGTTATATGGGCACCCTGCAAATCGTTATGACGACACCTGTCAATAAAATGGGGCTATTCCTCGCAAGATCCGTAGCGCATGTTGCAAATGGCGTCGTAACTGCATTGCTTGGATTCTTATTCGGCATCCTCATGTTCCAAATCGCCATTCCACTAGAGGCAATTCTGCCCCTGCTGCTGATCTGGATCATATCCATCTTCTCTGCCTGTGGACTTGGGCTTATTGTCGGCTGCTTATGTCTTTGGACGCCATCCATGCATCTCATTTCGAATGTGCTTGCAAGCACCTTACTATTGCTGAGTGGAGCGAGTTATCCCAAAACCGCGATGCCAGAGATATTCAGTATATTGGCACAATTTCTACCGTTAACAAGAGGTGTGCAGTTAACGAAGGAAATCTTAAACGAAGGCAAGTATAATCATGTCCTACCTTATCTCGGACAAGAATTGCTGCTTGGATGCGGTTATTTCATCATCAGCCTGCTCTTTATCCGATACGCTGAATATTTAGCACGCGTTAAAGGTACGATGGATTTGAGCTAATTTATGAAACAAATGTTATCAATTCTAGAATGCCAAAAAAGGTGAATGAGGGTAATCCTCATTCACCTTTTAGTTTGTACGCTATGCATCAATGATTAATCAAATGTGCGATTGCGATTGTTGCGCATGAACGCTGGAATGTCTAGTTGATCACTTGAAGGCTGATTGCCTCCAAACGGTTTCAAATTATTCAAACGAGGCTCTTGAGCTTCAGGTTGACTTGATGCCTGAGGCTGAGCTTGGCCCGGACGCCGATTAAGCTGTGGTTGCTTAGGTGCAGGTGTGTCTTCAAATCCAGTTGCAATCACCGTTACCATGATTTCATCCTTCAAATTCTCGTTAATCACAGCACCAAAGATCATGTTCACTTCAAGATCAGAAGCTGAGTGTACGATATCTGCTGCTTCATTTACTTCATACAGGGATAAATTATTGCCACCTGTAATATTCATTAACACGCCTTTTGCACCTTCGATTGAAGTCTCAAGAAGTGGGGAGCAGATCGCTTTCTTCGCTGCTTCTGCTGCACGGTTCTCACCAGTTGCAACACCGATCCCCATTAATGCAGAGCCACGCTCTGTCATAATCGTCTTAACGTCAGCAAAGTCAAGATTGATTAGACCAGGAACTTGGATTAAGTCAGAAATTCCTTGTACACCTTGACGTAATACATTATCCGCTTGACGGAACGCTTCGAGCATTGGGGTCTTCTTATCCACAATCTCTAGCAATCTGTCATTAGGAATTACAATTAACGTATCAACCTTTTCCTTAAGTGCAGCAATTCCTTGCTCTGCATGAAGCTGACGTTTGCGTCCTTCAAATGTAAACGGACGTGTTACAACACCAACCGTCAGCGCTCCACATTCCTTAGCAATCTCTGCAATTACAGGAGCTGCACCCGTACCTGTACCGCCACCCATACCCGCAGTAACGAACACCATGTCCGCACCGCGAAGTGTATTCATTATCAACTCGCGTGACTCTTCAGCAGCTTTCTTACCTACATCAGGATTAGCCCCTGCTCCTAAACCACGAGTAAGTTTATCCCCAATTTGTAATCTGTGTTCTGATTTAGCCGTATGTAAAGCTTGAGCGTCCGTATTCACTGTAATAAACTCGACACCCTGTACACCATTTTCAATCATTCGATTAACGGCATTACTACCGCCACCGCCCACACCAATAACTTTAATCTGTGCGAGTTGATCTAATTCCATATCAAATTCGAACATCAGTGTATTCCCCCTAACATAGCATTCGCTCATCCATCGAAATGTGGATATTAATTTTAGTCAAAAAGTAAGGTGATACTTAGAATTTATGACCGAACACTATAAATTCCATCTCACTAAATAAGCTCCTTAATCCACTCTTTCACTTTATCAAACCAACCTGCTTTTTTCGTACTGGTCGACTGGACTTTAGTAGATTTATTGCCAGACTTGGAAAAGGATGAATTGCGATTCTTCATGTGCCTATGCACATACTGGATAATCCCAACACCATTGGTATAGCTTGGATCACGAACACCAATAAAGTCAGGAGTAGCAATACGAACTGATGAAGGAAGCTCCATCTGAGCAACAGCCAGCATGCCTGGCATGGATACCGTACCACCAGTCAAGACATAACCGCCCGTTAAATGACCATAACCAATACGCTCTACCTCTGCACGAATCAATTGGAAGATCTCTTGCGCGCGAGGCTCGATAATATTAGCTAGGTCAATTTGAGAAAACTCTTTATCCACATTGCTACCAATTCGTGCCACTTTAAATATTTGATCTGCAGCCGAATCTTCGATTAGAGCACATCCGTACTTAAGCTTGATTTTCTCAGCTATTTCCATCTGTGTACGAAGACCGATTGAGATATCACTTGTGACGTATTCCCCACCAATAGGTAGAGTTGAGGTAGCAACTATATTGCCCTCTTCAAACACAGAGATAGTTGAAGCGCCTGCTCCAATATCAACTAATACTGTTCCAATGCTCTTTTCATCCTTAGATAAAGCGAGAAATCCTGATGCAATTGGCATAAGGATGAGGCCCGCAACTTTTAATTCGGATTTTTCAACTACACGAATCAAATTATGTATACTCGTCTTGGCACCTGTAATGATAGTCGAATGAACTTCAAGTCTCACACCAATCATGCCGCGAGGATCTGAAATCCCTTCTTGACCATCTACTACAAATTCCTTGGGTACGACTCCAATAATTTCACGCTCGGGTGGTAAAGCGATGACTTTGGCAGCTTGAATTACACGTTCGATATCTTCATCGCCGATCTCTCTGTCTTCCTTCTGCACAGCCACTACGCCATGAGAACTCTGCAAAGAAATATGACTACCGGTAATACCAACATAAACCTCAGATATTTGGATACCTACCATTCGCTCAGCATGCTCGATCGCATTACGAATTGATTGAATCGTCTGGTCTATATCAACGATGGCTCCTTTACGAATACCTTCAGAATCGGTTGACCCTACCCCTATTATATTAATGGCTCCGTTAGTAACTTCCCCAATAATAGCACGAACTTTGGATGTACCGATGTCCAAACTCACAATGATGTCATTGCCGCTCAAGCCTTGGCACCTCCTGCACTTATACAAGTGAAAATTTTAAAAATAGATCTTTCCTGTTTACATTAACTAATGTATTCAACACTTTTACTACATTCCCTCTTTTTTCAACAATTTTTTTGTTGATTCGAGGCTCAAATCGGTTATATGGATTCCAGAAGTTAGTTTACACATTCCATAATTCCCATTCTATCATTATTTCATAGGAATGAGTAGTATTTCAACTGCAAAATCGGTATTTTCATATAACCATCCACAATCAAACATACAAATCAAATTATACTAAATTTAATGAATCGAAGCATATGAGTCTTAAGACACACTAAGTGAAATTATCCTAGTCATTTGTGGCAAAAAAAAGAATGAAAAGTTTTGTATTGTTTGTTTCCCCTGTATCTAATTGTAAATGCAACTATTTTTTGTTGTCAAATATACGAAGAAACCCAGAGCTCAATACTCTGGGTTAGGATCAATTCATTATGGCTTGTGCATATTCTATGGCGATGAGAATTACCCTTTTGGCTCATCCTTCGCGGCTGTATCGTCTCCTTCAGGATCTGCATTAAGTGCCTGATGACTGTCAACCTCAAGCAAGGTCAATACGCCATTGTTGATATCGTTCTCTTTGAGGTTCTCAATATAGGCTGAAAGATATAAAATTTTATCGGGCAAATACTCAATCGTCGTAATCACTTCAAAGCCGCTCCGTGTGTATAGCTTAATCCGATCGCTGTAAGACTCTGAAGGGAATGGCCTGATCTCGGATATTTCATCGAACAAATCCTGTGAAATAGTTGCCATCGTTTTGGCAAGCGCCGCTTTATTCGGATCAGAAGCAGACCAACCTGACAGTATCGGTTTATCGATCATGACGGATAACCCCTGCACAGGATAGGTTGAGCCATCAGCCAGAACATATTGCTGTCGCCCATCCTCTGACACTTCAAACGCAACCTTCGGTTGTTCATGTACGACTATTTTCAGTTTGCCTGGAAAAGACTTGGTTACTTCAGAAGAAAGAATCATTTTCATATGATTCACCTTGTCCATTACATCAGCAGTCGAAACGCCAAAAAACTGATCTCCAATCAAAACCTCAGAGGTTTGTTCAATTTGTTCTGAGGTGACAAGCTTGTTGCCTGCTACTTCAATCTGCGTGATCCGACTAAAGGAAGATCGGAAGAAAAGTACAATGAGTACCGCTACAAAAAAAATAAACAAAAAGAATACGAGCTTACGTCCCTTCTTCTTCTTGGGCTTAGGAGCAGGTATTTTGGGTATTCTCAATTGTTCGGGCAAGCAGCGGCACCTCCACTTAGCTATGTGAAATTTCCTACTAAATTCTTAAATCCCTTCCTGCTAGAGCAGAAAGGGATTATGATAGAACATGATGATCATTCGCTTATTCACTAGGAACAGGGATATCTCGATGAATGGAAGCACCAAGCTTAGATAGCATAACTTCTATATGATCGTATCCGCGATCAATATGATGGATATTTTCCACAATTGTCGTGCCATGTGCAGCTAAGCCAGCTATTACAAGTGCTGCACCAGCTCTTAAATCCGTCGCTTCTACTGTCGCCCCATAGAGTCTAGGAACACCTCGAATAATTGCCGAATTCAAGTCTACACGAATGTCTGCACCCATTCTACACAGCTCATCTACGTGCTTGAATCTTCCCTCAAAGATCGTCTCCTTGATTATACTAAGTCCATCTGCTAGCGATAGCAGAACCATTACCTGTGATTGCAAATCAGTAGGAAAGGCTGGATGCGGCGCAGTGACGATTCGTTCAATCGACTTTGGTCTCGTCAAACAACTTACATGTATTATATCATCAGATACTTGAATTTGCACACCTGCTCGCTTCAGCACGTGAATAAGCGATGTAAGATGCGTAGGATGTGCGCCTTCAATCGTTATGGCCCCGCGAGTAGCTGCAGCAGCGACCATACACGTACCCGCGACAATCCGATCTGGGATAATGCGATAATTGCTAGGTTTTAATTTTTTGACGCCATGAATCGTTATGGTGTCCGTTCCTGCTCCGATTATGTCAGCACCCATGCTGTTAAGGAAGTTTTGCAAGTCTTGAATTTCTGGTTCTCTTGCAGCTCCAATTAATGTCGTGACGCCTTCGGCCATCGTAGCTGCCATCATGATATTTTCTGTAGCCCCAACACTAGGAAAATCCAGATAAATCTCAGCTCCGCGCATACCATCCGTATAACAGTTAATCGTACTGCCGCATTCTTTAATCGTTACGCCTAAAGCTTCAAGTCCTTTGAGATGCAAATCAATTTTCCGTTCACCAATTGCGCAGCCTCCAGGCTGATACAATTGTACAGTCCCAAATCTAGCCAGCAGCGGCCCCATTAGGAAAATGGAGGACCTCATCTGCCGCATCAATTGTTCAGGAACATGTGTCGTATGGATCGTAGATGTATCAATCGTAATCATGTTGCCAAATTGTTCGGATGAACACCCGATTTGGCCCAGAATTTGAAGCATGACCCCAATGTCGAGCAGTTCGGGAACATTGTGTATCGTATGTGTTCCTTCCGCCATGATGCTAGCTGCAAGGATAGGCAGCGCGGCGTTCTTAGCGCCATGGATACGGATGGCTCCCGATAGAGGTCTCCCGCCTTCGATAACCAACTTCTCCAATTTTTCACCTCCGATTTACCGCTCCCCTAAAACCAGAACCTCTGGCACAAGAACAATGCCATTTGACTCCAAGATAATATCTTGTATCTTCTTTATGAGGGCGAGCACATCTTCAGCTGTTGCATTCCCGATATTCACGATAAAGTTAGCATGCATCGTAGATACTTCTGCGCCACCTACTCGCAATCCTTTAAGACCAGCCTCTTCAATTAGCTTAGCTGCAAAGGTACCTTCGGGATTACGAAAAACAGATCCACATGAAGCCATTTTGAGCGGCTGTGTGCGCAATCGTCGATCTTTATTCGCTGCCATGGAAGCAGTAATTTCCTCACGATTGCCAGGTGCCAGTTGAAAAATAGCATCAAGTACGATACCAGACTCCTGCTGAAGGAGCGAATGCCGATATGCGTATTGTAAATCGTTGTTCTGCATGGTGATGACTTCACCTGTGTTCAAGAGCACTTCAGCCTGTTTGAGTATTCGTGACACATCAGAGCCTAGAGCCCCCGCATTCATGTAAACGGCTCCTCCAACCGATCCTGGGATTCCTCCCGCGAATTCAAGTCCCGTTAATCCTTTCTTACCAGCCTGAACTGCCAGCTTCACAAAAGAATACGCGCCGCCAGCCGTAACTTCCGTCCCGTCAAAATGAATCTCGTCGAACGTGCCCCCGAGCTTAATCGTTACGCCGCGAATACCCTTATCACTCACTAGCATATTCGAGCCTCTACCAAGCACGATCCATGGAATCTCATGCTTATGCAGCACACGAACAGCTTGAATGAGCTGCTCCTTATTCTGCGGAATAATCATAATATCGGCGGGGCCGCCGATTTTCCATGTGGTATGGTTTGACATCATTTCGTCAAATCGGATCTCAAGATTAGAGATGGCTTGTAATTCAGCAATGAACGAGTGCATGGAAAAAACCTCCTTTACAGATCACAAGGGGAGTTATTCGTTAATCAGAGCAGATAAGCTTCCCTACATCTGTTTGATTAACTCAAGAAGAAAAAGTTTCACTGTGCTTAAGCAGGAATACCAGTTCCTCTTGCCCGGCTTCAATGTCTGTCACGGTTATAGTGTAGTTTATGTGAAATCAGATAGAGTGTGACAAATGCCTATAAAAGGCGCATGAAGAAGTCACGTTTTATTTATTCAATATCGCTTTAATCTCATTAACAACAAGCGCTGCCGAATCTGGCTGCCCTAGCTTTCGTGAGCTATTTGACATGCTCTCCCATCGCATAGGAGCATCCATAATTTTCTGGATCGCAGCAAATAAGCTCTCCGCATTTAGCTCTTTCTCCAGCAGCATATCTGCTGCGCCTTCATCCTTCAACCTACGTGCATTATGCTCTTGATGATTATTCGTCACATAAGGTGATGGAATCAGAATCGATGGAATGCCGAGAGCGGTAATTTCCGCAATGAAGGATGCTCCTGCTCGCGAGACGATTAGCTTCGTCGCCGCGAGCACCTCCGGCATGTTGTGCACATATGGCACAACATGCAAATTCGTGCGCTCCTCGCTTGGGAGCGCTTCGATTGCGCTAACGGTCGCCTCGTAGTACGGGGCGCCCGTGATGAACAGAAACTGCAGCTGCGGCAGTTTCTGCACTTGCCTCGCGAGGCCTTGCATCGCCTCGCTAAGCGCCTTCGCT
>NZ_SKFG01000037.1 GCF_004344915.1 Paenibacillus albiflavus | reverse complement strand
TAGAAGATATGTCTTTGAGTCTCACTATTTGTTACGATATAATTTTTACTTTCATCTGTTACGGTATATCCAGGTATAGATGGAGCTGTCAGGTTACTTCCTACTTCTTGATCTTCCATAGTCGCTGGATCTAATAATTCCTCGTTTGTACCTTCTTCCAAGTACTTCACACTTACATTCCTAGTTTTTGTGTCTTGAATAGTCACTTTTACTTTATCTGTAACCGAACATTTAATATTATTTGTACCGTCCGTAACCGTGACCACATAAACAATCTCGCTGTTAACCGGGTACTTGGATAAATCAGGAGTGATTTTTGCAGTTGTTGGGAGTACTTCGCTTCCTCCCTCAACTTTCCATTCATACTTATAATTGTTTGAGCCTGATCCACCACTTGCTGTTGCTTCTAATGTTACAGATTGACCTTTATTCACTGTAACATCTGGGCCTGCATTCACATTTAATGGAGCATTTACGTTGGATAAAGTCTTCGTAATATCGGTATTGTATTGCTTATTATTATGTTCAAAATAGGAAGCACTGCTTAATGTTGCTGATCCGCCTTTATAGTCATGCTTTGCGGTAAGCTTATAGCTAATCGTAACTTTTTTATTGCTATCTAGCTTAGCTTTAATATTTAGCTGTCCATTAGTCACGGTAATATCATTACTTACAACACCGTTTACTTTAAATTCGCTAAAATCAAAGCCTTGTTTCACAGTATCTGTGAAGGTTTCTTTGTATTCAACATCATCAGCAACAAGCAATTCGCCAAAATGATCGAAGATTTTCTTTACCGCGTCTTCTGAATCATTATTACCCATAATTACACGATTTGCATCCGCTACGTTCTCTACAAGAAATCCTTGAGCTATATCCATTTTACTAAAATTTGTTTCTGTGCTACCAAACATACCGAATGCAAACAATTCTGACTTGCTTTTAGTAAGATCGGCTGTTTTTATTGTATTTTTAATAAATGGTAGTTTTGGATAATCGGATGAAAAGCAACCCAAAAATCCACAACTATAACCAGGGACTTCAGCTTTCTTTTTATTTTCATAAGTCAACTTCCAAGCATCAGTTGTATGAAATGTCAAATCACCAGTACCAACACTCATATTAAGTCCGCCATCTGTAAATAAAAACACTTTCTTTTTTGCATTGGCTCTAGCTGAACTTAAAACTTCATTCGCTTTTTGTAAACCTGCATCAATATTTGTGTTTCCTGTCTTAGCATTATTATAAGTTGTTATTGCATTCTTTAATTGACCTGAATCGGAAGTAAATCCTGCTGCTCCATCTTTTCCATTACTTTTCTTTTCATAAGATATGATTTGCGCACTGCTATCAAACTTCACTACTGCAACTTTATTATCTTTATTAGCTGCAAGAATTTTATCAACTAGTTCTTGAGCATTCTCAACCGTGATCTGCTTTCTGGATTTGGTAATCTTGTCTTTACTACCAATGTCTTGTCCCTTCAAATCCTTCTCCATACTAGCGGAATTATCTAGTACGATCACGATATCATTTAGAGTTGGACCCGATTGAGGCTCAGCTGTAAATGTTGTCGTAACCTCATAAGCTCTACATCCGTCACATGCTAGAATTTCCTTCGTTGTTTGCGGCGATGCTGTTGGCGTTGCCGCTAGTACAGTAGATGGCATAATTAGTGCTATAACCAAGCTGACAGATAGTAATCGGCTCATGATAGATTTTGTCTTATGTTTTGTTCTAAACATTCTGTTTATTACAGAATTCATTCAGTCTTCCTCCTAGTTAATTTAATGGTTTGTAGACAAACAAAAAACCGCCCAAATTGCACCTTTACCTCAATGCAACCGGACGATCATTAGTCATTGTGACTTTTAGACTCCAAAGTTTTGCGACCTAACCTTTCGATTAGTGTGCCGTTATTCTGTTCTTGAAATGGTTCTCGACAATTAAAAAAAGCCCCATTGCATTCTCCTAACTTCTGAAATGCAACCGGACGATCATTAGTCGTTATGACTGTTAGACTCCAAGGCTTTGCGACCTAATCTTTCGATTAGTGTGCCAATATTTAATTTTCAGTCGACTTACATTTACATTCATTACTATATTTATTCAGGTTAATTTTGTCAATCATAAATTTTCAACAAGAAAACCTCGAATTTTGTAACTTGAAACGGTTATTTCTCAAATTGTAATTGAAAAGACTCAGGTACAATCGGAGGATTCTTTCTGCCAAGCAAATGCAGTACTAGATTCGTTACGAGTACGCCTGGTCCTAATGCTTGTCCCACACTGATCGTTGGAATTGTTCTTTCGCCAATCCACTTGGCAATTTTCTCAGGTGTTGCGTAGCTAGGCAGTTGTTGACTGTAGGAGGCGGCAGGAAATACCATTTCATTCACTTCATTCGGATGAATACCTACAGGAATTCCAAGATACTCTTCAAGAGTTAGACCATCTGGTGCAAAGGTTAAAACAGAGGTTCCGAAGCCTAATGCAACTGCTGTCGTAATATACAAGTTTCTAGATCTACCAGCTTGATGTAAAGCAAGTGAGTTCGGAAATGCAAAATAATCAATTGCATCCACCACATAATCTGCCTCTGATACGAATGCTTCAGCATTGTCGTGATGAACGCCTTCAGGATAAATAACGACCTCAAGGTCAGGGTTAATCGTTAGCAGATGGTCTCGCAATGCTTCAACCTTGGGCTGTCCAACGGTTAGATGTGTTGCTGCACATTGTCTATTAATATTCGAAACATCAAATACATCCAGATCGGATAGAATGAGCTTGCCAATTCCCATACGGACTAGTAGCTCAGCAGTAAATCCACCTATACAGCCACAACCAGCAATTGCAATTGTCGTAAGACCGAGCTGCTCGATTTCATCTTCTGACATTACACCTAGATTGCGACTAAATTGTTCTTTAATCATAAGCTCACCTTCAGCGCTTCTTGCTCATTCT
This sequence comes from Paenibacillus albiflavus, assembly GCF_004344915.1. Lineage (GTDB taxonomy): Bacteria > Bacillota > Bacilli > Paenibacillales > NBRC-103111 > Paenibacillus_AM > Paenibacillus_AM albiflavus. The sequence goes on along the minus strand of NZ_SKFG01000037.1, from coordinate 15,910 downwards.
CCATAAAATACTCGTGCAGCTTGGAGCGACGCTCTTTGAGATTGGATAAACATTCTTTTAAATTGAGAATACAAGGAACGGTGCTAGAACCCAAATAAACTTTAGGCTCACCAATCACTTGGAATGGAAACTTAAACATGCGATGCATATAATTATAGACTCGTTCGTCTATGCAGCAAATCCAATGTGTCAGCCCTGCCTGAAGCGAATATTGAAGTACAGTTTTGATTAGCCCCATCCCCACATCATGTGCAGGCATTTTGGTAAAAGCGCTGATCTCTGCAATCCGATTCGGTTCAATTTGGTTTAGCTTTGCTTTGTTAATATCATAAATGTGAAAATTTTTGATCGTTGGCAAATCTTCCAATTGCGTATTAATCAAGCGTGTAACCCCAACAACGTTCTGATCGGATGTCTGGGCCATAAAATACTTGGATAACTTCTCATAAGGATCTGCTTCCTCACTTGCAAAAAAACCAACTTCCTCATATCTCTGATGATGCAATCGAATCGCTTTTTCACGAAACAAGCCCTGTGCTATATCGAACTGATAACTCTCAGCCTCAGACATTATGACACACTCCTTAAAACTAGAATAATTTTCCTTATCTATCATAGACATAATTTCCAAAAAAAGCTATACATTAAATTTTACGGAAAATCAAAAATTTTTAGTCATAGGTACCTAGATAGTAGTTGACTGCCAAAAATAGTGGTACAATTGCCATGTAATGTTCATATTTAAGACGAACTGAGGGGAAATAGGCTATGCTAATTCCTGAGAAGAAGGTTCTACTTGGCTCTTATTATCGAACACATAGAGAGCAAGTGAATGTCAACATCCTAAAAATCGCCTTTATCTACCTATTTTTCAGTGTATTATGGAATTCAATCTTTCTTATCTTCGACCTTCCATATTCTCGCGCTTCTCTCTATTTGTTGCTTCTTTGTTTCGTCGCTTGGTTCTGCCTAGTTGGAGGTAAGAAACTATTTGCCCCCTCTTCTTACATCATGCAGCATTTAGTTCTTACCTTTATTATTTTTGTCGTATGCTGTCTATATTTTGGCTCAGGTTATCGTGAAGCCTGGAGCTTCTTCCTTCTTGTCCCCCTCATCTCTGCATTTTATGGCGACATGCCTGTACTACTCATCTATTCATCTATTGGATTAATGGCGATGAGTTTTTTGGGAGCGCTTTATCCGCTCGTCCCGGGTGTCTATGATGCTATTGATATGGCCAACCGCGTACTGCTTTACGTTATTACAGGTACATTCGCCCACTTAATGTTAAGAAAAGTCAATAAACTTTACGAGACGCAAGTGAATACAATTATGGAATCTGCTGAGGTATCCATTGAGCAAGTTGTCAAATCATTCATTATCGCTGTTGAAGCGAAAGATTTATATACCTTTGGTCACAGTGAACGCGTAAGTCGATATGCCATTGAGCTTGCCAAGACCTTATCCGACTATCGCAGCGAAAAGAAAATTCAACGTCTGCGTCTTGCGGGGCTTCTACATGATATCGGCAAAATCAACATCCCCGAACAAATCCTGGCCAAAGAAGGTCCGTTAACGGTAGAAGAGTATGAGCTGATTAAAACCCACACCGTCGTTGGTAGTCGAATGGTGGAGAAGATTGATATTCTGGAATCATTAAAAGCAGGTGTTCTTTATCATCATGAAAAATGGGACGGCAGTGGGTATCCCGCAGGTATTAAAGGAGAGCAAATTCCACTTGAAGCGCGAATACTAGCGATCGCTGACGTGTTCGATGCTCTCACCTCGAATCGCGCTTATCGTAAGGCAATGAGTGTAGAGCAAGCCTATGAAATTTTGCAAAAAGGCAGCGGCACTCATTTTGATCCGAATCTAATCAATAAACTAGCCTTCATTAAACCGAAGTGGAATCAAATTTATAAGGAAACGAACGATGAAGTCAAAGAATTCAATAAAATTACAGATCTATTGTGACAAGAAAAACAAAAGAGCCCCTAAGGGCTCTTTTTGCGTCGATGATTCGCGATTTTTGAGAAATGTCTTCATCCCTGTAAGGAACTCAGAACCATTTCTTTTTTGCTAACTTTCTGGCTTTCTCGGCTTTCGTTTACTGGCTATAAGTGTCCAATTACACTAACGTGTCTTTAGCACACACCTCCAGTTCGAAAATGACAAGTCATGAAAGATGCATCAGGTCTTTGCTCACGTTGTTCAACGGAACCACACCTCTCTCGTCATCGACAATAATAGTATGTCCGCATGAAATGATTTTATTCTACGGATTTCGATCTTTTCGATCTTTTTTTATAAATGATTTCGTCCTAGAATCCCTTGCCATGCCCATGATTGTTATGCGAATGATTACGATTCTTTACCTTATGAGAGCCTGATAATGGCTCAGGATTGCCTTGCCCACGATCTCTGGCGTTAATTTCTTCACCCTTGGGATCTACATTTGTAGGGACAGTTCTTGGTTTAGACATCGCTGTAAGTTCCTTTCAAGATCAGAGTTAGTTAGCCTTCATGATTCAGTGCATCCTGATGCCGACGATCATTCTTCTGCTGTTGATGCTGCTGTTTCGCATGGGAACCCAGTTCGGGTTGATCCAAATCCTTCGCTACATTCTGCAAATCCTTGTCAGCGCTATAGCTATTTGAGCCTTTGGACATCGATTACTGAACCCCCTCACCGTGATGTGTTACATCATGCAAAGCTTGTGCACATTCATGGATATGACGAACATAATCCTCAATTAAGCCCTGCACTTGATCCTGCGTCTCATCAATGTGAAGATCGTCTTTTTCCACATCGACAAGATCCACCTTAACTTCCCTTGAATCCATATACGTACATGCAAAATCAAAAGTATAAGAACTTCGACCTGCATTCGTAATATGGATGCGCAACGCTTGATCATTCGACTCATCAGACCAGACCTTAGCATGATCAGATGTTGGCATATGCGCAGGAAGCTCACGTGCCCATTGATCTGCAAGCTGCTGCCCCGTTACTTCGGGTTTGTCCATAATTGCTACACCTCCACACCTTTTACCATGTACCAGATGCTAGTTCCTTATGCCCGCTCCCGTGTAACAAATAAAGGGTAGAGGAATTTTGAATACCCCTACCGAACTTCACAATCCTGTTCCTCCTATTACCTGCTAGCTAGCGTAAAGCAAGCCTCATTACGTCCAACAATTCTCTTATTATCATTCACAATTTCTTGATTAGCGATCTGATACAAACGATCAATAGTCGCCTGATTTTGGTAGCCTATTTGTTCCAATATACTTGCAATAATTAGCGGCCATTCATCAGATGAACCGTCCATAATCTTCAGTGCGAAGCCTAACCGTTCTTGTCTAAGTCCAAAGCAATAAACACCTTGTGCCCCGCCCTTGGCAACAATATTCGCATCCATTAATAACTGGGTGCAGATAGCATCTGTGCCTGAGATCATTTCAGGATAAGCATTCATAGCACGAGTAATTTGGTCTGCGGCTTTACGCATTTCGATATCTTCAATTAATTCAGGGCATCCTAATTTAAGAAAAGCATGTGCCAAATTACGAAGTGGCATAGCAAATACAGGTACACCGCATCCATCTACGCCACGGCCAATCTCCTCAGGCTTGCAGCCCGTCATTACAGACATGACATGCAGAATTTCTTGTTGAACAGGATGCTCGGGCTCATAGTAGCCTTCTAATGGATAACCCTTGCTCTTGCATAAGGCCATCATTCCCAGATGCTTACCTGAACAGTTATGATACATTCGTCTTGTGGTTTGCCCTTTCTTTAATAGCTCATCGCGTGTGGCTGGATTTAATGGATAAGTTGGGGAGCATAATAAATGCTCATCTGTAAGACCCAGCTTCTGTTTCATCGAATCTAATGCTTCAATATGAAAGCTCTCTCCGCGATGAGATGCAGCTAATAAGGAAAGCTCACGATCTGTTAAACCAAACTTCCGGGCTATTCCACTCATAACAGCAGGAAGCGCTTGTATCGGCTTACCTGATGAACGTAAATAAGTTATATGTGCTGGATCACCCGTCGCGCGCAGCACCTGACCCTTCTCATCAACAACTACAATATGACCTCTATGCACGTTCTCGACTACATTCCCTCTCATTTCACGCACTAATATTTCTGACATCCCTTTTAGCCTCCACCTGATTGATCGTTTAATCTTAAAATGACATAATATTCAGATATAATAGTTTAGTATATCACGTAAAAAGACTCTTACACTATGCAAGAGTCTTCTCTATGTAATCCTATTATCTTTTAGTCGTATTTTGCTTTACAACATCATAATCGGCTGAAGTGTAATTCCCCATATACCATAAGGAGACACCTTGTAATCCGTAGAACTTTGCAAGCCATATTTTGGCCTCAATGCTTTTCCCATCTTCATACCAGATTTCATGGTTGCCGCGATCGTCTTGGAACGTAATTTTACTTAGAAAATAAGGAACTGCAAATTCTACTTTAGTACCAGGCTTTGCAATTCGATCTTCTACTAGTTTAATAGCTGGCTGTTCGGATACGACCGTACCATCAGGACGACTAATCCACTGGTTCGCTTGCTTTGAAATACCAAGAACAAGCTTCTCCTTCGGAATATCCTTCAGAGCGGTTTGAATTGCTTCATTCACAAGTGGCAATGGTGCAGAAGGAAGCTTGCTTTCCAGATGCGTATAATCGTAAGCCATCAAGATCACTTGGTCGGCAATAGCACCAATTGACTTCAAATTATAGCCTTTATACCAATCAGTAGGCGGAACTGCAACAGATAGCGTAAATCCGTCCAAGCTCTTTTTCAACTCTTGTAAAAAGCTAACGAATGCAGGCTGCTCCGCTTGATCCTTCAATCCTTCAAAATCGATCGAAATCCCCGTAAATCCAAATCCGTATGGATCATTTTTCATCGCCGTTTGAACAGATTGAATAAATGCCGTCTGTGCGGGTAGATCCGTAAGAAACTTGCTCAATTGATTATCTTTATTATTAGCAAAAATATTAAGCTCTTGCTTCACCTTATTCTGATCCGCTATTTGAATCGCCGCTTCCCAGCCGCTTGGTACCGCATATTCACCCTTCTTCATATCTAGTGAAGCTGTTCCTGCCGCTGGGTAGGATAAAGTGGACCAACCGAATTTCACATCATTTAATAGACTCATTTGGCCCGCTTGCTTGAAAGATTCAATCGCATAATACCCAATGCCCGATAGAGTCTGCCCTTTAATTCGCTCATTAATGACACGCTCAATAATAGCTGCTGCTTCTTTTCTCGTTAAAGAAGCTTTCGGTCTGAATTCACCTGTCTGATCTCCCACCATAATCCCAAGAGATGAACTATAGTAAAGCTCTGCTTGATAAGTTGGATTTATTGCGGCAGCATCTACAAACTTCCGATTATCCGCTTCAACCTTAAAGCCTGTATCCTTCCACGCTGTGCGCTCCACATCCGACTTTGATTGAAGTAGTAAACTGCCTGTAAGAACAGCTACTTCTTCTCTCGTAATCTCGCTGCTAGGTTTAAACTGATCATTCGCTATCATAAATTGAATAAGGCCCAGATCATAAGCACGCTGCACATAGTTATATGACCAGCGCGAAGGATCTGTCATATCTTGCAATTTCATTGCTTTAGAAGCTGCTGAAGTTTCAGAAATAGAAGCCATTAACATTTTGACAAAAGCCTCTCTCGTCAGTACACCATTGCCTTGGAATTTGCCATCCCCAGTACCCGCAATAACTCCAATTGCTGATAGTTTATAGATGCTATTCGTTGCCCAATCATCCTTTACATCGGAGAAAGTCTGCATTTGAGCACTATAGGCAAATGCTTGGCCCACACCCGCTACCAACATCATGACTAAGGCTATTATTGCTGTTTTCTTAAACAAAAATATCCCTCTCTTCCATTATCATCTTATTCTATTAAACACTATCTATCACACAAAAAAAAGCCGCCAATTACGGCGGCTCTCAACTACTCATATATTATTTAGTAACGTTCACAATGACTTGTGCTTGCTTCCCCGCAAATTTCACATTAATTGTCGCTCTACCTACACCGTGTGCTATAATCTCTCCATCTTTTACATCAGCTTTTTGCACACTGGAGGTTGTCCATAAAGCTGGAATAGAGACATCTATATCTGTACCATCCCAATAGGTTGCTACGGCTTTTACATTTGCCTTTTGGCCAGGCTTTAAGCTTAGATTTACTTGATTAACTTTAAGATACTTAATTTGATCTACCTCGACAGGAATCGAGACAGATTTACCGCCGTACTTCGCTGTAACGGATGTCTTACCATAGCCTGTTGCTTTAATAACACCTTGATTATCAACATCAGCTATTTTATAAGAAGATACTTTCCAATCCGCTTTATCCGTTACATCTATTTTCTGACCGCTAGATAGGGTTGCAGTTAGTTTAACAGTAAATTCTTTATCTTTCTTCTCGCCTAACGTTTTTAACTGAACAAAACGAGTATCTGCTTCCAGCTTGTCTAGTATTTCTACCTCAACTAGAATAGACACTGATTTACCGCCATACTTCGCTGTGATCGTTGTTTTACCATTCTTGTAAGCCGTGATTTTACCGCCTGCTACATCAGCAACGCTTGATGAGCTTGAGCTCCAATCAGCCTGCTGTGTAACATAAACACTATTGGAATCGTTCGGGTTAAGCGTTATTGCTCTTGTTTCCCCAACGCTCATAAAAATCGATCGATCACTAGCTGTAAGTGACTCCGTTTGATCTACTTCAACGGCAACTTTCACGGTTTTACCACCGAATGATGCCGAAATATCAACCTTACCAGGGCCTTTAGCTTTCACCATACCATCGGAGTTCACTTGTGCAATCTTAGACTCTTCAGGTGCCCAAGTTGCTAAATTCGTTACATCTTTCGTCGTTTTATCGGTGTACTCAACGATTAGCTTCAACTGAGCAGTATCGTCTTTCTTCATGACAAGCTTATCAACTGCAGCATCATCTTTCTTAACCGATAAGCTCTTCACAATACCTACAGATACAGAAATCGTCACTGTACGATTGCCATACTTCGCTGTAATCGTAGCTGCACCTGTCGTTACACCCGTAACATAACCCTTACGTACTTCTACAATTGAATCAGCACTTGATGACCATTCTGCTAACTCAGTAATGTTCTCCGTACGTACATTCGTACCATCGCCATATAGTGCATTTAGCGTGATCTGCTTCGTTCCACCCACTTGTAAATCAAGTGATGTAGGGTCCGCCACGATTTGTTTCGGAATATCTACGTCAACACGGATCGTTACAACTTTATCCGCGTATTTGGCTGTAATTGTTACCTCACCAGCTTTAAGAGCTTTTAACTTTCCTTTATTCACACTAACGATTGCTTCATTGCTGGAAGACCACTCTACTTTATCGGTTACATCCTGCTTAGAATCATTCGCATAGTAAGCCGTGATGGAAATCGATTTTTCAGTTGTATCTTGAACACTAGCTGCAATATAGTCTTGGCTAGCTTCAAGTCTTCTAGGTACTTCAACATCGATCGTTGTAGTTACTGACTTATCCCCATACTTAGCTGTAATCGTAACTTCGCCAGCTTTAAGAGGGATAACTGTACCTTTGGTTACAGTTGCTACGTCGCTATTGCTTGATGTCCATTCTGCTTTATCGGTTACATCGTCTTCAACCATGGATTGTTCTTTTTCATAGAAAGCTTTGACTGCAAGCTTCTTGGAACCATCTTTTATCTGCATAAACAAGTTTTGCGGCGTCATTTCAAGCTTCATCGTTCTGTCCACATCAACCTTAATCGTAGCAGTCTTCGTTCCATACTTCGCTGTAATGGTTGCCGTACCAGAGCCATATGCTTTGATTACACCATTAATGGCATCTGCAACAGCCTCGTTACTTGAGGACCACTCTGCTTTCTCAGTAACTATCTCTGACTTACCGTCAGGGAAAATTGCAGTCAATTCAATTTCGGCTGTATCCTGCTTGTCCTTAAGCAGCAAGGAAACCTCTGATTTACTTGGATCAAGGCGCTTTACGATCTCCACATTAACAGGAATCGTTACGGACTGTTTACCATACTTAGCGGTTACAACAGCCGTACCTGAGGTATGACCCACAATTTTACCATTTAATACTGTTGCAACTGCTTGATTATCACTTGTCCATTGTGCTTTCTCAGTTACATCCGCTGTTTTGTTATCATCATAAATCGCTGTCAGCGTAACCTGTTCAGCTTTATCTTCACCAGTGCGAATAGTAATCGTTTGCTTGTCCTTGGTTAATGTTCTAACCTTCTTCAAGACCTCAACATTAACACTAACTGACTTACCTAAATAGTTAGCGACAATCGTAACCTTGCCTTCAGACTTACCTCTGATTGTACCTGCGTATACGGTCGCGATATTATCATCCGCACTTGACCAGGTTGTTTTAACAGTAACATCCTCTGTTTTACCGCCAACATAAACAGCTGTAGCCGTCAATGCTTTGGAATCACCTGTCTCAATGGAAGCTTCATTGTCTGAAAGAACAAGCTGTGCAATTTCATCTGCTGCAACTGCCTTTCCAACACCTCCAAAACCACTTGCAAACAGGACTGCGAGACATAGAAACACTGTAATAAACTTTTTCATCATTTCCCTCCATACGCTATAAGTTGAAATATATCAATGATTGTCGTTTATCCACGAAAAGACTTTCTCATCTTATATCGGCTAGAGCGCTCTATAATTTTAGAGTCAGGAGTGGAAATAGGTATATTCGCCTACATAAAAAAACATCCCATAAACGCAAAAAAGGAGCGAATTTCTTCGCTCCTTCTTTATGTACGGAGAGGGTGGGATTCGAACCCACGGTGCCCGCAAAGACACGGCGGTTTTCAAGACCGCTGCCTTAAACCACTCGACCACCTCTCCAAGGTAGACATAAGGATTGCGGTTAACGCTTTCCTTATGCAGTGACAAAAATGAGTATATCACATAACCCAGCCAAATGACAACTATCATTTCGCATTATTTAAACGTTAATTTTTACCAGCTATTACTTTAACTCCACCCATGTACGGAATAAGTGCTTCAGGTACCAGAACAGAGCCATCTGCTTGCTGATAATTCTCGATGATCGCAGCAACTGTACGTCCAACTGCCAGACCTGAGCCATTCAGGGTATGCACGAATTCAGGCTTCGATTTCGCATCACGACGGAAACGAATGCTGGCACGACGCGCTTGGAAATCCTCGAAGTTCGAGCAGGAGGAAATCTCGCGGTAGCAGCCTTGACTTGGCAGCCATACCTCAAGGTCATACGTCTTAGCCGATGTAAAGCCCAAATCTGCCGTACAGAGCGACATAACACGGTATGGTAGTCCCAACTTACGCAGCACGTTCTCAGCGTTGTCAGTAAGCTTCTCAAGCTCAGCATAAGAATCCTCAGGCTTCACCAGCTTTACTAGCTCTACCTTGTTAAATTGATGCTGACGAATTAATCCTCTTGTATCACGACCGGCAGATCCCGCTTCAGAACGGAAACATGCGCTAAATGCAACAAAATTCACAGGCAATTGCTCGGCTGTAAGAATATCATCGCGATGATAGTTAGTTACAGGAACCTCTGCTGTCGGGATTAGGAAGTAGTCCGAATCACCTTCAATTTTGAATACGTCCTCTTCGAACTTCGGTAATTGACCTGTGCCCGTCAAAGAATCACGGTTCACGATATATGGAGGCAATACTTCTTCATAACCATGCTCGTTACTATGTAGATCCATCATAAAGTTCATAACAGCACGCTCAAGACGCGCACCCATGCCTTTGTAGAAAACAAAACGTGATCCTGTTACCTTAGCAGCAGCTTCAAAATCCAGGATACCTAAATCCTGAGCTAGCTCCCAATGTGCTTTCGGCTCATAGGTGAATGCTGGAACTTCGCCTTCACGACGAATTTCTACGTTATCATCTTCTGAAGCCCCTACAGGTACTGTTTCATTCGGCATATTCGGAATAGATAACAAAATAGCTTGAAGCTTGTCCTCAATTACACGAAGCTCATCATCAAGCTCCTTAATACGGTCGCCTACGCCTTTCATTTCAGCGATAAGCTCATCTGCATTCTCACCTGTACGCTTTAGCTTCGCAACTTCCTGCGATACCGTATTACGACGATTCTTAAGCGCTTCCGTCTCTTGCAATAATTCTCTACGTTTAACATCAAACTCAGTGAATAAATCAATCTCTGGGTAACTTTTGCCGCGATTACTCATCGCTGTCTTCACAGCTTCAAGGTCGCTGCGCAATATTTTTACGTCAAACAAAGGAGATTCTCCTCCCTAATTTTGATAAAATTTCACATCAAATCAAAGATTCAACCATCCACGAATGGACGGTTGAACCGTAATCTACTTAGCCATTTCAAGAAAATAACGATGCATTCTGCAATCATCTGTTAATTCCGGATGGAAAGATGCAGCAAGCAAATGTCCCTGTCGTGCTGCCACAATTTGTCCTTCATGCGTTGCAAGAATCTCAACCTCTGGTCCAACAGACTCGATGAGAGGAGCACGGATAAACACAGCTTGAACAGGTACTTCTATCCCTTTAATAGGAAGGCTTGTTTCAAAGCTTTCCCGCTGTCTGCCAAATGCATTACGTGCTACCTTCATATCCATAAGGTCCAGATGTGCTTCTTCCCCGCTAACAATCTCATGTGCAAGCAGGATCATTCCTGCGCAAGTACCAAAAATCGGCTTGCCTGCAGCAGAAAATTGCTGAAGAGCCTCATTAAAGCCATACAAACGCATCAACTTGCCGATTGTGGTACTTTCTCCACCAGGCAAAATAATTCCGTCTAACTCATCTAACTGCTCCGTCTTCTTCACAGCGATGCCTTCCGCACCTGCCTGCTCGATTAAGCGGATATGCTCCGCAACGGCGCCTTGTAGAGCAAGTACACCTATTCTCATCCCTTACAACCTACCTTACCAGCCGCGCTCTTGCATACGCTCTGAAGCCGCAAGCTTGGAGATCTCAATACCCTTCATCGGTGTACCTAGATTCTTAGATACTTCCGTAATTAATTTATAGTCGGTATAGTGAGTTGTAGCTTGAACGATCGCTTTAGCGAATTTCTCAGGGTTATCTGATTTGAAAATACCAGAACCTACGAATACGCCATCTGAACCTAAATGCATCATTAGCGCTGCGTCTGCAGGTGTTGCTACACCGCCTGCTGCGAAGTTAACAACAGGTAATTTGCCCGTGTTATGAACTTCTAACAACAACTCGTATGGAGCGCCTAAGTTCTTTGCTTCTGTCATTAGTTCATCTTTGCTCATCGCTTGTACTTTGCGAATTTGAGATACCATCTGACGCATGTGACGAACCGCTTCAACAATATTGCCTGTTCCTGGCTCACCCTTCGTACGGATCATGGAAGCACCTTCACCAATACGACGCAATGCTTCACCTAGATCACGCGCACCACAAACGAATGGAACTGTGAACTCGTGCTTATTAATATGGAACACTTCATCAGCAGGTGTAAGAACTTCACTCTCATCGATGTAGTCAACACCCATTGATTCTAGAACCTTAGCCTCTACATAATGCCCGATTCTTGCCTTCGCCATAACCGGAATAGAGACAACTTTCATTACCTCTTCCATAATTGTAGGATCGCACATACGAGCAACCCCACCAGCAGCACGAATATCAGACGGCACACGCTCTAGCGCCATTACAGCTACAGCTCCTGCTGCTTCAGCAATTTTCGCTTGTTCAGCGTTCATTACGTCCATAATGACGCCGCCTTTTTGCATTTCAGCCATTCCTCTTTTAACACGTGTTGTTCCAGTTTCCATTTCCTATACCCCCTGATCATTTAAGAACGTCTATACGAACCCGTTAATTGGAACTTCTAATCGTTCATTTTACAGGATGCCATAAGGTTATACAACCCATATCTAGACGTTCTGTTTGACATATCCGTGTATTAGAATAGGTTTACGATACTATCGAATAATCCGCCGAAGAAATTTTTGATGGAACGAAGAATCATTCTCCACCAGCTAGCTTTCTCCACATCTTCAGCTGCAACTAGATCCACCGTTTGTGTAATGTCTCCTGAAGCACTCTTATACGTATACGTAGCCGTACCTAATTTATCACCACGCTTAAGTGGCGCAACACGCTTATCCTCAGCAATTTGTTCTACCTTAACATCAAGTGATGGTGATTCGCCTTTTTTAACCATAAACTCTACGCCATTCTTCGTTACAACAGGAACTTCAAGCTCTACGCCTTTGCTTACTTCAACAGTTTTAAGTTCAGCTACTGCGGATTTAGCATCAACTAGCTTTTTAAATTCAAAGTTGTTAAAACCATAGTCCATCAGTTTAGCAGTTTCTATAAAACGCTGGTTTATTTTATCTGTTCCCATTACTACCGAGATTAAACGCATTCCATTACGCTCAGCAGTACCTGTAAAGCAATAGCCAGCAGTAGTCGTAAACCCTGTTTTAAGTCCGTCTAGACCCTGATAAGCAAATTGTTTCAATGAAACGCTATCCTTAAAGCCTTCAAGCATATAGTTAAAGTTAATCATTGGGGCCTTATCCGTTGGACGAAGTTTCTGGGAAGTTACACTTGCATATTTCAAAATTTCAGGATGATCTGTGATCAAACGGCGAGCCAAAGTCGCTGTATCTCTTGCAGTCATTTGATTCTCACCTGTATACTTTGGAGATGCGAACTCACCTAGGTCCGAATGATTCAATCCTGTTGCATTATTAAAGAATGTTTTATCCGACATACCAATCTCTTTCGCCTTGGCATTCATCATATCGACAAAACCCTCTTCAGAACCACCTACAGCTTCTGCTAACGATAGTGTTCCATCGTTCCCTGAATAAATGGACATAAGGGCAAACATATCTTTAAGAGGCAGCTTCTCACCCTCAGCTACCATCTGACCTGATCCTGGGACATGCGCCGCATACTTTGTAGTCGTAATCGGTTGATCCCATGTGAATTTTCCGGCAGAAATCGCTTCTAGAACAAGATACTCCGACATCATCTTCGTCATGGAAGCAGGTTCACGTGCCTCATCTGCATTGAATTCATACAGTACTTGTCCAGTTGCCGCATCAATTAGAATAGCGGCCTTCGCTGTATCTAGTTTGGGTGCACCCGAAGTTGAAGCTGCTGGAGTTTGATTCTCTCCTTCTGCATAAACGGAAGAGATATTTATATGAAAAAACGCCAATTGCAACATCCCAATTAATAATACACTAGCAATACTCTTCTTCCATCGTTTCATGACAAACACTTTACCACGCTCCTCAAATTTGTATACAACTTTTAGACAATAATTTACTTACCTTTTAACGCATATACGTCGTCAGTTGTTGCATTAAGTTTTATTTTATCACACTGATGTGTACAAGAGAAATGTTTAGTCATCATTCCAAAATATCTCTTTTTTACAAAAAAGGCACTATTTTCAAAACGTAAAAAAAGAAAACAAAGGCACCTTAGCGCCCTTGTTCTCTTTTCGTAAAATAAAGCTTACTTTTTATAAAGAATAGTTAGGTGCTTCTTTCGTAATTTGAACATCATGCGGATGGCTTTCACGTAATCCAGCACCTGTAATGCGTACGAATTGTGCATCATTCATTAGTGACTGCAAGTTAGGAGTTCCGCATAGACCCATACCAGAACGAAGTCCGCCGATTAATTGGAAAATAATTTCTGCAACCGTACCCTTATAGGCTACACGACCCTCAATACCTTCCGGTACAAGCTTCGTTTCACCTTCTTGGAAGTAACGATCTTTGGAACCAGCCTTCATCGCTCCGATTGAACCCATTCCACGGTATACTTTATAACGGCGTCCTTGGAAAATTTCAGATTCACCAGGGCTTTCCTCTGTACCAGCAAACAAGCTGCCTAACATAACTGCGCTAGCGCCTGCTGCGATTGCCTTCGTAATATCACCAGAGTACTTAATACCACCGTCTGCAATAACAGGTACATTGTATTCACGAGCAACTGTCGCGCAATCGTAAATAGCTGTAATTTGTGGAACGCCTACACCTGCAATAATACGAGTTGTACAAATTGACCCAGGGCCAATTCCTACTTTAATAATAGAAGCACCTGCTTCAATTAGGTCTCGTGTACCTTGACCTGTTGCTACGTTACCAGCAATGATCAGAAGATCTGGATATTGGTCGCGAATTATTTTGACTGTATTTAGAATATTGATGTGCTGACCGTGTGATGAATCGACAACAATAATATCGATACCAGCTTCAACAAGCGCAGCTGTACGTTCCATTACATCTTTGGAAACACCAACCGCTGCACCAACTACTAGGCGACCGAGTTTATCTTTTGCCGCGTTCGGATATTGAATGGCTTTCTCGATATCTTTGATCGTGATAAGACCTTTAAGCTCATTATGCTCATCGACAAGTGGAAGCTTCTCGATTTTATATTTTTGAAGAATAACTTCAGCCTCTGCCAGTGTTGTTCCAACAGGAGCCGTAATCAAGTTCTCATGTGTCATTACATCTTTAATGGAAGTGCTGAAATCATGAATGAAACGAAGATCACGATTCGTCAAAATTCCGACTAACTTATTGGCTTCGTTTACAATGGGAACACCAGAAATACGATACTTGGACATTAACGCCTCAGCATCAAAAACGTTGTGCTCTGGATTCAATGAAAATGGGTTCGTAATAACGCCGCTTTCTGAACGTTTAACGCGAAGAACCTCTTCAGCTTGTTGTTCAATTGACATATTCTTATGAATAATTCCGATTCCACCCTCACGCGCCATCGCGATCGCTAGCTTGGACTCCGTTACCGTATCCATTGCCGAGGAAATAAATGGAATATTAAGCTTTAAATTAGGACCTAATTTAATCGAAATATCTATCTCTTTACCGAAAACTTCTGATTTACTTGGTACAAGTAATACGTCATCGAATGTCAAACCCTCTTTGTTGAACTTACTTTCCCACACAGTTAAATTCCTCCCATATTGAGCTTTTCCGAACATATTAGTGCCTATCTTATCAAAAGGGCTTTTTGAGTGTCAAGTAAATACCTGGCTGTAACCATTTATTTCACATAAGCGACTTAAATAGAGCCGTAGGAATCGTAAATATCTGTAGTATGTAGTATTACGAATATTACATACATGGTGATGAAAGGGAGAAAAGATATTGAAGAGGGGTATTTTGTGAAAATAATGAGCTTCGAAATCAAACCACTATTCAGTCGTTGAGACGATGAGAGTTGTGCCGCTGAGTTCGGAGTTGTATGTGGAGTTGGGAGTTGTACGCGGGGTTAGAAGGAAAATAGCGGACTTTGAGGTGCTTATTTGGGCAGAATGGAGGGAATTTGTGAAAATAACGGATTATCAAGTGCTTATTTTGGAGCTGCATGCCACAAAACACTCATTTCGCCAGTTCTTCCTATATTTAAGTACCTCAAAATCCGCTAATTGTGGAAATGCTCGGGTTTTCAAACAAATAAGCACTTCAAAATCCGTTATTTTGAGGTGCACAAAAAAACAAGCCACCATTCATAAAGAACAGTGGCTTGTAGTTGCTTGGCAACGTCCTACTCTCCCAGGATCCTTCGATCCAAGTACCATCGGCGCTGGAAGGCTTAACGGTCGTGTTCGGGATGGGTACGCGTGGTTCCCTTCCGCCATCGTCACCAAACATGCATTTGTGAACAAATGCGGTTCTTACAAGGTATTGTACCTTGAAAACTAGAAGCGAATTGAAAGTAATTCTTAGTATATCATCCAAATTGGTTAAGCCCTCGACCTATTAGTACTTGTCAGCTCCACACATTGCTGCG
>NZ_SKFG01000036.1 GCF_004344915.1 Paenibacillus albiflavus | reverse complement strand
CGGTTAGGCCCCCTTATTCTGGAGTCTACCTTATTAAAAAACCAGTTTGGTTAGCAAAGCTCATTATTTCATCTGTTTACAAGGCTCTGTAGAATTTCGTCCGATCTTCTTGCTCTAAAATCCATTTAGAAAACTTCGCTGGCGGCATGCGCTTCAAACTTCCATGCAATCTACGATTGTTGTAAAAGTCCATATAACGATCCATAGCTTCATAAGCCTGTTCTAGTGTCATAAATATCTCCATGGCAAATAGATTTCGCTCCACCAAACTATGGAATGACTCAATATATGCATTCAAATCAGGGGTTTTCGGAGGAATCCTCTCGTGTACAACGCCCCAAGCTGTACACATATCTTCAAAGAGTGCACTCACGAACTGTGGGCCGTTGTCAGTACGTATGGTTGGCAGCGGCTCGCCGGGTTGTATGCGATCCTGTAGAGCCTTTCCTAAGACTTGAACGGCATGTTTCGCTTCACAAGTTGTGCCAACATAGTAACCAACGATTACACGATCAAATATATCGATGATGCTCAGAATGAAAAAGAAGCGGTTTCTAGCTACTACGCGACCATACTTAATATCCATTTGCCATAGCTGGTTCGAACCTGTAACCATTCGATTCACAGGCAATCTACGTGGATAATTGATTTTCTTCTTGCGTTGCTGCTGAAGAATTTCCAGCTCTTTGCATAAGCGATAACACTTTTTAGGATTCAAACTAAGTCCATATTTGTTCCTAAGGCACTGAGCTAAGCACCTATAACCATAGATGTGCTCTTCGCCCTCTAGGAGCTCCAAGAGCCATTTCTTAATTTGCTCATCGTCTATTTGAACGCCACTAATTGTCAAGGAGTATCCCGGGCAGGGACGGCCTTTACGAGCGGTTTGTTTATGTTCTTTAGGTTGCTTGGCTCGTTTAATTCGTGCGTAATAAGTGGACTCTGCTAACCCTATGATCCTTAGAACAAGTGTGGCTGGATTTCCCTGCTTAATGAAACGATGAGCTATTTCAAATTTTTCAGATAAGCAGGGTTCTGCTTTTTTACTAGTTCACGCAAGATTTCGTTCTCAAGTTCTTTCTCACCTAAGATTTTGATTGCTTTATGATATTTATCCTCAATTTCCTGCAGTCTCTTCAGTTCTTGGATTTGTTCATCTGTGCTTGGAATCTGATCTTCCCCTATTTCATCTTGATAATCTCTAATCCATCCACGGATAGTCTCTGGGTGTAATTCATACTTTCTTCCTAGCACTGCAATCTTAATACCAGATAAAGCCTCCCGCACTACCTTTAATCTGATCTCCTCATACACCTTTTTCGTTCTTCTCATTCGATCATTCCCCCTTGATAAATAGTTTATCTTATTGGCGACTAAGACTCTACGTTATTTAAGGGGCTTAAGAGTTTTTACATGCAAACTCTGCAAGTAGCTCTAAATGATGATTTTTGACTGTACAAAATACATTCTTACTCCAGCAATAAAAGTGCTATTTCGCTTCTTCACATAACGCAATAAAATTAGCTAACAATTGCATACCCAGTTCTCCGCTCTTTTCTGGGTGAAACTGCATACCATATACCTGCTGATGTCCAACGATCGCCGTCACTTGCTGATAATAATCCGTAGTTGCTAGCAAATCTTCCTCTCGATCTGTCACAACATGATAGGAATGCACAAAGTAAACATGTCCTTCTTCTAATCCCTTGAATAGCCGATTCTCCTGATGCTTAAACATTAATTTATTCCAGCCCATATGCGGTACTTTATAATCGCCAGTGAATCGAACCACCTTGCCCGGAAGCAAGTTTAATCCTTGATGGATGCCATGCTCCTCACTTTGCGTGAAGAGCAGCTGCATCCCTAAACAAATGCCAAGGAGCGGCTTGCCCGATTGCGCATATTGCATCACGATGGCATCCAGCCCTGACTCCTTCAGACTTGAGATCGCATCGCCAAAAGCACCAACCCCAGGCAATATGGCACCAGCAGCAGCCAGAATCGTATTAGGATCAGCCGTAATGATCGCCTCATGACCCAATCGCTCGACTGCTTTGCTCACGGAGTGCAGATTGCCCATGCCATAATCGATAATTGCTATAGCAGCCACGATTACAGCACTCCCTTCGTCGATGGAACACCTTGTACTCTAGGGTCAATTGTTGTGGCTTCATCCAGCGCACGGGCAAGCGCCTTGAAGATAGCTTCAATCATATGGTGCGTGTTCTGCCCATAGTGCACGATAACATGAAGCGTAATTCTTGCTTCGAGTGCAAATTTCCACAGAAACTCATGGACAAGCTGCGTATCGAACGATCCGACTACTGCTGTTGGATACACGGCACGATACTCCAAATGCGGTCGATTCGAAATATCAATCACGACCTGCGCAAGCGCTTCGTCCATCGGGATGAATACAGAAGCATAGCGCTTAATCCCTTTTTTGTCGCCGAGCGCTTCCTTGAACGCTTGTCCCAAACAAATCCCGATATCTTCGACCGTATGATGATCGTCTATTTCAATATCACCTATTGCATTAACCTTCAAATTAAATTGACCATGCTTTGCAAACAGGTCGAGCATATGATTCAAGAATGGCACATTCGTCTCCAAATCGGATTGACCCGTACCATCTATGGCAAAAGCAAGCTTAATATCCGTCTCATTCGTCTTACGTGCGATTTCGGATGTACGCGTAAGAACAACCTCATTCTGATTATCCATTATGGATTTCCCTCCTAAAGAGATTAAGTGTGAATAATAGTTTCTATGATCAACTTAAATAATTCATTTATCATTATTTACCAGAACGTTCCTTCTTGAGCCGAACTTCGATGGATCTTGCATGCCCCTCGAGCTTCTCTGTGCGAGCAAGCGTCATGATCATCTCACCGCTGGCGAGCAGGGCTTCTTTGCTGTAGTGGATGACGCTGGACTTCTTTACGAAGTCATCCACATTCAGCGGAGAAGAGAAGCGAGCAGTGCCATTCGTTGGCAGGACGTGGTTCGGTCCTGCAAAGTAGTCACCTACTGGCTCGGGTGAATACGGGCCAAGGAAGATTGAGCCCGCATTCTCAATTGCGGGCAGGATCGCGAACGGTTCAGCCGTGAGCACTTCCATGTGCTCGGGAGCGACCTCGTTCGCGATCCGCACAGCTTCTTCGATCGTGCCAGTCAGCACGATCGTGCCGCGCTCCGCTGTCGAGACAGCGGCAATGTCGCGGCGGGGAAGCACAGCGAGCTGCTCTGCGAGCTCCGCCTGCACTGCCGCTGCCAGCTCACGCGAAGGGGTGATTAGCGTGACGGGCGACAGCGTATCATGCTCCGCTTGCGCGAGTAAGTCCGCGGCGATGTATTCCGGATCAGCGGTGTTATCCGCGATGATCACGACATCCGTCGGTCCAGCGATCATATCGATGTCGACCACGCCATACACTTCGCGCTTGGCGAGGGCGACATAAATATTGCCTGGACCCGCGATCTTATTCACCGGCACAATGGTCTCTGTGCCGTATGCAAGCGCGGCGATCGCCTGTGCGCCGCCGACGCGGTACACCTCCGTGATGCCAGCTTCCGCTGCTGCGACCAGTATATGCGGGTTAATCCCCGCATCGCCTGCTGTCGCAGGAGGCGTCACCATCACGATCTCTTGGACGCCCGCGACCTTAGCAGGGATCGCGTTCATCAGCACGGACGACGGATATGCCGCCGTCCCGCCAGGCACATACAGGCCGACACGTCGCAGCGGCCTGATCACTTGCCCGAGCAGGCTGCCGTTCGCCTGCAGATCCATCCACGAGTTGCGCTTTTGCTTCTCGTGGTAAGCCCGAATATTCGCCGCTGCTGCGCGCAGCGCCTCAAGGAACTTGGCGTCTACCTGCGAATACGCCGCCTCAATCTCAGCCGCTGTAACGCGAAGCTCATCCGTTTGAACACCGTCAAACTCTAGAGCATATTTACGCAGCGCCTTATCCCCTTCGGTCCTCACCGTATTCAGAATCTCGCGCACACGCTCATTCTGCTCAGGCGTCCCATAATCGATCTCCCGCTTCATCGTAAACTGACTCGCTTCCACGATTCTCACCGTATTCTCCTCCTCTACCCGATTCACTTATTCGTTATATGTCTAACCTCTATCACACCGTAACCTGCAACAGATCACATAGTCGTTGGATTTCCGCATGCTTCATTCGATAACTTACACGGTTCGCAATTAATCGACTTGTAATTTGGAATATTTCTTCCATTTCTACCAAGCCATTCTCACGCAAGGTCTGACCCGTCTCGACCATATCTACAATTCGGTCTGCCAAGCCGATCATTGGCGCTAATTCTATCGAGCCATTCAGCTTAATTACTTCGACCTGCTGACCCTTCTCGCGAAAATACTGTGAAGCCACATTCGGATATTTGGTCGCAACTCTTGGATTTATGACTGGCTTCCAATCTGGCAGCGCAATGACCGACATTCGGCAACGTGCAATCGCTAGATCAAGCAATTCGTATACGTCACGATTCTCTTCCATAAGAACATCCTTGCCTACAATTCCGATATCAGCTACGCCATATTCCACATAAGTTGGCACATCAACTGGCTTCGCCATAATAAACTCCATTCCCGCTTCCGGAAACGGAATGATCAGCTTACGAGATTCGTCTGCTTCTTCAGGAAGCGGTATCCCTGCTTGATGAAACAGCTTGAATGCCTGCTTATAGATGCGACCTTTGGGCATCGCTACCTTTAACAAGTCGCCCATCCTATTCACCCCGTGTATATTTTATAATTTCGTTATATTCAGTATGTTTAAACTGAATCAGATCGTTATCCAACTGCTTTGTCGTCACCTGCTCTGCTTCTTCCACTAAAACAGTTTCAACAATGACAGGCAAACTGCCAGATCGAAGCTTAATCGCTTGCTGCAGAGCTTCCGAACGATGATCCGCATCATATATAATTAGTATTTTGCGAGCCGATTGATCCGTCTCCGGGTTCACAACTTCCAGTATCCGATTTGTCTTTAGAGCAAATCCGGTCGCTGGAGCTGGTCTGCCAAATTGACTTAACAATTTATCATATCTGCCGCCTGAGCATACGGGAAAACCATGATCAGCCGCATAGCCTTCAAAAGTCATCCCCGTGTAGTATTCAAAATCACCAACCATCGTTAAATCAATAACGACGTGCTCACTCACTTCATAGGCGTCGAGCACCTCCCAGACTTCAGCTAGATGTCGGATCGATTGTTCAGCTAATGAATTAGATGTCAGTTGCAGAGCCCGATCATTCGTTTCAATGCCGCCACGCAGTCTCAATATCCCCTCTAATATTTGCTGTTCTTCTAGAGCAAGACCAAGGCCGCTCAACTTTTCTCGATAACCAACATAATCGCGATTAATCAAGTATTCTTTAAGCATACGCTCATCGTCTGAACGACCTGCCAGCAAATCTTGGAACAATCCATTCAGAAAGCCAACATGACCTAATGCAATCTTGAATCGATTAACGCCTGCTGCCTTTAATGAAGCAATCGCTAGCGCAATAACTTCTGCATCTGCCTCTGGTGAAGCATCTCCTACGAGCTCAATTCCAGTTTGATAGAATTCTGCTCCCCTCCCTGCTTCCGCCTCAATCGCACGAAATACGTTCGCGTGATAGGATAGCCTAATCGGAAAAGCTTGATCCTTAAGCAAAGAAGCGACAACTCTAGCAATTGGAGTTGTTAAATCTGAACGAAGAACTAGCATCGTACCGTTCCGATCTAATAATTTAAATAGCTTCCGATCCTCAGTCGATGAAGCAATGCCCACTGTATCGTAGAACTCCAATGTCGGCGTTATAATTTCGCTATACCCCCACCGCTGCATACAAGCTAGCACCTGTCGCTCAATCTGACGTAATTGCTTTGCCGCATCTGGCAAAAAATCCTTAAGCCCCGATGGCTTTTCAAAAACCTTTGGCTTAGACATGTATTCGTCACCTCTACCCTTAATTCTAACGTTTATATATTTCAACGAAATCAAATAATCAATTCAAAACCACTTTACTGCGTTACCATACTACCTTACTAATAAATTAAAGTTAATCTAGTTTATCATGATTTGCATATACCGTCAATAAACTCCGTTACAGCTTTTCCCAATCTACTTTTTGCTGAAATAAATAAATTACCCGCTCTATTGAGAGAGCGGGTAATAGACGCATTATAGCTTGTCATTTTATTTTTTATTTATTTGCGGAACTAGCCTCCTGATGAAATGTCGGAATCTGAATAGCTACTGCCGTACCCATGCCTAGCTTGCTAGATATGGATAAACCATATTTCGTACCGAAATGCAATTTAATGCGCTGATTGACGTTCCAAATGCCGTAACCGACATTGGGATTCGGACTAGGCGCTAGAATTTGGCTAATCATATGTGGATGCATACCGACGCCATCATCAATGATTTTGAATATAATCTTATCTTCTTCTAGATAACCGACAATCCGAATGTTGATCTGATCGCCGAACCAAGCATGCTCAAGAATGTTCTCAATGAGCGGCTGCAGGATCAGTTTAATTGTGTCATAGTGATAAATTTCAGATTGGATGTCGTACAGCACCCTCATCCGATCGCCATACTTTATTTTCTGGATATTCATATAGGCTTGCGATTGCTCAATTTCCTTCGATACTGGAATAAATGTTCTTCCCTCGTTTAAAGTCAGCCGATAGAACTTCGCTAGGTCCATGACCATACTTTGCAGCTTTTCTGCCTCGCCTAATTTTGACAAACGACTGATAGAGGATAATGTATTGTACAGAAAATGAGGATTAATTTGCGCCTGCAATGTTTCCAGCTCGGCTTCTTTCTTCTTAATGCTAGTTAAATAGACTTCGTTAATTAGCTCTTCTGTGTTCTGACCCATTTCATTCAGTGCAGATGTAATTTGCGAGAACTCATCATTGCCTCTATTGGGCATCCGTTTATGAAAATCACCCTCACGAAATGCGTTGAGCACCGACACTATTTTATGTACCCGCTTTGTAAAGTAACGTGTAATGAACCCACCAATCAAGAAAAATACAACGATACAGATTAAACAGATAACGAGCGAAATGTACAGTACTTGGGTAACGCCCCGCTCCATGATGTCATTCGGAACTAACGTAACCAAACTCCAGTTCAAGCCTGCTAGCGTTAGCTGTTCCTTGATCACTAGATTATTCTCCGTCAACGAGTCATCCCAAGTCTGCCCCTTAAGCGAAGTGTGATCCCCTGAATAATGGATGATTTCATTATGATCTCCAACGATAAAGATCGAGCTGCTCTCGCCAATCTTATGATAATCCACACTTTGGAATAAATCGGACATCGCTACGACGATCCGAATGAAGGCGATTTCCTTAAGATTCATTGGATCCACATTATCTACAACTCTGCGCAGCAATGAAATCTGATCAAACCGTTCATCGTTCTCAATCTGCTTCCATTCCATCGTAACGCCATACTTCTCCTCAGGGAACTGTTTGTACCAGTCTTTATTTTGTATGCGCGTTATATAATATTGCTCATTAAATCGACCGAAAGTAGCAAGCGGATTGCTATTATCATGGACATGATAAATTTCAGGCAATGTATTGTTGTGCATATAGACGGACAGCCAAATATTATAATTGGTAGACTCAACCATTTTGCTAAAAAGCGGCATTAAATACTGTGTCGTAGCCTCATAGCTGACCCAGCCTTCTTCATAATGCTTAAGACGCTTGGCGAGCGTTCTGTCGTTATATAACAGATCACTCACACGCTGCGAGCTTTCAAATTTATACGTAATGTTATCTTTAATTTGCTGCAGCGTACCATGAATATTCTCAGTTGTCTGCTCCCGAATCGATGATACGTACGTGTAATTCGCCAGCACCACCACGATCCCGACAGGTACAATCAAGAATAAGCAGTAGGACAGCATCAATTTATATCCGAACGGAAGAGATCTCCGTGTCTGGAGCTTCGTCATAAATCCCCTTCCTCTTCACTAGAGATCTATCACCTTAAGTTTGGCGCCTGCATTCATTCGGCGTCATGCCAAAGGTTTCTTTGAATTGCTTGCTAAAATATGGCAAATGACGATATCCTACTTGATCCGCAACCTCGTAAATTTTGATCGTTGGATTCTGAAGCAGCTCCCACGCCCGCTCCATTCTCATGTCAACTAAGTACTCGCTAAAGCTCTTCCCTGTCCCCTCCTTAAACATAAAGCCGAGATAATTAGGGGTAAAAGAAAACCGATTAGCAAGATCGCGCAATGTGATATTGCTATGTAAGTTAAGCTGCATGTACTTCTCGATCTCTTGAATGAGCTTCCAATTTTTCTTTTGCTTCTTTCCATGCAATACTTCAGAAATTTCAAATATCTTTTTGGTTAACCATGACCGAATATCGTTAATCGTCTCAAATTGCAACAAGATGTCCAGATTCTCGAACTCCATCTTCAAGATCTGGAACAAATCCTCCTGCACAGAATTCAAATAACTATCGAGCTTCATCATGATATACATTGCAAAATTATGGATGGATGTTCTTGAACGCAGATTCGTTGTTAAACGGAATAACCCTTCAATCTCGTCATGAATGCTAACTAACTCATAATGATCCATGGCATGAAATAAGGCGTCGAGACGGATATCGAGCTTCCTAGCATCCTCCACCTCTGTCCGCTTGAGCTGTTCATACGCAATCAACTTGCCTTTGCCATCGAACATTTTATAATCAAGGGCAGTTATTGCTTGTCGATAAGAATCATGAAGCTGGGCAGCTTCTAACGCAATGCCTCCGATACCGATTGTCATTGTAAAAGGAAATTTTGCCCTCACCTCATCAATCCAACGATGCAGGATATTCAAATCATCGAAGACCCGCCCTTTATGCTCTAATAATAAGGCCATGCGATGATTGATCATTTTGCACACGAGATTGATCTGATATTGCTGACACAAGGAAGCTATTAAGCTGCTGAATGCATGTAACAAAACCTGCTGTTCTAAATCACTATAAGGATTCAGTTTCCACGCTAAGTCATCCATCTCCAGTATCACTACCCGAACGGGCCATGCGATCACCGATTGTTCTGGACCATCAAACAATAGATTAAGCGAATAATGGTCTGTACTCCCTTCAAGCAGCTGCAGCAGATACTCATTCTGAACGATAGGCATAACCTTCTTGTACGCCTGCTCAGTCGCTTTCCGCTTCTGATCGCGGTCAAGCTCATTTTTAATCTGAAGCAAAGACTCGATCAATTCATTATCATCCATCGGCTTTAAGACATAACTATAGGCCTTAAGGGCAATCGCTTGCTTAACGTAATGAAAGTCCTGATAACCACTAATGAAAATAATCTTCAAGCTGCTCCATTTATCTAGCGCCTTGCGTGCTAGCTCAAGCCCTGACATATTCGGCATCCGTACATCTGTCACTAGAATATCGATTGCTTCACGCTCCATGACCTCAAGTGCAGCAAATCCGCTATTTACCGCAGCTACGACTTCCATATTCAAATCAGACCAGGGGATAAATCGTTGAACACCTTCAAGATCTAGCGATTCATCATCTGCCAACAACACTCTATACATAGAGATTCCCTGCCTTCTTTACGTTTCTTCTTGCAAGTCTAAAGGGTATACATATAGTATACCCTTTAGCAGCTCACTATGGATTTATTTACCACCAATTAATTTCAGATTATTTTGCCATATCTTTGTTTGATAAGCGAGTAGTTTCTCATATCCAGCATTCTGAGCATCCTTCTCTGCTTTATCTAGTATTTTGTTTACTTCATCTGCATTTTTCGCATACAACGCTTGAGCACGCGCTTCTTTGAAGATATCATCGATCCGTTGGGCAGTAATGCCTTCATCGGTATCAGGTATAGGTGCCATGTTCAAAAATTGTGTACTGTTAAAGGACGTTTTCCATGAAACTTCTGTCTGCCATCTTGTCTCCCAATTGCGCTTCTCCACAGGCAGCTTCGATTCAATACGGGATTTCGTCGTATCGACGTAAACCGTATTACCTGCCCACTGCAGCTCATTGGTCGTATTCATCAGCTTCGTTACTTCTTCACGATCATTGAAGTATTTATCATTAAATTGCGGACCGCCTTCACTATCGACACCATTCCAGTATAATCCGTCTGGTCCCCAGAAGATTGTACGCATTCCTTCTTCACCTGTGTACCAATCAAGGAAAGCAAAAATCGCTTCAGGGTCCTTCGCACTTTTCGTAATTACACTTACATTCCAGCCTAATTGATTCCAGTCTCCAGGGTACACTTTGTTCTTGTCTACACCTTCCTTATGCATCGGCCAGAACATATTATAGCCAGGGTGCTGCGGATTTTGAGCTTTGACTGTTGCATCTCCAAGAGAAGCAAATTCAGTTGGGCTTGAATCAGCGTATACAGCCACTCGGTCCGTATTGAGTTTCTCTTTGATCTGATCCTGCGTTTGCGTTAACGCATCCTGTAACATTAGCTTTTCTTGATACAGCTTATTAGCATAGATCAACGACTCACGGTATACAGAATCAGTGAATATCGAGACCAGCTTATCGCCTTTTGGAACCGAGCGATTGGCAATATAACTTGTTGGATAATCATTGGCGAAGCCGGATATCAATAAATCGACACCTTGCCCTTCAATACCTGGATCATACGGCACTACGCTATCGCCGTACTTCGCTTTCACGGCTTTGAGGTAATTATAGAGATCATCAAATGTTTCAAGCTTAGGCTTGCCCATCTCATTGTAAATTCTCATGTTAACGACATAGCCTGTATTGCCGTTTGGTCTCGTGGTATACCAGTTCGGAAATTGATAGATTTTACCATCTGGTGAACGTAGTAGGTTTAGCGTCGATTCACCAGCCCATTTTTTCAAATTCGGATATTTCTCTAGATAATCATCAAGCGGTACGAGCATGTCAGCAGTACGAAGTCTTTCCACATCCTTACCACGGTCCAGCCAAATGACATCAGGAAGCGTTGAGGACGCAATCATCGTGCTCAGCTTCTGCTCTGCATTACCGCCCGATTGAATCGCTGTAACATTCACTTTTTTATGATCCTTAATCCATGCAGTAGCAGCATCTTCACCCCAAGGAGGCATAGTATACCAGTCATAGTGTCCATAGAATGTAAATTCTACAGGCTTGTCTCCAAGTGTGAATCCCGTACCCTTTGTACTGTCCGTTCCTGATGTTGCATTCGTGCTCTCGGGAGCTTTCGTTGAAGTAGCCGCCTGATTGCTGGATGAGCATCCTGCCAAGAGAAGCGCAGCAGCTGTTGAGAGTGTTAATGTAGTTGAAAATGTTTTACTTCGTTTTTTCAATTGCATTTACCCCTTTCATTCTATAATGATCTATGTTTACAGCCAGCGGGCTCTAAACTACTCCTTCAGTGAACCGATCAACACACCTTTGACAAAATATTTCTGCACGAATGGATAGACGAGCATGATCGGAACCGTCGCAACCATCATCGTAGCCATCGACAATGATTTGGTTGTAATGTTATTCCTCATGCGTGACATCGCAGCTTGCGCGGCAGAGCTCATTTGGGACATTTGCTCTCTCATGATGTTCGTTTTGAGAATTTGCTGCAGCTTGGTCTGAATCGGGAGCAGATCAGCATCGTTAATAAAAATACTTGGCGTAAACCAATCATTCCAGTGGTACACTGCTGTGAATAGTCCTAATGTGGCAATAACAGGTCCAGACAACGGAAGCACAATTCGGAAGAACACACCCCAGTTCGTACATCCATCGATTCGGGCTGCCTCTTCCAACCCCTCAGGCAATCCTAAGAAGAACGTACGGAAAATAATCATATTCCATACACTGATCAAGCCTGGGACAATCATCACCCAGAAGGTATCCATCATGCCTAGTGAACGAATAACTAGAAAATAAGGGATTAAGCCCCCGCTAAAATACATCGTAATTACACACAAGATCATGTAAAACTTTTTGCCAATCAAGCCCTTTCTCGACATCCCATAAGCAAATATGGCTGTGCAAAGAATCGCAGTTACCGTACCGATACCAGTTCTTAGAATCGAAATGATGAATCCATTAATCAATCTTTTATCTTTGAATACGATTTCATAATTATCAAGGGTGAACTGTCTTGGCCAGAATGTAACACCTCCAAGCGATGTATCAAGCCCCGCATTAAACGAAATAACAGCTGAGTTCCAGAATGGATAGAAGGTAATAAAACCCAATATAATTAAGCAAATATAAATGAATGTGACCATCATTTTATCACTGAAGCTTAATTTCATCATAATGAACAGCCCCTTATTTCCACGTATCTGATATCTACCATAAGCTATTTCCACTCTTTCGAGCAGAATAATTCGCTATTGCAAGCAATGCCACACTGATAACCGCTTTGAACAGACCGACTGCCGTTGCATAGGAATACCTTTGATTCATAATCCCTACACGGTATACATACGTATCGATTACGTCAGATACACTGCGGAGTCCATCATTGCCTAGAAGTAAGATGTCTTCAAATCCGGCACTAATTAGATCACCGATAGATAGAATCATAAAAATAATAATAACTGGCATGATGGAAGGAATCGTAATCAAATAAATCTGTTTAAATCTGCTCGCTCCATCCATTGCTGCAGATTCATATAATTGTGGATTAACACCTGCTATAGCTGCTAAATACACGATTGAGCCGAAGCCGATATCCTTCCATACATTTGTCGTTACGAGAATGCCCCAGAAATATTCAGGCAAGGTGAGGAAGTTAATCGGTTCATCGATCATCTTCAGTTTCATTAGCAATATATTTAGGCTGCCATTATCCGTCGAGAGGATGGAAATCATCATACCCGAAACAATTACCCATGACATAAAATGCGGTAAATAGCTAACGGTTTGAACGATTCGCTTGAATGCCATTCTGCGAACCTCATTCAACATCAAAGCCAGAATGATCGGGGCAGGGAAACCAATGAAGAATTTTAAGAAGCTAATAACGATTGTATTGCGCATTACTCTATCAAAATCAGGGCTGTGGAAGAACATATCAAAATGCTTAAACCCTACCCATTCACTAGCGAAGAAACCCTTTGAAAGATTGTAATTCTGGAATGAAGATAAGATGCCATACATGGGAATATAACTGAAAATGATAATAAATAGGAGTGCAGGTATAACCATTAACTGAATATCCCACTGTTTAAGCATTCTTCGGTATAAGCTTGGTTCTTTGGTTCGCACGGCTTTACTCGTTGATAGATTCGCTTGCTCCATAAGCATCCCTCCGTTACAGCGTATAACCTCATTGTACCCATAAAATCCCAAACCGACTATTTATCTAATCAACGAAAAATGTTATTAATCAACAGACATTAAGCATAAAAAATGATTTCTAAGCTTGATTTTGGGGTAAGTTAAATTGGTGTTCTTACTAGACCGCAATCATAACCAAAAGGGGAATGCTCATGCAGCTTAGTAAAGCAGACAATATTCAATCAACGAAGCTGGATGGACAAACTTGGCTGCTGCTCGTAGTTAATGGATTGTTCATCGTGGCAAACGCCATATCCGGAACGTTCTTGGGCGTTTACATATGGAAAACAAGCAATAACTTTCTTTTATTGGGATGGTACACACTTTTGTCGCACTGTTTGATGGCACTAACCTTCTGGACTGCAGGCAAATGGGTAAAGGAAGGCAACAAGATGATGTGCCTTAGGCTAGGCATATTGATCTCGGCAGTTTTTTATACAATTGTACTGGTGCTTAACACGAATAGCGTGCATTACATATGGCTGCTTGGAATTATACAAGGGATAGCAGCTGGCTGTTTTTGGCTCGCGTTCAATGTCATTTATTTTGAAATGACAAACGTGGCCAATAGGGATCGATTTAACGGATTAAGCGGAATTATCGGCGCCGCCGCCGGTATTATTGTGCCTTGGTGTTCTGGCCTCATCATATCGAAGATGACAGGTAATCAAGGCTATCGGATCATTTTTATCTTATCGCTATGTACCTTCATCGCAAGTGTCATCGTAAGCCTCTTTCTTCATAATCGAAAGACAGAAGGCACCTATGAGTGGACCATGCTCAGCCAGGTGCTGGGCGAAGCGGATACTCCTTGGCGCTCAGTTTTCGCGGCACTTGCCGCACAAGGCATGCGTGAAAGTGTCTTTGGCATTATGATTGCTTTGCTTGTTTACATTCAGACAGGAAGCGAGCTAAGACTTGGCAATTTCACCATGATCACTTCGCTTGTTACTTTTATCAGCTTCTATATCGTAGGCAAATGGCTGAAACCCAAATGGCGTCGCGGAGGAATGCTGCTGGGTACAATCGGCTTATCACTTGCCATCCTAGCGCTTTTTATTGGGTACAGCTACAAGGTATTGCTTGTATTTGGGATAGGCACCGCTTTGTTCATGCCGCTGTTCACCATTCCGATGACATCATCTGTATTCGATCTCATTGGCTCAACTGATGCTAGTGTACGAAACCGAGTGGAATTTGTTGTCATAAGAGAGCTAGGACTTAATGCCGGAAGAATCTTGAGTATACTGTTATTTCTTTTAACTTTTTCGATTAACCAATCACCGCTTGTTATTAACTGTTTTTTGCTGATTATCGGCAGTTTTCCGATCATTAGCTGGTTGTTTATGCAAAGGCAGCTAAAAAGTACGTTTTAATACAAGAAGAAACGGTCCATGAAAAAAGCTGTATCTGAAAGTCCCTAAAATGCGACTCTCAAATACAGCTTTATACTTTTATTCACCTGTTCGAATGACCTGCATCGGGTTGCCTGCAACGAAGCTCCCTGCAGCAACATCCTTATGGACGACACAGCCTGCGCCTACCACAGCGCCGTCGCCAATGGTAATCCCCGGAAGAATGGTGCAGTTCGCACCTATCAGGACATTAGAGCCAATCCGCACTTCTCCTAATCTGTATTCCTTTATCAGATATTCATGAGCTAGAATGGTCGTATTATAACCGATAATCGTATTATCACCGATCGTAATTTTCTCAGGGAAAAACACATCAACCATCGCCATTAGACCAAAAGCCGCTTGCTTACCAATCTTCATGCCTAGTATTCGGCTATAGATACTATTCTTTAACCGCAAAGACGGGGAATAACGCGCAATTTGAATAAAAATAAAATTACGCATGCCTTTCCATCTGCTAACGGTATCGTAAATCTGCCATAACGAGTTAGATCCTTCGACAGGATATCGTTCGACGTTTCTCAAGATTACGCCTCCATTACTCCCACTATAGGCAACAGTTCACGTATATCATCTATGATGTAAGTAGGATTTTGTTTCTCTAGAAATTCGCGACCTTTGAGGGACCAGCTTACTCCAACTGTCATAATATTGGCATTCTGCCCAGCAAGAATATCATGATAAGAATCACCAACCATAATGGCAGGCTGACCTTCAGCACCCATTTCACGCAGCGCACGATAAATACCTTCAGGATCAGGTTTCGGCTTTGTCACATCATCGGATGTCACAATCGAATCGATATAGGGTCTCAATCCGCATAATGCTAAACCCATCTCAGACGTCTGACGAATTTTAACTGTCACTACACCAATCTTAACACCTGCTGCATGGAGCTTGGCCATAGTTTCTTGTACATAAGGGAATGGCTTAACCAGTTCATCATGCCGACTAAAGTTATATGCACGATAGATCTTAACGAGTTCCTCTACATCCTCTTGTCCCGAAAATATTCGAAGCTGTTCAACGAGCGGTTTGCCCATATGCGGAATCAAGGTTTCCCTTGTGTAAGGAACTGTCGTTCTGCCTTCCAATGTATGCAAGAAAGATTCGATAATCAGTTCATTCGTATCTAGAATAGTGCCATCCAAATCAAATAGTACTGTAGGAATCATGTTGTTCTCCTTAATTTCAGTAGCCTTTTGTTGAAGTAATCGGATCCAAGTAGCGCTCACGTGCAGCACCTGTTTGTCTTCTTACAACGATAATGATAATACATGCAACAATAATCAAAATACCAACAAGCTGTGAAATTCGAATATTGCCGCCATAGGTCATTGCGCCCCACTCAAATACTAGCTCCATTGGAGACCACAAAATATTCATAAAGCTTGCAAGCCAATCTGGACCTGTAAATGAAAGTGAGTCTGTACGCAATCCCTCGATAAAGAAGCGACCGATAGAGTACCAAATCAGATAGCTCATGAACACCTCTCCAGCACGTACGAAGGAACGGCGACGCAGCCACAAAATAATCAATAATAATCCTACTAAATTCCATACGGATTCATATAAGAAAGTCGGATGATGATACTCACCTTGAATAAACATCCGATTTACAATAAAATCTGGCAAATGCAGCTTGTCCCGTAGGAATGCTTCACTCACAGGACCGCCATAAGCTTCCTGATTGACAAAGTTACCCCAACGTCCAATCAATTGACCTGCAAATAGACCAGGTGCCGCAATATCTGCTATCCGCCAGAAGGAATATCCTCTGCTGCGCGTTAGGAATACGGCCGCGATCACTGCACCGATAAGCGCTCCATAGATGGCGATACCGCCCTCCCAGATTGCGAATATTTTGAGCGGCTGATCCTTGTACTGATCCCATTGGAAAGCAACATAATAGATCCGAGCACAAATGATGGCGACGACAGCACCGTATAATAATAAATCCATAAAAAACTCTGGCTTGATATTGAAACGTTTGCCCTCTTGAATCGCAAGCAGTAAACCCGCTACAGCGCCTGTAGCCAAAATAATACCATACCAGTGAATCGGTATTGGACCAATATTAAAAGCGATCTGACTAAACATGGTTCATCCCCTTATAACAAGCTTACAGTTTGATGTTTTAAGCTTAATCCATTTCTTCCATATCAAGTGCAATCGATTCTGTTAGTTTATTCGTGAACTGCAGGGCAGCATTATAACCCATCTGTTTTAATCTATAGTTCATTGCAGCCACTTCAATAATTACAGCAAGGTTACGACCTGGCCTAACAGGAATTGTAACAAGCGGCAGATGCGTATCGATAATCTGTGTTGTTTCCTCATCTAGTCCTAACCGATCGTACTGCTTATCCTGCTGCCAATTCTCCAGCATGACAACGACGGATATTTTCTTCATATTGCGAATGGCCCCAGCGCCAAACAACGTCATCATGTTAATAATGCCAACACCACGGATTTCTAATAAATGACGAATCAATTCAGGTGCTGTACCTGTCAGAACACGATCCTCCGTCTGACTAATTTCTACTGCATCGTCAGCTACTAATCGATGTCCGCGTTTAACAAGCTCAAGTGCAGTTTCACTCTTACCAATTCCACTGCCACCTGTAATCAGCATGCCCACACCATACACATCCACTAATACTCCATGTATGGTTGTAGATGGAGCAAGGCGTTTTTCTAAATAGCCTGTGATTCTCGAGAACATAATCGTCGTTTGTGTATTGGTCAGCAAAACTGGCATTTGCAGCTTCGTTGCTTCTTCAACTAATACGTTAGGGGCAGGAAGTCCTCTCGTAATAACAATACAAGGCGTTTCTTCAGATGAGCATAGCAATCTTGCACGCTCCCTCTGCTCTTCCTCAGATAACGCACTAAAGAAGGTAATCTCTGTACGTCCAAGAATATGTATGCGATCCTGCGGATGAAAATTAAAATAACCCGCCATCTCAAGTCCAGGTCTATGTAGGTCAGCCACCAATATTGGTCTTTTGAGTCCTTCTTCGCCGCAAACAATCTCTAATCGGAACGCATTTACTAAATCTGATACTTTCGTTTTCCCAGGCATCGTTCATTTCTCCTTCTTATCCGATATTCTCATGGTAAAGGAAAGACGTATATAAATCAACTTTGCATTATGAGCTGAAATTTATTAATTCTCTATCAACGAGAAAAGGACTCATCGGTGACCCGATAAGTCCTTAGTTTGAATATAATTAGCCTTCGAACAAGATCGAAGCAGTTGTTTCTTTATCGAAGAAATGAACTTTGTTCATGTCAATCGCAAGCTTAGCAGTAGTTCCTTCTTTCAATGTGGAACGTCCGTCAACACGAGCGATAACTGTTCCTGTACCAACTCCGTTAAGGTATAGGTACATTTCGTGACCTAAGTTCTCAGAAACTTCAATGCTTGCATTAACGATGGAGCTCGGTGATGCTTCTAGGAATACCGGCTCTTCATGGAAGTCCTCAGGACGAATCCCCATAACAACATCTTTACCAGTGTAGCCTTTGTCTTTCAACGTTTTTGCAACGCCTGCAGGGATTTCTACGTTCACGTTTTCACCTGAGAAGTATAGGGCACCACCTTTGTCAACCATTGATCCGTTAATGAAGTTCATGGATGGAGATCCAATGAAACCTGCAACGAACATATTGGAAGGTGTGTTATAAATAACTTCAGGAGAAGCGGCTTGTTGAATAATACCTTTATCCATAACAACGATACGATCACCCATTGTCATAGCTTCGATTTGGTCATGCGTTACATAAACGATAGTCGTTTGTAGACGCTTGTGCAATTTAGCAATCTCAGCACGCATGTGTACACGAAGCTTAGCATCTAGGTTAGAAAGAGGTTCGTCCATCAAGAATACTTGAGGTTCACGAACGATCGCACGACCTAGGGCAACACGTTGACGCTGACCACCGGAAAGAGCCTTTGGTTTACGATCAAGCAAATGTTCGATATCAAGAATTTTAGCAGCATCACGAACGCGCTTATCGATATCCGCTTTCTTGAACTTACGAAGCTTCAAACCGAATGCCATGTTATCATATACGTTCATGTGCGGGTATAGAGCGTAGGATTGGAATACCATCGCGATGTCGCGATCCTTTGGAGCTACGTCATTCACAAGACGGTCGCCAATGTACAATTCGCCTTCGGAAATTTCTTCAAGACCAGCGATCATACGAAGAGTTGTTGATTTACCACAACCGGACGCACCTACAAGTACTACGAATTCTTTATCTTGAATTTCTAAGTGAAAATCTTTAACAGTAGCTTCATCATTACCTTGGTATTTTTTCACAATGTGATTTAAGCGAACGCCAGCCATTATGAAACCCTCCTCGAAATGTTTGGAATAAGTATGTACTAATGATAACCCAATACAGGATAGATGACCATGATCATTCTATACAAAATTAATGCTTCCTTTTTGTAACTTTGTACAACTCAAGAGCGATTCGTACAAGTACTGCATCATGAAACGAGCGTACGTCAAACCCTGTCTCCTGCTTCAGCTTATCCAATCGATATAATAAAGTGTTCCTATGAATAAATAACTGCTTGGCTGTATCGCTCACATTGCAGTCTAATTCAAAGAATCGTGTAAGAGTTGTCTGCATTTCCACGTCTATCGTGCCTTCTGCTCCTGAGATCAACTGCCGCAAATACGAAGCCTTGCGATCATCTGGAACCGAATATAGCAACGTTTCGAGATGCAGCTTCCAAGGAAGGTGTACATTGCTATTTAAGCTAAACAGGCGACCGACATGAATCGCTTCACGGAGTCTATGGACCGTCGTAACAATTTCCTTCGCAGGAATAATTGGTGTAAATATACTAATATGACTTTCAAGTGCCCACTCTGCAGCAAGCATCTCATGCAGTCCCATCGCAATTGCATCGAGCTGCTCCTCAATTGTGCCATTCTCTTCAATGCCAGCTGGACTTAAAAGTTCTTCCGTAGCAAATATAAGCCACTCTTTCTCCTCTAGTGGAATAAGCATAACTTCTTTTTCAAAAAAATGTTTTAGCAGCTTCTTAAATGCATCATAAGGTATTGCTTCTTCTAAAGACTTATCTGTTGATAGCAGCAAGGGAATTACGCCAACCTCTAGTAGTGGCGCAATCGTAAGTGAATCTGGAACTAATTTATTCGCAGAACCAAGCTTTAATTGTTCTAGCAGCCAATCGCGAAACTGCTGAACTGCAGCATTGCTTTCCTCAGCTACAATTTGCCTGGTATCATTCAACAAATAAGCATTGGGTTCAATTGACAGCTCTATTAAGTGGCGCTCTGATTCAGATAGTTCGCTACTATTTACAGCTAGGATTAGAATTTCATCTTCAGCTACCGCGTTCAAATAAAACAGCATCTCATGATCCTGCCTCACGCTCTGGCATGCATCCGGGTTGGCACCAACCTGCTTAACAAGCTTCAGCCACTGTTCTATGGTAATTGTTCTTAAGCTTACTGGGGTATGCAAAATTGCTGCTACTCTATTCTTCCACTCTTCCCAAATCATTAGCTCGCTCCAGTCCAATTCAAGTAGTTGCTTACTTGTATTTTAACACCAACACCAAAATTATGGAAAGAAGCGAAAAAATGATCCCGATCAAATAAAGAAAAAGTACCGTCTGTTTCTGTGATAGTCCCCATTTCATTAAACTGTGATGCGTATGTAGCTTATCGGCTTTATGTAGCCCTTGACCTTTCAGCAATCTTCTGAAAAAGACGATGAAGGTGTCCATTATGGGAACACCAAGAACAAGCATAGGGACAACAATCGTAATAACTGCCGCACTTTTATAAACGCCATCAATTGCGAGCACCGCAATCATATATCCGATAAATATGGCCCCCGAATCACCCATGAATATACGTGCCGGATAAAAATTAAATCCTAAAAAGCCCCCGCAAGCGCCAGCCAATATGCCTGACAATATAGCTAATTCAGGGTAATTCTGGATGATCGCTATCAAGAACAGCGTTAGCGACGAAATCATGACAATTCCTGAAGAAAGCCCATCAACACCATCAATAAAATTAATCATGTTAATGAAAGCAAAAATCCATATCATCGTGGCAAGAATAGCTAACCATTCTGGAAAAATAATCATGCCTTCCAGATGAAAATCTGTAATTCCTGCAATTTTGATGCCGAACCAAAGCGGGATAGCGGAAACCAAACCATAGATGAGGAGTCTTGGCCAAATCGGAAAATCCTTGCCTTTAGTTTTATACCAGTCGTCAAGCAGTCCTGTCAGCATCAGAATCGTTCCACCTGTAATAATGGCTCCAGATGTTGGATAGTCCACATGAAATAGTAGAATGCTCAGTACACAAGCAAGATATAGAGCAATGCCTCCCATCAAAGGGATCGGCTTGACGTGGATTTTGCGATTATTGGGTTTGTCTACAAAACCGATACGCAGTGCGATCTTCTCGAGAATTGGAACAGCAATGCAAACGATGAGTGCACTTACAAGCAGCGGGAACACTAACTGCATCGCATAAGGCTCCTTTTAATAATATAGTAGGTGCCTTATATATTTTCCTAAATCAATTCATTCTAACAAGCAATATTACGGCTTAATTAGGGTAATAATTGGATACAGGAAGAATTCTAGGAGGAATAATATGTATTGGAGCGAATGGAGCCTACCTCGCATACTCATCTTGTTTGTTGGACTTGCTTACCTGCTCATTGGTATCCAAGTTACGATGTCGCATTATCGGCAGAACTTTTACCGTAAAGTCATGCTGGCCCCAGTCCTGTCTGCCCCGATCTATTTCATAGTAGCTGTTGTATTAGCTTTTTGGGGGCGTGCCTGGTTGTTTACAGCATTTCATATTCTCATGTGGATTGCCGTTATATCGGGATTAATTGGGTTCTATTATCATGTTCGCGGAGTCGGACTCCGAGTAGGTGGCTATGCGTTGCGTAATTTTCTCATTGGTCCCCCTATCATGATGCCGCTCATGTATGCTGCTATTGCTGTACTCGGTCTTATTGCTGTGTATTGGAGATGACAACACTTTATGACTAACAAAGGGCATTATCCGACATATGACATATTGAATGAAAAGCAACACTGGGATGAACATACCCGTGAAATTGTAGAGAAACGATTAACAAGGCCATCTGCTTATCGTAATCTTACCCTACAAGAAGCGGAGCTGCTCAGGGCATGGTGCTCGCAATTAATGGATGACAATCGAGCTGAAGTCATCAATTATGTGATTGATCATATCGATGGGAAGCTTACACCAAATCAAGGAGAAGGACAGCGTAAACCGAATATCCCTCCTTCTCGAACATTAATTAAACGAGGACTAGAAGAAATCAACCAGCTTGCTTTGAGTTTACATAAACGGCATTTCTATCAGCTAGAGGCTGACGTTCAGCGAAATCTCATGACCGATATAAGTTTGGCTCGCGGGCAAGAAGGTGATGAGAGAATGCATGTACAGCCTGAGGAGTTTTTTCGCAAGCTGCTACTGCTAACGATTGAAGCCTTCTATTCTCATCCTGAGATATGGTCTGAAATTGGATTTGGAGGTCCTGCCTATCCACGTGGTTATGTAAGGCTTGGAATAGGACAGCTAGATTCGTGGGAAGCAAAGGGGGAACAATGATGAAACTAGATTGGCGGTATCAGCATCAAGAAGTTGATGTTGTCATCGTGGGTGCAGGTGCAGCTGGAGGTGTATTAGCGCAAGAGCTTAGTGATGCTGGTCTAAGTGTAGTCATTCTAGAAGCTGGCCCCTTGCGTAGTACCCAGAAAGACCTCGCAAGCGATGAGCTGGCGATGCAAAGCTTAGGCTGGCAAGAAACAAGAATCGTCAGTGGAGATGATCCCCTTACGATGGGACATAACAATAGTGGCTATGGCGTTGGCGGAGGAACTGTTCATTTTACAGGTGTGTTTCTGCGGTTTCATGAAAGTGATTTCAAAACAAGATCTATTGATGGCGTTGGCGAGGATTGGCCGATTCATTATAAAGATCTTGAGCCCTATTATAATCGAATCGAGCGCGATATCGGCGTAGCAGGACCTAGGCATTTTCCATGGGGTAATTACCATGGGCCTTATCCATTGCCAGAGCGTGAAGCGCTAAGTCCCAATGCAGAAATGTTTCGTATAGGCTGCTCAAAGCTCAATATTCAAACAGTCGTCACTCCTCTCGCAATTGTGACTGCTCCATTCAAAGGCAGACCTCCTTGCATTAATCGTGGCTTTTGCAATCAGGGTTGTATGCCAACGTCCAAATTCACCACTTTAACTGTCCATATTCCGAAGGCAATGGAATCTGGCGCGGTGCTGCTAGCAGATTGTATGGCAACACAAATCTTAATGAAGGATGACTTAGCATCAGGTGTCCTATTCATGCATCAAGGCGTCGAATACAGGCAGCGAGCAAAGCTAGTTATCGTTTGCGCTTTTGCAGTCGAAACACCAAGACTTCTGCTTAACTCTGAAACCTCACGGTATCCAGAAGGATTAGCCAACTCTTCAGGTTGGGTCGGCCGCGGCATAATGCCGCATAGCTCATATGATGTCTATGCCAAATTTGATTATGAGGTTCGATTATACAAAGGAACACCCGTTCTATCCTCGACACAAGACTTCTATGCAACGGATAGGTCCAGAGGATTTGCACGTGGATATACCCTGCATGCGCATGGTTCTAGGCCACTAGAGTTTGCTAAAGGTATTGCTGGCGGAGCGAGTAATGGAGCACCCCTATGGGGTAAAATGCTGCGCGAAACCATGCTCGATTATAACTACTATGGAAGAATCACAATGGTTGGTGAAGTGCTGCCCTATGCAGGGAATCGGGTTACGTTAAGCGAAGAGAAAGACCCATTTGGCTTGCCACGCGCGCATGTTTCTTTCAGTTATGGCGACAATGATTTACGGTTAATCGATCATGCAGTCGATCAGATGAGCGCGATCTTAAGAGCAGCTTCTGGCAAAGTGGAGCATATCGTTTCAGATACTGCCCACCTAATGGGTGGTTGCCGAATGGGCAATGATCCGGAAGAGTCTGTTGTCAATTCATTCTGTCAGTCCCATGATGTACCTAACCTGTTTATTTGCGACGCTAGCGTATTCGTTACATCCAGTGGCGTCAATCCGACTAACACGATTATGGCAATAGCAGCGCGAACTGCAGACTATATCATTGATAAAGCATCTAAAAATGAACTGAAATAACTTCATTTTTAAAGGGGAGAGGTATATAGTTAGCTTATAGGATGGTGGAAGGGGAGTTTACAAATGGCGATTGCAGAAGTAACGATTATACCACTTGGCACAGGTTCTACTAGTGTAAGCCAATATGTAGCCGAGATTGAGAAAGTATTAGCTAAACAGGAAGGGGTAACGCATGAGCTTACTCCTATGAGTACCCTTATTGAAGGCCCGCTTGATCGCTTGTTCGAGGTTATCCAAGTGCTGCATGAAGTACCTTTTGCGAATGGCGCAGGTCGTGTATCCACATCGATTAAAATTGACGATCGACGGGACAAACCTAGCTCAATGGCACAAAAATTAAAGTCTGTTGCTGATAAAATGTAATGACATGAAGAAACGTCCAGCTAGGGTTAGCCTAGTTGGACGTTGTTTTATTTGCCAATATATCGATTTAGCCCGAAACTCCTATTAATCTGACATACTGTTGTCACGTTCCTATATTATAATGAAGTAAATAGCTGATTGTTAGGAGGAACATGAGTGGAATTTATTCCTGCCAAATCAATGATCTTCAAAAATAAAGATACCTCTTGGTTCGGCATTGACTATACCATGAACATCTATAAAGGATGCTGTCATGGCTGTATTTATTGTGACAGTCGGAGCGATTGCTACGGCATCGATCAATTTGACATTGTACGCGCCAAAGAAAATGCTCCTCAGTTAGTCCAACATGAGCTTAAGCATAAACGTCAGACGGGTGTCATTGGGACAGGATCGATGTCCGATCCTTATAATCCTTTTGAACGTAAATATGGACTTACTCGAAGTACGCTGGAGTTCATACATGCGAATAAATTTGGTGTCGCCATTGCAACTAAGAGTGATTTAATTACACGCGACATTGATCTTTTGTCCCGCATTAAGAAGCACTCCCCTGTAATTGCTAAGCTATCGATCACTTCTTGTGACGATGAGCTTTGTCAATTGATTGAACCACATGTCGCACCTTCCTCAAAGCGATTTGCTGCAATCGAGCAGCTGGCTAGTCAGGATATTTTTACAGGTGTTCTCATGATGCCCATACTGCCATTTATCGAAGATAATGAGGATAATATTAGAGGGATTATTAAGCTTGCCAAGCAATGTGGGGCTAAATTCATTTATCCAGCCTTTGGCATGACTTTACGTGCAAACCAGAGAGACTGGTACTTCGATAAGCTAGATCGGCATTTTCCTCATTTAAAAGACAAGTATATCAAGCAATATGGACATGCATACGAATGTCCTTCTCCGCATGCGCATAAGCTCTGGTCAATGTTCACTAAAGAATGCAATAAACTAGGTATACTCTATCAAATGAAGGACATTATTCATGCTTATAAAAATAGTTATCAGGATCAGCAGCTAAGCTTCTTCTGAATCAGATGGAAGCTTAGCTGTGACACTTAACCAGACACAAAAAAACCTGCCCAGTTTCCTGTGCAGGTTGAATATGTATAACAAGTGAGCCATGAAGGACTCGAACCTTCGACACCCTGATTAAAAGTCAGGTGCTCTACCAACTGAGCTAATGGCTCTTAAAGCTTGTACTTACGAAGTCATTGCTCCGAAAGGTAAAATGGTGGAGGCTGATGGATTCGAACCACCGAACTCGAAGAGAGCAGATTTACAGTCTGCCGTGTTTAGCCACTTCACTAAGCCTCCGTAATAATGAGTATGCCACATTAGGTTAATGTTTATGCTACTCAAAAATGGTGGCTCGGGACGGAATCGAACCGCCGACACGAGGATTTTCAGTCCTCTGCTCTACCGACTGAGCTACCGAGCCAAAACTATTAAATTTTCAAAATAAAAAAGAATAATGGCGGAGCTGACGGGATTCGAACCCGCGGTCTCCTGCGTGACAGGCAGGCATGTTAGGCCTCTACACCACAGCTCCATATTCTTTTACATAAGTGGTGCCGGCGAGAGGACTTGAACCCCCAACCTACTGATTACAAGTCAGTTGCTCTACCAGTTGAGCTACACCGGCACGGTGTGTAATTCGAAATTCTATATGGTGGAGGCTAACGGGATCGAACCGCTGACCCTCTGCTTGTAAGGCAGATGCTCTCCCAGCTGAGCTAAGCCTCCATATAAAATTGGTAGCGGCGAAGGGACTCGAACCCCCGACCTCACGGGTATGAACCGTACGCTCTAAACCAGCTGAGCTACACCGCCATATTAATTTGCTGCACTCGATTATTTGGAGACTGGCGGAGAGAGAGGGATTCGAACCCTCGCACCACTTACGCAGTCTAACCCCTTAGCAGAGGGTCCCCTTATAGCCACTTGGGTATCTCTCCAATGTAATCTGCTTTGTGCAAGACAATAACCATTATACAAGCATTTGCTAGACAAATGCAAGCATATTTTTTCAAGGATTTGCACCTTGAAAACTAGAAGCGAATTGAAAGTAAATCTTAGTATATCATCCAAATTGGTTAAGCCCTCGACCTATTAGTACTTGTCAGCTCCACACATTGCTG
>NZ_SKFG01000035.1 GCF_004344915.1 Paenibacillus albiflavus | reverse complement strand
TATTCTAGTTCGCTATTCACTCTTGCGGTAATTGTAGTAATCATCTCATCCTCATCAACAAGAAAAGGAATTTCTTCTTTCTTAAATCTAAATAGTTTCTCATTACCATCAACACTAGCGTTGATTGTTCTTCCATTGTAGTGTTCTCCGACTGCTCGTGTTGGTTGCCCGACTTGTGGGTTTTTAAACTGGATTGTGCTCTTCCGAATAATAATTTCCATTAGACTGATTCCTCCATATTTGTTATTTCTTCTACTTCCATAATCTCGTCTACTTCAAACACATAAGTTTCACCACGCCAGCTCTCGCCGATCTCTCGCTCTACACCTTTGACGTGCCAATCTTGTACATTATCATCGTTACGAGTACCAATGACGAGGGCTTTGTACTTTCCTGCTTTTTCGCATGTTACTTTAAGTGTATCACCTTCAACAACCCCATAAGCTCTGCCAAAATGCAAATGACCATTTACCCACACGTCTACATTGGTGTTTAAGTGCTCAAAGTAATCTGGCAAATGTATCTCTACAGTTTGGCTATCTTTTGTTGCTTCAAGAGTATAGCGATAAAGTGTGTCGCCAGGCGTTGGGCTCTCAACAGCTCCATGTCGTATGACGTGCGTATTTTTCTTTACTGGATGAGGATGCGGTATTTCAAAATTTTTAGTACCTTGGACGGAAAATGATCCAGGAACTAACCAAGTATCTGTATTTCCATTACCAGAGCCCAAAATTCCCTGCGAA
The DNA here is from genome assembly GCF_004344915.1 of Paenibacillus albiflavus. Lineage (GTDB taxonomy): Bacteria > Bacillota > Bacilli > Paenibacillales > NBRC-103111 > Paenibacillus_AM > Paenibacillus_AM albiflavus. The sequence goes on along the minus strand of NZ_SKFG01000035.1, from coordinate 53,850 downwards.
TTATTCAATGCAGTTGCGTTACTTCCAAGTGCTACCGAGCCTGCTCCTTCTGCTGATGACAAAGGCCCAATTGCTATACCAAATGCTTTTGTGGTTTTTGCGTTACCACCTAGTGCAATTGACGCCAAGTATGCATTTGACTCTTGACCTATTGCGACAGCACCACTGTCTGAGCTTGATTTTTTCCCCATCGCAACTACGTCACTTACTAATTTATCATTAACTTGTTTAACTGCATTAGCGGTAGCAGCTAGCGTCTCACTTGTACTCGTTACACTGCTTGATAACTGCACATGTCCCTTTTTAGTCAAAGACGCATCTTCCGCCAAATGTTCAGCAAAATCACTTTGTTTTGCAGCTCCTATTTGTTCAGGCGTTACCTTAATATCAAGCTGAGAAATTTTCAAATCAGTGTAAGCTTTAGAATTAATAACTGCAGCTGATACATCATCCTGCGTTGCCCATACTAATGAGTTGTTGATTGTCGCCGACACATTCATCGTGTTTCCGATAAGCGTGATTATATCAATGCTTTTCTCCACGATATCAGGTCCACCAGTCGGCGGTATGTATTCCGCGCCTGTACCAGCGTTCCCGTAACAATAAAGGATTTCCCCGACATCAGGATCCTGAGCAAACACACCGATTTCGCGAAAATAAAAGCCGACAGTGATATCTTGATTCGATAGCACAGTTCCGACGATAGCTTTTCCTCCTGGTTGTGTCTTCAATTTTGCAATAGCTAATGACTTTTTCTCGCTAATTAGTGTGTTTAAATCCGGTATTTGTTGGCTACCCAGATTTCCGTCACCAATACCAATACGGTTAAAATGCAGCTCAACTCCAAGTTGCGCTTTCGCTTGTAGCGCTCTACCTTTTTTCGTTAAGATAAGTCCTCCGAATGCTCCCAATGTTACACCACCTGTTCTACCTTTAATTTGTCGCCCATATGGAGCGCAAAACCAAAGCGCATGTCCATATTTTCTGACGATTCGATGATTACTGTCTCTAACCTTGATCTCAGGTTCTTGACGGAATTTACAGCTCTGGCCAATAAAGCAGCCTTATCGTTCGTCGCCTCTGGATTATTAGTAATGACGCGAAAATAACTTGGTTTCCCTCCATATTCAAACCATTCCTCTACACGTCCATCACCAAAATAGATCTCGACTACACGCTGAACAGCTGCAGGTGTTCCTCGAATGCGGCTTAGCAGCAATGCATCGTTAATCGCTTGACGTTTGACATCGATATCACTTTCAGCCTCGTACCAATCCACGTTAAATTGCCAAGCAAGAATATCTAGTACTTCCTCTGGCTGTTCCTCAATTCGGCTATAAATCTCTGCTAATTTCACTTGGCAGGCGATTTCGCGAAATTGCGTATTTAATCCAGCCGAAAATCCTTGAACAGTCTCGTCACCCTTCATAAACTTTGTTTGCAGCTGAAGCAAGTCAACAGTATCTAGCTGCATCTTAAATCAGCCCCCCGTAGACAATGTTTTTCTTGCCTAGAAATGCGGCTTCATTCTTCCTTATCTCCGCATATGAGGGCAAGGTTGTAACCACACGGAACGCACCAGCTGCGTACATCATCGAACGGAGCATGTCAGGATTAATTGCTCTGCCAAGCTTTGCACGCTGCCAAGACTCATACTGATCAACCGCACCACTAGTGTTTTCTATTGCAGCCCGTATTGATGCTACTTCCGTTGATCGTTCTTTACTGATGTAATAGGTCAAGTTGATATCATAATTAACTTCAACTGCCGAGAAAGCCTGAACATGGTCAGTTAACGGTCGACGATCCTTTGGACTAACCGAATCATTCACTTTATCCAAAACATGTTGTGTGGGCAACTGGCCGTTTTTCATCAAGACGTAAATGTTTACCACACAATCAGACGGTGAAGTCACGGAAATATCCCCGATATTAACGTCTGCCGATTTAGCCCAATACACATAAGCATCCTCTGGACCAGCAACACTAAACGAAGCAGGAGCCAGACGTTGACGTTCGCGATAGGAATCATCGTCCTCTCTGCCTGATCCTCCTGAACTGGTATCAATGTTTGCAGCACTCGCTACGAATGGGATCGGGTCAACGATGATATTGATTTGACCAGCAACAAATCCGTTATATTGCTCGCCACCTTGTATCGATTCAGCAATTATGTCTCCTTTTGTTTCACCAGGCATGATGTTGAGGTCATTTTTAGTCGCAAAGTACATAACGCCATCCGGCGTAACTCGCGTACCTCTAGGAATAGTAACCGTGTTAAGTTGAATAGCCGATAGCATGAATCGTACTGTCGTTTTTGCTGATTGAGCCTGAAGTCTCTGGACACCAACACGTACTCCAAGTGCATCTAGTACATCTCCCGATGCAAACGGCAATAAGTTTTGATTACCTGTGTAGTTGATGTCGTTCAGCATCCCGATAATTACAGGCATGAGCTGCAAAAGAAAAACCCGACGTGGATCGCCGGGGTAAAGAACTTGCCCTGTTGTTTGCTCAAAGCCAGATATTAATTTTTGTTGAATACGCTGCGCATCCGTATCCACGAACTGAATAGGCTTGAATTCGCTCATATATCAATCACCACCTTGAATATCATATCTCCATCCTCCGACAGTCCAAGGAAAGAAACATCTTTTATCGTTGCCCTTGGCTCCCTCTCATCGATAACCGAATAGATTTGGGTCGTAGCAAGTGTTATTGCTTCAGGTTGAGGTAAATCTATAAAGTCAGGTGCTACTCCGAGTGTACGATCATAAGCAACCTCGTACTTAAACGTGTTGATTAACGTAAATACGTTCTGCACGATCTCAGTAACTCCTTTTGCCCCCCAATCAATAGTAAGGGCTTCAGAGGTGTTAATCGTTATCTGCATTTAATTCACCTCATTTACATATCACGTGCTATAGCAACTTTTTGAGTTGCTTCGTAATAGTTTGGGTTGTCTCTCTTGTTATCAGCTTTATTCGGTGGAGTAAAGATGTCTGCTGGCACAATGCTGTAACTCTGAAAACCAGCAGCACTAGACCCACCAGCACCACCAGAAGCCCCCTGAGAAGCTGATGCTTTTCCTTCACGAACATATTCCTCGAACTCAAGTTTAAGCGTGGCTGCGAGCATATTCCCTTTGCCATCAACTACTGTATCGCTTACACTAGTACTCTTTAGCAGCCACTTGTTTTTTCCAAGCGGCTTTGTTCCGAGTACGAATATATCAGGTACCATGTTGTCCCTAATCGCTTCCCACTGCTCGATCTCATTGCGGACATTAACACCGAAGTCAGCACGAAGTTGTACATCTATGCTCATGGATGTAAGACCAATTCCTTTGATGTAAGTGCTTGGCTTGTCCTTTAATTTTTCTTGAGCTTCTAAGCTAATGTCTCCACTCCATGTTAGGCCATCGAATGTATTCTTTTGATTAGAGCTAACTTGAAACACTTTATTCTTAAACGATGCAATCGGCATGATCAGCCCTCCTTAAAAGACTCCAAGAATGAGTCCATCAGCCATATTCTCGGAGAAAAACGAAACTGCAACGATATCATTTACACTTACCGTTACGTGCTTCGCGCAAGGTATCTCAGGCGTAACTGCATTATCAAGATCACGAAAAGTAACTCGTGCAGTACGATTATCCAAGTTAACGGAACTTATTTCCCCTTTGCGTATCATCAGTAACCCTCCAATGGCTTGCGAAGCATTATTTCCGTCCGATTATTAATAAAATCGTGAGTCAGGCGATCGATGAAATGTTTTCCATCGAACAAGCCGACATCAACCACTGAAACTGGTATGCCGGCTGCATAATTTGTATTAAGGTTAATAGGAAGTACACCAGTTACCATCCGCTTATTGAAACTTCGCAAGATTCCCTTAGCCCAGCGGTTTGCTTCTGCCTGATTGCTGGCATAAAGATTTCGTTTATGAGTAGGTCCACTAATGTTTGTATCCTTGAACTCACCTTCAAGATATCCTGATCTCGTTTTGCTGCGAACAACACATTTTTCGAAAATATCAGTGGATTTATCAACAAATTTAAACTCGCCGTTAATATCTCTCAGATGAATAACAGATAAATTAGGATCTACTGGCTTTTTTTCTTCCTCTGGCTCACCATAAATAACAAGTGATTGGTTATTTATCTTTAGTGCATAGCCTTCAAGCATGCAGCGGAATGAAAGAAACGAGAAATCTGATTCTTCAACTTGATCAACACGCTCGTATAGGTGATTTGTAACGTTATAAGTCTGAACAATAAACCCATACCTTGCTGCTATTTGTGTCACAATTTCGAGAAAGCGGACGTGTTCCCACGCTTGTGTTCTTGCTGACTTACACGGTTGTGGGATGGATAACGCCATGATTCCGAATTTTCCAGCGTTCTGTGATATTTGATCAACAAACATTACACCTGTATCAAACCCATTTTCTTTAATCTGTAACTTGTCATTCTTAGCTGGCTTCCACTTTGACCATAGACCTTCAGTGTCTGAAAATGTAAGAGATAAGCTGTCTGGTCGCTCACCTGAGTTGTCTGTTGTCTTAGCAGAAATGGGATGTATAGATGGCGTGATATCAACACCGTTATAAATGATGTTCATATGTCATGACCTCTTCCATGGTGGTAATGATGTTGGTGTTTCTTTCTCAATGATAGGGATTAACAACTTTTCCCCACCCTGAAAAATAAGCACATTTCGGTACTGTAAATTCATTTGAATGATGGTCGATGCGTGAGTCTCTTCGTTGTAGAAGTCGAGAGCTATACTGTCAAATGTATCACCAGCGAGTGTTGTGTAATTGTATCCTTTATGCATAGCTCTCCCTCCTTCTCGATTCCCACCAATCATCGCAACGGTCAAAGAAATCATCCGCAGCTTCCTTCAATTTTTGCATTGAGCTACTATCCCCACTGCTTATAACAGGAGCGAATACAAATTGTGGACTACCTCCGCCACCACCACCAACACCAAGAATTTGAGCCGTCTTATTAAGTAGCGACAGGCTTCGCGGTGTACGTTTTAACGGAATAGCCGCCTCTGGACCTGCTTCACCAAATATTGAAGGCTGATTAGCAAATCCACCTCGTGCAAACGTTGGAAGTTCTGAAATATTGAATCCAAATTCCTTACCGCCTATACCAGGTACCCAATCAGGAATCTTTACATGGATTTTGTTGGCTGCGCGGATAATGAAATTTATGCCCTTAATGAGAAAATTGAGGAATCCTTTGAATCCAGATACCACACCATCCCATATACCACTAAACCATGAGCCAACGTTATTAAAGAAAGGCATAACATAGTCCTGCCAAATGCCAATCATAAACGAGGAAACCTTGTCCCAGTTTTTCCACAGCAAATATATAGCCCCAACTACAACACCAATGGCTGCAGCTATTCCGATAACAATCCACGTCATTGGGTTTGCTAGCACGGCGGCATTAAGCCCCCATTGAGCAATTGCAGCGGCTACTGTTCCAGCTCTTATACCTGCCATTATTCCTTGATAGACCGTCATACCGACTGTAATGGCCTTCCACGCTACCATTGCAGCAACAATGCCAATTACCAATGGTTCAATGGTCGACCAGTTATCTTGGATAAATTTAAAAAGCTTGGTTCCAGCTCCGAATACACTTCCGATAACAGGACCTAGCGAAAAGATACGGTCAACTAGACCTGAGACTAAATTTTGAATGTAGGGCAAGTTGGCATTAATGAACTCAGCGAATTTCTGAACATATGGGAGAACCTTTAGCATTATCGAGTCTCCCGCAGCGTTAAGACCTCTTTTTAATATATCTAAGCTGTCTTTAACCTTGACCGATGTCTTTATCAGATCATCGTCCATTATCAATCCGTACTTTTCGGCATTGGCTGATAGTTCTTGTAGTCCATCAACTCCAGCATCAAAAAGAGGGATCATTTCATTGGCACCCTTGCCAAAAATCTTCATAGCAAGAGCATTTCGTTCGGTTTCATTCTTCACCTGCGCGAGCGCTGCTACAGTTTCGCTAAATACTTCTCCCTGCGATCTCAGCTGCCCGTCCGCTCCTTTAACGTTAATCCGCAATAGTTTGAAGGCTTGAGCAGCAGCTGCACCTTCCATGTCAGCACTCTTCATATTTTTGGTCATAATTGAGATAGAAGAACCAACAGCATCGAAATTAACACCAACCTGGCTAGACATAAATTCCAACTTCTGCAATTGTTCATATGTCAGACCAGTGCGGACCGACATCTTATCGATCTTGTCTGAAAACTCGATCGTATTCGAAGCAGCCTTTACTATTGCCGCACCAGCTATTGCTACCCCTGCACCAACTACGATACTTGCCTTTTTAACTAAGTTCATCGCACTGCTAGCCATCTTCCCGAGTGAGCTCATCGACCCTCCGGTTTTATTAGCCATTGATCCAGCATTCATCATTGCTTTCTGCAGGCTTGGATCTACTTTACCAGCAAGTACGATCAGTGCTTCGAGCTCTTTATTTTTTGCTGCCATAGTTTCGCTCAGCCTCCTTTCTCTGCCTCTCGGCTTCGTCGGCGAGTGATTCGTAAAACTCAAACAGCTCGATCATTGGCATCTCAAGGCACTCTGATCGAGCTGCAAATTTGTTATATACCAATTGCGTTATGCATTCTCGGAGGTATTCATCAGTGACTATTCCTCCGAAGTTAGAAAGAAAAAATCGCGAACAAGCGCCTCTGCCTTTATTGAGTCTTTGGCATTCATACGAAGCACGTCTTCTGTATCAATCGATGTGTTTTCCTTTTTCACGGCTGCAGCGAATAAATAAAGATGATAGTCGGAATCGAATTCCTGCATCATAACCACATTCGCGGACTTTTTGAACTCCTTTGTAGCCTCCACTTTATCCCGGGCTGTCATATCCTCGAAGTTATAGGTTAGCTTATCTACTTTCTCACCGTTGATATCAATCGGTTTGCTTAATTTCAACTCTGGCATTTACGTTTTCCCCTCTCAAATAAAGAATAAGAACAGCCCCATTATTGCAGGGCTGTTCTGAGTGCATCCATGTAGTCAACACCGTTGACCACGTATTTGTAATTAAATTTATCAATCAATAGAACTTCTTTACCGTCAACAATCTTGCGTAGGTAGTAAACCTCGAATTCACTGCTGCCGTCAGCTCCTGAATTAACTTCAAGCTTACCCATGTCATACTTCTTTGAAACGGCAGTGATAAACACCTTGTTCTGCTGAAGTCCGACTTTGACATCATTCGAATTGAATACGTCAACGACCCAGGCAATCTCAAATTTGATCTCCCCAGGACGTGAAAGCATCGAATACTGCGGATTGTCAGCTCTGTTATTGACTGTGAGTGTCATGCTGCCGAGTTGACCGAACGTAGGCATATCAATCTCGCCCATGATGCCAGCGCCTTTGATCGTGTCCGTGAGCTTTTCAATGCTCGGAAGCTGAAGGTCGGAAGAATCGTCAATGATCTGCAGAACTCCTTTTTCATCCGTAGCTTTGAGCCTGTACTGGACCGTTTTATTCGTAATTTTTGGCATCAGTTACCACCTCCAAACAGCGTATTAATGCCCTTTGTGGTGTACTGCAGACGGAATGACAACGATTTTCCGACAGGTGCTGTTGTGGTCTGAACATCAAAAACGAAATCACCCTCAACGATGCTGCTTGTCGGGTTGCTTGTTTCATTGAAGTCTATTTGCCCGTACAGCAGTTTTCCGTCAGCAATAAGGCTATTTAGCCATGTACTCGCATCGTTAAGAATCGTATCCTTTTTACTACGATTAAGTGGACCGTCAACGTCTGCCATAAACCGATCTTGGAACGTGTTTGTCATGTACATCATCATGCGGATTCCTGCATCAAACACGTTTTTAGGGTCGATCTCAGCACCGTAGGTGTAATTTGCATTATGAGGACCCCATAGAACCCAAATTCCACTTCGATAGTTGAATGTTGTGATACCATTCTTATTCAATTCATTTGCCTGGACTTCATCAAAAATAGCATTAGTTCCATTTTCCAGAACTGGAGAAGTGATGTCCACTTGCTTGTTAGACGGCGACACATACGGGACGTTGCCGTTTGTATAGTCGGTTTGCTGCATGCGAACGACCATGATTGTCGAAGCCCAGAAAACGCGACCAGCAGCATTAGCTTTAGGCCACCCGACCTTTACACCGATGTCTGTATAGCCGTTAGCTGTCTTCCAAGCAACAGCTTTAGTAATGGTATCGGAAGTAGACTCTGACGGAATGTCAGCCGCCACTAGTGCATCCCAGTGACCGTTTATCTTTTGGGAAGCTGTTACCAGTGCTTCTTTTACTTCCTTGATGTGAGACCATCCAGGTGCAGCGAGAATAGTTGGAATTTGCTTATGTGTGACATAGACCAAATCGACAACGGAGATACCTTTGCGCTCACCAGATGTGTTTCCACCGATGATATCAGAGCTCTTCACTTTTTTAATATCTACCTTGTCGAACGAAACATCAGTAGGATTAGCAAGAGCTTTCCCTGTAACATCAGTTAACTTAATTCGGCCATCAGCAGTATATTCCACCGTGTAGTCAGTATCACGTTCCTTTCCAGTGATAGCGACCGTGGAAATAATGGCAGGCTCATCGATATAACCAATTCCGTTCGTGATAGCGATAGAGGCAGTTCCTGCTGTTTTATGTTTGGATGGATCTAATACGTTAATGAGTACGATCGGACCAATTGGCTGAATACGGTTTTTGAAATGCGCATAGACCGCTTCGCACAGTGTAAAGCTATCCCAATCGTCTGAATATCCAATCTTAGCTTTCGCTTCATTGAAACTATTAACGAGAATAGGAACATTAATAGCTACAGATGGATCCTCCAACTGATGAATAGGAGCTGTCCCGATGTAAACAGGTAATGTTGCGACTCCCGCAGGGGACAGTGTGTCTGTAGTTGGCATTTGTTCGCCATAAACCCCATGTTTATAAGGCAATTATTTTCACCCTTTCTTAGTCCTGAATTAGATCTGTACTCGAAATAAACGGGAGAATCGCCGCCGTTGCTCGGAAAGTAAGATAACCAACCCAATATGGCATTGGCTGCTGTTGATACATTCCCCAGCTGAATGGCTTTTGCGCTGTCGTCTTGCCATCTTCGACTAGATATCTACTCGATAGCTGTTGACGACAAATGAAGATGAAGTTGAGTAAGTCCCGGTATCCTTTGAAATCTGGAAGAACACCACCGTCCTTAGGGTAGTGACCGGGATTATAAACGATGAATGATATGCGAATGTTAATGCCCGCATCATTACCGTCATCCTCTCCATCATCCATACCAATCACCATCGCCGGGATCGCTTTTTTCACTCCATCCGGCAACTGCAACGGCACGTCCTCCAACTGATTCGGTGGTGGTAGCCAGCCGATGAAAACGTTCGGATGCATGAGCTGATAATCCGTAATGTCATCGTCATTCGGAACCATGAGCTTGATCTTCGGGCTTACATGCTGACAGCAAAAGGATTCAATAGCTTCCAGAATCGAATTATCAATCATTTTGCTTTCACCTTCTTCAAGCGATATGAGATTTCATGCTCAATGCGCTCAGCAAGTTTATTGTTCGCCTCGGCTTTTATTTGTTCTGAAACATGAAGCGAATCGATCATCTGCGGGATAGAAATAGAGCGAAGCACATCAACGGGATTTCGAGCTTTCCCTTGGCGCTTCATCACTTGCGTATGCCCATTCAGTATCTGAACAAACGCTTTCGGATCCGTTTTAACTTGTTTGAATCCAGACGACTTCTTGACCTTCACCCGTACACCATTTTTCCCAGAATTTATTTTGAAATGTGAGAATGTAAGGCGACGACCAGTAGACTTGATATGTGCGGAAAGATTACTCATCTTTGCCCTTTGCTTAGTGAGCGATGACTTAACATCGCCTGCTTTAACGTTGTATTCTGCCGTAACCAAACGACTGACCTTTGTACCAACATAATCAAGTGTACGGTTAACAGCCGAGAGCGCGGCAGCAGGCATCTGCTTCTGAAATCCCTTTAGCCCCTTCACAACCTTTTTCAACTGAGAAGAATCAACAGTAATTTGAGACACATCATTCACCCCGATTCTGATTCAAGACGATCTCAAATACTCCTGCAGATTCCTTAATATCATCGATGTACATAAGCTTCCCGTTGAAGATTTGAGTACCTCCAACCTTAGGTTTTTGCGAAAATGAAGAAACAGGGATGAAATATAAAATCATCCCCGTTGTGATTCCGCCAAATTCGTTCTCTGATCGTTTTTGCAGACGATCATCATCAATCTGGACAATTATAGGCTGGCCGTCAATCATGATCTCGTCGGAAAACTCACCTAAATTAAAAAAGACATCCTTGATGTCCTGAGCGGCGAAATCTTTGAAATTCATTTTTGCTTCCTCGTGGCTTTCTGGTCTATTGGTTCCAGAGTCGCCTCCGATTCTGTAGTATCCTTATCGAGGTGATCATCAACATCGGTATCGATATATTCATCTGCAACATGATCGTCCTCAACATTATTGTCATAAGGATCTGAAACGCGAACCGCCACACCACGATCGATGAGGCGGTTCTCTTCTGCTTCACTTAGCACATCGATGATGTCACCTGCTTGAACGATATCACCATTAACTTCAATGTTCCACTCACTGATTATCGCCATATTAGATCACCTTCGCTATATACCAGCTGTCAATGTCCGTAGGCATCGGCAGCGGGCGAGAATTGATTTGCATAAAGCGTTGTGCAGGGTTTGTTTCTATCCATGTATACGGCACGCGGGAAGCTTCCACCGTGTAGAAACTCTTTGACGTCTCATCGATCAACGTAACTGCACCATAAGCAAACGTGAAGTTTGCATTTGTTGAAGCGAGCGCAATTGTGCCAGATGGAACCATAGGTTTCTCGACCGGATTGTCGGGGTCCGTCTCGTCATCGAGATACCACTCGTCATAGCTATACACGTCGAGTCCAAGTTCGGCAATTCGGCAGATGAAAGTTACACCGTTCGGCAAGTCCTTCGGAGCAAGATTACCAAAGTTTGCATTGAAAATGTTGAACATGGCTTGTAGCTTAGGATGATTCAGGAATACTGGTGTTACGTCGGAAGCCATAACCACGGCATTCGGTGTCATGCCAGACTTCTGAATGACTGCTAAGCGCCATGTTCTCAAATCGGAGATAGGATCACTATCAGGCTTATTCCATGCCCTCGATGTTAATACAGCTTTGTTCGTGAAATCAAAGTCGAGTGTATCTTTCACTCCTTCGCCAATCATGTCAACCTTGCCGTTGAATAGCATCTGTGCTGCCATCCATTCTTCCCGACGGGTAGTCATTTCGTCAAGCTCTTGAAGATCACGAGCCATAAGACGCAAAGCACGATCTTCAGGAGAGGTTTGGATGTAAGAATGGTCGCCAAACGCCCGAATTTTTAGATCATCTTGTGTGATAATCTTGACAGGTTTGAGTGTAGGCGGTGTATAGGTACGTGTTTTGAATCCATCACGATTTACTGCCTTACCTGGAAGTCGAGATGAAACAAATGGGGCCATTTTGCGACGGGATTTAAAGAAATCCACATCGACTTGCTCCGTTGGATATGTGATAGTGTTCGGGAAAAATGTTTCTTTCAAGAATGTTCTTACTGGTAGCATGTTTTCGATTGCTGCCAGCATTGTGCGCGGATCATACATGTAGATTGACATTGTTCAGTTCGCCCCCTTTAGGATTTGTTCGATTTGAGGAAGATTCCGATTTTGCGAAGCTCTTTTTTGTGCTTCGCAGCGGTATCGGTACCGCCGAAAATAAGTGCAGCTTGATTGAATTCTCCAGTCAGATAAACAGGTGCAACTACGTTACCAGTCGTTGCATTAATATCATCAGCCAAAATTGCATATGCAGCTTCTGAACCATCTGATTTTGAGGAATCAACAGGTACAGCCAAGTCAGAAGTTGTGATAACTCCCAGCACCATACCGCGTACATAAGAGGCGCCAGCTTTAAGCGTAAGCACATCGGTCACGACATCGGCAACGCCTCCAGCAAACAGCTTGTCATATCCAACCGATTGTTCTGAATACTTGTTCATCCTATCTCACACCTCCGCGAATATGTTTTTTATTTGCCATTTCAGCGATTCGTTTACCAAGTGCCTTTGCTTCGGTTTCTTCATCGTCTTCGTCCTTAGGGTCGTTGTCTTCCGAATCTTCCGGATCGACGTCTTCCATATTGGACTCGTCTGAATCATCCTGCATTTTCTGAGCCATTGTTTTGCGGCGAGTGTTCTCCACATTTAAAATAGCTACTGCCGTTTGCTCTGCGCTGGCACCAGTTTCGTATTTAGCTTTAGCGATCGTCGCGGCATGGCCAGGAATGGATAATTCATCGAGCGCCTTCATTCGCGACCTTTCTTGATTAACGCCGTCTTTTACTGCTGCAGCGTAAATTTCTGGGTGTTGTGCTTTCAGTTCTTCCAAATTCATGATCTTTTGTCCTCCTTGATTTTTGTTTTGCGGTTTCGGCGGTTCAATTCTTGGTGCAACAGGCAGTCTAGCAGCTGGCTTTTGCTCCGTTGGAAGATCAGGTGGATTGATAAACTTTGACCAATCCATTGTCACGCCGTTAAAGATCGCTGTTTTGTTGTCTCTTAGACACGCCGCGACCTTTACTTCCTGTGCTACTTCATGTGCAAATCCTGCATCAACTGTCTCCTGTGCTGTCATCCATGTTTCAGCATCAAGAAGAGCTATCACTTCCTCATTAGATAACCCAGTTTTACTCACGTATATATTAACTAGTGAGCTTCTGACGGTATCGAGGAAATCAGCTACGCCACGCAAATCGTTTGAATCGCCCATTGCGAATGTCCATGGATTGTGAACCATCATCATTGATCCTTCTTGCATGATGATCCTATCTCCGGCCATCGCAATGATGGAAGCGATTGAAGCAGCCAAGCCATCTACGTATACATTAACCTTTGCGCTATGTGTTTTTAGAAGGTTGTAAATTGTTACACCCGCAAACACGTCACCGCCAGCACTATTAATGCGAACATTGATTGTTCCTACATCTCCAAGCGCCTTTAGATCATCGGCGAATTGCTTCGGAGTAACCTCGTCTCCCCACCAAGAAGTGTCACTAATTACTCCATATAGGAGCATTTCTGCAGTTGAATCATTAGTCTTGTTGAGGATCCAGAACGACATATTTTGTTTCACCTCCTCCCGTTGGTAATCCATCGAGTAACCCGCCTTCACGGCGCATTTTCTCTTCTCGGATACGTTGCTGCACATTCATTTCGAAATCTCCTCCAGTAATTTCGGCTGTCTCACGCGAACGAGTACTAAACCCTTCCTCGACACGCATTTTTGCGGCTTGTGCCTCTTTCAATGGATCAAGTTGACCAGATGATGGTCCAATCCATTCAGCTCGCGTATATGCCTTGCGAATGAGTGGATCATCAAAAAAGCCAGGGGCGTAAATCCTACCCTTGGCTACTGCTTCCGCAAACCATTCCTCGTATACCGGTTGACAAAAGTCTGCAGCAAACCATATGCGACGCATACGGAACATCTTCCACGCTTCCAGAAGGGCGGCGCGGCTTGCTGAGTATGAGGATGTAAAGCTTTTAACAAGCAACTCGTATGGGATTTCTAGTGCCGCCCCGACTTGCCGCAAAATTGCCGTCACGAACCCGTCAAAAGCAGTATTTGGCCTTCCCGGATTTGCTGTGGAAATATCTTCCCCCGGTGCTAATCCAACAATGGCGCCATTACCCATCTGCAAGTTGTTGTCGAGTCCAGGTAAAGTTTCTTCTTGAGATAATCCAGATCCGACAGGATTTTCAGGACTATCCGACTTAACAAATACAGTGAACATTCCGCTGACAACAGCCGCCATGAGCTCAGCTTCCGTGTATCGTCCAAGCTGCTTGAGTGCTTCGATAACCGGAGCAAGGATTGGGACACCGCGACGCTGTTCTGGACGTTCCGCATCCATCAAATGAATAACGTTTTTCCTGCCTGTCTTATCGCCATATGCGAGTACGCGATTCCACTTTGGTGGAGGCAGCGGAGCACCTGGAGTATAAAATGACAATGGATGCCTATTAAGAAAGTGATACGCCACGACTTCGGCATCCTCATTCACCTCTACCCCTCCGCGAATGTTCTTCCCGTTGAGTATCGGAGGATTGCAGCAACGATCTGCTTCAAGCAACCGCACGCGTAAATCGTATACGGATTGCTTACGCTTTTTCATAGGTAACAGCGCAAAGCAATCACCTGACATAAGCTGTGAGAGGAAAGCGAGCTGCTGTAGTTCGTAAAAATTATGCTGCCGGCAAGCATCACTATCAGTTGAATCCGCCCAAAGCGCAAACTCTCTTTCGATGGTTCGCTTTAATTGCTTTTCTTCTTCTTCGGATAATCCTAGATACTCATAATCAACGATTGGAAATAGTTTCAAGCCTGTCCCTACGACGTTCGTTCTGGATGTTTTTAACGCACCTGTTGCAAGAGTAGCGCCGCCCATATACAAGTCACGTGACCTCTGTCTAAGTACGTCAGCATTGTCAACAATATCCTCGTCTGGACCGCCGCCTCGGAAATTCCATCCAGCTAGCGATTTCTTTGTACCACTTGCCCCATGATTGGAATAACCGGAATTGAATATCTCTAGTTTCTTTTGTGCAACTTGTCTCTTTAAGGCCCAACTAGGAGATATCGATGAAATCATTCGATCGATCAGCTTCATACGTCACGCGGGACAACACGAACGACTCGCATTCCACTTCGGCCATTTTCCAATCGATCAACTTCTCTTCGCCAGAATAGAATTTGTTTCTGGATCTCAGATAGGTTAGCGCGAGTAATGTTTCGAGATCCAATTTGATAAGATTGACCTGTTGATACAGCTAAATTAGCTTCCATCCATGCGTCTAAGTGTTTCCTTGCTGTTTCTAAGTCCCATGCCATATCCCTGTTCACCTCCTTTCTAAATTCCGTTGCTAATCACTCGACGACGTGGCTGCTGTCTTGTAACGTCACGGCTATTGGTCGAGAGCTTTTCAAAGTCAGGATTAATTATTTCGAGTGCTGCTGTATTGTAAACCCGTAAGTCCAGCGGTTCATTTCGCTGTCTGACCTTTACCCATACCTGATACCGGACACCCATCCTAAAGCGTGTGACCAGCTTCTCAGCCGTCAGACCTTGGAAATACTGCTCGTTGTATCCGCGGTCAGTCGGGAAGTGACAGTAACCTGGTCCAACTTCTGTAATTCGTAAGCGAGACACCACGTTTGCTTTTCCCTCATCGACTCCAAGTCTAAACAAAACGGCCTTTTCCCGTGGTGTACGAGAATGGCCGTTAAGAAATGGAACATATTGACCTGGATCAGCGCCTTGTCCCTTAATCGCATATATTTTTCGTGCTTCACGTGCTGCACAGAAGCGATATACATCAGTCGTAAAGTGACCGCCAGAGTCCATGCATGTGCAAGCAATGCCGAACCTTTTACCGTCCTTGTTCGTCCATATCCGTGAGAGGAAAGAATCAAGATCATTCCAGACTTGCGGCTGCTTGAGATCGCCATAGAGTACTTGATATTGGATTCCCCAAGATTCTTTCCCAATACCCCATCCCAGCACTTCGACCTCAAATCGGTCATCCTGTACGTCAACCGCTGCCGTTAATATGAGTACTCCATCAGGGACATCAGTACCGTTATAAATCTCACCGCGGTTAATGAGATCGTCCTCTTCTAGTTGGTCGCCTTGTTCCTCCCATGTCTCGCCAAGAGAAGTATTGGTCCACACTTTCAGTTTTTCTGGTCCACCACGCACAGCTTCTTGGTGATCCTCAACAATCTCTTCCCACCGCTTCCACGGGCTAGCCATCTCGTTAAGGTGGAAACCACGCACCTTTCGGTTGTCTTTTTCGGCAACCCACTCACCAATACCTGATTTCCACTCCTGCTCACTATGCAAGGAACCACAAGCATGACAGGCATGCTCTACCCTTTTACAGGTCTTTGTCTCCTTATCGTAATCAAAGTCAATTTGAGCCCACTTGAGTCGCTGAAGCTCGCCACAGCTTGGACATGGTAGGTTCCAATGTTCCATGCTACTGTTTTCGAATGCTTCTTCTATCCGAGATACGCCTTTGATCGTTGGAGTACTAACCATGATCCGCTTCCGGTTAAAGAAGGTTGTAGACCGTTTTGTTACAAGTGAAACGGGGTCTCCCTCTGTCCCAGCCGACACCGGATAACGGTCAACCTCGTCCAATAGCACAATACGAATAGGACGACTGGCGAGGGACGCAGGTGAGTTTGCTCCTGCCATTGTTATATGTCCACCAGGGAAAGTCTTGTGAAGCAGGGTGTTTCCACTGTCGCGGCTCTTTGTCTCCTTAATCTTGCTTTTAAGTACAGGAGAGTCACGTAGCATCGGGGCTAACCGATCTTTGGAAAATGCTTGCGCGAGGTCGAGCGTAGGTTGCACAAGCATAACTGGAGCAGGATCCTGATGCACATAATATCCGATGGTATTGAGAATGATCTCCGTCTTCCCCACCTGTGCAGAGGACATAACGACAACTGTTTCGCATTCGTCATCATTTACGGCATCCATGATATCCCTCTGATATGGAGCCCTGTCCGTTCTCCATTGTCCTGGTTCTGCTGATGCTTCGGATGATAAGCGTCTATTTTGGTCTGCCCATTCAGACACCTTAAGGTCAGGAGGAGGGGCAAGCATCTTGGCAATTCGACGGAATAGATCAATCGTCTTTGTTTCAGCTTTCCTCATCGCCACCATCCCTTTGACGTTCTTCACGGAACGTTTCCGGGTTATAATCGGACAGTTCTGTCAGAGCTTCATGCAGGGCAGAAGTTAACATCCCCTTAACGACATTCACTTCACCGTTTCCAGCAATCTGAGGTGCCAGTTTTGTGGGGATCGCGAGTATCTTTTGACGAAACGCTGCAAGCATATCATTCATAACCGCCTGAACATCCTCTGCCCGGTGCAGTTCCCCGCGCATTTCTTCAAGCTCAAGTGCTGCCTTTTCCTTTTTGATACGCTCATGTTCTGTCTTTTCATCGATAAAGCGCGGCTTGTTATCTTCTTCTTTACCGCCAGAAGCATGCTCGATATACGCTTGAACTGCGTCGCCGAGAATATATTTACCTCTGCCAACCTGTTTCAAAACTCCGTCACTCGTTATTTGACGAATCCAGCGAGTAGATTTGCCGACGATGGCAGCAAGCTCGCCTGTCTGAATTTCTAACTCGTGCAGTGGATTAACTTCCGTTTTTTTCTTTGCCATCGTCTCACCTCTACTTCCGCTTTGATTATTCAAATTTGCTCACTAAAATTTATAGACTTAATTCGAAGTAAAAAATAAAAACCGCTATATTTGCAGACATGGCAAACGGAAGCGGAAGTAATTTTTTAAAAATAAATCTAGAGCTATTTCGGGCTCGCAAGCACCCGCACTAAAACTTTTGTCTGGGAGGACCCGTTGAAAGCCTAGAAGACATCACCACAGCGTTTTATATACTTAAGACGACCAATCTATCATTCGAATAGAACAAACGTTCTGTAAGCCTGTTAAGAGCTTGTATGAACGGACAGTGAATTGTTATCAACAATGACTCCGAATTACTTTCCTCATCGGGCTCCTATCTAATACCTGACTAACCAATAGGCGCTCTAGCTTTCTCTGGTGTTTCTTACGCTGTCGTTTCTTCTTAGGGTTGGCATATAGCAAAGGACTGATCTTCGACCAATCAATTCGCTCTGCAATCATCTTGAATACATTGATCACAGCTTCAGCGAGATTAACAATCTGTTCCCTTACTTTAGCCAACATGTTGCTTATAGCATCGATCTGTTCTCTAGTGAGCTGCATTCCATTTGAACAAACGCAAATCATCTTGCTCTACGCTCCTTTCGATTACGTGATATCAGTGCCGATCTGTTCTTGGTTATCTTAATGAGCCATGTGATAAGCTTCATCAGTAGATCCCAGTAATAGTGCAGTTATGATACAGTTCCCTGTTAATCTTCTTGAATCCATGTTTTATACCGAAGGTCTGCTTATGAAAGTATGCGATATTCATGAGTGGTATCTTGTATCCATACCCATAATAGATATGAAATACTCGATGAATTCCGGATATGTACTGAATAAACTGAACAATTGCCTTACCTGATTTCTTAGTTGGTTTCATATTCATCAATCCTTTCTAAAATAAAATAAGCCACTCAGTTTAAGAGTGACTTTGAATCTATTTTTATAACATCATGTAGAACAGAATGTTCGACATAGATAGTATATATATTTATATATATATTTCTTTTTTCTTTCTTGGGGGGTCAAATGACCACCACTAGTGGGGGCTAAATGACCACCCCTAGCAAAATTAATATGAGTGTCTAGAGGGGGCTATTTGACCACCAGTAGAGGGTACATTTTAACCACCACTAGGAATAATAAAAAGCTACTCGATTGAGTGACTAGAAAAGAAAAAGCACCACTTGGGTGCTTTCGCTTACTTAGATGCCTGCTCTTTTACAGTCTTCTTTTCAGCTTTTTTTCGTTCTTCATTCTGCTTTCTAGTTTGATCCATGATTATCATCTGTTGTTTAGTAAATGTATCATGGTATCCTGATTTATTCCAAACCGTATTGATCACCTCCTCATGCCATACTTCGACATGATGAAGCATTTACCTCTTATTTCTGAGATTCAGTCTCTACGTTCACCTTACCATCTTTTATGTATATCATCTTCACTTGTTCATCCGTAGCTCCATTGCTTTGAAGAATCAACTTTGCTACCTCATCCCAATTAGCAATATATAACAATGAAATCACCTCATTTTAATTTATAAAAAAAAGTAGCCACTCCATTTGAAGTGGCCGAGTAAGGGGTTATGAGAAAAAAAGTTTATCCGTAAAAGGTGCTACCTAATTTCCGTTGCCATCGGTCAGTTACGGACGGGCTACAGCTGGTATTTCATAACCTGCTGACAATACCATCATACATTGGATTAAATGTTAAACGAGAAATAAACAATAAAAAATTAACAAATAAAAAATATTGAAATAATTCTACACTATTGTAATTTGTTCAGTTCCTTTGGTATGTGCTATTATAAATGAAAAAAACCAAAAGAAATAACCAAAGGAGAATGGGCATGCATCTTGATGCTAAACGACTAATTGAGCTTGGTGTTGAAGCAATAATCAACTATTTGCGCCGATCCCGTGCTGACGAAGAATATGAAAAGAAAACTGGGGAAGATACGCTTAAGAATCAAGCTGACTTAATGGATAGAGTTTTAAGCGGCTATGGTATTCCTTATGATCAAGTCAGTGAGATAGGTAGCGGTGACAAGATTAGCACACGCCCTGTTTTTCAAAAAGTAATAGAAGATTTGCGTTCAAGAAAATATCAAGCTATTGCTGTCAAGGAAATATCTCGTATGGGTCGTGGTTCTTATACTGATATGGGGATTATTTATGATCTGATCATTGACTTGAATATTTTCATTATCACTCCATACCGCGTATATGACCCTTCAAATCCTGCTGATTTACGTCAAATTCGTTTTGAACTATTCATGTCTCGGGAAGAATTTGAGACTACACGTGAGCGATTAATGGGCGGAAGAATTACAGCAGCACTTGCCGGGAAATGGGTTTCAGGAGCTGCT
This sequence comes from Paenibacillus albiflavus, assembly GCF_004344915.1. Classification (GTDB taxonomy): domain Bacteria; phylum Bacillota; class Bacilli; order Paenibacillales; family NBRC-103111; genus Paenibacillus_AM; species Paenibacillus_AM albiflavus. Next base: position 34,066 of record NZ_SKFG01000035.1, on the reverse strand, counting down.
CCATATTGCTTCATTTATGATTCAAGCACTGGTTTTCTAGACTTGCATGAAAAAGAATCAGCGGATATGAAACAAATTTACTTGTATTATGTGTATGGTGTGCCTGACTTTAAAAATCAAGGAGAATTACGTGACGTATCTTATCGTGCGCTTGCTACTTTTCTTAAACGACATACAAATATCCTCACCCCAGAGGGAAGTAATGAATGGCATCCTATGATGTTAAGACGCCTAATCACTCATGAGCGAAATATTGGTATTCATCGATTCCAGCCTAAAGGACAGGATCCTATTATTATTTATAGCCCTAAAGTTGTAGATGAAGATTTATTCTCGAAAGCAATGGAGAAAGATCAAGCTAGCAGACACAAACCACGAACAAAACTTGACTTTTCACCTTGCGAATTGGCAGGACTCGTGATCTGTTCGACGTGTGGCCGCCGTATGATTAGACAATTCAGTGTGCAGCATTATCAACGTACAGATGGATCTGAATCAATATATGAAAAGGAATTCTTGTGGTGTAAGGAACCAGGATGTACATTCCTTAAATATCGTTCCGTCGAGTCACAGCTTTTAAAAGTATTAGAAGTATTGGAGACGCTTGATGCTGACAAGCTTAGAACATACATTGAAAATAGCGCGAACAACGATGACAAAGAAATATTAGAACGTAATCGTATTGAGATGATGGATAGTCTTGTTACCCGTCGTAGCAATCTTAAAAAACGGATGGATTTTATTTATGAAAAATATGAAGATCGTACGTATGATGACGAAACATTTCAATCAAGAAAATCAGCTATAGAAAAAGAACTTAATGAAGTGGACGAGCTAGAAAAATTATATACAGGTGTAAAAGTAGATAAAAAGAGAGAGATAAATATTCAACAGGTACAAAAGAATATATCTACTGTGCTGAAGGCTTATCACTCAAGTGACAATAAAACAAGTAAGAATAATATTTTAAGAGCAGTGTTTGATCACGCGATTGTTGAAGTGATTGAAAAAGGTAAGGGAAGAAGAGAAGCGAAGTTTATTTTAAAACCTAAGTTACGAGCTGATATTTTGGGGGGCAAATCTTTGGTATAATCATGGCACAACGTATTCATCCGCTGAAATAAGCGCGAACCTGCCTGCTTTAAAATTCCCCTCCTGCGTCAGTGACAGCAAGTTCCATAGAAATTTCTCATCACACTTGAGCATTTCTTGGAATTCCATTATGCCCCGATTTGCCTTATTCAGCTCACCATCAAATCGATACGCGCGTGGATCAGATTCTGACCCAAATTCTGTAATCGTGGAGAAATCTATCGATCCCGTTAAATCCGCAATATCCTGCGATTTGGGATCAGACGGTGAGAACGTACCAATCCCTATGCGGGACTCTTCCGAAATCAGTACCCTTTCAACCTCTACAAGCCTAATCTCATCGTGGTATTCATTGCGAAGACGCATCTGGCAGGATGGACAGAGCGTACCTTCGATTCGTATTCCTAATTCTTGTTCGATTTCAGCCCGAAGTTCCTGTGGAATAAGATGGAATGGATCTTCGTGCATCGGACAGCCTTTAATCGCATAGACAGCGCCTCGGTCCGTTCTGGAGAATGCTTCTAATCCACGCTTAAGCATCGTGACAATCGTCGATTTCCCTCCGCTCACTGGACCCATCAATAGTAGAATCCGTTTGCGAACATCGAGGCGGCGCGCAGCCGAATGAAAATACTCTTCGATAAGCTTCTCAACCGAGCGGTCCAGACCAAATATCTCTTGATCAAAAAATTTATATCGCCGCTGCCCATTCTCCTCATATTCGCCATGTGATGCGATCATCTCATATACACGCGAATGAGCTGACATGGTCAAATGAGGATTCTGACGAACAAGCTCGATGTACTCTGCGAATGTACCTGTCCATGCCAGCTTTTCTTTCTCATCACGATATTCAGCAATTCGTTTAAAAATATCCATGGGGAAACCTCCTACAAGCATTTGCCATTAGCTTTCCGAATGAAAGCTATCTTCTTCGGAAGGTGTACTACATACCTATGCGCGTAGAGGGCTATAGTTTCGCGAATTTTTGCGTATTCCAGAATTTAAAACCTTAGTGTCATAAATTCTAAGGAATACCTTTAGAAACGCAACTGCCTTTAAGGACGATGAAACCGTTTCTTCCTGTCAAGTTTTATTATGACCGATTAAGGCAAGTCTGTTATGTTATAATGCTAGAAGCATAACATGCATCGGATTTCGTGCTTATTAAGGAAGTCAAACTGCGGATCACGTTAAAGGAGCAGCATCCATGGCGATACAATCGGAAACTGAACTATATGAACCTGTGAAGAAATACTGGATTTCACGTGGATATGAGGTGCGCGGCGAGGTCAAGCATTGCGACCTCGTAGCCGTACAAGGGAACGAGCTTGTGGTCGTGGAGCTCAAGCGCAGTTTTACAATCCCCCTGCTTGTTCAGGGCATCGATCGGCAGCGGCTTACAGATCGCGTCTATGTCGCGATCGAATTGCCCAATAAAGGCAGAGCACCTCACCGCCTGAGCTGGGGTGAGGTGCGCCGCCTGTGTGAGCTGCTCGGACTGGGGCTTATGACAGTCCGATTCTATAAGACGAGACGGGAACCGCTCGTCGAGGTGGTCTGTCACCCGCCGCGGCGCGAAGACGTGGCGGGTGACGCAGCGCGCACCCCTGCGAAGCGGGTGCGCGTGAGCAAGAAGGCCGCCGAACGGCTGGCGGCCGAGTTTGAGAGCCGCCACGGTGACTTCAACGTGGGCGGCTCTCCAGGCGGTAAGCGGCAGGTCACCGCTTACCGTGAGCGCGCGCTGCTGTGCGCCGCGGCGCTGGCGCAGCATGGGCCCCTCAGCCTGCGTGAGCTGAGGGAGCGCACGGGCTGCGCTGGCGCAGCAGCGATTATGCAGCGCAATGCCTATGGCTGGTTCGCTCGACACCAGCGTGGTGTTTACGCCCTCTTGCCGGAGGGCGAAGCAGCTCTAACGACGACGTTCGCAGACGTCGTCTCGGTCATCGCCTGTGATTTACGCTAATCTAACTTTATTCGCTAATATTTTCGGTCTCTTGCAGGTCAGCAGCAAGTAGGGCAAGCTCCTCTTCGTCCTGTTCACTCATAGCTTTCGCTCTGCTTTCTGCTTCTGTTTCTGCATTTGTAATGGATGTATTCAGCCTTTCATTCTCCTGCTGTTTACTCATCATCTCATCCCTTTCCACCTTATTCAAACTCACATGTCGCTTATAAGCCTATATGAGACTCCTATAATGTAACCATTACCCAACATTTTCATGACGAATCCACCTGACCATGTTCACTTTTTCTACATTTTTCACGGGAATCTAGTTCCAAAGTCATTTTGTTTTCATATTTTGACTTAGTGTATACTAGTGCAAGGGACTACCAATTGCAGCTTCGCTGTCGAAATATTTGACGAGGTGACGAAACGATGATAAATACTCCCATAGGTTCTGTGCAAGTTGATCACATAACAGGCAAGTCCAAATCTATGAGTAAAGGGAAGAAGAAGAGTACATATCGCGTTTTTTTCACAATCTGGGTTATCCTCATTCTAAGTGGGATAGCTGCAGCCATCTTCTATACGCAATTGCTTAAGAATCAGATCGTTACAGACATTTCTCGTCAGAACGAGCTGCAGCTTAAACAAATACAAGCAAATTATCAAGAGCAGGTAGCTACACTTCAAACGGATGTACAAGCCAAAATAAGCCAGCTTGAAGCCAAGGTGAACTCACTGAGCGAATTGCTTGCATTTACAAGTGACAATAACGCGCCTCAAACGGATAAACCCAATCAATTATATACACAGCTAACAGAACTTCGAACACAGCTTGAAGAACTGAAGGCTAAGCTGGATGTGCTGAAATAATGAATAAAGTTCAGGCTTTAAATCGGTTAATGCTGTTATGTATAGCTCCATTCATCGGTATGCTCATTTGGCTCATGTATGTCAATTTACAAATAGAGGTACCTGCAATGAATACCTCTGTGGATAATACGCCAATTAAGCTCGATACGGCTGAATTAGAAAAAAAGCTGGACGATATTACGGTCAAAGTGACGAATAGCAAATCACTTCTTGACGATTACAAGCCGATATACGAAGCGAGCGCGCTCGAATCAAGGAACATGCTTCAGATTGCTGCAGCTAGTGCAGCATTGCCAGAGTCCATTATCGATGGCCGAATTACTTCAAAGCTTGGACGTACGGTTAGACATGAGGCATCTGAGAATCTGGATTTAAAGCTATTTGTCCTGAATGAGGGCAAGTATACAGGCTATGCTATGAAGGTTAGACTCAAATCAGATCAAGCGATGCGGGTCGTGTTAAGCAAGGATCAGGTCGGGGAATTAGAGACGACGCAGCAAGCCGTAAACAGATTACAAGCGGTTGTTGGCGTGAACGCTGGCGGCTATATCGAGAATAAAACTAGCAAGCACCCTGTAGGGACGATTGTAACTGATAAACAGTTTCATACGAATTTGATGCCAGCCATGAGTAATCCTATTTTTATTGGCTTAAATTCGAAGCTTCAATTAGTGGGCAGCGCTTATCAGAATCAAACCGATATCGAGAAGCTTGAACCCCTATTCGGTGTGACGGCAGGTCCAATCCTGATACAGAACAAGCAGAAAGTAACGATCTCAAGTGAATTAGGGCCAACAACGAAGCGCTCAGCGCGAACTGTTATTGCCAGCTTTGAAGATCAACAATTGCTATTTCTTGTGATCGATGGCGATGAAAAGGACCCGAATGCAGGTGCAACATTAGCTGAATTGCAGGATAAATTAGTTAGTCTTGGTGTGAAGAACGCGTATAACCTTGATGGAGCTGGAGCCTCAACCTTAATATGGAATGATGAAATGATGAATCTTCCCGCTGAAGGCAAAGCCAAGCCAGCTGCCTCACACTTCCTTTTCTTCAAGTAAAAATGTCACAGTTTATTCGGAATCTTTCATTTTCTTTTGGTTATGGTTTGGGTATAATTAATCTATCTTTATACCATGTTGTGAGGTGTATGACAATGTCAGCAGCTTTCTGGATTGGACTTACCGTATTAATTATATTCGTTACTGCAATTCTGACTTCATCTTATAACGACGATAAGACAGCTGGATTGTAAATCGCGAGCACGAGCAGGCTATGATCTCCTACCCGAGATTCATAGCCTGTTTTTGTTATATATGCCAAAAGAACCGGCTTCTCTGATCCTTATTGGATAGGGGAGCCGGTTCTAAAGGGAATCCGCTAAGATTCAATTATACAAAACATGGTACCGCCATCCATCGAGGAACTTCTAAGCTCGTTCTCTAAGTGAATTCATTTGGGTCAAGCATACTGAGCAAATATGACGATCCTTAAATTCACTTACGCCGTTCATAGCTCCACAGAAAACACATTTGGGACGATATCTTTCCAAAATAATGTGGTCACCTTGTACCAAAATTTCTACTGGATCGCCTTCATTCATTTGATACCGCTTGCGTAAAGATTTAGGCAGGACAATTCTTCCTAATTGATCCACCTTCCGTACTACACCAGCTGGTTTCATCATGACCATTCACCTCAATTACAAAAATATGTCGATTAATGTCAAAAGTAGAAGCATTCTCTCTCTGAATGAAAGAGTGCGAATTTTTCTTCAGCTTTTTCTAATCACAATCTTAGTTCGCCATATTTCTGAAAATTCCTCCTTAATACTGAATATTCAATAAAACTTTATATGATAAATTTTGAAATAAGGAGTTTTCTTGAGCAAAAATAAGGACTAAATGACTAAATTTAGTTAAATATACGATTTAATCCAGTCCCGGGAAGTCAATCTGTCTTAGTGCTTCATAGACGATAATTGCGGCTGAATTCGACAAATTTAACGATCTTACCGCATCTGACATGGGCAGCCTAATTAATGTATCGGGATAAGCCTCTAGTATGGATTTAGGCAATCCCTTCGTTTCTTTACCAAATACAAAAAAGTCTCCATCTCGATATTCAAAATCCGAATGCCTTTTGGACGCTTTGGTTGTTGCCATGAAGAAACGGTTTCCTGCGTATTTCTCCACTACTTCATCGAAAGAATTATGATATTCAAGCTTGACTGAGTGCCAGTAATCTAATCCAGCACGCTTAAGCGTCTTGTCATCCGTATTGAAGCCAAGTGGATGCACGAGATGCAAATGAGCTCCTGTCGCTGCACAGGTTCTTGCAATATTACCCGTGTTCGCCGGAATTTCTGGTTCTACTAAAACAATATGAAATGCCATGATGCTTATTCACCTCTATATGTATCGTATTACACAATGACATTGAAATCAATAAAGAGCTTATTCACATAAATTGCCGCTTTATCGGAAATTAATTAACGTTCGCTATCAGCCAGTGCCGCTTAACCATACTACTGACCACGATGCGGCAACTTTGGGTGCTTTTTCGGTAATAAATTTCCCTTATTCGGAAATTATTTGCCGTTCGCAATCAGCACTGATTATTGTTTTCAGCCGTTTTCTTATCATACATTCCATTAAAAAAATCCCTACTGACCAATAGAAGGTTAGTAGGGATTTGATGAAGTAACGGACTAGCTGTTCTTCTGCTGGAAGTCACGCATGAAGTTAGCAAGTGCTTCACAAGCTTCCATTGGTACTGCATTATACGCAGAAGCACGTAAGCCGCCAACACTGCGATGACCTTTAAGTCCTACAAAGCCTGCCGCTTCTGCTTGTTTAATGAAGGATTTCTCAAGCTCTTCTGATGCTAAACGGAAGGTTAGGTTCATCAAAGAGCGACTTGCTGGAGCTGCGCATCCAATGTAGAATCCTTTGGACTCATCGATTGCATCATAGATCAGCTTCGCTTTGGCGCGGTTGGTTTGCTCCATTGCCTCTACGCCACCATTCTCCTTAATCCACTTGAGAACGAGATTAACCATGTAGACAGAGTATACTGGCGGTGTATTGTATAATGAATTATTTGTACTATGAATCTCATAACGAAGCATAGTTGGGATATTTTTCGGTAAATCTTGCAATAAATCTTCACGAATAATCGCAATCGTAACACCTGAAGGACCTAGGTTCTTCTGTGCTCCTGCATAGATCATTGCGAATTTTGAGACATCTACTGGTCTGCATAAAATATCAGAAGACATATCGGCGATTAATGGAACATTGCCTGTGTTCGGATATTCCTGGAATTGAGTACCACCAATGGTTTCATTCGAGGTAATATGTAGATAAGCTGAATCCGGGTGGATTTCAATTTCATTAAGCTCTGGAATTTGCATGAAATCATGTGCTTCAGAAGTAGCTGCAATATGCACCTCATGTCCTAATAGCTTCGCTTCCTTATACGCTTTCTCCGCCCAAGCACCTGTATGCACATAACTTCCTACTCGTCCTGGTTTCAAGAAATTCATAGGGATCATCGCGAATTGTGAAGATGCTCCACCTTGCAAGAATAAGATTTGATAGCCATCAGGTATGCCCATGAGTTCTTTCAACAGCTCTTGCGTTTCTGTATTTAACGCTTCGTACTCTTTGCTGCGATGGGAAATTTCCATAATAGACATGCCAATTCCCTTATATTCTACCAATTCCTGCTGTGCACGTTCGAGTACAGCTAGAGGCAATGCTGCTGGTCCTGCATTGAAATTATAAGCCCGTTTATCCATGTCTCTCAACTCCCAATATATATGTGTAATATTCCTATGATAGCAAGATTACGTCTAAGCTTCAATAGAGATCTGAAATATGACACTATACAGACAAAGCTTCTTTGGGTGTATCGAATTTCTTTCCGCATAATGGCGACAATTGTTCAAGATCATGCATCAATTTAGCAAATTGATCTGGAAATAACGATTGTACGCCATCGCCTGTCATGGAGTTATCTGGATCTGTATGCATTTCGATAATCAGCCCATTGGCGCCAGCAGCAACAGAAGCTTTAGCCATCGGTTCTACTAGCTCTCTTCGACCAGTTCCATGGCTTGGGTCTGAAATCACAGGTAAATGACTTAATGATTGGAGCACTGGAATTGCAGCAAGATCTAAGGTATTGCGTGTATAAGTCTCAAATGTACGAATCCCACGCTCACATAGCATAACATTCGGGTTGCCGCCTGCTAAGATGTACTCAGCCGCATTGAGGAATTCGTCATAAGTCGCACTAAAGCCGCGTTTCAGCAAGACAGGGGTCTGGATAGTACCAAGCTTACGCAACAGGTCAAAATTCTGCATATTGCGCGTACCCACTTGAAGAATATCTGCATACTCAGCGCATACATCCACATATTCAGGTGTCATGACTTCCGTAATGGTCAGGATGTTATGCTTCTTGCCTGCTTCAGCCATCATTTGCAAGCCTTCTACCCCTACGCCTTGGAAGCTGTATGGACCAGTTCGAGGCTTAAATGCTCCTCCGCGCAGAACTTGAGCCCCTGCCGCTTTAACGAGTCTGGCAATGTCATCGATCTGTTCAGCTGATTCAACAGCACAGGGACCACCCATCACGACAAGCTGGTCGCCGCCGATTTCAACACCTTTAATCGAGATAACCGTATTGGCGGGTTGGAATTCACGTGAGGCGAGCTTATATGATTTTGAAATTTTGATTACTTCGATAACGTCTTTCATTTGGCGCAGTTGTTCTGCCAGTTTAGGATCAGCTTTGCCTATGATGCCTATTACAATCCGATCCTCACCCTTAACAACATGAGTAGCTACTTCGTGCTTCTCAATATATCCCACAAGTTCTTGCAAACGTTCTTCTCGAATATTTGTTGATGTTACGACTATCATTTGTCCATCTCTCCGATCGATTCTATTATATTTATTTTACTCACTTTCACGCTTTTATGCTTTGTGGCTTTTAAGTGTTAAAGTAAATATACGCCCATTATCGTATTTCGTCAAGAATGTCACCAATAGTGGTAAAAAAACTGGAATCCTTCACAGATATTGAATGAGAGGATTCCAGTTAAGTTATTATTTCTGCTTACCTGCTGGGATAAGCTTCTTCATGTTGATGGAGCGGACGTATTGCCATGTATTGTGATTATTGGGATCAAAATTCTCTAAATATGTGATCACTTCTTTGGTGATTGGCGTTGGTGTAGAGGCTCCTGATGTCACACCAACTTTGCGAACATGAAGCAGCCATTCTGGATTAATCTCTGTCACATCCGCTACACGATATGCTTTAACGCCTGCAATCTCTTCAGAGACCTGCGCTAGACGATTTGAGTTATTGCTCTTCGGATCCCCTACTACAATGATGAGATCCGCCTCCTTGGCTTGCTCTGCCACAGCTTCTTGACGAACCTGCGTCGCTTGGCAAATTTCATTATGAATTTGTGCCTGTGGAAAACGCTCTAAGAGCTTGTTCATCGTATGTTTAATATCCCATTGACTCATCGTCGTCTGATTCGTAATGAGAATGCGCTCTGCTTTCAATTGCAGTGCTTCTACCTCTTCCTCTTTCTCGATCAAATGAACATGGTCAGGTGCTACGCCTACAGCGCCTTCTGGCTCAGGATGACCCTTCTTGCCGATATAGATAACTTCATAGCCATTAGAAATTTTATCGCGAATTAAATCATGTGTTTTCGTCACATCTGGGCACGTAGCATCTACTACTGTGAGTCCTTTCTCAAGTGCGCGCACACGAACCTCAGGCGAAACCCCATGCGCTGTAAAAATAACCGTACCTTTATCCACCTGTTCCAGAATTTCAAGCCGATTTGGACCATCTAATGTAATAATGCCCTCTTCATTCTCAAAGAACTCCGTCACATGCGCGTTATGAACGATCATACCTAATATATAAATAGGCCGTGGTAGATTTAGATTACGTGCGGTTTGCATGGCAATCGCCATTGCATCTACTACGCCATAGCAATAACCTCTTGGAGAGATTTTGATGACTTCCATTAGAGCCACTCCTTATTCACTTTTATACGCTTTCAGCGTATGCTCCCTTCATTATAGCTCAACTAGATAATCGTAGCTAGCCATGTAGAAACGATTTCGCCGTGCTTAAAGGGAGTGCGTTTCTATATTTCCGTGATCGCATGCTGATTCCTATCCAGATAAGGTAGCCAAATGATGAATTTGCTCCCTTCATCCTTGCGTGTAATTACTTCCACTGAACCGCCGTGCTCATCAATTATCCATTTGGCAATAGAGAGACCTAATCCAATTCCGCCAGTCACACCTCTAGAAATATCAGCACGATAGAATCGGTCGAATATGTTAGGAACTTCGCTTTTATCCATGCCAATCCCCGTATCCGATATTCGAATTCCAATTTGACCATCACCCTCAAGCGCGTCAAGCTCCACAGAACCACTTGGTGTATATTTAAAAGCATTTTCAATAAAAATCATCAGCATTTGCTGCAAGTAATTATCGTTGCCGAGCACATACTTTGCTTTATCCAGAGCCTGCAAATCGCCAACCTGCCATGTCGCATTACGCGGCAGGAATTGTACTTTGCGAGCGACTTCTTCCACCAAAGGCTTCAGCTCAATTGGTTTCAGCTCCATACGGAAGCCCGCATCTGCACGCGCTAATGCAAGCAGATCATTGACGAGCTGACTCATTCGCTTTGCTTCTCCTGCAATGTCCTGCATAGCTTCAAGCGACATTTCAAGCTGCTCGGATGCTGGCATGCTTATCTGAGTTGAATCACTGCCATTGCCTGTTGATTCTTGTCCCTGTTCAATCGTACGCTGCGACTGCTGGAGCGTCTGACGCCACATTTTTTCCAACAAATCGACGTTGCCTCTAATTGTCGTTAGAGGAGTCCGCAGTTCATGCGAAGCATCGGATACAAATCGTCTTTGCGCCGCATAGGCTTCTTCAAGCTCCGAGTACACGATCTGAATTCGTGCAAGCATGCTATTAATCGTTTCCGTCAGCCTTCCAACTTCGTCAGGCGGGCCATAGTATTCGATTCGTTTTCCCAAATCCGAGCTTTTACCGATCTGTTCAGCCGATTCAATAATATCCTCAATCGGTTTAAGCGCTTTTCTTGATAATAACCAACCGAATGTGGCAGCAAGCATTATTGAAATGATTGCAAGAAAGAATAAGACATACGTGAGCAGTTGGAAGAAATGCTTGTAGAGGCCAATAGACTGAGCCCCCTGCAATAAGCCGACTATTTTGGTATTGCCAGCGGAATCCTTAATCGGAATTGGAATATTATAAGTCAATAGAACATCATTATAGAAGGGGACCTCCTCATAAAATCCCGTCTTCTGCGGCTCAGGATTTTTCATCACCTCATCCGGTATTTGAGGGATAGGCAAATACAAATCAGCTTCTGTCAGCTGGGCTGAGCGGCTTGCAGTTCCATTCGTAAAATTGTATACCTGAAAGAGCATACTCGAGTATCGATCCCGATTATAAAGTTGTAACTTCACATTTAAGCCCTTCATCGTTAACTGTACATTGGCATCGATCCGTCTAGACACACTTTCAGTCTGAACATAGAGCTCTTTCTTGATCCCTTGATAAATATAAATATCCAGAAAGAAATAAAGTCCCACACCGAAAATCAGCAGTGTAATCGCCAAAATATTCGAATACCACAAGGTTAAGCGTAGGCGAATCGACATAATTACGACTCCCCTCTAAGCACATAGCCCGCTCCGCGAACCGTTTGAATAATGCGTTTATACCCATGCTCCTCCATCTTCTGTCTTAGAAGAGCGATATAAACCTCAAGAACGTTCGACTCCCCGCTAAAATCAAATCCCCATATTTTCTCCATAATCGTGTCCTTCGATAATACCCGATTCGGATTCTGCATAAGAAAATGCAGCAGGTCAAATTCTTTGGTCGTTAACTCAATCATATGATCTCCACGCTTAACTTCACGCGATTCAACATTCAAGCTTATATCCTCATAGTTTAGAATCGTATCCAATTTAGCAGAGACATCAATTCGTCTCCTTAGCGAAACACGAACTCTAGCTAACAACTCTTCTAATGCAAATGGCTTCACCAAATAATCGTCTGCACCCATATCAAGCCCACGTACACGATCGCTAATCTCATCTTTGGCAGTGAGCATAATTATCGGCACTTGGCTGCCGCTTTCTCGGATTCGTCTACATACCTCAAGACCGTCAATTTGCGGCATCATCACATCCAGAATGATAAGATCTGGATCTTGCGTCAGCATGGCCTTAAGTCCTTCAGCACCGTTGGCTGCAGTCGTTACAGAGTAGCCCTCGAAAGCTAAAGCTCTCTTTAACATCGAAGTAATTTTATTATCATCATCAATGACTATAATTGTCTCCCGCATGCTCTCACCTCTTCAAACTTATTGTACTAGAAATCCCCCATCAGAGGAAATCGAGCTTGCATAACCCAAAAGAAGCAAAGCATTTCGGGAAATCCCTCCCTAATGCCTTGCTTCCCAAGTTCTAACCTTTTCCTATATTCCGCTACGAGGCGTATCTCTATATTTATTTAGTTGCTTGTTCTGAATCGTTCTTGTCTCCGATCGTAACGGCTAGTGTAACCTTCTCACCGTCACGGATAATTCCGAATTGTATCTTGTCACCGACTTTATGACTTTTAACAGCTGTTTGTAAATCAGTCGGATTTTTAATGCTCTGGCCGTCAATATCCACTACGACATCGTATGGACGAATGCCAGCTTTAAAAGCAGGACTCTTACGTTCAACTGATCCAATAAGTGCGCCATCTGTACTGTCCAATTTCAATTCATTAGCCCAATCCTTGTCAATTTCACCCAAAGTTACACCAATGTATGGAATCGGAATTTGGACATTGTTCTTCAAGCTATCAATAACTTCATTGACAGTAGAAGTTGGGATCGCAAATCCAATGCCCTGTGCTTGCGAGCTAACCGCTGTGTTGATACCAATTACTTCACCATGCGTATTAAGCAATGGTCCTCCAGAGTTACCTGGATTAATCGATGCGTCTGTTTGGAATAGGTTCTCGTATTTGCGAGTACCCTTCTGATCTTGAATCGAAATCGGACGTCCCTTGGCACTTAACACACCGACTGTTACCGTATGATCGAATCCATATGGGTTACCGATAGCGACTACCCAATCACCAACTTTTGCATCATTGGCATTACCAAGTGGCAATGTTGCAAATGGATCTGTACCTTCAATCTTTAAGCATGCTAAGTCCAGTTCATAAGAAGTTCCTAGCACCTTAGCAACAAATGGATTCTTATAACCCTCAACCGTAACTAACACTTGATCTGCTCCGTCAATTACGTGTTGGTTCGTCAGAATATATCCAGAGTCTTCAAAAATAAATCCTGTTCCCATTCCCTGTTTCTGATATCCCGGGTTGCTGCTGTCTTCTTCTGGCTGCTGTTGCGAATTGTCAGGAGTCTGATCGCCCAAGAATTGTCTGAACCATTCATTATATGATGGATTAGTGCTGTTTCCTTGTGACTGTTTGGTCTTCACCATATTCTCGATTAATACAACCGCTTTGGATGATTTATCGACGATGCCTGAAATGTCAGGTCTAGATGTGTCTAATGAGGATTGCTTCACATTAGAATTATTTGAACCTGTTGTATTTTGACTTGAAGATCCGTAAGTGGCTGCTACTGTACCTTTCGTAAACCAGTTATTATAATCAGCAGCCCACATCATGCCGCCTACTAGAAGTACGCCAGCCGCAAAAGCAGAAAAATAACCCATGATCGAACGTTTCTTCGGAGGTGTCCATGAATTTCCAGAACCTGATGTCAATGTATATGAGGACGTATTCCCTCTTCCATCACTATAACCAAATGTGCGCTCAGGTTTAGGTGATGGTGCAGCATCTTGTTCGTTATTACTGCTATGTGTTTGAGAGGATAAAGGTGTTACATCGATCGGTTGATCTTTACTGCCTGTTTCTCCCTGCGAGTTGCGATACGGTCCATATGCATAATAGGTAGATTCATCTGAATTGGATGATGAAGTACCTTGATTATTCTCATCTGTCCCTTGTTCTTGTGGTTTGTTATCTTTGAAAAAATCATCGAAATCATTGCGATTATTCTCAGTCATTATTATCCCCTCCATTTTCAAAAACTCTATCTGTTAATAATGTAATCAAGCTATGTATATATCATGGGCTATCAACCTTAAATCCACATTAAAATGATGTGAATCAAAGTTAAATTGTACAAAAATTTAGTTCCAATCATAAGTTAAAGAGGGGTTGCCCCCTCTTCTATTTGGTAGGCTAATCTCATTGCTGTCTGCCTACTTGCTGCTATTTTGGTTTTGCTGCCTCTGTGCTTTGCTCATGTTCATCGCGGATGATGCTGTGGAACTCTCAGATGCAAATTCAGTATCAGCAGCAGCATTTCGATTACGATTCGGATTTTGACTCTTATTCTTCGCCATATAGGATCACCTCCCGTATGACTATCTTCTGCATTACATCGGGTTCCCATTCACCCTGCGAGCTGGTTGCTTGTTGCCATTTGCCACTGGAAACAGTTCGATTTCGGACTCGTTCCAAATCGTTTTATCCAATTTACCCTCACCCTTTTTGACGAGGAAAATATTCAGCTTCTTCTTGCCCCATTCACGATATACCTGATCCTTCGTCTCAAAGTACAGATCGATCTTTTTCCCTTTAATTGCACTGCCGGTATCGGCTACGATGCCATATCCATATCCTGGTATATACAGCACAGATCCGATAGGAAATACTTTAGGATCAGCTGCAATTGTAGAGAAAGATTTCTCATCACGAACAACCTTGACACCTGAATACGTTATCCCATAATCAGGATGACTTTTCGTTTTACCCGTCGATTCTTTACCTGCGTAATAACCAGTAGCGACGACTTCAACAGGCACATATTTCTGCAAATCATGATTTAAATCTGGTTTATACTTATAACTTACCCGAACAGACTCTGGTTCTGGTTCTAATGCAGGTTCAGGTTGTATTTGGGTTACTAATTTTGGTTCATTATTCATTGGATTTTGTGGTGCTTGAATGGTTGAGATCTGCGATGTCCTGTCCGATTGCTTGATTTGATCATTTGAATCAGCAGCTTGATTATTGCCACCGCTTAGCATCACAATGAAATGAATAAACACCCACGCACTAACCCATTTGGTTTGGCTTAATAATTGTTTTAGCATATGGTTATATCTCCCCCTACTTAGGGAGTGTGTCCATATTACGTATAAATTAAACAACCCTAACAGCCAAATAGCTATTAGGGATACTTATGAATAGGAACCATATGGTTTAATAACGTAAAATCTCTCCGAAAAATCGATGACACACAGGACAATGGGAACAAACTTCCGTACGATCTTCAAAAATTTGCATAATCGTCTTGATAATAGGTAATTCTGGCTCTTTGGTATGGATATAAATGTTTGCTGGAGATACGGTAATTAACGTTGATACAATCATATCCTCAAAATTCATATCCTTCTCCAGGAAGTCTGTCGTAAGGGACGACTCAAATCGATTTATATCAACTGGCTGCATTTTATCATTTAGAATTGTAAACTCATGACCACCCTTATGCAGCAGGTGAACAACCGAAATTTTGGCTTCCTGAATATAGACAAAATATTTGAGTAAAGCGATAAATTCCTTGTACTGCCGCTCCATCATGAATTCGTCTATTGCATATTCGACAATTTCCCGCATTTCTTCCATATAATCATCTAGACGAAAACGAGTAAAACCTTTTAAATTCAGTACTCGGTTCTCCATGATGTATTGATGTAGATGTGTACTCATTTTTAGCACACGACGAACTTTGGATTGTTCCAAATCATGAGGAGAATCGCTCGAACCATTCAAGAACTGCGTACAATATTGCTTGATCTGTGTCAATTCTTCCACATCGCGATAATGGAACTCCTTCGTAATAATATCCTCCAGAATACCAGACGTTTCTTCATGGATGATATGCTGTGCAAGTGCAATTGACACAGCGTCAATAATTTGAACCTCTAGCTCTTTACTGTCATCACCAAGCAAATTAGCGTGAATCGTAATTTGCTCATAATGATCGAACGATTGGCAATGAATCGTTTCCAGTATAGAACCGTTATGTAAATTTCCTAGCTCTGTTGTAATCCGTTCATACAACTTTGAGACATAAGACTTCGATGGTTTAACAATGATCGATAGCAGCTTCACATGCTCACTTCCTTTCTATTGCCGTAATCGTCAATACTGCTCTGCTTTAAGCTAAGTATATGGCTCAGCTTCGGCATATATACGACGAACAATTTGGCAGAAGGAGGGCGTATGAATTCTTAATTTGAAAAATAAAGCTTAAATTGTGTTCCTTGACCAGTCGCACTGCTCACCTTGATTGTACCGCCATGCTTAAGCACAAGCTGCTTAGTAATAGCCATCCCTAGACCAGTTCCATTCGTTGTGCCTTCCGTATTCGTCCCTCTATAATAACGGTCAAAAAGTTGATTCATCGTTATCTGATCCATGCCTTCTCCATTATCCTGAAACAGAATTCCGAATCCTTCAGAATCCAGGTAGATCGTAACTTGTACCTTTGTTCCACTAGGATTATGAATAAACGCATTTGCTAACAAATTCATAATAATCCGTCTGAATCCGTTCTGATCTATTGGATAATCGATGGGTTCATTTGCTTGTTCAAGTGTTATTTCAGCTGTTTCATATTGTGGATCGTTCATAAACTGTACGATGCAAGTTTGAACAAACTGATTGATCTCCATTTGGTCAAAAACTAAAAAATGAGCATCATTTTGCAACCGATAGGTCATGCTTAAATCAGAGATTAGCAAGTCCATATAATCCGCTTTTTCTTGTATAATGGCAGCAAATTCATGAACTTCCCTATTACTCCATTGATAATGATCTGCCTTAAGCATATGTGCATAGCCCAGAATCGAGGAAAGGGGGGTCTTCATGTCATGTGTGACACCTGTAATCCATTCATTTCTAGTCGTTTCTAGCTGCAAACGAATCTCATCATTACGTTGTAGACCTTCTGTCAACTGCTGCAATGATCCTAGAATATCGGAATACATCTGATATTTTCGTCTAATTCTACCTGTGATTGTTCGACTCTTAGGTCGCCCCATAACATCCCGCGGCTCTTCATATTTACCTTGCGCCAAATTATGAAGCCAATTCATCATATGAAGAATAGGTGTACCAAAACGTTTTCCATACCATAGGGATAAGAAAAGAAAAATAATCACAATTGTAGTGACAATACAAATAAACCCGATAAGCAAAATAACAAGCTCTGGTGAAGAATCTGAATAAGGAATGGTCAAGGGCACATGTAACAACCAGGTTTGCTTGGTAATTTCATCATATTCCAAAAATAATTGGCTGTTGTAGCGATCACTATACTGGGATCGAAGGACAAGCTCTTGAACCGTATACTGACTGAGGGCATTAGCTGCTTTAAATCGTGAAGCCACCTCTGTCCCTTTGCTGTCTAGCACTTGTATATAACCATGTACAGCCTGTAGCTGTTCGCTCAATTCGGCTGGCAGATTAATCTTGCCTTCATTTATTACTGCTGTTTGTTTCACATGATGAAGTAAAAGTAAACCCTTGTTTGTCTTAGGAACACCGTAAACTAACGTATACATCGTATTGTTCTTTGTTTGAATCCAAATATAAATATGATAAGGAAATTCCATTTGACCTTTATAATATGAGGTTAACTCACCTGCGATATAAGCATTGGGCACATCTTTCGGTGTATGATATGAGGTGATGACTTTACCCTCCTCATTAAGGACTTGCAACCAGCCAGCATGACGATCTACAATCTCAAGCAGCTGATTATCAAAAGTAATGTTGCCGTCCTTCATTTCAAGAGAATCAACAAGCTTCGATAGTCCCGCAGCGCCAAAATTTTGATTGACTTCAATCTCAGACATTTTATTTGCAATATAAAAGAAGGTCGCCACAATCAGAGCAATCATCAATAATCCTGCTAATAAGAGCTGCCAAACGAATTGCCCTGTCAAACGTTTCCTGATGCTCATCGATTGCCTCTTCCTGTGACAAGCTTATATCCAAGTCCTCTAACTGTAATTAAATACTCTGGCGCACTTGATGTCTTTTCGATCCGTTCACGGATTCGATGGACATGCACCATAACAGTATTATCATCAGAGATGCTGTGTTCCCCCCATACCTGCTCATATAGCTGAGTTTTAGTGAATAAGCGATTCGGATTCTGACAGAAGAATAACAGCAATCCGAAGACTTGGGATGGGCAGTCAACTAGTTCCCCCTCTACACGCAATTCTCCGGCATATTCATCAACTGTAAATCGTCCATAATCATAAATTTTAGGCGCATAAACAATCGGTTCAGAAGGCAGATAGCGCCGCAATTGTGCTTTAACTCTTGCGACAACCTCTAATGGGTTGAACGGCTTCGTTATATAATCATCACCACCAAGCGCAAATCCCGTTAGTTTATCTAAATCCGTCGTTCTTGCCGTTAGAAAAAGAATCGGTGCATTCGTCGTTTGCCTAATGAAAGGACATATATCAAATCCACTTTGCTTTGGTAACATCACATCCAGAATGATGAGATCGTACCTTTTACGTTTACAAGCTGTTACAGCTTCCTCCCCCGTAATCGCTGTATCAATCTGTTTAAACCCTTCTTTATGTAAAATAATTGATAACATTTGAAGAATCGCTTGTTCATCATCAACAAGCAGTATTTGTGCTTGATCCAAATTACCTTCCTCCCAATAAACATGATACTTACAAGAATACCATGCTTATTACGGATCGTTACGTCTATTGCAAAAAATTAAGGTAATGTTAAGACTCCGGTTATGCCTTAGTAAAATTGGTCCCCTATGATAAAAACGAGATATCAATCTAGGAGGAAAAAGATGAACATATTGAAGAGATTAAGCGCAGGAATCATTCCCATCGTCTGTTTAAGCTTACTTATTGGCTGCAGCAACTCACAAGGAGTGAATAAGTTGGAGATGAAACAATTAAATGAGGCTTTCTTGCAAGGAGATTTTGAGCGGATTTATAACCAGTTGTCGGAGGAATTTCGAAAAGAAATATCACTTACAGATTTACAATCTGCTGGAGCAGAATTTAATAAGGGAGTAACCGAATACGTATTCCAAACAAGCCTGCCAATAGTTACCAATCTCACGCAATATATTTGGCATGATCAGAGTCGCACTAAGAATCTGACCGCCCTTGCGGATGATGCAGGGACGATCGTCGGTTTAATTTTCGAGCCCATTACAACCTATCCAGAGACAGACCGAACCTATACAAAGAATACTTATCAAATGCCGATTCAGGATGAATGGCTTACTGGCTGGGGAGGGGCAAGCGAACCTCTCAACTATCATTATCCACATGAAAGCCAGCGCTATGCCTATGATCTCGTAATAAGCCACGATAATCTCACTTATCAAGGGGATAAAGAAGCCAATGAAAGCTATTATGCTTACGGTAAAGCAGTCGTTGCACCCGCTGATGGAACTGTGGTCGGTGTCGAGGTCAACATTCAGGATAATCATCCTGTTGGGACGATGAACGCGAAGAATCCTTTTGGAAACTACGTGATTATTGATCACGGCAATGAGGAATACAGCGTAATTGGACATATGCAATACCAATCCGCCTCCGTCAAAGTTGGGGATCAAGTTAAACAAGGAGATGTTATTGGATTATGCGGCAATTCAGGCAACTCCAGTGAAGCTCATATTCATTTTCAAGTACAGAATTCACCCGACATTGCGTCTGGCAACGCCAAATCGATCCGAATTCGATTGAATAACGATGTAGAACCGATTCGTGGACAATTCATAAAGCCATAAATAACTATTGCTTTGTTTTATAAACCATATTAATGCCGTATTCATCACTCATTTTCTTGGATATTCGATCCCGAATCTCTGAGCTCGTGTTATTCAACCAAGAAGTATACAGCTTATCAATAACTTCTGCTCGAAGACCTTCGTATTTCTTCTTGGTTGATTCTACTTTCTTGGATAAACTGTTGGAGTAAGCAACTAACGTTATGCTTATCAATAGAAGTGCAAGCAGCAGCTTCTCTCCTGAGAATGCCCCAATGATTCTGAGCACATCCCCCCCTGATGGAATAAGAGAAAGCTTCATGAATGCCAGACCAAATAGAGACATGCAAAATATACTTCCAGTCACGACAAATCGCAGTCTAAGCTTCAAATTATTGAGCTTGTTGTTACTCTTGATTAAAGTATCTAACATCCTCTGTGTATCTCTCGAAATCCCGAATTCGCTCCACATTTGTAGACACCACCTTTTGTTCACTAAAACCGTTTCTCTTGCATTCTATGCGGTTGTCCCATTAAGTAGAAACATTGACTAAATAAGCAGACAAAAAGAACCGAGAATAGATTAGAATGAAAATATCGATATTCGAGGTGGCCGATGATGTAAAAAGTGGGGAGGGATCAACATAAGTAGGCAAGTAAAATTAATACCACTGATGCTAATTATGTTGTTAATTACATCAGCATGTAACTCCTTGAGTTCTTTTAATACAACTATTGATAGCATTTCAAAGAATGAAATTGTTGTAAACTGCTCAGATGTAATAAACAAAGGAAAGAAACAAGCGAATAGTATAGGTTATTTATGTACTGTAGATATTAATAAATCAACTGTATTCAAAGATATCTCAGATAATCCTCTTACACTAGAAGATTTTTCGTCAGGAAACCTAATACGAATTGTTTTATCAACACCACAACCTATAAGTGAAAAAAATAGAAGGTTTGAGGTGGCTGAAATCATATTGATTAAAGATAAAGTAATTGAATAAAGAAGGTAATATCCCTATACACAAGCTATTATCAATGATATAAAAAACGCTTATCCCACACCATTCTGTACGAATGTGGGATAAGCGTTTTTACTTACTCATTAATTGAGTCTATAAGTTAATTCTGCAAAACGAAATCTTTATCTGCTTGTTCTGTATCCGAGTAAACGTGGAGCGTTTCATACTTCGTATTACGTAATGCTGGTACTTTACCCGCTTCACGAATCAAACGCAGGATTTCTGCAATATTCACCTTATGCGCTGTGCCTGCCGCGGAAACCACATTTTCCTCCATCATCGTTGAGCCAAAATCGTTACATCCATATTGTAGGGATAATTTGCCGACTTCCGGTCCCATAGTTACCCAAGAAGATTGGAAGTTCGGAATGTTATCCAGCATAATTCTTGAGATCGCTAAAGTTTTCAAATAAGATTCAGGCGTTTGACGTTGATTTTTAAGAGCTACGCCGAGCGCTGTATTATCCGGTTGGAATGTCCACGGAATAAAGGCAAGGAAGCCTTTGGAGTTCCAACCATTCAAAGCGACATCGTCTTGTGCATCACGAATACGAAGCAGATGCAAAGCACGCTCTTCCATCGTTTCACCTAAACCGATAACCATCGTACCTGTCGTATTCATCCCAATCTTATGAGCCGTTTGCATCACGTCCATCCAAGTCCGCCATGAGCCCTTAAGCTTCGAAATCCGTTGACGTGTGCGATCATCCAGAATCTCCGCGCCGCCGCCAGGCAGCGAGTCGAGACCTGCTGCATGAAGTTCACGCATAACCTCTTCAAGCGTTAGTCCGCCTGATACTTCCTGCATCTTTATAATTTCTGCTGGTGAGAAGGAATGCATCGTAATATTGAACCTACGTTTAATCTCGCGCAATAAATCCGTATAATAGGAGAACGGCAAATTAGGGTTAGTTCCACCTTGCATCAGAATTTCGGAGCCGCCCACATCGATTGTTTCTTGGATTTTCGTAAAAATCTCTTCATTAGATAGTACATATCCATCCTTGGCGCCTGGTGCCCGATAGAAAGCACAGAAGCGGCAATACGTATCACATATATTTGTGTAGTTAACATTTCTACCAATTACAAATGTCGTGATCGGCTCTGGATGATGCTTCAGCATAATCTGATTAGCCGCATGTCCCATCGCTTCAACCTGATCGGATTCAAACAATGTGATACATTCATCAATATCTATACGTCCGCCTGAAACAGCTTTATGCAATATGCGTTCAATCGGTTTCATAGATTAACACCTCATTTTTATCTATTTGATCGAGTTCATTCTATTCTGCTTCAAACATCGTAACATATTTGAAGACCCTCGTGCTATATGGAACAATTAATTCTTTCATTTCGCCTTACAAGAGTGTAAGTTTCATGTCATTTGAATCGATGGTTTGTCCGCCTCATTCCTACTATACTTAAATTAGAAGTTAAGCAAGACATTCTAAGGGAGGTAGATTCCAAATGAAAAAACGTACGAATCCTATCCTAGTAGCCGTCTCGATTATTCTGCTTGGCTCCCATTGTAAAGCTATAAAGCAAGAGAACGGCGTAAAGGTAGTTTAAACTTTCATCACATATTCTTATTCATATTCAAATTCATATCCATATCAGACATCTAGAATATAATCCAACAAATATACAGCAGATTCATCAAAAACCAGTATGCAAGCAATAAGCGCTATATGGCTTCTTGCTTGCATACTGGTTTAGAAGATCAGGCATTAAATTTGCTTTAATGCCTGATCGAGATCGGCGATGATGTCAGAGACATCTTCCAAGCCGACAGAGAAGCGCAGCAGGCCGTCGGTGATGCCACGGGCGCTGCGAACCTCGCGAGGCATAGCAGCGTGAGACATCATGGCGGGATACGACAGGATGCTCTCGACCGCGCCAAGCGAGACCGCTACAAGCGGAACGCGCACAGCGTTCAGCAGCTTCTTTGCTCGTTCGCCGGAACCGACGTCGAACGAGACAATAGCGCCATAGCCTTGCGATTGGCGCTCATGGATTTGGCGGCCGGGATGATCCGGCAGCCCTGGGTAATAGACCGCAGCGATGTCCGAGCGCTGCGATAACCAGTCCGCGAGTACGTGCGCGGACTGCTCATGCCCATCCATTCGCGCTTTGAGCGTCTTCATCCCTCTCATTAGCAGCCAGGAGTCCATCATCCCAAGCACATTACCCATTCCATTCTGGATAGCCTTCATTCGATTGCCTAGTTCTTCGTTTGCCATAACCGCAAGCCCCGCAAGCACGTCACTATGTCCGCTTAGGAACTTCGTTGCACTATGTAGAACGATGTCAACGCCATGTTCGATCGGACGCTGATAGTACGGAGTCATGAATGAATTATCGAGCATCGTAATGAGCCCCTGCTCCTTTGCCCATGCCGCAACCGCAGGTACATCCGTAATCCGAAGCGTTGGATTCGACGGTGTTTCCATAAATACTGCCTTCGTACTCGGCTGCAATGCTGACTCCACTTCATCCAAATTCGTCATATCAACGAACGTTGTGGCAATGCCCATCCGATTTAGAATCGTGGATAAGAAGCGATATGTTCCTCCATATACATCTTCGGTACAAATAACATGATCACCTGTAGACAGAATCATAAAGGCGGACGAGATAGCGGCCATCCCAGAAGCAAATGCTAAACCGCGTTTACCACCTTCAAGCAGCGCAATTTGCTCCTCTAAGGCCTCCCTCGTTGGATTACCTGAGCGTGTATAATCGAATGCTGGCGGATGATCAATATCAAAATGATGGAACGTCGATGCTTGATAGATTGGAACCGACGAAGCGCCTGTCACTTTATCGATTTCACCGCCAAAATGCAGAAGCTTTGTGCCGAAGCTATAATCCTGTTCACGATTGCTGTTTGAATTGTTACCCATTACACAGTACCTCCAGCAAGTTCACTCTGGGCCATGTCTAGCGCTCTCGAGAGATCCGCAATTAAATCATCAACATGTTCAATCCCTACTGAGAAACGAAGCAGCCTATCATCAACGCCGACACGCTCTCGAATTTCCACCGGAATATCTGCATGCGTCTGTACCGCAGGATACGTTAATAGAGACTCCACCCCACCTAAGCTCTCGGCAAAAGCAATCAACTCCAAATGACGTAACAATGGTTCTACTAACCTAGCATCCGAGACTTTAAACGAGAAGATGCCCGTATTGCCACGTGATTGCTTCTTCTGTATCTCATATCCTGGATGTGATGCTAATGCAGGATAGTACACATCTGTAATGAGCGGATGCTCTAGCAACCAATTGGCAATGCACGTAGCATTATATTCATGGCGCTCCATCCGCAGAGCCAAGGTTTTCATACCACGCATGAGCAGCCAGGAATCCTGAGGCCCTAACACCGCGCCAATAGAGTTATATAAAAAGAATATTTTTTCAGATAACTCAGTGCCTTTGGTTACAATCAAACCTGCAAGGACATCATTATGGCCGCCTAAATATTTGGTTGCAGAATGCACGACGATATCCGCACCAAGCTCAAGCGGTCTTTGCAGGAAAGGGCTGAGAAGCGTATTGTCTACAATCGTCAATAGTTCCTTCTCTTTAGCCCACTGGCACACAGCAGCAATATCTGTCACCATCATGAGCGGATTCGTAGGTGTCTCGATCAATACTGCCTTCGTACTGCCTAAACGATAAACAGATTCAAGCTCCGATAAATCATTCGTATCGACATAAGTAGCTTGCACACCGAATCTGGACATCACTTTCTCTAGCAAACGGTAAGTACCCCCATACAGATCCACCGATACAATCAAATGATCACCCTGCGAGAATAAGGCAAACACGGTTTGCAAAGCAGCCATACCAGAGGACAAAGCAAAACCTCTATCACCAGATTCAAGCTCGGCAATTGCTTCTTCTAATACACTTCGTGTAGGATTCTTTGTGCGAGAATAATCAAATCCTGTACTTTGTCCAAGTTTAGGATGGCGGAAAGCAGTCGCCTGATAAATAGGGAAGGAAACTGCTCCGGTGACTGGCTCAGAAACTGAGCCGATTTGCGCTAATTTGCTCTCGATTTTCACTGCTACTCAACCCCGCTCGTCAGATGAATGAACTACTTTCTTTTTATTTACCGCTAATTCATAAGGTGTTTCTTGATATACATAATAGTTCAGCCAATTTGAAAATAATAAATTGGCATGTGCACGCCATGTGCTCATTGGAACTCGTGTAGGATCGTCATTCGGATAATAATTGTAAGGAATCGCAATTTCTAGACCTTTGTTTACATCACGATCATATTCCCATTTTAACGTATACGGATCATATTCAGAATGACCTGTCACGAAAATCTGTTTGCCATCTTTGGATGCTACTAGGTATACGCCAGCTTGCTCGGATTCAGAGAGAATATTGAGTTCCGCATGCTTCGTAATATCTTCGCGGCGAACTTCTGTATGACGTGATTGCGGGACGAAGAACATCTCATCAAATCCACGTACAAGCTTAGTGTGACTCTCAGTACAGGTATGCGGGAATACACCGAATATTTTCTCATCCAATAAGTATTTAGGAACTTCATAATGGTAATATAATCCAGCTTGTGCTGCCCAACATATATGCATCGTTGAAGTTACATTAGTCTTGCTCCACTCCATAATTTCTTGGAGCTCTTCCCAATAAGCAACTTCTTCAAAGTTCATTTGCTCTACTGGCGCACCCGTAATAATCAACCCGTCAAGCTGCTCATCTTTGACATCTTCAAATGTTTTATAGAATAAAGATAAATGCTCTTCCGAAGTATTCTTGGATGTATAAGATTTAGGATGCAGCAAAGTAAATTCAATTTGCAGCGGTGTATTGGACAAAAGTCTTAAAATTTGTGTCTCCGTTGTTTCCTTGGTAGGCATTAGATTAAGCAGCGCAATTCTTAAGGGGCGAATGTCTTGATGGAAAGCCCGAGATTCATCCATTACGAATACGTTCTCGGACTGTAATATTTCCTTGGCTGGCAAATGATCAGGTACTTTAACTGGCATCTTCATACACTCCTTTAATTTGGTTCATTTGTATCTTAAACATCATAAAGACCTTCCTCAATACTGAGAAAGGTCATGAATAACAACACTTATTCCGCCTCTCTCATCTCTCAAAAAACACTTCAAACAGTGCTTGTCGCAAGAATTAGCACCGTACGCTTTCCCTTATTAGGAAAAATGCCGGTTGCCGGGTATCATCGGGCTAGTCCCTCCACCTACTCTTGATAAGAAAGTTAATATGATTTGTAAATAATGTTACTGATTCTTTTCCAAAAGTCAAGTAAAATTAAAAGTTAGTGCTGACAAGAAGAAACGTTTCCCCGTCCTAAGTACGGAGGCGTTTCTGCGAGAAATATCCACGTAGGGTGTAAAACTTAAACATTTTTATATTTTTATTTTAGGTATAAATTCCCTTCATTTGCTCCTTGTACTGTGGAAAATGTAGGTATATACTATACAAGTATTCTGCACGAAATATTTATATGTTGGTTTATGAATAAAGGGGGAGAGTAAGCATGGACGGCGACCCGGGCAGTTGCATCGTGAGTCATAATTTCATATGTGCAAAAGTGCAGCGGATGTTGCCTAGATGGCTGGCTCAGCTTACCCCGAGCTTGTTATAAGGAATCCCTGCCTTTCGCTTAGAAGGGTGGATAGCTTATGAAAACACGCTTAGTTCAGAACGGCGTATTTACGCTTATCGATGATATCACCCTTGCATTAGTTCCACCAGATAATGGTTTCTATTGGATCGATGCGACGGTTGAAGATCTGGATATTTTGCAATCTTTATTTCATTTGCATGATTTGGCAGTTGAAGACTGCCTTAGTGAAGAAGAACAACGTCCGAAGCTTGAAATTTACGAAGGACATTACTTTATTGTGGTCAATTCCATTCGATTTGACGACGAAGAAATTTTTCTAAGAGCACTTAATATTTTTCTTGGCAAACATTATATCATTACGGTAACCAAGCAGAAGATAAACGAAATTCGTATGCTTAAGCCAGTGCTGTGGGAAGAAGAAGTCAACGCACCAGATAACTTCCTCTACCATCTCGTCGACCTTGTTGTCGATAATTACGTGACTGTCGGAGATCGTATCGAAGGCAAGATCGAGAAGCTGGAAGAAGATATTCTAATGCATACTAAGAAGGCCCACTTGAACGAAATCGTCGGTCTTCGAAGTGAGATTCTCTGGCTGAAGAAGGCACTTGTCCCTCAGCGAGATGTAATTGGCAATTTGAATAAACGGGATCTGAAGCTCATCTCGCCTACACTGCAAAAGTACTTTGGCGACATTCACGAGAATGCAGTCAAAATTGTAGATACGTTTGATACGCTTCGCGACTTGATGGGCAACTTACGAGAAGCTTATCAGTCAGCCGTTGCTAATCGCGCGAACGAAATCATGAGAATTTTTACAGCTTTGACAACGATTTTCATGCCATTAACTTTTATAACAGGTTTGTTCGGTATGAACTTTACGAATATCATTGGATTACTTGAAATTCCTCATGCGGATATATATGTCATCGGATTTATGGCTTTGTTAGGCTTTCTTATGTTCGTTTTATTTAAGAAAAAAGATTGGTTATAACGTTAACCAAAAAAACACAGCGGCAAGAGGATTCCTCTTGGGCAGCTGTGTTTTTGCGTGATATAGAATTTATAGCAATTGTCTAATAAATTTTAAGTATCAACCTAAGAAACGGCTTCGCCAACTATTAAAGACGGCGAAGCCGTTTCTTCTTGGTTAGCTGGCTTGTGACTGCATATCTGCTTCCTTCAACAGCATCGCCGTCTTGCTTCTGCGGAATTGAATCCTTAATAATCGCAACCATTGATATGTCCGATCAGAATCGCTGCTGCTTAGTTCACCCTGCTCAATGATTGCCTGGAAGATCGGCTTCAAATATCGATCCCCTTGCTTCTCATACAGCTCCCAGGCATACGTTTTCATCTCATCCTGAACCTGTTCCAGCTCAGCTTCAACAATCGGATTGACATTATAGCCTTCGTTATCCATTTCCTCTACGAGCAGAATGGCATCTCTTCGTGAAATCGATAATTCTTTCAGGATCGAATCAAGCGATGCTCCCTGCCATATTGCTTCAAGAAATCTCCGCTTGCGAGCCAATTTATCATGTTCAATCTTCCGTTTTCGCTCTCTCTGTTCCATGATCCACTTCTGCAGTATGATCGGATCTACAGCACGTTCAACCCATGTTAAGGGGAAGCTGGTTGCCCGATCAACTGTCATCGTAATCGCAAATATCTCATCACCAAATTGGGCTACCTTCTCATTCCCAAAGCCAGGTAATTGCTTTAACTCGTCCACATTTTGCGGCAGAAGCGCTGCAATCATTTCCAGCATACGGTTCGTTGCAATCAAGTAAGGCGCTTTAGCAAGCTTAGCTGCCTTGTCCCGTCGCCATTTGCGAAGGGCATCCATCACATCATTATTGAAATTTGATTCACTATAGCATTGGAGCAAGGCATTCCATCTTCCCTTCTCGCCTAGTCCTTGCCCAGCTTCTTCCCATGGAACCGTTATTAATGGTAAGAAGCCATCCGTCAGCTTCACGATTAAGTTCGCCCTTAATGAGGTAATGAGTTCATTCCAATGCTGACCTTCATACCAGTTCTCCTGCTCATCGTATCCCGTATCCTTTGTTTCACTCCACATGGCATGCCATATGCCCTTGCTTTCTCCAATGACTACTTGTGCTGAAATGACGCGATTCTCACCTACTTTTTTCTCGAGTGTGTTCATGAAAAGTAAGTTCAGGGTCATCTCCTCCTTCATAAATTAGGTTTCCGGAACAACGCAAAAAAGCACCTCTTCTACGCAATCGTAAGAGAGGTGCTTCCTCAGCATTTTTCGGTTATCCAAATAATACCATAGGACAATCGTGATCGCAATATATTAATTTGAGGAGGTGATATTCTTGAATTCTTCTGCATCGCCAAGAATTCATTTCGCAACCAGATCGTTAACTATACTTCTAGTTTGGTGTGCAATTGCTGTTCTTTGCAGTTTATATGCTGCCATTCCGCTTCTCCCATTAATCGGAGAAGAATTTAACACACCACTCACGACTACGGCTTGGACTGGCACTTCATTCTCAATTGGCTACATGATTGGTTGTTTATTTTTTGGCGCTTTATCTGACCGCTATGGAACGCGTTTAATTATTTTAATCGGCATGTTTCTATTAGCAATCATCTCTCCACTTGTTGGATTATCCACTAGCCTTCTGAGTATCATTCTTATGCGAGCTTTTCAAGGGATTATCGCAGCTTCTTATGCACCTGCTGCACTAGCTTATATCGCTGAGTCGTATCCCGAGCATAGCAAGATCACTACTCTCGGATATCTCTCTACAGGCATGTTGTCTGCTGGTGTTATTGGACAACTATTCAGTGGTGCCATAACGGCTACCTTACATTGGAGCTATGTCTTTTATAGCTTAGGTATTATTTATCTGATTAGCGCCATGCTGCTCACATGGACCTTCAGACAGAATCAAAGTATTCGCATAAGGCTTCATTCAAGCTCTACTTCCTATTCCTTACGACAGCAATATATGGCGGTAATTGGGAATCGCAAGCTTTATCCCGTTTTTCTCATCACAATCACGATTCTATTTGCATTTGTAGCCATGTATACCCTACTCGGCGTGCAATTAAATAGTTCGACATTTAACTTATCACAAGGCGATATTCTACTTGTTAGAGGATTTGGCATCGTTGGCATTTTATTATCACCATTAGCGGGCGAACTGGTTAAACGGATGCGATTTACAATGATTTTAAAGATGAATTTAGCGATTAGTTTATTTAGTGCAATTGCAATGGGTTATTCAACCGGGGTAACGATCGTCGTGTTCTTTAGCATCTGTTTTGTCGCAGGAATCGCTTTAACAACACCAATCCTTGTGGCACTTATCTCCAGATTAGCTGAAGCTGGTACAGCTACTCTAGCCATTAACTTGTATTCGTTAGTTCTATTCCTAGGTGCTGCCCTTGGGCCACTTGCTGCTGCCTATAGCATTGTATATGTTGGACTCCAGTTATCCTATGCTCTACTCGCATTACTGCTATCTCTATCTTTCATTACAACCTACTTCGTTCACAAAATCGACTAATTTGAACCTCTCATGACTGAAGTCACAAGATTCCTAAGTACGGAAACCTATCGGTTTCAAATTGATTAGGCTATCCCCGTAGTCCCTACGGTTAGTAGTCTTATAGCTTCGTTTTTAAGGTTTTGTCCTGCATTAATATCCCTGTCGTGATGTGCACCACAATTTGGACAGTCCCATTTACGAAGTTTTAGATTCTGAACGTCTTGATTTTGGTAGCCACAGCACGAACATAGCTGAGAACTTGCAAAGGTTTTGGATACAGTAACTACTTCTTTGCCATACCATTTTGCTTTGTACTCAAGCATGATTCTGAACTGTGACCACGATACTTCACTAATTGCTTTAGCCAGCTTGTGATTTTTCAACATATTGGATACTTGCAAATCTTCTATACCAATAATATCGTGGTTTTTGATGATTTCAGTAGAGATTTTCTGCAAGTAGTCTGTTCTTGCATTAGTTATTCTTTCATGGATTCTAGCGACCCTAACACGTTGTTTGTTCCAATTCCTACCACCTTTAATACGTTTGGAAAGGATACGCTGCGCATCCGCTAATTGTTCCTCAAGTTTGCGAAACCATTTGGGATTGGGGAATACCTTTCCTGTACTTAAAATTGCCAAGTCTTTTAATCCAAGGTCAACACCAACAGAAGAACCTGTTTTTTCTATTGGCTGCACTTCTGTTTCTACAAGAATGGACACAAAGTATTTTCCACTTGGATTACGTCTTACGGTAGTATTCATAATGCGACCATTCACTTCACGACTTTTAGCAAAACGAACAAGACCAAGTTTAGGCAATTTGATTTTGTTGCCTACAATGGCAATATTCCCGTTTGTTTGCTTGGTTGTATAGGATTGTACTTTGTTGTTTTTGGATTTGAAACGTGGTGCATCATTTTGCTTTTTGAAGAAACGGTCAAACGCATCAGCAAGATTCTTTAGCGATGATTGCAATGAAATACTGTCCACTTCTTTCAGCCATAGGAATTCCTTTTTCAATTGTGTTAGTTTAGCTGAACACGAAATATAGGTTAACCCTTTGCCTGTTTCCTTGTATTCATCACTCCATTGTGACAAAAAGCGATTGAATACGAAACGAGAACAGCCGATTGTTTTAGCAATTAAGATTTTCTGTTCCTTATTTGGATAGATACGAAACTTATATGCTTTGTTTACAATCACTATTCTCACCTCGCTTTTTGATTGGAATTGTTATCCATCCCAAATATAGGATAACATATGCAAAGATAGTTTTGATTACAAATTTTATGTATGTCGGACAATTAACGTGTCAATAGACACGTCTTGTCCGAAGCCGATTCATCTCACGATTGAAATCGCGAGTGTTCTCAGCTGATTTATAAATTCATAGTACAAGAAAGATTGCCCTTCAAAAACAGCTAGCTTATAATAAATCTAATTAATTCAATTAATTTAGGTTTCCACATGAGAGGAAGAGCAGAAGAGATGTCTAACTTTGACTTTTTGTATGATTATAGAGAAGAAACAACAACTAGGTTTGTTTGTATCTTAGGTAAATCCTTACGTAGATTCGATCTTGCGTTGATGTCGACGAACAGCTTTTTTGGCAAAAAAATTGTGATCGATCTGCAATCCGGGCGAAGCGCCATTATTGGCCCAGATGATTTGAAAGAAGAAGGCTATTTAGAGCATGTATTCAAAGTCACGGAAGAAGAAGCAGCTGAGCTAGCGAACTTCCTTGAAGATATTGTTGGGACGGTTAATTTTACGGACCTGTAATATATTGTCAATCAAAAAAATGACCTATTTTTCACTTAAGAGAAATAGGTCACTTATTTTCTGAGAAAACACAAATATTTCAGAAAACGATTCATTATTTATGTAGTTTAAATTCATCGATTAAATCGCTCACTTCATTTAATACATGATATTGTTCGTTTAAACTTTTTCCATTAATTCGATTTTGAAAATCAAGTTTAGTTACAACTTGAGAAATATAGGAAGTATATTTTTCTAATTCTTGAATCCATTTAACATTTAATCGATCCATTGCGTCATCAAATAATGATGTACCAACACTCATTGATTGCAAAGGAGCATTTATTTTATTTATATTTTTAGGAAATTCCACATATTTACTCATAGGATTATCACTTCTTGTTAATATTTCGATATGATATATGATTCCATATGCCGAAGTTAATGCTTTAACAAATTCTTCTTTATCATCCTGATTAGCTAATGCCCTTTCTAATTCATTTAAAGCTTCTTGTTGTCCCAAGGCATACTGAATAATAATTCCTTTTTTTATAGAATTATTTTCCTGATATTTAGAAAATAAATACCAGCCCATTAAAATATTTAAACCAATGGAAATAGTGATGATCATTTTCCATTTACGAAGTGGCATGCGTTCCCCTCCAAAAAATTTTCGCTTATATTCCTATCTATATAACGAAACCAAGCCTACTAATGTTGCAGATAATTCCAATAATTGGTTAATATACCAAATAAAAGAGCTACCACTCATAGAGTCGGATAGCTCTTTTTCGGTTCCTTTATTAAAAGGCTATGTTAAAGGAAAAGGTTGATTTACAACGTTAAGGAATCGGCTGCGTATGCAAGATTTTATTCAAAACGTGCGCTAGTTCAAATTTTTTTGAATATCGCTAAAACCTTGTTATATATAGCTTCAATCAATTGTGCATAAAAACCTGTATATAGATTAAATAAAGAAAAAACACTTAAAACATTGATATAACGATGTTTTAAGTGTTTTATTGTGTCCCCAAACTTTCATTTGGGAACGTTATTTAGGTTTGTTTTGTATACGCTATAAATCCTTATTTCACTAAAGCACCCCGTTAGTAAAACAAGAACGCTTATGAAACAATCGCGCCCTTTTATAGAAATAAGCTCCATTTTTATATACTCAGACACATTTTTCAGGTATGTACAACCGCATGAAAAGATAATCATTCTCTATGGTGTCTGATATTTCAAATCCTATGTTACTCCAAAATTTTTGTGCGGATATATGTTCTAGATGAACTGGTACGGAAATTCTACTTGCATTGTATTCTTTCTGCAAATATTCAATACAAAGCCTAGCTGCTGCTGTTCCATAGCCTCTTTTTTGAAAACGGTTATCTATCATAAAATTTATGATTTGGGGGTTATTATCGCCAATATACATTGAAACATAGCCTACCATCACATTATCGGCATAAATTGCAAAGGGGCGTGAATCATCATACGACACCCAGGCTTCAGCCAAAGACCACGCTACAGGGTCTACAAAGTCCACATTGCTTTCAGTTGTATGCAAGTTTAAACATTCTACATAATTGTCCTTATTAATTTTTCTTAACTCTACCATAGAAATATCACCTTCCAAATATAGTTATTCTAAAAAGTGGAATTAACAAATAAATCTTTATAGGCGCATTGCACCACTTTATTATTATAGCATTTGAACAGAGTAAGGTATTGTCCTTTTTCTATTAATTAAAATGTCCCCAAAGCGTCGTTTGGTAACATTATAAAATGCCATTGCCCCAGTATTTTTTAAATCCGTATATATTTGACAGGACTCCTTATTGTACTAAGGGATTGCATTATTAATTTCTTATAAAAAACGAATAATCTTGGCTCTTAGAATGCAAAGTTTCTCAGTCGCAACTTATCTGCCGTTTCCCAAGTTCCATAAACACTTGCCAAGATAAGCATTTGCTTTTTCTTGCTCAAATCGCTTTCCATTTTTCTATTGTCGAGGAATTGAAACCACACTAAATAAAGTTGTAAATATTTCGTAGAAACACCATTAAAACGACTTATCCATTTCTTTAAACGGGAATGGTAATTATTAATATTATTGAGGTGAAAGATGCCTTTCTTTATATATTCTTTATTACTTCCGTTTATGATAACGTGTTCCACATCGTTATTTGACGTATAAGACTTGTAAGAATTGTGAGCATCGGAAATAAGCAC
>NZ_SKFG01000034.1 GCF_004344915.1 Paenibacillus albiflavus | reverse complement strand
AGGATGAATCCGTCACATATGACAAACTTGCTATTGGAAGTGTGGATGGTTCAAAAATCAGACATTTCTCGATCTCGACCTTGCATTTGAGTGAAGGATCAGTCACTAAGGATCGGATATCACCG
Source organism: Paenibacillus albiflavus (assembly GCF_004344915.1). Taxonomy (GTDB): domain Bacteria; phylum Bacillota; class Bacilli; order Paenibacillales; family NBRC-103111; genus Paenibacillus_AM; species Paenibacillus_AM albiflavus. Next base: position 42,996 of record NZ_SKFG01000034.1, on the reverse strand, counting down.
GGATCCATTACAGATTATCATCTAGTGGGAAAGAGCGTTACAAGTGAAAAAATAACCGATCATGCGATTACCTGTGAGCACATTGCGGATGGAGCTGTGACTGGAGAGAAGCTGGCATATGAAGCAGTAAACGCTGAGCATATATGTGAAGGATCCATTATCACAGAACACTTGACTCAAGAATTGATTCGAGGCGAACATATAAGCAGTGGCGCGATCTCATCTGATAAGCTACAAGACCAATCAATAACTGGTGATAAGCTGGGATTGCTTTCGATTGGTGCAGACCATATTAAGAATGGCTCTATTTTAAGCGATCACTTAACAGTAGGTTCAATTCGAGAAGAGCATTTAACCTTTAAGCCTGTGCTAACCGTTCAGTCCAAGCCAATCGCATTGCAACAATTTGGATTTGCCGACTACCAAATGGGTATCGAGGATGAGACTGCCGATCTTGAAGTGATCTTTGACGAACCATTTGCTAATATCGAATACGCCATCGTTGCGATGACAAATCATCCTGCTTGTTATGCGATTATTAATCAGAAAGAGGCAGATCGAGCTGTTATTTCAATTATACGTGCGACAATCTCGTCTGAAATTAGTGGTAGCATCAATTGGATCGCAATTGGATCCAAATGTTAGTTTAACATCATGAAGGCATACCTGTTGATGCAGGTATGCTTTTTTGTGTTGTCTATTTAGCTCAAAGCCTTTAATTATTCGCCGATTTTTACGCATTGTAGTTATACGTCCATGTACGTTTATACCGGTTCGCATATGCTTTAAAAAGGAGGGATAAAAGTGACAAACACAATTCCAATTCAATATAACAGCAGTGTAAAAGGCTATTGTTCTGGTTATCAGATCGGCTATAGGTTGGGTTGTTGTGAAACGATCCGAAATCAAATCAAACATGCGAAATTCATAGATCACGATTGTAGGGTCTTGTTAATACCCCAAGGATTCGAAGCAACTGACACGGGTGTAATCGATGGTTTTCGTGGACTGATTCCTGAGCTTGTGATTGGGAGCCAGCAAGAAATACTTGAGAGCGCTCGGTCTGTTCATCCGGATTTGGTGGTTGTCATGAGCGGTCTGCGTGCATTCCCTTGTCTGGATCAAATCGAAGCAGTAAGAGCGCTAGGAGTCAAAACCGCAATCTGGTTTACAGATGAACTATATGATACGGATTATACTAGCAGGATTGGAACTCATTTTGATTATGTGTTTACGCATGAATATTCTTATGTTCAGTTATTTAAATCCATAGGCTGTAAGGAAGTTCATTATTTACCTTATGCTGTTTGCAATAACTTGTATCGACCATTTGAGGTTGATGAGAAATATAGGAGTGATATCTGTTTTGTGGGCAATGCAATTCCGAATCGGTTCGATTTCTTCAACGCTATAGCTCCTTATCTGGCGAGCAAAAAAGTTATGATTATTGGAGCGCATTGGGATCAGCTTGAGCAGTATCCATTACTATCTAAGCAGATTCATCCCAATTGGATGCCGATTGAGGAAACGATTAAATATTATAATGGCGCCAAAATTGTCGTTAATTTTCATCCGGAATCCGAAGATCTAGTCGATACTCGCATTAGTGCAGATATTCGAGGAAGCTCTGCCAATCTAAGAACCTTCGAAATTAATAGCTGCGCAGCCTTCCAATTATCTGATGCAAGAGATGACTTGCATGATTTATATGCTGTAGGGAAAGAGATAGAAACTTATAATTCTCCAACTGAATTCATTCGCAAAGCGGAGTACTATCTTAAGCACGATAGAGAACGCTCGCATATTGCCTATCGAGGCTATAGCCGAACCTTAAAGGACCATACGTTTAAACACAGGATTAACCAGCTGCTTAAGGTAACTGCTTTGAAAGAGATTTCTTAGCGAATAAAAATTTCTACAAGAACTATGATTATACCCTGCAGGAGGCACTGATTACGATGCGTAAACGTAAAACAAGCAAGCAAGATAAGCTGTTGCACGCTAAGAAGCGCTTCAAGGCTATTAGACTTCATAGTGCGAAACAGAGGTCAAAGAAAGATCAAAACATAAACAGGGGAATATTGGTATTTAATCAGGAGCGTCTCCACAAGAATAGGAGAGAATTTGAGGAGGGGTATCAAACTGGTTATAAGAAAGGCTTCGACCAAGGTCTTATCGATGGTGCGAAGTATTTACTATAAGTGAATTAAAGGGGTATCCAATGTTCTAGAACGGTTGTCTAGACAAGGGATACCCCTTTTATATCCTATTGAATCGATTGCAATCGTTCGTTAGAGAAGCTGCTTGAACTCTTGCGTTAATAAAGGCACGACCTCAAATAGATCGCCGACAATTCCATAATCCGCAACTTTGAAAATTGGAGCTTCAGGGTCCTTGTTGATCGCTATGATGACTCTTGAGCCGCTCATGCCAGCAAGATGCTGAATCGCTCCACTAATGCCGCATGCGATATAAATCTCAGGTGTCACCACTTTACCTGTCTGGCCAATCTGAAGTCCATAATCACAATAACCTGCATCGCATGCGCCACGCGAAGCGCCAACTGCACCGCCTAGCACGTTCGCTAGCTCTTCGAGCGGTGCAAAGCCATCAGCGCTCTTCACTCCGCGCCCGCCAGAGACAACCACCTTCGCTTCCGTCAGGTCGATCTTGCCAGAGGTCTTCTTGACGACCTCTTTAATCACCGAGCGAAGGGATGGAGCTGGCGCCTCGAGCGCTGTAGTCGCCGTCGTGCCTGCGCCATCAGCCGCAGGCGCTGCAATATTGTTGGGTCGGAATGTTACGACCCAAGGGCTGCTGCCGGCAAATGCGCGTTTCTCAAACGCTTTGCCGGCATAGATCGGGCGTGTAAACGAAACGCCCGAAGCTTCTTTGCTCACGGCGATGACGTCGGACACTTGACCTGCCCCAAGCGCAGTCGCAATCTGCGGGGCCAGGTCCTTGCCCATCGCCGTATGTCCGAGCAGCACAGCGTTAGGCCTCGCTGTGCGAAGCACTTCGCTTATTGCTGCATAATAAGCTTCAGGGTTGTAGTGCTCGAGACTAGCATCGTCTATGACATAAATATGGTCAAGCCCGTATGCTGCAAGCTCGTTAGTTAATCCACTTATCCCTGAGCCAATCACAACCGCCTGCAAGCGATCGCCTTCATCGGCGATTGTTCTGGCTGCTCCGATTGTCTCAAATGTAACTTGGCGAAGCTTGCCAGCTTTAGCTTCTGCCACGATTAATAATATTTTGCTCATCGCTATTCATCTCCTCAACAATTAAATAACCTTCGCTTCATTTCGAAGCAAGCTTACGAGCTCTTTTACTTGATCGCCTGGTTCACCCTTCAGGATTTGACCTGCCTTGCGTGCATCAGGCAAGAACAATTCTGTACGGACTGTTCTGGACACTAACTCGCTAATCCCTAGGTCATCCAAGTTAAGCTCCTTAAATGGCTTCTTCTTCGCCTTCATAATGCCTGGAAGGGAAGGGTAGCGAGGCTCATTAAGGCCCTGTTGTGCAGTGAATAGGGCTGGAAGCGATAGCTCAGATACTTCCAAATCTCCTTCAGAATCACGATAAGCAACGACTTGATTGCCTGCCAGCTCCAGCTTGGTCACGGTAGATACATGCGGGATGCCTAGCAGCTTAGCAATACGAATCGTCACTTGGCCTGCGCCATTATCTACGGAAAAGCTGCCTCCAAGAATTAAATCATAGGATTTATCGGACAAATAAAGATGAATGACGTGTGCAACAGCATATTCGTCGCTCGTAATACGATCGTCATTGATCAATACAGCTTCGTCAGCACCCATTGCAAGAGCTGTACGAAGTGCCTCTGCCATCCGTTCAGGTCCTACAGCTAGAACGGTTATTTTGCCGCCATGTTCATCACGGAATTGAATCGCCTGCTCAACCGCATATTCATCATATGGATTGATAACGAACTTTACGCCGTCCTCCGAAATAGCGCCTTGCTGAATGACGATTTTCTCTTCGGTGTCAAAAGTTTGCTTTAATAGTACATAGATTTCCATCGAATGAGTCCTCCTAAATAGTTAATGATTGAATATTCGAATAATTTTTCGCAGCACAACCCTTAGTTTCAATTTCTAACATCAGGTTGCGTTGCTGCTTGGTTAAGCCTTAATCCCATTTAAGTAAAAATTGATTGTACCTTCGATTTGCGCCGACAACGAATACTTACGACCTGCAATCAGCCAAGAGGTAACGACTTCATCCAGACCGCCAAATAGCAGCTGTCTAACTAATTTTACATCGAGGTCTTGACGGAACAGCTTTTCTTCCATTCCTTGAAGGAGCAATTGTTCGATTAATACAATATATGGCTTAACGGCTTTTCCAATCTCTTTACGTAGCTCAAGTGAGCTTTGTCTTAATTCAATTTGGGTAACGAATGCGAGATCGACTTGCGCTTCAAGCTCACCATAATGGATTTCGCATACTCTGCGGAGCGCATCCTTGGCATTGGTTGTTTGCTCGATGCTCAAATGAAATTTTTCCACGAGCTCCCCAAGTTTTTCTTTAAACAAACAAATAAGGATATCTTCCTTGTTTTTAAAATATAAATATATGGTGCCGTCCGCAACGCCTGCTTCCTTGGCAATTTTGGATACTTGAGCTTTATGAAAACCATGTGCGGCAAATACCTTGACTGCTGCATCCAAAATTAATTTGTATTTTTCTGTCTTTTTGCCACTTGTCACGTCATCACCTCGGTGTTAGAATGTGAATAAGTTATGAATGAATGGTCATTCATTTTCTACAAACATCATAAAATACATTAATAACGTTGTCAATCTTCTGTTTAAAGCACGAAGGAAGCAGGGGATGTAAGCGCTTTACATGTATTAAAATGAGAAAGGGGCTACGCAAATCAAATGTTCACTGCATGGATTCAATTTCTCCTTTTTCTTGCTGTAACAGGTGCGTTCGTGTATGCATTTGTCCTAGCGGTGTATCATCGGTACTTGTATTTAAAGCTCGGGCAACCATCTAACCTGCGCAAACAGCTGTCAGCAAGGATCCGAACCTTCTTGATCGAAGTATTCGGTCAGACAAAGCTGCTTAAAGATCGCAAAAGTGGAATTATGCACATTTTCATTTTTTATGGATTTATTATTTTGCAATTTGGTGCTCTTGATTTGATCCTTAAAGGGCTGATTGGAAGAGGGCTGCCGATTCCAGGATATGCTGCGTTCAGTCTCTTGCAGGAGACGACGGTTGCTTTGATTCTGGTCGCTATGCTGTATGCAACGTACAGGCGATATGTGGAGAAGCTGCGACGCCTCAAGCGAGGCTGGAAGCCGAGTATCGTCGTGTTCTTTATCTTTTTTCTGATGCTTTCAGTCATTTTCAGTTTAGGGTTTGAACGTGTGAAGGAGGATATGCAGGCGTCTTGGTACGCGCCAATTTCTTCTTTGCTTGCATCAGGATTTAGCGGGCTCTCACATGGCACCGCAGAGGTTCTGTTCCAGATATCGTGGTGGGCGCACCTCCTGATCTTACTATCTTTCCTTGTTTATGTTCCGCAATCCAAGCATTTTCACCTCATTACAGGTCCAATCAATATTCTTCTCAAACGAACTGAGCCTGTTGGCAAACTGCATAAGCTGGACTTGGAGGATGAAGAAGCGGAATCCTTCGGAGTTGGCAAAATAGAGGATTATACCCAGAAGCAAATGCTAGATTTCTATGCTTGCGTAGAATGCGGTCGCTGTACGAATGTTTGCCCAGCATCGAATACAGGCAAACTGCTCTCGCCAATGCATTTGATTGTCAAGCTGCGTGATCATCTGATGGAGAAAGGGGCCGCCATTACGAGCAAGTCCCCGTGGGTTCCTGCATTTGCTTTCGGAGGTCAAGAAGGGTCGCATGTCATGCAGCCTGATTCAGCCGGGCGATTGCTGCAGTGGAATGATTCGTCGATTACGAACATTGAGCACACGATGCATGCACAGAAGTATGGTTGGAGCGTGGATAAGCGTTCTGTTACTGAGTTAGAGCTTATTGGCGATGTGATAACCGAGGATGAAATATGGTCCTGCACCACTTGCCGCAATTGCGAGGATCAATGCCCTGTGGATAATGAGCATGTAGATAAAATTATTGATTTGCGCAGACACCTTGTCCTGATGCAAGGCAGTATGCCGCATGATGGTCAGCGTGCGCTGCAAAACATCGAACGACAAAGCAACCCTTGGGGAATCTCGCGCAATGATCGTGTGAAATGGGTACAGGAGGTTGATCCAGATGGTGAACTATCTGTCCCAACAGTCAAAGAGAATCCCGATTTTGAATACTTATTATTCATCGGATCGATGGGCTCATACGATAATCGCAGTCGTAAAATTACGCGAGCACTTGTCAGACTCCTGAATGAAGCGGATGTTAATTTTGCCATTCTCGGCAACGAGGAGAAGAATTCAGGCGATACACCTCGCAGAATGGGAAATGAGATGCTATTTCAGCAGCTTTGCGCAGATAATATTCAGATATTTCAGAAATATAAGGTGAAGCGAATCGTTACGGCATGTCCACATACATTCAATACGTTCAAGAATGAGTATCCAGAGTTCGGTCTAGAGGCAGAAGTTCTTCACCATACTGAGCTTCTTGATCAACTCATACAGGAAGGCAGGCTAATGCCGCAGCATGAAGTAGTCGAACGCATTACCTATCATGATTCCTGTTATCTTGGACGCTACAACAATGTCTATGATCAGCCTCGCAATATTCTACAAGCCATCCCTGGAGTTGAACTGATTGAGATGCAGCGTTCACGCTCCAATGGTATGTGCTGTGGAGCAGGAGGCGGCATGATGTGGATGGAAGAAACGGCAGGCAAACGCGTGAATTTAGCACGTACCGAGCAAGCACTTGAAGTTAAGCCAACTGTGATTAGCTCCGCATGTCCGTATTGTCTAACGATGCTTGAAGATGGAACCAAGATGAAGGAAGTAGAGGAGTCTGTTAAGGCAAGAGATATCGCAGAAATTCTGGAAGTATCTGTTTTCGGAATCGCGAATAAAGAACCAGTTGCTATGAATTAGAATCAGATTTTGGCCTTTTATCAAAAATAAGTTTCATAGGAGGGTTTTACAATGCACAAAAAGATTCGAACCGCAGCGGTTATTGGCTCAGGTGTTATGGGCTCTGCGATTGCGGCACATTTAGCAGGCGTAGGAATTTCTTGCTGGCTGCTTGATATCGTGCCGAATAGCTTAACAGCAGAGGAAGGAGCGGCAGGTTTATCGCTCCAACACCCGAAGGTTCGCAATAAGCTGGCAACAGGCGCTATCGCCAAATTGAAAAAGACGAATCCGGCTCCGCTTTATAGTGAAGTTTTTGCAGATCGAATTACACCAGGCAACTTAGAGGATCACTTAGGCGAATTAGCTAAAGTGGATTGGATCATTGAAGTGGTTGTGGAGCGTCTGGATGTGAAGAAATCTTTATTAGCTACAATTGAGTCGGTTTGGACACCAGGCACGATTGTCAGCTCGAACACATCGGGCATATCAATCAATGAAATGGTCAGTGATCGCAGCGATGCGTTTAAAGCGCATTTCTTAGGAACTCATTTCTTTAATCCACCTCGTTATATGAAATTGCTTGAAATCATTCCAGGCGAGCAGACAAACGCTGAAGTCGTTCAATATATGTCTGAATTTTGCGAAAAAATCCTTGGCAAAGGCGTCGTAATAGCCAAGGACACACCGAACTTTATCGCCAATCGAATTGGTACGTACGGTTTAATGGCAACTCTGAGCGAGATGCTGGAGAAGGGCTACACCGTTGAGGAGATTGAAGCCGTTACGGGACCTGCGATGGGCAGACCGAAGAGTGCAACATTCCGTACGCTTGATCTTGTGGGACTGGATACGTTCGTCCATGTAGCACAGAACGTCTACGATCATGTGAACACAGAGGAAGAGAAGAAGATTTTCCACATTCCGGATGTGCTTCGTGAGATGGTTGCGCGAGGCTGGACGGGTGAGAAGAACGGTCAAGGCTTTTACAAGAAAGTGAAGGATGAGTCAGGCAAGCAGATTCTTGCATTAAATCTAGCGACACTTGAATATGCACCGACGAAAAAGGTTTCCTCCGCTTCATTAGAAGCATCCAAGGCTGCCAAAGGAACGGCTGCGAAAGTGAAGGCACTGATTAGCGCAAATGATCGTTATGCTGAGCTGGCTTGGAATTTGCTTAAACCTGTCTTGCTTTATTCGGCACAGCTGCTCGGAGAAATTGCTGATTCAATCGTAGAAATCGATAATGCAATGAAATGGGGCTTTAATTGGAATCTCGGGCCTTTCGAACTGTGGGATGCCATTGGTCTTGTGAAATCTGTACAGCGTATGGAATCTGAAGGCAACCTTGTTCCAGGCTGGGTTAAAGAGTGGATTGCGAACGGTCATACAAGCTTCTATAAGAGCGAGCCTGGATCAACATTTTATTATTCAGAGGGCAAATACAAGGGCATCGAGTCAAAGCCTGAGATTATTTCGCTAAAGTCGCTTAAGGAGCAGAATAAAGTAATCATCTCCAATAGCGGAGCTAGTTTGATTGATATTGGCGATGATATTGCATGCTTGGAGTTCCATTCCAATAATAATGCGATTGGTGAAGATATTTTATCGATGATCTCTAGAAGCGTCGATGAGGTTCGGAATAATTATCGTGGACTCGTTCTGGCTAACGAAGGCAGGCATTTCTGCGTAGGTGCGAACTTAATGCTGCTCTTGATGGAGATTCAAGATGATGAGTGGGATGAAGTGAACCATATTATCAAAACGTTCCAAGATACGATGATGAAGCTCAAATGGTTCGAGAAACCGGTCGTTGCAGCTCCACATAGCATGACATTAGGCGGTGGCGTAGAAGCTTGCTTGCCAGCCGATCAAATTGCTTTTTCAGCGGAAACGTATTTTGGTCTTGTTGAAGTAGGGGTTGGGTTAATTCCTGCAGGTGGTGGCTGTAAGGAAGTTGCATTGATGGCGAGCAAGCATTTGCCGAATCCAGAGCATGATCTTCAGCCGTTGATGAATCAATATTTTGAAACGATTGGGATGGCAAAAGTATCGACAAGCGGACATGATACGAAGCGTCTTGGTTTTATGAGATCAGGTGATTTTGTTGTTGTGAATCAAGATTATCGTGTTTACGAAGCGAAGCAGGCCGTCCTGCGCATGGATGCAGCAGGTTATAAGGTACAGCTTCCTGAGAAGATACGTGTTGTAGGTGATACGGGAAAAGCTATCTTACAAACAGCAGCTTACACTATGCGCCAAGGCGGATATATCAGTAAGCATGATCAATTGATTGCAGGTAAACTAGCGCATGTGCTTGCGGGGGGCAATGTGCCGGCAGGAACGTATGTGACAGAGCAATATATGCTTGATCTTGAACGTGAAGCCTTCATGAGCTTATGCGGTGAACCGAAGACGCAGCAGCGCATGCAAAGCTTACTAACGACAGGTAAGGCAGTTCGCAACTAAATAATTCTTAGAGAGGTGAACATTCATGAAAGAGGCTGTAATCGTATCAATCGCCAGAACGCCTGTCGGCAAAGCGAAGAAAGGCAGCTTGTCGCAGACACGTGCGGAGGATTTAGGCAAGGTCGTATTAGAGGAAGTGATTGCAAGAGCACCAGGACTTCGCAAGGAAGATGTAGAGGATGTCATCATTGGCTGTGCGATGCCTGAAGGCGAGCAGGGGCTTAACTTTGCAAGAACTATGACTCTGTATGCAGGGTTTCCGGTAACGGTTCCTGCAATCACGGTGAATCGCTTCTGTTCTTCTGGATTGCAAGCCATTGCCTATGCAGCAGAGCGTATTATGCTTGGTACCGCAGATGTCATAATCGCTGGCGGGGTAGAGAGCATGAGCCATGTTCCGATGACAGGCTTTAAGCCATCACCACATCCAGGAATTATCGAATCCATGCCAGAAGTCTACATGGCAATGGGAAATACGGCTGAGAACGTAGCGAACCGCTTCGGCGTTAGTCGTGAGGATCAGGATCGATTTGCGACGAACAGTCATTGCAAGGCAGCTATTGCCCTAGCCGAAGACAAATTTAAGGATGAGATCGTGCCAGTTGCTACTTCGTTCAGAGGGGTAGACGACAACGGCAAGTTCTGGGAGAAGAAGTTCGTATTTGATAAGGATGAAGGTGTTCGTCCAGATACATCGGTCGAAGGACTAGGCAAACTCAAGCCTGCGTTTTCAATCAATGGATCCGTTACAGCAGGAAATGCCTCACAGATGAGCGATGGGGCGGCTGCTGCTGTTCTGATGAGCAGAGAAAAAGCGGAAGAGCTTGGTCTTAAACCGCTTGCGGCTTTTCGATCCTTTGCTGTAGCGGGTGTTGATCCGGAAATAATGGGAGTAGGTCCAATCAAAGCAATTCCCAAAGCCTTGCAGATGGCAGGCATTACGCTTGATGATGTGAAACTGTTCGAAATTAACGAAGCTTTTGCCTCTCAATGTATTCAAATTATTCGTGAGCTTGGAATTGATGAAGAGATTGTGAATGTGAATGGTGGAGCGATTGCGCTAGGTCATCCACTCGGCTGCACAGGCACCAAAATTAGTGCAAGTCTTATTCATGAGCTAAGAAGACGTGGCGGTGGATACGGGGTTGTATCGATGTGTATTGGTGGCGGTATGGGAGCAGCTGGTGTATTTGAGGTTTTTGCAGACTAATTCATTTCATTTAAGGAGAGGGTTATAAATGATTACAGGAACTAAAAATGTCGGCGGCAGCTTTGTAATTGAAGACTTGGAGTCAGATGCGATTCTGACGCCAGAGGATTTTACAGAAGAACAACGCATGTTTGCTGAAACTACACGTGATTTTATTGATTCAGAAGTATTACCTGTAGATGAGCAGCTTGAGAAATTGGACTATGACCTAACGGTAAAACTGCTTCGTCAAGCAGGAGACATCGGCTTGCTTGGAGCAGAGGTGCCGGAGGAGTTTGGCGGGCTGGGACTTGATAAAGTCAGTGCAACGCTCATCAATGAAACATTGGCTAGAGGGTCTTCGTTTGCCCTTTCACTTGGAGCACATGTCGGAATCGGCACGCTGCCAATCGTATATTTTGGAACGAAAGAGCAGAAGGAGAAGTATCTCCCAGACCTTGCAACAGGCGCTAAGCTTGCAGCTTATTGCTTAACAGAGCCAACATCAGGCTCGGACGCGCTTGGAGCGAAAACGACTGCTAAATTATCTGAGGACGGAACGCATTATATCCTGAATGGATCCAAGCAATTTATTACGAATGCTGGATTTGCGGATATATTTATCGTGTATGCGAAAATTGATGGCAAGGACTTTAGCACCTTTATTGTAGAACGTGACATGCCAGGTCTTACAATTGGACCAGAAGAGAAGAAAATGGGAATTAAAGGCTCCTCCACTCGCCCACTCTTCTTTGAAGATATGAAGGTACCAGTAGAAAATTTACTTGGTGAGATTGGTAAAGGGCATCATATCGCCTTTAACATTCTGAACATCGGTCGTTTTAAATTAGGTGCAGGCTGCTTAGGTGCTGAGAAAGAAGCACTGGAGCTTAGTGTAAAATATGCCAATACAAGAACACAGTTTGGCACTCCGTTATCTTCCTTCCCGCTTATCGGAAAGAAGCTTGCGGATATGAATGTGATTACTTACGTAACGGAGAGTGTTGTCTACCGTACTTCGGGTCTAATTGAACAAGGTCTTAAAGATATCGATCATACAAGTCCTGAAGCGTCCAAGCAATCTCTTAAGCAAATTGCAGAATATATGATCGAATGCTCGCTTAATAAGGTATTTGCTTCCGAAGGGCTTGATTTTGTGGCAGATGAAGGCGTGCAAATTCATGGAGGCTACGGATTTACGCAAGAATATAAAATCGAGCGTATTTATCGTGATTCACGGATTAATCGTATTTTTGAAGGAACGAATGAAATTAACCGTCTGCTCATCCCAGGCTCCTTACTGAAGAAAGCGATGAAGGGCGAGTTGCCTTTGATGCAGAAAACGATGGCTTTGCAAAGTGAATTGATGCAAATTATCCCAAGCGCATCAGATGATTCCGCACTTGCTGGGGAAGTTCATTTGCTAGGTAATGCCAAGAAAATATTCTTGATGGTCGGCGGCCTTGCCGTTCAGAAATATGGTATGAGCCTTGAGAAAGAGCAAGAGGTTCTAAGCAATATGTCTGATATGATGATTCAAATCTATGCGATGGAAAGCGCCCTGCTTCGTACGCAGAAAATGATGAAACGTTCAGGTGAGGATAAAGCGAAGAATGCGATTCAAATGACGGCCGTATTCGTAAATGAAGCATTCAGCAAAATCGGTGAGTGGGCGAAGGAAACATTGTCCGCAATAGAAAGCGGAGATACACTGCGCACCCAATTATCGATCTTGAAGAAGTTAACGAAGAGTACGCCAGTTGACGCTATCGCTTTGAAACGTGAAATTGCCGCACGTGTCATTCAAGCAGAAAAATATATCGTTTAATTCTGTACTGATACGATTGAAAGGGATGATGATATGCATACGGAAAGGCGATGGCTTAAGCATTACCCAGCGCAAGTTGCTTCCAGCTACGAATATCCCAACGATAATATGGCACACTATTTAGTTCAATCGGCCCACAAATATCCGAATAAAGACGCAATCTATTTTATGGGAAAAACAATGACTTACGCACAGCTGCTTGATGCCAGCTATCGTTTTGCACATGTGCTTCAAGGTCTTGGGATTAATAAGGGTGATCGTATTGCCTTGATGCTCCCGAATTGCCCCCAAGCAGTAATCTCTTACTACGGCGCGCTCCATATTGGAGCGGTCGTGGTACAGACGAATCCGATGTATACCGAGCGTGAGCTTGAGTATCAATTGATGGATTCAGGTGCAGAAACCATTGTTACCCTAGACCAGCTTCATCATAAGGTAATTAAAGTACAGAGCAAGACCCGAATTAAACATTTACTCGTTACATCGATCAAAGACTATTTGCCTTTCCCGATCAACCTGCTGTATCCGATAAAGGCCAAGAAGGAAGGGTCCGATTTATCTGTTACGTATAACTCTTCCGTGATTTCCTATAAAAAAGCGCTTCATGCTGCGTCGAATCAACCGTTATTCGTCAAGATTGATGCGAAGAATGACCTTGCGCTGCTGCAATATACGGGTGGCACGACTGGCTTGTCCAAAGGCGTTATGCTGACTCATCATAATATGAACGCGAATACGATACAGATCGTTAAGTGGGTGTACAAGCTGAAGGAAGCGGAAGAAGTTTTTATAGGCGTTCTTCCGACATTCCATGTATTTGGTATGACGGTGTTCATGAATCAAGCTGTAATGACGGCTGGCCTGATGGTGCTTATTCCTAAATTTGACGCAGAAGCTATTTTGAAAGCGATTTCGAAACAGAAGGGTACGTTATTCCCAGGCGCACCAACGATGTATATCGGACTTATTAATCATCCTCGCATCAAGGAATACGATTTATCTTCGATTAAGGCTTGCGTAAGCGGTGCTGCTGCACTTCCGCTTGAAGTGCAAGAGAAGTTCGAAGAGTTAACTGGTGGTAAACTGATCGAAGGCTACGGACTTACCGAATGTTCGCCTGTAACGCATGTAAACCCGATATGGGAGGAACGTCGTAATGGAACGATTGGAATCCCACTGCCGGATACAGATGCCAAGGTAGTCGATTCTGACACAGGTGAGGAAATGCCTGTCGGGCAAATTGGCGAACTTGTCATTCGGGGACCACAGGTGATGATTGGTTACTGGAATCGAGCGGATGAGACGGCGAAGACGCTCCGTGACGGTTGGTTATATACAGGGGATATGGCAACTATGGATGAGGATGGCTATTTTACGATTGTGGATCGCAAGAAGGATATGATTATAGCAGGCGGATTTAATATTTATCCACGAGAAGTTGAAGAAGTGTTATATCAGCATCCTGCCGTTAAGGAAGTTGTGATCGTAGGAATTCCTGATGCCTATCGAGGTGAGACGGTCAAAGCTTATATCGTGCTAAGAGAAGGAGCAGCTGTAACAGATAAGGAGCTTAATGCATGGTGTCGAGAACGACTTGCCGCATTCAAAGTGCCACGCAGCTATGAATTCCGAGATTCACTGCCGAAGACATTAGTAGGTAAAGTATTACGCCGAAAGCTGCTTGAAGAGGAGCTACAGAAGTCGCAAAGCTCTTGATTCAAGGTAGGATCATAATAGCTCATCCGCAGGAATCTATTCCAATAGCTTGGGTAGAGGATTGTAATGTAAAGTCTGAGTAGCATGCTATAATACATCTAGGTGAATGAAACCAAACTTTAGGAATGGAGCTAGCGTATGTCGGAAGAAATACAATTTGATCCAGCCATGTTTAAGCATTTAGAAGATCGCGCCAAAGGAACGTTCTGGGACTTCCTTGGTTGTAAGCTGCATAGTCTTGAATCGAATAAAGTAGTGATTAGCCTGGAAATTAAACCTCACCATCTCAATCCAATTGGGATTGTCCATGGTGGTGTTTCCACAACAATGCTCGATAATGCGATGGGCATTTCAGCTTTGTTGACACGTCCAGGAGAGAAGATGGTGACATCGAACTTAAATGTGCATTTTGTTGCTCCTTTGAAGCTAGGCACCATATATGCTACCGCAGAAGTCATCCATCAATCACGCAAATCACTTACGGTGTCTGGCAGTGTAACAGATGAACAAGGTCAACTAGGGACTTACGGAACGGGCTCATTTCGAGTCATTTAAAAACGAAAGACTGCAAAGGATGCTTTAGAGTCTACTGGACTTGAGAACATCCTTTTTTTATTTTTTTGAAAAATTAAAATATATATTGACCTAATGCAAAAGACGTGATAATTTATTCATATAACCAAAAGGTTATATTTAAAGGGAGGCACTATGACGGATATTTATCGTGCAATTGCTGATCCGATTAGAAGGCAAATTTTACTGATGACAGCACAGAAGGAATGTACGCAATCAGAGATTGTAAGTGTTTTTACGATATCCCAGCCTGCAATTATTAAACATCTGACGATCCTCAAAGAAGAAGGATTATTGGAAGAAAGAAGATCAGGTAGGTATTGCTTCTATCGACTGAATCAATCGGTATTTCGTAACAGTTACTCGAACTTGCAGCAAGAGCTGGGCGCAATATTAGAACAAAAACTAGTAAACTTAAAACTATTTTTGGAAAAGGATGATGATCAATGAAAGAGATTACAAGTGTTAAGAAAAGCATTGAAATTCAAGCTTCACCTGAGAAGGTGTGGCAAGCTTTGACTATTCCTTCGATACGTAATCAATGGGAGACGAAGAGTTGCGAGATTGATCTCGTAGTTGGTGGACGAATGTACTTGGATTATGGTTGGAATGTTACCTATGACGGGATTATTACTGAAATTGAAGTGAACAAGCGTCTCGTGCTTGAGGGAAGCGATAAGCAGCTGACGATCTGGAGCATTGAATCGCAGGCTCAATCCAGTATCGTTACGATTGAATACACAGGTCTGTGGGCTGGTGATATTGGGTTTATGCAAATGGAGAATATGATGTTCGGAACGTATCAATTCATGCGCAACTTTAAGAGTGTACTGGAAGAGACAGGTGATATTCGTCATACGTTCTGGCAGAGCTGGATTGGCATGAATCATTGCACCGTGAACTATGAAGATCGTACCGCCATTAAAGTTGTACAAGTTATCGCTGATACTCCTGCATATGGATTGCTCAAGGAAGAGGATCTAATTCTTTCATTAAATGATGTGTCTATTACTTGTTATGACGATTTTGAGAGAATGATTACGGAAGCTCCGAATCAAGCTATTCAACTTAACGTTATTAGAGATGGAGTGGCTTCTACTGTTCGTCTTACAACAATTCCATATGGCAGCAGAGTAGCGCCATCTACATCTTTATCAAATTGCCGAGAATACTCGCGACTTTAGTCGTGTAGATGAATCGGCTTCGGTTGCAGCATAGCTTCAGCTATGTTAATCAACCGACATTTGTTAGGTTGAATATAAGCTTTAATACCTCTAGAAATAGATTTAACGATGCACATATGTTAAAATTTTCCTATAGGCATTTTTTTGTTCGTAAATACATTCACAATCAGACACAATCAGAAGAAGAAATGAGGTGAATGCAATACTACGTCACAAAGCCTATAAATTTAGAGTCTATCCCAATCAAGAACAAGAAATTTTAATCGCTAAAACGATGGGTTGTTCCAGATTTGTCTATAATCATTTTTTGAATTTATGGAACGAAGAATACTCCAAATCCGGAAAAGGATTGTCTTATCATGCTTGTTCCGCTATGTTACCAAAAATGAAAAAAGATGAAGCTACTCACTGGCTCAAGGAGGCGGATAGTATTGCCATTCAATCTTCTCTTCAACATCTTGCAGATTCCTTCTCTCGCTTTTTCAAGAAGCAAAATCATAAACCCCAATTCAAAAGTAAGAAGAATCCTCTTCAAAGCTATACAACAAAGAATGTGAACAACAGTATCGAATTAAAAGAAAAGTATTTAAAACTTCCTAAACTTGGCTTAGTGAAATTCGCTAAAAGCCAAGAATCTAGCGGACGCATTTTAAGCGCAACGATTCGCAAAAATGCTAGTGGCAAATTTTTTGTATCTATTCTTTGTGAAGAAGAAATTGATAAGCTATCCAAAACAGTTAGTGCAATTGGCATTGACCTTGGTATCACTGACTTTGCAATTTTTTCAGATGGTCGCAAAATAGACAATCATAAATTCACTTCCAAAATGGAAAAGAAACTAAAACGAGAACAACGGAAGTTGTCCAGACGTGCTTTGATCGCCAAAAAGAAGGGGATACTTCTGTTTGAAGCAAAAAACTACCAAAATCAAAAACGTGAAGTTGCTAGCTTGCACGAAAAGGTATTGAATCAACGTACTGACTACCTGAATAAGTTGAGTACAGAGATTATCAAAAACCACGATATAATCTGTATCGAAGACTTAAACACAAAAGGTATGTTGCGCAATCATAAATTAGCAAAAAGTATCTCAGACGTATCTTGGTCTAGTTTTGTCACAAAATTACAGTACAAAGCTGACTGGTACGGACGTGAAATCATCAAAGTAGATCAGTGTTTTCCGTCTAGTCAAATTTGCTCTGAGTGCGGACATAAAGACGGAAAAAAATCCCTTGAAATTCGAGATTGGACTTGTTCTATTTGTCGCACTCATCATGACCGTGATATTAACGCTAGTATAAACATTTTGACCGAAGGTCTAAGATTACACGCATTAGCATAATGGCTAGAAACAAGAACCGTAGGGACTACGGGGATAGCTTGGTAAATAAGAGAAACCGCTGCTCGCAAAAAATACGCTGGCAAGTACGCTCTCTTCCCAAGAATCTCGTGACTTTAGTCATGAGAGGTTCAAAAGCTCTCGTTTGAATGAGTCCAGTAACCATCTCCGTAATATTAGGGGGATGGTTTTGTTTTATTTTTAGCCAAGATGAGCCTTTTTCCCAAGCTTTTCAGCTCATGCCCTGCCCCGCCTGCAGAATGCTCATAGAATACATTAATTAGAGGAGGCATTCATCATGAAACCCTATACGAATGCAAAACAACCTAAGGTGTCCGTTATTATCCCGATTTTTAATGAACGCAAAACGATAGCTTCGGTTATTATTGAAGCTTACAATGTGCATAAACATGTGGAAGTCATCGTCGTATCGAATGGTACAACGGATGGCTCTTTGCAAATAGCGAGAAATATGGGAGCAAAAGTTATTGCTTTTGATCATCTGTTAGGCCATGATGTCGGTCGTAGCATTGGTGCAAGAGCTGCCCAGGGCTCGATCCTTTTATTTACAGATGGAGATATCGTGATCCCTGCTAAACAGATGAAGCCGCTTATTGCAGCGGTAGAACAAGGAGTAGATGTAGCGCTTAATGGATACTCAGGTCCTGTTAAATGTAAAAAAGTGCATAAAGTGGTTTTAGCAAAACATTCTCTGAATTATTTGCTGATGCGTCCTGATTTGAAAGGGGCATCGATGACTGCAATTCCACATGCATTATCTAGAAATGCTGTCGAGGCAATAGGCTTTGAAGCACTCAGCGTACCACCTAAAGCGCAAGCTATAGCGATTCAGAAAGGGCTAAGAGTTAAGGCTTTGAAAGTAATTAATGTCGGCAGTAAAAATCCATTGCGACGCAAGACTAGACCAAATGATCCAATAGGAAAAATGATCGTTGGCGATCATATTGAAGCTATCCATTGGGTGCTTACTCATTCAGCAAATTAATCCAGAGCTAATCAACAGGATCATCTTCGTACCATTGTGAGGTGAAATTATGGGGAATAGAAAGAAACAAAATACAGTCCCTGCAAGCATCAAGTGGCGAAAATGGGGGTTTAACCAAGGATTAGCTGATGCGTATAATGATAAGTCGGTAGCTATAGATAAGCATGACCTTCTTTTTCATGTGAACCGATTATGGGTTTTGCGATTGCAAAGTTCAGGTATGCCCAAGCATCTATTATCCCCTTATTATGCAGCAGCTAGAGGATATATCCAAGGTTACTACCGAGCAGGTATTATTCCCCAAGAAGATTTCATGCTGATTCCTACGAATAAAACCGTTGGTGTGATTATATCGATGCAAATGGATGAAAAGCTTGCATATAAGCAGCTTATACAACTGGCTAAGCTGCCCTTACATCAAATTATTTGTATTGTCAGTGGAAGCAACGAACAGTTGACTCAAGTTATTCGTCAGAGCTCAGCCATAGCGCAAATTTATAATAATGAACCGCACATTCCCGAATCATCGCGTACAGTAGGGGCTAGATTAGCTAAAAGCGATATTCTCTTGTTCTTAGATGGCAAATCTGTAGTCCCTGCGAAAAAATTACTTCCTTATTTGATGGAAATTACGAACGGTGCAGATATTGTTCTGAATGATAATGGGCTTAAGGCACAGGTTAAACCATTTTATCAAAGAAATATGCTAGAAGTAACAAATGAATTTATTAACTATTGTCTTGGGAGACCAGAACTTGGCTCTAGCTCGCTTGAAGAAACCCCTCATGCCATGACCCGAAGTGCTTGCGAGTTAATAAATCCGTCAAATTTAGTTGTTCCAAGTCAAGCATACATGATGGCTATGCTGCGCGGTTTAGATATACGACTAGTCCGTACGAATTACGCCAAGATCAAAGTTAAAGATTCACAAATACCTCCATTCAATCGAGAACTTCATGATCAGATGGAAGCATTGCGATTATTGATTCAAGCGCGAGGCAATCGACTGCAATTTGAGGATATACTTAGGATGCGTGAGTATGCAAAAGAAAGTATATAGCTAGCTCACCACTAGCATCGACGATATCTACGAATTATTTATCATGAGAGAAATTTCTAAACAATAAAACCATGATTATATCTCCCCAAGCGGAAGAAATAATTCATGGTTTTTTTGCAGAAACGATGTCACCTGATAATGTGCCATTAACGTTTCTACTTATCTCCCGCAGAAACGAATTCATCATCAATATGATGAATTTAATGTTTCTACTTACCCCCACTCCACAACAACCCCGCAGTGGGTGAGGCCGCCGCCGAAGCCGTAGAGGAGCATGGTGTCGCCTTTTTGTACTTTGCCTTCTTTGATTCCAAGATGAAGGGCAAGCGGGATAGATGCTGCCGATGTGTTGCCATAATACTCCAGGGAGTAAAGAGTTTTATCCATGGACAATCCACTACGTTCACAGATAGATTCAATAATTCTTAGATTTGCACTATGTGGTATGAACCAATCAATCTTATCCACATTGATGTTTGCTTGTTCTAGCATCGCACCAATGCCTTGTGTAACGGTGGATACTGCAAATTTATATACTTCGCGGCCATTCTGCACAAGCTTGCCATTACCGCCTAGTGGTTGACCATTCATCGTATCAGCAAATCCACTGCGATAAACGTGAATTCCACCTGAACCGTCAGAACCAAGACGAGATGTGATGAATGCCGAAGGTTCTTCTTTCGCTTCCACGAGAACTGCACCTGCACCGTCACCGAATAGGATGCATGTTGTGCGGTCCGTGTAATCCGTCTCACGAGTTAAGTTATCTGCGCCAATGACTAGAATTTTGCGATGCAGACCTGAACTGATTAGCCCATTGGCTACATGCAGTCCATATGCAAAACCTGCACAAGTTGCATTCAAATCCAGTGCACCTGTACTTGTAATACCGAAGTGATTCTGCACCAAGCATGCAACGGAAGGAAAGACATAATCTGGTGAATGCGTTGCGACGATGACCATATCAACATCTGTCACATCAACTTGATAGTTATCGATTAGATCCTGAACGGCTCCAAAGGCAAAGTGAGAGGTGTATTCATTCTCTCCACCAACTCTACGTTCTCGGATGCCTGTTCGTTGAACGATCCATTCATCATTGGTATCCACTAATCGTTCCATCTCAGTATTATCGAGACGACGCTCGGGAACATAGCTTCCAATTGCAGTAATACGCGGGTTAAGGGTTTTCTCAGACATGCGAAGCACCTCTTTATCGTAAATTGATGAATTATGTGAACTGTTACTAGTACCTGGTACTAAATTTACACCAGAGTGCGCCCTAAGTCAATATACAAACTGCTGCTGCCTATCCTGTAAATGTGGATATTTTCAATGTAAAGTGATACAGATCAACCGCCCAATTTTACCAGATCACCGCACCATAAATCACTCTTATTCATAAGATATGTTGACTGTATCCCTTACCCTTGTAACTACTACAACCCGAGCAAGGAGGGGTGACACATGAAGGGCAGCGACCATAAAAACAAATTTTTACTTACCAATCGTGAACGAGAAGTTTTCGAATTGCTTGTACAAGACAAAACAACTAAAGACATCGCTCAGCATCTATTTATTTCTGAAAAAACCGTCCGAAATCACATCTCCAATGTCATGCAAAAGCTCAACGTCAAAGGGCGTTCACAAGCGGTTGTGGAGTTAATCAGGCTTGGGGAGTTAACGATTTGATGTCTGCTTTGCGCTTCGTCCATTGACCTTCTTAAGGTCTCTGTGTTAGCAGAGATGTAAGGAGGTTTTTGATTTTGTAAAAAAACATCAAAGGATTTCTGCAAGGCAGACATCCCTTGATGTATTTGTTGTATCTAAGATAATTAGCCTTTCATCTCGACTGGTCGAGTGTGCTTCTTGGTTTTGGAGCCGAACATGATGTAGAACAGCGAGGCAGCCGTTATATAGAGTACGCCTGTAATGCTGAAGGTAATAGCATAGCCCCAGTAGGAGCCGTAAGTCGTTACAAAATAGGATTGCACCGTCCCCATACTTGCCCAGCCCATCATGAAGGCGGCTTGCGTTAGGGAGTTGACTATCCCGCGACGAGCATCGGAGACTCGTTCCACCATAATGGAAGAAGTAATCGGATTCGCTGCATTCATCAGAGCCTGACGGAAGAGGAAGCTGATGGATGCGATAATGAGCAAGTTCGTGTAGCCTGTAAGTATAAGAAACGGCAGAGACAATAGCTGAAAGCAGATTACTGCTCGCACTTGCCCGACCCGATTGACAAGCATAGGACCGATCATCATCGAAATAATGGTCATCACTTGACCAAGTGAGATGAGTAAACCAACCATCGTCAGATTGACATTGAATCGATTGACAAAGTACAGATTTAAATACGGAATGACAAGTCCAGAACCAATGCCGATGATGAGCTGGATAAGTGTGAGCTGAGCGATTGTTTTCCACTCGGATTTAGAGGTATTAGCTGTGAGGGGCTTATACTCAGTCATTTCCAATTTGCTTTGATGATCAGCTTGCTCTTTAGATTTAGATTCGGTGACAAATAGTAGCGGCAAAAACGCAATGATGCTGGCAATTCCACCAATCATCAGAATTGTTTGTAAACTTGTTTTCTGCTCCCATCCGATGGATTCAAGAATATCTGCAATGAACCCTCCACCGAGGCTTCCCAATACTTGCGCAGCTAGTACCATAGAAAAATGATAGCTAAAAAACTTAAGACGATATTCTTTGCTCACATTCTCCGCCAGAAAAGGTACGGCAAGTACTTGGAAACAGGTTACGAAGATTCCTGAGCCAATAGCAAGCAGCTGCATGCTTAGTTCAGCTTCAGCAAATGCGCGTCCCACAAAGGTTAATCCAGTTAATAGGGAACCGATAATTAGCAAACGTTTGCGACTGGATCGATCACCGATAAATCCAATTGGGATGAACATGAGTGCAGTAGCAAGTGATTGAATACTGACGATCGATCCATTCATGGTTTCGCTATAACCTAGTGATTGTATGTAAAGATTATATAGAACAGAGAATATGCCACTTCCAATTTGATAGAAAATATTAGCTAGAAAAAATAGTTTAATATTGCGGTTCCATTTATTTATTTCCAACTTGATATGTTGTACGAAACCCATGCATTCACCCCGATATCAATTCAAATTGCACAAATTACATTGTAGCACTTCAAACCTAGAAATGGGGAAAAATTTATCTGAATTATCTTGCAAGTTGAGCAAGGCTGAGATAACATAAAAATAAATATGTATTTTGTAAAATTTGCCCTTTTCATATCATGTTTCTGATGTTATATCATGCTAATGGTTAATTATTAGGTATGGATTGCTTTTCAAACGTCACGGATCATGAAAATTCGGTATATGGAGGCGGTAAGGTGTAAGTATTGTATCCCTTAAATGTTGATTCACCATAAACACTTAAGATTGGGGATACATGATATGAAAAAGGCGTTTAGATATCTGTGGATAGGTCAATCCTTCGCGAATATCGCGGATTTATTTTACATTGTTGGTTTAATTACGATTATTTACGCACGTACAGGTTCAGCTGTTTATATGGCGATCCTGCCATTTACAATTACATGTGCAGCTTTTGTAGGAGGGTTGTTCATCCCTCTACTCATCGATCGATTTGTTCTCACCAAAATACTAGTCTATTCTCAGCTAGGTAAGACAATTGTTCTACTCTTTCTTGTTCTATTCATTTCAGAGATACCTTTGGTGTTTCTATTTGCGCTAGTGATGATCATATCGCTATTAGATGCAATGGCAACACCAGCAAGTCATTCAATGATCCCAATACTAATGAATCAGGATGAATTGATAAAAGCAAATAGTTTTCTGTCGATTGTGGATCAGACGATTCAATTAGGTGGCTGGGCTGTAGGTGGGATGGTTGTCGCTCTAATTGGTGCAACGAATATCGTATGGCTAACATTAGGACTCTTTACACTCTCTACAATTATGATGAGCTTAATCCGTGTGAAAGAGCCTGCGAAAGATAAGAAGGATCGAATGAAGCCATGGGCTTCACTTCAAGAAGGCTGGATTTTGCTGTGGTCGAATAAGGCGTTGAAAGTGATTTCGATTAATGTCGTGATCGAGAGTATTGCATATGTTGTCTGGATTGCAGCGATTATTTATGTCTACGTTGAACAAGTCCTCCACGAAACAGAAGAATGGTGGGGCTATATCAATGCGTCGTTCATGTTCGGTCTATTGATTGGCGGATTCTTCATGCTGAAGCGCAGTAAACAATTTGAATCGCATAAGAAGCTGTATCTAGCATTAGGTTCTTTTATATGCTTCGCTGCGACGTTCGTGTTTGGGATATTATCACTCCCGTGGCTAGCATTGTTCATATCTTTCGTCTTTGGTATAGCAGAGCAAGTAAAGGGGATCTCGATGCAGACGATTACTCAGCAGGCAGTTGCAGTAAATAGTCTTCCCAAAATATACTCCGCACACGGGGCACTCAGTTCAATAAGCTTCGGAACTGCTTCTCTCGTAATGGGCTTATTAACAGACGCATATGGGGCAAGATTCGTCTTTATGATTTCAGCAGGCTTAATGTTTATTAGCTTTCTCGTCATCCAAACGAATATGACGCATTTAGTGAAAAACAAAGGAACCGTAGATAATCAGGCACAACATGTAAAATTGTAATATAAGGTATTTACTAGCTGTTGAGAATTTTCTCAGCAGCTATTTTTGTATAAAGATATCTTGAAAAAACACACCTGAATTCTTAAGTTTACACATTGTTCCAATTGAGGAAGCCCATCATAATTAATTCTAGGAAAGAAATTAATCAAGGGGGTAACGAAATGAAGAAACTATTGACACTTCTATTAGCATCGTCCCTAACATTAGGACTTGCAGCTTGCGGAAGCAGCGGTGGAAGCAAGGATGCGGCAGCAACAAATGGCGGTGACAAATCAGCTTCTGGGGAGAAGAACGTGACGATCACCTTCCAAAATATTTACCCTGACCCAACTATGCCAAACTACAGCATTATGAATAAGATCGTTAAAGATTACATGGCAGAGCATAAGAATATTACGATTGAGCTAGATTCCTTAAATACGGATCAACAGAAGATTAAACTGAAAACGCAAGCAGCTTCAGATGCCGTACCTGATATTACAATCGTGAACCCAGCTGCCCAAATGAAGCCATTCGTCGATGAAGGCGTCTTGGCACCACTTGATGATATGTTAGGTGACGGACTTAAGGAGACATTCCAGTCAGGAATTCTGGATTATTACTCATTCAATGATCATATATACGCTTTGCCTGATGGGAACAATATTGCTGTTGTTTATTACAACAAGGAATTGTTTAAGCAAGCGGGAGTTGAAGTTCCGAAGACATTTGAGGAATTAGTCGATATTTCCAAAAAATTAAGAGCGAAAGGGATCACGCCCATTGCAGTTGGAGAGAAGGATACTTGGACAGGATCCTTCTTGTTCATGAACATCGTTCTACGTGCGAACAATGGTCCTAATTTCCTCAAGGACGTACTCGATAAGAAGAAAACATTCATGGACCCGGTCTTCGTACAGTCCATTCAGAAGCTGCAGGATTTGGTTCAAGTTGGCGGGTTTGAAGAAGGAGCTACAGCGATTGATCAAACTTCGGCTGGCAATCTGTTTAAAACTGGTAAAGCTGCCATGCATTTTATCGGAACCTGGGAAACAGGCAGTATGGATACTTCAGTTGTGAAGGATAATGTCGGTGTATTCAAGTTTCCAACCGTTGATGGCAAGGGCGACCCAGACCAGTTCATGCTAGCGCCTGGAAGCGCATTTGCGATCTCCGCAAAGAGCAAGCATTTGCAGGAAACCAAAGATTTCCTTCATTATTTCATGACGAATTATCCAAAGGTGTCCTTCGAAATGAAGAATGCGGTTGGTATTGCACAGAAGGTTAAAGGTGATTTCAAGGCAGCGGGCTACTCCCAATTGGCGATGGAGATCCTCGAGTTGTTTAAAGGGGTTAAGGGGGGAGATCTGGCATTTGATAATACGATGAACCCTGCTATCGCACAAACCCATCTTACGAGTCTGCAGCATGTATTCGTCGAGAAAATTAATCCAGAGAATGTAGCGAAGGAGCATCAGGATTCATTCGATAAGAACAATAAATAAAATAAGCCTTGTAGCTGGATGAAGGGAACCCGATGCTGGATCCCTTCCCTTTCAGGCTATAAGAAAGCATAAATAATGAGGAAGGAGATGGATCAGATGAATGGTGTATTAAGGGTATCCAAACGAGCAATTGCCGTGTTTGTCCTTCCCTGTTTGCTCATGTATGTCGTATTTGTATTCGTACCGATTCTAGTGTCTTTCTATTATTCCTTAGCTGAATGGACAGGGATTGGTACACCCAAGTTCATCGGATTTCAGAATTACGTCGAGATGTTCACGAACGATTCGATCTTCTGGCCTTCTGTATATCGAACGTTAATCTTTGCTTTATTTTCTGTTGGAGAAATACCAATCGTGCTATGGATAGCCATTCTGATGACCCGTTACTTAAGGCGGCCAAATTTTTTGATATCGAGCTATTTTCTCCCTGTGATTCTATCGGTAGTCGTAGTTGGACAATTGTGGAGCACGATCTATAACCCTGCTTCTCTAGGAGGAATGCTTAATAAAGTCTTAATTGGTCTTGGGCTTGAAAGCTGGACGCATGCCTGGCTCTCTGACCCCAAATTCGCCATGTATGCCATTTATTTTGTCGCTCTGTGGCAATATCTTGGCTATCACATCCTGATTCAGTTCACCGGAATCCAAGGCGTACCCAAAGAAATCTATGAAGCAGCCCGGATTGACGGCGCAGAAGGCTTTACGGCTGATCGCTACATTACGATTCCACTCGTTATGCCGATTATTAAAATCTCCATTGTACTGGCGGTTATTGGTTCGCTTAAGGCATTCGATATGATTATGGTTATGACAGCTGGCGGTCCTGCTCATGCGACAGATGTGATCTCGACTCATATGTATAACATGTCTTTCCTGTCTCAAAAATATGGGTACGGCAGTGCAATTTCCTCTTTTCTGGTTGTTGAGTGTTTGGTTGCTACAGTATTGCTTAATGCGCTGTTCAGACGTTCAGAGAATCAATTATCTTAAGCAGGAGGGAATGTTAAGATGCAATCGAATTCGATTACACCATCTGTTCATGCTCAGCAGCCAGCAGTTTCCTATCCTAGCCGAGCGATGAAACGTGTTAAGAAAATTGTTGTTGGATTCTTGTTTCTAATTCTATTTATTACCCAGGTTTATCCCTTACTTTGGCTATTCCTTTATTCGTTCAAAACAACGCAAGAAATCCTTGATGGAAACTTTTTTGCATTACCAGCTGTGCCGCAATGGATAAATTATAAGAATGCCTATGTTTCGGGTCATTATCTTCAATATCTATTTAATAGCATCGTTGTTACAGCAGCTTCGATGGCATTAACCATTCTCCTTAGCGCGATGGTTTCATTCGCTATATCGAGATTTCGCTGGCGTTATGGGAATGTGGTTATGCTTGTTTTTATGATTGGAATTATGATTCCGATTCAATCGACTCTATTGCCACTTATGATTATTTTTAAAAATATGACTATATTGAATACGTATCTGTCCTTGATTATTCCATACGTCGCTTTTGCTATTCCACTGGCAATTTTCATTCTATCAAGCTTTATGAAGAGCATACCGCATGAGATTGAGGAATCTGCCATTATGGATGGAGCTTCGGTTTATCGAGTATTTTCTAATGTCGTAATGCCGATTACGATTCCGCCCATTGTAACGGTGTGTATATTAACTTTTATTTCGACGTGGAATGAATATATTATGGCGGCAACTTTCGTAACCGCTGAACGATTCAAAACCTTGCCATTTGGCGTTTATAGCTTCTTTAGTCAGTATTCGACCAATTATGGCGCGATCGGAGCGTATTTGGTGTTAGGAGCTCTGCCCGTTCTGATGATCTACTTTACCCTCTCGCAGAAAATTACGGCAGGGATCGTAGCAGGGGCTGTCAAAGGCTAATTCTGCATGATAGAATCAAGATATCTTGCAACGATTAGAGGGGGGCGTCTAACGTTAAACGATTACGGCTAAATACAATTAGCGCCTCTGTGTTTATTTGGTTTCTTCTCTGTAATCTTGGCCTATTAACGGTGGTATCGATTGTGTATTACAATAAAACAACCGATCAGATCAACCTGCGCGTCGGGGAAATTTCGCAGAAGAATGTGTCGCAGGCTGCCGATCATTTGACGCTCGTCATGAAAGGGTACGATAGCGTCTCCAAGTCGATTATCGGCAATTTGGATATTCAGCGAATGCTGACTCAAGTGGAATCCAATACGTCTGTACAGGCGATTTCTCAGCGATCCATCGAAAATGTGCTAGGCTCCATTTATTATAGCCGAGATGATTTAGTAGGCATCTATATGCTTACGAATGAAGGAAAAATTTATAGCTATGGCAGCTTTACGCATGCAATAGATTCAGAATATTCAAATAAAGATTGGTATAAAGAAATTAAGAAGTCCAAAGGCGAAATGGTATGGTTAGGGATGCAGCAAGAATCGATCATTGACTTGATGCATCAGAGTCCTGTCTTTACTTTTGGACGCGTTCTGTATGATATTTATTCGAATAAGCCAATCGGGATCGTGGTGATTGAAACCGAGCCTGCCGTTGTGCTGAATGTATTAAGCAATTTGAATTTAGGCTCGCATGGCGAATCTTATATCCTAACCAGAGATAATCGAATATTGGCTTACTCGGGATTTCCAGCTAATAAGGAGCTGAAGGCAGTTGATCTGCCTCCTATGTCAGAAGATGAGCTCACTTATATGAATAACGATGCAGGGTTTCTGACCGTGGTCGAGAAGCAGCCGATCCTGGATTGGCGGATTGTCAGTGTCACACCTAATTCAGATTTAAACGTAGAATTAGATAAGAATGAACGCTTTTTGTTTATCGTCTCAGGTTTATTGGTGCTGCTATCGATTGGACTTAGTGTGTTCTTCTCGCGCATGATCGCAGCTCCCATTAAGAAGATGGTTCGCGGCATGAAGCAAGTAGAACGCGGTCAGTTTGATGTACTGCTGGAGGTTAAATCGTTTGATGAGGTTAATTTCCTTGTATCCGCGTTTAATCGAATGGTAAGCCGGATTAACCAATTGATCGAACGGGTTCGTTTTGTGTCCACGAGTGAGAAGAATGCGCAATTGCACGCGCTGCAATCGCAGGTGAATCCACATTTTCTGTATAACACCTTAGATATGATTTACTGGATGCTAGACGAGAAGGAGAATGAGAAGCTAGGTAATATCATTCTGTCCCTGTCCCGTATGTTTCGATATAGCAGCGATTGGGAGTATGCAGAAATTACGCTCAGAGAAGAAATGGAACAAATTCGGCATTATTTGGCGATTCTACAAGCCAGAGCGGATGAGGGCTTACATGTGGAAATCGATGTTCCCGATGCTTGCTTGCAGACTGAGTTGCCCAAAATGACCTTACAGCCAATCATCGAGAATGCAATTGTGCACGGATTAATGTTGCAAGAAGTGCAAGGCAGGCTGTGGATTCATACGGAGATGGATGAGCATGCACTTACGATTCATATCCGTGATAACGGCGTTGGCATTCCGTGCGAGAAGTTAGGCAAGCTTCAAGATATTGTATTGAAAAGCACAGAAGAATATATAGCGAATGAATCGTTCAGCCAGGAACAATCAGAGGAGATTGGAATCGGGATTTTGAATGTGCATCGAAGAATCGTGATTAAATTCGGACCTGATTATGGGCTTCAAATTAGGAGTGAAGAAAACAAGGGTACAGTGGTTTCCATTCGTTTGCCAATTACGAATCAGATGGTACAGCAGTTCAAGCTTAAAGGAGTGAGCTGAATGCTTATGAACATTCTAGTGGTAGATGATGAGAAGGTCATTAGAGAAGGCATGAAGCGTACGATCAGACAATCGTTCCCTCATATGAATACATATACGGCAGGCTCCGTTCAAGAAGCCATAACCATTCTTCGCAGCTGTCATATTCATGTGGTGTTCCTCGATATACTCATGCCTGGCATGACCGGACTTGAGCTGATGGAAAAGATGCGCAAATCAAATCTGAATACCAAATGGATTGTCATTTCAGCGCATTCGGATTTTACCTTTGCTCAGCAAGCGCTTCGTCTTGGAGCCATAGATTATATATTGAAGCCAATTGGCAAAAGTAAGCTGAATGAAATCATCGCAGCCATTGAATATGAGCTGTCTAATGAGGAACCGCGAGCAAGCGACACCAGCATGCTCGATTTCAATCTGAAGTACCTTAGAGAGGCCGTTTTTCAGCGCTTGGCACATGGGCTTGATATCGGCCGATTTGATATTTCAAAGCTAGAGGAATCGTTCCCACATTTTCTCCTTATGCTTATTAGGCTGAAGGATAAGGAGAAGGATGTTACGATCAATCATTTTATTATTGAGAATGTACTGACTGAAATCATTGAGGAACAGGCAAAAGGGTTCGTGGTTAGCTTTGATCCATTTAGTCTGCTTGGTGTGGTTAGCATACAAGATGGTCAGTCAATGCGTGGTATTGAGCTTAAGGTCAGGCAGCATTTGGATCGATATCTCAAAGTAGCCTATCAAGTTCAAGTTAGTGATATGCTGAATCAATTCAAGTCAATCCCGTTTGAGATCAGCAAGCTTCAAAAGGGCGAGTCACATGTTGCTTTCATACTGAATAAAAACGAGGATCAGATCGATATTGCCGTTCAATACATCAAGAATAATTTTCGTGAGAATTTATCCTTGGAGAAGGTGGCTTCTATCGTATATTTAAGTCCCATTTACTTTAGTCAGTTGTTTAAGCTCAAGACTGGTACGGGATACAAAGATTATGTGATTCAGCTTCGTCTGGAACAAGCTAAACAGCTGCTAGCAAATTCTCAGTCCAAAATTTCCATTACGGAAATAGCGGAATATGTGGGATATCAAGATATCAGGCATTTTACACAAGTATTTCGCAAAAAATATCAGCTTACGCCTTCTCAATTCCGAACTCGGAATCAAGAAGAGACAGTATAGATAGGGGAACTAACTCTGAGTAGAAGTCCCCTCAAAAAAGTTTAAGTTGCGATGAATGGAGCTCGACGTATGTACGATTTGTCATTTATTTGACCAATCATGAAACTTGCGATATCTTGATTCGAAATTTTAAAACCAGGCATATCGGTAAGCTTAACCTGAACATCCCCTATTGCTGAACCCTCTGTGACAAATGGCAGTCGAATGAGTGTCCAATCAAGGGATCTATGCTGTTGCAATATAGCGGCTTCTCTTTTCTTGTCCGTAATCATCTCGGACAAGAAGGTTTCAAACATATAGGCTCCAAGCTTATTCAGCAGCCCTTTGTGATCTCCTTGTAAAGTAAGTGAACCTCCCGTTACTCCAATGTAACGATTGATCGTAAGTTCATTCATAAGATTGAGGAGATTACTTGTTACATTGCTGTACATCGGTATAGCTTTGGGTGGTTGACCGAAAGCGTTAATGACAGTATGGCAACCCTTAAGAAGGGCTCTTAAGTGATCGATATATTCTACTGAGCCTTCTACAAGCTCAATTCGATCATCGCGATAAGTTAAGTTCTGTGGATTCCGCACAAGCATGCGAACCTGATAGCCGCGATGTAACGCCTCACATGCGAGATATCTTCCAACTTTCCCCGTACCGCCGATAATTGCAATTCTATTACTCTCGTCCATTCCTAAACCCCCGATTGTAATCTTGTTCTGCTCTATAAATCTACGTAGTATATTTGGAATAGTTCCAAATATTATTGCGATCGGTATCAGGAGCAAAGGAAAGGAACCTCTCATGAAAGGAGGTTCCTTTGTTGTGTGTTAGTACGGCTTAATGGATTAATCCGCTCTTTTTTGCCTTTTGAACAAAGCCCTCGCTACCGCGATTAATCCAGCGCTTAAGCGCTAATCCGATCAGCAATGCAACAGCTGCATAAGAAAGCATCTTAAACATATCTCTCTGGACGATGTCCCACAGAATTCCGCCGACTGCTTCGCGCATCATACTAATTCCATAAGTAAATGGAAGGTAGGGATTAATCATTTGGAAGAACGGTGGCGTCAATTGGATCGGGAATGTACCACCTGAGCCAGCTAGCTGCAGAACAAGCAGGACAATCGCGATGGCCTTGCCCACATTGCCAAAAACAGATACAAGCGTGTATACGATAAGCATAAATACGATGCTTAGCAGAATACCGAATAAGACAAACCAAAGCTTATCTGTGACATAGCAGTCGAGTAAATAAATGTCACCGAGTGTAACGAAAACAGATTGAAGCGCAGCAAATGTCATAAAAGTTAAGTAACGGCCAAAGTAGATTTCGTAACTTCGATAGGCAGTTGCTCCTGCTGGCTGGTGAACCTCTACGGTCAGCAAAGATACGAGCAATAACGCACCGACCCACAAGGATAACGTAGAGAAGAACGGTGACATTGCTGAGCCATAATTAGGTATCGGAAACAATTTAATCTCTTTAAGAAGGACGGGGTTAGCCCAAAAGTCACTTTCCTTTTGCGCATTCAATTTAAGCAAATCAATCACTTCTTGTAGATTGGTTTCCTGCTCTAAAGAACGGATTTTATTCGCTAATTGCTTGATTTTGTTTTCGATCGTTGGCAGTTTTCCCTGGAGTGCCTTTAATTCGTTCACTCCAAATGTAGAGCCTGCAACAGCATCGTTTATGATCTTATTAACATCTGGCAAGCTTGCGCTTGCTTCCTTGAGAATATCGTTTGCATTCTTGGCCATGCGGTTGGCGGTTTGAAGTGCGTCCACAATAGACGAAGTAATATCACGATCCCAGCGATCGATAAGATCACCGAGTATAGCAGAAGCATCTTTAGATAATTGGTTTAAGCTATCAATTAAGCTTTGCGTAGGTTTCTCGCCTTTATCCACATGATCATAGATGCTGTTCAATATCTCGATTTGTTTATTGAACTTTGCTTTCACTTGCTCGAGCTTGTTGATCACATCTGACAATTTATTTGTAGGATGAAAGTTATTTATTTTCTGAATAACGCCGTTCATTCTATCTAACACACCAACAGATGTTGTTAGACGTTTTTTGATATGTACAATTGGGGTTAATATGTCTTCTTTATTGATATTCACATCTTGAAGCATCCCAGTTAATTGCTCTGTAGAACTTGTAACTTGCTGCAGTAGGATAAGATTATTTTTGAGATCCGGTCCGATCGTATTGATTGTCTCTTCTCCATGCTCGAAGAATTCGCTTAGTTTCGTTGTTAAATCCTGCCCATCTGTAGCAACCTGCGCAATGGTTGGAAGTTTCTGCTGCATCTTGTCCAAAATACCGCTCACACGATCAAGATCATCTACGGCTGTTGTAACGGTTTGGTTAATTTCAGGGAACATAGTTTCCAGCTTAAATATAAGTTTTGTAAGATTCTGGATATTCGGTAGTTCGTTTTCAAGCTCTATGCCAAGCTCATTCATAATTTGGAAGATGGTAGCACTCGCTGTCTCGACAAAGTTCTCATTCACTTGCTCGATGATGCTGCTAGCGCCTTTGGCCGTTACTTTAGGAGAAATCGCATTGATTTTTTCATTGACCTGATAAATGATTTCTGCTTTTTGCGGATTAGGTGTGATGACGGAAGCAATCTTACTTGACATATCAGATGGGATGATGATGCTGGCATAATAATCGCCATGAGTTACACCTCTGGTCGCTTCTGTCTCGTCGGTAAAAATCCAATTGATCGAATGATTGTCATGCAATGCTTTAATAATTTCTTGCCCAATTTGGAGCTCCTTGTCGCGGAGCATGGCACCTTCATCATTGTTTGCGACAGCAATGGATAGCTGACTTGTATTGCCGTATGGATCCCATGACGCCTTAATGTTAAACCATGCATAGAGCGATGGGAGAAAGATAAGCCCACCTATGATGACAAGTGCAACCCAATTTGTCATGACGTTATGAATATCGCGAGAATAGATTGCAAAGATTTGCCTCATTTGTCCACAGCCTTTATCCAAAATTTAGTATGCTTAGTATGGCTATAATTTTCATTTCGATGCAGGGAGAACGCATCTGGCCTTAATGATGGTGCAACCGTTTCACTTCGGTATTATAAATTGCATATCCAAGATTGTCCAACATAAGATTCACAACAAACACAACATTGGCCAATGGAGATCAGTACTTCCGTTAACCTGGAATTTGTGCTGTTATAAAAAAAAGTGCGGGCAAGCTTGAGGAAGCTTACCCGCTTTTGGCTTGTAATAACTGACCTGCAAACGAACTCAAAATCTAACCTATAAATAGGCCTTCCAAATACTTGTTGAGCAAAGTCCCCTTTGGATCAAGCTCTTTTCTAAACGTATGAAACGCTTCCCATTGTGGATAGCGTTCAGCTAACTGTTTTTGTTTCAATGTATGTAACTTGCCCCAGTGTGGGCGTCCGTCATATTTGAGAAAAATTTGCTCTAGATCGGCAAAATACTGTTCATGAGGCATTCCTTTGTACATATGCGCTGCGATGTAAGCAGAGTCACGTCCATAGGCAGGGCTGAGCCATATATCATCGGCTTTGACATAACGACATTCCAGTGGAAAATGGACCGCATATTGCTTCTTATCGATACAGGCGCGAACCTCTTCAAGCGCAGCTTGCATGTGCTGGGCGGGGATGTTATATTCCATTTCATTGAATTTCACGAGACGAGGCGTAGCGAACATGCTATGGCTGTGACCCACTTGCTTCATGACAGGGGCAAGCTTGCCCGATAAGCGGCTTATGGATCTGGAAGACTTGGGTAATAGGCGACTGACCTCCGACATGACCTTGAAGGCGCCATTCTCAACTACGATTTTGTTAAAATTGTTCCAGAAGCTGCTCTTGTCAGGCTCAGCATCGGTCTGATTCATTAATTTAATCTGAACATGATCACTATATGGGAAAATATAAAATTCAAAATGGCGATTGCTAGCACAAAGCGAATCTAGCTGCTGCATGCAATCATGAAAGTTAACCTTACGGCTCTCAAAATCCATCTTCCATGCAGGAACAACGCGCAGCTTGACCTCTGCGATGATGCCGAGTGAACCAAGCGATACTTGCATCGCTTTGAACAATTCCGAATTGTGGTTAGCATCGCATTCTACGATTGAGCCATCAGCCGTAACGGCCGTGATGCCCACTACCTGAGTAGCAACGCTGCCAAATTTGACACCTGTACCATGTGTCCCCGTACTTACAGCACCAGCAATCGATTGAAAATTAACATCACCCAAGTTCTCTTGCGCATAACCAAGCGCGTGCAGGGATTCACCTAGCAGCTTAAGCTTCGTACCAGCCCATACATGCGCGATCGAATGGTAATGATTCATATGCTTGATGCCTTGCATCTCATCCAGCGAAATCAAGATGCTGTCCGTTGGCACAATCGCTGTGAACGAATGGCCAGATCCCACAATTCGGACTTTCTTGCCTTGATCGTTGCTCTCGTGAACAAGCCTTGAAATCTCTTCAATGCTGGAAGGATACACAATACGCTCTGGCGTACTAACTGCACTTCCCGACCAATTGCTCCATCTCATACCACTCGATTGTCTCATAAAAAACATCGCCCTTCTCCACGATAAGTTAACATCGTTTGCGTGACTTGTCCTTGTGTGAGTATATGCAGCTCCTTGAATCGTTCACATAGCTCTCCTGCTTTGCTGTGGCGCATAAATATAGGATCACCTAACATTATTGGCTCAGCCCCACGATAAAGAATTGGAGTTTGTACTTCACCTGCTCCCTCCATTGACAGGAGCTCGGTACCTTCTGGTAAATAAGGTTTCGGCTGTTTATCCAGGGCGATTGCTCCTGATGCCGTATATCCACCGCCAAGACAGGTATAAATATCGGCTCTCGGCTGTCGAACAATTTCAATTGCATAGCCGGCAGCAGGCTGAAATCTGAAATTGTCATAATAATCAAATAATACAGGTGAGTAAAAGGCTGATCCTACTGTAACCTCAGTGACAACCTCTTCCGCGCAAGTAGAGTCGAGACTACCGCTTCCACCCCCATTTACGATGCGTGGAACAATTCCTTTGGCATGAAGCGTATGAATAAATTCTGCACGAATAGTAGCGATTTGCTTAATGGATTTGTGCTTGAGGTAACGAATAAGCTGATTTCGCATCTTAGTCGAAGGGTTGGCATCGCCAACACCGGCAATTTGAGCCTCATACCCCATGATGCCATCAAGTGTTACATGCGATGAGCTCGCAATTCGTTCGGCTAACTTGACTCCAGCCGCAGCAGTTCGAATCGGAGAACGCCATACGCCAAAATGCAGGCTGAAAAAATCCATCGAAAGATCGAGATCAATACATAGAGGAAGCTTGCAGCCTACTTGCTCTGCGATCTTTTCGATATGTTCCACATGCTGAATGGAATCAACCATCAAGGTAATCTGATTTCCCTCTGCTACTTTGCGAGCGATTGCGTGAATGGCATGCCGATCCCAGATCGGATAGCCGAGCAGTAAATCTTGAAAGCCATGTTCGGCAAGAAAGATCGCTTCGTCTGCTGTAAAACACATCAATCCGATAAATCGCGAATCGTAATCCAGGATTCTCTTTATAACCTCGCGAGAGCGAATGGATTTGCTAGCAATCCGAATTTGTTTGGAGCCTGAGAGGGTAAGAACATGCTGAATGTTCTGCTCAAGCAGATCGAGATCAAGATAAGCGAAAGGTTTCGGAATTCCTTCAAAAGCTTGTCGATATTCGGTATAGCTAACCAACCTGAATCACCTCTATAGTGAGAATGGTGTAATCGCTTTCTCTTATTTTACCATGGAATTATTTTACAGCAAAAGCGTTTTTCAGTCATATTCCAATTGTCGCTCTGCTTATGTCATAATAAGGTTATTGACAATTGGATGATACGTAAGGGGGTTATTAATGATGAGAGAGACGGTTACCATCCTTCGGGATGATCTCATACAAGTAAGAGTGCCACTGCCATTTCCGCTTCGCTGGGTGAATGCGTATGTGTTGAAGGGAAAGAATGGATTTACCGTAATCGACCCAGGTTTACATACAAAAGATTCTGAAGAAGCGTGGGAGAAGGCATTCCAAGAGCTAGGCATTAAATACGACCAAGTGGAACAGGTCGTACTGACCCATTACCATCCCGATCATTACGGGATGGCAGGCTGGTTCCAGGAGCGAGCGGGCGGCGCCCCCGTTCTCCTATCGGAGACGGGGATACGCCTGACTTCGCTCATGTGGGGCGCCGAGCAGCCGATGACGCGGCTGCTCTGCGAAAGCTTCGCGCAGCATGGGCTGCCGACCGAGCTGCGGGACGAGATGACGAACCACATGCGTGAGTTCGTCGATCACGTATCCCCGCAGCCTGCGATGACAGCGATTGCTGCGGGCGAGCTTGTGCGCCTCGGCGACCGCTTGTACGAAGCTATCGAGACCCCGGGCCATGCCGCGGGGCATCTCTGCTTCTACAACCGCGAGGCTCGCGAGATTCTTTGCGGCGACCATGTGCTGCCGCAAATTTCCCCCAACGTCAGCTACATGCCTGACGTTGATGAAGACCCGTTGCGCGCTTATCTAAGCTCGCTTGCGGCGGTTCAACAGCTCTCGGTGGATGCAGCTTATCCTGGCCACCGAGAGCCGTTCGCAAAGTTCGGCGAGCGTGCCGCCGAACTGATCGTTCACCACCATGAGCGCTTAAGTGTCATGGTGGAGCATCTCCGTCACCCGATGACAGCCTACGAGCTGTGCCGCACCGTCTTCGGCTTTAGGCTGACGACGCATCAGCTTCGCTTCGCGCTCGCAGAAACGATTGCACATCTCGTGTATCTCGAAGGTGAAGGTCGAATTAAACGTTCAGAGCGAGATGGTGTGATTAGTTATCAAACCTAACATGGTGGGATCAGTTACATCCAGACTAGCTTGACGCTCTAATAAGACCGTGATATATTGAGGTCAACTTAAATAGCAAAAGTAACCACTAGGGGAATCGCAAGATTGAGACGAGCGCGAGGCTCGGACCCTTTGAACCTGATCTAGTTCATACTAGCGTAGGGAAGTGGGCTTCGGTACTATGCAATTATGAGATCCGAACCATTTCCTGTACAGGAAATGGTTTTTTTGCATCCGGTGAGTTTTTTATTTGAGATGCTTTATACAGGAGGAGGGAAGGGTATGGCTATGATTCGATCATTATCAGCTAAGCTGCGCGAGATCAACGAGGACTTATTTCAACAGCTTTATGAACATCCTTTTGTTGCAGGAATCCGGCAGGGGAGTTTGTCTAAGGATCAGCTCATTCATTATGTTCAGCAGGATCATCTCTATTTGAATGCGTACATACAACTGTATGCAATGGCGATTACGAAAGTTAGCACGCGTGAGGATATGACATTCTTCCACCAAGGGATTAGCTATATTCTGAATGATGAGGTGCAGCCGCATCACGTGTTCTGCGAAGCAGCAGGCGTGTCAGTAGACGAGATAAAGTCAGAAGCCATGGCATCGGCAACTCGGAATTACCGGAATCACATGTTTACTACAGCGCAATTTGGTACGGTTCCCGAATTATATGCGGCGATGCTACCATGTCCTTGGACGTATGAATATATTGCGAAGCGCATCATGAGTGAATCGCCACCTGCTGAGAATCATCCTTACTACCAATGGATTACGTTCTATGCAAAGGAACAGAAGCCATCATGGGTAGAGATTGTATGTTCTAAATTAGATGTCTTGTCTGCTAATTCGTCAGAAGCTGAGCAGCTTCGTGTAGAGGAAGCCTTCCGAGTAAGCTGCCAGATGGAATATCAATTTTGGACTATGGCATATCAGCTTGAGGCTTAATTTTTGAGTTAGATCATCGTATCGATGGCTGCACTATGTATATTTTATAACCTTGAGGTGAGAGGAATGCAGCATGTACTAACGATTGCAGGCAGTGATTCAGGCGGTGGAGCGGGGATTCAAGCTGATCTCAAAACATTCTCTGCACTAGGTGTATATGGGCTTAGTGTAATTACTGCGATTACAGCCCAGAATACGCTCGGTGTGCAGGCGATTGAGACGCTAAGTAGCCATATTGTTGCTAAGCAACTCGAGTCGGTGTTCTCAGACATCCGAATTGATGCAGTCAAAATTGGGATGGTTGCCGAGAAGTTCATTATTCACGAAATTGCAGAAGCAATCAAGCGGTATAAGCCGCCAATTGTTATTGTAGATCCTGTAATGGTGTCTACGAGTGGTCATCGTTTACTTGAACCTGATCAGGTAGATGCGCTAAGAACAAAGCTATTTCCTATTTGTAGCTTGATGACGCCTAATTTGCATGAAGCAGAGCTTCTATATGGATCTTCCATTCACTCTCATTCCATTATGCAAGCAGTAGTTGCTGATTTAGCCAGCACATTCGGCTGTGAAGTGTTGCTTAAAGGCGGGCATTTGCCAGTTCGGGATTCTAGTGGCACACAAGTATCGATTGATTATTTATCTGATGGAACGACATTTACAGAGGAATGGGTAATTAGTGAGCATACACATGGAACAGGATGCAGTCTTTCATCTGCAATTGCTGCATTGTGGGCGCGTGGATATGAGCGCAATGAAGCCATTCGATTAGCCAAATTGTATGTAACTAAGGGAATTCGGAACGCTTATGCGGTTGGACAAGGCTCAGGACCGATACATCATTTTCATTCTTTGTGGAGAGCAGGCGGTTCATTATGAACAATAAATTTGCTAGACAGTGGAAAGACATGCAAGCCTTTCATCCGTATGTGCATCATTTAACAAATATTGTAACGGTTAATGATTGTGCTAACATAACTTTATCGGCAGGCGGAAGTCCGATTATGACATTAAATCCCGATGATAGTGAGCAAATGGTTGGGCTGTGCCATGCACTTGTCATCAATATCGGCACGATTCAAGAAGAGCAGCTTTTATCCATGGTTCGTGCAGGTAAAGAGGCGAATCGTCTTCATATTCCAGTTGTTCTAGATCCTGTTGGAGTTGGTGCAAGTGCATATCGCAAGCAATGCATTGAAGCTTTGCTAGATCAAGTGAAGTTTACTGTCATCCGTGGGAACCGTTCAGAGATTGCCACATTAACAGGATTGAGCAGTGGGCGTGGAGTGGATGCTGATCCTAACGCTCCTTTTGATGCGGATAAGGCAGATCAATTAGCGAAGAGCTTGAACTGTGTCATTTCTGCAAGTGGTCCTATAGATTTTGTTACAGATGGCGTCCATTCAGTAGAAATTGCCAATGGACACCCGATTCTTGCTGATGTAACAGGTACAGGCTGCATGACAGCTTCTGTTACGGGCTGCTTAGTTGGTACTGGACTGCCAGCGCTTGATGCAGCAGTACTTGCATTAACGGCAGTCGGAATTGCAGGCGAAGAGGCAGCCCGTTCACTTGTGCATGAACGTCGCTTAGGTACATTCCGTCAAAGGTTCTTTGATGAGATGTCTGCGATGAACGAAGCTATGATTGCACAGAAAGCGAAGGTCGCCTATGCATCAGCAGCCATTTGATCTTACATTATATATTGTAACTGACGGTAAGGATTGTTTGAAGGAACGAGTAGGACTTGCTTTGCAGGGTGGGGCGACCTGTGTTCAATATCGGGAGAAAATAAAACTGTACGAGCAGATGCTTGAAGAAGCTGCTGTATTGCATCTACTTTGCAAGCAGTACCAAGTTCCATTGTTCATCAATGACCATGTTCAATTAGCGATGGAACTAGGGGCAGAGGGTATTCATTTAGGGCAAAGTGACATTGGTAATCATAATCTTCGCAGCCTTGCAGAACATATGATTGTTGGCATCTCGGCTGAAACTGTCGAGCAAGCAGTTCATGCTGAACAAGCAGGTGCACATTACTTAGGCGTAGGAGCCTGCTTTCCAACAGGAAGCAAGGAGGACGCTTCCTATATCGAGTTAAGTGTAATTAAACAAATAAGGCAGGCGGTATCGATTCCAATTGTTCTTATTGGAGGAATTAATGAAGTGACATTGCCTAAGTTGCAGAATTATTCATTTGATGGCATAGCGATGATTTCAGCCATTCTTGCTGCTGAAGAGCCTAAGCATGTTACTCAGTTGTTTAAACAACAGATTCGCGATATGAAGCAAGTTCATCAGATTTAGGAAATTAAAGCAAGTTTCAAAATTCGGCACTCAAGCGTTAATTGAGTTGCCGTTTTTTTAGAATTATAGAATTTATGGCTATCGTATCATAAATTCTAAGTAATACCTTAAGAAACGCACCCGCCTATATGGCCGGTGAAACCGTTTCTTCTTGTACATTAGGGTACAACTCAATTGTAAATTGAGAAGGTGTACAGACTATGCTTACAGAAATAAGAACGAGTCAGAATCCTTGCTGTCAAAGGGAATTTTCAACTCAAGAACCACTTGATATACTTAAGTGAATGGACGCGATACACTCGGATTATCAAATCAAGGGAGTGACGCATTCATGTTCAACATGGAGAGGATTACGAAGAAGTTGGCCAGCTTTAGAAGAAAGTTTACGAAGACAAGGACTGAATTTACAACTGAGCGAAGTAATCAATATCCATTGCCCAGTGAATGGGTCCAAATTGATAGGGATAGATACATTAACACCAAAAACATTTAAAGGAAGTGTTGTAATCATGTTCAGTATGGAGAAGATTGGCAAGAATATCGCTAGCCTTAGAAAAAAGAAAGACATTACGCAGATGGGGCTTGCGGATCAGCTAGGCATTAGTTACCAAGCGATAAGCAATTGGGAGCGCGGCGAGACAATGCCTGATATTTCGAAGCTGCCCGTATTAGCCGAAATTTTTGGTGTCAGCATAGATGAAATTTTGGATGATGGCAAAGAAGCGAAATTGATCAAGAAAGTGATTGAACAGGATACGGCTGATTATTTTCAGAATAATGAAGTAACAGTTGAGGAAATTACAACGGTAGCACCGCTCCTTAGTGCATCACAGGCTGATGATATGTTTAATCAGATCAAGGATAGCTTTAATATAAAGGAACTCATCCCGTTAGCGCCGTTCATCAGCAGTGAAGTGCTTGATGAGCTTGCACGTAAGGCGACTGAGGTTGAAGGTATCAAGAACATAACGCCTCTTGCTCCTTTCCTCAGCCGGGAAGTACTTGATGAGCTTGTACTTAAGATTGCTGACACTGAAGGTATCCGTTCGATAACAGCGATTGCGCCGTTCGTAAGTAAAGCAGTGCTTAGTGAACTAGCCAAGAAGGAGTTAGAAGCCGGAGGGATGCGATCCATTGTCTCAATTGCTCCATTCTTAGATGAGGATTTCATCAATGCAATTGTACGAAAAGTCGCTTTTACAGATAAAAAGGATGCTTAAACAGTACAAAAAATAAAATCTATTACGCGGCCTTAGTCCTAAATTCCATTGGACTAAGGCCGTTTAGTTTAGCCTGCAACCATTCGTAATTGTAAAAGCGGATGTAGGCATTAATGTCCCTTTCTTAGAGTTACCCAGAAAGATTCTATGGGACCATTATCAATGCACCGTCCAACACGGACATGCTGGGTCATAGGAATACAAGTGGATTGTTGTTGGAATGCCCGAGTACGTAAGAGACGATCGTTTTGTCATGAAGATCAAGAATAGCACTCAGATAAGCTTTCTGGCCATTGCCGTACATAAACTCCGTCACATCGGTTACCCACTTCTCATTGGGTACTTTTGCATGGAATTTGCGGTTTAGCACGTTCTCAGCGACCTGCTGCGGAGTGGAATGAGCGTATCCCTTTCTCTTCCTGCGGATGACGGGCTGGATTCAATATTTAGGTTTTATTATTTCACCTGTCTACCGTATGAGGAGCATATCATCTTGGGCCTTCCCTTTCTTTTCCATTATTTTATAGCAATGATAGGTACATGCCATTTCTCACTTATTGCTTATTTCATACGATATAAAAGTCTCAAAAAGAAGGAGGTTAGAAATTTGCACCCCAAACGACCAATAAAGGAATGTAAAAAATGTGGACATCGAATTTGCAGATGCAATGTGAAGCAAAAGGTTAATGTTACGCAAAAAGTTAGGGTAAAAGTGAAAGGGGTTCAAGGGCCTCAAGGACCTCAAGGACCTCAGGGGCCTCATGGCGCAACTGGCGCTACAGGAGCAACGGGAGCGACAGGTGCAGGGGCAACGGGAGCAACAGGGGCTACAGGAGCAACAGGTGCAGGGGTAACAGGAGCAACGGGAGCAACAGGTGCAGGGGCAACAGGGGCAACAGGAGCAACAGGTGCAGGGGCAACAGGGGCAACAGGGGCAACAGGAGCAACGGGAGCAACGGGAGCAACAGGGGCTACAGGAGCAACAGGAGCGACAGGTGCAGGGGTAACAGGAGCAACGGGAGCAACAGGGGCTACAGGAGCAACAGGAGCGACAGGTGCAGG
>NZ_SKFG01000033.1 GCF_004344915.1 Paenibacillus albiflavus | reverse complement strand
ACGTTAGCTGAAATCAACGAAATTGTGATGGAAAATTGAAAGGAATATAAAAAATGAATCTAATCCGCATAGAACCAATTGATAAAAATAATTGGGAAGAAGCTCTCTCGATATCTTTACTCAAATCACAAGAGAAGCTTGTGCCTTCTGTTATCGAATCTTTAGCATGGGCTTATATAAAACCGTGGGATGAGGCTTTTGATCCATATATTTTGTGTAAGGATGATAAAACATTCGGATTTTTCTATCTTTCCTATACACCTAATAGTACTAATAATTACTGGATCGGTGGCTTTCAAATAGACAAGGAATATCAAGGGATGGGATTAGGAATACAATCTCTTAAAAGAATATTAGAATTCATTCAGGAAATGAACAGACAATGCGAAGTAATCTCTTTAACAATCGAAAAAAATAATAATCACGCTAGAAAACTTTACGAGAAATTAGGATTTGTCAATCAAGATAAAGAGAACCAAGATGGCGAGATTATATATAAACTAAAGTTAAAATAAACTATAAGTTACTCGAAGAGGTCGTTGACATCAGCTAACATTACATTCCTGCGTCGTCGCTTTTTGAAAATATAGAATATACACATAGCTACAGAAAGGGGTTATTTACGTGAACATCTCTTTTTTATCTGTTAAACAGGAAGTTGAGGAGCTCGTACAGTTCCTCACATCAGATAGCTGGCCTTATCATGGAGTTGAGAACCCTACTGAATCGGATGTCAGAAAGGCTTATGAAGATGGCGCCTATCACAATGAGAATACTCGAACGTTCTGGATTTTTGTGAAGACGAGGAGTAGAAAATCGGGTTGATCCGATTTTTCGATGTCTCTGATCCTATTATTATGTTTGATTTAAGAATCCGCAGCGAGCATCGGGGAAAAGGTGTTGGCGTTCAAGCTTTAAGGTGGATTGTCTCGTACGCGTTTTCTGAATTTCCAGAGGCAATCCGAATAGAAGGACATACCAGGGTCGATAACGTACTTATGCGGGCGTTGTTTGCAAAGTCGATATTCGTCTTGGAGGCTTATCATCGTAAATCTTGGAGCCAAGCTGGACAATTATTTGACTCCGTCGGCTACGCAGTGATCAGAGAAGACTGGGAGAACAATAAGATCACACCCATTCCCTGGACGATCAAATAATGCAAAATTCTGGTTGATGTCATAATACGAACGGGTAGTTTAGAATCCTATTGTCAGCCCGTTTTTCTATAAATTTCTTTAATTGAACTAAAAATTTTTATTATTATTCTAGAAAAACCTTGAAAGAAGTCACT
This sequence comes from Paenibacillus albiflavus, assembly GCF_004344915.1. Classification (GTDB taxonomy): domain Bacteria; phylum Bacillota; class Bacilli; order Paenibacillales; family NBRC-103111; genus Paenibacillus_AM; species Paenibacillus_AM albiflavus. The sequence continues at coordinate 29,243 of NZ_SKFG01000033.1, read as the reverse complement.
TAGATTTTTTTTGACTAGGAACCCTACCAAAGCAAAGAATAGTGAAATAACTATTATAAACACAAATAGTTTTAGTCCTGTTTCTATAAATTCCATTTAGATACAGCACCTCCTTTTCAATTAAGATTATATACTTAACATCCACGTTTACGCGAATACCTGCTGGATAGATTTTCTTTACAAGAAGATATGCCGATCTCAACTGTTAAAACCAGCTTTAGTGCAGAAATTATTAATGCATATTCAGAGTTAATGACCCAATTAAACAAAGAAGGTATTTTGATAAGAAAGTAAAGGAGCGAGAGGAGGATGGCTGTTAAGAAAAAGATTGGCTACTCTATTATTTTATTGATAATAGTGATTATCATTTTAGGTTTTTTTCAAGTCCAAAAACCTATTCTCACGGAACATGAGGCTATATTCAAAGCAAAAATGTACCTTGACACAGTAAACCAAAAGTTGAATTTGACGTATAACACAAATATTGTTCAGATGAGTTTGTTAAATAATGATACGCTGTGGAGTAAAGTAACTGGCAATAGAACTTGGTATATCCATATTGATGGAGTAGCGGTCATTCTTGAAGCTTATACTGGAAAATTTTTTAACATGGTATTCCCTTTGGATGGTGTAATTACCAGGGAGGAAAATCCCGACTGGTTTTAATTTTGATTAAGCTCCCTCGATAAGATTTAGATTTCTCACTCAAACTCATGTACTCAGGTATTGGGGAGGGCTGAATATGAAAAAACCACCAGAAATATTTAGTGGCAAATTCCTGATCGGTGTGAGCATACATTTCAGTTGTAGGAGCAATGTCAAGAACAACAGCTTTCTCCACTGAATAAGGATGATCTAACATCATCTGAAAAAGAACCCGTCCACCTCGGTCATGACCCACTGCTTGGAATTGCTTGAATCCAAGGGTGTTCATCACTTGTATTTGATCGCGTCCCATCTCTCTTTTCGAATAATGAATATGTCTTGGTCCCCTTCCGGTTTGCTAGAGTCACCGTAACCCCGTAGATCAGTTAAAACCACAGTAAACTTTTTTGCAAGCGTTCCGGCAACTCTGTGCCAGGCAATGTGTGTTTCGGGATGTCCGTGTAGCAGAAGTAACGGGGAAGTCATTTTGTCATCAGCTCTCTTTTTAGTTTCAATGATTGACTTGATTGTAGCGCTATTGTAAAATTTTGTTATGTTAATTTTAGGTAATACACTTACTTAAAAGTAAGGGGATGATTTATCAATGATTCATCAGCATGAATGTCCAGTTGAGACACTCATTCATGTTTTAAGTGGCAAATGGAAGCCAATGATTTTATGGCATTTGATTGAATCCAAAAAGAGATTCAACGATCTGGAAAAGCTTATACCTGATGTTTCACAAAAAATGCTATCACAACATCTCCGAGATTTGGAACGAGAAGGCATAGTCGATAGAATGGTCTACCCTGCTATCCCTCCAAAAGTAGAATATTCTCTTAGTGAATACGGCAGAACATTGATTCCTGTAGTAGAAGTTATGTGTGCTTGGGGAAAAAATCATAATAAGCAGAAATATGAAGAGTCAGCGTCATAAAGCTGGTTCAATGAACTTGTACACTAATTCAATCAACTCAAAAACAAAAACTGCCACGGGATTCCGGGCAGCTTTTGTTTACCTACAGTCGCACTCCTGATATGAATTAATTATCCCGACCTCCGCGTATCATTATGGTATCCCTTTCTGTCATGCTTACTTTTAAGTAAGTACCCTACTTTAAAGTGGGTTCTTAACATAATTTTGAAGCGATGCTAAGCTTGAGTTAACCAAATATTGGGGTCCAGTTAAGAGGAGGAAAGAACAATGAAAATTATTGTTTTTGGAGCGACGGGGAATACAGGGAGAAGAGTGTTGGCACAAGGGATAAAAATGGGGCATGAAATGACCGCATTTGTGCGAAATTCTGAGAAGCTTTATGATCAATTAGGTGAACATTCCGCAAAGCATGTGAAGGTGATCGTGGACGATATTATGGACCCGGTGAGCGTCGGTGAGGCGCTCGCGCATCAAGACGCCGCTATTATTGCAGCCGGCCATGCGGGCCAGGGAGAAGAGTTTGTTCGTATCGTCGATAACATTATAAGCCAATGTGAATTCCAACCTAGTTTCTCTGGGCGAGTATGGATAATGGGAGGAGCCGGCCTGCTGGATATTCCATATACTGATCTTATCGGCAACAATTTACCCGGCTTCCCACCTGAGTATAGAAATCACAACCGGAATTTCGAAAGGCTACAAAAGACTCATCTCGATTGGTCCATTATGTGTCCAGGAACAATGATTGATTCGAGAGAGCATGCAGATCCGGTTCATCTACATGTAACAACGGAAACCTTGCCCATTCCAATTCCGGAGACGATCAAGGAATATTCCGAGACAGATATAGCCGGTCACTTGTTCAGCCGACTTCAAGAGCTGAATGTTGCTTATGACGATGTCGCAATATGTATGTTGGACCATCTTGAGCTCGAAGGAGCGTTTAAAAGAAAAAGGGTCGGTTTAGCCTACCAAAGCAATATTACAGTGCGCTGAGGAGAAGGGGGATAATGGGTTTGTATGGAATACTACTCGTTTTGCATATATTGGCTTCGATCGCCATAATTGGCCCCGCTTTCGTGATGCCCATCATTCGAAGATCCGCTAAAACCGTCGGCCAACTGCACTTTGCTTTTGGTATAACGACCAAACTTGCCATAATGCCTAAAATTGGCGGAGCCGTACTTATTTTAACTGGGGTTTGGCTTATGATCATAACCAAGATGGGGTTATCCCAATTGTGGCTAAATGTATCCATCCTTTTATCGCTGCTCATGGTCGTCATGATCGACGGATTGATCGAGCCGCGTATGAAAAAGATCATAAAGATCATATCTGAAAGTCAAGACCAGGGTAATGAAATACCCACCGAGTTCGGACTGTTGATAAAAAAGATCATCCCAATCGAGACGGCAGCACAGCTGCTGATGATTGCCATATTGGTGCTTATGGTCGTTAAGCCATTTTAAAGAAGCCGATGTGAGCGTCTTAACCACATTTTGACCGCTAACGTATCTTAAACAACTGTTGTTTTTTTGCTCAAAAGAAAGAGAAGGACGTTCATATTTACCGAACATCCTTCTCTTTTCATATATTCACTCTAACCCCAGCGTTCTGACAATTCTCGGAACGTCCTCATTGACCATACGTTTAAGAAGGCGTATCGGTCTGCCGTATCTTCTGTAATCGTAGTCCTGTTTCGATTTGTTGAGAAAATCTTCAGGAAGTTCTTCCGGAACCGTATATGCATAAATTAAACCATTTCGCTCTGCAAGGAAGATAATAGGGGAGTCATCATAGCCTTTATTTCGCCATTGCTTCCGAGTCATCCGGAAAACAAGCAGAGACAACACCTCTTCATAAACCTTACCTTTGTATTTAAAGATGAAAAATACGCCGTACTCAGCATCGATCAACTGCTTTTTTCTTTTAACGATTATGAATCTCTTCCACCATCTAGGAAGCTGTAGGCTGAAACCATACTTCGAATCCTTGTAAGATAGTTTAGATTTTGATATCGATTTACCCTTTATGATTTTATTGCTTATCATAATCACCTCCATTTGGAATCATCGTTATCGGATGATCATCATAATAGTTAGATTATTCAAGTACTCAAATGTGTGACTGTACTGCCGAATATCTGTCGTTTTTCAAAAAATAGGATTAAATATGTTGAACTAACGGAGGATAGCTCAATAAATACAACAAACGGATAATTTAAATATAGTTATTTATCCAAAAATCAACGAGCAATGTTACAATATATCAAGGATGTTCTAGACCTGAAGGAGGGAAGTTTTGTGTTAATCGAGGCCGAGAAAGTATTAATGCACTATTCATTCATTGAGCCGATCATTGAATTCATTAGACATAATGAAAATATTACATTTAAAGTGACAAACAAACCTGATAACAGGAAGTACTTGTTACGTATACATAAACCAATATCTGACGGGTTTTCAGGCTTACAACATACTCGAGATGGATTACAGTCAGAAATGGTTTTTCTTCGAGAAATAGATCAAAAAAACATACTAAAAGTTCAGAGACCTGTTTTAAATAAAGAAGGTGAATTGGTTACAGAATATATTTCTGATCAATTTGGTACCAGTTATGCAACTCTTCTAGAATGGATCGAAGGCTCGACTCTTAGCCAAAATGAAGACAACATAGATCAAATTATCTATAGATTAGGGGAAAATCTCGCCAGTTTACATGAATTTTCACAAACTCTAATGCCATTGGAGTTACATAGACCAGTCTACAACGCCAAAAGGATTGATGAAACGTTAACAGAACTTCGACAGGGTACAAACAATGCTATCCTTAATCAGGAGGATTATGATGTTATTAACAGCGTTCTATCCATAGTAAAAGAACAGTTAGTAGAACTGGACTCTAGGGAAAACACCTGGGGATACATTCATGCTGATTTTCAACTGGGGAATGTCATTGTGTCAGAACAAAATCAATATCCTTTCTTAATAGATTATTGCTTATTTGGTTACGGATACTACTTATTTGATTTGGGCAGTGCATCTTCAATGCTAAAAAGTGAGTTGAGAAAAACGTTTTTGGATGGCTATGCTTCTAAAACAAGCTTTTCATTTGATGATATTAGGTACATTGAAGGACAAATATTTATGGATATTTTCATTAGTTATGTATTTTTTATTAATGATTCTGAGAAGAACGGCTGGATAAAAGAGCACGCTTCAAAAATATGTAATACGCTTTGTCGAGATTTTCTTGAAGGGAAAGAAGTATATTATGCGTTTTAGAGACGGTGCAAACACTAAGTAGCACTATTGCTAATGTTACAGGTGATCGATTGCTGAAGGAAATTCAGAGCATTAAGAATCTCAGGCTTCATGATAATGAAATCTATCTGAAACGAATTGACTATTTTAGTCAAAAAGAAGCTAATCGAGTATTCTACTCAGTCGAACATTATATACCACAAGTACTTCTATTCTAAAGTTCTTAGAAGTTATCTTAATAGATAACGATTAATATGCCTTGAATGTAGAAATGAATGGCGATCTATTCGGTCATGCCTTTTATATCATTCAGGGCTTTTTTTATGTCATTTTGCATAACCCGACGTATTGGCGCAGAACCTTGTTAACTCAGTTTTTTAGGAAATTATTAGAAAAAATAAATAATTCAAAAAAGTGTAGGGTTTGGAATAATTCGAGCGTCTATTTATGTAGGGGAAAGGGGGAGGGTTTCATTCAAGATGAACAAATCATTAGACAAGTGCTAGCTGGAGATCAAGCAGCATTCAAACTCAAGAGATTGGTTCACGAGGGAAAGTTGGTGTTACAATGGGCATATTTTGGAAAATGGGAGCCAGAAATTTTATAGCTCAGATACGGCAAACGCTACTCACCGTAGGTATAGGGTCTATCGGTGTCATTCTGATTTTTTCTTGTTATTTTGTCATTTCTTCTATTACATATAGTAAATCACTATGGGAAGAAAAACACTTTGGTGTAATTGGTTCAGAGATTTATTCGCGTGTCGGACTTGATTTGACCGAGGCTCAGATTGAAAATGTTAAAACGATGCTTCAAACCAGAAATATTGCCTGTCTTCCCTACGTGTCTCAGCTGGTTTCCGTGCACAGCGGGAATAATGATGAAGCCAGGGAGGATAGCATCGTTGCGTTAGGATTTGACTTTCAAAATGCTCGGGAATTAGAACCGAATCAACCGCTGTGGTCTACTGCTCCCCTGACAGCAGAAGAAGCGATTGTATCGGTTCCGCTAGCACGGCGGTTGGGACTTAGTGTCGGTGAAACAATGGTAATCTCGTTTGCTGGGCAAGAAGTACCTTTAACTATTCGTGATCTAGCAGAGGAAAGCGGATTAACAGGTTTTCGCGGAACAATGCGGGCACAAGGGACAGTTATTTTCTCGAATACGCTTGCGCATCAGATATTCGGCGTTCCAGAAGCAAGCACACACAGTATTTTACTGGCGACGGACAAAATGTATTCATCATTACCGGGCAGTTCCTTCTTTACGGATCTCACTGAGAGAGCAATCAAAAGAGAAGCGCTATCTCATATGTCGATGGTGCAGAGTATTTTCACGCCTCCATTTTTGTTTTTTGTCGCTGTTTCTTTGTTCGCTGGAATTCTGCTGTTGGCGCAGTTGTTTAATATTCTGAAAGAAAGGCGCAAATATTATCTTGGCGTGCTCCGATCGCTTGGACTCAGTAACCGCATCTGCTTTGTCATCTACGTGAGTGAGTGTACGTTACTGTGTGCGGTCATTACCATCTCGGGAGTTGTTCTCGGGAATGTACTCGGTTTCGGATTATTGTCTGTTAATGTATTTTATATCGAACAATTACTGGAACGGTATTCCGCTTACGCCTATCCAATCCAACCCCATGTGGATGTGACGGCAACAAGCTGGATTGCGTTGACCATGTTTATCGTTTTCTTACTCCTCGCTTGTTTTGTCGGGCGTTTCATTAAGCGCACATCCATTCTGCACCTAATGGGCAAGGAGGATAATCGTGTTAATCCGGGACAGAAGCGTCTGCTCAAAATCTTAGGTTGTCTCCTTGTCACAGTGGCCTTCATTTATTTCAATTATTTCGCCACAGAGGGCCTTTCAGATGGCGATAGGCTTGATGCAAAAGTATTCGGTTCGATTATAAGTTGGCTTGTTGGAATTATTACGACTGCCTATCTTATGTTTCTCATTGTACCTTGGATGAAACGGGCATCCTCCATTGTGCCACATCGGTGGTTGGATCGTTTGGCTGTTACGTTAGGCACGCAGTACCCGAATATGCGGTTTAGTCGTTCATTTGGCATCGTTTTATTGTTCACGGTATTATCCTGCTGTTTGATTGTGATGATAAGTTTTGCTTCCAATGTTGAAGATTATGCCGCTGTAAACAAGAGAGATTCTTTTATGGCTGCCGATGCCTATATGGCTTATGTCGATGAGATGGAAAAAGATAAGCTGACAGTCCATATGAATGAAGTGCAAGAACTCATCCAAAGTGCTGCCTACGTGGATACGTACAGAATATTAGTTTCATCTCCCGACAATGCAGTTGATCTTACAGAAGAAACATCCCCCACGAATGGTAACAAGTGGGCATATTCGCAAGTTGTGTGGGGAAAGTGGCTAGGGGAAGGTTACCAATTACCGCTCACCTCCCGTGCGCCGCAATTTCAGAGCGATGCAGAAGTATTTCAGGCTATGGGCGATAAAGCATCTGTCGTTCTCGTGGATGATCAATTGGAAGGCACGTACCGAGTAGGCGATCAGATTCCGCTTCGCTTACTGAAAGGTGGGGGCAAAGAGGAGAACCTGATTGGAGAGGAAGTGGTCACGGTAGCGGGAACGTTCACCATTGGTGAGGATAACCGCTTCCAAAGGGGCAGCGTATTTATAGTGGCTGACGAACTCTACAATAAATATAGCACAAACGGCGCTTATAAGTGGCCCGGAGAGCCCAAAGGCTATGCGCTGTTGCAGTTGACTGATACAGATGTGACGGCGGTAGATTCCATAAAGACACTGAAATATCATTTTACAAAAACAGCTGGTGTTACGGTGAGTACGCCCGGTGAGGACCAGGCAATCATTACGATGATAGTTAAAGCTGAATTCACGCTGTTCTCTTACATTATGTCATTCATGATGCTTATGGCCTTACTCGGCATGTATGTGATTCAGATTCGATCTGTACAGGAGCGGGTTCCCCATATGGTTATGTTATGGCAGATGGGGGTAAGTCAAAAGTCGTTGAAACAGGTTTTTATCGTAGAGGGTTGTCTCATTGGTATCGTTGGGTTGATTAGCGGTATTGTGGTCGGAAGGCTCGGTTCGGAGATGCTGATGCGTTTGGCGTGGATGGGTGTTAAGTTTTCGTTCCCTTATCTGAACGTGATAGGTCTCATCATCGGATTGCTGATCTTCATCTGGTTGTTCAACCGATTCAGCACTGACGGATTAAGACGTATGCAGATCAGTCGGACAGAGTAACATGGGAGGAGGTTTCTAGATCATGATTGTAGCCAAAGCTGTTCGTAAGAACTATGGCATGGTAGCGACTCCACAAACAGTCGCATTATCAGGTGTGGATTTACACATCCATAGGGGCGAGATGGTGAGCATTATGGGGCCATCTGGGTGTGGCAAGTCCACGTTGCTTTATACGTTGTCAGGTATTGAGTCAGCTGACAGTGGCGAGATTTGGTTCGACAAGCAAGCAATACACCAAATGAGTGAAAAAGATGTCTCCGCGCTCAGGTTGACGTCGATGGGTTTTGTCTATCAGCAATACAATCTGATTCCTGTGTTGAATGTCATTGATAACGTTGCATTGCCGCTTATCAGTCAGGGCGCTCAGATATCAGTTGCCCACAAAGCTGCAAAGGCGGCACTTGAAGATGTCATGCTATCGGATAAGTTGAAGGCCATGCCGCATGAACTGTCAGGAGGACAAGCCCAACGGGTTGCAATTGCCCGAGCTATTGTTCATAATCCTTGCGTCATCTGGGCTGATGAGCCTACTGGAGCTTTAGATACTGTGACATCGGAGGCGATAGTAACCTTGCTACTCAAGATAAATACAGACAAGCAAGTGACCGTGGTTATCGTCACGCATGACCCGTTAGTTGCATCAGCAACAGATCGTGTAATCTGTATGAAAGACGGAAGAGTAACTGATTCTGTTGAGCACGACAGAGTAGAAGGAACAGGCGGGTAATAAGCCATGATCGTGTTTAGTTATGCGCTTGATATCCTGTTTTCAGCGATCTTAACTGCTCCTATTGTTTATTAAGCTAAAGGGCAGTTTACCGTGGAGAGCCAACAAAAAGTAAATATGTACATTTGCGAACGTGTGTTCTAAAATATAATAGGGAACTTATTACATAGGAGGCTCATGTATATGATAAATAGAATTCCAACACCATTTAGTTATTCATCTGCTGTTGCGGCAGGTGATTATGTGTTTCTCGGATTACATCGGGGTTTTGGACAGAGTTTTACAGAACAGATTCACAATACTTTCTCACACTTAAAAGAGACTCTTAATCAACTTGATGTACCATTGGATAATGTTGTTAAGGTGAATGTATACCTAAAATACATTAAGGACCTACCTGAAATGGAACAGGTTTTTTGCGAGTATTTTGATAAGGATAAATTCCCTGCTAGGATGACATCTACAACAGAGTTTATTGACTCTGATTGTCTTATGATGATTGACGGAATTGCGTACAAAGGATTGAACTAGCAGGAGACGTTAGTTAAATAGATTAAAACCTTCCATAAGAAGAAAAACTAGATTTAATAGCTCTTATGGGAGGTTTTATTTATGATTTTAAGCGAGATTGTATCCCAAAAATGAAATGAAAACTTGATTAGTTTGGGACTAAATTCGGAAGAGGAATATGAAATTTCGCAGCGCTCTCTTGGCTCATTGGTACAATCCTAACTTTTGACATAAAACGAATAGACAATGTGCACCATGGAGTTGTTCATGGCTTTTTTTTATTAGATTGCATAGAGAGTCCCGAGCGATCTTTTTTGCTTCCTCAGTGTTTTTGTCCTCCAGTTCATTCAGTACTCTCTTAATTGTTTCCAAGGAATAGTTACTTGTTCGGAGTGTACGGATCAGCAGGAGTTGCCTCACATGATTACGATCGAATAACCGGTAACCATTATCATCGTCCCGATAAGGTGTTATTAACCCGATCTGCTCCCAATGTCGGATGGCCGACGTCGGTATGCCAGTCTCCCTGCTTACATCCCCTATGGACATCTTACCCTTTGCAAATACTTTATTAGAATCGAAGTCTATCGAATCAAGAATGCCGATGGTCTTTTCCGCAATCTTTTTTTCTTGCATTAAAAAAGTTTGGGCCTCAATGATTAGCTGAATGGCGGTATCTAGGTCATTGACTTGAATTCTCTTTAGAACCGTTGCCGATAGCTTGATTCCAAAGCCAGGTTCCATTCCCCGTACACAGGTGAAATAGGCAACATGTTCCTCTGTATAGTCCCGGTAACCATTAGATTGCCGCGCCACCGGCGGGATGATGCCCCACGCTTCGTAATGACGAAGGGTACTGGTGCTAATATTCAGTTTACGCGCGATATCAATAGGCCTGATTTTCATGCATATCCTCCTGCTAACATTGATGTAATATCATTAAAGTATATTGGTAAGGTTTTGTAAATAGCTGGTTATTGTCTGGCATGAGTTTGGATGAAACCTTACCACTTGCATGAGTGTTATACACTAAAACAGTAGAATGAAAAAAAGGAGATGTGAGAATGCAAGAAATTATGGCTAAAGATTTGTCCATGACTTACCGCGTTCTTGCAAGATTTATTTGGCAGCTCGGTCTAAAACGATACACGAGTGCTACGAGTTAAGATGGAGGGATATTATGAAACGACCAACTATTATTTTAAATATGTTCGCTTCGGTTGACGGGCGAATAACGACAGGGCCCAATCGGAATGTCGCCGAATGGACGGAACTCGGGATCGATGCAGGTGCCAATGATGTTACCCACAGGCTATATGACGAACTGGATTGCGAGGCGTTAATATCCGGAAGTGAGTCCTTAATGGTTTATGGCCAACATTCAATTCAATTAGAACATGAGATATATTGGCCGAAAAAGTCAAAGGCGTATATCGTGTTCGATGGCCGGGGAAGAGTGGATTGGGGGCAATCTGAAGGGTTGATGGTTGTAACCCGGGAGAATGTATCGAAATCTTATATTCAGCAATTAGAGAACAAACAGATTCCGTATATACAGGCTGGTATGGATGAGCATATTGATGTCAAGAGGGCATTGGAAATGCTCTATGAACAAGGATTTCAGCGAATCGGCTTAACTGGAGGAGGAACGATCAACGGGGTGTTTTTGCGACAAGGGCTTATTGATGAAATTAGTATTGTTTATGCTCCCGTGGCACTAGGTGGAAAACAAACTCCTACCATCTTTGATTCCGATGATATACTGGATCCAAAAACGATTACACAGCTTGAATTGATTCAAGTGAAGCCATTATTAACGCAGTTAGTTTGGGTCCATTATCTAGTGAAACATAAGATCTGAGTTAGATACATACATGTAAATAAATAGATGAATTGAGAAAACTGTGATCTAGTTGATCACAGCTTCTTTATATTCTCAACAAGATAGCTAATGTAACCCATATCATGAAGAGCTGAAACTTAAGATTGAGAATCTATTATTGATTTAAGCACTCATTTCCTAAATTAGAAACATTTTGTGCCTTGTGGAACCATACATAAGTCCTACCGTAGTAGTTTTTAAGGTTTTCTATTAACAATCATAGGGGCGAGTAACTCATGAAAGATCGGTTTAAAGCGGCATTGCAGCAAAATAACATGGCTGAAATAAGAAAAGTACCCAAAGCAGATTTACACAATCATATTACCAGGGGTGGAAATAAGAGATATATTGAAAATTGGTGTAGTGTAAAGATACCCGAGTGCCCAAAGTTTACCGATCTTCATGAAATGAATCAGTGGAACGCCATTAACATTAAACTTTTGTTGCCTGGTCGGTCTGGTTATGAAAAGCGTATAGAAGCTGCCTTTGCGCAGGCGAAAATGGATGGGATTCACTTACTTCATATGAGTGTATGTATTGGTGAAGAGGCTTTGTTTGATAACTCTGCTGAAAAATTGGTACATGCAATACAGGACATCCATCAGAGGGTTGCTCCAGAGGTCATTTTTGTCCCGGAGATCGCGTTTCTAACACATACACCGATTCATGAAACCTCAGAAAAGTTGGACCAGTTTCTAGAGTTGAATTATATTAAATCCATGGACATATTCGGTGATGAATTTGCTGTGCCTGCATTTAAGAAGATATTTCGAATGGCGAAAGATAAAGGATTGATTCTTAAGGCACATGTCGGTGAATTCGGAACAGCTGAACTGGTTAGACAAGCAGCTGAAGAATTGGAACTAGATCAAATCCAGCATGGCATCGCCGCAGCACGATCCACCCAAGTGATGAGATGGCTATCGGATCATCACATACAATTGAACATTTGTCCAACAAGCAATATCTTGCTTTCGAGAGTAGAGGACTATCAAACACACCCCATAAGAATATTGTATGACCATGGCATTAGGGTTACGATTAATTCGGATGATATGCTTATTTTTGACCAAAGTGTATCGGAAGAATTTTTTAATCTGTACCATGCAGGATTGTTTAGCGCAGAAGAATTAAATGAAATAAGGGAAAATGCTTTCGCATTCTAAGTAAGTTCCGATAACGGGGAGCGATAGTTGAATGTGCTACGATAGTAGCTGTTCAAACGTCATTGATCACATCTCATAATTTGGAGTAGAATTTTTGTTAGTTCAAGATTGTCTTAAAGGCAGCCGATCACGGTTGCCGTTTTTCATTAAGCTAACGGGGCACGATAGCGCAGCGATGGAACTCGCCCAACAAATTGGGCAGACACATGGGGAACTTCATCATTATGGCTCCCCTATATATAGTATATTCATGCTGGCAATGGACAACGCTTAGGATAAATATTATCTTACACGGGAGGTCACCTCTTCTTGAAATTTGAACTTGGACGTTGCTTGCTGAATGAACGATTGATGGAATCCGGAATGTCAGCGGAATCGCTGGCAAGAGAGTTGCTTTTTAAACCGGAACGAGTTTACGACTTTATTGAAAACAAAAGAGTGATGCCTCTCAAAATTGCCATATCGATCGCCGATTCCATCGGTTGCGATGTTTGTGCATTATACGAATTATTTCCGTACGAATAGTCCTTTTTGATTTGCTGATTTAAAGGGAGAATAAAGTGCTACATCTCAAAATTTCTGGGTTCCTGATCAATGGCTTATTGATACAATGTAATTTTGGAGAATTGATCAACCTCAACATCAAAGTATATGGAAGGAAGAATATATTAATCGTTATGGTGATCATTCATATGGGTTACCAGGTATCGATAGTAAAGGATGCGATCAGATTTGGAGTAAATACCCGATATGATCTCATCGGCACAAGCAAGTTGAAAAGATGCCATTTTTGTTAAACTAATGGGCAGGTTAGTTTGAACTCTTATCTAAAGCACATTGACATTCTCAAGGCCATAATATAACAAATGTTATATAACGATCGTTATATTAAGGAGATGACGAATTGCCACCTAAAGCAGTAATATCAAAAGAGAAAGTGTTAAATGTCGCATTTGAAATTGTAAGAGGGCAAGGAATTGAGGTATTGTCAGCCCGTAGTATCGCCCAAAGACTAAAATGTTCTACCCAGCCAATTTACAGTATGTATGCAAGCATGGAAGAGCTAAAAGACGATGTGTATAACCGTGCCATCGATTTTGCCTTAGCCAGAATGAAACAGCATTGCAATGAAAAGAACGCAGCCGCCATGAATTTGGCCATCGGTTGTCTTTTGTTCGCTCAAGAAGAGAAGGGTTTATTCCAAGCTCTATATCTTTCTGATTACAGAAAACAATTTTTAGAGCGAAACACAGACAAGCTTAACGAGGAATTATTTGTTGCTTTTTTACAGATCGATAATCGGCTAAGCGAGCTTGAAGAGCGTAAGGCTAAAACCATCTTTTTAAAGTTGGTTACATATTGGTTAGGGATTGGGACTAGGATTAACACAAATACAATCGAGTTGGATATTGATGAGGCCACGGAGATGCTAGAAGAGATGTACAAGATGCTTACGAGCAAAGAAGGGTTATTATGACTTAAGGGGGTGTTTGCATGACGAATGCGGTAGGACGAAAGCTTGGAGAAGGTGCATGTGCGGAAGTATTCGAATGGGAAGACGGAAGCAAAATTGTCAAATTGGCCAAGCCTAACACAAGCTCCGCTGCCTTACAAAGAGAATGGAAGCATTGTCGAAGTGCTTGGGAGTGCGGGCTGCCTGTCCCCGAGCCGTTCGGTTTGGTTTCTGTAGAAGGGAGACCGGGCGTTGTTTTTGAACGGATTTATGGCGAGTCAATCTTAAACCGTTTTATTAACAAGACGATAGGGCCGAATAAACGAGAGAGCGGACTGGATTTGTTGGAAGATCATTTAGACGCGCGGATCACTGCTCGGCTTTTGTATCAAATCCATACAAATTCCGCGAGTTTATCAAGCCAGCGGACAAGAATCAGAAATGATATTAGCCGAGCACCATCTCTGACTAAACCAGAAATAGAAGCTCTGATCGCCCATTTGGATCAACTGCCCGTAAAGCAGCAGCTTTGTCATGGAGATCCGAACCCCGGGAACATCTTGCTTCGAGATGATGATGCCCTTATAATCGACTGGAATGATGCTTCTACCGGGAACCCGGAAGCGGACTTGGCAGAATACATCATAATAATTCAATATGCGGTCGTCCCCCCGTATCTGCCTGCTGAACTGAATGCCTATTTAGACACAATTAGGGACTCGACTATCCGTATATTCTTAGAGGAGTACGAACGACTATCTGGCATCGGGTACGCAGAAATCGAGCCTTGGATCGCTCCTGTTGCAGCACGAAAGCTTTCATCGGATGCCACGTCTGAAGCGGAGAGACTCTCTCTCTTGAATGAAATAAGAAGAAGATTGCGAAATAAATGAGATCGAGTGGGTCAAAACGCTTTAATGGAGGAGCGATTGATGATGTTTGAAATCATTACGCACTATTACAATGATGTACCATTTAGAAGTCTGTCTGCACTTTCAAAAACAGAAGCTATGGAAGTTATGGAAGAACTATGTGATGATACGCCTATCTTTGAAAGATTCAAAGAACCAGTCCAATATTGGGAGAACCGATTAGAAGCGGAGAATTGGTTGCGAAACGGATTTAAAGAAAAAGGCGGAATACCGAAAGATAAATATCCGTTTTATTCCGTATTAGGGACAGCAGATTGGATAGAGAGTTACGCTACGAGTACGGGGTTAGATGTAAATTTTCTACGAATTCCATTATCATTATTTAGTAAGAATGATGTAAGTTTTACTTTTCCGGATAGTATGGTTTCTTTTTGGATGGGAAGAGATAAACCTGAAGAATATTACAACGCTAAATACCATGGGCAGATTTTTACATTGTCAGAAGTAAAGTCTATGATGACAACTGATATAATGAATAACCTTGAATCAATGATTCCTAAAGGAACGATACCTTATGTTGAAGCACAGATCTGGAATCATGAAATTGCAATGAATTTCTATAAGAATCAAATGTCACACCTTAAAGATAGGAATAGAGAATGAAAGAATAAGCGATGAAGGCATTGACTTCCTATAACAAGTTGTTCACGCATCGGAGGCAAGCTTTAAGTATGTCGCCAGGTTACACTTAAAAGAGCTGTTATATAAAATAAAAGCATATATGATTTAAGTAGTAGGGAATGTTATCAAGTTCTTGTCATCCGACAATAGAACTGTCCAATGACACACAAGTGCCTACATAATCGTTATTTGACACAATGCTACCTACATTGTCGTGGATGGTGGTTTAAGTGGAAAAACACTCATGTTTATACAAGTTAATCGCACTTTATTGAGCTAACAGGAAACGATAGTTAAGGAGCGTCCTCAGCGGCAGGACCTTTTCATTTGTTGAAGTAATGGGCAGTTTTGTTGAACAAGCTTTAAATTTAACATTTTAAAGTAAGAGCATTTCTTTGTAATGAGAAATGCTTTTTATTTTTTTGCTTAAAATAAAAAGGATATTCAATTAACAATAGAAATGTAATAAAAAACGATACTAATTTAATGTTAAACAACAAATCATGTGTTAAAGTCATTTTATAATTAAATTAATGAGGTGCTCTTTATGAAACGGGGAACAACACTCTTTTTGAAGATGGCTGTTATTCTTATTGGAATCCCAATTCTTGCTTTGTGCATATTTTTAGTGCCTAAGATCGGGAATTTTGCTGGAGAATTGTATCCAGATATCGCTTATATGAAATCTCTCGTTTTAATCGATATGTACGCGGCAGCGATACCTTTTTACTTTGCTCTGTATCAAGCTTTTAAACTTTTAAGCTATATTGAAAAGAATCAAGCGTTCTCGGAATTATCCGTAAAGGCTTTAAAGAATATAAAATACTGTGCCTTCACAATCAGTACCTTGTACCTGCTAGGTATGCCACTCTACTATCTCATGGGGAAGAGAGTTGACCCTCCAAGTTTCATACCAATGGGATTGATCATTATTTTCGCTTCTATGGTGATCGCCGTTTTTGCTGCTGTTCTCCAAAGACTTTTACAAGAAGCTATTAATATAAAATCAGAAAATGATTTAACGATCTGAGGTGAATATCATGGCGATTATCATCAATGTTGATGTGATGTTAGCAAAAAGGAAAATGAGCGTAACAGAACTTTCGGAGAGGGTTGGAATTACTATGGCTAATCTTTCCATTCTGAAAAATGGGAAAGCAAAAGCGGTTCGTTTTTCAACATTAGAAGCGATATGTAAGACTTTGGATTGTCAGCCGGGTGATATTTTGGAGTACAAGAGCGACGAAGACACTCAATAAAGCCCCTGAGCAAGTCTCGAATGAACCTAACTTTGGTTTGCAAATTATATTTATTAGGTGGATAATTGTGTTATTAGAAATGAGAGGAGTGATGTCTTATGAGAAGACATTTAATCGATAATAGGGCAAATAAAAATCAGGGGATAACGTATAAATAGCCCTGAAAACTACATGAATCCCCAAAGTTGAGGGGACGATTATATGAATCAACAGCCGATTAAGTTCAAGATTGACAATGTATCTTTTGAACTTCAGGATCAGCACGATTTCACATGGCTTCAGTCTATTGGTACCGTTTTTTGTGTGTTTGATCAGCAAGATTCTGGTAACATTAGTTTCGGAATCGAAAAGAACGGTAAAAAGCTATTTGTTAAGTTGTAGACCAATGGAGTTTTTCGGAAGCCCTAGAGATGCAATTTCTAGGTTAAAGGTTACCGTGCCGTTGTACAAGACCTTAGAACATCCAAATCTCATTAGTCTTATTGATCATTTTGAAACGAACGATGGGTATGCTGCTATATTTGAATGGTTTAATGGCGAATGCCTGCATTCACATTGGTTGTTTGCCCTTCAACCAAAACATAGTCATCCTGAATCGCCTTTCTACAGATTCAAACAGTTATCCATAGAGAAAAGGTTGCAGTCGCTTGATACCATATATGAGTTCCATAAATATGTGGAGTCCAAAGGCTACGTTGCGGTTGATTTTTATGATGGTAGTATTCTGTATGATTTTTCAAAGGATTTAACCAGGATCTGTGACATCGACTTTTACAGGTTGGCACCTTCCGTAAATGACATGGGAGAGAACTTTTGGGGAGCAAGACGTTCGAAATCTCCGGAAGAGTTTATATTAGGTGCGCCTATTGATGCAAGAACGAATGTTTTCACGATGGGAGCTATCGCTTTTGGATTACTTGGTGGCGAAATGGATCATTCGTTTTCAAAATGGGAAGCAAACAGATCACTTTACGAGGTCGCTTTACGAGCAGTAAGTAAGGATCGAGAACAACGATATAAAACTATTAATGATTTTATCAATGCTTGGAATTCAGTTAAAAATTAAACTACGAACCACACTCCAGAAACGCTAACTATAAACTAAATAGCAATTCCATGAAACCACAAGGCTGCCGATCTGTAAACGGCAGCCTTGTTTAATCAACTTATTATTTTGCATCATATGCAAGATTTTCGGGTTTGATAGGAGGTTACTCCATATAACCGGAGTTGTTCCTGGCTAAGCATATGATTACTAGACCGGTAGTATGAATGGAAATATTATCCGTAGTAGACTCATAAACCTATTAAAATATGTTACACTATCAAATATTCATTCATCCATGGAGGAACTTATGAAGCTGTTGATCGTAGAGGACGATATTGGGATATCGTATACAATTGCAAGAGTTATGCGGGATGAAGGGCATGAGGTTACGGAGTGTCATAACGGAGAAGAGGGCTTGCATCACGCATTGTACGGCGAGTTCGATTTAATTATTTTGGATATTATGCTGCCCAAGGTTGATGGATTTACGTTCATCCAAGAGTTGAGGAAGCAAAGAGTGGATACCCCGATTCTTTGTCTGACGGCAAAAGACGGATTGAGCGACCGGGTAAAGGGGTTAACGATCGGAGCGGACGATTATGTGGTGAAACCATTTGAGATTCCAGAGCTGATCGTCAGAGCTAAAGTGCTGTTACGTCGTTATGGCAAAGTTAATCAAGAAGAGCAGATTAGCTACGGCCCGATTGCTATTCAAGTTAGAAATCGGGCAATAACGGTTACAGGAGAAGAGCTGACTCTAACAGAAAAGGAATATGAGTTGCTTGAGTACCTGCTCATAAATAAAGAGCAGATCGTGACGAAGGAGCAAATCTATAACCGAATTTGGGGCCTCGATTCGGAAGCGGGAATTGGCATCGTAGAGCTCTATGTCCATTATCTTCGGAAGAAGCTGTCTTCATGGCATGCCGATCAATATATCCAAACCGTAAGAGGTTTGGGCTACAGACTCAGAATAAACGAGTAGTTTTTCAAAGGGGAATCAAAGGTTCATCCGCTATAATCTCCTAAAACACATATAAAGGGGATACAAGCTATGAACCTTTTACCACAGGTATCTAAGAAAAATCGTCTGGCCTTCCTATTGGCTGTGGGACTTCTCGTATTGCTGATTGCAGGCGGTTTGTTAAGGCAAACCCAACATAAGTCAGAGAGTTTCGACGCATTGATTCAGAAGATGGCGTTTGATACGCTTAAGGATGACCCTGAGACACAGCTTTATTTTGGCGTGGAAAATGTGGAGGGAATCCGATGGGATCCCACTAAGCTTACGGATCTGTCGGATGCCGATTACGAACAATTAATCGAAATGAGAAATGGTTTTCTTAAAAAATTGAACGACTATGATGCTGCCAAGCTTTCCCCGGAAGACAAACTCACCTACGATATCCTCAAATGGGACCTAAGCGCGGCGCAGCAAGTATATAATTATTGGGATCTGAACACGAATGACTACCTTTCCCTATCCATTTTTCCGCCATATTTTGCGAACAACTATCCGATTCGCAACCAAGCAGATGCAAAGAATTATATCGTTGCGCTGAACGGGTTTTCGGATAAAGTCGCGCATGTCATAGATAGAATTCAAGACAGACGGGAGAAAGGTATTGTCCCTGCTTATGAATTTCTGAAGGAAATGCTTACGAGTTACAGCAATTTGCTGAATACGAAACCGGAAGAAACGATTCTGTACAGTTTATATGCAGAGAAATTAACCGAGTTAAAACTCGATCCCTCCGAAGAGGAGAAGCTGAAAAAAGCGTTAGCGCAAACCCTAACCGCTCATGTACTGGCTTCTTATGGCAAACTTGCCGATGTGATCAAGAACGATCTTATGAAGCAAGCATCTGTGAGCCAAGGAATCTGGAGTCAGCCGGGCGGCAGCGAGTATTATTCTGCAAGGCTCAAACTTACTACGGGTACGAACCTCAGTCCTCAGGAAATTCACGAGATCGCTAAACGCAAGGTAGAAGAGATCGTGAAGGAGCTAAGAAGCGGTGCTTCGGTTCAAGTACAGACTACATCTGCAGCCAGATTCCTAACCGGAAATGAATTGCTGCAAGCGTTAAATAGCAGTATATCGGATGCCACGCCTTACTTGTCCGATTGGTTTGAAGAGGAGCTTATCCCAGACCATCCCGTGGACGTGCGGGCGTATTCGGCTCTTTTCAAATCGGCAGGTGGAATGTATATCCCCTTATCTATAGATGGTGATAGGAGCGGGAGATTTGTCATTCCGCTCGAAAACCCGACCTCCGAAGAAATGGTTAAAATGCTTGCGTTGCATGAGGGTATTCCAGGACATCACTTTCAATTTTCGATTCAATATGATCAACCAACCATTCCATTAATCCGTAAAATAACGATGACGTCTGGATACGTAGAGGGATGGGCCGTCTATATGGAAGACTTATGCACGGAGAAGGGCTTGCTTGATCGGAACACGGTACTAAACCGTTTGCTGGGCATTTCCATAGGTACCGTGATAGATACGGGTATCCATGGGCTGAAGTGGACAAGAGAACAAGCTAATGAGTATCTGGTGAGTGTCATCGGAACGGGGAATAATGCTTTGATCGACAGTGTCATTGCCTATCCAGGACTTAACGAAAGCTATGCGATCGGATCGGAGCAATTCCAATCCCTTCGAGAGAAGGCGAAAAGCGAACTTGGGGATCGCTTCGATATCAAGGCATTTCATTCCGTTCTCCTTCGAAACGGTAATATGCCATTTCCGATATTGGAGCAGCAAGTGAATCAATACATCAATTCCGCCAAATAAAGGGAGGCAGACCCCGGTATGATTAAACGAACGCTAGTACGAATGACGATATGGAACAGCACGGTCGTATTTTGCTTGCTCGTCATACTGGGGGGAGCGTTATACGGGTTGGCGCGTTATCGGATCTATTCCGACATTGACCGTCAGCTGGTGTTTAATATTGACCACATTCAACAAATTTCTATAAGTAACGGGGAGCAAGTCATTAACATTGATTCTAAGGAACCGGAACGTTTTATCATGTCATTTTATTGGGATTCCAACGATACCTTGATTCAAAGATTATATTATAAAGAGCCATTTATCGAAGTGAGTTCGATGCTTCGGGAAAAACAAAACCACATGGGACCCGAGTCGATACGCCTGGATAAGAAAACCTATCGATTCGTGAGCAGACCCTATCAGGGCAATTTGCCAGTAGTCGAGAAGCTGTCGGGCACGCCTTTGAAAACAGTTCAGATATTTACAGAAATTTCTGCCGAGGCGTATTATCTGAATCGGTTATTATGGAGTATTAGTATCGGTATCGGTATCGGCTCGTTATTATCTATCATCGCAGGTTACGCATTGGCTAGACGGGCGCTCATTCCGATTCAGAAGGCTTGGGACAAGCAGCAGCAATTCGTTGCAGATGCCTCTCACGAGTTGAGGAGTCCGCTTTCGGTCGTCCGAGGGCAAACGCAGATATTGTTACGCCATCCCGATCATACGATCGAGGAAGAAAGCGTTCCAATATCAGCCATTCTGAAAGAAACCAAAAGAATGAGCAACATGGTAGACGGGCTGCTTCTTCTGGCAAGAGGCGATTCACATGAGGAAGTCATCTCTTGCAAACCTGTGCGAGTTGACGGGATCATTAAAGATATTGCAAAAAATATAGAGCCGATAATGGATTACAAGCAGTTGCGGTTACAGCTTTATGTCGAAGGCTCGGAATTGCTCATGAATGGAGATGAGGATCTTCTCATACAGTTGTTCATGATTTTGTTGGACAATGCCATTAAATTTACGCAGGCGGATGGGCAAATCGATGTTGAGTGTCTTAGGCAGGGGAAATCAGTTCTCGTAACAGTCAAGGATAACGGAGTGGGTATTTCGGAACACGAATTGCCACTCGTATTTAATCGCTTTTACAAGGGAGATTCCTCTAGAAGTAGAGGGGATCATGGAGCGGGTCTAGGGCTATCGATCGCGCGTTGGATCGTCGATCAACATCAAGGTTCTGTCCACATTAGCAGCGGGGTAGGGTGTGGTACGACCGTTATGATTCGTTTTCCAGTTGTTAGTTAAATAATAGAGTTGAATAGGATACCGCGGCAGCCGACCAGACAATCGGCTGCCGTTTTCATTAAGCTAAAGGTAAAGGGCCATAAAGTTGAAGATCAATTGCGGTGAACCTTACCTTCGAGTCAGTGGTAAAGCGGAAAATAGAATTGAAGTTTGAAGCAACAATAATAAACATGCTATTATGAGCATGAGATTTTATGCATTCGATACATTTTGAGTGTTACTCACTGTTAGTTTGGATAGCAAAAAAGATATGATGTGACACATTTGTGTCATAAAAAAAGCACAAATGTGCCTACATAATCGTTATTTGACACAATGCTACCTACATTGTCGCTGATGGTGGTTTAAGTGGAAAAACACTCATGTTTATGCAAGTTTAATCGCACTTTATTGAGCTAACGGGCAGTATAGCTCAATAGTTTCACGAATATTCTACTTATGGCGTTTTTACAAACCAACTAGGATGGTGAATAGAATTGAAAGAAAGAATAATATTATCTTCAGCTACTCTAGACGATGTGGAATTCATTGTTGATATCAAAACTAGCACTTCCTTAAGGCCCTACGAAGATTTAACTTCATCCGATAAGGAAGCTGTTAGAAAGAATGTCGTAGAAAGAATTAAAAGTGATTGGTATAAACAATACATAATAAAGTTTAATGATACAGAAAGAACAGCTATAGGAGAACTACATATTCATTGGTATGTAAAAGAACGTGAAAGTTGGGAAGTTGGTTATTGTATCTTTCCAGAGTATCGAGAACAAGGATACTGTGTAGAAGCTGCAAAAATAGCGTTGAAGTATGCTTTTGAAGATTGGAATGCACATAAAGTAGTTGCTATGTGTAATGAATTCAATATCGCTTCATCTAAGGTGTTGGAAAGGATAGGAATGGTCAGAGAAGGGGTATTTAGAGAAGAACTACCCTGGCAAGGTAAATGGGTAAATCAGTTCTTTTACTGTATACTGGACAGTGATTATCGAGAAATGAAACTGTAATGGTGGATGTGCCTGGGCTGATTTTCTTCCAAGGCAGTGGCACTTTCTTGCACTAAAAAATACCTCATTAAGCTAACGGGACACGATAGTTCGAACAACCAGGGAGCAGACCGATATGGGAAACTGCTCTTTTTCGCATTGAAGTAACGGGCAGGTTAACGTGGAAACATATTTCTCATACTTAAATTCCATGTTATGGTAATATAGAGTTAGATTTATGAAAAGTGTACAAGGGAGTGTAAGCGAAATGGCTGAAGAACCGTTCATCTTTCTAGCGTGTATAATATGTTTTATCGTTAAGAATGGATGAATGTAAATAGTACATATGGAGGTAATTAAGTTTGAAAACTCACTACTATCTCAGTTGGTTTAATGATTTTTTTCCAGAGAAGCTGGTTAAATGGTTGCATGAGGATATAAAAGACAGAAAATCGCTTGTTATGATTAGCGCTCAACCGTCTGGTCATAAAGGTGAGCAAGTTAACATTGATGATGTTTTTGAAAGGACATGGTTTAATCAGGCTAACATTATTTTTGATGAATATCATTTAATTGATCACCGCATGCAGAAGGAAGATGCCCAGCGATTAATTAAGAACGCTTCTGTCATTTTTTTATGCGGTGGAAATCCTGTTTGGCAGAAAGATTTTTTGGCTGAATATGAATTATCGGATGCGATTAAGAACAGCAATGCCGTTATAATGGGTGCCAGCGCCGGTGCGATAAACATGGCTGCAAAATGGCTAAGCTTGATAAACACTGACGATGACGTTGAAACAGGTACTATTTATGATGGTATTGGTTTTGATCATTTTGCCTATGAATCTCATTCTAAACGCGACTACTCCACGTTTGTTCAAGGCTACCTGTTCCCCTTGTCTGAAGAGATTGATGTTTATGCGGTAGAACAGGAGAGCGCTATACGTGTAAAGGACGGCAAAATAGAAATTATAGGTCCTGTATATTTAATTTCCCACTCAAAGATTCAGAAATTGGTTGAGACGTTCTAATTAGGGTGAGTGGCTGTGACCTAACAGAATTAATTCCTTTTGATGTATAAAATCATGGCTTACAGCGAATCATCTCAGGTTTCCTCTTTAACTGTTTCTGATGATAATAACCTTCATTAACACATAACGCCGTGAAGCGGGATTTATGTGTTATTTTTTTTGAGTGCAACAGGTTCTAAAAGGTGGGATAGATGATAGAGTTGTATCGTGGTTAATGGAGGATATGTCAAAGGGTAAGCCCTCAACACAGGCAGAGATAGAGAGCGAACAGGGGAAGATTATTAAAGGGGCGTACAGTAACGCTCAAAAATGGTATAAGCAGTGATCCGACAAAAGAAAAGACAAAGAAGAAAAGCCAAGCCCACGAACGCTAGGGGTGTATAGTAAAAAACATACCCTATCTACCCTAAGTAAGTAAATACGAGGGGGTGGACAGGGTATGTTTTATGATGAGGATATCCACTAGTGGTTTTGTTGTTTCCAAAGTTTTCTGAAGGCTTGGAAATTATCTGGATTATCTAGCAAAGCAATGATTTTATTAGCACATTCTTCTGTTGTGTTAATATGAGTATCTACTGTAATATCATAAGTTTTATCCTGTGGGTATAAATCAGGCAGTTGCCTTTCAGCTAGACCAATCTCACGGTCACCACGTTCTTTTTCACGTCGCTGTAACTCTTCTAGTGGACATGTCACTTGAACAAAAATGGCGGGATAGTTATGAAGTATTTCAAGCATCTTAGGTAGGAAATAATCGTCATCAAAAACATCATCAACAATAGTATTGAAACCCATATCCGAGTACATTTTGATAGTATGGTACATATTTATGATAGCTTGAATCCAAATTTCTTCATTTTCATCACTATCGTTGTTAATAAATTTTTGGGGTGTCATGTACATAAAGGTGTCTACAGACATCCAATAATATGGTTCTGAAAGGCGTGCTTGTAAGGCCTTTGCGAGAGTTGTTTTCCCTGCACTAGATACTCCGTTTAAGTAAATAATTTTTCCTTTTTCCATACAGCAATCTCCATTGAATTATTTCTTTAAAGATATTATATCGTGAATTTTATATTTATGATATAGCTAGCAAGATAGTAATATACTCTTGACATTTGGTTTCTCGGGATTCCTGTGTTGGAACGGCTCGCATTGGAGTGGAGTAGCATAGAGAAAGGCGGAAAACTAAAGAAGCCAGCCATGCCAGCCATTATGTCTTAGCAATAGTTTATTAAACTAACGGGCAGGATAATTCAATCGTTTCTCGAATATTTTATGAGTTGGATAATTTTATGATATTTGTGAATATAACGTTATCTGAAAGATACGCAAATCTTATATGTGAGGTTGATTAGTTTGAAGCAAGGAATGATTGTGTTGTTGAACGGAACTTCAAGTTCAGGAAAGACCAGTATTTCTAATGAACTGGTAAATCAGAAAGAGATTCTTTTTCATCATTTATCAATTGATGATTTTTTTAATAATTACAATGAATTTATTAATAATAAATTTCCAGATGAACCTATAAGAGAAGTAGATGCTCAAGTTGTCGCACAAATACTTGATGATTCCATAATCTCAGTGTACTATTCGACAATTAAATTGTTATCAGAAATGGGTTTTAATGTAATTGTAGATACCGTAATCGACAATGACAAGAGGTTTAATGAGTTTCTTGATCAATTTTTCGATCAGCCTACGTTATTTATAGGTGTAATATGCTCGAAAGAAGAACTCATAAGAAGAGAGCAAACAAGAGGAGATAGAAAGATTGGACTAGCAGCTTCACAGTTTAGTAAAGTATATTGCTTTGAAGAATATGACCTCGAAGTAAATACTGAAGAGATGAATCCAATAGAATGTGCCGAAAAGATATTAAGTTTTATCAAGTCCGATAAGGATTACTCGGTATTTAAGAAATTAAGTAAAAGAAATGTTAGTGTTTCCTAGATGGTGTCGTCCCAAATTCGTTCATATAATTAAGTACGTCTAGTTTAAACTGTACAGGATATGATGTATAGCCCTTTTTAAAAGCTTCATCACCATGATGCTCATATTGTCTAATCCAGTTTAAAAAGACAGTATGGTGAAAACCTATAGATTTTTGATAGCTTTCAAGCTGTCGGATCCCTTTTGGTGACGCATAACTGCTTGTATTTTTTCAACTGTACTGAATCTGGTCATATAAAAACTGCTCTTCCAAAAGTTAGATGGTGTCTAACAATTGGGGTGCAGTTCAGTTGAAATATACACCACTACGGTCATTATGTACAAGCTATAAGCATCAGAACCCTTTCCTAGTTGACTAATTTTTCCTAGTATGGTATTTTATTTTTGAACTGACCAGTCAGATTAACTTTAATGCGAATTATGTTTGTGAAAGGTAGATACCCTTGAGTAAAGAAAAAATCATTCCCGCAGCAATCGAAGTATTCTCTGAAAATGGATACCATCGTGCGAGCATGGACGAAATCGCCATGCGGGCGCAGGTCGCCAAAGGTACGCTCTACTATAATTTCCCTTCGAAATCCCAACTGTTCAAAATGGTCGTCAAAGCCGGCTTTGAGGACATTATGCGGCGGACAGAGGCGGATCTAAATGCTTCTCTTTCGCTTGAAGAAATGATATTGCGGGTTATACGCCATCATTTGGATTTGTTCCTGGAATCCCACCATGTTGCCCATATCGTGTTCAATGAGATTTCAAACGGAATCGAGCAGGACGTTCTGGATGAATTGAAACAGTTGAGACGCCAGCATTTAAACTTCCTGGCGAAAATCCTGGAGGAAGGCAAATGTGACGACAATCTGCTTCGTGATGTCGATTCCAATTTGGCCGCAGCCAGTATTGTCGGCACAATAGAGAGCACCTGCAATTACTATCTGAGCCACCAAGATGAGTATTCCCGCCAGGACTTAGAGCATTTTATCTTCACAATCATTACTAAAGGCCTGTTTACATCGATCGAGTAGCAAGGCCTTTTTTATAAATGAATTAGACTGACCAGTCAGTTTAAAAATTACAAATGAAAGTGACGGTGTATAACATGGAATGGAACAAAAATGGTTTGCTGCCTTTGGAATGTTCAAACAAATGCGCCAAAACAGCTCAATGATGTTTGCGCTGAAAGAATTGCCTATTATTTTAAAAAGGAGATTGTAAAAAACATGAAGTCTACCGTTTCCCCAAGGTCATTGTTCGGATTCCTTGCTCTTGTTTTTGCTTTTGCGATCCCTTTTTGGGTGGTTGGCGCCATGACGGGAAGCATGAAGGGGCTGCCGATGAATCTCCCGACGAGTGCCTTGATGTTTGTTTGTCCCGCCATCACCGCAGCCATTCTTGTCTATAAGCAAGATCGGACGGAAGGTGTAAAGCGATTGCTGGCTAGAGTACTCGATTACAAAAGAATTAAACATAAGATCTGGTATATCCCTATTATTTTTATTATTCCGTTAATCGGTCTGCTTTCATATGCAATTCTATGTATGCTAGGACTCCCACTATCAGGGGTACATACTCAATGGCTGGAGCTCCCACTTCTCTTTATTTTATTTTTTATCTCTGCCGCGTTTGAGGAACTCGGGTGGATGGGTTATGCGATTGAGCCGATGCAGGAGCGGTGGGGTGCGCTTGGGGCAGGCCTGATGTTGGGCTGCGTGTGGGGAATATGGCATGTTATTCCGTTGATCGAGGCCCATCGTTCTCCGGCATGGATTATAGCCTGGTTCCTTGGCATCGTTACTGCAAGGGTCATTATCGTCTGGGTGTATAACAATACGGGAAAAAGCATCTTTGCAGCCATCATCATCCACGCGATGTTGAATGTCATTTATTCTTTTTTACCAAACTATGATGCGAGTTATGTCCCCGGCATATCTGGGGTTTTAACAACCCTTGCGGCGATAATTGTTACATTTCTGTGGGGTTCACGAACACTAGGGCGGTTCAGATACGCGTAACAACGGGGAATCGTCCCTTTTATAATTGTGAAAATCTTCTATTTAAAGCATAGTTCTTAACATGATGCGAGGTGGCGCTACGGTTACGGATCGTTCAGTAACCGCTCATGTCTATGCATTTAACGAAGGCTCGATTGCACTTCGGAGCATCTTGGATTCGTTCAAGAGGGAAGACTGAGGAATATGATTTATACCAAAGGGCAACACTTTGATGAATTTATTTATGGATTGACCAAGAGCGAATATGAAATGCTGAATAGATAGGGATTGAAATGGCTGCCATCAATGTGGCAGCCATTTGTTATAATCACCCACATAGTCATTTCTCTCACATACAAGTGGAGGAACCTATTAATAGATTTATTAAGAAGGACCATGATCTCTTCGCAATCTCTAATGTGGGGAGTCTATATAAGATGATAAAAAAGGGGGATGCAATTGGCTGGAATACAGAAAAAATATTCAAACCAAATTTCGGAATTGTTTCAGATCTAGTATCAAAAGAAAATAATCTATTTATTGCAACGATACCTGATTATGTATGGACTAAAATAGAATAAAGGAGAGTTATGATTATGATCTGTTGGGCGTCGATAAAAATCGATTCCATAAAAACTTCTTGTAATTCATAACAATTTATTGCTGAAAGCAAATAAGATATGATATGTCACATCATATCTTATTTTTAATATTATTAATTCCAAATACCTAATGTGACACATTATTGTCGGGTGACAAAAACATAGTAACATTAGAAGCCACTAATTATGCGGCTATTTATTTTTATGTTATCAAGTTCTTGTCAAAACACGATGACAAGAACTTGATAACATTCCCGATATGATCTCATCGGCACAAGCAAGTTGAAAAGAAGCCATTTTTGTTAAACTAACGAGCAGGATAGTTCAAAAGTTTCGCGAATACCCTACATATGGAATTGTTTACGAAGTTCGTGAATAAGACGTTAGCTGAAATCAACGAAATTGTGATGGAAAATTGAAAGGAATATAAAAAATGAATCTAATCCGCATAGAACCAATTGATAAAAATAATTGGGAAGAAGCTCTCTCGATATCTTTACTCAAATCACAAGAGAAGTTTGTGCCTTCTGTTATCGAATCATTAGCATGGGCTTATATAAATCGTGGGATGAGGCTTTTGATCCATATATTTTGTGCAAGGATGATAAAACATTTGGATTTTTCTATCTTTCCTATACACCTAATAGTACTAATAATTACTGGATCGGTGGCTTTCAAATAGACAAGGAATATCAAGGGATGGGATTAGGAACACAATCTCTTAAAAGAATATTAGAATTCATTCAGGAGATGAACAGACAATGCGAAGTAATCTCTCTAACAATCGAAAAAAGTAATAATCATGCTAGAAAGCTTTACGAGAAATTAGGTTTTGTCAATCAAGATAAAGAGAACCAAGATGGCGAGATTATATATAAACTAAAGTTAAAATAAACTATAA
>NZ_SKFG01000032.1:2500-32510 GCF_004344915.1 Paenibacillus albiflavus | reverse complement strand
TAAAAAAATTCCGAACTTCGGAAACTAATTACCGAAAAAATGCCCAAAGTTGCCGCATCGCGCCCGGCAGTACAGTTGGGGGACGCTGCGAGAGTGCAAACGGCAAAAAAATTCCGAACTTCGGAAACTAATTACCGAAAAAGTGCCCAAAGTTGCCTCATCGCGCCCGGCAGTACGGTTGGGGGACGCTGCGAGAGTGCAAACGGTAAAAAAATTCCGAACTTCGGAAACTAATTACCGAAAAAATGCCCAAAGTTGCCGCATCGCGCCCGGCAGTACAGTTGGGGGACGCTGCGAGAGTGCAAACGGCAAAAAAATTCCGAACTTCGGAAACTAATTACCGAAAAAGTGCCCAAAGTTGCCTCATCGCGCCCGGCAGTACGGTTGGGGGACGCTGCGAGAGTGCAAACGGTAAAAAAATTCCGAACTTCGGAAACTAATTACCGAAAAAATGCCCAAAGTTGCCGCATCGCGCCCGGCAGTACAGTTGGGGGACGCTGCGAGAGTGCAAACGGCAAAAAAATTCCGAACTTCGGAAACTAATTACCGAAAAAGTGCCCAAAGTTGCCTCATCGCGCCCGGCAGTACGGTTGGGGGACGCTGCGAGAGTGCAAACGGTAAAAAAATTCCGAACTTCGGAAACTAATTACCGAAAAAATGCCCAAAGTTGCCGCATCGCGCCCGGCAGTACAGTTGGGGGACGCTGCGAGAGTGCAAACGGCAAAAAAATTCCGAACTTCGGAAACTAATTACCGAAAAAGTGCCCAAAGTTGCCTCATCGCGCCCGGCAGTACGGTTGGGGGACGCTGCGAGAGTGCAAACGGTAAAAAAATTCCGAACTTCGGAAACTAATTACCGAAAAAATGCCCAAAGTTGCCGCATCGCGCCCGGCAGTACAGTTGGGGGACGCTGCGAGAGTGCAAACGGCAAAAAAATTCCGAACTTCGGAAACTAATTACCGAAAAAGTGCCCAAAGTTGCCTCATCGCGCCCGGCAGTACGGTTGGGGGACGCTGCGAGAGTGCAAACGGTAAAAAAATTCCGAACTTCGGAAACTAATTACCGAAAAAATGCCCAAAGTTGCCGCATCGCGCCCGGCAGTACAGTTGGGGGACGCTGCGAGAGTGCAAACGGCAAAAAAATTCCGAACTTCGGAAACTAATTACCGAAAAAGTGCCCAAAGTTGCCTCATCGCGCCCGGCAGTACGGTTGGGGGACGCTGCGAGAGTGCAAACGGTAAAAAAATTCCGAACTTCGGAAACTAATTACCGAAAAAATGCCCAAAGTTGCCGCATCGCGCCCGGCAGTACAGTTGGGGGACGCTGCGAGAGTGCAAACGGCAAAAAAATTCCGAACTTCGGAAACTAATTACCGAAAAAGTGCCCAAAGTTGCCTCATCGCGCCCGGCAGTACGGTTGGGGGACGCTGCGAGAGTGCAAACGGTAAAAAAATTCCGAACTTCGGAAACTAATTACCGAAAAAATGCCCAAAGTTGCCGCATCGCGCCCGGCAGTACAGTTGGGGGACGCTGCGAGAGTGCAAACGGCAAAAAAATTCCGAACTTCGGAAACTAATTACCGAAAAAGTGCCCAAAGTTGCCTCATCGCGCCCGGCAGTACGGTTGGGGGACGCTGCGAGAGTGCAAACGGTAAAAAAATTCCGAACTTCGGAAACTAATTACCGAAAAAATGCCCAAAGTTGCCGCATCGCGCCCGGCAGCACGGTTAGAGATTGCCGCATAGCCTGGTGCTAGTATCACCGCTATTTTTCTTTAAAGGACGTGTATATATGCTGTTAGAGGTTATAGCAATAACAACCGAGGATGCTCTGATTGCATCCGCACATGGAGCTAATCGGATTGAATTGATTACGGGATTTATGGAAGGTGGATTAACTCCGAGTATCGGTCTGATTGAGCAGGTGGCGCAACAAGTCAGCATTCCAGTACAAGTCATGGTGAGACCGCATAGTCGTTCATTTGTATATAGCAAATCCGATGTCGCAACGATGGTTCAGGATATCAAAGCCATTCGGCAGTATGGACGTAATGGGATTGGAATTGTCGTAGGCGTACTAACTGAAGCTGGACTTATTGATACATATACGCTTGAGCATATCTTGGATGCTTCACAGGATCTGGACGTTACGTTCCACCGTGCATTCGATGAAATTGCCGATCAGGAGCAGGCCTATGAACAGTTGTCCAACTATTCGCAAATTAAGCGAGTGCTCACTTCTGGCGGGAAGCCGAGTGTGCTTCAAGCAACAGATCGGATCAAACGTTTAGTCGAGATGAGTAAGACTTCACATGTCGCAATTCTCGCTGGCGGTGGACTTCATACAAATGCATTAGCTGAATTCATTGAGGAAACAGGAGTTAAAGAAATTCATTTAGGAACAGCGGTACGTGGACCTATGGGAGCTAATGATCTTGTAGAAAGCGATAAAATGCATACCGTACGCGCTATTTTGGATCAAATGATAGGAAAGAAGATCAAATGAAAGATAAAGAGCTGTTTAGAATCAAATGTAAGGCAGATGAACTTCCTAAATTGATGAATGCGATGATGCAAGATGGGGTAACGATAGAAAATCTTCAGTTTCTATGTATCGGAACGGATCGTTCAACTGGGGATGCTGTTGGTCCGCTAGTTGGTTCCTTGTTAGAAGAAGCGGGATACGATCACGTAATAGGAACGCTCGCCTATCCATGCGATTCTTCCAATCTTGCGGAGCGAATCTCAGAGACTGATCCTCGTCGAAAGGTGCTGGCAATCGATGCATGCCTAGGCCATCCTTCATCTGTATGGCATTTTCAAGTGGCGAATCAACCGCTAGTTCCAGGAAAATCCTTGGGTAAGGGGCTTCCAGCAGTTGGAGATTATAGCATAGCTGCAATCGTTGGTATCGACGGTCCCAAACCGTATGCCGTACTTCAGACCACTTCTCTACATCGCTCGATGCAGATGGCTAAAGCGATCGCAAATGCAATTATGGCGGCATATCCTGTTCAAATTAAGGACGTGAACCCAAGATGAGTATGCGAATGGGTGGCGGGGCATTACCAGTAGATGAGATTTTAGATCATTTAAAAGAAACGCTCCATGCGCATCAGAATGCGGTTCTTGCTGCACCTCCTGGAGCGGGTAAGACAACTCGTATACCACTTGCCATTATGAATGAACCTTGGTTAGGTGGTAAACGAATTCTTATGCTTGAACCAAGACGATTAGCAGCAAGAACAGCTGCGCGTTATATGGCAGCAGCGATTGGTGAGCAAGTCGGGCAGACAGTAGGCTACCGAGTGAAGCAGGATACAAGGGTCAGTGCGAAGACGAGGATAGAAGTGATTACTGAAGGTGTACTGACTCGCATGCTTCAAGCTGACCCCTCACTGGAAGACGTTGGGATTGTTATTCTGGACGAATTTCACGAACGAAGTTTGCATGCGGACCTGGGACTTGCGCTCTGTCTTCAATCGCAAGCGGTATTGCGGGAAGATTTGCGTCTGTTAATTATGTCAGCAACCCTGGATATGACTGCAATTGCAGCATTATTGCATGATGCGCCGATCATTCAGAGTGAAGGACGCGCGTTCCCTGTGGAAACGCGCTATTTGCCATCTCCGGTTGAAGGGCGAATGGAAGCTGCCGTTGTTCGAGTTATTCGAGAGGCAATGGCTGCTGAAGAGGGAGATATGCTTGTTTTTCTGCCAGGTATTGCAGAAATTCGACGTGTTCAAGTTTTGTTTAGTGAACGTCCATTTGAGGAAGCTGTTCGTATTGCACCGCTGCATAGCAGTTTGTCTCAAGAGGCACAGGATGCAGCTATTTCGCCTGCTAAGCAAGGCGAACGCAAAATCGTGCTAACGACTTCAATCGCTGAGACGAGTTTGACTGTACAAGGCGTGCGCATCGTTGTGGATAGTGGTCTGATGCGTGTATCTAGTTTCTCTCCTCGTACAGGGATGTCGCGACTAGAAACCGTACGCGTGACTCAGGCATCGGCTGATCAGCGTCAAGGAAGAGCGGGAAGAACGGAAGCAGGTGTCTGTTATCGACTCTGGACAGAGCAGGAGAATCGACAACTCGCGCCGCATACGACACCTGAGATCAGAGAAGCAGATCTTACAGCGCTAGCGCTGGAGCTTGCAGCATGGGGCGTGCATGATCCAGCCGAGCTGCAGTGGCTTGATTTGCCGCCAAAGGCGGCGTATACCCAAGCTTGCGCATTGCTGCGCGAGCTTGGTGCGCTCCATGCTAACGGAGCGATTACGCCGCATGGGCGGCGAATGGCCGAGCTTGCGCTGCATCCGCGGCTCGGCCATATGCTGCTCAAGGCCGCTTCGCTCGGCCTTGGCGCACTTGCGTGCGAGCTCGCTGCTTTGCTCAGCGAGCGCAGCTTCCTCCGCGGCGACGCCAGCGCGGAGGTGGACCTGCGACTGCGCGTCGAGGCGCTGCGCCGCAGCAGCGGTGCTGCTGTGAGCGGCTCGCGCGACTACGCAGTCGCGCAGCGTATCGCTGCAGAAGCAAGCCAGCTGCAGCGAATGCTCGGCATCGCGGAGCCAGACGATCGTGATCATCACGATCTGTCCGCTTGCGGCTTACTGCTTGCTCTCGCGTACCCCGATCGCATCGCACAGCTTCGCACAACAGGCCGCTTCCTGCTAAGCAGCGGTCGCGGCGCGATGATTGCTCAGCTCCAGCCTCTATCTAACGCTCCCTATCTGGTCGCCGCTGAGCTTGACGATCAAGGAGCGGATAGTCGAATCTATCTCGCTGCACCATGTGATCTAACTGATCTTATGCAGCTAGCTGAAGATGGGCTAGCAGTCTGTGATCAGGAAATGATAACATGGGATGATATATCTCAGGCAGTGCGTACTCGCAAGCAGCTTCGATTAGGCGCCCTCGTGCTTAAAGATGGACCACTAGCAGATCCTGATCCTGAATCGATACTGCATGCGCTAATAGAAGGAATTACTCATTTGGGCTTGCAGACGCTTCCTTGGTCGAAGGCAGCTAGTCAGCTAAGACGAAGAATTCAGTTCATGCATCAGCTTGAACCTGAGCTGTGGCCGGATATGTCGGATCAAGCGCTGCTGGATTCTGCAATCGACTGGCTAGGACCGCATTTATATGGGATTAGAAGCATACAAGAGCTTAAATCTGTGCAAATGTCGGCCATATTGGAATCGATGCTGTCATGGGAGCAGAAGCGTGAACTTGATGAATTCGCACCGACACATTTGGTTGTTCCAAGCGGTTCACGCATTCCGATTGATTATAGCGATGTGTCGGCACCTGTTCTTGCCGTTAGGCTGCAGGAAATGTTCGGTCTTGAACGTACGCCAACAATCGGAAGAGGACGTATCCCGCTCACGATTCATTTGCTGTCGCCTGCCCATCGGCCAGTTCAAGTGACACAAGATTTAACAAGTTTTTGGACTAACACGTATTATGAGGTACGCAAAGACTTAAAAGGTCGATACCCGAAGCATTATTGGCCAGATAACCCATTAGAAGCGATCCCAACAAGCCGTGTACGGCCGAAGACATAAAGGGGCTGCTATTCGATTATAAAAAAGCCTTCAGTTCCACATTTATAGTGGTTCTGAAGGCTTTTTCTCAATACTTCCTATACGGATTATTTAAGCCATAATTCCCAAATCTGCTTGCCAATCAGCACAACTGTGATTCCGATAAACAGCGGTTTGACGTAGGCAGCTCCACGTTTGATCGCAACACGTGATCCTACGAGAGCCCCCGCGATCATTGCAAGTCCCATAGGAATTCCGTATCCATAGGCAATTGAGCCTAGCATCGCAAACGTTATGAATGCTGCAAGATTGGAGGCAAAGTTAAGCAGCTTAGCATTGCCAGATGCCTTAACAAAATCAAATCCAAGCATTAGAAAGACGAAAATGAGGAACGATCCCGTCCCTGGACCGAAGAAACCATCGTAGAAACCGATACAAGTTGCAGCAACAATAAGCAGGATGATTTTTTTGGCTGTAACCCCGCTATAAGTCGATTTGGCACCCCAGTTTTTCTTGAATAACGTGTAAATGGTCACGACAATGAGCAGAATGACAACAAGCGGCCTAAGAAATTCGGATGGTAAAGCAGTGACACTGTAAGTGCCTAATGCTGCGCCAATAAAGGATAACGGGAATAAACGTGCAACGAGCTTCAATTCGATTTTGCCAGACAATAAGAAGGATGTTGTACTCGTTATGGAGGACATCGTGCTTGCCAGCTTATTCGTTCCAAGTACGAGATTAGGCGGCAATCCCAAAGCAAGCAAGGCGGGGACGGATATGATGCCTCCACCGCCAACAACTGAATCAATGAATGCAGCGATAAAGCCTGTAGCGATTAATAATAGCAGAATGTCTATAGAAGGTAATTCCACGAATAGTCAAGCCTCCACATGTCTGAAAATTGTGATTTCATGCAATCTTATTCGTTTATAATAGGGTAACTGTCAGGCACGTGCAAGCTATTTTTCTTACTTTGACCCCAGAGCATCAAGCGGCATATGGTGTAGCTAAGCAGTTATATCTAGTGAGAGGCGTAGATGCATATGTTTGCTAAAGCTGTGACCTGTGCCCAAATAACCAAACGCAAAATCATAAGCCGAATACGGTCATTACTTATCCATATATTAGTGGTTTAAATAGTCAAAGAGCAGAATGTACAATAAATACTACGATTACGGAAGGTGTGCATAAGCTGATTCGTATGCATGGTTATTCCACAGTTCCGATCGCGGATATGGTGGGAACCTATGAGATTAAGCTCAATACGCACTGTGTCCTTAGCTTAGTGCTGATCAACTATGCGATCCATCATCTAGAAGCGCATGGCATGACGTATCAGCTTGCTTATACATTCAATTTACGGAATGGTCATGTCTATACTTTAGCAGAGTTATTTAAACCTGGGAGTCCTTATGTAGATCGATTAAACGATATGATTAAACAGCAGATCCAGGATAGAGAAATACAACTACTTCATGAGTTTAAGAGCATAGATGCAAACCAGTCCTTCTACATAACAGATAAGGATTTGGTTATTTATTTTCCGATCTATCAGTATACGCCATATTACTATGGTATTCTGACATTCCAGGTACCCTACACAGCTATTTCAGATCTTCTCGCTCCAAGTGGCCCGATATGCAAAATAAGGAACTAATCCATAGGACTGGTTCCTTAAGAAACGCACCGCCTTTAAGGACGGTGAGACTGTTTTTCCTTGTATTGGAGTAATTCGGAAACGGTAACAAATGTATAGCCTCTGCGGGCAAGCTCAGGCATTATTTGCTTTAAAGCAGCAGGAGTGCTGGATTTGCCTTCTACGTGATCGTGGAACAAGACAATGTCGCCATTACGAGCATTATTTAAGACCTTATTTACAATTTTGGCTACGGGTGGAGCTTTCCAATCTTCAGTATCCTGATGCCAAGACCATAGAATAATCTGGTAGCCCGCACCTCTAATCGCATTCACCATTTTCTCACTGTAATAACCACCAGGAGGGCGAAACAGCGTAGGTCTAAGACCCGTTGCTTTGAATATCGCATCTGAGGTTTTGGTTAGTTCTTGCAAGAGAAGGGTATCCGAACGTTGACGATTAAAGTAAGAATGATAAAATGTATGGTTGGCAATTTCATGGCCAGAAAGCATCTCAGCTTGAACAATATGAGGGAACCTCTCCACTCGGTTCCCAATGACGAAGAAAGTTGCTTTGGCATTGTATTGTTTAAGAATCTCCAGAATTTCTGTCGTTTCAACAGGATCAGGTCCATCATCAAAGGTAAGAGCTATGACCTTATTCTCAGTAGGTACCTCCCAAACAATTTCATTGCGTGCTTCATAATAGTCGCGTCCTTTAGATGGTGCGCCAAGCGCATAAGAAGGGCTAGATATGCAGCATAGCAAGCAGACTATGATGATCCCATTGACGAGCAGTTTCATTCACACAGACTCCTTTGACGGAATAATGTTTTCTTGATAGGTTGTACCTACCATGGACAAAATATAAGGGAGGAAATATTTATCCTCCGTAAGAGTCTCGGAATGCATGAGTTAAGCGGCTTTCATCGATTTCCCAAATGGATGCAATTTCTGGGGCAACATGCTCCTCCCACCAATTAGCTTGAGCTTTGCGATTAGATCGATTCTCCATAATGAACGTAATATTTTGCAATACTTTCTGGTAATAAAGCTCTTCTGCTTGTTTAACTTGATCGGCAGGAATATATTGTTTAAGCTTCTTAATCGTCCGCTCTAATTCTCTTCGACAGGCTCTGCGAATCGATCTTAAGTTAGGCGGCTTGGGATTATGTTTCTCAGTTATGTTATTGCGCATAATTATTGTCTCCCTTCCCATGCTACATCTTTATGCGAGAAGGCAGGTTTGAGCAACCTAGGGTAACGTATTGTATAGAAAATAACTTGAATATATTAGGTGATATCAGCATGGTTCAGTCTTCCAAGATATATCGGATTCAAAAAGTACTCAGTAATAACGTACTTCAAGTACAAGATGATTGCTCATCTCAAGAGTTTATTCTAATGGGCAAAGGAATAGGCTTTGGACGTAAGTCAGGGGAAGAGATTGCGCAAGATTACCCAAGTATCGAGAAAAAGTATGCCCTTCAAGGTTCAGAGGATCAATCTGAAGTGACTTTGGAGAATAGATCTGTATTGGAACATATCCATCCAGATGTTCAAGATGTTTCACGTCAAATCATTGCTTTGATTGTTGAGGAGTTTGCCACAACAGATCTGAATGAGCAGGTTTTTATTGCCTTGCCAAGTCATATCCAATTTGCAATTACAAGGCTTAATAATAATATCAACATTGTAAATCCATTCTGGTTTGAAATTCAGGCGCTGCATACGAAGGAATATGCGCTCGCTCAGAAGGCAGCAGAGTTGCTTGAGTCTAAATTTCATGTATCCATTCCAGATGCAGAAATAGGTTTTCTTACGATGCATATTCAATCGGCTGTTTGTCATTTATCAGTTGGCAATATCGTCTTGCACAATCAACTTGTCCTTGACTTGGTAGAGCAAATTGAGAAAGCACTTCATAAAGTCATCAATCGCAATGGCATGGATTACATTCGACTAATTACCCATTTACGATTTGCTATAGAACGTATAACAGAATCTAAGTCTAGTTCGAATCCGTTCGCCAAAGAGCTTAAAACAACTTTACCAGAGGAATATCGATTAGCTAAACAGCTTGCAGGTACGATAGAAACTAGCTTGGAGAAGTCTGTATCGGAAGATGAACTTGGCTATTTGGTTATGCATCTACACCGTTTGTTTCTAGTGGGATAATATGGAATAATTTGTTAAGAATTAAAAAAACCAACAGCATTGACGAATTAAGAGACACTATACTATACTTGAATTGTGTTAATTAGCGTGCGACTAGATTATTAGGCATGAGCTAACTGAGACAAGAGGCAGATTACTGCTTTCTTTCTTTGTAGCTCATGCTTTTTTTTGTGATTAAAAGGGCATGCTTAAACTAATTAGATCAGGAGGTGGCTTTATGTTTTTCAAAAAGAAAGGAATCAAACTAGTTGCACCGTTAAGTGGAACCGCTGTTTCTCTGGAAGAAGTGCCAGATCCAGCATTTTCACAAGGGTTAATCGGTGATGGAATAGCCATAAAACCAAATAAGGGTGTGCTCGTATCGCCTTGTGATGGAGAGGTTGCACATCTAATCGATACTTATCATTCTGTTATCATCGCTCATAAATCAGGTCTTGAAGTATTAATGCATATCGGTGTTAATACCGTTTCCTTGAAAGGTGAAGGATTTAATCCGCTAGTCAAAATGGGAGATGCTGTTAAACAAGGGCAGCCGTTAATCGAGTTTGATATTGCAGCAATTGAAGCAAAGGGTTTCCCTGTTATAACTCCGATTATAATGGCAAATGCAGAAGTTGTGAGCAAGTTAACGAAGAAGTCAGGTTCCATGACTGCTGGGGAAACACTTGCTTTAGAAGTAGAAGTAAAATAGTTGAAATAGGATACAACATACAACTTAGAACAACATCGAGGAAGGTGTAACTAACCATGTTAGGGTTTTTGCAAAAAATAGGGAAGTCTTTAATGCTTCCAGTTGCTTCACTACCTGCGGCGGCTATTTTGCTACGCTTCGGTAATATTGATTATGTAAAAGATTTTCACTTTGGTGCGGCAGGGGAATTTATTAACCATTACATCGCCCCATTCTTGGCGGCTGGGGGATCTGCTATTTTTGATAATTTGCCACTCCTCTTTGCCATAGGTCTTGCAATTGGACTTGCAGGCGATGCTGTTGCCACTTTAGCAGCCGTAATCGCGCATCTTGTACTTGTGAATGTATTAGCAAAGGTACCTTTAGCGTTTGATTATATTGGTGCTGATGTTAAGCTTGATATGGGGGTACTTGGTGGTATTCTCGCAGGGGGAATTGCGGCATTCTTTTACAATAAATATCACGATATTAAGCTTCCTGAATGGTTAGGCTTCTTCGGTGGTAAACGATTTGTACCTATTATTACTTCGGTTACAATGGTTGTCGTTGCTCTATTGTTTGGTTTAATTTGGGGACCTGTTCAGAATGCGATGGATGCATTTGGAACTTGGGTTGTTGCTCTTGGTGCTTGGGGATCAGGTATCTTTACCGTAGCCAATCGCATGCTTATTCCGTTCGGCTTGCACCACGTAATCAATGCCATTGCATGGTTCCAGATTGGCGACTTCACGAATGCTGTCGGTGACATTATTCATGGAGATTTGCATCGTTTCTTTGCAGGGGACAAAACAGCAGGTCTATTCATGACAGGCTTCTTCCCAATCATGATGTTCGCATTACCAGGCGCAGCGCTCGCCTTTATTCATACAGCTAGACCTGAAAGACGCAAGGATATAGCATCCGCTTTTATCGGACTTGCCATTGCATCTTTCTTAACAGGTATTACGGAACCTATTGAGTTTTCATTTATGTTCGCTGCGCCTGTGTTGTATGTCATCCATGCGATTTTGTCAGGGGTGTCCGCGTTCATCATGGTTACGCTTGGAGTCAAGCTTGGATTCGGATTCTCTGCGGGATTAATTGACTATGGAATCAACTTTCCGTTATCGACAAAGCCGCTTCTTCTCATTCCGGTTGGTCTTGCGTTCTTTGTTGTGTACTACTTGTTATTCCGTTTCTTGATCGTGAAGTTCAATCTTAAGACGCCAGGTCGTGAGGTTGAGACCGAAGATACAGGAGCAAGTGGGGCAGCAGCTACTAGTGCAGCTAGCGGTAAACCATCGTCTTTGCATGATAAAGCCGTTATGATTACTGAAATGTTAGGTGGTAAAGAGAATATTAAGAGCCTTGATGCTTGTATTACTCGTCTCCGCCTCACCTTGCATGATGACAAAATAATTGATGAAGCTGGACTTAAGCGTATTGGCGCCGCAGGGATTATGAAGCTTGGATCAGGCGCTGTACAGGTTATTTTCGGAACACAATCCGAATTGATTAAGGGTGAAATGCTTAAATTATAATTTTTGAGATATAGACAGAAATGGAGTGGCAACATGAAACAACAAACCTTTACTGTAAATAATCCGACGGGAATTCACGCTAGACCTTCTGGTGCGATCCTGAAAAAAGCAAGTGTATTCTCTTGTAAGGTTGAGCTTGAGAAGGCTGATGGTACGAAGACAAGTGCGAAGAGCATGGTTGGTGTGCTTAAATTAGGCTTAAAGCAAGGCGATCAAGTGACTGTTATTACTGACGGTGATGGTGAAGAAGAAGCTCTTCAAGCGGTTGGAGAAGTAATCGAATCTGTATTTGAATAAGGTGGTGTGATCCATGAGTAAATTAACTGGAATAGCAGCAGCTCCAGGATATGCGATCGGACCTGTATTCATCATGAGTGAAGAAAAATTAGTGACTGAACGCAAGAGCTTAACGGTCTATGAGGCACAAGGAGAAGTATCTCGTTTTACCGACCGTGTCGAGGAAGCTATAGTTCAGCTTAGAGAGCTAAAAGAGCAAACTCGTTTGAAAATTGGGGAAGAGCAAGCAGAAATTTTTGAGACACATATTCTAGTCCTGCATGATGAGGAATTTGTTGGTCGCATCAAAGAATTGATTCAGGAGCAATTAATTAATGCTGAAGCGGCATTGCAAGATGTAACAGACGAGCTAGTGATGATCTTTGAAAGTATGGATGATCCATATCTCAAAGAACGTGCTGCTGATTTTCGTGATGTGAGCAAGCGTGTGTTGGGCTTATTGCTTGGTGCCAAGCAAAAATCAATATCAGACTTTGATCAGCCAGTTGTTCTTATTGCGGGCGATCTTACGCCATCAGATACAGCACAGTTAGATCGTGATCGCGTTGCAGGCTTTGCTACGAATATTGGCGGCAGAACTTCGCACTCAGCTATTATGGCTAGATCGATGGAGATCCCGGCAGTCGTTGGCCTGAAGGATGTAACGAGTCAGCTATCCGATCAAGACTTCGTTATTTTAGATGGTTTCACAGGAACGCTTATCGTTAATCCATCGGAAGAACAGATCGCGGAATATCAGGAGAAGAAGCAGAAGTATGAAGTGCATAAAGAGCAGATGAAGAAATACTTGCATGCGCCTTCTGTTACTTCGGATGGTCATAAAGTTGAAATTGTATCGAATATTGGTAACCCGGGCGATGCCCTTGGCGCTAATCGTAATGGAGCGGAAGGCATTGGATTATTCCGTACAGAATTCCTCTATATGGGACGTGCTGACTTCCCGACGGAGGAAGAGCAGTTCAAAGCGTATAAAGAAGTGGCGGAAACGTTCAAAGAAGGAAGCCCAATTGTGATCCGTACACTTGATATCGGTGGAGACAAGGAACTGGATTACTTGGATTTACCGAATGAGATGAATCCTTTCCTTGGATACCGTGCGATCAGACTCTGTTTAGATCAGAAGGAAATGTTCAAGACGCAACTCCGTGCGATCCTACGCGCAAGTGCTTATGGTAACGTTAAGATGATGTATCCGATGATTGCGACGGTACAAGAGCTTCGAGCGGCTAACGCAATTCTCGCTGAAGTTAAACAGGATTTAGATGCGCGTCAGATCCCGTACAATTCTGCAATGGAAGTCGGCATCATGATCGAGATTCCAGCGGCAGTGCTCATATCTGACCAATTGGCGAAGGAAGTCGATTTCTTCAGTATTGGTACGAATGATCTTGTCCAATATACGATGGCGGCAGACCGTATGAACGAAAAAGTATCTCATCTGACTCAGCCGATGAATCCTTCGATTTTGCGTCTCATCAAAATGACAATCGACAATGCGCATAAAGAAGGCAAATGGGCTGGCATGTGCGGTGAAATGGCGGGCAGCTTAATTGCAATTCCAATCCTGCTTGGCTTAGGGCTGGATGAATTCTCGATGAGTGCTGGCTCCGTACTTCCTGCTCGTATGCTTATGAGCAATCTGAAGATTGAGGACGCAAAGAAAATCGCGAATGAAGCGTTAAATATGCAATCGGCTGCGGACATTGAGGCTCATGTCATTAAGAGCTTGCCCGCAGTTGCTGAGATGATATAACGATATCATGAATAAAGGGGTTGTCCCATAAGTCTTGACGGAAATGACTTATGGGATAACCCCTTTTTAATAGAATTTAGTTGACGTTAATATAGGCAATCATCGGTCCATTATGATTAGGGTCGGAATGTGTCTGGCAGATAAGTCGATACGTTCCTTCCTTGGTTGGTGTAAATTGAATGACGGTTTCTTTGCCTTGCTTAACCTCACCTTTAATATCTGTCCCTTCAATATAGAAGGAATGCAGCACTCCATTTATGCCATGGATTCGTAGTGTGATTGGCTCATCTTTATGTACGATAATGGTACCCGGATCCCAGCGGTAGGCTTCTATTACTTTGCCGTCTTTTGTAGTAGCTTTGTATTCAACGGTTACTAGATCAATTGTTCGTTCTTGTATCGGAACTGTAATTGCTGGTGTCGGACTCGGGGTTCTAACAAGCAAAACGACTGCTAATAGAGCGACAGCAATACAAACCATAAGAACAATATGTGATCTCTTGATAACGAAGCTCTTAATCATACAGTTTGTCCTCCTAACTAATCAAATTACTACATATATATGCAGGGGCTTGTCAACTATGTTAGTACATAACGCAAAAGTGGCTGATATAATTGAGATTATGTTAGAATAAACATGGGATAGGAAGCTTGGCTGCATCATCTATCCATAATGGGCTAAATATACATAGAAAGTGGGAGGAACATGTTAGGTGAAATCATCCATAACATTTTAGTGTTTTTGGAGGGATTGGGGTACTGGGGTGTCATGCTCGGTCTCATGATCGAGATCATTCCAAGTGAAATCGTACTTTCTTATGCTGGATATCTCGTGTATTCGGAAACTATTTCATTCTGGGGAGCCGTTGTTTTTGGAACCGTTGGTGGTGTCTTG
This sequence comes from Paenibacillus albiflavus, assembly GCF_004344915.1. Lineage (GTDB taxonomy): Bacteria > Bacillota > Bacilli > Paenibacillales > NBRC-103111 > Paenibacillus_AM > Paenibacillus_AM albiflavus. Next base: position 18,000 of record NZ_SKFG01000032.1, on the reverse strand, counting down.
GCCCAATTGTTTATTTATTGGGTGAGCCGTTACGGAGGCAGACCTGTATTGGAAAAGTTTGGTAAATACATCTTTATTAATAAAAAACACATGGATGTTGCAGAAGCATGGTTTAACAGATACGGTACAGGAATGATATTCGGTGCCAGATTCATTCCGATTGTTCGTCATGCCATATCGATTCCAGCAGGTTTAGCCAAGATGTCTCATGCTAAATTCATTACGCTGACCACATTAGCGGTTATTCCGTGGACGATCATCTTCGTCTATCTAGGCAAAACTCTTGGTGAAAAGTGGGAAGATATTAATGAGATTGCAGGTCCATATGTTAAATATTTTGTGGCGGCAGGTATTCTTCTGTTAGCTCTTTACTTTATTGTTAAACTATTGATGAAGAAGAAAGGGAGTCGCAAATCATGAGTAAGAATGTATCTGCAAAGATTGGACAAGGCATCACACCAGAGCAATTCATTCAGGGAATGACAAAGAATCAAGACAAGTTCCAGGAATACTATTCGCAATTCGAATGGCCAAGCCAGGAGGATAAGGAATTCTTTGAATCTTTGAATGATCGTGACGATTTGCGCTGCCTTATTCTTGCTGCCGATTGGTGCGGAGATGTCGTCAGGAATATTCCTGTTGTTTTCCGTGCGTTAGAGAACAGCGGAGTTCCTGTAGAAGTGATGATTAAGGAAGAGCATGAGGATTTGATGGATGAATTCTTGACATTAGGCGGCAAATCCATTCCAGTAGTGATTATCGCGGATACAGGGGGCTATGTACTGGGGCAGTGGGGACCTCGTCCTGCGCATATTCAAGAAGTGATGGTGCAGTTCAAACAGGTTAATCCGGATCGCAACAGTTCAACATATGAGGACAATTTAGCAGCTACCCGTCAAGAGATCCTGCGTCGCTATGGTGAAGGTACAGCATACCAAGCAGCCGTTGTCAGAGAGCTTCGTGAATTGTTGTCTACTTTCTAGAATCGGAAGAGTTAAAGGAGAACGATATGATTAACATCGAGACATTCACACTAGGACCTTTGCAAACCAATGCATATTTGTTAACGAATTCGGATCGTACCCGAGGAATTGTGATTGATCCAGGGATGAATCCAGCTGCACTACTTAGAAGGATTGAGAATATCGAGATTGAAGCTATCCTGCTCACGCATGCACATTTTGATCATATCGGCGGAGTGACGGCCGTTCGTGAAGCGAAGAAATGTCCTGTTTATTTGCATCCATTAGAGGCAGATTGGCTTACAAGCCCGAAGAAGAATGGTTCAATGAATTGGCCGCAGCTTGGCGGAGCGATAACGACAGATGAGGCCGAATATGATCTTGGAGAAGGTCAGATATTGAAACTCTTAGGGATAGAGCTTAAGGTGTTCCATACACCAGGCCATTCGCCAGGCAGTGTGTCCTTCTTATGGGAGAATCACTTGTTTAGTGGTGATGTACTCTTTAGGCTATCAGTTGGCAGAACGGATCTGCTAGGCGGAAGCTACCGGGATTTGGCTGACTCGATTCATGGCAAGCTATTTGAATTGGATGATCAGGTTGTCGTTTATCCAGGTCACGGACCTAAGACGACGATTGGATATGAGAAATTAAATAACCCACACGTTTAAGATTAACCTGCGCACTTGTCCACATTAGGATGGGTGCGTTTCTTTGTGCCTTGGATGGATTTGTCCATGTTCTCCAAAATTCTAGAGGAAATCATCCAAATAAATGGATGTTTGTCTATTTTACAAGGTACTGGGTAAACACCGTGTTCTTATGGGTTACACTCCCATAGACTGTTGATACCTAGAAAGTCGCCCTTAGATTACAGACTAGGAGGCGTAGACTGTGTAGGTGGTAAGATCTGTAGTTATGAATTCGTGCATGCAAGATTATGCCTGAATCCTATTAGCTTAAGATCAAAGGAGGTGTTCATCAGTTGGAGACTAAACCAATGAAAACTCATATGATGCCAATGCAAACTCCTATGATGCCAATGCATCATATGATGCCAATGCAAATGGAACCAATGAATGTGATTGAGGAGAAACCTATGCCTGCATTAATGATGCCTTATCAACCGCAAATGTGGCAGCAACCTGTTTATCATCACCCAGTTGTGAGCGCATGTCATCCTGCTAAAGCAAAAATTGCACATGTTGCGAAAGCTGCTCATTGCACATCACCTGGAGAAATACTTGTTCTATTCATTCTGCTAGTTATCATCAGTCGCTCATTTTTGGGTTGGAGAGGTTAAATGATAAACCTCGCTTCATGTTGAAGCGAGGTATTATTATGGTTAGAGAGATATAATTTTGTGAATAAATCAAATAATCGCACAATTATAGCAGAATGTGGTACTATTTATGGTAGGTTTTACTACATAAATAGGAGGTTTATAGTGTGCGTAAATATTTGAAGGAATTTTTGTTGGATGCGAGGATATTGTTCTTATCCGGCATGTTTATTATATATGTTGTTGCTGTTAGCCTGACAGCATATAACAGCAATATGTGGTTTATGGTTCTTGCTGGAATTGTCGCATTCTTTTTGCTAGAATATGTGATTCATCGCTATTTGCTGCATGGATATTTATCGAAGCTAATGCCCAAGGCACATGAAGGGCATGAAGATCATCATAACCATCCGGATGAGCTGAAGCATATGCTAACTCCGAATGTGTATACGATACCGTCACATTTGTTCTTGTGGGTAGTCACTACTATCTTACTGCGTAGTTTGCATTTAAGCAGCTGCTTTATGATCGGAATTGCACTCTACCAGTTCTATTATGAGTGGACGCACTTTGTATCGCACAGACCAATTGTGCCTATGACACCTTGGGGCAAATGGATGAAGAAATATCATCTACTGCATCATTATAAAAATTCTCGTCACTGGTATGGTGTCACAAACCCTGTATTCGATACGCTTATGGGTACAAACGTGTCACCGAAGAGCGTAGAGACAGATAAAACGAATTATATTCATAAGGGTTAGACTAACGTATTAAATATTCAGACTTTTGTTTGCGAAGGACGCAAACTTGTGAGCACATGCTTATAAGTTGCGTCCTTTTTATATGAGGGGGATTTGATGAGTCAAGTCGTACAATGGAAGCATAAGCATTGGTGATATCCTGTTCTCATTAGAGAAGATAATGATCGTATAGTATAATAAGGAAAAACCTTGAGAAACGTATCCGCTTTTAAAGGCGGTGGAATCGTTTCTACATGGATCGTGGATTAGCTTACATAACGGATGATCATGCAAAGGATGGATGATAGTGATGAGTAATCTTAAGGAATCACTTTATCAAGATCGTTTGGTTCGGCTTCAGCAAGCGATGAAGCAGCAAGGAATCAGTGGATTTATCGTGACACAGAATGTGGATTTGTATTATATGACGGGATCCATGCAGAACGGGAATTTGTTCGTGCCCGTAGATGGTGAGCCGATCTTTTATGTTCGCCGCAGTATTTCACGAGCAGTGACGGAGAGCGTGTACACAGTGGAGCCGATAGGTGCGCTGAAGACGCTGCAGCAGCAATTAAGCTCAGCTTCTTCTGGTAGCGAGGAACAGCCTCTTGTTCTTGCAACTGAATTTGATGTCCTGCCAGTTGCTCAATTTCAAAGGCTGCAAGCCATGTTCCCGGCTGCCAAGTGGGTCGATGGCTCCCTTATCATCCGGGAGCTTCGAATGATCAAATCGCCGCATGAAATCGCGGCGATCAAGCGCGCTGCCAGCGTCGTCGAACGAGCGCTGGCGTCAGGGCTGCGGCATGTCCGTGTCGGCATGCCGGAATTCGAGCTGATGGCTCATATCGAGCATCAGCTTAGAATACAGGCGCATGCAGGCATCATGCGCATGCGAGCGTACAACGCCGAGCTGATCACCGGCGTTGTAGCAGCCGGCTCCGCGGCGGCGGTGCCGACCTACTTCGACGGCCCCGCAGGCGGCCTCGGTCTCAGCGATGCGTCGCCGCAAAGCGCTTCGCGCCGCCAGATCCAGCAGGGTGAACCGATCCTGCTGGATCTGGGCTGCATGATCGATGGCTACGTCATCGATCAGACGCGCACAGCCGTCATAGGCACATTGCCAGAAGATCTGCAATATGCCTATGACGTAGCAGAAGCTGTGCTTCGGGCGACAGAAGCGAAGCTTAAACCAGGTACGCCATGCGAGGAACTGTATCTTGACGCACTGCGTCAAGTAGAGGACGCTGGATTAGCTGAGCATTTTATGGGCTATGGCGAGAATCGCGTCAAGTTCTTAGGGCATGGCATTGGGCTTGAGATTGATGAGCTGCCAGTTCTGGCAAAAGGCTTCAAATATCCATTAGAATCTGGAATGGTCATCGCGATTGAGCCGAAGTTTACGTTTGAAGGCAGGGGCGTTGTCGGGATTGAGAATACTTATCTCATCACAGACGACGGATTCGAGAAGCTGTCGATATCACCTGAAGGTGTCGCTTATCTATAAAGTTAGCCAAGTGGACAGTGGAATTGATTTCTGCTATAAAGAATTAAAGGTAAAATGGCTTGAGAGGTGATACCATGCTGCAACTAGGGGAAAAAGTTGTGATTGTTGGAGATTGCATTGAACAGGATTTGCCGATAGGTGAATATGGCTATGTGATTGCTTTTGATCGAAACGCAGATAATATATTTGATTATGTCATCCGAGTTCCTAAATTGAATAAGCATATCTTAGTAATGGCTGAAGATATAGAACCAGAATCTGTTCTTATGGAAGAAGAAGTAGATCGAATTGAGAGAGAAGCTTTGATCGATTTTGCATTAGCAACGAAGAATAAAGAGCTTTTCTATCATATAATGAACGGTCAAATGGAAGACGAAGAAATAATGCCTGCGAACAAAGAAGTTCAATCAACACAGGATTTTATTAAACAGATCAATCTGAGAGCTTGGATTTAATAGAGCATATAGTTGAAACTTGAACGTTGGATGTTCATAACATGGTAATGGTTGAGCAGAAAATGACGCTGCTCAACCATTTTGATTATCTGGCCACACCTGGATGTATTTTGTACATTCAAAATTGGCCAAAATGCCGATTTCTGAGTTTTGCCTGCATTTCGTGCAGGCAAAAGTAGCAAGTTGGGCTAGATTAGCTAAAACGATGAGTTTTGAATGTACGTTATGCAGGCAAAAGCTAATTCTGAGCAGAAACTGTGATTTTGCCTGTATGTTTTACATTCAAGTTGGTGTGAGGTTTGAAAATGATTCACGCTACACCCGATTTAGCCAACTACCAGTGTCTCCACCAACTGCATAGATAATATTACGAATAATAAAGTTACAGTTTCTGGTTAATCAACAGATGTGTTATCTGGCATTGTTTTAAGCCTGTGAGAGCAAAAAATCGTTCTGCTTCTTCATTGAGTTAAAGAGCTTAGTAAGCTATAATGTATTGCATGTTAGATGAATGGGACTAATTGGTGAACAAGTATTTATAAGGCTGATGTTAGAAGTGCGAAGGTTCATAACGTTTGTCGTTGAAAAGAGGTGTTGATAAGAATGAGCATTACGATTAAGGATGTTGAGCATGTTGCGAAGCTAGCAAGACTTGAGCTAAACATGGATGAGAAAGAGCAATTGACAGCGCAATTAAGCGGTATTCTTCAGTATGCTGAGCAGCTGAATGAATTGAATACGGATGATGTGCCGCCGACCTCTCATTCGATGCCGCTCGTGAATGTGATGCGTGAGGATGAGGTACGTCCGTCACTGCCAATCGAAAAAGTATTTCGCAATGCGCCTGATACGGAAGATGATCAATTTAAAGTACCAGCCGTTCTAGAATAGAACGATTAATAAATAACATAACTTGGAAGGGGGAGCTTTGCTTTGTCTCTTTTCGATTTGAGATTGCAGGAAATTCATAAGCGTCTGAACGACAGAAGTCTAAGCGTTCAAGAGCTCGTTGATCATTCATATACACGTATTGCTGAAGTTGAGCCTAGAGTTCAAGCTTTCCTAAAGCTGGATGAAGAAGGTGCTCGTGCTGCTGCAGCACAATTGGACGAGCTGCTCGTAAAGGATAATAGTGACAAGGGGCTTTTATTTGGCCTGCCGATCGGCATCAAGGATAACATTGTGACAGAGGGCATTACAACGACCTGTGCAAGCAAATTTCTTGCTAACTATGATCCGATCTATGACGCAACAGTCGTACGCAAATTAAAGGCTGCAGGTAGTGTAACAATTGGTAAACTTAATATGGATGAATTTGCGATGGGCGGTTCGAATGAGAACTCAGCATTCCATCCAACGTATAATCCTTGGAATTTAGAACATGTGCCTGGCGGTTCATCAGGCGGCTCGGCTGCTGCAGTTGCGGCTGGAGAAGTTTATTTTGCACTTGGCTCTGACACAGGCGGTTCTATTCGTCAACCAGCAGCTTATTGCGGAATTGTTGGGATGAAGCCTACATATGGTCTTGTATCTCGCTTCGGTCTTGTTGCATTCGCATCATCACTCGATCAAATCGGTCCATTAACGAAAAATGTTGAAGATGCTGCTTATTTGCTGCAAGCAATCGCAGGACATGACGGAATGGATTCCACATCAGCGAAAGTGGATATTCCTGATTATCGTGCCGCACTAACTGGAGATATTCGAGGATTACGAGTAGCCATTCCTAAAGAATATATGGGTAATGGAATTGACCCTGAGGTCAAGGAACGAATTCAAGAAGCGATTCGTGTGCTTGAAAGTCTTGGAGCTGTATGCGAGGAAGTATCCTTGCCGCATACGCAGTATGCGGTAGCAGCCTATTACTTGCTGGCTTCATCTGAAGCATCATCCAACCTAGCGCGTTTTGACGGCGTTCGTTACGGCAAGCGTGCGGATAACCCTGAGAATCTGCTAGATCTTTATCATAAGTCTCGCAGCGAAGGATTTGGTCCAGAAGTTAAGCGTCGTATTATGCTAGGAACATACGCTTTATCATCAGGTTACTATGATGCGTACTATTTGAAGGCTCAAAAAGTACGTACACTTATTAAGCAAGATTTTGATCAAGTATTTGCAAATTACGATATCGTTATTGGACCGACTGCTCCAACGACTGCATTCCGTATTGGTGAGCAAGTTGATAATCCGCTAACGATGTATTTGAACGATATTTTAACCATTCCTGTAAACTTGTCAGGTAATCCTGCAATCTCCGTTCCATGCGGAATGGTAAATGGGCTGCCTGTCGGCTTGCAGATAATCGGCAAAACATTAGATGATGCAATGGTTCTCCGAGTGGCACATGCATTCGAACAGAATACAGAACATCACAAAAAGCGTCCGGCGCTATAAACGATAGCCTTCGCTTACTAGACAAATGTTGGGGCGCCCCAAATTACAAACCAATCTTGTAGGAGGATTAACCTTATGTCAGTGGCTGACAAAAAATACGAAACGGTTATTGGACTTGAGGTTCACGTAGAGCTTCATACATCTTCCAAAATTTTCTGCGGATGCGCGACATCATTTGGTGCGCCGCCTAACTCGAATACATGCCCGATCTGCTTGGGGCATCCAGGTGTACTGCCAGTTCTGAACCGTCAGGCAGTTGACTATGCGATGAAAGCAGCTATGGCGCTTAATTGTGAAATTAGCAGAGATACGAAATTTGACCGGAAGAATTATTTCTACCCAGATTCCCCTAAGGCATATCAGATTTCGCAATATGATAAGCCAATTGGCGAGAATGGCTGGATTGAAATTGAAGTAGAAGGCAAGACCAAACGAATCGGGATTACCAGATTACATCTCGAAGAGGACGCAGGCAAGTTAACACATGTCGATGGAGGCAATGCATCGCTTGTAGATTTCAACCGTGTCGGAACACCTCTAGTTGAGATCGTATCTGAGCCAGATCTCCGTACACCGGAAGAAGCGCGCGCATACTTAGAGAAGCTAAGAGCAATTATGCAGTACTGCGATGTATCTGATGTCAAAATGGAAGAAGGCTCGATGCGCTGTGACGCGAATATTTCGATTCGTCCATGGGGACAAGAACAATTCGGTACCCGCGCCGAATTGAAGAATATGAATTCCTTCCGTGGGGTTCAGCGTGGTCTGGAATACGAAGAATGGCGTCAAGCTGAGGTTCTAGATGATGGGAATGAGGTTGTGCAGGAGACTCGCCGCTGGGATGAAGCGCAAGGCAAAACCTTGTCCATGCGTTCCAAGGAAGAGGCACATGACTATAGATACTTCCCAGATCCAGATCTAGTATCGCTCGCAATCGATGAAGCTTGGATTGAGCGGATTCGTGCTACGATCCCAGAGCTGCCAGATGCGCGTAAAGCACGTTACACTGCTAATTACGGCTTGCCAAGCTATGATGCAGAGGTGATTACAGCTTCGATGCAGATTGCGAATTTATTCGAGGAATCTCTTCAGTATACGAAGGATGCGAAGCAAGTATCGAATTGGATCATGGGTGATCTGCTAGGATTCATGAACGCCAATAACCTTGAGCTGCAGGATGTGAAGATTACAGGTCAAGGTCTCGGCGAGATGATTAATCTAATCGAGAACGGAACCATTTCGAATAAAATTGCGAAAACCGTGTTTAAATCCATGATTGAGACAGGAAAAAATCCGAAACAAATCGTTGAGGAGCAAGGGCTTGTCCAAATTAGCGATGAAGGAGCAATCAAAGCCATCGTTGAGAACGTGGTAGCGAACAATCCGAAATCTGTTGCAGACTATAAAGCTGGCAATGAAAAAGCGATTGGATTTATCGTTGGACAGGTTATGAAGGAGACCAAAGGAAAAGCAAATCCTGGTTTGGTAAATAAACTAATAGTAGAAGTGTTGAATGCATGAGATCATAAAGACGGTGAAACTGTTTCTTCTTGTTCCATCATTTCATGATCAAAGCATAATTTATCATGTTAAGCGGCATATCTTAGGGTATGTCGCTTTTGTTTCATATTATAGAATTAATCTTATTTATGTAAATAAATTCCATTATTGAAGGGATGTCACTCATGAATCCATGGCATATTGATACGTTGCATCTAACATTAAGACTGCTTATGGCAGTCGTTTTTGGTGGACTTATTGGTTTTGAACGAGAAATGTCGAATAGCGCGGCTGGTTTGCGTACACATATTTTGGTATGTGTGGGATCAACACTCGTGATGCTGATATCGATTTACGGTTTTGCAGATTTTGTGAATGAAGTTAACGTTCGTATTGATCCATCGCGTCTTGCAGCACAAGTTATTACTGGCGTCGGCTTCCTAGGAGCAGGTACCATTTTAACAACAGGCAATGTTATTAAAGGTCTTACTACGGCTGCTTCCGTATGGGTCGTTGCTTCTATGGGGTTAGCAATAGGAGCTGGCTTCTATTACCCTGCCGCTGTTGCTTTCGTACTCGTCATTTTGTCCTTATGGGTGCTGAATAAGGCAGAGAAGAAATTCATTCGTCTAAAAAAACAACATGTACTGAAATTACAAATTGTCGATCATCCAGGCTTGCTAGCGCATTTATCTACGATTATCACAAATAACAAAGCGGACATTCGTAAAATGAACGTCGATATGGAGCAGGAAGGTGCTTCTCTTGTACTCGTTTATACCGTTATGTTACCTAGAGGAAGCGCATCTTCTATTGTTGAACAATTGGCACAGATCGAAGGTGTACAGAAAATAAGCATTGAATAAATTTATAAAAAAAGTTTACGTGGTTTGAAGGGATCGTTTATTTTTTGACGTCTAATCTTATAAATCAGTTTGAAAGAGAGGTAAATAGGAGTGGAGCAACTGACGGATGAACAAATAATTGAACAAGTCCGTCAGGGTCAGATGGAAGTGTATCGGATGCTAGTTGATCGACATCAAGGCTACATATACACGATAATCCGCCAGATGGTCGATCATACAGAGACTGCTGAGGACTTAACGCAAGAGGTATTTGTAAAGATGTATCGTTCGATAGAGGGATATAGAGGGGATGCAAAGCTAACAACTTGGCTGTATCGCCTTACAGTCAATGTGGTGCAGGATTATCGTCGATCGCTTAAACGCAGACCTTTACAGAGTGCGATGGCAAAAGTAAAGGACTGGCTATCATATAATGAAGCACAGCCGGAAGAACAGATTATATCCCGAGAAGAACGTGATCTAAAGTGGCAATTGATCGCTGAACTACCAGACAAGTATCGATTGATTCTTATCCTTCATTACTTGAAAGAATTCAGCTACCAAGAAATTGCCGAGATTACACAAATGCCGATTAAAACGATAGAGACTAGATTGTACAGAGCCAAGAAAATGCTGCAAGAGCGATGGATGGAGGTAGAGCGTATTGATTATCAAAAATATAACACACAAGAAAAAATCACCTGATGAAATCCATATAAATGATCAATGGCTGCACCATCTGCCGATGGAGCAGCCAAGGGCTGGCTTTACAGATCGCGTTATGATGGAACTTGCCAGAGAGCCACACATGGCTTCGAATGAGCAAGCCGAAGTAGCGCCAGTCTTCCGTCTAAGACGTGAATTCCTGCATGGTCTGACTGCAGCATTATCTACTTATGTATTCATTCAGACAGGAATCATGGGCAAGATCCTGACGCTTGACGCTACGATTCATCATTTGCTCCATTTGATTGACCAATTAATAAAATAATGATTTTAAATAAGAGGAGAGTAAATCAATGAATCAATCCTACCAAAACCACGATATGGATCCGTATGATAATTACCCGCGATATGAACCTGTATACAAGAGAAAGAGAAAATGGCTGGCAGGATTATTTTCTATGTTTGTTCCTGGATTAGGACATATGTACTTAGGTCTTTTACAAAGAGGACTTATGTTCATGTTCTTAATCGCTGTAAATATATCGTTCATCACGTTAATCGTAAACAATGGCGATCCGAATGTAGCTTTAGTAACGATTATATCCCTGTGTATTCCGATTACCTATTTCTATACGATTTTTGATGTGCTTCAATATACCGATCGAATCAACTACTTTATCTCACTTGGCGGCACGACACCAGAGGCAATCAAGCAACTCTCAGGCAATAACAACTTAGGTTTCATGCTGATTGCTGTTGGCGGATGGTTTTTCCTATTAAGCGTGAATCCGAAATGGCTGACCTTTATTTTCGAATCTGCACTCGGTTCGTATATTGGTGGAATTTTGCTCGTTATTGCAGGTGTCGTTATGATTTTTCTGAATCAGCGCAAAAAATAATTCGAGTTTGATCTGGAGGATAATTGATGATTAAAGTAGGCCGCTATACATCAGGCTTGATATTGCTTCTTGTTGGAGCATCAATTTTACTTGAGTTCGCAGTTGGCGGGGACAAAATTTCCTGGCTACTCGTCTGGTGGCCTGGAATCTTTATTCTGCTTGGCCTTGAATATTTATATTATAGTTCTCGCTATCGGAATGAAGATCGCAAGATGAAATTAGATTTGCTTGGACTTATGATTACAGCGATCGTTTCTATTGTTATTATCGGTGGTGTTCGAGCACCAGCGGTTATTAACTTACTTAAGCAGAACCATATTGTCGATATTATTTCAGGTGAAATCGATGGCTATCAGAATAAAACTGGCTATTCATTTGATAAACAATATACACAGATTCCGTTTGATTCCGAGACGAATCAAATTGTATTGGAAAATGTGAGTGGCAATCTTTCAGTACAATCAGGCGATAGTGATCAGATTCAGATTCAAGCTGTCGTATGGGTTGATGTAGACTCAAAGCAAGAAGCTGAGCGCATAGCTGATCAAACTGAGGTCAAATTTAAGGGCGGCAGCGTACTAGAAATTAAAGCGGAAGGTCCTAAATATTCTCATGGTATCGGAACGAAATCGCAACCCGATGTCGATCTTGTCATAACGATTCCTGAGAACCATCCACTAGAATCATTTAAAGCAGACTTTGTTAATGGCAAACTTGATCTGTCTGATCTGAAACAAATTAACAACATCAAGCTTGATTTAGTAAATGGAGAAATTATTATTGCGAACGTGCAATCGATCAATGTTGATTTAATTAATGGCAGATTTAGTGCAACGGATATTGCTGGAGACTTAAAAGTCGATGTGAAGCGTGGTGAGGTTGACATTGATCAAGTTGCAGGCAAATTGGATGTTAGTACGAATCTGTCGGATATTCATGTCGCATCTGATCAAATCGGGGGCAATTGGGCAGTTGAGAACACTTTAGGTAGGATTAAGCTTGAGCTTCCGCGAGAAGGTAACTATACGGTTAATTCCAAAGTTCTGGGGCAAGTTATAACGGATGCTCCATTTTCAGTTGATCACAGCAAAGTCAAAGGCGTTGTTGGCGATGGAAAGTATACAATCGAAGCTGAAACTACAGGTGAATTAGAGATTTCCCAGAATTAATTTTCATTTATGCAAGCTGTTTCATTGACAAGAAAACATTTTCACAATTACAATAATGTATATACTTTAATTAAGCAGAAAAGTAGGTGGTATGTACATGTCTATTCAGCTTTCAGAGGCTCTAGATAAACTTAAGAACAATGGAGTTCGCATGACGCCGCAGCGGCATGCCATTTTATCGTATCTGCTTCATTCCCTGAATCACCCTACTGCGGATGAGATTTATAAGGCTCTAGAATCCAAATTTCCTAATATGAGTGTGGCAACCGTGTACAATAACTTGAAGGTTTTCATGGAAACGGGTCTAGTACGCGAATTGACATATGGAGATTCCTCCTCACGTTTTGACGCAGATATGAGTGAGCATTATCATGCGACATGTGTGGGTTGTGGTAAAATTGTAGATTTTGAAATCCCTGCATTTATGGATGCAGAGATGGCAGCCAGTAAATTAACGAATTTTAATGTACATGGCCATAGGTTTGAAGTCTATGGTACTTGTCCTGATTGTACGAAAACAAGAATGCATTGATTCGATTCATTTCTGACATGGTTTATGAATGATAAGTATGAACGTGTCCGCCTTAATCTTTACTCGGGGGCGTGATGCGTTTTTATTTGTTTTGTAGCCTATTTTATTATGAAAATGATGCAAGGAAGTGATGGTAATTAAAAAACTATTCAGGTGGATGATTTTATTACTTATCTGTGCAGCATTAGGATACTTTGCTTATTCCCTCACACAGCGTGAGGTTCCAAACGATGAGCATGTTGGCATAGAATATTATGGCAAAACGAAGCCTATCTTTTATAATGGAGAAATTTTCGCAGATTCTGCAATAGGAGAGAAGGATGGCCTTAAGCTGCCATTTGAATTTGTTCGGACTTATATCGATTCAACTATTACTTATGATAACTCTAGCAAGTCGGTTATTGTAACAACAGAAGATAAAGTTGTAAGACTTCGTACAAACGGGCAGAAATCAACCATTAATCAACAACCGATTAATCTCCAATTTCCAATTGAGAGTCAAGATGACGTTGTTTATATTCCTATTGATCCGCTCCTAGATCTCTATGATCTTGAAATACGAGAGAATGAACAGACAGGAATTGTTACGCTTGTTAAAGCAGGGAATCCGATTCAATATGGGCTTGTTACGAAGCAAAAGAAGGACAAACCCGTGCCTATGCGGACAGGTGCATCGATTCGTGAGCCTATTCTAAGTGATTTAGCGGCAGATACCTCTTTGATGATTTGGAATGAAACAGATGAATGGTATCATGTGCAGCTTGAGAATGGTTTGGTCGGATATGTGCAGAAGCAACAGGTTCATCTAGACCGTAATGAGACAGTGCCTCATCGTAAAGAGCCTGTAAAGCCTTATATCCCTTGGAAGCCTACTGGCGGCAAAATCAATCTGACTTGGGAGCATGTAACAGGGAAGAATCCGAATACGGATGAGATTGGTCCGATGCCAGGGCTGAATGTGATATCGCCAACTTGGTTTCATTTAGCTGATGCGGAAGGCAATCTTAAGAATAATGCAGATGCAGCTTACGTAAAGTGGGCACATGGACGCGATTTGCAAGTATGGGGTCTAGTGGACAATTCCTTTGATCCGAAATTGACCTCGCAAGCACTTTCAACCTACGATCGACGCATGACGACGATTAAGCAGTTATTATCTTTTGCTAAATTGTACAAGTTGGAAGGAATCAATCTTGATTATGAGAATGTATCAACGAAGGATAAGCAGAATTTCATCCAATTCGTACGTGAATTCACGCCTCTAGCCCATGAGCAGGATCTAGTTGTATCGATTGATGTGACACCTAAATCCGAATCTGAAGGCTGGTCGCTGTTCTTGGATCGTCGCGTACTGGCAGAGACGGTTGATTATATGATCTTAATGGGATATGACGAACATTGGGGATCTAGCCCTAAAGCAGGCTCTGTAGCTTCTTTACCTTGGGTAGAAAATGCATTAACGCGAATTCTGGAGGAAGATGATGTTCCACCTTCCAAGTTCATTCTAGCAGTACCTACATTTACGAGAGAGTGGACGGAAGAACAGGTAGAGGGTAAGACCAAGGTAACTTCCAAAGCAATCTTTATGTCCAGACAAGAACGTACGATTCGGGAAAAGAAGCTCACACCTACTTTCTTAGAAGAGGTAGGGCAGAATTATGTCGAGTATAAGGAAGGCACTGCGGTTAAGAAAATATGGATGGAAGATGCTGTATCCATGAAATCAAGAGTGGAGCTCGTGAAAAAGTATAATCTAGCGGGAATCGCATCTTGGCGGAGAGGCTTTGAAGAACCTGAAATCTGGGATGTTATTCAAGAAAACCTGACTAAGCGTCCCTAAATAAAGAATAAGAAGGCAGCCGTGATGGCTGCCTTCTTTTTATAGTGTGCTCGATTTAGCTTTGCTCAGCGGATTTAAGATTAGGATCCAGCGTTAAGATGGTTCTGCAGAACATGCAGCGATCTGTTGTGCCTAGCAATTTCGTTTGCTTTTTGCATTCAGGACATTCAATCACGACAGCTGAGGTGGATAGCATACCTGCGGCAAAATAAACAATCATGCTCGCCAGCATACTGACCATTCCAATGATTCCGAAAATAATGGCGATTACGCGACCGATTTGACCCCAATCAAAGACAATACCTGCCAGACCCACGATCATTAGCAGCATTCCGCCCATCGTTAGCAGCAAGCCCCATAGGCGAAACTCGTTAACCTTACTTGTTCTAAAAAGTTTCCCTTTAATATTAGCCATATGAACACCCTCTCTTATTCATAAGTCATTTTACCAGTTTTGTCACATAATCTTAGGAGGTAATTATGACTAATTGAAGAATAATATATGCAGTACTTTTCTTTACAATAAAGCTTAAATTCTAGCTGTATTTATTATAGTAAAGTCTATGTGTCCATACAAGCATGTTAGCTCTAAGGAGGACAAAGAGAATGGAGCGAGATGTTTTCTCAGCAGGTTTACAGTGTGACTCATTAGAATTGTCTCAAGACATTCAAAATCAAAAATTATTTGTGGAATACACCAAGCTTCTTT
>NZ_SKFG01000031.1 GCF_004344915.1 Paenibacillus albiflavus | reverse complement strand
TCACGATGCAATGGAAGCGGTAGTGCCGCCTCCATTGCACGGGACCGTCGGAGCGGTCATGTTCAACCTCGGCTACCTGCCAGGTGCCGAGGCTGCTGTGATCACGCGGGTCGAGTCCACGCTACCCGCGCTTAAAGCAGCGCTGCGCCTATTGCGCAGCGGTGGCATCGTGACCGTGATGGTCTACCCCGGTCACGAGGGCGGCGACGTCGAGGCGGATGCCGTCGCCGATTGGGCAGCCGTGCTGCCTAAGGGAGCGTATCATGCGATAGTCTATCGCATGATTAACCGCAGCGCCAGCGCGCCGTATTTGATCGCGATCGAGAAGCAATGATCGTGGATTAACCATCTCTTACAATAAAGGCGGCCAATAAATTACGTAATTGTAACTTATTGGCCGCCTTTATTTAATTTTATATTTTTATGACATCAAACGGAGCGCTGAATACTTTAGCTTTTACGCCGCCTTCCGGCTGGAACCAAGCGACTAGCAGCGAAGTGACCGCTTGATTGATTACACCTTCGGTTAAATATTGCTGAAGATCGAATGGAACAACCTCGATCATCGCATGCTTATGCAATTCCTTCTCATTAGCTTCCAGACTAACAAAGTGGTTATCCGAAACAAGCTCAGGTTGTTCTGCTAACTGACGAATGCATTCTGCTTGGCGTGATTTGTCGAGCGATACATCCCACCAAATTTTACGCGGCTTATATTTATGTCCTAAGAAGTAATCCAGCTTCATCAGACCTTCAATTACATCCATTTGCTTTGTCCCACGCTGGTTCAGGAAGTCGCGCAAACGAGTAAATAGATCCTCTAGCTGTTGACCAATCTTTTGCCAGCCCCGCCCCTCCCAGTAGTCCCCGAACTCTTGGAAGAAATCGAAAGCTGAGGTAAATTGATACTGAATTAAATAATTGACTGTATGGTCAAGACGATGTGAATTCCAGTATTTCTCCAGCACATCCTCGACTCGTTTAATCCGAACTAAATCCGCGAAGGATAACACATTATTACTTAAGAACTCATATGGCGCACGATCCATATATTGGTACCCATATTTCTCCGCATCAATCCTGAGACCTGTACCTCGCAGCATTTTTAAGAAGCCAAGCTGCAATTCCTCTGGACCCAGAGCAAATACTTCATTAAATGTATTGCGGAATGAATCATAGTTCTCTTCAGGCAAACCAGCGATAAGATCAAGATGTTGATCGATTTTACCACTATTCTTCACCATCGTAACGGTACGGGTTAGCTTGGCGAAATTCTGTTTTCTTTTCACAAGTGAATTCGTTAGATCATTCGTTGACTGTACCCCGATCTCAAAGCGGAATATGCCTGGCGGCGCATTCTCCGCCAAATATTCTAGCACCTCTGGCCGCATAATATCCGCTGTTATTTCGAATTGGAACACACAGCCGCGATGATTCTCAATCAAGAATTCGAACATTTCCATCGCATATTCCCGTTTGATGTTAAAGGTTCGATCCACGAATTTAATTAACTTAGCACCCGAATCAATTAAGTAAAGCAAATCCTGCTTTGAACGCTCGATATCAAAATACCGTACCCCTACCTCAATCGAAGAAAGACAGAATTGGCAGGAGAACGGACAACCACGGCTTGTCTCGAAATAGACAATTCGATTGGCAAGCGCAGGCAAATCCTCTTTAAACCGGTGTGGTGAAGGAATTTCATTCAGCTCAAGCTTCGGACGACCTGGATTTAGAATCACCTCATCAACCATCAACCCTTCAGGGTTATGCGTCTTCTTGCGATAAGCAGTTCCAAACACCAGATGATATTTTTGTGTTGTTGAAATTTCTTGAAGCAAATGGTGGAATGTCTCTTCCCCTTCCCCCATAACGATAAAATCTACTTCAGGCAATCGATTCATCCAATATTCCGTATCATACGATACCTCTGGTCCGCCTAATACAATGATCAGCTCAGGCATAATTTTTTTGATTGTACGAATGATGGCAATTGTTTCTTCAATATTCCAGATATAACACGAAAACCCGAGTACAGTAGGCTGTTTCTGAAATAGGTCAGAAACAACATGCATCACCGGGTCCTTAATCGTATATTCCGCAATCTCGATATCAAAGTCTTTTTCGCTAAAGGCTTTCAGATATCTTAATGCTAGTGAAGTGTGTATATATTTGGCATTCAATGTGCTTACGACGATTTTCATTGCTCTTAACCCCGATCTATTCTTCATGTTCACTCGTTCATATTGTACACAGAACGCTCCGGGATTACAAAGCTATCATTAAAATGTGACGAAAATTTACCTTCATCCAAATACGCTGAATGATTCATTTGATCCGTCATTCTTAGTCTGCATACCCATAATCAACGATTCCGCATGCATTCTAATTTGACCTTGCAGGTTCTCCATCTGCATGAGCAAATCGGAGACTAAAGGCTCATCCGTGGTTTGCCTAATTGCCGCTTGCAGCTGTGTCCGCTGTTCAAATTGCTTGGCTAGCTGATAAAGTATCATGAGAATAAAGCACTCCTTTATCTGATGGGATGATCTTAGCAGTATGAGTACGTTTCTACTACTGCTGTATCATTACTTTGCCCAATCTACCATAAAGTTAAACGCTTTCATCCCAATTTCGTTGTCCGAATTTACTCCCATTTAAATATGATTGACGCTAGTGCAAACGCAGCGATCATCCAACATCCTAATACCATTGCCTCCGTTGACAAAGCTATTAAATCTGCCCCTGTATTCATCACCTGCCTCAGTGCTGTTGATAAATGAGAGATTGGAAGTGCATGGACAACTGGTTGTAAGAACTCAGGCGTATTCTTAATTGGAAAGAACACACCACCGAGAAACATCATAGGGAATGAGATGAGTCCCGCAATTGGATTCGCACTCTCGGGTGTTTTAGCGAGGCTGGCAACGATAAATCCAATAGACATAAAGGCTAGCGTTCCCAATATCACGAACAGCAGAAGTACAAGCCATGAGCCTCTTACTTGCACATCAAAAACAAAATGACCAATCAAGAGCAGAATAAAGGTCTGAACACTACTTAAAATAAGTCTGGCACTAATTTGTGCAGCAATGAACGTCGAAGCTCGGAGTGTGGTACTTTGCATCCGTCTTAATACCCCGCGCTCACGCCACGAGGCAATCTGCCCAGCGACCATGTTCAGATTGTTCGACATAATCATCATCGCTACGATACCTGGAATAATAAAATCGATATAAGCCAAGTTCAGTGATTGTATTCCTTGCTCGTCAATCGTTATGGCAGGCTGAAAATGAACAATTTGTTTGGAGATTCCGTCTACAATCGCGGCAACCGTTGTTTTGGCAATCCCCGCAGTAGCAACATTGGATTGATCATAATACATTCGGATATGTGCTGCTTGAACATCTGGTGCTGTTGAAATTGAGGATTGGTTATGATTCTGGACTACCTTCTCGGTAAATTGCTTTAGTTCGTCGTTATAGTCTGCTGGAATTACAAGTACAAGATTGATCTCATTATTCTTAAGAGCAATAAGGGCGGCATCTTCATTCTCATACTTCGTAATATGTAAGATACCTGAACGTTCAAACTCATCCATTAGCCGTTTAGAAGCCTCTGTGCGGTCCTGATCAATGACTGCTGCATCAAGCGAAATTGAGTTGTTCGAATTGAATAAATAACCGAACACGAACATGAAGAATATCGGAAACAAGAGTGAGAAGCCAAGTGTTTGGCGATTCCGAATAAACAGCTTAAGTTGGGCAAGCGTTAAGTTTAAGTAAGCTTTCATTCTTCTCTCAAACTCCTTCCTGTCATATCGATAAACACATCTTCAAGTGTAGCTGTTCGTGTACGCAAGTCTGTATATCGGATATGATGCAAAGATGTGACCTCAATCAGGTTCGTAAGTGTAGTCTGAATATCACTTGTGTAGAGAACGTAAATATCCTTACGATAATCCACCTCTTGTATACCATCGATTTGGTGAAGCAACGCCACAAAATCCCGCTTCTCCACTTCTGTCATCATCATATGCTCATGCAATCGAAATTCTATTGCGTTATCTGATTCCAATGAGCGAATAAGATTATCAGGCGTATCAAGGGCGATTACTTTGCCTTGATCCATCAAGCAGATTCGATCACAGAGAACCTGTGCCTCATCCATGTAATGGGTAGAGAGCACAACGGTCTTACCTCTATTTTTAAGCCTAAGAATGATATCCCATAAAGTACGTCTAGCCTGCGGATCAAGCCCTGTTGTCGGTTCGTCTAGGAAGATCACTAGTGGATCATTCACTAATGCAATTGCGATCGCAAGACGCTGCTTCTGACCGCCTGACAGATGCTTGACTTGCCCTTTTCTTTTGTCCTCCAGGATCATATCCTTTAATAGCGGCTCAATCTGGACTGACTTTGAGTAAAAGCTAGCATACATTTGGATAATTTCCTCGACAGTCAGGAGCTCAAACAAAGAAGTGGATTGAAGCTGAACACCGATAATTTCCTTGACCTTACGCAGATCATTCTCTGTATCAAAGCCAGCTACTTTGGCAAATCCCCTATCTGGCTTACGCAGACCCTCAATCATCTCCATCGTAGTTGTTTTGCCAGCACCATTGGGTCCTAAGAGTCCAAAAACCTCTCCTTTATGTACATTAAAATTGACGCTATTCACCGCAATGAAGCTTCCGTACTTTTTGTATAACTCACTGACTTCAATCATGATCTCTGTATGCTGCATTTGCATCTTCCTCTCGATTAGCATCTTCCATCTTTTTACATTATAACATGAGATGATTTATTGCAGATATCGCAGATGTGTTATAATACCCAAGAAGAAACGATATTGAAGTAGACGTAAAGGGAGTCTTATATGAACCGCAAATCGAAATTACCCAAAGATACAAATCAAGATAAAGATAAAGTCACCGAATGGATCGTGCAAGAACCGACTGAACTCATGACAGAGTTATTAAACAAATTAGCTAAGCATGGACGCAATAGCGTTAAATCTATCCTTGCGCGTGGACAAGTTTCTGTAGAAGGCAAGGTGTCAACGAAATATAATTATCCTTTGCAGCAAGGGCATCGTGTAACGGTTCACTTTGGGCGTGTGATCGAAGATATTAAATTTGAAGGACTCAAAATCATCCACGAGGATCAAGATATCATTGTCATTCATAAGGAGGCCGGTTTACTGTCGATTGCTTCTCCTACGGAAAAGGAGCTAACAGCCTATCGTCAGTTAACGGAGCATGTTCGGAGAATCGATCCCAAGAATCGAATTTTTGTTGTACATCGCTTGGATCGTGACACATCTGGACTTATGTTATATGCCAAGAACGAAGAAACGCAGCAGAAGCTGCAGAACTCCTGGCAGGAGTCAGTCCTTGAACGCAGTTATGTGGCATTAGTTGAAGGGGCTGTGAAGAAACAGGCAGGGACAATTAAATCTTGGCTAAAAGAAAGCAAAACTTTGCTCATGTACTCCAGCCATCATCCAGGTGACGGACAAGAAGCCATTACGCATTATAAGGTCCTTGAATCAAACAGAGAATATTCTCTGCTCGAAGTCCAGCTTGAGACCGGTAGGAAGAATCAAATTCGAGTTCATATGAAGGATATCGGTCATCCTATTGTAGGCGATAAGAAATACGGCTCACGCAAAAATATTATTGGCCGTCTCGGGCTTCATGCACGTGTTCTAGCCTTCCAGCACCCTACAACTGGTGAAACTATGCGATTTGAAACACAGATTCCAGGCAAGCTAATGCGCCCTTTTACAAGCCAATAATCAAAAAGAAGGCTCCACATCACTCTAATTGTGGGATAGCCTTCTTGTTTTATCTAATCCGTCATTCGCTGCACCAAACGTTTAATTCTTATCTGCACTTCCTCCACACTAAACGGCTTCATGATATAATCATCTACACCCATCTGCATGGCTTTTGCAATATCCTGTTCACTGCTTCTATCCGTCAGTATCACGATCGTATATTGAGAGGAATTGGGCATTGCTCTGAGCCGCTGAAGTACTTTCATTCCATCCTTACGTGGCATGATGCAATCAAGCAGAATAATATAAGGATCAGTGCCTTGATACCAGCTATCTGCAAAGAATAATTCACCCGCTCGATAGGTCCTGATGTCCGTTTCAAAATTATCTTCAACTACATGCTTCAGACTCTCAGACAATATCATTCGAATAAGCGGATTATCACTAAGAATCGCAATATTAATTTGACGATGAATCGATAATTTGATTGTGTGGTCCGCGATGACGATTTTTCGTTTACCGCTTGTTTTGGCTGCATATAAAGCTTGGTCAGCAAGGTTCAGCCAATCCTTGAACTTCTCTCTCGAACAGGTCGCTTCTATAACCCCTGCTGAAAAGCTAACATGAAACTGCTCCTCATCGCTTTCAAAAGTAATTTGCATGAAATCATTCAATAAACGTTCAAGCACATGTTTAGCATCTGCTTGATTCGTATTTGGGAAAATCATAGCAAATTCCTCGCCGCCATATCGAAACAGAGTGTCCGTGGCTCTCATTCGTTCCTTCATTAAGTTGACAAAACGAATGAGCACTTTATCTCCGGTTAAATGTCCATACTTGTCATTCACTTGTTTAAAGCTATCGATATCGACCATCGCGATACAAAAAGGCTGCCTGGTTCGCATAAAATCGATACGATGCTTCTCAAACACATCCTTAAAATATTTACGATTGAATGCACCTGTTAATTCATCCAAAAATAACAATTTATCAATTGAATTTTTGCGATTTAATTGTCGATTCATTCGAACAACGAATTCGCCCATATCGAGCGGTTTCGTTTGAAAATCATCTACACCATATTCATAAGCTTTAAGCCTTGCCTCTCTGGAATCATCGACACTTATACCTATGATCGGAATGAATTGTTTGTTGTTCTGTTGTCTAACAACTTCTATAACGAGTGAACCATTCTTATTCATTATGTGAAGAGAGGTAACGAAGCACCCTATATTAAGCTCATAGAAATAATTGATCGCTTTGTCCGGGTCCGTTGTCGTTAGTACACCTAAGCCCTGCTTCTCCAGCTCATCACGCAGGAGCATAAGATGTGCAACATCATCATCTAGGACAAGCACGTCGAGCTTATCGTAGCCCGGATCTAACGATTTATGAACATGAACATCCTCTTGAATCATTTCTTCGTAACAATATTTGATTAGCCTAAATAAATGCTCGCAAAGCTCAGGAGGAGTCCATTCCTGCTGATCATCCTGTGCTAATTGGTCTTTAAGTGAATTAATGATCTCTGTTAAATCATGCAATTGATTCGCGGATGCTGAAGCTTCGACTGTCTGTATAAAATTGCGCACTTCCTCCACGCTCACAGGGTGGGCTGCATCAAACCATTGTTCCAATTGTTTGTTGATTGATATAATCAGAGAATCCCTATAGTTATTCATTCCATCACCTTTATCCATGCTGTCTCACACATTATAGCACAGATTAAATGCAACATAAGCATGTAGTAACGGAACACAAATTTATTCTAATATTTGTCAAATATAAAAAGCATTAATTGATTAAAGGAATTGGTGACTAGTTATGCGAATATTATAACTATATCTGTCTAGGAGGGTGGTGCTTATGGATTTAGCACTCACGGGGACGATTATTGAAGTGCTTGGTATTGTCGTTACAGAGGTCACGGAAGAGTGTGTTGTTGCCACAATGCCTGTTCATGATGCAACTCGTCAGCCATTTGGGTTATTGCATGGCGGAGCTTCCGTTGTACTAGCTGAAACAGTTGCCAGTCTAGGTACATATAATTTAATCGATCCTGAAACGGAGAACGCTGTAGGTCTTGAAATCAATGCCAACCATATTCGCAGCAAGCGTGATGGTATCGTGACAGCTACAGGCAAACCCCTGCACAAGGGGCGAACTACGATGATCTGGGATATCCAAATAACAGATGAAGAAGGAAAGCTGATTTGTGTATCTAGATGTACAGTGGCCATTGTAAAAAAAAGTAATGTGAAGAAAGGAAGTTGAATTCGATGTTAAAATTTAGTGAATATACATACAAACGTCTAGACCTGGAAGAAATCAAAACCCAGTTTAATGAATTGCTAAGTCAGTTTAAAGGGGCAGCAAGCTTTGAAGAACAAGATCAGCTCATGAGCGCTAATAATAAGCTGCGTGGTCATGTAGCTTCTACGCTTCAAATTGCGATGATTCGCCACTCGATTGATACCAATGACGAATTTTATAAAGCTGAACAAGACTTCGTCGATGAAGCAGAGCCCATTCTTCAAGGCTTAATGACGGAATACTATCAAGCAATTGTTCAGTCACCTTTTCGATCAGAGCTAGAAAAAAAATGGGGCAAGCAGCTATTTCAATTAGCCGAGCTTTCACTTAAGACATTCAAGCCTGAAATTATTGAAGATCTACAGCTTGAGAATCGTCTAAGTACGGAGTACTCGAAGGTGATTGCTTCCGCCAAAATCATGTTCGAAGGTGAAGAGCGTAATCTTCCGCAGCTAGAACCATTTGCGCTATCTCCTGATCGGGATATGAGAAGACTTGCTTCTGAAGCCAAATATCAATTCTATGTTGATCATGAACAGAAGCTTGATGAAATTTATGATGAGCTTGTTAAAGTAAGGACGCAAATTGCGCATAAGCTTGGATATAAGAATTATGTGCAGCTAGGGTATGACCGTATGAATCGTACCGATTATAATGCAGAAATGGTTGCGAATTTCAGAGCACAAGTACTCGAACATATCGTTCCAATTGCATCCAAACTAAAAGAGAGACAGCGCAATCGGATTGGTGTTGAACAACTTCAATATTACGACGATAAATTCCGGTTTAAATCTGGTAACGCTACACCTAAAGGAAGTCCCGAATGGATCATTGAAAACGGGAAAAAAATGTATGAAGAGTTATCCGATGAGACTCGCGAGTTCTTTAACTTCATGATCGATAATGAGCTCATGGATCTAGTTAGCAAAAAAGGAAAACAAAGCGGTGGCTATTGCACCTTTATTAACGACTATAAAGCTCCTTTTATTTTCTCTAATTTTAACGGAACCTCAGGAGATATTGACGTCCTTACACATGAAGCTGGTCATGCCTTCCAAGTGTATCAAAGTCGCGATTATGAAGTTCCTGAGTATAACTTCCCTACCCATGAAGCATGCGAAATTCATTCAATGAGTATGGAATTCCTTACATGGCCATGGATGGAGCTCTTCTTCAAGGAGGATACAAATAAATATCGTTTCGATCATCTAGCTGATGCTTTAACCTTTATCCCATATGGAGTTACAGTCGATGAGTTCCAGCATTTCGTCTATGAGAACCCAGATGCAACACCTGCAGAGCGTAAGCAAGCTTGGCGCGATATCGAAAAGAAATATCTACCGCATCGGAATTACAGTGAGAATGCGTACTTGGAGCGCGGTGGCTTCTGGCATCAACAAGGCCACATCTTCCGTTCACCGTTCTATTATATCGATTACACATTAGCGCAAATCTGTGCCTTCCAATTTTGGAAAGCGATGCATGAGAACCGTGAGTTAGCTTGGGCTAATTATCTTCACCTATGCCAATTAGGCGGAAGCAAATCATTCACTGAGTTAGTTAAAGAGGCTAATCTTGTTTCTCCATTCCAAGATGGCTGCCTGGAATCCGTTATCGGAGTTATCGATAGCTGGTTAGCCGAAGTTGATGATCTTAAGCTATAAATAATCATAAAAAGGTTGAACAGGGCAATCCTGTTCAACCTTTTATTTTTTTCATTTATTTACATAACGTAACGCTCTTCAAAACGCTGTACAACAGGTGCGTTAAACACGAGGTCAGCAACATCTGCGTTAATAGTCAGTTCATGCATCTCAGCTAACTTCGCTCGCATCATGGAAAGCCGCAGCTGATTTGCTAAGGTATAGTTTAACGTGAACACTAATTCTTCAACCGAATCTACTTTATAGGCAACACCTGAATCGAGTAAGAATCTCGCATTATCTTCTTCTTGCCCTGGCAATGGCTTATAGAGCAGCATTGGAAGCTGCATAGCCATCGCCTCAGAAATCGTAAGCCCACCTGGTTTAGTAATCATGAGATCAGCCACAGCCATAACTTCATGCACATAATCTATGTAGCCCAGAATACGATAGTCATGCTTAGACATCCTTGTCGCTTCAAGCAACTGCTGCCGCATCTTCTCATTGCTGCCACATACAATTAATAATTGCACGCTTTGTGTCATATGCTCTAGTTCATCTAGTTTTTTGAGCAATTCACCGCCGAACATTCCACATCCGCCACCCATAATAAGCACAACCGGCTTATTTGGGTCTAAACCGTGCTTACGAATAAGTGCGCTGCGATCATAAGTTTGATTAAATTCTTGACGAACTGGAATTCCTGTTACTTCAATTCGATCAGGGGAGATCCCCGAGCGAACCAGCCCTTCTTTCACCACTTCTGATCCAACAAAATACTTATCCGTGTGTGGATATAGCCAGTAGCTATGATCCGTATGATCCGTAATAACCGTCATTGTAGGTACGTTCGTTAGTCCAACCGATTTAATCGCTGACATCGCACCAGATGCTAATGGGAAGGTCGATACGACAACCGTAGGTTGTTCATCCTGGAGAAGCTTGAATAGCCGACCCATTCCTAATTTGTTCGTTTTCTTGAGCATTAATGACAGGTTGTTAGATTCCCTTGTTTTGTTATAGATGAATCCATATATGGAAGGAAATCTCTTTAGACTTTGTATAAAAAAGTATCTCGATATGGAGTGTATGAGCGGGTGCGCCAATTCCATAAAATCTATAATAGTCACTTCTGCATTTGGATTGCGGTTCGTTAAAAATTTGCTTACAGCATTAGCGGCTTGTAAATGTCCGTCTCCAAAGTTACCTGTCAGGATCAAAATTTTCTCATTCATATCGTATCCTGCATCCCTTCTTGTCTAACTCTTTGTTTCTATTGTATTCCTGTTGAATCAAAAGCATAACAGACTGACGGCCGGACAAATACCCTACTTTAGTCTAGTTTTTATAGTTACGGTTGGTTAACTTAAACTTTTTACCATAATATGGCTCGCATATATTATTCTTTCTCCAAGTTCAAATATCCTGCTTTGCAGATTAATTCTGGTCTATGAACATCATATAACAAAGATTTTGTATACCCAAGTGTCAAAACTGTAAGAAATAATAGTAGAATGTTTGTCTACATCCATATATATGTTTGGGGGAAAAGTGTAATACGTATACTTATACAGGCACCTTTCAAGAAAAAACCAGACAATCCTTAAATGGATGTCTGGTCCTTGATTCTCTTGAATTTATTTATCATTTGCGTGATGGCTACAGCCGAGAACAACGCTAATATTGGGATGAGAACAACAGAGTAGCGTGAATGGGCTAAATAAATCATATGCAAGATGGTAAAGTAAGCCAGCAGTGTCACAAGCATAACACCTGATTGATTGCGCCGTGAGAGCCAAATACCGATAACACCGCTAATTAAGATGACATAATGCATTACAATTGGAACGGTGAGCGGCATACCTGGAATTGATCTCCAGTAATAGACATCACCCCAGAACATACTGAATTTGCCGATGGTATACCAAGAAATAAATACTTTTGGTGACTCGATAAAACCCGTTCTGATTCGCTCCTTCGCCCACTTGGTATCGAATTCATCATTCTCCCATAGATTATTCGTCTTATGCCATGTACGCTGTTCTTCTAGTGAAGGAAGGCCATATGGGAATGTGCCTAATAGAAGTGGATTCCCGCTTGATTTGGTTAACGGTATAAACTGACCGCCCGATACTTCATAGTTTCTTACCCACCAAGGTGCAAGACAGCCTACGAACACAATTGCGGCTACTACTCCGCACATCATAACCTTACGCCAAGGAATTTGCCGCCAAACGAGCAGGAGCAGCAAGAAGATTCCTGGCCATAGCGCAATGGTTGGCCTTACATAAGTCGCAAACACCCAAGCCAAGCCAAAAGCAACTGCCCATCCAATCGTCGGCTGTTCCTTGGCCCGCAGTGCGCAATAGACGAGCAGCATGAGGGATAACACAAATAACGCTTCCGTAAGAATGAAATTAGAAACAAGCCATAATGGCAAATAAAATGCGCTAATTCCAGCTGCCCAGAGTCCAACACGCTCATTCCAAATACGTTTTCCAATGACATATAGCATATATAAGCAGAATGTCATAATGAGCGTTTGGATGATTCGAATCGTCTGCTCGAGGACATATCCCTCTCCAATGAATTTCATCAGAACCGCAATAAAGGCTGGAAAAGCTGGTGTGATAAACACCGTTGGCCGTTCAGGGTCATTATAAGTAAATTCACCCGTATCTAGCCAGATTCTTGCCGTACGCAGGTACGACATGTCGTCCGAATCCAAGTTATAGGTATGGCCATTAAAGAGAATGACCATGATTTTGAGTACGCAGGATACGATGAGAATCGTCCATAGGATCCCGCGTTTTGATCGAATAAAAGACATACAAGTTCCTTTCTTACAATGCAGCCAGATAAGATTGCATGTTTGCAATAGGGATTAGTTCCCACACCTCATGATGGCGAGTCTCTTCACCACGCTTAAGTGTTACTAACGGTCCGAGTGTCTCAAGTTCAAGGAATTCCGTACAGGAATAAACCTCAAGCGATGAGTTGTTATCTGGATAAGCAGCGCATACATCATGATGATGCTGTTTACGGAATAGTACGCCGTCTACATAATAGCCTGCCCATCCTTCCTCATTATTCGTTCCTAGCTTAAATGCACCTTCTGCATCCGTACATTGTTTCACTGTTATATATTTGTCACCCCAAGTTACTCTCGAATCTGCCATGTTGCAATACGGCCATAAGGAGATCGTGCGGTTAGGCAGCAATCCAGTTTCGCGGCGTACGTGAGGAATGATCGCTTCTCCTCCAGGCTTCATGACAGATAGCGCCCATGCGGCAAGCTCAATAGGCCAAGCCCCCTGATTCCGGACGCCATGATTAACATGCACTTTATCATCTATCATGACAATCTTGATTTCTTTTTGTACATTCGTCCAGTTCTCAATAGGCGCTCTCAGAATAACGCCGTCTGCAATAGTTTCCATTATAACATCATCATGGTCAGGATAGTATGTACGAGGCAATTCTTCAGGGCTTGTCCATAAGCGGTGGCCGCCGTATAACTTCCATGCTCCCTTGCCAAACACATCCATTTCCTTTGATTCATTCCGAATCGCTTGATGTTCATCAACCATCAGTACATTACTGCCGTCCTTCAAACCAAAATGCAAGATGCGAGGTCCGAATTCCAAAGATGCGATTAGCTTGTAATGCTCATTCGTTATTTGAACACAACGGCCCCAAACTTCGGTTACTACTGTTTCTACGGTGACTTGACTCATGAATCGAATCCCTCCTTGGTATAGGTAATAGTAGGTTTATTATAATTGAAAAAGGATTCATCATACAAATCCGTAATGTTGTTGATCGGATTCAGTAAATAATATAGGAAGACTGCCATCATTCCACCATTTAGGATATAATTATAGTATTCAACCATAACTTTAAAATAAGAACGGAGCCATAAGTTCATGATCACAAGTAAGAATTCACCAGTCCTTACTATCGTTGTACCCTGTTATAACGAAGAAGAAGTTTTGCCTGAAACAGTAAAACGACTTGAGCATATACTAGAGCAATTAATGTCGAACAAGCTGGTATCCGAACATAGCACGGTATTATTCGTAGATGATGGCAGCAAGGATCGGACATGGGAACTAATTGAACAATATCATCTTACGCATCATTTGATTACAGGGCTTAAACTTTCTCGCAACAGTGGACATCAAAGCGCGCTGTTATCAGGCTTAATGACAGCCAAAGAATACTCGGATTGCGTCATTTCGATTGACGCTGACTTGCAGGATGACGTGGAAGCAATTCGTGAATTTATAATCAAATATCATGAAGGTTATGATGTTGTTTATGGCATACGAAGAACACGGACAACCGATACGATGTTTAAGCGCGGAACCGCACAAGGTTTCTATAAGCTGATGACGAAGCTTGGTGTGCAAATTCGGTATAACCACGCAGATTATCGCTTGATGAGCAAACGAACGCTTGACCATCTCGCACAATATCGAGAAGTCAATTTATTCCTTCGTGGAATTGTGCCGTTAATCGGCTTTCGTTCCACTGAGGTGTATTATGATCGGCACGAGCGCTTTGCTGGCGAGTCCAAGTACCCGCTTAAGAAAATGTTATCCTTTGCCCTAGATGGTATTACATCATTTAGTATAAAGCCAATACGTCTTGTGACCGTACTCGGGTTCATTCTCTTTCTAGTCAGCGTAATCGCAACGATTTACGGACTGATCAGCAAGTTTATGGGCAACACCGTTTCGGGTTGGACTTCACTCATTATTTCGGTATGGTTCATTGGAGGCGTACAATTGCTAGCTATCGGTCTTATTGGGGAGTATATCGGCAAAATTTACCGTGAAGTTAAACATCGCCCTTTGTATATTATCGAAAGCTTTCTGTCAGCAGATGATAAAGAAGTTGTAACACCACGCGCTGCTTCAAGCCATGAAGCTGAGCTGCAGCACTCACAGGTATAATGATGGGAACAGTCAATTCCGTTCTTAACCGTTCGTTCGTGCGCTTTCTGCTTGTTGGTGTCCTTAACACGATCATCGGGTTATCGGCAAGCTTCATTCTATTTAACTTATTTGAAATGAACTACTGGGCAGCAACCTTCGGTGGGAATACGATAGGTGCAATCGTCAGCTACTTCCTGAATCGTAAGTTTACTTTCCGATCGAATGTATCCGTAGCCTCATCCTGGTGGAAATTCATGCTGGTAATTGTCGCCTGCTACTTCATCTCCTATGGAATATCGTTATGGTTATCGCCATTAATTCTACATATCTTCCCAGATGTTTCGGTCAAAGCAACTCAGAATATCGCCATCTTATTTGGAAATGGTATCTATACCATCCTTAACTACTTTGGTCATAAATTGTTTACTTTCCGCAGTAAACAAACAAGCCAAGAATAATAAAATAGAAGAAAAAAAGGGCCGCACATAAAGTCAATTGACCTCTGTGCAGCCCTTTTTGCCTATGGATTACTTCTCATTAATGAAGAGAGACATTTGGTTTAGAACATCGCCATAAATAAATGAATAGGTGAAGTTCCCTACCTCAAATTTCATGTCGTCCACTTCTTTATTGACCTTGGCAATCGTATCAGCAAACGTCCCGTCTACAGGAACGCCAGCTTTTTGCATCATCTTGATAATGAAAGCCACATAATCCTTGTTGTTCGCATCTAGTATGCCGATTTCGTTCCATTCCGTATTGTAAGCTTCCCATACCCATGTGGTAACATACTCATCACCATTCTTGATCGTTACACGGCCATCACCGCTTTCAGGATCAATCTTGTAGGCAGGAGAATCTTTGAGTGCTTCATTAACTGCCTTCAGGATGGAATCCTTATCGAATTTCAATTTCGCTGCAGGCTTTGCAGTTTCAGGCTGTTTAGCTGCTTCTGGACGCGCTTCAAGCTTAGTAAATCCTCTGGTCGTTAGCGTCTTAATAAATTGGATAGCTTCAGCACGGCTAAGTGAATCTGCTCCTGCATAGCCTTCTACTGTCGCCGCTGTTTTACCAGCTGTATATCCTTTATCTAATAAATAGGAAATCGCTGCATCACCTGTATAGTTCTGGCCATTAGCGCCAGCAATAATTTCAGCTACCTGTGAACGAAGAATAGGGGTATTACGGATCGCGTTATCCTTCTCACCTAGAACTGGGTAATTCAAAGCTTTCGCTGCTGCATAAACAGGATCAGACCAGTTGCCCTCTGCCTTGGCAATTTCTCCACCAAATGCACGCAAGAACATGGACAAAAATTCAGCTTCGCTAATCGTTGCTTCTGGCTTGAATGTCCCATCCTCATATCCTGTGACAGCGCCTTGTGTTACGCCCCATTCAATTGTGTCTTTAGCCCAGTGCTTACTAATATCGGAAAATTGTGTCGTCTGTGCGCTTGCAAATCCAGATATGCTAAGAGATAGAGCCATTGTTGCTACGATCATTTTGAGCGATTTTTTCATCAGTTACCTCCAAATATTAGAAATATTTACTGCACTATTTAATATTAGTAGAGCAATCCGATAGAGTCAAAACAATATTTTCCATATTGTGACACAAAACTACAAAAAAAGAAGCTGGCCCTCGTAGAGAAATCTACATACGGACAGCTTCTTTATCGTATACGTTCTAATTTATGACTTGCGCAATTTGCCAAGCTCTGATGTAATCGCATCAATCTCCGAAATCGAAAATGAGCTTTTGCTGCACACCATTTCGTATAAATCCTTGAAATCCTCATACATTTCTTGATCAAAATGAGCACCTGATATTGATCCACCAGTAGCCATTCTTAGCTTTTTCTTAATTTCATCGAACATGAACGTTACGTTCTCTTCCGACCATTTAGATAGATCCACTTATTCTCACCCTCTCACGTACATGCACTCTATTGTAACATGGAGCAGCACGCAAAGAAATGACTTTAAGCAATTATATGATTGCGTATTAGAGAGGTGGAGGTCTGCTCCATATATTTCTTCTCCATCATTTCGGATAGGAAATCAATATGATCCTGTACACTATTCTCTATATCTGCAAATTTATAACCATAGTATATATTATAAGAAATAAAACCATGCATACTCATAAATAAAGTCCATACCAGATTACTCTGCCCTTCATCTATATTTCCTTTACTTCCATCAAGCTGCTTAATAACCAATGAAAAAAGCTCAAAACAGCGTGATTGCTCACGATTAGAATAGTTACGAAGTTCTTCTTCATCCATCATAAAGATCATTTCATAGTGACGTGGATACTCGAGGCCGAATTTAATAAACATCATCATCATTTTCTTAAGTAGCGCGCAATTGATGTAGATCGCTTCCTTCATAATACGACGAAGCTCGTTATAGAGATTATCAAGATCACTAACGATTAATTCGTACAATAATTCTGATTTTTCTTTAAAATGATAATAGAGAGCGCCATGACTGTAGCCAAGTGACTTGGCGATGCTTCTCATTGTTAAAGCGCGATAGCCGCAAGTGCCGAACAATTCCTTGGCACTTGACACAATGCGATCGCGGCTAAGTTCTTCAGCAACTACTTTCCTTGCCATAGAATGACCTCCGATCTTCTATTCTCTTCTGTATTGTGTACTTACAGATCCTCGTGTGTTAGGTATAGCTGGCTGCCTTTCGCTATCACACCTTGACCTTGCGTCAAATCTGTTAGCCACAAAATAAAATCCTCTGCTTCCTGAGCTGTTGGGTAACAAATCAGCGTTACTTTGTCCGCAAATTGGGTGTCACCCATCACTGTCTGTCTATTACGAAGTTCATTCTCAAGCTTACCTAACCATGTATATTCAACCTCAAGCCTAACTTCTTGATGAAGTACTTGTAATATCGGCTTAGCTGCTTCAATTCCAATTACTGCACCATCCGTATAAGCCCTAATCAATCCGCCAGCACCCAGCATAATTCCGCCAAAATAACGGGTTACAACAACGACAACATTCTTTAGCCCTTTATTCTTAATGACTTCCAGAATCGGTTTACCTGCTGTACCGCTAGGCTCGCCATCATCGGATTGCTTCTGAATCTCGTCGCGTTCTCCAATCATATAAGCAGAGCAATTATGTGTTGCTGACCAGTGTTCCTTCTTAATGCTTTCAATAAACCGAATAGCCTCTTCTTCTGAATCAACAGGTCTGGCATGGCCAATAAATCGAGACTTCTTGATAACGATCTCAGCTGAATCTTGTTGTTTAAGTGTTCGATATTGTGGAATCATTGTACACCTTTCTAAATGGAAAATGATTCTTCTCGCTGACTATTTTATATATTTTACATAAATCAGATTATTATTGCAACGAGAAAAAATAATGAATAAATAATGAATGAGCAGCTCGTCTTTATTAGATGAGCTGCCCCGATAATCGTTTGATTCTTATTTTAGACGAGCTTCAAGCTCTGCTTTTTCCTTCTCAAAGCCAGGCTTACCTAGAAGTGCGAACATATTCTTCTTGTACGCTTCAACTCCAGGCTGATCGAATGGGTTAACACCAAGCAAGTAACCTGAAATACCGCAAGCCTTCTCGAAGAAATACACCATATAACCGAATGTGTATGGCGTTAACTCTGGCAAGGTTACACTCAGGTTCGGCACTTGACCGTCTGTATGGGCAAGCATAGTGCCTTGAGCCGCTTTCTTGTTAACAAAATCCATCGTTTTGCCGCTCAAGAAGTTAAGTCCGTCCAAGTTGTCCTTGTCTTCGCCAATAACGATTTCTTCAGCAACCTTATCAACGGAAATAACCGTTTCGAACATATTTCGAGAGCCTTCTTGAATGAATTGGCCCATGGAATGCAAATCAGTTGAAAAATCAACAGATGCCGGGTAAATTCCTTTGTGATCTTTACCTTCGCTTTCACCGAATAGCTGCTTCCACCACTCGGATACATAATGTAAGGATGGCTCATAGTTCACTAGGATCTCAATTGCCTTGCCCTTACGATATAACGCATTGCGCACTGCTGCGTATTGATAGCTTTCGTTCTCGCTTAAGTTCGGATTGGCGTACACTTCACGCGCATCTGCTGCACCTTGCATCATCGCATCGATATCGATTCCAGCAACGGCAATTGGCAAAAGACCTACTGCAGTAAGGACAGAATAACGTCCGCCTACATCATCTGGAATGACGAAGGATTCATAGCCTTCCGTGTTCGCTAGCTTCTTAAGCGCGCCTTGTGCAGCATCTGTAGTTGCGTAGATGCGTTTGCGAGCTTCTTCTTTTCCATACTTCTTCTCAAGCACTTCACGGAAAATACGGAACGCAATCGCTGGTTCAGTCGTTGTTCCTGACTTGGAAATGACATTCACGGAGAAGTTCTTGCCTTCAAGTAACTGTAGAAGATGTGTAACATATGTGGACGAAATGTTCTGCCCAACAAAATATACCTCAGGCGTCTTGCGCTTATCCTTCGGCATTAAATTATAGAATGAATGTGACAAGCTTTCGATAGCTGCTCTCGCGCCAAGATAAGAACCGCCAATACCAATGACAACAAGTGCATCAGAATCGGATTGAATCTTTTTAGCCGCTTGCTGAATACGGGCAAACTCTTCTTTATCATAATCAACAGGCAAGTCTACCCATCCTAAATAGTCAGATCCTGCCCCTGTTTTGTTATGTAACTGATCATGTGCTGCACGCACCTGTTCAGATAAATAATCGACTTCATGCTGAGAAAGAAATGCAAGTGCCGGTGTGTAATCAAATTTAAGCTTCTTCATGGATCCTTCTCTCCTTTGTAATCTCTTTTTATGCTTTATAGCATACTTCGTCTGTATGTGGTTTGCAAGTACCGTAATTCACATAACCTATTTTCTGCCCTTATTCTGTTCGATTAATTCAACAAGCTCGTTCAAATACGTCCAGCGCTCCAGCAGTTCACCCAGTTGAGCTTCGAGCTCCTGCTGCTTAGCAGTTAAAGATTGCAATAACCCGTAATCGCTGCCAGCCTGATTAATGCCTTCATTCACTTCTGCTAACTGCTGCTCAGTCTCGGCAATTCGGTCATCAATGGTTTCATATTCCTTCTGCTCTTTGAAGGAAAGCTTAAGCGGTCTACTCGTGCTACTTTCATTGCCCGATGCGGAATTTGGCTCGTTTGCCCCGCCCTTTGCCTTATTCTCCTTGACCTCTAACTTCTCTTCAGCTTGCGCTTCTGTAATTCGCTTCTGGCGAACCTCACTATATTCTGCATAATTTCCGACGTGATATACGATCTTTCCTTCACCTTCGAATGCGAATATCGTTTCTGCTGTCCGATCAAGGAAGAAGCGATCGTGCGATACGGTAATGACAGCGCCAGAGTAATCCTCCAAGTAGTCCTCCAGAATCGTCAATGTCTGAATATCTAGATCATTGGTAGGCTCATCGAGTAGAAGAACATTCGGAGCTTCAACTAAAATACGCAACAAATATAGTCTGCGCTTCTCTCCACCTGATAATTTCGCTATCCGCGTCCCTTGCATGCCAGATGGGAACAAGAATCTCTCTAGCATCTGAGCCGCACTAATCAATGATCCGTCTGACGTACGCACATTCTCTGCAGCTTCTTTAATATATTCAATGACACGTAAGTTATCATCCATTTGTTCATTTTCCTGTGAAAAGAATCCGATTTTCACTGTCGGTCCGATATCAACTGTTCCCGAATCAGGTGTGATCCAGCCCGCGATCATTTTGAGCAAAGTAGATTTGCCCTGTCCATTCTCACCAACGATCCCGATCCGATCATCCCGTTGAACAATATAATTAAAGTCCCGAATAACCGTACGCTCGTCAAAGCTTTTGGTTATATGACTTAGCTCAATAACCTTCTTACCCAGTCTGCTAGCCGATAAAGCGATGTCTACATCTCCAGGTCTGCTATCAGGCTTAGCTGCTTGAATATCTTCAAATCGATCAATACGTGCCTTCTGCTTTGTTGTACGTGCTTTGGCACCGCGGCGAATCCAGGCAAGCTCTCTGCGATACAGGTTCTGCCGTTTCTCTTCTGATGCCTGCTCTATTTTGAGTCGCTCGGCTTTCAGTTCCAAGAACGTACTATAATTTCCTGTGTAATTGTAAAGCTTAGCTTGATCCAGCTCTACAATCCGATTCGCAACTCGATCAAGGAAATACCGATCATGTGTAATCATGAGCAAAGCACTTTTACGCTTAGCTAGGAATGATTCAAGCCAATCAACGGTTTCCGTATCAATATGGTTCGTTGGCTCATCGAGAATGAGCAAATCCGCAGGACGAATGAGCGCCCCTGCAAGTGCAACGCGCTTGCGTTGACCACCTGATAAAGTATCAAGCTTAGCATCAAAATTATCGACACCCAGCATGGACAGCACCTTCTTGGCATCACTCTCGATTTGCCATGCGTCAAGGGCATCCATTTGGGCGGTTAGTTCCATAAAACGCTGCTCAAGCTGTTTATCTGATCCACCGAGATTTAGAATGGCAAGAGCAGCTTCATACTCTCTTAACACCTTCATGACTGGCGATGTACCGCTATAAATATACTCTAAAACAGTCGCATTCGGTTCGAATGCCGGATTCTGCGGCAAATATTCAACGACGATTCGATTGCCGATTGCGATCGTACCCGATTCTGTCGATTCGAGACCTGCAATCACTTTCAAAAAGGTTGATTTACCAGATCCATTAATTCCGATCAAACCGACACGATCCGATTCATCCATGCTAAAGGAGACATCATCGAATAGCATTTTTACACCATAGCTTTTACTTAAACCTTCTGCTGTCAAAATATTCATTGGTGTCACCTTTCTTTTATCAATTAAAAAACCTACTTAAAAGCATACCATAAAATAGTGCCTGGATGTGCATGGGGCTATCACAACAAGGGGTGCCCCGTGTCACTATTCATGACGATTCGAGGCACCCCACAAGAAGAAACGGTTTCACCGTCATTTAAGACGGGTGCGTTTCTTAAGGTATTACTTAGAATTTATGACACGAAAGTGATAAATTCTATAATACTAATTTAGACTAAGTTTATTTCAACAAAGCTTTTACTTTAGCTGCTACGTTCTCTGCCGTGAAGCCGAACTCACGAATGAGAATATCACCAGGAGCAGAAGCACCAAACGTACTGATACCTAAGATATCTCCTTGATCGCCAGTATATTTCTCCCAGCCGAGCGGATATGCCATTTCAACAGCTAGACGCTTTTTAACCTCAGGCAATAAGACAGAATCTTTATATTCCTGTGATTGTTTTTCGAAAAGCTCCCAGCTAGGCATGGATACAACACGTACATGAATGCCTTCTTCAGCAAGCAGTTTCTGAGCTGCTACACCGTGCTGAACTTCTGAACCAGTTGCGAGGATCATCGCATCTGGACGAGTTCCTTCAGGAGCGTCTGCTACTACATAAGCACCCTTCTGTAATAGCTCGCGTGCAGATTTAACTGAACCCTCAAGGTTAGGCAGCGCCTGACGTGTCAGCACAAGTGCTACTGGACCATCATTCTGGCTAACTGCATAGCGCCAAGCTTCGCTTGTTTCCGTTGCATCCGCAGGGCGAAGCACGGTCATACCTGGAATAATACGAAGCGCAGGCAGTTGTTCAATCGGCTCATGCGTTGGACCATCTTCACCAACACCGATGGAATCATGCGTTAATACATAGATTACAGGCTGCTTCATAAGCGCTGCAAGACGAATGGATGCACGCAAGTAGTCAGAGAACACGAAGAAGGTTGCACCATAGACACGAAGACCACCGTGTAAGCTCATCCCGTTCATTGCCGCGCCCATTGCAAATTCACGTACACCGAACCACAGGTTGCGACCAGAATAATCTTCCGCATGGAATGGGCCTTCGCCTTTGATTTCTGTGTTATTGGAAGAAGCCAGGTCAGCCGATCCTCCAATTAACAATGGCAGCTTGCTTGCAATCGCGTTAATTGCATTACCTGAAGCCGCACGAGTCGCAATGCCCTTATCACTTGGTGAGTATGTTGGGAGATCTGCGTCCCAACCTTCCGGAAGCTTATTGCTTGTTGCTTGATTAAACTGCTTAGCAAGCTCTGGATAAGCTGCTTCATATTTAACAAACATTGCTGTCCAAGCTTCTTCTGCCTTAGCTCCATTAACTTTCACTTGGGCATAGTGTTCACGAACGTCTTCTGGAACAAAGAAATCAGGTTCAAGCGGCCAACCGTAGAATTCCTTCGTTAGCTTCGCCTCATCCTTACCTAGTGGTGAACCATGTGTTCCGCCATGACCACCTACACCCGCTTTATTAGGTGAACCATAACCGATGGTTGTCTTCACTTCGATTAGAGTTGGGCGAGTTGGATCTGCCTTTGCCTCAGCAAGCGCCTTGGAGATCGCTTCAAGATCATTCTCTCCTTCAACGCGAAGCACTTGCCAGCCATATGCTTCATAACGCTTCGCAACATTCTCTGTGAATGCCATATCAAGCTTTCCATCCAGAGAGATATTGTTGGAATCATAGAGCATGATTAACTTGCCGAGCTTCAAATGTCCTGCCATGGAAGCTGCTTCTGAAGCAACACCTTCCATCATGTCACCATCGCCACAGATAACATAAGTATTATGATCGATTACCGAATAGTCATCACGATTATATACAGCGCTTAAATGCGCTTCAGCCATTGCCATACCAACTGCCATACCAACGCCTTGTCCAAGCGGACCTGTTGTTGCATCTACCCCAGCAGTATGACCATATTCAGGGTGTCCTGGTGTACGGGATCCCCATTGACGGAAATTCTTAATATCATCTATCGTTACATCATAACCACATAAATGCAATAATCCATACAGCAGCATGGAACCGTGACCTGCCGATAGAACAAAACGATCTCTATTAATCCAGCTCGGATTAACAGGATTATGCTTCATATGCTGAGTCCATAGTACGTACGACATTGGGGCAGCCCCCATTACAATACCTGGATGTCCTGAATTCGATTTTTCAATTGCATCAATCCCAAGTGTTCGGATCGCATTTACTGCTTTTTCTTGAATAGATCTGTTCATAGCTGTCATAGTAAAACTACCTCCTACTAAGATAAGTTTGTAACTATTTTTATGGCTTATTCGTCATTTTAACATTTACTTTCACACTTTGCTACCATAAAGCCCGGAACAAGAAGAAACTGTTTCACCGTCTTTATAAGACGGAGGCGTTTCTTGAGGTGATACTTAGAATTTATGAGCTGAGAGTTATAAATTCTATATCACTTAAATACAACCGTCTTGTTCTCATGGACGAGAATACGATCCTCTACATGCCAGGACACCGCTCTAGCAAGCACTGTACGCTCAATTGTCCGTCCAATTCGCTTAAGATCATCGACAGAGTCACGATGGCTGACACGCTGCACATCCTGTTCAATGATCGGGCCTCCATCTAATTCCTCTGTTACATAGTGAGCGGTTGCGCCAATAATTTTGACCCCGCGGTTATGCGCTTGTGCATAAGGCTTGCCGCCTACAAACGCTGGAAGGAAGGAGTGATGGATATTAATAATCCGATTATTGTAGTGTTCAATAAATGTCTGCGGAATGATCTGCATATAACGTGCTAAGATAATCAGATCAACTTGGCCTTCCAATAGCTCCAAATGACGACGTTCAGCTTCTTTCTTCGTATCTGGCGTAACTGGAACGTGGTAATACGGAATTCCAAAAGGCTCGACAAGACCGCGCATATCGTCGTGATTCGAAATCACCATTGCAATATCTGCATCCAGATCTCCTGCCCGCCAGTGCCATAACAGCTCTAGCAAACAATGATCTTCTTTGGATACAAAAATCGCTAAACGCTTCTTATGGCTAACTGGTGACAGATTCCAACTCATGTTAAACTTCGTTGCTAATTGTTGAAAATCTCGCTCGAAAGCATCAATCCTTGCATCAAGATGCGGCAAGTCGAATTCAATACGGATAAAGAACATACCGCCTTCTGGATCCATCGTGTATTGATCCGATTGAACGATATTCGCATCATGCTCATACAAGAATTGTGACACCCCCGCCACAATACCTGGCTGATCAGGACACGAAATCAACATACGCGCCCGACTCAAATGACCAGTTACTTGTGGTCTGCTGCCTAACTTATTTTCCATCTCCAGTCTCTCCAATCCCATCCAATAAATTCTCTATTTATGCTTGCTTAAGTGCTGTAGGTCCAGCTAGCCATACCGTTAAACGTTGGTTAACTTGCTCCTCCGTTAGCTCAGGGAACATTCTTTGCTCCATCACCCAGTCATATAAACGCTCTAACGGCTCGCGGCCATCCGCTTTCTTCGCTTTTGCATCATTCTTGAGCAAATTCCAAGTATTGAGTACATAATCACGATGATGAATGTCTTCTTTATTGGCGAAGAATGCGATCTTCTCAACATCCTCCAGGAATTGTCCGCCTAAACGATCTTGCAGGCGATCACTCAGCAAGGCAATCTCAACTTCGTACATTGGACGCTGCGTTTTATCATTCTTGCCGATCCACGGTGTTTCGAGAATCATAGGCAGATGTTGGAATCTTTCGTAATTAACGATTGCTTGCATCGCTTCATAACCAAGATAACCTGAACCGACTGGTGTATGCCTGTCCTTTCCAGCTCCACACGGATTCTTGGAATCGTTCAAATGGAGAACAGCAATCTTGTCCAAACCAACGACACGATCAAAATTATCCAGTACACCTTCCAAATTGTTTACAAGATCATATCCTGCATCATGCACGTGACAAGTATCGAAAGTTACCGTTAATTTATCATTGTATTTCACTTTATCCATAATAGCAGCAATTTCCTCAAAGCTGCGACCAACCTCTGAGCCTTTGCCCGCCATTGTCTCAAGGGCAATGTTCACATTCGTATCTTTGCATGCTTCCAAAACTTCATTTAATCCCTCAGCGATTCGATTGACGCCATATTCAGCATCTTTATCGGTATAAGCGCCTGGATGCAGAACGATGTTACGTACGCCCAAATAGTCTGTACGACGAATTTCTTGCTGAAGGAAAGATACTGCCAGCTCATACGTATTGTCTTTATAAGAACCCAGATTGATAATATACGGAGCATGAACGACGATCTCACCAATCTGATTCTCATTCATCAGTTTCTTGCCTTCTTCTATATATTGCTCTTCAATAGGTTTGCGTCTTGTATTCTGAGGTGCTCCTGTATAAATCATGAAGGTGGATGAACCATAGGATACCGCTTCCCCAGCTGCATTAAGCAAGCCTTTGTCAGAAAACGATACATGTGAACCGATTTTAATCATATTAAACACTACCCCTTTACATCCGATTCAATATTCCCAATTGTACATGGAATGTCGCAAGAATGCCAGAATTAAGCTTAGTTAGGGATTGGGTTTTGCGCTCGTATCTAGTATAATATACCAAGTGAGGTGAGAACTTTAATGGTACCAGAGTTTAGTGTTGGTGTAGGTTGGATGACAGTCTTTTGGGGATTCGTACTGCTATTCTTTATGTCGATTGGCGGCTTCTTCATGTTTCGCAAATTTCTGAAAGTATTGCCGAAGGCTGACGGGAAATCCAAGCTTGATTGGCAGAATCATTATGTCGAGGCTTCTCGTCATTTATGGACCGATGAATCCAAAGCTATGTTAGATAAGCTAGTTTCACCCGTACCCAATGCCTTTCGCGATATTGCACGTCATTCGATCGCAGCCAAGATTGGGCAAGTAGCACTTGAGGATCAAGCGACATCCGTCACAACGGCGCACTGCATTCGAGGCTATATTCTAGCTACTCCCAAACGTGACCATAACTTCTTAATGAAGTTTCTTGATAAAGAAGGCATTGACTACGGCGAATTTAAAGAATATTTGCAAGCGGCAAAATAAACTAACAACTTGTTAAGAATAGAAGCTGTTCATTCCCAAGTACCTTATGTACT
This sequence comes from Paenibacillus albiflavus, assembly GCF_004344915.1. Lineage (GTDB taxonomy): Bacteria > Bacillota > Bacilli > Paenibacillales > NBRC-103111 > Paenibacillus_AM > Paenibacillus_AM albiflavus. The sequence goes on along the minus strand of NZ_SKFG01000031.1, from coordinate 41,483 downwards.
GCGAGTGACAGCTTCTATTCGTTTAACTCACGACATAATCATGTATCGAAGCACTAAATTTATTCCAACTAAACTTATTGGATTGAGGAGGCATTCGCATGATTTATGTGACTTGGGCTGTATCCATTATCATTGTTGCTCTCTTGTACTTTTTAGGAAGAACCAAGATTGGCTTCGGATGGCGCGTCCTGCTAGCGATGATACTAGGGGTAGCGGTCGGTTCATTCTTTGGCAAAGATGCGGCTGACATCGGTTTATTCGGCACCATCTATATCAGTCTGATCAAAATGATTGTAATCCCGCTTGTATTTGCGAGCATCATCTCCTCTATGACAACTCTTACGGATCCTAAGCAGCTAAGAAGTATCGGGGGCAAAACGGTTGCGATTTTTATTGGCACAACCGCAATTGCAGCAACGATCGGACTAATTATTGCGCTCTTGCTTAATGTCGGAGGTGATTTTCCGAAGGGCTCAACAGAAGGGTTTGAGAAGCGTGAAGTGCCGATTTTCGCCAAAATTATTACGGATAATATTCCTTCTAATCCAATCTCCGAAATGGCTAACGGCAAAGTTATTCCTGTTATTATATTTGCCATCTTTATCGCTGTCGCCATTATCGTGGAAGGTGCTAGAAGACCAGAAGCAGTTAAGCCAGTCAAGGATTTCATCCAATCCTTCGTCCAAATCATGTTCCGAGTTACCAAGTTCATTATTAAGCTAACCCCATATGGCGTATTTGGACTTATGGCCGTAATGGCATCCAAGTATGGATTCGATTCACTCAAAGGACTGGTCAGTGTAGCCATCGCAGTCTATGCAGCATCCTTGCTTCACATGCTGCTCACATACGGCAGTCTCGTTACTTTTGTTGCGAAAGTGAATCCACTGCGATTCCTACGCAAAATATATCCGGTTATTGCCGTCGCCTTCACAACACGAAGCTCCTATGCGACGCTACCTGTCAATCTGGAGACGATTACCAAACGTGTCAAAGTGTCTGAGCGTGTGGCTTCCTTCGTTGCCCCACTTGGTGCGACGATTAATATGAATGGTTGCGGAGGACTCTATCCTGCCATCGTGGCCATCTTTGTCGCGAATGTGTATGGGGTTCAGCTAGGATTTGTTGATTACCTGATCATTATTGGTGCAGCAGCTATTTCATCTGTAGGTACTGCAGGCGTTCCAGGTCCCGCTTCTATCTCAACAACAGTGGTATTGGGTGCGGCAGGGCTGCCAATCGAAGGTATGGCTCTTGTTCTCGGGATTGATGCGATTCTCGATATGGCTAGAACAGCTGTGAACGCTTCAGGCACAACCGTATCCGCTCTCGTTGTCGGTGTTTCCGAGAAGGAATTCGACCGTCATGCGTTCAACAGCAACAATGTTGATGAGGATTTAGACAACTATTCCTCTGGGCGTAGAATCAAAGGTAGGGTAAAAGCGTAGGTTAATCCCCCCTAAACTAACGCTGCTAAAAACGTCAATAAGGTCATAACGCATAAAACCACTCCACAGTAATGTTGGGTTAGTCGACATTACCTATAAGGAGTGGTTTTGTTATATGTATCTTAGTTTTACACAAGTTCCCCTCTCGCTCTGCGGGACATTCTGCGCTCCAGAGCCATTAGCAATTGATTCGCAGCTATCGCTAAAACAGACACCATAATTGTTCCCCATAGCATTTTGGCCATATGGTTCTGATACAGCCCTTCAAAAAGAATGACACCAAGTCCACCCGCATTAATCCAAGCGGCAATCGTAGCGATCCCAATTGTCGAAACAGTTGCAAGTCGAAGCCCGCCCAGAATAAGAGGAAGTGCCAGTGGCAATTGTATGTACACAAATAAAGCCTTCGCGTCAAGCCCCATTCCCCTTCCCGCTTCGATAATTGCCGAATCGATCGATTGAAATCCGACCATTACATTACGAACGAGAATGAGCTGGCTATAAGCAACAAGCGCAACAATCGCTGTCTTCGCACCTAGCCCAATCAAAGGAATAAGAAAAGCATACATAGCTAAGCTCGGAATGGAATATAGGATCCCTAACAGCGACAGCACAGGTACGGATATCCATTTGTATCGATTTAAAAACAAACCAACAGGCACTGCGATTACGAGTGCAATCCCAAGTGTACTAAGCGTCAGAAGGAGATGCTGGATAAGAAGCGTCCAAATTCGAGCATAATTATGAACCATATATTCAAGCAAGTCGTTCACCATCCCCTATTAGGTAGCAGGCATCACTTTGCTTATGGCAATATAAGCCTTTAACTGTTCGAAGGTAATGCGTCCAATTGGATGATCACTGCTATCGGTCACGACTACCGAAGGATAGGAGCTATTCAATATTTCATTTAATACGAGCCTTAGGCTATCACTGCTTTGTACCATTGACTCATCGGGATGGCTCGGCTCTTCGATTGGGATCATCACTTTGTCCGCACTCATTAGACTGAGCTGCTGCACAACATCCTCTGATTGCACGAGCTGACTTACAAATCGGTTAGCAGGACGGGTCATAATCTGCAGCGGAGTGTCGTACTGCTGAATCACGCCATCTTTCATAATCACGATCCGATCCCCTAGCTTAAGCGCTTCTTCGATATCATGCGTAACGAATAGGATTGTAGTGCGAAGCATCTTCTGGATACCGGTGAGTTCTTCCTGCAAGCTGCTCCTCGTAATCGCATCAATCGATCCAAATGGTTCATCCATTAACAAAATCGAAGGATTGCCTGCCATCGCTCTTGCCAGTCCAACTCTCTGCTGCTGACCTCCAGATAACTGTCTGGGATAACGCTTGCGATAATCAGACGGATTCAAATGAACAAGCTCCAATAATTCATTGACTCGATCGGCGATCTTCTGTTTATTCCAACCTAGAATTCTAGGAACTGTTGCGATATTCTCTTCAATGGTCATATGGGGAAATAAGCCGATTTGTTGAATGACATAACCGATGTCCCTGCGCAGCTCATTTACGGAAATTCGGTTAATATCCTGACCATGGACCAGAATTCGACCTGAAGTGGGTTCGTACAGTCGATTGACCATTTTGAGCAGGGTTGTTTTACCGCATCCCGATGCCCCTAGGATTGTAATAAAGCTTCCTTCTGGTATATGCAAGGTCGTTTCCTGCACGGACGGATTGGCAGCACGGGGAAACTGCTTCATGACCTTATCAAAAACAATCGCGTCCGAGTTCAGCATGGCTAGCACCTCCATCACTTATTGATCATTTCACTTTCTTGAGCAGCATCTGCTTCTCAAGGAATTCTTTGGCTACTTCCGCATACTCACGTTTCTTAATATCCACTTCCGCATTCAATTGCTGCATCGTTTGGTCATTGATTTTACTTGAAATTTCATCAAGCACTTGGCGTACATTCGGATCTTTGTCAAGAATTTCTTGCCTGATGACAGGCGCTAGATAATAAGGTGGCCATAACTTCTTATCATCCTGCAGAACGACAAGCTCAGGATTTGTTAATTCCCCATCCGTTGCGAACGCCACCGTCAAATCGGCTTCATCATTAAGCACCACTCGATATTTAACGCCATAATCGAACAGCTTCATCGTCTTGAATGGAAAATCGCCATAAACACGCTTTAACCCAAGCAATCCGTCCTCACGTTCTTCAAACTCCGGGACAGCAGCTAATCGGATATTCGCAGCATTCTTCTGTAAATCAGATATCGTCTTAATGCCATACGCATCAGAAATTTTCTTCGATACAGCAAGTGCTTGCGTATTGTTCGCATTCGAAGGTGTCAACCAGACCAGATGAAATTGCTCTTTATAGAATTTAGCCACCTTATCGTATACTTCCTTGGCATCTGATAGGGGCTTTTCCTGCATAATATTGATGAGCCCAGTACCTGTGTATTCAGGATATAAATCAATCTCACCCTTCTTCAAAGCTTCATGAGCGACAAGTGTTCCAGCCAGATTGAGTTTACGCTCCACTTTATATCCATTATCCTCTAGTGCCAGTGCATACATTTCGCCTAAAATCAGATTCTCGGTAAAATTTTTCGAACCAATTTTGATCGAAAGCTGAGATGAATTGCTGCTGCAACCCATTAATAGACTGGATAAAATGGCAATGATACTAACAATTAGCCAAGTCTGTTTTCTCAATTTTACTCCCCCCTTAAAACCCCATTCGATTTACTTCACATGCCGAGTCATAAGACTCTCAACCCCGGAGAATACAACCTCAGATACAATCGTGAGCAGAGCAATCGGAATTGCGCCTACCAGCAGCACGTGGAACTTATTCATTCCAAGGCCATTGATGATAAATGTACCTAGCCCCCCTCCCCCGATAAAAGCTGCAAGCGATGCGCTTGCGATCACCTCAATGCTTGAGGTTTTGACCCCAGCTAGCATCACTGGCATCGCAAGAGGTAATTCAATTCTGGTCCATACCGTTCGCTTGCTCATCCCCATGCCCTCCGCTGATTCAATAAGGGCCGGATCGATTCCTCGAAATCCAAGAAAAGTATTAATGAGGACAGGCGGACAAGCCAGAATCGTCAGTGCGATCAAGGCTGGTTGGAAGCCAGTTCCAATTAATGGCAGCATAAGAATCAGAATAGCTAAGCTGGGTATGACTCGAATGGCATTCATCGTATTCATAATGGAAGTGGCAATTCCCTTATGCTTTGCACACCAGATGCCAATCGGAATGCAAACAAGCAGACTAATGACTAGTGCACATAAGCTCAAGGCTAAATGCACCCGGAGTTCTTCCACAAAGCGATCCATATGCTCCAGAAAATACTGATAGGTTTGCATGAGCAGAGCCATTGCATTCCACCACCTAGTCCATAAAGAACTGAATATTATCATTCATATTCTTCATTCTTAAGCATCATGATTAATCACCTATGGCGCTTTTAGGACAAATCAAAACTTTTTTGCATCAAAGGTCGGCATGCCCCCTTGTAAATACTAGATAAGTGACATATGATTAATATCACAAGTACATATTTCAGGTCGGAGAATATGAGAGACCGTTTAAGCCGTTCATGGAAGCATGAATCTTGGGCTTACTCGGTCTTTTTTTGTATTTTTCGTATGGGGGGAAACGGTAATGACACACACATTCTCAAGCTTGAATCGGCAGTCGATTATTCAGGATTTACAGAACACCACTTATGATATGCTCGTAATCGGAGGCGGTATTACAGGCGCAGGTATCGCACTCGACGGTGCTGTTCGCGGTCTGAAGGTTGCTCTGATCGAGATGCAGGATTTTGCTGCAGGCACTAGCAGTCGCTCAACTAAATTGATTCATGGGGGGCTACGCTATCTGAAGCAAGGTGATGTTGCTTTAGTACGTGAAGTAGGCAGAGAACGTGCGATTCTTTTTGAAAATGCCAAACATCTGGTTAAGCCTGAATGGATGCTGATGCCAATTATCCGTGGAGGCACTTACGGTAAATTTTCGTCCTCAATCGGTATTCTCATTTACGACTGGTTAGCTGGCGTTAAGAAGGAAGAAAGACGTCAGATGCTGAATAAAGCGGAAACGTTATCCAAAGAACCCCTCTTGCGTCAGAATGGATTGATCGGGGGTGGATATTATGTAGAATATCGTACGGATGATGCGCGATTAACCATTGAAACGATGAAGACTGCTGTTGCAAAAGGTGTAACGGCCATCAATTATGTGCATGCGGAATCTCTTGAATATACAGAAGGAAAATTAACGAGCATACGTGCCAAGGATCTGAATACAGGTGAACCATTCCAAATCACCGCAACCAAAATCATCAATGCAACAGGACCATGGGTAGACACTTTGCGTGAGCTTGATCATTCCAAGCAAGGCAAGAGTCTTCATTTGACTAAGGGCGTACATATCGTCGTAGATCAAAGCAGATTCCCTCTTCGTCAAGCGATCTATTTTGATACAAATGATAAGCGAATGGTATTTGCCATACCAAGGGACGGTAAGACGTACATCGGGACAACAGATACAAATTATACAGGCGATATCAAGAATCCTGAGCTTACGAAGGAAGACAGTGAGTATTTAATCCAATGCGCTAACGATATGTTCCCTAGTCTAAAACTGACTGTCAAAGATATTGAATCCAGCTGGGTTGGTCTACGTCCACTTATTCATGAGGATGGCAAATCTCCATCTGAGCTTTCGCGTAAGGATGAAATTTTTGTTTCCAAATCAGGTCTAATTACGATAGCAGGCGGTAAGTTAACAGGTTATCGTAAAATGGCGGAACGCATAGTCGATCTTGTCTGTAAACAACTAAGCAACGAGACAGGCAACCAATATCCAGCTTGCACAACAGACAAGATCAAACTGTCAGGCGGGGAATTTAAAGTTAATTATAAATCCTATAAGGAAGCATGGACCAACAGAGGAATTGAGCTTGGTTTGTCCAGACCGCAAGCTGATGCACTTGTTCAGCGCTATGGTAACAATGTGGAGGAGGTATTCCGTCTCATTCCAACAATGCAAGAAGCAGCGCAACAGTATCGGACAGATGCCAGCGTACTTGCCTCATTGCAATATGGCATTGAGTCCGAAATGGTAGTCCGCCCGTTAGACTTCCTGAATCGTCGCTCATCTGCTATGAACTTTGATCGACCAGGTGCACGCCTTTGGATGGAGCCAGTTATTCGCTACCTAGCCGATCAATTCAATTGGGATGAAGCAACGCGAGCTGAATATACACAAGAAACAAAGGAAGCTTACCTATAGGCATTCCGGAGCTGATTATGATATATTCGTAACGGAGCAGTAAGCAGTTAGTAAAGGATGTGACGTATGAATAGGTATATTTTAGCGATTGATCAAGGAACGACAAGTTCTAGAGCTATCCTGTTTAATCAGAAAAGCGAAATAATTCATAAATCCAGTTTAGAATTTACGCAGCATTTCCCACATCCAGGTTGGGTAGAACATGATGCGCAAGAAATATGGGCATCTGTATCCTCAGTTATTACAAGCTGCTTGATCGAGTCCAATGTAGAGGCAAGCCAAATTACGGCAATCGGAATAACGAACCAGCGTGAAACAACGATTGTATGGGATCGACATACGGGCATTCCTATCTATCATGCTATTGTTTGGCAATCCAGACAAACTCAAAACATAGTTGACGAACTGCGAACGCAAGGTCATGAAACTTTGTTCAGAAATAAAACTGGTTTACTCATCGATGCTTATTTCTCGGGAACGAAGGTCAAGTGGATTCTAGATAACGTTCCGGGCGCTAGAGATAAGGCCAATAACGGTGATCTGCTGTTCGGAACTGTAGATTCTTGGCTGGTATGGAAGCTGACAGGCGGGCAGATTCATGTCACGGATTATTCCAACGCCTCGAGAACTTTAATGTACAATATTCACGAGCTTAAGTGGGATGATGAATTGCTGGAGATTCTAACGATTCCAAAATCCATGCTTCCGGAAGTTCGTTCCTCATCAGAAATATATGGACATACAGTGCCTTCCAACTTTTTTGGGCAGAGCGTCCCGATTGCAGGGATTGCGGGCGACCAGCAGGCTGCATTATTCGGTCAGGCTTGTTATGAAGAAGGTATGGCCAAAAATACATATGGAACAGGCTGCTTCATGCTCATGAATACTGGCAGCAAGGCTGTGATGTCTGAGCATGGACTTCTTACAACGATTGCATGGGGATTAGACGGTAAAGTGGAGTATGCGCTTGAAGGCAGTATTTTTGTTGCTGGCTCAGCCATACAATGGCTGCGAGATGGGCTGCGGATGTTCAAGGATTCCGGTGATAGCGAAGCCTATGCTGCACGTGTAGATTCGACTGATGGCGTATATGTCGTTCCCGCATTCGTCGGACTCGGCACACCTTATTGGGACAGCGAAGTCAAAGGTGCTGTCTTCGGTCTAACACGTGGAACTACGAAGGAGCATTTTATCCGGGCGACCTTGGAATCACTCGCTTACCAGACCAAGGATGTGCTGATGGCAATGGAAGCCGACAGCGGCATCAAGCTGCAGAAGCTGCGGGTTGATGGCGGCGCTACAGCTAATCGCTTCCTAATGCAATTCCAGAGCGATATGCTGGGAGTTCCTGTAGAGAGACCTAAGGTCAGTGAAACTACAGCACTTGGAGCAGCCTATTTAGCAGGTCTTGCCACACAATATTGGAACAGCAAGGAAGAAATCACTTCCCTGCTGCAAATCGATCACTGCTTTACGCCTGTAATGCCTGACAAGGAAATTGCTGAGCTGTATACTGGCTGGCAGAAGGCTATCCAAGCAACAATGATTTTTAAATAAAACTTATATATCATACAAAAACACAGCGGATCAGGTAGATCGTTTACCCGAACCGCTGTGTTTATTTTCATTAATTAATCTTAAATTGATTAATAACCCGATCCAAATCACTAGATAATTGGCTTAGCATCATCGAAGAACTCTTGACTTCTTCCATCGAAGCTAATGATTGCTGAGTTGATGCTGCAACCTGACGGGAGTTGTCAGTTGACTTCTCTGCGATGTTAAGCAAAGATTGAGCTGTTGCCAGCACCTCTTCTGATGATGCGGATATCTGCTCAACAAAGGCAGATACAGATAGCATGCCCTTGGATACTTCTTCAATTTGTCCAGAAATATCGCCAAACATTTGACCTGCCTCTTGAACTGTTTTGAGCCCACCCCGTGCATATTCTGTGCTTTGCATGTTCTGTTTCACGAGTTGTGCAGTTTCATTGCTGATGTTCCCAATAATGGAACTTACTTTTACAGAGGCATCCTTCGTTTCTTCTGCAAGCTTACGAATTTCATCTGCTACAACAGCAAAGCTCTTGCCATGCTCGCCTGCTCTCGCAGCTTCAATTGTAGCATTAAGAGCTAGCAGGTTCGTTTGTTGCGCAATCGACGAGATGAGCTCCATGACTTTATCAATTTCTTTCATTTGCATCCCTAGATGATTCATGCGAGTAGAGGTATTCGTTACTTGTTCAGTCAGGTTCTCCATTGCATGAACAGATTGCATAACCACTTCATTACCGGACTTTGCCTTGGAGCTTACGAGCATTGTTGAATTCGTTACATCTTCGCTGCTAGTCGCAATCTGTTGGGCGCCATCTGCCATTTCCTCCATTGCACGTGAGAGCTCTTGAATGCTATGAAATTGCGTTTGCAAGCCATCATGAATCTCTGCTGTAGCGTTAGCAGACAGTTCACTCGCACGGCTAGTCTGCTCAGAAGAGGCAAGCAGTTCCTCAGAGGAGTCTGCAACTTGTTTGCTGGATTCTTTCACCTCATGTACAATGCCTTGCAGATTCGAGACCATAAGATCAACCGACTGTGCAAGCACGGCAATTTCATCCTTGCCTTCAATTCCTAATCGCTCTATACGCAGATCGCCTGCAGCAATCAGTTTGGCATGAGCAGATGCTTTACGAATACCACGGGACATGAAATTACCAACCCAAGCCCCAATTGGAATCGATATAGCTAATCCAGCAACAAGAATAATGATGGTAATAATAGTTGCCCATTCAGCTTCCTTTTTAAGCTCGCCAATCTCATCCTCTGCTTGCTTAGAAATATCCTTGGAAATCTGATCTAAAGTCTTATTGATCTCATCCCATGAATAGGAATATGCAGTATGCAGCTGAATTGCGGATTCCAGCTTCCCTTGATCTAGAACGCTAATGATCTGCTTCTGCTGTTCATCGAATGTTTCTAGAGTTCCCATTAGCTGATCGGACTGTTCCTTGCTCATATACTGCTTTAAATTATTCAATAGTTTTTCAATTTCTGCATATCTTTGATCGATGTCGTTCTGCATATCCTCTTGAAATATAGAATCGGGTTTTAGCAGCATTAACAGAACATCGCGTTCTACCGTCTGATTTTGTGATTTAAGGACATTAATATCCCTAACAGGGACGAGTCTATCCTCATACATACTCTTGAATATATTGTTTAAATTATACAACGTTGAAATAGATGAAATCCCGATCACTAACGTTGTTAGTGAAATCAAACCAATAAGCAATAGTACTTTTAATTTTACCGAAAGATTATAGAACCATTTCATGACAAAACCTCCTAAGATGTGAGCAGCGATTTAGTAGAATGAATGAGCAAAATGAAGTAGAAAAGTCCACCTCGTTAGGATTACATAAGAAAAAACATCTAACCTCCTATATATCGGAGGGACTTATAGAAATATGAAGAATGAGGAGTTTTAAATTTTATCAACTCGCAGAGCTGAAGCAGGCATCTCTTTAGTTAGTATGAACTAAAGGATGCCTCTCCATTTGTTTACTCATCTATCTTTTCATTATCTGAACTCTCGTGGAATTTTCTTAGCTACACCTGTTTCAATGGCAGCTTGAATCACATTTTTCCGAACACTAGGGACAACCTGAGGATTGAATACGCTCGGAATAATATTTTGCTCATTCAACTCTTCATCAGAGACAATCGAAGCAATGGCATATGCTGCTGCGAGCTTCATCTCTTCATTGATCATGGTCGCCTGACAATCAAGTGCTCCTCTAAAAATACCCGGGAAGCACAGTACATTGTTCAACTGGTTCGGATAATCCGAGCGCCCAGTCGCGATAATACGTACATAACCTTCAGCGTCTTCTGGTTTAATCTCAGGATCGGGATTCGCCATCGCAAATACGATCGCATCTGGTGCCATTTTCTTCACATCTTCAACTGATAGCACGCCCGGACCAGATAATCCAATAAACACATCCGCGCCAACAATCGCATCGCTAAGCGTACCTGTTACGTGATTCGGATTCGTATGATTCGCATACCATTGATGCATAGGATTCGTATAAACGCCATCTCTATGAAGTACACCTACTGACCTTGTGACACCAATCACATTCTGAACACCAGCTGCCAGCAGAATTCTCGTGCATGCGATACCCGCAGCACCCGCTCCGCTAAATACAACTTTGATGTCAGACATTTGCTTACCAACTAACTTCAGCGCATTAATAAGCCCTGCTAGCATAACAACTGCCGTTCCATGCTGATCATCATGGAAAACAGGTATGTCTAACTCCTCTTTCAACCTTTGCTCAATTTCAAAGCAGCGTGGAGATGAAATGTCCTCCAGATTAATCCCGCCAAATACAGGCGCGATTGCCTTTACAATCTTAATTATTTCTTCCGTATCCTTCGTATCTAAACAGATTGGGAATGAATCCACATTCGCCATTTCTTTGAAAAGGATTGCCTTGCCTTCCATTACTGGCATAGAAGCTAGTGGCCCAATATCACCCAAGCCCAATACGGCCGTTCCATCCGTTATAACTGCCACTGTGTTTCGTTTGATCGTGAGCGAATACGCCTTGGAAGGATCCTGCTCAATAGCTGTACACACACGTGCTACGCCTGGTGTATACACATGAGATAAATCTTCTCGATTCTTAACAGTTACCTTGGATTTAACCTCTAGCTTGCCACCTAGATGCATGAGGAAAGTTCGATCCGACACGTTTATCACTTGGACGCCAGGTACTTTTGCAATGCTATCAATCAACTGCTGTTCCAGACTTTTACTTGCAATTCCAACGGTAATGTCCCGTATGGTGGATGTTTTGCGATTGCTAACCATATCGATGGCAATCACATCTCCACCTGCGTTATGTATAGACTGAGCTACATTGAAGAACATGGTTTCGTTACTAATTTCCAAACGAACGATTACACTGTAACTTCCACCAGAGGTAGACAATTAAAATCCCCCTTTAAAGCTATATGTTTTTCAATATTATACGGGTACAAGCAATGCGAAGCAAATGACTTTTATCAACATTATTGAACTTTGGTGAAATAAAATAGGCTTCAGAATGAATCAATTAGAGGCTATAATTACCGCCCTTTTCGCTGCTTGGCTGCAAGTAATCGATTAACTGTATTGTCCGATCTATCCTCTGTTCGAGGCGACTTCTCACCTTGATGCGATTTAACCGCTGCTCTTGGCTTTGATTGTTGAAATTCTTGACTTTGACGTTGTTTATTAAGGGATTCATCTGTCAGATTTGGAATTGGTCCCCCTTCATTCTTCTTCCTACGGTCCCCATAGAATTGATCGGTTTGCTGCTTGCGCTGCTGCAATCGTTCGATTCGATTAGCTTGCGCGGATTGCTGCTGCAATGCCTGTGCTTCTCGTACTGCTTGTCGCTTCTGATAACCATTAAGCGCCCATGAATAAACAGATTCCCATCTAATGGATAAACGTCTAACCGCAATGTCCAGCAGCCATAACATAAGTGCTAGAATAAGCAGCAAACGTCCAAGATCATACAACTGTTTACTTGGTACTGTCTCACCCGCAAAAACTTGCTCAGGCTGATCTAGTGACAGCATTCGTCCTTCTGTAGTCTTCGTTAACTGGGCTATGGCTTGATCAGTCATCACTCCACTCGATATTGGAATTCGGTACTCAGGAGAATAAGGAACTACAATGCCAATATTTCCTGCGAGACCATCCGTCAGCGAACTGCCATTCTGTATAGGGGTCAAGTTAATCACATAAGCACCAGATTGGTTCAGCGGAACACTCCCCTTATATTCTCCTGGCGTTGTTTGCGTCAGCAATACCTCCTGTGAATTCAGCTTGTCATCTGTAACGACAGCCTTCAATTCATCCCACACGGCATCAGAATCTGTTGCAGTCACATGCAGTGAAATTTCATTACCATTCATAACCGTATTCACATCATAAGGAGAAGCGACGAATTGAGGAAAAGTCCATTTAACCATTTGTGTAAAGACCTGTGAAAATTTGCCCCACTCGATCCAATCCTTCGACCATTTTCCCGTTAAATCACTAGTCCAAGCTACCGATCGTCCGGAACCATATTGCCATCTAACCAGCAATGGATCTGGCTCAGGACTAACCAAAATCGACTCTGCTGCTTCCTTAGCAGTCGTTGCCACATAAGCCTGAATTGACGGAACACCATCCACGAACATCTGACTCCAGTCGTTCATCGTTGCAATCGCTGGTATAAATGGTTGATTAACGATATAGGATCTTGCCATCATAACCGCCTCTCGACTGAATATCGCTGGAAGAGTCGATTGATCATTCGTTTGATAAGCGCGACCCTTCGCTTCCTTCGCTAACCATTCAAGGAACTGTACATCGGTATCTTGTCCAATACCAACCGTTGAAAGTGTAATCTGATGCTGAGTCATATCCTTTAACATATCTTGATAACCAGGATCCGGTCCAGACTGGCCATCTGTAAGCAGAATCATATGCTTACGCTGCGCACTCAGCTCCTTAAGCTGATCATAGCCAGTTTTCAACGCAGGATAAATCTCCGTCCCGCCTTGTGACTGAATCGACTTGATTTTATTTATGACTTCATTTTTATCCGTAAGTTTCTGTGGCTCTACAACCCACCAAGGCTGCGAGTCAAAGGCTACCACCCCAACAGTATCCTTAGCCCGCATTAATTCGACCGTACGCATCGCGGACTCTTTGGCAAGCTCTATTTTATCACCCGACATACTGCCCGAACGATCGATGACTAGGATCAGACCTAAAGAAGGTATCTCCCGCTTCCCCTCAAGCTCCATTCGGACAGGCAATGCCTTCTCAATCGGAGTTTTATAGTAGCCACCCATTCCAAAGCTGTCTTCTCCACCAACCATCATCAATCCGATTCCGTACGAACTAACCGCTTTCTCAATCATTTCCATCTGCAAGCCGGAAAAACGATCGGCAGATACATCATTCAGAATAATACTGTCATAAGCTGTTAATTTAGCTAATTCATGAGGAAAAACCTCTGGTGCTATAATTTCATACTCAACGATTCCTGACTCCAGTGCTGCAGTAATATTCGAAGATAGATTCGGTTTACCCTCTACGATTAGCACCTTGGGTGAACCAATCACTTTGCTAAAAGCATAGCCCACATTATTTACGGCTTGTTTGTCGCCATCCATATAGATTTCTGCACGATATTGATGCAGACCCGTTGTTTTTGCTAAACTTTGCAATACGAACTGATTCTCGCCACGCGAGACTTCAACCGGCATGGCGGCAAGTTCCCGATTATCTTCATAAATTCGCAGCTCGCCAGTTCCAGCTATTGTACTTCGAATTGCTACTTCAAAGGCAAACTTCTCTGCTTGATACAGTTTCTCTGGAAGCTTTAGCGACTCAATCGCTACGTCATTTGTCACTAGTCTTGGAACTTGCAGTACATCAATTGGCACGCCACGATCCTTGAGCATTCTAGCTTGTCTTTGGGCACTGCCAATATTCTCTTCCCCGTCCGTCACAAGTACAATTCTTGAAGCTTCTGGATTGGACAGCAGACTACTCGCTACCTGCAACCCTTGCTCCAAATTGGAGAACTGTGGACTGAGTTTAGCAGATGGACTGAAGTCAGAAGGCTGATTCGTCATGCTTCGCTCGATGACGGCTTCAAGTCCAGTGGAGATAACAGCAAACTGATCGTTCTCTTTTTTATACTGAACGGATTGCTTTAACCAATCTCTAATTCCTGCGTCTTCTGGCATACTATCGGAACGGTCAATAACATATACAATCTGTTTTTCCTTATGCAGGACAAAGGTTTGCATACCTGCAATGGCTAGAATCAAAAGAACAATTAGCAAAGTTCGGAGCGTAAAGACAAGCTTCTTCCGAAATCCATTCAATCTTTGATCTTTCTTATAGAAAAACACGATAATTGGAACTATCAGCAATAAGAGCAACAGCACCCATGGATGATCAAATTGAATTCCCACGCTGGTACACCCCCCACTCTAACAGCAGCAATGCCATAATGAATAACGCTAACCAAGTCGTAAGCTGCATTCCAGAAGGGGTATTTGAATCATCAGCAAGCATTTGGTCAGCTGCAATCCCCTCTGCTTGATTCATATTCTTGATTTGAAAGCTTAACTTCTCCTGCTGCAGTACATTGGACTCTGCGGCATCCATTGCAACTTCTGCAAGTGCATACGAAATACGGACTCCAGCAGCATCATACTGCTCTAATTGATATAAACCAGGTATAGCAGGAACTGTCTGATACGCCGTCACGCCAGACGTTTGAGACTGCTCCGAGGAAGCTGAAACTGTTTGTTTAGAAGCATCAATATTGCTGGTTAGCTGCTTCCATTCCACTCGCGCAGCTCTTGGAGATAATGGAATCTCTTTAGTCGATCCTGCTGTTAAACGTCCTAATGTTGTCATCCGGGATTCACTTAACCAATCGATGCTGTTACGTACCAAGATTGGAAACTCCGATCGAAGCGGCAAATCCGACTGATGCAAATCAAAATTAAATGTTAAACGTGGCTGACCTTGCTCTGTTCCGGCAAATATGACAGGATTCTCACCAAGCTTGATAATGGGCTGTCCCCAAGAGACAGATTGAATATCATCCAGCTGAGCTATATGAGTGTCTGCCATCCGTATGTATCGGTTTATTGGATGTTCGTCAATTTCAAATGTACTTGTAATTGGAGCTATTTGCTTTGCAGTTGTACTTCCAATTCGCCATACAGGATGCTGCGCAATTAGTTCCTTCCATTCTGTTGATTCAATGTAAGGATCGGCCACATGATCCAAAATGACCATATCCAATTTCGTATCAGGTACGATAATCGTATCTTTTGGCATATCAGCGAAATTTTCACTATTGCCATCTGATGGAATTTGGATTTTCACCACTTGGGCTCCTGATAGCTGCAATGCCTTTTCCAAAAATAAATTACCTTCCGTTACTAGCAAAACTCTTGCTTGACCTTGATCAGACAAGAAGGCATACGCCCTGTTGTCAGCCTGTATGCTATCTTCTACATCCAGTTGCAACCCATAATACGACGCGACTGGCAAATTAGTAAATTGAAGTGTTTGTTGTTTCCCTGGTTCGAGTGTAAGGGTATGCACTTCACCAACTTGGGCTTCTTCACCGATTGTTAGTACAGCATCCATGGTGCGAGTGATGCTTGACCAATTGCGGATTACAGCCACGCCTTGCACCTTATCCGCAGCGCCAGATGCTGGCAATTTGACACCGAACTGAGCAATCGCGATATTATCACCTGTTCCAACAATGGATTCCACACGCACAGGAACGTTATATGTAATGCCTGCTGATTGTTCAGGCCACTGTTCATCGGTATAAACAACAATCTCTGCATCCTTCTCCAATCGAGTTAGGGAGCTTGCTAATGACATGGTCTCGCGATAGGCACTAACGCCATAATTCACAGTTAATTGATCAATCGATTGAAGCACCAGATTCTTATCCGTTTGCCGTGACTCCAAGAGTTCAGGCTGATCAGCGATTCGAATCAGTGTAATTTCACTCTTGCTAGCTGGTCCATTTACGAATTCTCTGAGCTTCGACTTCATCTGATCAATCCGAGCATTTGAGTCACCTCGATTATTCTGCATATCAGTCGCACTCATACTAGCTGAGGTATCAACCACAAGAACGAGATGTGATTTTACCTCCTTCTCATAGGGAATAACCGGCTCCATTAGCGCCAGTACGAGGAGTGCAGCAATCAACATTTGAATCCAAAATAACATTTGATTACGAAGCTTCTGCCAAGGCTTGTTCGCTTCCAAATTACGAAGCACACGATTCCACAGCATATGGCTGGGTACTACGGTATCGACATATTTACGTTTAAGTAAATACATCACAATAATCGCGCCTAACGCTACGATAAATCCGATGCTCGCGAATGATCCAAACCGCATGTACCTCACCTGCTTTCTCTTGATCCTTAGTTGTTCTCTATTATTGCACTAGACCTGTATACCGCATGACCTGCAAAACCATATCATGAAGCGGTATATCCGTGCGCGCCCTAATATAAGTTAGTCCACGTTCATGGCAATATTGCTTTAACCCATCCGTATATTCAGCAATCACTTCTTGATAATCACGAAGCACGCGATTAGAGATCGCCACATCCTTACCGCCACTATGCTCGCTGTCAATTAATCTCAAATCCCCGACAAGCTTAGGCTCCAGCTCTTGCGGGTGCAACACTTGAACGACAACGACCTCTTGTTTGGCAGATAATAAATAAGAAAGTGCTTCCTCCACACCCTGCTCCGCTAGAAAATCTGAGAATACCCATGTCATTCCTTGCTGACGCGATAATGCATATGGATTCATAAATGGTCGTGCAAAATACAGATTATCGGCGTTAATCCCACCTTTATTTAACGGCTGTCCTTCTATCTTCTGTATAAAATGAAACAGGCGCTCTGCCGATCCTCTACCTCGCATAAGAGGTGTATGGTTATCAATCTGATCTGTAAAACTAGCCGCATCCACACGATCATAGGCTGCTAGTGCGATATAGCCGATACTCGCTGCCAATTGCTTGGCATATTCAAGTTTATTGGCCAACTTGCCGCCTTCTACAAGCAAACCACTTGAATCCTCACCAAAATTCATCGAACGCGACGCATCAATGAACAGATGAACCTGCAGCTCTTGTTCATCCATGTATTGCTTAATAAATGGCTTGCCAGTTCGACCGTACACACTCCAATCAAACCGACGTATATCATCACCTGGCGCATATTCGCGATAATCAGCAAACTCCAAGGAAGATCCAAGCTGTTTGGACCTCCTCTTCCCTTGCATCGTTCCTCTTATACGGCGCTTGGCTACTAATGTAAGCTGCTCTAACTGAAGCAGAAGCCCACTCGGCAAAAAAAGTTTGCCAGCTGTCATCGCGATTTCTCCATCGCAGCAATCATGTCTTCGATGATCGTATCTGTCGAAACTCTCATCGCTTGTCCTTCATAATTCAGCAACAGTCGATGTCTAAGCGCGGGCACAGCGACCTTCTGAATGTCACCCACCGAGACATGCAATCGACCCGCAGTTAGCGCACGTACTTTACTAATCGAAATAATCGATTGTATGCCCCGAGGTCCTGAACCGAATCTGACATACTTACGAACAGAATCCGGTACAGATTCCTGATCAGGATGTGACATCATCATCAGTCGAACCGCATAATCCAGCACTTCATCCGCAACCAATACGCCTTTAGCTCCAAGCTGTACGTCCAGCACTTGCTCAGCTGTAGCTACTGCCTCCGCCTGCAGGTGAATGGCTGACGTTGTGCGACGAACGATTTCTTTAAGCTCATCTCGTGTTGGATAAGATACATTTATTTTGATCATAAAGCGGTCTAACTGTGCTTCTGGAAGCGGGTATGTTCCTTCATTCTCTATCGGGTTTTGTGTCGCCAGGACAAAGAATGGCAATGGGAGTCGATGCGTTTCCCCACCAATCGTAACGGTCTTCTCCTGCATGGCTTCTAGCAGCGCACTTTGCGTTTTGGGTGTTGCTCGGTTGATTTCATCCGCTAGTACAATATGACTGAAAATCGGCCCCGATTGAAAACGATAGGAAGTTTCCCCTTGTGCACCAAATTGAATAATATTCGTACCTGTAATATCCGTCGGCATCAAATCGGGGGTGAACTGAATTCTCGAAAAGGACAGCTTAAGCGCATCGGCTACAGTCTGGACAAGCTTTGTTTTGCCAAGACCCGGAATCCCTTCAAGCAGCGCATGTCCCCCAGCAAAAATACACCAGAGCAGTTGTTCCACTACATCCTGCTGTCCAACGATCACTCGCTCCACCTGTTCTCTAACAGATGTGATCGTCTCCGACCATTCTTCCAATTGCACCTTCAAATCTACCATCCGTAATCTCTCCTCTATGCATATGACGCTATGGATTAGGTTGAATCTCCAAAAAGTATTGCTCTACAAGTCCTTGCATTCGCTCTGGCAATGGTGCACGATTCAGCGCATCCTTCGCTTCTGCAGCATACTGATTGTATACTTCCTCATAAGGTCTGCTTACGCCGTCAACCATCGGAGATGTACCGCCCTTCTGGACTTCCCCACCTTTACCGGAGTTAGGACCATTGTCTTTATATATATCGCCCGTACCTTCATACTTTCTCGGCGTCATGACTAGGTTGCGGTCTCCTACACCTACACCAGCCCCGGAGCCGCCTTGACCTGCTCCTATGCCAGTGCCTTGCCCACTGCCAGCACCGTTGCCTGAAGCAGCACCGGCACCTGAGCCATTGCCGCTGGCATTGCCATTGCCAGCGCCTTGCGCTTTAGCGGCGGCTTCATCCCACGCCGCATTATCCGCGGCGTCCCCGCCTCCCGCCGCGTCAAGACCGTCCGCCGACGCCTGCGCGGCGGACCATCCCTTAGCGACGGCGAGTCCTGCCGCCGAGCCTTGCTTAGCGAGCTGTTCCCCTAGCTCGCCAAGCTGTGCTTGCTGCGCTTGCAACGCAGCTAGGGCTTGCTTCGATGCGCCCATCTTCGCCAGCGCTTCGGCGAGCTGCTTATCCAGCTCCGCCAGCTTGTCTTGCAGTTCACTCGCATCGCCATCTTGCTTCGCAGCTGCCGCAGCGGCCTCGAGTGCTTTGCGCAGCGCGTCACTCTCTGCTTTGCCATCCTGCGGCATCTGCTGAGCGAACTGCTCAAGCTGCTTGGCTAGCGCTTCCTTCGCTTCAGGACTAAGTTTATTAACATTCTGCTTAAGCTCATTCATCGCTTGCTGCAATTGATTCGGATCACCTTGGCGCATCGATTTGGCTACTTGCGCGAGCATACTTTGCTTTTCCAAATCACGAAGCATTTGCTCAGCCTTCGCTTGCTCTTTCTTTAAATCATTCGCAAGAGCTTGCATTTCTTTCATTGACTTTTCCATATTCTCTAAAGCTTGATCGATACTTTTGGAATCTTTCAATCTCTCCTCTAGCCGCTCGATGGACTGCTTCGCTACTTCCCTCGTTGCTGTTGGAAGCTCTTTAGCCTCTAACAATTGCTTGAGCTCCTCGATCTTCATCTGTTGTTCTTGCACCAGATTGCGTATTTGTTCCTGCTTAGTACGCATCTCGTCCATTGGATTCGGTATCAAGGCGAGCGCCACAACGATAGCTAAACATAAGCAGCCAACAATGAATGGCTTACGTTGTGAAGGCAGAGGCATATTCGATCGAATGTCCGTTCCGAATCTATTGGCGACCTCGATTGCCTGTTCACGCTGTAGCTGTACAATTGGCGATTCATCCTGTATATAATGCAAAGCAGTGATCACCGCATTGCTCTTATCTGCTGAATCTATGATATGGGCAGATTGTGAATGTGGTATTCTACGAGCAATTCCCCCTATCACCCCACTTAGAGCACCTGCTAGAATTGTGATACCTGCGACTTCATATAAATAGGGCACCGGAATGAATCTACCCATTATCAACCAAACCAGAGCAGCAGCTGAACCTCCAATAATCCCCCAGTATAGGCATCGCAAAATTTCAAAAAGTCGAAGCCGCCGCTGCACAGGAGCAAGCAAATGAAGCAGTTCCTTAGACTTCATATTTACTTGTGCTGGAAACTGATCTTCAGATTCTGCTTTCATTTGATTCACCCTTCTCTTCACCCTTAATTTTAATTCGACCTATACTTGTTCCACTTGAAATTCTTTGCTCTTGCGAGCCACTGGCCTAATCTTACGAATACTAAGCCATAATGCTCCAATGATAATGATAGAGTAGAACAGAACGAACTCCAGCCATAATTCGATTGGCGCGCTTGCTGTACCGACATTAGCACCTCTCATTAGAAACACCTGCTTGGAGAAGCCTTCTTCAAAAATACTCATCAACGCCCCTGCCGGATTCAATCCGAGGATATATCCCACCCACGAATAGGTCGAATTTGTTATGATTGATGAATATCCACGATCCGACACCGCCATGAGGAAGATATACAACAGCCCCGTCCCGAGGAAAATAAATCCACCCACGCCATAAGTTACGATAATGGCTACAACAGTTCGTTTGAATACTGTCGAGAACAGCACCCCTAGTGATCCAAGCAATAGCATAATGAATAAATAGAAGAGGAAAACGAGCAATAGCTGTTTTGGTGAAATTCCTCCATATAAGAAAACAATGCTATAAATAGGCAATGTTGCAATGACGATCAGTGTCATAAAGCTTAGCGATGAGACAAGCTTACTTAGAATAATCGATGCCGAGCTTTGCTGCGTCGTAAGCAGAATGTTTAGCGTCTGCTTCTCTCTTTCGCCACTTATGACACCTGCTGTCAGTCCTGGCGTCATGAAAGCAACAAGAATGAGTTGTCCGATGGATAGAATATAGAACATTATTCGACTAGATTCTGGATTGAATCGGTTCTGACCTGATTGAAAGAGACCATTAGACATATAAATATATCCCATCGCCACTAAACTCAGCGCTAGAATGTAAAATAGCAAAGAGAACGTATACCTTGGCGTTCGCATGCGCAGACGAAATTCCTTGTCTAGCATTGGATTCGTTAATATTTGACGCAAATTGATACGTTTCACGGCTGAATCCCTCCTCTCGTAATCTCCAGGAACACATCTTCCAAGTTCGTTTGTGCTTCATTGAATGAGATAACGGGATAGCCCTTATCCATCAGCTTGCGCAGCAAGTGTACCTGTTCTTCATCGTTACCGCTAAAATGAATATGTACGCCTTGGGCATCATGCAGCACCATGGATACATGTTGTTCGTCGCGCAAGAATTCAGTTGCTTCTTCTGAACGCTCCATCAGCCTTACATGTAAAATACGGTTCGCTTTGATCTGATTCTGTATATCCTGTACTCTACCCTTGGCAATCAATTGGCCATGTTCAATAACGCCGATTTCATCTACCATTTCGGCAAGCTCAGGTAGAATATGCGAGGAAATAATAATCGTTTTACCCATTGCTTTAAGTTCCTTAAGAATCTCACGCATTTCAATTCTAGCCCTAGGATCAAGTCCAGATGCCGGTTCATCAAGAATCAACAGCTCCGGATCATGGACTAAACTTCTAGCGAGACATAAACGTTGTTTCATCCCCCGTGACAATGTATCGACATAGAAATCAGCCTTATCTGTCAAATTCACTAGCTCTAATAGCTGTGGAATTAGCTTATCTCTCTCGGCTCTTGGAATCCCATAGCTTGCACCATAGAAATGCAAGTATTCCACCGTCTTAAACTGGTCATATACCCCAAAGAAATCAGGCATGTATCCAATCAGCTTACGTACTTCCTTCGGATGCTGCGTAACTTCATATCCACCAACTCTTGCTGTACCTGAGGTTGGCAACAATAGCGTGGCAAGTATGGACATTGTCGTTGATTTACCTGCTCCGTTCGGTCCAACAAAGCCGAATACGGTTCCTTTATCCACTTGCATGTCGAGGGATTGAAGTGCTGTAAATGATCCATAAGTTTTGGTTAAATTCTTGATCTCAATCATGGCGTCACCTCTCCCTTAAGCGCAATGCCTGGAAAAACGACATCTCCACCAGTAGCCACTGTTAGCTTTAATTGTATTTTTTTACCATTATCTATATAGGGTACTAAGGCTGCTCGATCCAGTTTGAGCGGAGAATTTAAGTAAACGGGTTCCCATTTATTCTCCTCGTAATTCCAAGCTTCAGCCGTAACATTTCCTTGCACATAATCAATGGTCAGCTCTGAATATTTGGCGCCTTCTACTTTGGGCAGCATATAATCAACTACAACATAGCCATCTTTCATATTTAGCATCTGCATCCGACCATCAGAAGTATAGCCTTGAGAGTTAACTTCGCTTACCTCTGGCTTAATATAGCCCATTGGTATTGTGATCTGTTGACCATGAACAACGCTTAGCTTAAGCTCTTGTGTCCACATTGTTAATTGATCATTCCGAATCGTTTTACCATCCACTAGATAATCAAACCCTTGATCATTGCTCCATGCCAGAAATATCGGATCATAATTGGACAGCATGTTTTTATTTGCATAATAATTAACAAGTTGTCTTTGCCGTTCTTTGTCATCATTCTGGCTCGTATAAGGATAGATCATATATCCTATATCACTATAGACGGAATTAGTCGGCCCTTGATTTGCTTGTAACAAAACGGACACGGTGTCCTTACGCTTAATTTCACCTAAACTGATATATTGATTGCCATATACGACAAAAGCATCCTGTAAATCGGATTCTGTATTATTTGTAATCTTTCCTTCCAACGTCCCTGCAGCTGTAATCGATAAATCCCCAGTCAGCGCACCAAGCGGTTTGCTTCCTGTATCCTGAAGAAGTGTTTTACGAACAGACCAGAAAGGAACTTTCATAAATTCAATTACATTTGTATCTGCTTCAGAACGTATGTATAGCTCAGTCTCACCTCTTAAATTCTGCAAACTGTTGTTCAAAGAGTAGAACGGTAAAGGTGTAGTCATTTTATCAATGGACAGCGTGTAATTCCCGCTTCCAGGAGCGAATAGAGCGGTTCCTCCACTTCGTTTCCCTTGCCCTTTGCCATCCAGCTCTATTGTGCTGATTGTATGGCTGACTATCGCTGTTTTGTCCTTCGCGCCTACGAAATAAATAACAAAACTTGATAGGACAGCAATCGAAGGTATGATTACCCATGACCATTCGCGCTTATCGAATTTTTTGAGAATCAAATATAATAGAGGTGCTACAATAATCGCATATATAACTAATAGAATGGCTAGCATGCCAAATGGTGGTGATTGAATAGATGGAAAATAATCAAGCGCATTATTGAGCATCCAATCGGGATCACCACGATAGTACATCCCATTTTGCTGATTATATTCTTTAAGTTTATCTTGGAGGATGTCTCCCCACATCAGTGAATGCCCGTTCCAATTCGATACAGGCTGCAAGGCAACATCATAAGCAGCATAAATAACTTTGCCTGTACCAAACGATTTGGACACAACAAGTGGAATTTCATCCTGCTTCAAGATAACTTCACTCTCTGGAAGAGGCTTCGCAAGCGACAAGGTGAAGGGATCCGTCAATTGAAGCTCTTTTCCTGTAAATTCAGCTAAACTTGATAGATTCTGTATAGAGGTAGTACCCTCAAATTCCACAGGAAGCAGCTTTTGGAATGGCGATGCTGTTTTGGCAAAACCCGCTCCCCCTGACAGAATAAGTGTGCCTCCGTTATTTACCCAATTCGTAATCGCTTCAATCTGAGCATTAGATAAGGTTTCGGATGGGAACTGATTGATCGCTAAGACATCAATCGCATCTAGCATATTGGCGCTAGCTGGAAGTCGATCTATTGATATCGGGAACACTTCTAAGCTATATCGTTGCTGATTAAGCAAAGATAAGAAATTGAAAGTATCCTTATCGCCTGATAGAACCGCTACAGTCCCGCCAGAGAATGAACTAGAGAATAGACTTTCCGCTCCAGTTGCGAAGGGAATCACTCTACCGCTTTCTACTGAATCTTGATAGAAGCGTACACTATTATTATCCTTCGAGTAAATTCCACCAGGGAGATTGAATATGAGCTCTTTCGTAACGCCTTTCGGCAATTCAACATGCTGCACATAGCTAACATCCTTGGTATTCATCGTACCTATTTGAATAACCAAGTCCCCACTAATGTCTGCTGTGTCACTTGTAAGTTCAACTCGAACAGGATTCATACGATTCAATTTCGAGTTGGTATATGGATTTAGTCCTAATTCCGTCTTGATGCTTATCTTATGATCTGCTGCCTTCGCCTCTGCTGGCACTAACATCATGAGCAGCATACAGCACAGCGTCAATTGGATAGCAATAGATATGTACTTGCTATAACTTTTTCTTATAGAATGAAATATTCCTTCTAATAACCGCACTTGTTAATCTCCTCTCCTATTCCTACTACATTATTAACGTTAATTACCAATAAATAGTTTCTGATAATTCGTTTTTTTATTTAATAGACGAGCTTACTTTACAAAACCCTGCACCGTTCATCATTTTTTATAATTTACTTCCTCATTCACTCAATTATGGCAATTTTCCAATAAAGAAGGTTTACATTATTCTAAAGAAGAATATAATTAAGTCTGTTGATAGAAACCGTTTCCACCCTATTGCTGCGGCGGAATGGGTTTCTTCAGGTGAACCCTAGTATTTAGGGACACAAGGTATAATCTCTATATCATCAATTCACAAATTAGGTTTCTTCTATGGAACAGGAGGCTATTACAATGTCACAAGAACAAGTTCGGATTGAAAAAGATTTCCTAGGGTCACGAGAGGTTCCAGTCGATGTCTATTATGGAATTCAAACTTTGCGTGCAGTGGATAATTTTCCGATAACAGGTTATCGAATTCATGAAGAACTCATCAAAGCTATGGCGATTGTGAAGAAATCCGCTGCGCTCGCAAATATGGAAGTGAAGCAATTGAATACCAAACTTGGTGAAGCAATTGTTACAGCAGCAGAAGAAATTATAGCAGGTAAATGGCATGATCAATTTATTGTCGATCCCATTCAAGGCGGTGCAGGCACTTCCATCAATATGAATACGAACGAAGTGATTGCCAATCGCGCATTAGAACTGTTGGGTGAAACCAAAGGCGATTATTTTAAATTAAGCCCTAATACACATGTGAATATGGCACAATCAACAAATGATGCTTTTCCAACAGCTATTCATATCGCAACACTTTCAATGATCGATCAATTATTAATAACCATGAAGCAATTAAAAGAAACATTTGAGACCAAGGCATCTGAATTTGACAGCGTTATCAAAATGGGGCGCACACACTTGCAGGACGCAGTGCCTATTCGACTCGGTCAAGAATTTGCCGCTTATAGCAAGGTGCTAGGCAGAGACATCAAGCGTGTAGAGAAAACGAAGGAACATTTATATGAAGTAAATATGGGTGCGACTGCGGTTGGGACAGGTCTTAACGCTGATCCACGCTACATTGCAAAATGTGCTGAACTATTAGCAGAGAATAGCGGATTCCCACTTCAATCTGCTGAGCATCTCATTGATGCTACACAGAACACAGATGCATATACGGAGGTATCTGCGGCACTTAAGATCTGTATGATCAACATGTCCAAAGTGGCTAATGATCTTCGTCTCATGGCCTCTGGACCACGTGCAGGGCTTGCCGAAATTTCACTGCCAGCTAGACAGCCTGGATCTTCAATTATGCCTGGTAAAGTGAATCCCGTTATGTGTGAAGTCGTTAATCAGGTGGCATTCCAAGTTATCGGCAACGACCACACGATCTGTCTCGCATCGGAAGCGGGTCAATTAGAACTTAATGTGATGGAACCTGTGCTCGTGTTCAACTTGTTGCAATCACTCAGCATGATGAATCAAGTCTTTAAGGTATTCAGAACCTACTGTATAGAAGGTATTGAAGCGAATATTGAAATTTGCAAGCAATATGTTGAGAAGAGTGTCGGCATCATGACTGCGCTTAATCCACATTTGGGTTATGAGGTGTCTGCACGAATTGCTCGTGAAGCGATTGTATCAGGCAAATCATTGCGCGAGCTATGTCTGCTCTATAACGTTCTAACCGAAGAAGAACTCAATATTATTCTTGATCCGTTCGAAATGACCAAGCCTGGAATTGCTGGTGCGCAACTTTTAGCTTCACAATAAGCGTGATCACTACATTATTAGTGATGGTTCCTATTTAGGAGCCATCACTTTGTTTATTTATAGGAGGTACAACCAACTTGTTTAACGATAATTTAGAAGAATACGATGATCCGATTCTATACGATACCGAGAATGATCCTCACCAATCTGACATCCCTCTATTAATCAAATGGGCACAGCAGACAACGGGTCCAATCCTGGATATAGCTTGTGGAACTGGCAGAGCTACAATCCCGTTAGCACGCTTAGGACGGCCAACTGTCGGAGTTGATCTTCACCAAGGTATGCTAGACCAAGCGAAGGTCAAATCAGACAAACTAGATCTAGCCATCGATTGGAAACAGCAAGATTGCACAAAGCTGGATCTTCCTGCAAAGAGTTCTTTTGTCTATATGGTTGGCAACTCCTTTCAGCATTTTCATACGAATGAATCCCAGAATGCCCTACTCACTTCGATTCATCAGCATATGAATGAAGAAGGCATTTTTATATTTGATACCCGATTTCCAAGCGCGGAGGAGCTCTTGCAGCCAACCACAGAGAGCTATTGGAGAACTTATCAGGACCCAATAACTCATCACCAAGTGGATGTCTATACAATCAGCGAGTACGATGCACTTCGTCAAATTCAACATTATACAACGATCCGCAAGTATATCGATGAACACAAGCAACTGGTCAAGGAAAACAAGACACATATTAGTCTCCGATATGTTTACCCGCAAGAGATGGAGCGCATCCTACAATACAACGGATTTGCAATCATCTCAATTTACAAAAATTGGGACGAAACACCAATTGACAATGACAGCTACAGTATGATTTATATTTGTAAGAAGGTAAGCAGCTAGAATTTGATGCCATAATCAAGCATGAAGAGGCGACTCCCTAGGAGGTACACACATGACGACAATTACCTTAAATAAGCATTCTTTTAACGAGCAAATTAATCATGGGGTAGCGTTAGTAAATTTCTATACACCCTCGTGCGACGCTTGCCAAAAACAGATGCCTATCGTTGATGAACTAGCAACAGAGATCGGCAGGAAGGCAATGATTGCACATTTGAACATGGATGATGAAGCTGAGCTTGCTGCCGAGTTCAAAGTAACGAGTGCACCTACAATTCTTTTGTTTAAGGATGGGTACGTAATAGAAAAACTAATGGGACTCCAAAGCAAAGATTTGCTAAAGCAAAAAGTTGATCAGATCTTGCAAATAGCAAGATCATGTGCGAAGTAGTGTTTGTCATAAAGAAAAAGGACCGCTGCATGCGGTCCAAAACATATGGCTATGATCAGAAAAATACCCCTTAGATTCCCCCTACAAAACCTTCGATAAGAATGATTTCGTTCGCTCATGCTTTGGATTATCGAAAATTTCCTTGGGCTTGCCCTCTTCGACGATATAGCCGCCATCGATGAAAATAACGCGATCAGCGACTTCACGCGCAAAGCCGATTTCATGCGTAACGACGACCATCGTCATGCCTTCATGGGCAAGCTGCTTCATAACTGTAATAACCTCGCCAACCATTTCGGGATCAAGCGATGCGGTCGGTTCATCGAACAGCATGATCTTCGGCTGCATCGCAAGCGCGCGAGCGATCGCAACACGCTGAGCCTGCCCACCTGATAAAGATGGCGGATATACATCCGCTTTTTCAGATAAGCCGACTTTCTCTAGTAGCTCATACGCTTTCGTCTTAGCTGCTGTCTCATCTAGCTTCCGTACTTGCATAGGGGCAAGTGTAATATTCCGAAGAACAGATAAATGCGGGAAGAGATTGAACCTTTGGAATACCATGCCCACTTCCCTGCGAACCAGATTAATATCGGTTTGTTTATCCGTTAAACGGACGCCTTCAATCTCTATTTCACCCTCGTTATAAGATTCCAGCAGATTCATGCATCGCAGTAAAGTGGATTTCCCCGAACCAGACGGACCGATGATCACAACAACTTCTTTATGATGCACATGCAGGCTGACGCCTTTGATCACTTCCGTCTCCCCATAAGACTTCTTCAGATTCGTCATTCGGATCATTCTGTTCGATACTTCCTTTCGAGCCGATTCAGTACCTTGCTTAAAGTAAGTGTCAAAATCAGATAAATGATGGCGATAGTCAAATAAGATTCCCATACGCGCAAGTACTGTCCTTGTGCAGCCTTTGCCCAATACATAAGCTCCTTCGCCGCCACTATTGAAGCAAGGGATGAATCTTTAATAAGGACGATAAATTCATTGACAAAAGGAGGAATCATCCGCTTAATCGCTTGCGGTAATATAACAAATCTCATCGCTTTATAATGACTTAGACCAAGTGAGCGGGCAGCTTCCATCTGACCTCGATCAATGGATTGTACACCTGCTCTAAAAATCTCTGCACAATACGCTGCTGAGTTAAGGGATAAAGAAAGAATAGCTGAAAAAATTCCATTCGAAATTCCAAAAACAGGTGTTGAGATACCAAAATGAACAATCATGATTAGAACAAGTAAAGGAGTCCCTCGAATAATATCAACATACACTGTAAATGGAGTACGAATAATCTTATGCTTCGACATTCTGCCAAGGCCAATACCAAGACCCAATATCGTTCCAAAGAAAATAGAAGCAAGACAAATCCCAATTGTCAGCAGCGTTCCTTGTAAGAAGAAAGGGGCGTAAGTCTCAATGATGTCCCATCTGATATCCATAATAGAGACCCCTTATTTCTTATCTAGCAGAACCTTCACATCTGGTTCACTGCCGTACCATTTTTTATAAATCTCAGCGTATTTTCCATTCTCAAGTACGGCCTTAACTGCTGGGTCAAGCTTCGCCTTCAGCTCACTACCCTTCGGTAACAAGATGCCATAGAATTCGGATGCAAAGTTCGTCTTATCATAAAGCGCCTTATATTGCTTGTTAGGGTTGTTCTTCAAATATTCATTAACGATCATGTTATCTGCGACAACAGCGTCTATTCCTCCATTATCCAGCTCCATGAACGCCATGGTGATGTTCTCATACTTATTCAAACCCTTTAATTCTTTTCCAAAAAGATCTTCTATTACGGTCTGCCCAGTCGTTGCATTCTGTACACCAATCTTCTTATCTTTTAAATCCAGGGCGGTCTTGATGCCATCTTGCTTAGTGATAATCATGTTAGTCGATTCGAAATAAGGAATGGAGAAATCATAGGATTTAATTCGCTCATCATTGATCGTAACGGAAGAAATCCCCCCATCAAGCTTCTTGCCTTCTTGAACTTCTGCTAGGAATGAATTCCACTCCACATTGCTTAATTCATAATCCAGCTTTGCTTCTTTCATAACAGCTTCGAGGAAATCAACGTCAAAGCCTACAATTTTACCGTTCTCCATATACTCCTGCGGTGCCCAAGTCGCATCAGTACCAAATTTGTATTTCTTGGCCGATCCTCCGCTAGCTTGCTTATCTGTGTTCCCGCATGCAGCAACGACTAGTACCAAACAAATGACAATTGCCATGCTCCATATTCTTTTCATAGACTCGCCACCTTTTTATAATTAGAAAATTCAGATTATTTATAACAATACACTATTTGGATAATAAGGTAAATATACTCTGTAAGCGATTCCAAACATAAATCGAATAAAAAGCGACCGAGCCCTATGGCTCGACCACTTCATCCACATTTTATAATTTGCTGACAACTGCATCTACCAGATAGTCAAACAATTCGTCGTCCTCTTCAAGCTGTTCATCAACGAACAGGATGTCCTCTTCCTTACCGGACTCAAGCGCAAAGTTCAAGCTGTAATTCCATTCTTTCTTGTTTTTGCTTTGAAGCGTAATTTCATACTTGGCTGTATGGTCAGCATATTGGAACACAACATGTCCGATGTAGCCGTCTTCCTTAGAGTGTGAAACTGTCGTATCAATAATTTGGATTGTCATTCGATCACCTATTCATCTCACATTAGTTTCCCTCTATTGTAGAACATCCTTGCCTATTCAACAAGCATACGGCTACTGTTAGACAATGCCTCTAATTTCGTCCAGACTCTGAATATTCTCCTGTTCCATAAAAGCTTCGATTCCCGCAATAATTTCTTCCCCCGCACGAAGATTCATAAAGTTATAAGTACCGATCTGGATAACGGAAGCACCTGCCATAATGAACTCAATCGCATCTTCGCTACTTGCAATGCCACCCATCCCCATAATCGGGATTTGCGCATGCTTTGCAACTTGATGTACCATGCGCAGCGCAATTGGCTTAATTGCTGGACCAGATAGACCTGCATAACCATTATCAAACACGCTTCGCCTACGCTTAATGTCTATTTTCATGGCGGAGAAGGTATTGACGAGAGATACTGCATCTGCACCTTCTTCTTCACACATAACAGCCATCTCTACAATATTCTCTGCATTAGGTGACAGCTTGATCGCAAGCGGAAGAGTCGTAGCTTTGCGAACCTCGCGTATAACCTCCCGAGCTATTTCAGTTTTGATTCCATAAGCAATGCCGCCTTGCTTAACATTCGGACAAGATATATTAAGCTCAATCAAATCAACACCATGCAAGCCTTGTTCTCTCCGCTTGTAGGTATCTTCCGTAATGAGCCTAGCACCTTGCACATAATCTTCAATTGATCCTCCACCCAGATTCACAATCTTGGCAGGTTCAATCGTTTCCCAGAAGTTCATTTCTTCTTCCAAAAACATCTCAATGCCTGGATTCTCCAAGCCAACACTATTCATCATCCCTGATGGTGTCTCCCAGATCCGAATCCCGCGGTTGCCCGCTTTAGGCTGAAGCGTTAATCCTTTGCCAGAAATACCGCCGAGCTTGTTAATATCATAAAATTGAGCGTATTCTTTGCCAAATCCGAATGTTCCCGAAGCCATGACAACCGGATTGTTAAAATGAACCCCAGCAATCTTACAAGCCATTCTCTGCATCAAAGTTAACCTCCTCCGCTAGAAATACAGGACCGTCAACACATGCACGCTTATTACCTTCATGGCAGATTACACTGCACACAAGACATGCCCCAATTCCGCATGCCATTCGTTTCTCAAGCGATACGTACACCTTCGCGGAAGAATGCTTCGCTTTATCTGCGACCGCATGCATCATTCCGTGAGGTCCGCACACATAAACCATGTCGTACTGATCAGGCTCTATATCTTCAATGATGCTTCGCCCTACATTCGTAACAACCTGACGAGCAACTTGTTTAAATTCATCCACTAAATACGCTTCCTGACCAAATCCTAAGTAAACATCTGCCTCAGGAATATGTTTAGCCGCGAAGTAGAACGGCGCAATACCGATTCCCCCGCCAACCATGGCAACCTTGCCTTCTGGTTCAGGAAATCCATTGCCAAATGGTCCCTCAAGTCCAATGGAATCGCCGCTTTTCAGTTCCGCAAACATGCGAGTACCTTCACCGAACACCTTGTACAGAAATTGAATCGATCCATTATCGATATTGTGAATACTAATCGGACGTGAAAGAACAGGATAACGATTCCATGAACGGAGCATGTAAAATTGGCCCATCTTTCCTTGATATTCACCTTCTATGGTCATGAGATAAATATCCTTAGCTATTTCTTCGTTTGAAATAATGATAGACACGTTGCAGCTCCCTCCATGTTACAAGTAGGATTTGAGAAACCGTTCCACCGTTCAAAGCGGATTCGATTCTTGCTCCCCTGTGTAACTATGCACTGCAGCATCTTTCAAGTATGTAATGTTTTTCACAAATCATCCGATTTCCAGCTTGTAATTTCATCCATTCTAATCAGGATTGTTCTTCATCTTACTGCGATATTCACTCGGACTCATGCCATACCATTTTCTGTATTGCTTCGAAAAATAAAGCGAGTCTGCAAAACCAACAGAGGAAGAAATCTGCTCAATCGTTAAACGACTGCCCATTAACAATTTTGCGCGTTCCATTCGAATTTTGAGCAAAAAATTCATCGGGGATAAGCCTGTGTGCTTCTTAAACATTTTGGAATAATACGTACGATGATACCCTACGGAACGTGCTAACCTTTCAATAGAAATAGGCTGCGTGTATTGCAAGGTTAAGAAACGAATTCCTTGCTCAATCTGGTATTCAATATCGCTTAGCGGCTCCTTCTCAACTTGAACATTCACTTCGGTATACTGCATATACGCACCTAATAGCAGTCTTAAATAACCATTCGCAAGCATGTCACAACTGCTGTTTCCTGATCTTAATGCTTGTGTAATATCGCGTACAAGAGAAGAAATATGTTCACAATCAGAAGTACAAATAATCGGATAGCTGGCGGAAATGCCCATAATGCTTAAAGCCGCATCCATCTGCTGCCCCTTCGTCGCAAACCAGCGATAAAACCAAGGTTCAGTAGAATCCGACTCATACTCAAATAGCTCGCCAGGAAAAATAATAAAGCTATCCCCCCCGCTAAGCTCATATTGCTTACCACGAATCCGAAACCTGCCTTTACCGCTAATCACGACATGAATTAAATGATAGTCATGAACGGAAGGACCAACAAGATGATTGGGTTCTGTCTGCGATTCACCGCTAAATAGAATCATATATTCGCCTTTGCTCGGAATCGGATTAATTGCGACCTCATAATAAGCTTGTGACATAGGAACAACCTCCAATACTAAGTTACAAACTACATTTCTCCATATATGTATCGTTTCCCTCCATATCTCTAAATCATAGCAAAGCGGTATAGTAGAAAGAAAGATTACTTGAACTTAATGGAGGTTATATTGTGGCTAAAGTTACATTTCTAGGGGCTGGCAGCACGGTTTTTGCCAAAAATGTACTTGGAGACATCATGTCTACACCAGCGCTTGATGGATTCGAGCTTGCTTTATTCGATATTGATCCTGTTCGACTGCAAGATTCGTTGCAAATGCTGAACAATATCAAAAAGACACTAAACAGCAATTGTACGATAACCAGCTATATGGATCGTAAAGAAGCTTTACGAGGCGCCAAATATGTCATCAACGCGATTCAAGTTGGAGGGTATGATCCATGTACCATTACGGATTTTGAGATTCCGAAGAAATACGGCTTACGTCAAACAATTGCAGATACAGTAGGGATTGGCGGTATTTTTAGAAATCTGCGAACGATCCCGGTAATGTTGGATTTTGCAGCGGATATTCGCGAGGTTTGTCCAAATGCTTTATTTATAAACTATACAAATCCGATGGCTGTACTTACGAATGTGATGAACACCTATGGACAAGTAAATACGGTTGGGCTCTGCCATAGCGTCCAAGTATGCGTCCCTCATCTCTTCAGCAGTCTAGGAATGGATGCAGCAGGCGTACAATGGAAAATCGCAGGCATCAACCATATGGCATGGTTGCTTGAGGTTACCAAGAATGGCGTGGACTTATATCCTGAGATCAAGCGCAAAGCTGCAGCGAAGCAGCAGGAGCTGCATTATGATATGGTGCGATTCGAAATGATGCTGAAATTCGGCTACTACATAACCGAATCATCTGAACATAATGCAGAGTACCACCCCTATTTTATTAAAAGAAATTACCCAGAGCTGATCGAGCGGTTCAACATCCCGCTTGACGAATATCCGCGCCGCTGTGTGAATCAAATCGCAAATTGGAACAAAATGAGAGATGAGCTCGTGAACGACACTGCGCTTACCCATAGTCGTTCTCATGAGTATGCATCTTACATCCTGGAAGCCATTGAAACCGATATTCCTTACAAAATTGGCGGCAACGTCATGAACACAGGGCTTATTACGAACCTGCCTAAGGAAGCTTGTGTGGAAGTCGCATGCGTGGTGGATAGAAGCGGAGTTACACCAACTTATGTAGGTGACCTGCCACCTCAGCTTGCAGCCTTGAATCGGACGAATATCAATACACAACTGCTCACAATAGAAGCCGCCATAACGAAAAAGAAAGAACATATCTATCATGCGGCGATGCTTGATCCTCATACATCAGCCGAACTATCGATGGATGATATCGTATCAATGTGCGATGATCTAATCGAAGCGCATGGCGACTGGTTGCCAGCCTACAAATAAAACAAGAGCTGTCCAAGTGGATATTTTCACTGGACAGCTCTTTTCACATCGCACAGCTACAACATTTGCCCTCACCTGACCAGACTGCTATTATGTGAACTGAGGTGATAGGTATGCGAATTCTCGTCATTGAGGACGATAAACATTTATCGGATACGATTTGTGAAACCGTTCAGCATATGTTCGATACTGAGCAAGCTTATGATGGTGCTGAAGGCTTATATCTTGCAGAACACAACATTTATGACGTCATCATACTTGATCTGATGCTGCCTTCCATGAATGGGTATGAGGTTCTTAGTAAACTGAGAGAGCAACGAGTCACGACTCCCCTTCTCATTTTAACAGCCAAAGATGGAATAGATGATAAAATTCGCGGTTTTAAGCTAGGAGCAGATGATTACTTAGTAAAGCCATTCCATCGAGAAGAGCTTGTTCTCCGATTAGAAGCGATAATCAGACGATCGGTTGGGGAATTCAAAGAAAGCATCCTTCAATTCAAAGACCTCAAGATGAATCTGAGGAACAATTGCGTCACGATTCACGACGAAGTCATTAAACTAAATGGCAAGCAATATGACTTGCTTGAATATTTGATCAACAATAAGAACATCTTACTCACCAAAGAACAAATTTTTGATCGGATATGGGGATTTGAGTCCAGTACCTCGACTACGGTCGTTGAGGTTTATATCAGCAATCTTCGCAAAAATATGAAAAAGCATGGATATGACAAATTCATTCGAACGATTCGCGGCATCGGTTACATGCTATCCGAAAGCGGTGAGCAACATGAGTAAGCAACCTGTCATTCGTAAACAGCAGATAAGCTTCATGCTATACAACTTTATTGCATTCAGCATTATCTTCACCTTATTCGGTGTTATCGTATTTTCACAGATGAAATCTACGCTACTTGCCAAGGTTGATGAAGAGTTAACCCGCAATCAAGAGATATATGTAACAATGCCAGACATACTCCCTGGTAAAGATTTTATGGCTCCGCCTCCAAATAACAGACCGATCAACAGACCTAGCCCACGAATTATCCCGATCAAATGGAATGATGAAGGCCAGATTGTAAATATTGAAGAAATCGGCAAGCTGTTCTACGACAATTATTTTACAGAGCTGCAGTTTAATCCTCGTAATTTAGGCGTTATTTCGTCTATCATTTTAAATAATTCGAATCATTTTAGAACAATCACGATAGAAGAACATGTGCCTGACAATCAAGTTGCCTATGTACAGCTCCTGATAAATACAGATGGCGAGCAAAGCATACTGGCAAATTTTCAAAATATCATCATTCTATGCACGATTGTATTCATCTTGCTGTCAATTTCAGCTAGCTACCTGTTATCCAGACAAACGATGAAGCCGATTATGCGATCTTGGAACAAGCAAGCAGAATTTGTAGAGAACGCATCGCATGAGCTAAGAACACCTTTGACCATCATTCAGAATAAGATGGAGCTATTGCTAACTACACCTGATAAGAAAATCATCGATTCTTTTGAACAAATTGCACTGTCTCTATCTGAAACACGCAGGCTTAGTAAACTGACTACCGATTTGCTGACTTTGGCAAGAGCCGATTCTACGGAAACTGAACTAACTAAACAACCGCTAAACATCGACGCATTCATTCAATCTGTATCTGTACCCTATATCGAAATTGCTGAACTGCAAGACAAGAGGATCTGGCTTCAGCTTGATTGTAATCAGACGATCGAAGCCGATCATAATCGAATGCATCAGCTGCTCGTCATTCTGCTAGATAATGCAATTAAATACACAGGTGAGAATGATTTTATTGGTATTAAAACTTTCACGCAAGATAACAGAGTTCTGATTGAGGTAAGAGATACAGGTGTTGGTATTCATCAAGACAATAGAGAGCATGTATTTGACCGTTTCTATCGTGAGGATAAAGCAAGATCAAGAGAATCAGGAGGTTCAGGTCTTGGGCTGTCCATTGCGCAATGGATTGTAACAAGTCATCATGGAACAATTAGGGCTTTGCCGAATGAGCCCAAGGGTACCATTATTCGAATTAAACTACCTAAATAAAGCGATACATCAGAAGCTGTCTCTAGAAATCTATATCCGATTTCTAGGGGCAGTCTTTTTTTAAGGTTTCTTTAAGACTATCCGCTTATTCTATATCTTGCAGCAATCAATAACATACGAATAGGAGGTTAGCACAATGAGTATGAATGGGTTCAAAGGCCGCAGAGAGCTAAAGCATGCAATCACTCATGCGGATTGCCATTTGCTTCGCAATAATCTTAGGCATGTAATGATGCCCGACCCTCACGCTAAGCAAGACGGTCGATATCTTATCCGCAGCTGTTATTTTGACAACGTTGATAATAAGGTTCTAATCCAAAAAAAAGAAGGCTTATTCCATCGGGATAAATTCAGAGTCAGGTTGTACGACTATAACACAGAATTCATTCAGCTTGAGAAAAAAAGCAAACGTAACAATCTATGCTACAAAACCAAATGCCGTATAACAGCAGAAGAATATGAACGCATTCGGTCTGGAACTATCGATTGGATGGAGCATGACCCAAGATCACTTATTCGAGAGCTCTATATCCATATGAATTTATTCCAGCTCAAACCGACAACCGTCGTTGATTATGTACGGGAAGTGTTTATTTATGAGCAGGGTAATGTTCGTGTAACCTTCGACAGTTCAGTTAAGACAAGCTTTCGGAATACCGATTTTTTGAATCCTGATCTGATGATGGTTGAAACGCTGGACCCTAACATTGTCATACTAGAGGTAAAATTCGATGAATATTTGCCTGATCTGATCAAGAATTTACTATCTGCCAGCAATACTAGCAAAACCGCTTTTTCCAAATACCAACTAAGCCGCATGTATGGCTAACTATAGAACATGGAGGAGAACAACATGGGTACGATTACTTTTCAAGATATTCTTAAATCCAGCTTTCTCGAGAAAACAACCAGCTTCTCAATCATTGATTCATTGATCGGGATTGTCGTAGCTTTTGCAGTAGGATTATTCATTTATGTCATTTATAAAAAAACATTCGCAGGTGTGATGTATTCACACAGCTTCAATATTTCACTTATTGTGATGACGATGGCAACTGCGCTCATTATTATCGGGATATCAACGAACATTGTACTCTCACTTGGTATGGTCGGTGCGCTGTCGATTGTTCGCTTCCGAACACCTATTAAAGATCCAATGGATCTCGTTTATATTTTCTGGTCTGTTGCATCTGGAATTCTATGCGGTGCTGGACTCATTCCTCTTGTGATTATTGGCTCCATTCTTATTGGAATCGTTCTGCTATTCTTCGTCAATCGTCTGACTGTGGAGAATCCTTATCTTCTCGTTGTAAAATATACAGATGCTGCAGTTGAAGGAACTTTAGAGCAGATCGTATCGACTGTATCAAGAAAACATACCGTCAAATCCAAATCAAACTCGCCTTATGCAGGAGGAATGGAGATTACCTATGAACTGCGTCTTAAAGAGAATTCAACTGAGTTTATAAATAAGATCACTGGCATGAATGGTGTGAACTCTGCGATTATGTTGAGCTATGACGGAAATTTCACGGCCTAATGCTGCAAGTGAATGAAATTCGGGGAAAGGAGTGATTTCCTTGTGAAAAATAAATATGTTTTAGTTGTATTTGCTTTACTGATCTTCTTATTTATTACGATTATGTTCATGCTCCCACGAATCGGAGTTGAACCTGTTAAGCTGGATCATACGTACGAAGAGCAAATTTTTGATCAAAGTAGGGTAACATCAGTTGATATTACACTGGATGATAAAGACCTTAAGTCTATTTTTGCAAACCCGCTTGATGAAGCCATGGTACCAGCAGATGTCACGATTAATGGTAAAAAGGTACAAGGAGTTGGGCTGCGAGTCAAAGGCAATATGACGCTTACCTCCGTTGCACAAATGAGCGATTCAGACCGCTATAGCTTCAAGATTGACTTTGATTATTATCAGGACGATCTAAATTTATATGGCCTTAAGAAGCTGAATTTAAACAATAATTACACGGACCCTTCTCAGATGCGCGAATATTTGTCCTATGCTCTAATGGAATCGATGGGTGTGCCTACTCCAGCCAATTCTTATATGTATGTGACAATTAATGGTGAAGAATGGGGACTGTACCTCGGCGTTGAAGCCATTGAAGAACCGTTCTTAGCACAGCATTACGTAAGTGGTACAGGCGATTTATATAAACCAGATGGTACAGGCAGTGATTTGAAATGGATTAGCGATGATATTAAAGATTATTCTGGTATGAATCTGAAAACAAACAAAGGCGTATCGGATCAGTCTGCGATAATCGCTATGCTTGATGCGATTAACAATGGTGGTGATATTGAGAAAGTTCTTGATGTCGATGAAATACTGCGCTATTTTGCCGCAAACACAGCACTTGTCAACTTAGATAGTTATCAAGGTAATTTGAAGCATAACTATTATTTGTACGAGGAGAACGGTGTGTTCTCCATCCTGCCGTGGGATTACAATATGTCGTTCGGCGGCTTTAGTGGGATGGGCGGAATGGGTGGTTTTGGCGGAATGATGGATGCTGCTGATGGGATAGGCGATAAGTTGCCAGCTGAACAAAACAACAAGCAAGTTGAACAAAACAATAAGCAAGCTGAACCTAATAACCAGCAAGTTCAGCCTAACAACAAGCAAGCTGGGAACAACCGCAATCGGGGTATGATGGGTGGAAATCCTGGTGGAGATATGGCAGCTAATTTCCTGAGTGAAACGAACATTAACTTCAGTATCACTACACCTGTCTCGGGTATCAGCTTGGAAGACAGACCGCTGCTCAATTCGCTTCTCTCCGTTCCTGAGTATCGAGAGAAGTTTAATAGCTACCTAGACGAAATTGCAAATAACTTTTTCTCAGAAGATCAGATGTCAGCGAAGACAAAGCAAATTTCAGACTTAATCTCCTCCTATATCGACAAAGATCCAACCAAGTTCTACACCAAGGAACAATTCGATGAATCTGTTTCAGGTGATAAAAGTTTAGTTGAATTCGCCATTCAAAGGGCTGAATCGATCAAGAAGCAACTCTCTGGTGAGCTAGTCGTCGAAGCAACAACGACGGGTGGTCCACGAGGGGAGCTTGGCGGTCAGAATGCAAACGGAGATAAACAAGGACAAGGTCAGTTCCAGCCACCTAACTTTGGTAATGGTCAGGACCCTGGACAGATGCAACCACCTAACTTTGGCGATGGGCAAGACCTTGGGCAGATGCAACCGCCTAACCTTGGCGATGGCCAGGATCTTGGGCAGATGCAACCACCTAACTTTGTTGATGGGCAGGACCGTGGGCAAATGCAGCCACCTAACTTTGGCGATGGGCAGGACCTTGGGCAGATGCAACCACCTAACCTTGGCGATGGACGTAACCCTGGTGGAATGCAACGACCTGGCAACAATGCTTCATCAACTGCTAGCGGTGAATATACTTGGCAAAGTGTAGCTATCACCTCCGCATTCATCCTATTATTAGTCGGATCCACGATATTTGGGCTAAAATATCAGCGAAGAAGATACTCGAAATAATCAAAGAAGAACAGTTGTTAGGCTAATTCCTAACAACTGTTTTTCTATTTGTGTTGATGCAATGCGGCAACTTGGGGTGCTTTTTCGGCAATGGTTTTCCCTTTTTCGGTAATTCTTTACCGATCTCACTCTACC
Organism: Paenibacillus albiflavus; assembly: GCF_004344915.1. GTDB lineage: Bacteria > Bacillota > Bacilli > Paenibacillales > NBRC-103111 > Paenibacillus_AM > Paenibacillus_AM albiflavus. The sequence continues at coordinate 1,153 of NZ_SKFG01000031.1, read as the reverse complement.
AGTGACCTCCACCGTGCTACCTAGCGCGATTCGGCAACTTGGGGTGCTTTTTCGGTAATTTGTTTCCCTTTTTCGGTAATTCTTTACCGTTCGCACTCTGCCAGCGACCTCCACCGTGCTACCTGAAGCAATGCGGCAACTTGGGGTGCTCTTTCGGTAATTTGCGGTTCAACCCCCTAAAATTGGACATTTACCAAGGTTTTAATTGGTCTGTCTCACTATAGGGCGATTTTTTGAGGGATTATCTTCCCTTCATGCACCAACCGAAGATAGTCCTTTGGTGGCCAGTCTTTAAGACTGCCATGAACGCGATCGTTATTGTAATAACGAATAAAACGATCCACTTCCTTAAAGGCTTCTTCGTAAGTTTCAAAACAGTTACGTAGGTAACATTCTTTCTCGATGATACTATGGTAGGACTCGATAAATGAGTTTTTGTTAGGCGTGTGAACTGGAATGCGCTCATGCTCAATACCAGCTAGTTCACAATAGGCGTAGAAAGCCTTGCTCACGAACTGTGGGCCGTTATCTGTACGTATAACTAGCTTGGTTTCTTGCCCGTGAATATTTCGTTTTAGAATGGCTTTCTGTACGATTTGCAGAATATCCTGTGTGCTACAAGCCTTACCCCGATGGTGAGCAACAATATTTCGATCGAATACATCAAGGATGCTCGCTAAATAGAAATGCCGACGTTTACCAGCTACGTATCCATATTTAATATCCATTTGCCACACTTGATTCGGTCCAGTAACGACGCGGTTATTGGCTACCTTTTTGGGTACAGCGTTTGTTATTTCACGTTGTGGGGCCAGTACACCCAGCTCTTTGCATAGCCGATATACTTTCTTCTTATTAATGACAAGGCGGTATTTTCGGCGTAATAAGATTGTGAGCTTGCGGTAACCAAAAGCTGCGTTAGGACCTTTAATAAGACGGCGTAGAATCCCTTTAATGCGTGCGTCTAAAACAACAGCACCATTCTGATCCAAGGAGTAACCTGGAATAGGGCGACCACTGCCTGTAGATGGCTGACGTTCTGGATGACACAGACGATAATAGTAAGTAGAACGAGGAACGTTACAGATACGCAGCACCGTACGAACAGGATAGCCCTTTTGAATCCAAAGGGAGGCTATTTCCAGTCGGGATG
>NZ_SKFG01000030.1 GCF_004344915.1 Paenibacillus albiflavus | reverse complement strand
CACGAACGGAAGCCCAAGCGCGGCTGGAAGAAGTACAGCTTGAAGCTCTGGCAAGTCTGGAGCAAGAACAGCTTAAAGCGGAGGCATTACTTGAAGATGAACGCCGCAAGTCACATCTTCAAATAGGTGAAGAAATCCGTAAATTGGAAAATCAGCATAATCAATCGGTAGATGAGCTCAAAGAAAGTTATCACAATGAGCGCAATGGGCAGAGTAAACTGCATAGTCAGGAAATTAGTGAGCTTAAGTCTCAATTCTCTGCAAAACGCATCGAGCTAGAGAGTCAAATTGAACAAGCACGAACGGAAGCCCAAGCGCGGCTGGAAGAAGTACAGCTTGAAGCTCTGGCAAGTCTGGAGCAAGAACAGCTTAAAGCGGAGGCATTACTTGAAGATGAACGCCGCAAGTCACATCTTCAAATAGGTGAAGAAATCCGTAAATTGGAAAATCAGCATAATCAATCGGTAGATGAGCTCAAAGAAAGTTATCACAATGAGCGCAATGGGCAGAGTAAACTGCATAGTCAGGAAATTAGTGAGCTTAAGTCTCAATTCTCTGCAAAACGCATCGAGCTAGAGAGTCAAATTGAACAAGCACGAACGGAAGCCCAAGCGCGGCTGGAAGAAGTACAGCTTGAAGCTCTGGCAAGTCTGGAGCAAGAACAGCTTAAAGCGGAGGCATTACTTGAAGATGAACGCCGCAAGTCACATCTTCAAATAGGTGAAGAAATCCGTAAATTGGAAAATCAGCATAATCAATCGGTAGATGAGCTCAAAGAAAGTTATCACAATGAGCGCAATGGGCAGAGTAAACTGCATAGTCAGGAAATTAGTGAGCTTAAGTCTCAATTCTCTGCAAAACGCATCGAGCTAGAGAGTCAAATTGAACAAGCACGAACGGAAGCCCAAGCGCGGCTGGAAGAAGTACAGCTTGAAGCTCTGGCAAGTCTGGAGCAAGAACAGCTTAAAGCGGAGGCATTACTTGAAGATGAACGCCGCAAGTCACATCTTCAAATAGGTGAAGAAATCCGTAAATTGGAAAATCAGCATAATCAATCGGTAGATGAGCTCAAAGAAAGTTATCACAATGAGCGCAATGGGCAGAGTAAACTGCATAGTCAGGAAATTAGTGAGCTTAAGTCTCAATTCTCTGCAAAACGCATCGAGCTAGAGAGTCAAATTGAACAAGCACGAACGGAAGCCCAAGCGCGGCTGGAAGAAGTACAGCTTGAAGCTCTGGCAAGTCTGGAGCAAGAACAGCTTAAAGCGGAGGCATTACTTGAAGATGAACGCCGCAAGTCACATCTTCAAATAGGTGAAGAAATCCGTAAATTGGAAAATCAGCATAATCAATCGGTAGATGAGCTCAAAGAAAGTTATCACAATGAGCGCAATGGGCAGAGTAAACTGCATAGTCAGGAAATTAGTGAGCTTAAGTCTCAATTCTCTGCAAAACGCATCGAGCTAGAGAGTCAAATTGAACAAGCCACGCTAGAATATAAAGCTCGTTTGGAGCAAGAACGTCGCGATGCTGCTGAGCAGCTTGAGGTCGAGCGTGTTCTTACGCAAGAGCTGCTTAAAGAAGAAACGGATAAGTTTGATCGCGAAATGAAACAACTGCAAGTTCAGCATGAGCAAGCTGCACACAAGCTTCAAACTGAGCTAGAGCAAGAGCGCAGTAAGTGGCAAGTGCAGTTAGGCAAAGATCGAGAGCAGCTGCAATTGATTAGGGCTGAACGTGATGAGATGCAGCAGCAATTGAAGCACCTGCAGGATACGAGTGAGGCGCTGATTAAGGGTAAAGCTGCCATGCAGCAATATATGGACCGATTGACGAATGAGAATGAGCAGATGCGATATCGACTGGAAGAGCGGGAAGCAGAATTTATACGTAGCCGTGAAGAATGGGAAGCCGCTTACTTGCAGACGAGTGCAGAACGAGATCATTCAGAAGAAACAGAACGCGAACTTGAACGTATACGTGAAGAGCATCGTAAGCTGCAAGAAGAATACGCGAAGCTTCAAGTTGAGTACAATGAGTGGATCGAGCTTGTCGTTGCAGAAGATGATAAGTGACAAGAAGAAACGGTTTCACCGACTTTATAAGACGGATGCGTTTCTTAAGTAAAAAAGAACAGCGGCTAGGAGCTCTGAAGTGCTCCCTAATCGCTGTTCTTTATTTTTTTACGGCTCAACAATGAGTCTAGCTTTCATGTCGGAGTGGCCTTGACCGCAGGATACGTTGCAAGTGATTAAGTAAGAACCTGCCTCGTTCGCAATGATTGTTTTGGTAGAAGGTGAGCCTTTTTTACCTGCGAGGCTACCGCTTAATCCTTCTAGCTTAATGCCATGTACACCTTCTTGAACATCTAATGTTAGTGTGAAGGGTTCACCTTTTTTCACTTTATACTCTTGTTGATCAAGTTTCCAGTTCGTTGCAACAACGGTTACTGCTGATTTGGCTGAATCTGTTGTTTCACTAAACTTAGGAGCTCCGCCGTCTCCACAAGCGGTTAAGGATAACATTATTGCTGCACCAAGCAGCAGTGTCCATAATTTCTTCATCACATAATCCCCTTTACTAAAATGATAGCCAGTGATTTATATCACAGTATCATCATAACGCAATGGGAACTAGAATGCAGTGACGAATGTGTGAAGTCATTAAATTCTCGGCAACTTGCTTAACGATGATCGCCAGAGTCTTTATTGATGGCTTCAAATGGCGTTTTCATCGGAATGAACAAGTCAATGATACCGATAATTAGTGCGGATAGCACTGCACCAAGTATCGTGATCCTTACACCCGAAACTAAGAATTGAGACACATAGATGATCACTGCGCTCGTGACGAAGCCAACAATTCCTCTTCCAAATGGTGTAATTCGAGTTTTGAACATGCTTTCCACGATAAAAGCAAGTACGGCTATGATCAGCGCAAGTAATATAGCACTTCCAAATCCGCCTACATAAAATCCTTTTATCATCCAAGAAACAACCATTAATACTAATGCGCTAATGATGAATCTTACGATCGTACCGAGGATGTTCATCGTTCACAAAACCTCCAATTAAGATGAATTTTTATTTAATTTACCCTATTTGTTATTCATTAGTACGGAAATTCGTACCAACTGAATAGCTAATCCTTCTGTTCTTAGGGTATAATAGATCATATATAAAGATTTTGAATGTTCGCGAGTAAGCGGAGAGGTTGGGAAAGTGTTGAAGGGGAAAGTACTACAAACATTGGAATATCATAAAATCATAAATAGATTAGCTGCACATGCAGAGACATCATTAGGAAGTAATTTAGCAAACGAATTAATGCCAAGTAGCGATTTAATCGAAGTTAAACGAAGATTACAAGCGACTAACGAAGCCGTTCATGTAGAGAGACTCAAGGGCAATGCTCCATTTGGCGGCATTCGTGATATCGGTCCAAGCATCCATCGGGCAAGAATTGGCGGGATGTTGAATCCGACTGAATTATTGAATATTTCAACAACGATTTTTGGGGAAAGAAGACTAAAGCGCTTCCTTGTGGCTGTGCATGAGGAATTTCCGATTCCTTTCCTATTTGATATGGCTGAATTATTAACGGAGCCTAAGGCGCTTGAAGATAAAATCAATAACTGTATCGATGACAATGCAGTCGTTGTAGATTCTGCAAGTCCCGAACTCGCGCGAGTGCGCGCTGAATTACGGACAAGTGAAGCAAGAGTTCGGGAACGTCTGGAATCGATGATTCGTAATACGTCTGTGCAGAAAATGCTTCAGGATTCGCTCATTACGATTCGTGGCGACCGTTTCGTTATCCCTGTGAAGCAGGAATATCGAAGTCATTTTGGCGGTATGATTCACGATCAATCCGCATCAGGCGCTACGTTATTTATTGAACCAGAAGCGATTGTCACGCTTAATAACAAGATTCGTGAGCTTAAATTGAAGGAAGAGGCAGAGGTTGAGCGGATTCTTCGTCTATTATCAGCAGCAGTAGCTGACCATACCGAGGAATTAACGAATGATCTTGGGATTTTGACGCAATTTGATTTCATTTTTGCCAAAGCGGGACTTGCCCGTGAATTGAAAGCAACGATGCCGATGATGAATGATCGCGGCTTTATTCGCATTCGCAAGGGACGCCATCCACTTATCGCCAAAGATGTCGTTGTACCGCTTGATCTTGAATTAGGCAATAATTACACTTCTATTATTGTAACTGGACCGAACACAGGCGGTAAGACGGTATCGTTAAAAACTGTAGGCTTGCTATCGTTAATGGCGATGTCGGGTATGTTCGTGCCTGCAGAAGAGGATTCTCAGCTCTGTGTATTTGATGGGATATTCGCCGATATCGGTGATGAACAGAGCATTGAACAGAATTTAAGTACGTTCTCGTCACATATGACGAATATTATATCCATTCTGCGTGATATGACGCCGAAGAGCCTTGTGTTATTCGACGAGTTAGGAGCGGGTACAGATCCAGCGGAAGGATCTGCACTTGCCATTTCGTTAATTGAATACATTCATCGTATGGGCTGCCGAATGATCGCAACTACGCATTATAGTGAGCTAAAAGCGTACGCCTTTCAGCGCGATGGGGTGATAAATGCATCAATGGAGTTTGATGTTGCCACACTTTCACCAACGTATCGCTTATTGCTTGGTGTTCCTGGGCGAAGCAATGCGTTTGCCATCGCCGAACGATTAGGATTGCCGAAGATGATCATTGACCGTGCGAAAGGTGAAGTCAGCGAAGATGATTTGCGCGTAGAATCGATGATTGCTTCTCTTGAAGAGAATCGTCTGACTGCTGAAGCGGAGCGCAAATTAGCGGAAGAGCTGAAACGTGAAGCGGAACAACTACGTAAAGAACTAGAAGAGCAGCGCAGGAAGTTTGATGAACAACGCGATAAACTGATGCAGAAAGCTGAGCAAGACGCAGCATCAGCTGTTGCCAAAGCACGCCGTGAAGCAGACGAAATTATTGCTGAGCTTAGACAATTGGCTAGAGAAGAAGCGGGACATGTGAAGGATCATAAGCTGATTGATGCAAAACGTCGTCTGGATCTTGCTGCACCTCAGCTTCGCGATAAGCGTGTTCGTGCCAAAACGAACCGACCAGCTGCGCTTGAAGCGGGAGATGAGGTCAAGGTACTTCATCTTGGTCAAAAGGGCCACGTGGTGGAAATCATATCGGATACGGAAGCCCTCGTTCAGCTTGGGATTATGAAAGTGAAAGTAGAGAAATCGGATCTCGAGCTTGTAACAAGTGCTGCTTCTCAGAAGCGTAAACAGGTAGTACCTGCGGCAAGCGTTAAACGTTCACGCGATGAGAATGTTCGTATGGAGCTGGATATGCGTGGAATGAATGTGGAAGAAGGGTTAATGGAGGTTGACCGCTTCCTAGACGAATCGATCATGGCTAGTCTCGGTCAAGTATATCTCATCCATGGTAAAGGAACAGGTGTTCTTCGCGCAGGAATTCAAGATTATCTTCGTCGCCACAAATTCGTTAAATCATTCCGACTTGGTGAATATAATGAAGGTGGATCAGGCGTTACAGTAGTCGTTTTGAAATAGCATAATATTAGGATCAGAAAGTGAGGCTATCTATGACGGTGGATATCCATTTAATATTGAATAATGCTTATCTGACTGCATTGGCCGTTTTCTCTGTAGCTGTACTTGCACTGATCGTTTTTCTAACAATTTTTGAGATGGTCACTAAATATAATGATTGGGAAGAAATTAAAGCAGGTAATGTATCTGTCGCAATGGCTACGGGTGGCAAAATATTTGGGATTTGCAATGTGTTTCATTTTGCAATCAAGAATAATGATTCCCTCATCCAAACGTTAATTTGGTCAGGCTTGGGCTTTGTACTGCTATTAATCTCTTACTTTATTTTTGAGTTTTTGACACCGCATTTTCATATAGACGACGAAATAAAGAAGGATAATCGGGCTGTTGGCTTGCTATCTATGATTATCTCGATTTCCATATCATTTGTCATTGGAGCTTGTGTGGATTAATGAAAGGTTAGGAAAGGAACGGTTCGTGCATTATGAAATATTTATGGGGTACTTTATTTGCACTCGCTATTGGATTTATAATAGTAGGCGTTATTTATATGATGCAAAACACGTAAGATTGAATACAAGAGTATGGAGGTAACGTTATGGAACAACAGCATGAAGTGATATGTCCTTGGTGTCAATCAGAAATACACTGGGACCCTGAGATCGGACCGGAAGATATGTGTCCTCATTGCTTCAATGAACTCGGTGACTATCGCAGCATTAAGGTTGGGATGGATACTTTAGATGAAGAAGTAGATGATGAAGATCTGGATGAAACAGATGATACGCTAGATCCAGTTGAAACGGATGATGACTGGGAAGACAATTTAGAAGAGGATACTTACAGCATAAATGCGCAGGCTTGCATAGATGAGCAGGAAGAAGCACCGGAATGCTTAAACTGTCGTGATTTATTGCTATTGACAGGTGAACGCACGGTTACAGCAGAAGAATTCACAGGACATGTCCCTGCTTCTCTTGGTAAGCAAATTCTGCCAGCACCTTTTACAGTTCAGTTCTATGTCTGTCCACAATGCTTCCGAACAGAACAAATTCTTTCGGATAAGGATCGTCTAGGCATGATCGAACGATTGAGCCAAGACATCCAGAAGTAATGGTTTTTGACTGACTACAAGAATGCTGATTTCAGCATTCTTTTTTTTATCCTGAGATGCTATGACATCTAGTAATCTATTGAACGAAGGAGATTTATTCATGTTATTGAAGTAGAATCGTGTAATCCAGCAAGTATTCACCTAATTTAGCAAAACATTTAATGGATTTTGCACCTAGAACCGTTGTATGATGATAGCTAACCATTATTTATTTGAAAAAACAATTAGGAGGATTGAAGATGGAAGCAAGGAAACTTAAAATTCTAGATCTTCTTAAGGAGGATGCCCGTCGTAGCCCAGAATTGATCGCAACGATGCTTGGTGAATCCGAGGAACAAGTTAGAGCAACAATCAAAGAGCTTGAAGAAGAGAATGTGATCGTTAAATATGCAACTGTACTCAATTGGAGTAAATTTGTAAGCGAAACGGTAACTGCCTTAATTGAAGTACAAATTACACCTGAACGCGGTCATGGATTTGATGCGATTGCGGAAAGGATTTACTTATATCCAGAAGTGAAATCCGTTTATTTGATGTCAGGAGCCTATGATTTGCTTGTTGAAATAGAAGGAAGCTCTCTACAGGATGTCGCTTCATTCGTATCTAACAAGTTAGCCTCACTTGATCGTGTATTGTCGACGAAGACTCATTTCATATTAAAGAAATATAAGCAGGACGGTATTATCTTTGAGAACAAAGAGGATGATAATCGACTGCCGATTACGCCGTGAAGGATGATGAACGATGAACAGTAACCCAATAACAAGCAAACGTCAATCGATGAAAGATTATGTTGCGCCACTCGTTCGGGACATTCAGCCTTCTGGTATTCGCAGATTTTTTGACTTAGCATCAGGATCCAAAGATATTATCTCATTAGGTGTTGGTGAACCCGATTTCGTTACACCATGGCATGTCAGAGAAGCGGCTGTCTATTCACTTGAACGCGGTAAAACGCAATACACTCCCAATTCCGGTACAGTAGAATTGCGTGAAGCAATTGCGGAGTATTTGTATACCTCATTTCAAACGAAATATGAGCCCTCCAATGAAATTCTGGTCACGATCGGTGGCTCGGAGGCTATCGACCTTGCACTTCGTACATTAATCGAACCAGGGGATGAAGTTCTCGTTCCGGAGCCGTGTTATATTTCTTATTCACCTATTATTGCAATTAGTGGGGGTAAATCCGTCGGAATTGAGACTTCAGCTGAAAATAATTTCAAGCTGACGCCAGAAAGACTGAAAGCCGCAATTACACCACGTTCCAAAGTGTTGATCTTATGTTATCCAAGTAATCCAACTGGGGGCATTATGACCTATGAGGATTGGGAGCCAATCGCCAAAATTGTTGAAGAACATGATTTAATCGTAATTTCTGACGAAATTTATGCAGAGCTTACCTATGATCGGAAGCATGTTTCTTTTGCAGCAATGCCTGATATGGCTGATCGCACCATTCTAGTATCTGGTTTCTCCAAAGCATTCGCTATGACAGGATGGAGAATGGGTTATGCTTGCGGTCATCGTGATCTCATTAGTGAAATGCTCAAAATTCACCAATATACCGTGATGTGTGCGCCTGTAATGGGACAGGTTGCTGCGCTTGAAGCCCTTAAGAACGGTATGGAAGATAAGGATCGTATGGTGGAATCCTACAATCAACGTCGAAGACTTGTCGTTAAGGGCTTTAGAGAAATAGGACTTGAATGCCATGAACCGCAAGGTGCATTCTATGCATTCCCATCTATCCGCTCAACAGGTCTTACTTCAGATGAGTTTGCTAGGCTATTACTCACAGAAGCAAGAGTAGCTGCAGTCCCAGGCGATGTATTTGGCCTAGGCGGAGAGGGTTTTATCCGCTGTTCTTATGCAACCTCAGTCGCACAATTAAATGAAGCTTTAGATAGAATCGGTAACACAATTGCCAAATTGTGACGAAAATCCTATTTTCAAGGCGAGGATAAAATGGTATATTTATACTAAATAAGTCGGAGAGAGGGAGATGAATAGATGACCTATATCGATTATCAGCTTCTAGAAACCTCTAATCAATGGCTTATTCAGGATTCGACGAATAAGAGGCGCTGGCTGCTCCGAAAGTCGATGTGTATCACCTCTCAACGTGATTTAGAAGAGCAAATTCATGATTTACGATTAAGGCTTGAACGCCTCGTACTTGGTGGTCAGAAGATGACTTCTGATCGTGTCATAGAAGTTAGTATGGAGCTTGATGTCAAAATTATAGAATATATGAATACAGAGAAAGGGACTGAGTAATGTCAGTCTCTTTTGTATGTATTATAGAATTTATGACTTTTGCGTCATAAATTCTAAGAAATACATTAAGAAACCGATCCGTACTTAAAGACGGAGAAACCGCTTCTTCTTGTAAATCATGTTTTTTTATTATTCTATTAATAGGCGCTAATTCTAGCTTAGTCACTCTCTATTTCGAAAAGAAGCTCAATCGCATTTACATCAAACTCATTTGTGATCCGATAGGAGTGGCCTTTGTTTGTGGCATAGTCAAAAGTATCAACAGCACCATTATCAGAAACCATCATAGCAAAAATCAGTTCATTTCCAAAACTTAGAGTAATTTGATAGGCCTTTTCAGAACTTGGTGTTGCATTCTTATCATATTTCCATTCTATTTGAGAGAATAAGTTAATCACTTTATCTATTTTCTCTTTATGTTTTACAAAAAGATCTCGTTGTGGTTTAAAAGTGCCGCGCTCTTCAAGAAGAATGGAAGTTACCTCTCTTGTGTCAAAATGCTTATTATAAAGTTCGGTAAATGAGTTTATTTTCTTAGCATTATCTTGATTTTTATATATACTTAATCCAATTGCTCCTAGAATCAATAACACTACGATAAGAATAGAGATTGATTTTCGGTATCGTTTCAATTCATATTCCCCCTTTAGTATGTTATGTATGGGCTTTTTTCCATATTTCGTTAAATTTTATAATATCTCAACTAACCTTAGATTTCAAAACAAAATCACTCAGCTATGCTACGCATATCTCTTTGATGGTCAAATCCATTTACACGCACATTCTTGCCTTTATATGTACTGACATATGATTTGTTAAATCTGCAGCATCTAAAATAATGTCACTTTCTAAACTTGTTAAAACGTCCCATTCATGCATAATGCTTGCTAGCTTGGACAATTGCATCAAATATATGCTGCTTTCCTTGTCAAATAGTTGAAGTACGCATATAATTCTACTTGAAAGCAGAATGCTTGAATAAACATTCCAAGTAAATATCGATAACAGATAGGTGCCTTTGCAGATGCGCTCTAACGTCTGCAAGGTTAAAAGGGAAGCTGGTGAGAATCCAGCACGGTCCCGCCACTGTAACTGGAAGCTAGCTTCATGAAGCCACTGTCATAACGGGAAGGCGAAGTCTAGCGCTAGAATCGGAATCCGTCTATTTAGGATGTTAACCGTTTCTTCATGTAACCAGTAAGTCAGGAAACCTGCCTATGTGTTTATACAACGACATCCTTCGAGGAGAGGACTATCGCTAAACACGGATATTGGACTAAATCTAGGCTAATGAACTCCGTATTTATCGTCCCCTCTGTTCTTAATGAATAGAGGGGATTTCATTTGGTGATGCTGTATCACCTTAAGAATTGAATTCTATCTTTGTAAGGAACAAGTATAACTATCTGCTACTTGGCACATCACAATCAAGCCTTCTTGCTCCATTCATTTTAGGGGGAGAGTAATTATGAAGACAGATTTACGCAAAAACAAATTATTCATGTCATTACTAACAGCATCACTTCTAGTCGTAATGACGGCATGTGGAGCTAAGACAGCTGATCCGGCAGCCACTGCTACACCAACACCAGCTGCAGCAACAACTCCAGCACCAGAAGCGAAGGCAGATGCTCATACGCAATATCCGCTGACCGTTAAGGATGCAACTGGACAAGAGTTCAAGTTCGATAAAGCACCAGAGCGCATTGTATCAGTATCGCCTGCGGAAACGGAATCGCTTTTTGCATTAGGACTAGGAGATAAAATCGTTGGTGTATCCGATTACGATGATTACCCGGAAGAAGCAAAGTCTAAGCCGAAGATGGGTAGTATTACAAAACCAACTGTAGAAGCCTTGATCGGAGCTAAACCTGACATCGTATTCACAGGCGTTTCGATGAAAGAGGCTACGGTTGAAGAACTTCGTAAGGTTGGCATTCAAATTTTTAAAGTTGAGCCTAAGACGCTTGATGATGTCATGAACAATATTGTGCTATATGGTCAAATTACCGATGCAAATGAAGCTGCGCAAAAGATTGTTACGAAGATGAAACAGGAAATCGAGCTTGTTCAATCAGCAGTGAAAGATGTGAAGCCAGAAGATCGTAAGAAAGTGCTTCTTGAGTTCTCACCAGGCTGGACAGTGGGTAAGGGAGAATTCATGAGCGAGCTGATTACGATTGCTGGTGGTGTTAACGTTGCAGCTGAGTTAGGAATTACAGGTTGGGCAGAAATGAACGAAGAGCTAATTATTCAGCAAAATCCTCAAGTTATCTTATACGCAGATAAGCTTGTAGATGATAAGAGCAAGAAAACATTAGAAACGTTGATCCGTGAACGTGCGAGCTGGAGCAAGGTTGACGCTATTGTAAAAAATCAACTGTTCGGTCTTGATGTGAATAGCTTGAGCCGTCCTGGACCACGTGTAACAGAAGGCTTGTTACAGGTTGCGAAAGCTTTATATCCAGACCTGGTTAAATAATCGATGAAAAAAAAGCTATTAATTTGGGGAGGAGCAGGAGTTCTGCTCCTGCTCCTTGCTATTTTTATAGCGATTTTCGTAGGTGCTAGCTATGTGTCACCTTCTCAAATTGTGAGAATCATGATCAGTCGTCTTCCAATGGTCGGAGATTGGATTACACCTGATTGGGATAGCTCTGCAGAACAGATTATAATGAATGTTCGATTTCCACGCGTCGTGCTCGGTATTCTGGTCGGTGCTTCTTTGGCAGTGGCAGGTGCTGCATTTCAAGGCGTATTGCGCAACCCGCTAGCTGATCCATATACATTAGGCGTTGCGTCGGGTTCATCAGTTGGTGCTGCCATTCTTATTTATTTTGGACTTCAATATGCCTTATTCGGTCAATGGACAATACCAATTGTCGCTTTTATAACTGGGATTATGACGCTCTGGATCGTATTGAAGCTGGCACAAGAGAATGGTCAGATGAAAAAGGAGACATTGATTCTATCAGGTGTGGTAACACAGGCCTTCTTAGGCGCTATCGTTTCATTCCTTGTAGCGATGTCCAAACAGACGATTAATGAAATTATGTTTTGGTTAATGGGCTCTTTAACGATGCGGGGTTGGGAATACTCCTTGGTCATTGGACCCTATCTTGCAATTGGTCTTATCATTCTAGTTGGTAATGCGAGATCGCTTAACTTATTCTCATTAGGGGAGCGTCAAGCAGCACATTTGGGTGTGCATGTAGAAAGGACTAAGCTGATTGTCTTATGCGTTGCAACACTATTAACAGCAGCAGCTGTTTCGGTATCAGGTGTAATTGGGTTCGTAGGCTTAATTGTTCCACATCTCATCCGAATGATTGTCGGGCCAGATTATAGGCTGCTCATTCCGCTTTCTGCGATCGGCGGAGGTATTTATGTTCTCTTGGCAGATACGTTAGCACGAACAGTGCTGGCACCAACCGAAATTCCGCTAGGGGTTGTTACAGCGTTTATTGGTGCACCATTCTTCGCTTATTTACTGCATCAACAGAAACAGGGCAAACGCAAAAAAGGATAACAGACAGGAGGAAGGACATTGATTAAGCTAAGCCATATCACGAAGGCATATGATTCGCATGTTGTTTTGAATGATATCAGCTTTAACATACAGCAAGGGGAGTTCATAGGCTTAATCGGTCCAAATGGCAGCGGCAAATCGACTTTACTGCGCATGCTCTCAGGTGTGGAACGAGTAGATCAAGGTGTCGTCGAGCTCAGAGGGAAGCGTGTACACGAATATCCACGTAAGGAAATTGCGCGATGGCTTGCTGTTCTGGAGCAAGAAGCGCTCCCGTCATTAGGCTTTACAACACGAGAGATCGTCGAAATGGGACGGTATCCGTTTCAGAACTGGCTTGGAGATGATTCAAATAATGGACATCAGCTTGTAGATCGCATTATGGAGCATCTGCAATTGCAGGATATTGAGGATCGCAAAATTGATACGCTAAGTGGAGGCCAAAGGCAGCGAGTTGCGCTTGGGAGAGTAATGGCGCAGGAGCCTCTATTACTTCTGCTCGATGAACCTACTACCTATTTGGACATTGCCTATCAAATTCAAATGATGGATTACATCCACCAGTGGCAGGTCGAATGTGGTCTGACGGTTGTTGCTGTACTACATGATTTGAATTTGGCAGCTCAATATTGTACGCGTCTGATGATGGTCAGCAAGGGTCAAATTGTAGCAGATGGAAAACCAGAAGAGATTATTTCGCCTGAATTGATTAAACAGGTGTATGGGACAGAGCCAATCGTACTGAAGCATCCAACTAGCGGTGTTCCGCAAATCCTGCTGCAGCCGACGGGCTTGAATGGAATGTAAGGATAAAAATACCTAAAAATGTAAAAATATGATTTGGTACAAAGGAGTGCTTTGAAGCATGGCGATACTGGTAACAGGTGGCGCACGCAGCGGCAAAAGTTCATTCGCTGAGCGGCTCGCAGCGAAGCGGGGAACCGTAGGGCTGTACATTGCTACAGCCCAGATCTATGATGAAGAGATGCGCGAACGCATCTCTTTGCATCAGCAGCAGCGAAGCAGCGGTACCTTCCCGTGGACAACACGGGAGGAGCCGTATGCGCTAGCGGGGCTGCTACGTGAGCTGGGAAGCGGCGGTGAACAGGGGAACCGTGAGCGGAGCGAAGCAGGTAAGGAAGCCGCTGGCGCGGAGCGAACGGTGGTGCTTGTGGACTGCCTCACGCTGTGGCTGTCCAATCAATTGCTCCGGCACGAAGATCAGCCGGAGGCAGAAGCCGCCGTGACGGCGATGATCGCGGATTTGGTGGATGCTGTGGCATCCTACCCTTATCCGCTCATCCTCGTCACGAACGAGGTCGGTGACGGCATCGTGCCCGTCACCAAGCTAGGCCGGCAATTCCGAGATCTTGCCGGCAGACTAAACCAACAGCTCGCCTCTATCTGCTCGCAGGTGTTCCTCGTCACCGCAGGTATTCCGATTGAGCTGCGAAGCTTGGCGTATAGGCTGGAAGAAAGCGAGCTGTTGTAATTGCTTTTTTATTCTTTTATCGAAATCATATGGATTGTTATAGCCGCAATACTCCTAGATCTAATCATTGGCGATCCGAGTTGGCCTACTCACCCCGTTATTCTGATCGGTCGCTGCATTAGCTTGCTGGAGAAGCGGCTTTTGACGTCTAAAGAGACTGTACTTTCCTCTCGGGCAAAATTGTGGAGAGGTGTCATGCTAACTGTAACAATTACGATTTTTAGCGGACTTGCATTATGGGGGATTGTCGCTATGGCAGCATGGATTCACCCTTGGCTCGGTTATGCGATCAGTGTGTGGTTCATTGCTTCGACGATTGCCGTTAAAGGTCTTAAGCAGGCAGCTTATCAGGTGTTAAAGCCAATTCGATCTGGTCATATGGAGGATGCGCGTAAATATACGGGCTATATTGTAGGTAGGGATACGAAGGATTTGCCAGAAGGAGAGCTTACGAGAGCAGTCGTGGAAACCGTGGCAGAAAATATTGTCGATGCCGTTATTTCTCCATTGTTCTTTGCTTTGCTAGGCGGAGCGCCTTTTGCTATGCTATACAGAGCAAGTAATACGCTTGATTCGATGGTCGGCTATCGGAACGAGCGCTACCTCTATTTTGGACGAGCATCTGCCAGATGGGATGATGTCATGAACTGGATTCCAGCGCGACTTACAGGGGTTCTGCTATTAATTGTAGCTTTGATTGATAGAAAGCTATCAGCTGTTCGTGGTTTTCGTTCCATTATTACTTTCGCTCGCAAGCATCCGAGTCCGAATAGCGGAATACCCGAATCGGCAGTTGCTGGAGCGATTGGCATTGAGCTAGGCGGGTGCAATATTTATGGCGGCGTTGTTAGTGAGCGTGCTAGATTAGGTTGGCCGCTTAGAGAACGGAATGCAGATGATATTGTCCTAACTGTTCGAATGCTATACGGTACTGTTTATGTTGTGATGGGAGGATTATTGATATGGGCAATGCTCATCATCCGATGACCAAATGGCTGCATGGTCTTATATCGGCTTTTCAGTTTCTATCGCGAATCCCTGTCCCCATCGAGATTCATTATGATGAACAGGTTTTTAAACGAAGTGTACCTTTCTATCCGCTTGTTGGCGGTGTGATTGGATTATTGTTATATGCCATTTCTTATGTTAGCGAAGCTATATTGCCTGCGCTTCCTGCCTCTATACTTATCCTTATTGGTTGGATTGCGTTAACAGGCGGACTGCATCTGGATGGCTTAATGGATACGGCTGATGGCATTCTTAGTCATCGAAGTCGAGAGCGAATGCTTGAAATTATGAAAGACAGTCGAGTGGGCGCGATGGGCGTTATCGTCTGCGTATTATATCTGTTAATGAAATTTTCGTTGATCTATATGGTTGTTACAGAGAATCGAATGGGTCTGCTGGTCAGTCTACTGATCATTCCGATTTGGAGTCGGTGGTTTATCACGGCTGCCATTACAATCTGGCCTTATGCTCGCATAAATGCTGGTATGGGCAGCATGTTTAAAGGAACGCCTATTCGTTATGTGATTTACGGGGCAGTAGTGAGTACTTTGCTAAGTTTAATTATATACGATGTGTTGCTAATGAATGGATTCTCTGATCAATGGCGACTAATGCTATTAGTTGTTGGCGGCATGCTGTTGATTGGTTTAGCTGCTGGGGTTTATATCGCTCGCAAGCTAGGCGGTCAAACTGGCGATACTTATGGGACACTTAATGAATTAGTTGAGTTAGCAGGACTTATGATCGTTGTATCTTATTACCATTTCATGATGTAATTGGTTAGGAGGCTTACATATGCTTGAACGATATGGGCATGGTGGCGATATTCGGACGGCTGAGGAAGCGTTCGGGCTAGCGAAAGAGCAGTTTGTAGACTTCTCTGCGAATATGAATCCTCTTGGACCGCCAGAGGTGATTGAAGAGATTATCAAGACGAAGTGGGCGGATGTTATCCGTTATCCGGATCCTGCTTCACGCGATCTGGTACATGCGATAGCCAGCTATTATGATATTCCCGAAGCAAGCATACTCATCGGCAATGGGGCCGCTGAGTTGATTGATTTGCTCGTGCGTGAGATTAGTCCCAAGGTGACGGGACTTGCTCGTCCTAGTTTCACGGAATATGAAGATGCGGTGCGACATGCGGAGGGCAAAATTTATTCGATTCCACTCTCTGAAGAACATGATTTTACTCTGCAATCGACAGAGATTGAGCAAGCGATCAGCAGAACCGATCTGATCTTCTTGGGTCATCCGAATAATCCAACTGGCAAGCTAGTACCAAGGCCAATTATTGATCAGATCATGGAAAATCATCACCCTTTGATATTAGATGAGGCTTTTATCGATTTTTTGCCTGACGAATGGAATGTTAGCCAGATTCGCCGAGCTGCAGCTGAGCCGAATTTATTTGTGATTCGTTCGATGACGAAATTTTATACGATCCCCGGGATTAGGCTTGGCTTCATGGTCGCTCACCCGGATTTAATCGGTAGATTAAGAGAGCGTAAAGTGGCGTGGAGTGTGAATTTTCTGGCGCAAGCCATTGGTGAAGCTGTGCTCGATCCACAAGATGGACGGAATATCGAGTATGCGAACCGAACACAAGCATGGTTATCGGTAGAACGCCTATGGTTAACCGAGCAGCTGGAAGCGCTCAGATTGCGGGTTACGGCAAGTGAAGTTAATTTTCTACTCTTCAAAATAGATGAACAAATGGGATTAACGATTCAGCAATTGCAGCAGCAGTTAGGTCATAAGGGTGTTTTGGTACGAGATGCCTCATTATTTAACGGGCTTAATAATCTCTATGGCAGAGTTGCTATTCGTTTAAGATCCGATAATGAAAGATTAGTACAGGCGTTAAGAGAAATACTACACGATAATCGGAAATAAGGAGCTGTTTGAAGGATGAATATGGCAACACCTAACAAGGCTCGAACGATCATGATTTTAGGGACAAGCTCTGATGTAGGCAAAAGCATCGTGACGACAGGGCTATGTCGCATTTTTCATGAGGATGGTTGGAAGGTAGCTCCTTTTAAGTCGCAGAATATGTCGAACAATTCATATGTAACGATAGATGGCAAGGAGATTGGACGAGCTCAAGGCGTTCAGGCAGACGCCTGTCAGATTCAAGCGACGACGGATATGAATCCGATTCTCTTAAAGCCGAAGGGGGATATGACCTCACAAACGATTGTCCACGGGGTTCCAGTTGCTGATTTTAACGCTAGAACGTATCGGGAGGATTATTTGCCCAAGGCTGAGGGCATTGTTAAAGAGGCGATCCATCGTTTAAGAGAACAGGTAGAAATTGTGGTGATGGAAGGTGCAGGCAGTCCTGCGGAAGTAAATCTAAAGGACAATGACATCGTGAACATGCGGGCAGCGGCATGGGGAGAAGCGCCAGCAGTACTTGTTGCGGATATTGATCGTGGAGGCGTGTTTGCTTCGATTGTCGGTACACTCGAAATTCTGACAGAGGAAGAGCGAGCACGAGTGCAGGGATTTATTATTAATAAATTCCGTGGGGACGTTACTTTGCTGCAACCTGGTCTTGATTGGCTCGAAGCACGTACGGGTAAACCCGTTCTAGGGGTGATTCCATACTTGCCGATGTTGGGCATTGAAGATGAAGATTCAGCCTCTCTCGATTCCAAAAGGCAGATTAACCGCCAGTCGCCATCAGATCCTTCCTCCGATAAGCCTTTGGATATAGCCGTCATTCGCTTCCCTCGCATATCCAATTTTACCGATATTGACCCCCTCTATGAAGAAGAAGATGTCCAAGTTCGTTATATTTCACATCCCGGCGAATGGGGCAATCCGGATGCGATTATTATACCGGGAAGCAAGAATACGACAGAGGATTTACGATATTTACGCAGTTCAGGCATGCAGAAGCTGCTGCTCGAATATATGTTTGAGCAAGGTGGGCATGTGATTGGGATTTGCGGTGGGTACCAGATGCTAGGTCGCAAGCTGCTTGATCCAAATCAAGTGGAGTCGAATGAAACGGAGTATTTCGGACTAGGTGTATTTCCTGCAATCACCACTTTTGCCGAAACCAAACGAACCGTACGAGTAAGAGGTACTTCAACACTATTTACGTCAGAGCCTGTTGCGATCGACGGATATGAGATTCACATGGGACAGACAGAGTTCGAAGAAGAGACACTACATCCTTTTATCATTGATCAGGCTTCTGAAGGTGCTTCAGTCGATGATGGACGCATATGGGGAACGTACATCCATGGTATTCTCCATAATGATGATCTACGCCGACAGTGGCTGAATAAGCTGAGGAAGCATAAGGGATTAAGCCCGCTTGAAGCGAATTTAAGATTCAAAGAGAAACGAGAGCAAGCTTTTGACAGATTAGCCTCGCATATGAGACAGCATTTGGACTTGGCGCATATTTATACTATGATAGGATTATCAGATCCTGCAAAGGGAACGGGGGATTAATCGGATGAAAATATATACACGCACAGGGGATAAAGGCCAGACAAGTGTCATTGGCGGTCGTGTGAATAAAGATGATATTCGAGTTGAGGCTTATGGAACGGTGGATGAGCTGAATTGTTTTGTAGGGCAAGCGATGAGCCTGATGAATCCCGAGAAATTCGGTGATCTGCTTGAAGATTTGCTGCAGATACAGCATGAACTATTTGATTGTGGATCGGATTTAGCGAAGTTGAAAGAAACGGAAAAGCATCCCTTTAAAGTTACGGCAGCAATGGTAGAGGCGCTTGAACCGTGGATTGATAAGTACGATGCTGAAACGCCAGATCTTACTAGATTTATTCTGCCGGGGGGAAGCAGTGCATCTTCTGCTTTGCATATTTGTCGAACTGTATGTAGACGTGCAGAACGCAGAGTGGTGACGCTTGCTCGTGAGCAGGAAATTAATCCTGAGGTGCTGCGCTACTTAAATCGATTATCCGATCTGTTCTTTACTATCGCTCGTACGGCAAACTTAAGAGAAGGTCAGACAGATGTGGAATATATTCGTTCTGCTGAGGTGTTTAGGTCCAAATCATGAGCTACTATGAACCGCTACAATACGTAGTGCCTCCTGAAGAGGATGGCTTTATACTCAAAACCATTCTGCAAAAAAGATTAGGTGTATCACGCAAGCTGCTATCCCGTGTGAAGCTGACGGAGCAAGGGATTATGGTAAATGGGGAGCGCAAGTATATCTCTGTGCATGTGCAAGCGGGCGATCTCGTCGAGGTTCGCATGGAACGTGAGGAATCGGACGATATCATGCCGCAAGAATTACCGCTTGAGTTCCTGTATGAAGATCAGGATTTATTAATCGTGAACAAACAAGCAGGGATGATCGTTCATCCTACGCATGGTCATTATATTAATACAATTGCAAATGGCGTCGTCCACTATTGGCAAAGTAAGGGTGAGAGATTCCGCTTTCGCCCGATTCACCGTCTGGATCAGGAAACATCAGGCGTGCTTGCCATTGCCAAAAACGCCTATGTGCATCAGCAAATTTCGGAGCAGATGATCGCGCATACGATTCATAAAGAGTATCTGGCGCTCGTTTACGGTAATGTTGAAGCCGATAAAGGGACGATCGAGGGTCCAATTGACCGTGATCCTGAAACGCCGCATATGCGAATTGTAACACCTACTGGCTATCATGCCGTCACGCACTATGAGGTGGAAGCGCGATTTGGACAAGTTACGCTTGTCAGGATTCAGTTGGAAACAGGCAGAACGCATCAAATTCGTGTGCATATGAAGCATATCGGACATCCACTAGTGGGAGACAAGATGTATCAATTAAGTCAGTATCAGGAGCTTGCCGAGCAGATTGAGCAAACAATAAGTAGACAAGCCCTTCATGCGTATAAACTTGGTTTTACCCATCCTAGCACCAGACAGTGGATTGAATTTGCAGCGGAGCTGCCTGCTGATATGAATCTTGTTATTAATCAATTACGTATAGAAATGGAGTAACGATCTTGGTTATCACAGTTTATGAATATTCCAAATGTAGTACGTGTCGCAATACCATCAAATGGCTAAAGAATCATAAGCCAGATGCTGAGATTATTACAGTTCCAATTATTGATTCTCCGCCAAGCGCTGATGAGCTTCGTCAATTAGTTAAGCTTAGCGGATTGGATATTCGCAAGTTCTTTAATACAGCTGGTGAAGTTTATAAAGCGATGGGACTTAAGGATCGTTTGCCCTCGATGACGGAGGATGAAATGTTTGACCTTTTGGCGTCAAATGGCAAGTTGATCAAGCGACCAATCGTAACGGATGGTCATCAAGTAACGGTAGGCTTTAAGGAAGAAACGTTCGAGCAAGTATGGGGAGGGGCTTAAGATCGAACAATCACCTACACCAACGCCTAATAATTCGGATAATAAAAAAACGGAGTCTGAGAAGAAGAATCCATTTTGGTTTCTTGCTCCAGTTGCTGTATTTATCCTAGCTAAAGGTAAATTTGTATTATCATTGCTTAAGTTTGGCAAATTCGGTGGGGCCATTACGAGTATGGTTATTTTTACAGGAACCTATGCCCTTATGTTTCCGATTTCATTTGCCATTGGACTTGCTGTCATGATATTTATTCATGAGATGGGACATGTGTTTGCAGCCAAGCGCAAAGGCTTGCCTGTATCCGCACCTGTGTTTATCCCATTCTTAGGTGCTTTTATTAATATGAAACGCAACCCACGTGATGCAGTTACCGAAGCATATATTGCTTATGGAGGACCGTTAATCGGTACGATTGGAGCGACGCTCGCTTTTGGACTTGGGTATGGGCTTGATTATCCTGTCCTATATTCCGTGGCGTATATTGGATTTTTCATCAATTTATTTAACCTGGTGCCGATTCATCCGTTAGACGGCGGAAGGATCAGTGTCGCAATTACTCGTTGGCTATGGGTCATTGGTCTTGTTGTTGGTCTAGGCTTAGTCATTTATTTGCGAAGCATTATATTGGGGATTTTCTGGGTGATGTTTGCCTATGATCTGTATAAGAAATTTGTTCAAAAGAAGAAAAGCTTATCTGAAGAGCGACTTGTCGTATCTACACAATATTATGTATCACCAGATACTTTCTTACAGAACCTAACCTATATTCCCGGGGAGAATCATCAACGTGATTTAATTTATACGGCATTCACTGAGCTAACAGGCAAGCATGAAGGCAAAACGGTCGTTAGAGCGAGATGGGATGTAATCGATTTTGAAGAAGAAATGGTCATTATGTCGCAGGCTGTCATCAATCGTGTCTATGCTAAAGTTAGTCATATGGGGTCAGAAACAGGAGATACTTCTGTGTGTATAACCGTGTACATTGAGTACCAAGAATTTGAAAATGTAAAATATTATGAAGTCCCATCTGCAACGCGCTGGAAATTCGGTTTAGCCTATTCGGGTCTTATCATTTATTTAGCCATCATGATGTACCTTGTTCACGAGCAGATTAATTTATTGATGTGAAAATGAATAATTTCTAGATTTAGAGAGCACCGATGTTTTAACGGTGCTCTTTTTGTTCAAACTGATAATGATAGGATATTGGAATTGAAAGGAGATTAACAATGAATTCCGTAACTTCATTATCTGACTTACTGTCCAAAGGCAAAAATTCCGCCTCTGTTGATATTCCTGGCATGTTAGGACGGACTTTTGGGCAGGTTACATTATCTGCAACGATGCCAATGAGTAAACTTTTCTCAATCTATGAGGTGGATTTAGAAGTACAACGGTCAATCAATCCCCGCAATTTAACGAAGCTAATTGATTATATCGAGCTGTATTTACAAGATAATCAGCCCATTTATTTCCCGGGAATTATTTTCTCTGCAAGGGGAGCGGGACAATATGATGAGGGAGAAAGCGTATTTAGGCTTGAACCGATCGAGAAGCTATTTGTCGTGGATGGTCAGCATCGTCTGGCAGCATTCCGGAGAGTGATGGAAAGCTTGCAAAGCCAGATGGCAAGAGCTAAGGATCGCAGAGAATATGAGAAAATGGAAGAAATAACGGAGAAATTGCGCCGATTATATGCTTTTCCAGCTTCCATTATGATTTATCTGGACATTAATGCACGTCAGGAGCGTCAGCTATTCTCTGATATTAACAAGCTGCCGAGGAAGATTGGCGGCAATCTAGCTGTCTTGCGTGATCAGAGAAGATATTATCATGTCATGGGTACAGAACTGCTTCAGAACTGCCCTGTGATGAACAATATTGCAGTTGATACTTTCTCTGAGAGAGGTAAAGGACCTGAATTTTTGTTCACCTATCACTTGTTGACTGAAGTGCTCGTTGCTTTATTTGAAGGTAGGATGAAGTCTGGTGCGCGTCAGAACGGATATCGTTATGATGACAAAATGTTAAGTGAGCATGTGGATTTAGCCGCCACCTATTTTGGAAACCTGCTCAAAGCGTTGCCTGCCCCAGTTAAGGGCTCATCCCCTTGGACGGAGAATATGCAGCTAGCGACAGCGCTATTTATCCATGACGAAGCAACGAAGAGTGGTAAATTTAATCGGTATGCCATGAATTATGCGATACGCATATTGCCGCATATTCAGTGGGAATCTATCTTTTCTGGCGAAGAGAAGGATCGCTTGCCACGCAGAACGCGGATTATGAAAGCCTATCAGCATATTGCAAATTTCTACAAGGAGCATCATGTCATGCTGATTACGGATGAGGAGGATGCTGGTTAATGGAAGGTTTACACTTAAAAATGTCCATTTACCCTTTATGTGATAAATTCGGACTGACGACTGTTGCTCTTAAGGTTCGCGATTTACTTGATTACACAACGATTGACCCGATGGTGCAGCGCAAGCTTAGCTTAATGCAAAGACGGAAAATCGCAAACTATTTGCAGGAAAGAGAATTAGATCAAGTGTTCTTCGGCCCTGTTACCCTTTCGATGAGAGATGTTGACTCACTAGCGTGGGATGTAGATGGTGCCGAGCAGCAGAGTTATGTGCTGAAGCAAGGTTCCAAGCTTAGTATCCTGGATGGACAACATCGCATTCTGGCCCTCGGTTATGTGGGTGAGCAAATGCTGCGCGAAGTTCGTAGATACACCCGCAAATTAACCGTATTAAGACTGAAGCAAAGAAAAGAACCGTTAGAAGCTTCCATTCAGTCTGAGCTTGATGATTTGCAAGCACTAGTCGAGAGTTTGGAGCAGAGAAGATTGGCCCTAATGGAAACGGAGCTGGCCGTTCAAATCTACATCGGGTTAAATGAAGAAGAGGAGAAGCAGCTGTTCGGTGATATTAACTCCAAGGTACAGCTTGTATCTAAGGAGCTTGGACATTCCTTTGATTCGGTTGATCCGATTAATCTGGTGATCCAGCAGGTAGCTGATCATCATTCGTTGCTGAAGGAAGCGGGCATTGAAAAGCGCAACTCTTTGACCTCTTTTAACAAAAACTTCACTTGTTATTCTTGGCTATATTCAGTTGCGACGATGCTTTTCTCAGGCAGAATGCAGCCATCCTATGAGCTAATGCGAAACATTCGCAAGGATCTGCCATTCTATGTTGAAGTTCTGCATCAGTTCTACAGTAGACTGATTCCGCTCATGCCTGAGCAGCCAGGACTGTCACAATATACGTCAGCGAATCGAGTGATGCAGGAAAGTATCGCACTTTACGCAAATCACTTTTTGTTCCAGGATGGCGAATATAACGAGGATTGGACGGAATGTCTACGTATTTTGGATGGCTTTGATTGGACGCATCGAAATGAAGAGCTGTTTTATATTTTCGGGATGCAAGATAACGGCAAGTTGAATCTCATTCACGAAAAGTCATTGCGCAAGCACACGAAGCTGCTGAAGTTCTTCATGGAAGGTTTAGAGGAGCCAGGTGAGGACTTAACGGACTTAACCTCCTTAGCATAATTAAACATAGAATCATTCTTCATTAAGTTACATCGAACGTCTTTATGAGACAGTTATTGGTCGATGAACTGATGAAGAATGATTTTTTTTGTTTGTATTAACCGTTTTATTTTTGTATCATGACTTTTCTAGCACTATGGGGTTAGAGATAGGTATAAGGTAGTAGTAGTTTAGTTTTAAATTAAATTTTCTAAATATTTTTTCAAAAAAATATTGAATAACGAAATTTTATTTTATATACTGGTGTTGAATATCAAATAATTTATGATGAGGGAGGGGTTAAGTTGAGAGGTAATTGGCGGAATTTATACAGGAGTACCGCGATTATGTTAGTTATTATCATGTTATTCAGCACTTGGTTTAGCACAATTGTAAGCGCTTCAGTTATGAATGATCAGACGATTGTAAGCGCTTCATCTAGTGAGGAAGAGGACGCTTCGCATGAAGGGGTCATGAACGATGAGGTTGTAAACGAAGATAATAACGATAACACTGACCTGGGGGTAGAGACACCTGAGACACCTGAGACACCTGAGACACCTGAGGCACCTGAAGAAGCTGTGGTCGAGGAAAATACGCAGCCAAGTGTGCTAGTCGCACCAGCAGCTCTTGTTGATGTGAAGCGGATTGAAATCACGGATCATAAGCTAAATCTTAAATCAGGTGAGGTTCTAGCCTTTCAATTGAAAGGGTATGATGAAGCGAATATTGCGATTGATTTAACGGAAGATGTCAACTGGTCGGTTGATTCTCAAATCGGTTCGATTGATTCATCAGGCCAACTGACAGCAAGCGAAATCGCAGGCAGAGTGCAATATGGCTATGTTACAGCTAGGTATGGTGAGCTTGAAACTCGCAGTCTTATATTGGTAGGTAGAGTAAGCGTAGTTTTGGAAGAGTTTGAATCGCTGACTTCTGGTGGTAAAACGATTCTTACCAGCGGCATTATTAATAGCAAATCTGCTAGCGTGGAATTATCCTCAAGACCCGATCCTGTTGTATATGGTGATCATGCAGGGAAAATGATCTATGACATGTCAGGAACTACAGGAACTTCAGCGGTTTACGTCAGTTTTCGCGATTTGACTACGGGAAATCTTGATCGCACGCTAGAAGGGAATCCGACCAAGATTGGCGTATGGGTATATGGAGATCAGAATGCTCACTGGTTTAGAGCGAGAATGCGTAATAATTCCGGTGGCGCCTTTACTATCGATTTTACGGGCAGCACGAATTTTACATGGGCTGGTTGGAAATATGTAACGGCAACCTTACCTAGCGACCAGCAAGGTCCTTTTAAAATCATGGATTTATATCTAGTAGAGACGAAGAATGATAATAAAAATGCAGGGGCTTTATATTTTGATCGATTTAGTGCTTTTTACAATAATACACAAATTTACGGCGTTGATATTGAAGGCTTAACTCCTCTTCAAGTTGGGGATAGCAAGCAGGCTCAAATTTACATTACGAAGAATGGCAGCACAGCTCCTGAGCTAGTCAATAGCGGAGTAACTTATTTAAGCAGTCATCCTGAAATTGCTACAATTGATGCCTCAGGGAATGTTGTAGCACATCAAGCGGGTCAAACGACGATTATTGCTTTCTATCAGGATGCCCAGCCTGCCCAGTTCGAGCTTACAGTTACGGCTGATGAAGCACCTCTTACATCCATCGAATTGATCGGTCCATCAGCAATCGAAAAAGGCAGATCAGGTGAAGTCAAAGTATTTGCTACATATGCTAATTATCCGAATAAAATTAACGTGACTAGTGAAGCTGTCATAACATCTACTCCAAATGTACTTGTAGATGCTAATGGGATCGTAAAGGGATTAGAAGTAGGTGTTGCGACGATTACTGCGAATTATAAGGGGCAACAGTATACGTATACTCTCAATGTGACAGAACCGGTTCCAGTGCTAGACAAAATCGAACTATCAGGCTTAAAAGCGATGGCAATCGGCGGTGATCAGCAAGCGATTGTGACAGCTTATTATAATGTACTTGATCAGCCATCTCACACGACTGACGTTACAATGAATGCTACTTTTACGAGCAGTAAGAAAGCAGTAGCCGAAGTCGATTCGAGTGGACATATTAAAGCATTAAGCGTAGGTGCCACTATGATAACAGCTAGTTTCCAAGGAAAGTCACACAGTTATGTGTTAGTCGTTAACAAAGAATCCATTGACGCTCCTAAGCGCGAGCTGCGTGCCGCTTGGATTGCGACAGTCGAGAATATTGACTGGCCGTCCAAAGGTCCTTTTGATAAAGAAAAGCAAAAAGCTGAATATATTCAAATGCTCGATGAACTGCAAGCTGCGGGAATGAACGCGATTTTTATGCAGGTTAAGCCTGCTGCGGACGCCTTCTATCCTTCTGAATATGCGCCTTGGTCCAAATGGTTGACTGGCAAGCAAGGTCAAGACCCTGGGTATGATCCACTTGCTTTCATGATTGAAGAATCACACAAAAGAAATATCGAATTCCACGCTTGGTTCAATCCGTATCGGGCTAGTATGGAGCCTGATGTGAATAGCTTGATTCCTGAACATCCGCTGCAGCAGCATAAAGATTGGTTGCATGAGTATGGCGGTAGATTAATTATGGATCCAGGCATTCCAGATACACAAAAATACATTATCAATAGCATTATGGAAGTTGTGAATAGATACGATATCGATGCTGTTCATTTTGACGATTATTTCTATCCATATCCTGTCGCTGGTGTTGCATTCCCGGATAGTGATACTTATGCAAAGTATGGGAAGGGGCTATCGTTAGACGATTGGCGCAGAAATAACGTAGATACGCTTATACACGATTTATCCATCAAAATTAAAGATGCGAAGCCATATGTGAAGTTCGGCATTAGCCCATTTGGTATTTGGAGAAACAAATCCTCTGATCCTAACGGTTCAGATACGAATGGAACAGAAAGCTATAGCGCGATTTATAATGATACACGTAAATGGATTCAAAATGAATGGATCGACTATGTAACCCCACAAATCTATTGGTACTTCAACTATGGTCCTGCTGCATATGAGAATCTGGTTGAATGGTGGTCGAAGCAGGTAGAAGGGAAGAACGTGCATCTCTATGTAGGGCATGGTGCTTATCGAATCGGCTCTGATGATCCAAACTGGCTAGATCCTGATCAAATGCCGAATCAGATAAACTTTAACCGCAATTTCAGTAATGTAAAAGGTAGTGTCTTCTTCTCGACAGAGAGCGTTCGCGCGAACTTGCTAGGGTTCACAGATAAGCTCCAAAATTCGTTATATAAATATCCGGCATTAGTGCCAGAGATGACTTGGTTGAGCCATAATCCACTGAATTCACCACAGAATTTACAAAGCAAGGTGGGCGGTTCAGGAGTTAAATTAAGCTGGGCAGAATCACAATCAGATACCGATTATTATGTGATTTATCGCAGTGAAGGCAGCGCAGCGCCAGATTTAACGAATCCAGCAAATATCCTGAAGAAGGTTAATAGAACGGCTGGTGAATTGCAGCAATTCGAGGATAAAGCGGTTGAGCTGTCCAAGACGTACACTTATGCGATTACGGCAGTCGACAGGCTTCATAATGAAAGCAGCCCAAGCGCAGTGACTGTTGAAAATGTACAAGTAGATCTCATTAAAGGTATTGAATTTGAGAATATGTCCAGCTTATTTGTTGGAGATACATCGCAAATCAAACTGAATGTCGTATACGAGAATCATAAAGAAGCTCTAGCTATTCAGCCAGATGTTGAATTGATCAGCAGCAATGAGAAGGTTGCTTCCGTTAACAGTAATGGATTAATTAAGGCTAATATGGCTGGTACTACCGTCATTACTGCCAAATATCAGGGATTTATTGCTACATATTCCCTAACTGTCAAAAACAAAAATACAGGAGGGGGTAAAGATCCAGGGGATGTGGATTCAGGAAATAATAATGGATCTGGAAACAATAATGGTTCGAACTCTGGAAATAAACAACCAGAAAATAACAACAACTCTGGCAAAGATCAATCTGCCGGCGGCAATTCAAATGGAAATCAGTCATCCAATATTGTACTGAAAGATATCATGACACACTGGGCATCTGCATCGATTCAAAAAGCGGTTGAGCTTGGGTTTGTAAGCGGGTATGAGGATGGAACTTTCCGACCAGAGAATCAAGTAAGCCGAGAGGAATTTGCTGTTATGCTAAGTCGCAGCTTGAAACTGGAAGCGGCGGGCAATGTAGATTCTATGGCGGATGCTGATCAGATTCATGCCTGGGCTAAACCTTATATTATGAAAGCAATAGCTGCAGGCATTATAAGTGGTTATGAAGATAATACATTCCGACCAAATCAAGAGATTAATCGGGCAGAAATGGTTGTTATGATTATTCGAGCATTAGGTTTAAAGGTTAATCCGAATGCACAATTAACCTTTGATGATGCAGATCAGATTCCTGCATGGGCGCGCCCATATATTGCTACAGCGTTTGAAGCGGGTCTGATTAAAGGAAAAGAAAAGAACCTATTCGCTCCGAGTGATGCTGCTACTCGTGCGGAGGCTGTAATTCTTATTCTTGCAATGCTTAATACAGTAAAATAATTACAAATTAATATCCTCCTTAAATTGGCTATGTTGTTGTAAACATTAAAGCCAATTAAAGGGGGGTATTTTCACATTTATTCAAATATTAGAATGTATAAGTTTTACACTATACATGGATATTTCTCGCAGAAACGCACTGCCATTAAGGACGATGAAACCGTTTCTACTTGGATAGTTGCCAGTCCTGAGCCAAGTAGCATAAAATGGTTGTATTGGAATCCGTACTGATACAGATCCTGATATATTAGACTTTGAAAAGTGTAGGAGTGGTTAAGCTGAAGCAGATTCGCCATACCCCGCTGTTATGGATATTATTATTTATTGGACTGGCTGTTAGACTCATTATGGCTCCAATCTGGACAGGCTATGATGCGGATATACAGACCTTTATCGCATGGTCGGAACAAGCCTATTCAGTAGGGCTGCCCCATTTATATGGATCGGATATGTTCTTAGACTATCCACCTGGTTATATGTACGTACTCTATATAATAGCAGCTATAAGAAACTTGCTACATATTGGTTTCGACAGCTCTGGAATGCTGATCTTACTCAAGCTTCCATCCATGATAGCTGACGTTATAACAGGTTATCTCATCTACAGAGTCGCAGGCAAATACGTTAAGCCTCTGTTTGCAGTAGGCATGGCGGCGTTGTATGTGCTCAACCCAGCTATTCTGATCAATTCGACGATCTGGGGGCAAGTGGACTCTTTCTTCATGGTTGTGATTGGGATTTATTTGCTTGTCTTGCAACGTGGGAAAATGCCTCTTGCAGCTGTTATATTAGCAATCGGAATTTTACTAAAGCCACAAGGGCTGCTATTCGGCCCCTTCTTATTAATTGCAGTGCTGCAGAAGCGAGATTTTCGCGTATTGTGGCAATCTGTACTTGCCGGAGTTGCAACGGTTCTTGTACTCTTGCTGCCATTTGGCATTCTGAGTAATGGAGTAGGCTGGGTGTTTAAGCTGTACTTTACAACTCTTGCTTCGTACCCATATGGGTCTTTGAATGCATTTAACTTTATCGCACTGCTTGGTGGTAATTTTACCCCGCTAGATGGGAACTTTATTTCGTATCAGGCATGGGGCATTATGCTGATGCTTGTCTCTGCGATTTATAGCTTATATTTATATTACAAAAGCATCGATAAGAAGGGAGCGGTTTTCTACTTCGCGTTCTTATTCTTAGCTGCAGCATTCATGTTTACGGTCAAAATGCACGAACGTTATCTGTTCTATGCTTTATTGCCGCTGCTTATGAGCTATATCTATCTTCGGGATCGACGTATTCTAGGATTGTTCGTCGTATTTTCTTTCTCGCATTTTGTTAATATCGCGTATGTGCTTAAGCTATTGTGGCAAGGAACACCATGGGTTCCACAATGGGATGTGCTGATGTTAATCATTTCTGGACTACAGGTCATTCTGCTCATCTATGGCGCTTGGCTAGGATGGCAGCTCTTTAACCCATTAAGGCATGGGGGGAACGCGCGTCTTCAGACCAAAACAAATCGTAAGGATAACAAGAACATGTCAAAGTTTGCATTACCTAATATGAATATGGAATCCAATCGGACCAAGCTGTTTACGAAAAAGGATTGGCTATTATCGATGGCCATAACTCTCATCTATAGCGTATTTGCTTTTATCAACTTAGGGGCGAATGAAGCGCCTGAAAGCTATTGGAAGCCTGCTACTGCAGGAGAGGCGGTCATATTCGATCTCGGCTCCAACGTTCATGTTGAACGATTACATACTTATGCAGGTGTAGGTCATGGGAAATACACCTATTCCTACTTATATGATGGACAGAATTGGTCGGAGCCAACGGAAGTTGATTCTAACCATACCAAGGTATTTACTTGGAATGTACTGACACCTAAGGTTGAGACAAGGTATATCAAGCTGGATGTGAAGGAGCAAGGATTCACGCTGCATGAGATTGCTTTTTTTGATGGGAAATCGGATAAGCCATTGCCTGTAGCCCATATGGAAGGTATCAATCTTAATGGGAATGATCAAGGGAAGCTGGATAATCTGATCGATGAGGCTAGTATCGTTCCGTATTCACCGACTTACATGAACGGCACTTATTTTGACGAAATCTATCATGCACGAACAGCTTATGAGCATTTGCATCAGATTGAGCCTTACGAGAATACACATCCTCCATTAGGCAAAATATTCATAGCGATCGGTATCGCCATCTTTGGGATGAATCCGTTCGGCTGGCGAATTGTGGGTACGCTCTTCGGTATTGCGATGGTACCGATTATGTATATGTTCGGTAAACGGTTATTCGGCAAAACACGCTATGGTTTTATCTCATCGTTTTTGTTTGCCTTTGATTTTATGCATTTTGCACAGACACGAATTTCAACGATTGATGTATATGGCGTATTTTTCATTATTTTGATGTTCTATTTCATGTATCGCTATTGGACGAGTAACTTCTATCGTGATGGCTTACGCAAAACACTAGTTCCATTAGGCTTGGCAGGGTTATTCTTTGGAATTGGTGCGGCATCCAAATGGATTGTGATTTATGGTGGGATCGGGCTTGCGGTCATTCTGCTCATTGTGTTAATCGAACGATATGTGGAGCATCGTCAAGCCAAACGTATGCTTCAGAACCTCAAGAACGATGAGTCCATCTCTACAGAAGACGATGCTGATCCATCTGTCACGCTTACCACAGAAGAGCGCAGCTATTTGGAGAAGGTAGCTAGCACGTATTGGAAACCGACGATTTCGACATTAGCTTGGTGTCTGTTGTTCTATGTCGTGATTCCCGTTGCTATCTATGTCATGTCTTACATCCCGTTCATGATGGTTCCGGGAGCTGGGCACGGACTTAAGGATGTGGTCACGTACCAAGAACATATGTTTAATTATCATAGCAAGCTGGTTGCAACGCACCCATTTGGCTCACCTTGGTATGAATGGCCATTCATGGTAACTCCGATCTGGTACTATGCTGGTAAATTCCTGCCGGAGGGCATGCTGTCGTCGATCGTATCGTTCGGTAACCCGCTTGTATGGTGGGGAGGATTCCTTGCTCTTATAGCCGCGATTTATTGTGCCATTAAATATAAACAGCGCCAGATTATCTTGCTGCTGATCGCTTGTGCATCTCAATATCTTCCGTGGGTGGGAGTGCCAAGGTTAAC
This sequence comes from Paenibacillus albiflavus, assembly GCF_004344915.1. Taxonomy (GTDB): domain Bacteria; phylum Bacillota; class Bacilli; order Paenibacillales; family NBRC-103111; genus Paenibacillus_AM; species Paenibacillus_AM albiflavus. The sequence continues at coordinate 4,270 of NZ_SKFG01000030.1, read as the reverse complement.
ATTTATTTATCATTACTTTGCATTAGTTCCGTTCTTATGCTTATTGCTTGCGTATTACCTAGGCAATTGGATGAAGAAGAGCAAAGAGATGAAGTGGATCGTTTGGGGGTATCTCGCAGCCGCATTCTTGCTATTCTTGATGTTCTATCCGATCTTATCTGGGATGGTCGTTCCTGCAAGCTACACGGCAACATGGCTGCGCTGGCTGCCAACATGGAATTTCTTCTAGTCCATCTATCGTTCAAGACGTAAGGAGATAAAGGAGGATGAGCATAGGCATGCCGAGAGGGAAACAAACGGTAAGCATGACAGGTGAAGGTCAGAGACGCAGGGTGATCGGCATTCGTGATTTAAACCGTGCATTGTTAGCTAGGCAGATGCTTTTACAACGAGCGCCAATATCCGCTCTGGAAGCGATAGAGCGTTTATGCGGAATGCAATCTCAAACACCTAACGCCCCGTACTTTGGTCTATGGACTCGGCTTGAAGGCTTTAGGCAGGAACAGTTATCTCAGCTTCTGCAAGACAGGCAAGTTGTTCGTATCGCCTTGATGCGTTCGACGATTCATCTCGTATCATCTAATGATTGTCTGGAGCTTCGTCCTTGGCTGCAGTCAGCTCTTGACCGCAGCTTGAAAGCTGCTTTCGGCAAGCGGCTTGCTGGCGTTGATTTAGTAAGGTTGGCTGAGGCAGGCCGAAAACTCGTGGAGGAGAAGCCGATGACATTCAAGGAGCTTGGGAGTAGATTGCGTGCTGAGTGGCCTGAACATGCCCCGGAAGCTCTTGCTGCAGCTGTCCGAAACGCAGTTCCACTCGTCCAAACTCCGCCGCGTGGGCTATGGGGAAATAGCGGTCAATCCACTCATACCTCGGTAGAGGCATGGTTGAATCAGCCGCTTAACTTGCAGTATAGCTCCGAAAAAATGATCAAGAGATATTTGGCTGCATTCGGACCAGCAACGATACAGGATATCGAGGCATGGTCGGGACTGACTCGGATTCGTAAGGAGATTGAGTACATGCGGCATCAACTCGTTACTTATCAGGATGAACAGGGAGCCGAGCTGTTCGATCTGCCAGATACTCCACTTCCTGAATCAGATATGGAGCCGCCGGCACGATTCCTTGGCGAATACGATAACATTCTCTTGTCACATGCGAACCGGAATCGAATAATGGACGAAGTAACCCGTAAGCGGGTAATTACGAGCAATGGTATTGTACACTCGACGATCCTGCTAGACGGCTTCGTTGCAGGCAAATGGAAGCATCGACAAGACAAAGGGAATTCTGCATTGATCATTCAACCGTTTAGACGTTTGACCCAAAGGGAGCAGATTGCACTAAGTGAAGAGGGAGAGAGACTGCTTGAGTTCAGTACATCCACAGCTTCTCGTGAAATTGTCTTTGAACCAGCTCTGTGATCTATAGCTCCAAACCTTGTGATGCTTACTGCCAACATGGAATTTCTTCTAGTCAATTTGTATCCTTAGCTGTGGTATAATGGTGGAATGAAGTCCTTTATCAGAAGGGCAAATAGGGAGGACGAAGCTAGTGACACAATCGAAACAATCCATTCTGCTCGTTGATGGAATGGCACTTCTATTCAGAGCCTACTATGCAACGGCATATGGTGGCTATATACGCAAGACGAGTACAGGTACGCCAACGAATGCGATCTATGGGTTTATTCGTTACTTTATGGATGCTATTCAAAAATTTGAGCCAAGCCATGTAGTCTGCTGCTGGGATATGGGAAGTAACACGTTCCGCACAGAGAAATTCGATGGATACAAGGCGAATCGTGATTCAGCTCCTGAAGATTTAGTTCCACAATTTTCGCTGATTAAAGAAGTAGTAGAAGCATTCGGTGTTCCGAATATCGGGCTGACAGGCTATGAAGCAGATGATTGCATTGGGACATTAGCTAGAATTTATTCGGAATCGATGTCGGTTTACATTTTAACAGGTGACCATGATATGCTGCAGCTTGTATCCGATCAAGTGAACGTAATCATTATGAAAAAAGGCCACGGTAATTACGCACTCTATTCACCAGATGTACTGCTTGAGGAGAAGGGGCTTACGCCTGAACAGTTCATTGATCTGAAAGGTCTGATGGGCGATACAGCAGACAATTATCCAGGTGTCAAAGGGATCGGGGAGAAAACAGCGATTAAGCTGATTACGGAATATGGCTCAGTGGAAGGGATTCTTGATAATATGGAATCCTTAACCAAGAGTGTTCGTTCCAAAATTGAAGCGGAATTGGACATGCTTCATTTATCGCGTGATTTGGCTCGCATTCGTTGTGATGTACCGATTACATGTGATTTGGATAGTTGTACATGGGAAGTGAATACAGAAACAGTGCGTTCCAAGTTCGAAGAACTTGAATTTCAAAGCCTAATGAAGCTAATTGGCTAATAGCAGATGGGAATACAATACAGACAGATGAGGCTTTGCAAATGAAGATGAATACCAAACAAAATTTATACGAGCTATGGAAACTATTCGTTACATTTGTCAAAATCGGACCTGTAACCTTCGGTGGTGGTTACGCCATGATTCCGTTAATTGAGAAGGAGATTGTTCATAAGCAGGGTTGGGTAAAGTCATCCGATGTTGCAGATGTATTTGCGCTCGCACAATCAATTCCTGGTGCGATAGCGATAAATGTGGCAGCTTTCATAGGCTATAAGATGAAGAGAACAGTAGGGGCGGTCGCTGCTTTGCTAGGCGTCTTGCTGCCTACTTTTCTAATTGTGTTAGGGTTATGTATCGGATTCCTATATGTGCGTGATAATCCATATATTGTTGCTGCTTTCAAAGGAATGGGTGCTGCAGTTGTCGCACTTATTGTCTATGCAGGGATTAAGACGGGAAGGACAAGCATTGTCGATATAAGTACACTGCTTATTGCGATCGTCGCGCTGCTGCTTTTGCTTTATTTGCAAGTGAATTCCATTCTATTAATTGTCGCTGGCGGATTCGTTGGCATTATCGTCATGCAGGTCAAAAGGGTAGCTCGGCCTAAATCCCGTGAGAAACATATAGAGGAGGGGCATTCATGACGCTGCTTCATCTATTCTATACGTTTATGAAGATAGGCTTTGTTTCTTTTGGCGGCGGATATGCCATGATTCCAGTCATTGAGCAGGAAGCATCACGAAACGGTTGGATGAGCATCAGCGAGTTTACGGATGTGATCGCAATCGCTGGCATGTCGCCAGGTCCTATGGCAGTGAATAGTGTCATTTTTGTAGGTTATCATACGGCTGGATTAGCTGGGGCTATCGTATCTGCGGCAGGTATGGTCGTCCCTTCCTTATTGCTGGTCATTCTCGTTGCGACATGCTTCTATAAAGTGAATGAAAATCGATGGGTTCGGGACTTTCTCTACGGTTTAAGAGCTGTCGTTACAGCGTTAATCTTCTATGGTGCTATTCGATTCGCACAGAGCAATGGAATGATTAGTCATTTTGATATGGACGCTTTCCTGCTCTTCACACTATTTGTCATTTGCTTGTTCGTTCTAGTTCGAACCAAAGTGCATCCACTGCTTGTGATTGTTGCCTCTGGTGTGGTGGGAGTCATCATATTTTAATAGGCTATGTTAAAGTTATTGGTTGATTTTGAATAAAGCATAATCTTTTGTGCTATCCTTACTGTATAATTTACTAAAGGGGCAATTCAAATGACTTTAACGAACATACTTGCTGATATTTCTTCTTTAAACGATAAGGATAAAAAATCTATTTTAAATTATCTAACTCACCATTTCTCGGTTTCGCCTTCCCAACAAGAACCTTTAATTGGTGAATTGAGAGAGAGAAAATTTTCACGTGGATTTCATTGTCGTCATTGTGGAAGTACCTCAGTAGTTCGTTATGGCAAACGAGATGGTCGCCAACGTTATAAGTGTAAAGACTGTCATAAATTAAGCAATGATTTGACCAATTCCCCTATGTATCGTTCGAAAAAGACAGACAAATGGATTCCATTTATTGAGTGTATGTTGAACGGTCTATCGCTTCGTGAAACAGCTTTTAAAATTGGTATCACTCACGTAACCGCTTTTTACTGGAGGCATAAAGTGTTGTCTGCTCTCGCAAAAGAAAGTGTCGGAATATTTGAAGGACTAGTAGAAGTAGATGAAACATACTTCTTAGAAAGCCATAAAGGACGAAGAATTATTCCGAATCGCAAACCAAGAAAACGGGGCGGCTCTGCTACCAAAAGAGGTATTTCCAATGAACAAGTCTGTGTC
>NZ_SKFG01000029.1 GCF_004344915.1 Paenibacillus albiflavus | reverse complement strand
GATTGTTTAGCAGTCCAAACATTTGTAGGGGCAGAGGGTCAATTATCCAGCTTAAAAAACTTATCCGATATGGTGAATCTCGGAAGTCGTTACAGTATTCCTACAATGGGTGTAATTGCAGTAGGTAAGGAAATGGAACGAACTGATCGGTTTTTCAAGCTAGCTACTAGAATCGTAGCAGAATTAGGAGCGAATATTATCAAATCCTATTACTGTGATAATTTTGAAGAGGTCGTTGCAGCATGTCCTGTTCCAATTGTAGTTGCTGGTGGGAAGAAGCTTCCTGAAAATGAAGCCATGACTCTTGCTTATAAGGCTATCTCAGGTGGGGCAAAGGGATTAGATATGGGCAGAAATATTTTTCAAAGTCAGCATCCGATGGAAATGGCCCGCAGTATTGGGAAAATCGTTCATGAGGGCTTCACCGATAAAGAAGCGTTTGAGTTCTATAATGATCTAATTCATTAATTATAATAGACAAAGGGGCTATCCATCTGAACCCCTGCAAAACAAATTTACTACAAGTGAGGGAGCTTTTTCCCTCACTTTTTTATTTATTAGGAATAGTATACTTTTTCTATTTTATATAATGTGTGCTCGATAGTTGGGCAGAGATCGGCATCTACTTTGTAAAATTTAAATCGGAAGTATAAACTTTTCAAAAAATTCTTTATATTATTCTTTTGCTTAAAGGCAGGAAGAAATTCTGAACTTTTTTCCACATCACCAAAACTTTGAATCCATTGCCCTACATAAGTCTGACTAAGTATTTTTCTATTTAAAATACTAATTATGGCATTTACCATTCTCTCATCTTCCCCATCGGAGTAAATTCGTTCGGTTATGGTTATCTTTTCGTAAACCAAATCGAGGATGGTTAAAAGGTCATTTTTATCCAGTTCGGAACATAGAGCCAAATCGTCTAAAGCATCTGCTGCATGGGCTATGGCATGAGCCCAGCCTTTTTCTTCGTCATACCCACGGTAATCTCGCTCTTCTTGTACATTGTAAAATACCTTCTCTTTTATCTGATGAATCTGCTCTCTTGTGATAAATGGTGATTCTCTATGCTTTATGAGTAGGAGTGGTATGACTAGCATAGAAAATGATCGAGTGAAGACAGAGTCTGTATTTGTTTCACCAAGCTTAAAAAGCAAATGGTTATTATCCAAAACAACTGGTACAAGTTGTTCTAGTTCGTTTGCAGTTAGAGAATTACCAGGAATCCAATGTGATAAGGTTGTATAAATGAGCTCATCACGTAGCTCAGCATCCAAAGAACCGATGTTATTTATCATTTCTTGTATCAACTGGTATGTATCGGGAGGTGCTTGGTAGCCATTTTCTTTTATTAATATCAATTTTTCTTTTAAATTCATTTTATACGCTCCTACTAGAAATTTTCCGAACTGACTTCTTTAAGGGTTTCTACTGACTATGAGACTTTTTGATTCAATAATTTAAATATATCAAATTTTTATATTATTAAGGAAATTATTTGATTTCAAGGGGTTTCTTTCCTAATGAATTGAGCTTGCAGGTAGCGCATCTATAGGGGAATTCGAAGGAGGGCTTTCGTGTGGTTTTCTACAGAAGTAATTGCTGAAGTAACATCAAAAATCATTAATAACATTAACAATAATTGAAGAGCGGAATTTGAAGTTCTAGGTTATAATACCACTAAGAAGTATGCATGATGGAAGAACTTAATAAGCAAGTATAGCAGTTTATCTAGAGTTATTTAACAGAATATTCAAACTTCATGAGATAAGCTGCCTCGATCCAGAATCAGCTGAAAACATCCCCACCACCTAACCGCTTCGTGGCTGTCGACATCGTCACCTTAAGGTGGGGGGACATTGTTCTCAACATCACTCATCTGTACGGATCGATCGTTTGAATCGTGCCGTCGGCATTGTATTTCAGCTCCGTAAACTTGACGCATCGTTTGTTGTCGGCACCACTGGATAAGGAGCTGTCGTGATAGAACAAATACCATTTGTCTTGGAAGTTGACAATCGAATGGTGAGTCGTCCAACCAATCACTGGAGTCAGAATCGTTCCTTGGAAGGTAAATGGTCCGTAAGGATTGTCGCCGATGGCGTAGACGAGCTTATGCGTGGTGCCCGTCGAATACGAGAGATAGTACTTACCATTGTACTTGTGCATCCACGGACCTTCAAAATATCGTCTGTCCTCGTCGCCTGCCAAAAGAGGTCGACCGGATGGATCGACAATCGAAATTTCATGTGGTGTTTCTTTGAACCTCAGCATGTCGTCGCTTAGCTCGGCCACTCGCGGACCTAAGGCAGGTGCATCGGGAGCCAGCTCTACAGCATCCGTGACGAACTCCCCGGTTTGCCATTTCTCAAGTTGTCCGCCCCATAAGCCGCCGAAATACATATAGGCCCTGTCTCCTTCGACAAACACGGCAGGGTCAATGCTGAAGCTGCCAGGAATATAGCTTGGCTGCGGTATGAACGGGCCGACCGGTGTTGAGCTGGTTGCTACACCGATACGGAAGATGTAGTCGTGATCGCGAGCGGGGAAGAACAGATAGTAGGTATTGTTCTTGTAAGCCACGTCCGGTGCCCACAACTGCTGCTTGACCCATGGAATATCGCGCAGGTGAAGCGCCTCGCCGTGGTCGATACAAGGGGAGTTCTCGTCCTCCATCGACAGAACATGGTAGTCCTCCATGTCATATTGATCGCCATTGTCATTCGATATCTGCTCATGATCAAGGTCGTGTGACGGATAAATGTACAGCTTGCCCTCGAATACGTGTGCCGAAGGATCGGCGGTATAAATATGGGTTACAAGTGGTTCATTGTGCTTAACCGGCTTTATCAATGTCATACCATCCCCTATGAAATGAATCGTGTTCACACCTATTTTAGCAGACACACCATGGTGTTCGTCAGTCTAGTAAAGTTATGAATAATACCAATATATTTAGTTGTTGCCTAATAAAGCGAGGAATGGGTGTATGTGAGAATGTGGGCGGATCGACTCATCAATCTGCGAGAGATCAACACGCTGAGAAATCAAATTTTCGTCGGCTTTACGCTAACGATGATCCTGGTGCTTACCTTTGCAGGCGCGTTTATCTATGAGAAAGTATCTGTGCTCCTTAAAGAAAGCGCGGAAAAGCATATTCAGCAAACAGCGATTCAAGCTAACGGGAGGCTGGATGTGCTGTTGAAGCAAATCGATTCGCTGACGACTCAGGTGGTTGCGGACTCCTACGTCCAGAAGCTGCTGTTGAAAGAAGTACAGGGGATCCCGTCCAACTTTAATGAGCGCCAGTCGCTACTGCAAATCGCCAACAATTATATGGCATACTCCTCCGGTATAAGCTCGCTTGAGCTATACAGATTAGATAACAGACGATTGTTTCCTCTCGATGATTCTGGTACTAAACGCATATCCGAGAATGCGCTTGCGGCAGCGGATGAAAAGAAAGGACGCATTGCCTGGATAGGTATTGATCCGCGTATGCCGGATACGGTGCTCGCGATCCGCCGCATCAATCTAGTGGACAACTCCTACTTGCCTGGCGGATACTTAGTCATTCATGTCAACCGTGAATACTTCGATATGTATGGGCCGGGGGTCAAGAACGATCCTGCCAGAAGTAGGGAGCTTATGCTGCTCAGCGACAGCGAAGGTAACCCGATTATATCGGATATTGACGACGAGGCGGCGCAGGCGGTGCTTGCGCAAACAGGAAGCACCGTTACTATCGAGCAGGAGCGGATGCTCGCCGTCAGGCAGCATTCCGAAGTGGCAGGTTGGGAGCTCGTGTTGCTGATGCCGGTCGAAGCGGCGACAGAAGGGATTTCCGTATTGCGAACGGCCCTTTACGTGTCCATCGGCATAGCTGCGTTTGCTTTTCTGCTATTAACGCTGCTGCTGTCTACAATGATAACAAGACCCATTCAGCAGTTGATGAGAAGCATGCGAGGTGCCAGATTTGGTGGGCTGAGGCTGATTCCTGCCGGTCGTAACCATTTTCGAACACTGGAAATCAACGAACTGAATAACACTTATAACAAGATGGTTACCCATATGAACGAGCTGATTCAAGTCGTCTATGAAAAGGAAATTACGCAGAGCCGTACAGAGCTTAAGGCGCTGCAAGCACAGATCAATCCTCATTTCCTGTTCAACACGCTGGAGGCATTCTACTGGTCGCTGGAGGAAAAAGAGGAGAGCGAACTTGCTCAAACGATCCTTGCCATGTCCGGACTGTTCCGCTACGTCATTGGTAGCGCACCTGGCAACGATGAACGGGTAACCATTCGAGATGAACTTGAGCACGCGCAGCGCTATTTACAAATTATGAAGATGCGCCTGATTGATCGGCTGCATTGGAATATTGACGCAAATGAAGAACTGTTGCAGGTGCCAATTCCTAAGCTGATCATTCAACCGCTCGTGGAGAACGCGATTCTGCATGGTGTGGAGAGTCGCATTAGTCCGGGCTCAGTCACGATCCGCGTATTTTCAAACAAGCCAGGTTTTGCAACCATTGCCGTCATCGACGATGGGCTTGGCATGGACCAAGAGGCACTGAACAAGCTCATGCAAAGCATCGAGGGTGTAACTTCACATGATCCCAAGAAGGGAGCGGGGGTTGCCATGTCCAACGTTCAACGGCGCCTCAAACTGTATTATCCGAGCACGGCAGAACGTGGCAGCGGTTTACAAATTGAAAGCAAGGCTGGCGTAGGCACAATTGTAAGCTTTGAAATTACAATTCCTCAGGAGGGATTAAACTGTCTTGAAAACGATATTGATTGTTGACGATGAACCGCGCACGCGATTAGGAATACAGAAGACGCTCGTTGCCTGGTCGGCTGGCAGACATCGAATCGAGAGTGCCGCGAGCGGGGTTCAGGCTCTCGAATGGCTGGAAACGAATACAGCTCATATCATCATTACGGATGTACGGATGCCGGAAGTTGACGGTTTGCAGATGCTAGAGAGGCTGTCAATGTGGGGGCCGCTTCCCGTTGTCATTGTCATCTCTGGTTATGCCGAGTTCGAATATGCGAAGAAATCGTTGCAACTCGGTGTGTTTGAATATATTCTCAAGCCCCTGGATAAGTCAATATTGATTGATGCAGTGCAAAGAGCATTTGAGCTTGATAGCGGTAGGGAGCGACTTGATGCGATGGAGAAACTTGTCGATCGGAAGCTGCTTGAAGTTGGCCGTGATGAAGCACGGTACGCCACCGCGATCAAAGATGCAATCAGCTATATCTACGCCCATCTGCACGAACCGATCAGCATGAAGCAGGTAGCGGAGCTGCTGCACCTGAACGCGAGCTATTTCAGCGTGCTGTTCAAGGAACAGACAGGTGTCACATTTAGCGACTATTTGACACGCAGAAGATTGCAAAAAGCGAAGGAGCTATTAGTCACTACCAGAATACCGATCTGGGAAATTGCCGAGAAAGTCGGATATCAAACGGATAAATATTTTATTAAAGTGTTTAAAGATAATGAGGGAACAAGCCCTAGTCAGTATCGTCATCAGGTGCTGGATACCGAACAATCAATCCAATAATAATGGAATTTCTCCCAATGGACAGTTCCTTATGCGTTTACATTACCAACACTATAATTATGGTAGCGGTTACAAAGTAACTGTAAGCGTATAAAAGGGAGGTCAAATGCATGAAACGCTTTTTAACTGTAACCTTAGCAATTATGATGTTAACCTCTGTGTTCACCGCGTGTAGCGGGAACTCGACCAGTAACGCAGGCTCAAGTACAAGCCCAAGCACAAACCCGAGTACGCCGAGCAGCAGCACAGAACCTTCGCCGAACAACACCCCGAAGGAGAAAGTAACCATCAATCTGTGGAGCTTCACGGATGAAATTCCGAACATGACGACCAAGTATCTTCAAGTTCATCCTGAGGCGAATGTTGAGTTCAAAACTACAATTATTGCAACCACAGATGGCGCTTATCAGCCTGCTCTCGATCAGGCGCTCGCTGGCGGAGGCAAGGATGCCCCGGATATCTATGCAGCAGAATCAGCCTTCGTCCTCAAGTACACACAAGGGGATGCTTCCGGCTATGCTGCCAATTACGCTGATTTGGGCCTCAGTGATCAAATGGTAAAGGATGCTGGCATCGCCCAATACTCGGTTGACATTGGAAGCAAGAATGGTGAGTTGAAAGGTCTAGCTTATCAAGCGACCGGTGGTGCTTTCATTTATCGCCGCTCGATTGCCAAAGATGTTTTTGGAACTGACGATCCTGCAACCATTAAGAATGCAATTGGTCCTGGCTGGGATAAGTTCTTCGATACGGCTGCAAAGCTGAAGGATAAGGGTTACGGCATCGTATCCGGTGATGGGGATATTTGGCACGCGATCGAGAACAGTTCTGACAAGGGCTGGCTTGAAGACGGCAAGCTTGTAATCGATCCGAAGCGCGAACAGTTCATTGATTTCTCTAAAAAGTTGAAAGACAATGGCTATCATAATGACACACAAGACTGGCAAGAAGCTTGGTTTGCGGATATGTCCGGCTCAGGCAAACAACCAATCTTCGGATTCTTCGGCCCAGCTTGGTTTATTAACTACGTGATGAAAGATCAAGTTAAAGATACGAACGGTGATTGGGCTGCTACGGAACCGACAACCGGTTTCTTCTGGGGCGGCACTTGGATCCTCGCGAATAAAGATGCGGCTAAGAACGATGCTAAAAAGCAAGCCGTTGCTGATTTCATCAAGTGGGTCACGCTTGATACTTCTGATACAGGCCTCCAATATTATTGGGCTAACGGTACCATGAAGGATGGCGAGCAAGGCACGAAGGACACCGTTGCATCCTCAGTCGTAATGAGCAAATCTGACGGCAAAGTCGCGCTGCTAGGCGGACAGAATATGTTCGACGTATTCGTTCCGGCTAATGCCAACGCTACAGGCAAAAACCTCACTCAATACGACGAGTCGATTAACAGCTTATGGCGCGGACAGGTACGTGAGTATACCGCTGGTACCAAGAGCCGTGACAAGGCGATTGCGGATTTCAAGCAGCAAGTCAAGGATCAACTCGGAATTGAGAGTAAATAGGAAAGTAACAAAGGGGCGGGTAAATTTTCCCGTCCCTTATATCAATAGACGAGGTGGGAGCTATGCGTCGCAAGGGTGTCAGCTATTCGAAATATGGCTATATATTCAGTCTTCCATTTGTACTGGCGTTTCTGGTTTTCTCGTTATATCCCATTTTGTATACCGCGGTTATCGGTTTTACCGATTTGAAAGGATTAATCCCAAAGCCAATTCATATTTTGGATAATCCTTTTCAAAATTTTAAGGATCTCATCCTTCATAACGTCTCATTCGGAAAGTCGCTTCGCAATACCGCACTCCTTTGGATCATCAACTTCATTCCACAGATCTTGCTTGCGCTTTTGCTCACGGTCTGGTTCACAAATCGGCGCAATAAGGTAAGGGGACAAGGTGCGTTCAAAGTGATGCTTTATATGCCGAATATCATCACGGCGAGCACAATCGCCGTACTTTTTAATGCCTTATTCTCTTACCCGATAGGTCCTATAAACAGTTTGTTTGAGATGCTGGGCTTAACTGACTCTCCGATTTATTTCTTGCAGGATAAGAATACTGCAAGAGGTATCGTATCGTTCATCCAATTCTGGATGTGGTATGGAAACACAATGCTTATCCTTATTGCAGGTGTTATGGGCATCAATCCCGCACTATTTGAGTCTGCGGCCATTGACGGTGCCAGCACGTTCCAAACCTTCTTCCGCGTCACGCTGCCAAGTCTTAAAACGATCATGCTCTACACGTTGATTACATCGATGATCGGTGGCTTGCAGATGTTCGATATCCCACAACTGTTCCTCTACGGTGGACCGGATGACGCTACGCTTACCACATCAGTGTTCATATACGGGCAAGCGTTCAAGGGCAGTTATATGTACAATACTGCGGCGGCGGCGAGCATGATCATGTTTGTGATAGCGGCAGTACTGTCAGGACTGCTGTTCTACATCATGCGCGACCGTGATAAGGTAAAGCTGAAGAAAGCACAAAAGAAAATTAAAAAAGCTGCGCAAGCAGTGACAAGGGGGATGTGATTCATGGCGAAAATTCAAACAAGTGCTACAGGCTCTCTTAAAATCAATAGGATGATCATCTATATCGTCTGCATTTTCCTGTCGCTGCTCAGCATACTGCCGTTCTGGATCATGTTTGTCAACGCCACACGTTCAACGCCGGAAATCCAAAGCGGACTTTCTCTGCTGCCGTCGACACACATCATGACCAATCTGAACGTGCTGCTCAGTAAGAGCTTCGATCCGCTAAAAGGACTCTTCAACTCACTCATCATCTCGGGCTTCTCTACAATCTGTGCGGTCTATTTCTCGTCTCTAACTGCATATGCGCTTGTCGTATATAACTGGAAGATGCGTCAGCCTTTCTTTACATTTATCATGTGCGTGATGATGATTCCAGCACAGGCAAGTGCCATCGGATTTTACCAGTTCATGTATCAATTGCACTGGACAAACAGCTTCCTGCCACTGATTCTACCTTCCATTGCGGCGCCAACGATCGTGTTCTTCATGCGTCAATACTTGCTTGCCGCGTTGTCGATTGAAATGGTGGAGGCAGCACGCATTGACGGATCGGGTGAATTCTACACCTTCAACCGAATTGTCATACCGATCATGATACCAGCAATCGCAACACAAGCCATATTTGCCTTTGTGGCTAGTTGGAACAACCTGTTCATGCCGCTCATCCTGCTCACACAGAAGGATAAATATACGTTGCCGATCATGGTAAGCTTGCTAAAAGGTGATATTTACAAGACGGAGTTCGGTTCAATCTACTTGGGGCTCTCACTAACGGTGTTGCCACTGTTCGTGATATACTTTTTACTATCGAGGTATATTATTGCGGGCGTGGCGCTTGGCGGAGTGAAAGAGTAAGATCGGCACTCTGTCCAAAATACATCTTGCCGGATTGGCATGATAGTTGGTGGTGGATATGAGCATGCATACAAAAATTCGAGCGCTATTGGTACTAGTGGTTGGTCTGTTTCTTGTCATGTACGGTTGCAGAAGTTCGAACGATAATAATCATGTTCAGGACGCAGTAATGGGGGAAAAGGTGACGATCAACATGATGCATCTTTACCCAGAAACTGGTGCATCAGGCCAACACCAAATTGTGAACAAAATTATTAAAGAGTATCAAGCGGAGAATCCTAACGTTACCATTAAGCAAGAAGTGCTTGATAATGAGCGATACAAAGCCAAGATGAAAGTGCTCTCTACTGTCAACGAACTACCGGACGTTGGCATGACATGGGCAGCCGGATATCTTCAGCCATTCGTCGAAGGTAATCTGTTAACACCACTCGATGAGCTGTTGCAAGGCGAGTTGCAGGGCTCGTTCGTTCCTGGAACTACAGAAGCGTATAACATCGGTGGCAAAACATATGCATTACCTCTCGAATTCAACATCGCTCCGGTTTACTACAATAAGAAAATATTCGCGCAATATGGTTTGCAGGTTCCAACGACTTACGATGATTTTCTGAAAATTGTGAAAACACTTGCAAGTAATGGCGTAGAGCCAATCGCGCTCGGCAACAAAGATCGTTGGACGGGTTCTCTTTGGTATATGTATATGGCTGATCGAATCGCGGGTACGGAGACGCTTGCAAACGCGATTAAGGGTATATCCTCCTTCACCGATACGGGTCTTGTCGAAGCGGCGAAGCGTGTTCAAGATCTGGTTGATATGAATGCTTTCAATAAAGGTTTTAACGGTTTATCGAATGACGAAGTTAAAGCGGAGCTTCTGAACAGTGGGGTTGCCATGTATATGATGGGTACATGGGAGCTTCCGAATTATACGACCAATCAGGACATTCCTCAGCAATTGCGTGACAACATCGGTTTCTTCAAATTCCCGACCGTGAGTGGTGGCAAGGGTAATATCGATAGTTGGGTAGGTGGTCCCGGCGTTGCTTTGTTCGTCGCTGAGAATTCGCCTGTAAAATCTGAAGCCAAAAAATTTGTGAAGTACTTCGTGAAGCGTTGGGGCGAAGAATCTGTAACTGGGGCGGGCGTTATCCCGGCTACAAAGGTGGACACGTCGAAGATCCAACTTCCGCAACTCTACATTGACCTGCTCAATGAAGTGAATAAGGCCACGAGCATTACACTGTTTACCGACGTACAAATGGCACCAGGTGCTGCCGAAGTTCACCTGAACCAAATCCAGGCGCTATTCGGCAAAGAAATCACACCAGATGAATTCGCCAAAGCACATGATGCGGCAATCAAGACGGGCAAATAAGCCGTGTATAACAGAATTGTAAATACTTTTTTGGAAAGAAGGAATCAATAATGGTTTATTTCCCAACAGTCGATAAGATTCATTATGAGGGAAGAAAAACAAAGAATCCGTTCTCTTTTAGATATTACAATAAATCAGAGATCGTTCTCGGTAAAAGCATGGAGGAACATCTTCGCTTCGCCGTTGCCTATTGGCATACGCTGACTGGAGGAGGAAGTGATCCATTCGGAAGCGAAACTGCCATTCGCCCTTGGAGCCATTTTACGGGAATGGATTTGGCAAAAGCACGTTTAGAGGCAGCTTTTGAGTTTTTTGAGAAAATCGATGTTCCGTATTTTTGCTTTCATGATCGTGATATTGCGCCTGAAGGCAGCACGCTAAAAGAAACGAACCAAAATCTCGATATCATCGTGGCTCTAGTAAAAGAGCAGATGCAAGCATCTGGCGTTAAACTGCTTTGGAACACGGCGAACATGTTTACAAACCCCCGATTCGTACACGGGGCGGTGACAACTTCGGAGGCAGGTGTCTACGCATATGCAGCGGCACAGGTAAAGAAAGGGCTTGAAACCGCAGCTCTACTCGGATCGGAAAATTATGTTTTCTGGGGCGGACGCGAGGGATACGAATCACTCCTGAATACGGATTTGGAGTTGGAACTGGATAATTTGGCGAGATTCTATCATATGGCCATTGCTTATGCGAAGGAAATCGGCTATACAGGGCAATTTTTGATTGAGCCGAAACCGAAGGAGCCGAGCAAGCATCAGTACGATTTTGATGCGGCAACGACGATTGCTTTTTTACAGAAATATGGTCTACAGGATCATTTCAAGCTGAATCTTGAAGCGAACCATGCGACTCTTGCAGGACATACATTCGAGCATGAACTACGTGTCGCAAGGATGCATGGCATGCTAGGTTCCATCGATGCGAACCAAGGAGACCTATTACTAGGGTGGGATACGGACGAATTTCCGACAGATTTATATGCGGTTACGCTGGCCATGTACGAGATTCTAAAGAATGGTGGACTTGGCTCGGGTGGTGTCAACTTTGACGCGAAGGTCAGAAGATCGTCGTTTGAACCAGAGGACTTATTCCATGCGCATATAGCGGGAATGGATTCTTTTGCAAAGGGACTAAAGGTGGCAGTGAAATTAATCGAGGATCGTTTCTTTGAGAATATCATCGAGGATCGTTATAGCAGCTTCAAGTCTGGCATCGGCATGGATATTAGGACGGGAAAAGCAACATTTCAGCAATTGGAGGCCTACACGCTAGGTAATCAAGAGAAAATCAATAAGTCAGGCAAGATTGAGTGGATCAAGTCACAGTTAAATGAGTACATATTCTCAGAATGATAGGAGACGGGTATGAAATATGTGATTGGCATTGACTTGGGAACCGGGTCTGTAAAAGCTCTCCTTGTCAATCAAGAAGGTCAAGTATGCGGTGAAGTATCGAAGTCCTATTCGTTACACCACAAACAACCGGGCTACAGTGAGCAAGATCCGGAGGATTGGTACGAACAAACGATAAATAGTTTGCACGAACTAATGCAACATTCCAACGTGGATCCCCAAGATATCGAAGGAATCAGCTTTTCAGGTCAGATGCATGGACTCGTTCTGCTGGATGATGATGGTCAAGTGCTTAGGCCTGCGATTTTGTGGAATGACACACGTACCACACAGCAGTGCCGAAGGATCATGAACACACTCGGAACCAAACTAATTAAAATTAGCAAAAATACAGCGCTGGAAGGGTTTACCCTTCCCAAAATCCTTTGGGTACAGGAGCATGAGCCTGAAATTTATCATAGGACTTCCTGCTTTCTGACGCCTAAAGATTATTTGCGCTATCGTTTAACCGGACATCTTCATATGGACGTTACCGATGCGGCAGGAACACTGCTTTTGGATGTGGCTCGCAAAGAATGGAGTAAGGATATTTGCGAAGCTTTCGGTATCGATATGAAGCTCTGCCCTTCTCTTGTAGAATCGCTTGATTACGTTGGGGAATTGCTGCCAGAAGTTACGAGTCGGACCCATCTAAGTTCAGATACGAAGGTGTTTGCGGGAGGAGCCGATAACGCGTGTGGTGCAGTAGGGGCAGGAATTTTGAGCAATGGCGATGCTTTATGCAGCATAGGGACGTCAGGCGTGATCTTGTCCTATGATGAGGGGATTAAGGATTTAGAAGGCAGGTTGCATTTCTTTAATCATTCCGATCCTAGTAGTTACTACACGATGGGAGTCACACTTGCAGCGGGATATAGCTTGGATTGGTTAAAGAAAACGGTTGCCCCTGAAGAATCCTATGAACACTTCATGTCGGAGGTTTCCAAGGTGTCTGCCGGATCTGGCGGCTTGCTTTTTACACCTTATCTGGTCGGTGAAAGAACACCTCATGCTGATTCGATGATCCGTGGCAGCTTTATTGGTCTGGACGGATCGCATCGTAGAGAACATTTAATTCGTGCTGTCATGGAGGGAATCACTTTTTCCCTGAATGAGTCTCTGGTAATGCTGCATGAAATGGGAACAGAAGTGAATAGGATCGTTAGTATCGGTGGCGGTGCCAAAAGCGATGTCTGGCTGCAAATGCAAGCGGATATTTTCCAAGCACCTGTTGTTAAATTAAGTAATGAGCAAGGCCCAGCATTTGGTGCTGCGATGCTTGCAGCAGTCGGCAGCGGTTGGTTTGAAAATTTACATGCTTGCGCAGAAAGGTTTGTTAAATATGATCGGAGATTTGAACCTGATCCGGAGATTGCAAATACGTATCAAGGATTGTTCGGAATTTATCAATCGATATATGCGAGTACCAAAGGTTTGAGTGAACAGTTGCTTCTGTATAGATAATGGCTTTACATTCGATGATTAAATGTCCCGATGAATATCTTCGTCGGGACTTTTTTCAATTCGAAAGGAGAGAGGGCAAGTAAGGCTCCTTACGTTATTTAGTTGCTTTAATTGATAACCATTGAGGAAGAGCCGCCATGGGGTTAGAATGCCAGTTACATAAATGATCGAGTTTTTCTTTTGAGAGTGCGATTTCTCCAACTACTGATTCATCCACCCAAAATGAACCATCCTCTGCGTACATTTCTTCAATATGATTTATGAATAAACCTGATGTGATCATGGCATTCATGATATCCTGCATACGCCAGGTATATCTGGGTACATCTTCGATGATAATTGGGCCTGTCGCATGATAGGGTTTAACTACTGTGATTTTCTCTGTATTACTTCCGAATGGACGGTTAAAAGGATGAATCTCGTACATGAGATAAATCCCATTAACTTTAAGAATGCGGTGAATATTTCGATACATTGAACATAAATCATGAATCCATACATGAACACCATTTGAGGTATAAACAAAGTCATATTCACTACTTTTAATTTTGCTTAACTCCATTGTATCATCGCAGATGAACTCAATATCCCAACCGTGTTTCTTAGCGATTGTAGCACTATGCTCCAATTGTCGTTCCGAAATATCGACGGAGGTTACGGATGCCCCCATCAAATGTAGTGCGAACACAGCATGGTTATCCCCGCTTGAAGGCACACAAATTCGCTTCCCTTGCAAACTTGGAAATGCCTTTTTAAGCATAGTATAAGTAGTGTGATGAAATGCTGACTCGGGGTTGTTAATTACTTTTGAAATTGCCTGATCCGTTCTATATTTTGGATACCACGTTTCGGACCATTCATTCCAAATTCTCTTCACTTTATGATTATCCATTCCTTGAACCTCCTGTAATTTGATATATTAAGTATAATAAGGTTCGCAGCTTAAGATTGGATAATCATTGACTTGGAATCATATTTTACACAAAAAAAAGTCACATCCAGATCATTCCGATGTGACTTGTCATCAACTTATTTTTTAGAATAAAGGATTTTTTTAATACTGTGGCGTGAGAGATAGAATAGATCTGAAAGCTCATCAATAGAGGCACCCATTGAAAACCTTTGACGGATCTCTTCATTTCGGGTGTTCAAATATTCTCTAGTCCCTGAGCTTTGCCCCCACTTCTTACGCCATTCTTCAGGTGTTGGAATATATATGACCCCGCCATGCACATATTTTTGTATTTCTTTCAATATATGTTGCGGCAGGATGTTCTCAGCGTTTAAATATTTCATTATAGCTCTGCTCCTAAAAAATTTTAGAGTTTTAAGGTAGCAAAGTCTATACTACAAACAGTTACCGAATCTTTAAATTTTATGACGGCACTTTATTTCTTAGCTCCATACAAACCGCCGTTGTTCAAAGTATAGACTTTGCATGGAGCCAAACTACATCATTTAGAGTTTGTACGAAATGAATCTTCTTCAGCAAAATTCAACCCCTCCTTTTATGGATTCGAGATAGTTTCATTTATAAATATTCGATAAAGCTACATGATATCCTTTGTATGAGGATGAACGGATAGATTTGATTCGACTTCTTGTTAACTCAGATCCTTTTTTTAACGAGACTGCATGAAATATCATAATGAAAATGCAGCAATGATAGAGGAGAGTACAATGTACACAATTGGACAAGTTGCTAAATTTTTAGGTGTATCTAGAGATACCTTGAAATTTTATGAAGATAAGGAATTAGTAAAGCCTAATCAAGATATCGAGAATGGGTATAGAAAATATAGTCATTTTGATATATATGATATAACAACAGTAAATTTTTATAGAGAAATGGATATTGAAATTAAAAAAATTCAGGAATTAAGAAAAAGTAAGAGTATAGAGGGGATACAATTATTATTAGAAGAGAAAGAGCAAGATGTTTTAGAGGAAATAGAATATAAAAAGCTTCTTCTAAAAAAACTTCAGATCGTAAAAGAAGATTGCGAGAAGATTAAACAATTCTTAGGAGAATACATAGTAAAGGAAATGGAACCTTTAGAAATAAAGGGACAAATAGAACATTTTACTGCGTACGATGAATATGAAACACTACAAAAGAATACAGACAGCTTAAAAAAAGCAGTTACCCTAACATCTTTGCGAAGAGTCATTAGTTTTAATGAAGAAGGAATTATAGAAGACAAGTTTATAATTGTAAGAAAAGTAGAAGACTTTGATAAAGAAATAGAAGGAGAAATTTTATCTCATTCAAAATGTATTTATACCGTTATTGAAAATGGAAGATGGTCAACTGGTGGCAAAAATATGGATGATTACGTGGGAGCTAGTTTAAGGAAAGTAGCATTAGAACAAGGGTATGAACTTTTGGGGCTAGTTTATGTAAATCTGTTACTTACCACTTATGAGGATGGACTTGAACGTGTATTCTTAGAAATTTATGCACCTATAAAATAATGCAGACATGTATTGACCTGTGAGTAACTCCTAGGTTTAAGCTGAGGGTATCAGTAAATATGAACATGATTATATTTACGAAATACTTAGTTTGAAGCGGGGATTATGCATGAATAGAGAAAAGAAACTAAAAAAACCTGTAGCAAGTTTTATATTATTAACCAATATTATTTTTTTGCCACTTTTCTTTCTTGTAGGAGCGGCACATATGCTAGGATTCCCAACATGGGTCGTTGATGTAATGTTCTGTATAACAGCTTGGTCCTCAACTATTGCTTTTGCTGTGTTGTTTAAAAAAATCTATCCTGGGCAGAGTTTTATACAATTTGTAAAAGAGAAATTCAAGCATAAACTTAAATTTTCTGTCATTTTTACTGCGATTACGATTCAAGCCCTCATATTTTTATTGATTTTGTTTATCGTATCTAATAATAGTGAAGTAGATTCTATTTTTACTGTTTCTTCATGGGGAATGCTGATTTATTTCTTTTTTAAAAACCTTTTGTCGGGGCCACTAGGAGAAGAACTAGGATGGAGAGGTTTCGCTCAAATTGAGCTTCAAAAGAAGCATTCACCATTAAAAGCATCGATAATCATTGGATTCTGGTGGGGTATTTGGCATCTACCCATATGGTTTACTACAGGGCTTGCGGGTATTGATTTTATCAAATATATACTATTCTTTATGATTGCAATCATGTCTACTAAGATCGTCATGACGGCTTTTTATAACTTAAATCAGAATTTAATCATTCCAATCATCATCCACCAATTCTTTAATTTTTTTATTGGCTTAATAAACGGAAACTTACTCGATTTAATCATGTATAACGCTATCTTTTATTTAGTTATAGCAGTTGTAATTATCATAATAAATCCGAAGAAAGTATTGTATGGGAACGTTAGATGAATAACATGGAGTATGTAACACATTCAATTTAGAACACTGAACATTAATGCAGGAGGCGGGCAAATTGCCTAACTATGAATTCTCTTTACTAGGGGATTCGGGTGTCGTAGTGAAACTGGGTGACAGCATTGATCAAGAGACACACAACAAGGTTGTGGCTCTTTCTGAATATCTTCAGATGCATCCTTTTCTCGGAATGGTAGAATTCGTTCCTGGCTTTACAACGGTAACCGT
The DNA here is from genome assembly GCF_004344915.1 of Paenibacillus albiflavus. GTDB lineage: Bacteria > Bacillota > Bacilli > Paenibacillales > NBRC-103111 > Paenibacillus_AM > Paenibacillus_AM albiflavus. Next base: position 22,226 of record NZ_SKFG01000029.1, on the reverse strand, counting down.
CTATTATGATCCCATCTTGTTCTTTGATCCTGCTAATGAAATCATGCCGTACGATCATGTACTTGCTTTTTTGAAGCAGCTATGTGAGTCTTTTTCAGAGAATGGAAATAAAACGAACAGACTCGTCGAAATACCGGTTTGCTATGGAGGAAGTTATGGACCAGATTTGGAGCTGGTCGCAAATCATAATGGTCTTAGCCCCGAGGAGGTCATTGCGATCCATTCGTCCACTGATTATTTGGTTTATATGATTGGCTTTGCCCCTGGCTTTCCGTATCTTGGCGGCATGGATGAGCGGCTTGCCACACCTCGCCGATCCTCGCCCCGTCTGTCTATTCCAATGGGGAGTGTAGGGATAGGGGGCCAGCAAACGGGTATTTATTCAATCGTCAGTCCGGGTGGATGGCAAATTATCGGAAGGACACCCCAGTGTTTATTTCGGCCAAATGACGACACACCGAGTCTCTTGTGTTCAGGGGATCAAGTTCGCTTCTATCCTATTTCCACAAAGGAATATGATGACTGGAAGAAGGTGTCCTTTTGAGTGTGGAGGTCATTACACCAGGATTAAATACAACTGTGCAAGACCTTGGCAGATATGGATATCAGCAGCAGGGTGTAAGTAGCTGCGGTGCAATGGATGATTTGGCTTTGCAAATGGCCAATCTGTTAGTCGGTAATTCGTCTGCCGATGCCGTGCTTGAGATCACTATGCAAGGGCCACATTTGTTATTCCTTCAAGATATGCTTATCGCAATCTGCGGTGGGGATTTCTCTCCAACGATTAATGGCAATCCGGTTTCATCAGATCGGACTGTATGGATCAGTAAAGGAAGTGTCCTTCAGTTTGGGTTTGTCAAACAAGGATGCCGGGCTTATCTTGCAGTTGCTGGTGGATGGGATGTGCCCATCGTCATGGGCAGTCGAAGCACAGATCTTAGGGCAGGCTTTGGAGGCTTTGAGGGTAGAAGGCTGAAGGCAGGAGATCATCTGAGGGCAAATCCCGATGGTCCATCAAGTCAAATGATTGCAGAACAATTGAGGAGTAGTGCATCACAGGTTTCTTTTTACCAAACGGATTGGTTTATATCGAGGGGCAATTTCTGGACATCGGATGAAACGGTCATACGAGTGATACGGGGAGATCAATTCGAGCAGTTCTCTGACGAAAGTCGTGACGCATTTTTTAGTCAAACTTTTCAAGTATCTCCTCAATCGGACAGGATGGGATATCGTTTATCAGGGCCGACATTATCGCTTATATCTCCTCAGGAACTGATCTCGGCTGCAGTTGCAGTCGGAACGATACAGGTGCCCCCAAACGGACAGCCAATCATTCTGATGGCAGATCGACAAACGATTGGTGGTTATCCCAAAATTGGCTATGTGGCAAGTGCTGATTTAGCTAAAGTTGCTCAATTCAGACCGGGACAAATGCTTCGATTTGAAGAAATATCGCCTCGTGAAGCCCAAAAGGCATTATATGAACGAAATTTGCTGCTAAGAAAGATCAAGCTGGGAATGGAAGTATACATGAGTGGGAGGTAAAAGGATGTTCGTAGACCTGAACTGCGATATGGGGGAAAGCTTCGGTGCCTACAAGCTCGGAAATGACAGGGAAATCATGAGATATGTCAGCTCGGCTAATATCGCTTGCGGCTTTCATGCAGGAGATCCGTCCGTAATGAAAAAAACTGTGCGAATGGCCTTGGAAAACGGAGTTGCACTTGGGGCACATCCTGGTCTGCCTGATTTGGTTGGTTTCGGGCGCAGAAATATGGAGATTTCTGCAGAAGAAGCATATGATCTTGTGGTCTACCAGATCGGAGCGCTGCAGGCTTTTGTTCAGGCAGAAGGAGGAGTCATGCAGCATATGAAGCCGCATGGGGCTCTGTACAATATGGCTGCCACACGCGCATCACTGGCTGAAGCGATAGCAGAAGCCGTATATCAAGTGAATCCCAATCTGATCTTGTATGGGCTAGCAGGCAGCGAGCTTATAACAGCTGGTGTTAAGCTTGGTCTGCGAACCGCACAAGAAGTGTTCGCTGATCGAACCTACCAGCAGGATGGAACGCTAACTTCCCGTAATCATCCCAATGCGATAATTACTAGCCAGGGAGAGGCAGTGTCTCAAGTTGTAAGGATGGTACAAGAGGGGAGTGTTCGATCTCTGCAAGGAACCGATGTGCCGATCACGGCAGACACGATTTGCATTCATGGAGATGGGACCAACGCATTGGAATTCGCTAAGCTTATCCATCAATCCTTAAGCACATCGAATGTTGCGGTTAGTGCGTTTTGGGATCGCTAGAGCCTTGATATCATTCGACTTTTCCGTTTAAAAATTAATTCGGAATATTCTTGATTGGTGCCCTTTAAAATTTATTCCTCGCTAGCGGTAACCAGCGATATCGGATGTATAAAATTAGACAATAGCCGGATCTCGATTATTTCTAACGGAAACTACGGCCGCTATTTCATTGAGAATTAAAGCAATGGAATTTTAACGGAGATGGATGCCTCTATTTGCGCTCAAATGACTTCTATTCTCCGTATTTTGGTCAAATAGGAGCTATAATTTCCGTTAGATTATGAAAGGAATGATTTTGATAGGATTAACTGCAGCTATTTCCTTTAGATAAATAAAAAAGGCCACAATCGACATGTATCCCATAAGGCTTCTCGGGCATCGCTCTGTTTTGGTGTATCCCCGTGTTTCCCGCTGGTTTTCGGGGGGTGTGTGACCACGGTTGTGTGGAATTGATTCCATATTTTCGGCTTAAAATCAATGGTGTCTTAAACAGAGAGTTAGTTGCGGTGAAATAGCGGGTATGTTAAGATTACGCTAAATACTGACGATAGGAGTTGAAGAGGATAATGTAAAATTTCTTGCTTACGTTTAAAGATTAAAACAAGTTCTGTTTGCTCTGTTTTATTCTTTATTGGCAAGAAAGTTACCTTATTCTTTTCACTCAAAAAATATATCCTAATCTAACTCTACGCAGGGTTGGATTTGTCTTATTATTTTGAGCTGTAAGAAAGGTCAACTTTCTTGCAGCTCTTTTTATTTTTTTTTGAGAACAAAGGAGGTCTCTGAAATGTCATTGATCAAGGTAACTAACCTGACGTTTGCCTATGACGGCAGTTACGACAACATTTTTGAGCATGTAAGTTTACAAATTGATACCAACTGGAAATTGGGCTTTACGGGGAGGAACGGTCGGGGCAAAACTACGTTTCTCAATCTGCTACTCGGCAGATATGAATACAGCGGAACGATTTCCTCTAACGTCAGTTTCGAGTATTTCCCGTTCCATGTCGAAGACAAGGAGAAGTATACATTCGATGTGGTCGCCGACATCTATCCCGACTATGAGCACTGGAAGCTCATGCGCGAGTTTTCGCTGCTGAAGTTGTCAGAAGATGTGTTGTACCGACCGTTCAACTTGTTGTCGAGTGGAGAACAAACGAAGGTGATGCTGGCGGTCTTATTTTTGAAGGAAAACAGCTTTTTGCTTATCGACGAGCCGACAAATCATCTGGATCTGCATGCTCGGGAGCTGGTAAGTGATTATTTGAACGACAAGAGCGGGTATATTCTGGTGTCACACGATCGGTCGTTTCTCGACAATTGTGTGGATCACATTATTTCGATCAATAAGACCAACATCGAAGTCCAGAAAGGAAATTTTTCAGACTGGTGGGAGAATAAACAACGACAGGACAATTTCGAACTGGCTGAGAACGATAAACTGAGGAAGGACATTAAGCGGCTGTCCGAATCGGCCAAGCGAACGAGCAACTGGTCGGACGAAGTAGAAAAAACAAAAAACGGCACCCGTAACTCCGGATCCAAGGTCGACAAAGGGTACATCGGTCACAAGGCCGCCAAAATGATGCAGAGGTCCAAGTCGATCGAGCAAAGACAGCACTCCGCGATCGAGGAAAGATCACAGCTTCTGAAAAACGTCGATAGCTCGGAAAGCTTGAAAATATCGCAGATGAATTATCATAAATCCCAATTGGTCGAGCTTGACCACGTTTCGATTCATTATGGCGAGAAGAACGTTTGCCAAGACATCAGCTTTACTGTCGAGCAAGGGGACCGCATCGTGCTCTCTGGTCCGAATGGTTCAGGCAAATCCAGTTTACTCAAACTGATTTGCGGCGAGGAGATACCTTATTCCGGCGTGTTTCGAATAGGGAGCCAGATGCAAATTTCCTACGTTTCACAAGATACCTCGCAGTTGTGTGGCAATTTGACGGAATTCGCTAGATCCAACGGCATTGAAGAAAGCTTATTCAAAGCGATTTTGAGAAAACTTGATTTTTCGCGCTTGCAATTCGAAAAGGACATCGCTTCTTTTAGCGGCGGTCAGAAGAAGAAGGTTCTGATTGCAAAAAGCCTCTGCGAACGCGCTCATTTGCATGTTTGGGACGAACCGCTCAATTTTATCGACGTCATTTCCAGGATGCAAATCGAAGAGCTGCTGCTGGAGCATTCGCCGACTATCCTTTTTGTGGAGCATGACAGCGAGTTTTGCAAACATATCGCAACAAAAATTGTTGAACTGAAAGTTTAATTCACTCTAGGAGGATGAAAGCGATGAGCATTGAGGTTGAGATTGTAGATGATTATGTGAATCGGTTCTTTCCGGTTGATCCGATTCACAAAAAATAAATCTGTTGCCGGAGGTTACCAATCTATCGACAGATGCACTAAAGTATAGACAAATCCTCAAACAAAGTTATATCCTTTAGTTGATTTTGAAACACTTCATTATTCACAAAGGGGAGTAAGATTCATCATGAAGTTAAATTTATCATCTCCAGGCATGATTCGAAAATGAGTGATCAAAGGAAATGGCATTGGCCCGACTTTTTTCTATTTCTCATGCGTACGGTATGGTTTTCTTTTAATGGATACGCGATATTCGTTAGTACGATTGGTTCAGAAAAGTGGATTATACTTTTATGGGCTAGTTGCTCTTATCTAATACCCCATCTATTTTATCGGCCTAGGCTTATTAAATTCCAATATTATTTAATGGCTGAGGTGTTGTTAACGGGTTCTTTGTTTATTTACTTATCGAGTCAGTATGATATATCAGTGACTTACAGTTTTTTACTTGTACCTATCCTTACTCTTGCTTATGCCTGTCAAGTCAAGCCATTAATTTGGTTAGGACCTTTCGCCGTATTAGCTAGTACATGGGCAGGCAGTCTCTTCACGAATCAGGATTTCTTTAAACTCTGCATTGACACAACTATTTTTTATGGTATTGGGTTTTGTTTAGGAAGGATGACCATTGTCAACAAAGCTAATAAAGAGTTAATTGCCTCTATTGAGGAAAAAAATAAGGATTTGGAATATTACGCAAAAAAAATTGAGGAACTGACGATTAAGGAAGAACGCAATAGAGTTTCGCAAGACTTGCATGATACAGTTGGTCATATTTTCACATCGGTCATAACAAGCTTAGATGCCCTTCCTTTTCTATATAAGGCAGATAAATTAGAAGCAGAAAAAAGTATAAAAGAGATTTCAGATTTAGCACGAAATGGCTTGAACGATGTAAGAAAAACAATTCACCATATGTCGCCAACGAGTCATCGAACGCTTGTTGAATCAGTGACAGAATTAATTGATGATTTTATGAAACATACGGCAACAGATATAAAACTGAATGTTGAAGGGGAAGCGACCAAAGTCAGTGAAAGAGTAAAGCTTGCCATTATTCGTTGTATCCAAGAAGGACTTACAAATGCGAAAAGACATGGTCAGGCCACTTTTATTAAAATCAATATTTCGTTTAAACAAGAAGAATTGATTGTTCTTATTGAAGACAATGGGAATGGTTGTAATGAATTGAATTTAGGATTTGGCTTACGCTCCATGAAAGATCGAATATCGGCATTAGCGGGTACGGTTAACTTTGATTCTAAATTGAATAATGGTATGAGGATCACGTGTAGCATACCTATGGCAAAGGAAGTTTAATGATCATGATTAAAGCAGCAATCGTTGAAGATCAAGAGATTCTAAGAAAAAGTCTAAAAATTGTGATTGAAAATATTTCTGACATTGAGATTGTTGGAACAGCAGAAAATGGAGAAGCGGCAATTGCTTTATGCGAAAGGGAAAACCTTGATATTCTTTTAATGGATATTCAAATGCCGGTGATGGATGGGGTTAAGGCGACAGAAGAAATAAAAAAACGGTGGCCACATATTAAAGTGATCATCCTTACTACTTTTCAAGATGTCACTCACGTGTTGAATGCCTTAAATGCTGGTGCTGAGGGTTATATATTAAAGGCTGTTGATCCAGAATATTTAGTTCAGGGAATTAAAATGGTGTATCACGGAGGTTCCCTCATTCCTCAGCAATTAGCAAAAGAGGTGTTTGGACAAATACAATTAAATCATAACTCACATTCGGATCAAGACCATAACGCTATGAATCATCCCTATGATTTAAATAATCAAGAAATCAAAGTTCTCAAATGTTTAACCCAAGGATTGTCCAATAAAGACATTACAGAAAAGATGTTTCTATCCATGGGGACTGTGAAAAATTATGTTTCTAGCATTTATTCGAAATTGAATGTAAAAAACAGATCTTCCGCTATTACTAAAGCAATGGAAGAGAGTCTTATAAAAGATAAGAGAGTGTAGATGAAGTTAAATCGACTTTGTCTTCACTCTTTTTTTATGACTTTTTAGTGACTTACCGGCACTACAGTATATTACTTTTCAATTGTAGAGTATTGGGTAAGGAGGGATTAGATGAAAAACTTAAAGAGATTAATAAAATATGTCGGTGTATTCATTATTATCATACTGGTAATCGCTTTTTTCAGGCCCACATGGACTTCGAGTATAAAAGGGGATAACAGTATTAGTGTTCTAGAACAAGTTGAGATCAATGGTACGAAACAGCAAATCATGATTAGAGGTCGTGATCTAAATAACCCGGTCATTATTAATGTACACGGGGGGCCGGCGTGTCCCGAAATTCCTTATGCAGCTGAGTACCAAAACTTGTTAGAAAAGGATTTCACTATCGTTAATTACGATCAAAGAGGAAGCGGTAAATCATATCATTTTAATGAGGATTATTCTAATTTAACGGCAGATGTACTTGTGGATGATTTATTAGAACTTACCGATTATATTTCGAAACGATTAGGTAAAGAGAAAGTGATCTTATTAAGTCATTCTTACGGTACATATTTAGGAACAATGGCTGCTTATAAAGCACCAGAAAAATATGAAACCTATATTGGGATTGGTCAATTGGGTAATATGCAAGAAAGTGAAATTGATAATTTGAATTACACAATAAATGAAGCCAAAAAAGCCGGAAATACAGAAGATGTGAAGTATTTAGAGGGGCTCGCTGAAAAAGTACATAATGGAGAGGCAGTAGCTCCAAGAAATTATGTAGGGAAATACGGCGGCGCTTCAAGACTTATTAATATACCGGATGGCAATATACTTGAGATGCTATTAAGTAGTGAATATAATCTGTTAGATTTAATTCGCTATAACAATGGATTTAAGACACAAGCACAGCTTGTAAAAGAGGTTCTTGATAAGCCACTACCTAATATAGTCACAAAGCTTGATTTACCATTTTATTTTGTAATGGGTAAATACGACGCTATGGCATCATCTAATGCAGCAAAAAAATATTTTGATATGATTGAAGGGGATCACAAGGAGTTCATTTCTTTCGAGGAGTCAGCTCATTATCCACAATTTGAAGAGAAGGATAGATTTTCTAAATGGATGAGCGATACATTTAAATAAGGCTATACAAAGTCCTGATGATATTTTTTCATCGGGACTTTTTTTGTAAATTAAGGAGCGTGTATGAGGTGCAAGCACCCAAGCATATTCATCGGCATATTATTTTTAATATCAACTATTTGGGTGGATTGGCGCTCTTCTTTCATTAGGATTTGTGCTGACAAAGCCAGAATGAAGGTTTATATGAAAGTAGTCATTCTCGCGGGAGGATTCGGTACCCGCATAAGTGAAGAATCGCATTTACGACCTAAGCCGATGATTGAAATCGGAGACGCGCCGATTATGTGGCATATTATGAAGATTTACTCTCATTACGGCTTCAACGAATTCATCATTTGCTGTGGATACAAGGGATATATGATTAAAGAATACTTCGCCAATTATTATATACATCGCAGCGATATGACATTTGACTTTACAGCTGAGAACAAGATGATTGTACACGCGAATGTCGTGGAGCCATGGAAAGTCACCGTCGTGGATACGGGGCTGTTCACACAGACCGGCGGACGTCTTAAGCGCATTGCGCCCTATATCGGTAATGAGCGGTTTATGATGACCTACGGTGACGGAGTCAGTGACATTGATTTAACCAAACTGGTACAAACGCATGAAAAGTTAGGAAAAACCGTCACCTTATCGGCGATTCAACCAGGCGGGCGGTTTGGCGTTCTCAACATCAATGACCTTGATGGGACAATAACTGGTTTTCACGAAAAAGTGCAGGAAGACGGTGCTTGGATAAACGCAGGGTTCATGGTGATGGAGCCTGAAGTCTTTGAATATATAGATGGAGATTCAACGATTTTTGAGCGCAGCCCGCTTGAGCGCTTGAGCGCAGATGGCAAGCTTGGAGTATATAAGCATAACAAATTCTGGGCATGCATGGATACGGCTCGGGATAAAGGCGCCCTCGAAGCTGATTGGGCGAGCGGCAATGCGAAGTGGAAAGTGTGGGTGGATTAAAGGAGGCGGGAGGAAATGCGTATCGCCGTATTCGGACTTGGATTTGTCGGACTGACTACTGCGCTTGGTTTTGCGGACAAAGGTTATTCTGTGCGCGGATATGACATTAACCAAGAGCGCTGTGCAGAGATAGCCGGCGGAAAAGTCCCGTTTTTCGAGCCAGGACTAGACGATGCGCTTGCTCGAAATCTCGGCAAAACATTCATCTTAGCGGACAGTGCGATAGATGCAGCGGATCAGAGCGACATCTGTTTTTTTTGCGTTGGAACGCCGGGGCTGCCTGACGGTAGCGCGGATTTGGCACAATTGCTATTAGCGATTGATAGTGTTCTTGAAACAGTCTCCGAAGTCTGTGTGCTTGTCGTGAAATCCACGATTCCGCCGGGAACGCTTAACGAACGAGTCACGCCGTATGTCAGGGCGAAGGGAGCGGGTAATCCCGTTGCGGTAAACCCGGAGTTTTTGCGTGAGGGCAAGTGCTGGGATGATTTTATGAACCCTGACAGAATTGTCTGCGGTGTGACTGACGATGCAGCAAAGAACGTGCTCGCGGAGCTCTATAAGCTGTTTGGCGCACCGCTTCATTATGTAGAGCCTAACACAGCTGAGTTTATTAAATATTTATCAAACTCTTTGCTTGCAGCGCTGATCAGCTACTCGAATGAGATGGCTCTACTTGCAGATGCGGTCGATGGTATCGAAACGGCAAGGGCGTTTCGCATTCTGCATGAGGACAGACGGCTTGCCGGCGCAGGAATCAACACCTACATATATCCGGGCTGCGGATATGGCGGTTATTGCCTGCCCAAAGACATAGCTGCCCTTGACGCTGTCGCGCTAAACCGGGGATTCACGCCGCGAATACTGGAAGGTGTAATTTCCCTTAATAACGAAATGCCGGAACTGACTGCTCGAAAAATCGCCCGTGCGGCAGGCGAGAAAACCGAGAAAATCGGAATACTCGGCCTGTCGTTCAAACGGGGCTCTGATGACGTTCGTGACAGCCCAGCTGCGAAGATCATCGGCGCGCTGGTACAGGGCGGTTATGTTAGCATCTACGCCTATGACCCACTTGCCATGCAGGAATTTCACAACACGTACAGACTTTCCATCACCTATTGCGCGTCAGCAAATGAGGTATGCGAAACTTGCGGCACGGTCGCACTTGTAACTGCCTGGGATGAATTCCAAGGAATTGATAAGACCTTTCCGGACACACGCTTCGTCGATTGTAGATATTTCTTAGGATAAGGAAAAGTGAACAATATGACGGAAAATAAAATTCTATCAGAGGACTTGCGGCGTATCGCGGATGGACTAACAGAGCGCGAGTGCAGTGCACTGTCAGGCAGGAGCATATTCATAACGGGCTTTGCTGGCTCCCTTGGGTTTATGCTGGTGCAGTTTTTTGCGGAGTACGGGCAGACTCTTGGTGTGAAACGCATATATGTGCTAGATAACTATATATTCGGAAAGCCCAAGTGGGTCCACGCAATAGAAGATCACCCTCTGTTTACGGTGCGCGAGGGCGACGTCACTCGGGAGAATTTGTCGTTTGCAGGCGATGCAGATCTTATTTTTCATATGGCGTCGCTGGCGTCTCCTGTTTACTATCGATTGCATCCAATCGAAACGATGGATGCCGACGTTATCGGGCTACGGCGTTTGTTTGACTTTTACGGCGACAGAGGCATTTTTAATTTGTTGTTTTACTCCACCAGCGAGGTTTATGGCGATCCTGATCCTACAATGGTGCCGACGCCAGAAAGCTATTGGGGCAACGTTAACAGCTCCGGCCCGCGCTCCTGCTATGATGAATCAAAGCGGTACGCCGAAACGCTCTGTTACAATTTTCATCATCAGAAAGGCTTCCCGGTGACCGTGTTGCGCCCGTTCAACAGCTTCGGACCCGGCCTGCGAACAAACGATAAACGCGCCCCGGCGGATTTTGCGATGAATATTTTGCGGAACGAACCGATTGTCTTGTACAGCGATGGCAAAGCGACCCGTACGTTCTGTTACGCTTCAGATACGACGCTCGCGTCGCTAAAATGCGCGTTATACGCGCAATACGACATCTTCAATATCGGTAATGACGTGGAAGAAATGACGATTCGGGAATTAGCGGAGATATACCGTTCCGTCGGGAATTCCATCTTTGGATATAACGGGAGCATCCTATTTCGTGAGCATGCGGATAAACATTACAATACGGACAACCCACAGCGCCGCTGTCCGGATTTGAGCAAAATAAAAACCGTACTGAATTACACACCTTCCGTGGATACGCGGACAGGGGTAGAACGGTATTTAATGTACTTAAAGATAAACGGCATAAATGAGGTGTAAATTTGCGGATATTTGGGGAGAGGCCGCTTGTAAGCTTTGTCGTAAGCGTACACAATCTAGAGCGTTATATTGTTGCATGTTTGGACAGCATCATTACTCAGCCCTTTGATGATTATGAGATCGTATTGGTCAATAACAACTCTACTGACGGCAGCGATGCCATTTGCAGAGAATACGCAGCGAACCATAAACAGATCCGATATTATGCGCTGACCGGTGAGCCGGTTATCGGCAGGGCGGTCATTTACGGTACCCAAAAAGCGCGTGGGCAATACATTCATTATGTAGATGGCGACGATATGTTGGCTCCGGGCGCGTATAGCGAAATCGAGAATATATTACGAAGCCATGCTCCCGATGTGCTTTTCGGGCGGTTCAGTACAATTTTAGAGGAAAGTGTCATCAATTTTACTGATAAATCTTATCAAGCCGAACGCATTAACGGGCGCGATAAGGATGAAGCACTTGAATACCTGACCGAAGCACAGCCGTTTAATGTAGCAACATGGCGGCTGATTTTTTCGCGAAAATTACGGGAGTATTATCGTGCGCCCGTAAAACGTTCAAAGCCGCCAGCAAATATTTATCATGATGTCTACGTATCTGTCCGTACTTTGCTCTCGGCGCGCTCGGTACACTACGTTGACACATTGGTTTACTTGTACCGTGTGCGTTCGTCATCTATTTCAAGGATAAACGCGTCGAAGAATGTTTCGGAGTGCTGCAAGCTTTTGCTCTCTTTGACGTGGTTGATGCGGTGCAAAGCCACAACGGAACAAGAGCGCGGCTTTGTCCGCGTCTATATGGAGCATTTTCGGCACCAACTTATTGCTGCGCTATGCACCGTGAGCAATGAGCAAATAACCGAAATCGCCACCGAGATAGATAAATGTTTGAAGCAAAAAGATCTCAGAGGTATGGCCACGTCCTCGGAGGACCACGACTGTTCTGTAGTGGATACGCTGTTATCAGAGGGCGCTGCGACAGGCCTTGCCCGTTTGCGGGAACAATGCTTGAACAAAGTTGAGCAAATGGCCAGGAGGGTTTTAGCAAAGAGGGGAGATATCTATTTGGCTCCGACTGGTCAAATTGGTTTGTTTTTGAAGACTGCTTTTGAGGCAAAGGGGATTTCTCTTTCTGGTTTCTTTGACAACGATGTACAAAAAAACGGAATGTTAGCTGATGGCATTCCTGTTCGCCTTCCTGCCGCTGTAACGAAAATAGCTGGTGACAAGCCATTAACGATCCTGATTGGATCCGGATACCCAAATGTGCGGGAAGAACTCAGGAGTCAGTTTATCGCGCTTGGTATTGACGAAAGCGATTTGCTTATCGTCGAATTTTAACGTCTGGAGGTGTCCTGCCTATGCCGTCTATTAGCGTTATATTGGTGACATACAATCGTGAGCAGTATCTGCCAGTCATGCTGGACTCCTTGCGAAATCAGACATTCGGTGATTATGAGCTGATTCTAGTCAACAATGGTTCAATCGACGGTACAGCAGAGCTCTGTGCGGCTTACGCGGAAGCGGATGCGAGGGTGAAACTAGTAACTATTCCGCACAACATAGGTGCATCGTTTGGACGCAACAGCGGTCTTGCTGCCGCTACGGGCGAATATGTTCTATTTGTGGATGATGATGACCGATGCGAGCCATCGATGCTCTCGTTTCTCGTCGATCTTGCACGCGAAGAGAATGCCGATATTGCCATGTGCGGTAGCTATAACGATTTCGGGGACAGGATGGAGCCCTACTTCATTTGCAATGAGTGGTTCGTTGTTGACCGATTGCAAGGATTAAGAGAGTTATTAAACCGTCGGCTTTACAATGCCGCGCCGCCGACCAAGCTCTTTCGGCGCAGTTTGTGGGAGGGCTTATCATTCCCGGACAATGTGCTGGTAGACGACATTCACGTGATCTACAAGGTATTTGAGCGGGCGGGGCGAATAGCTGTGTGGAATATCGCGATGTATGTTTTCAGGAAACACGCGTCCAACATGACGGCGTTTATACACAACAAGCAGATGACGCCGGAGTTGCTTGATGAGTATTTGGCGATGTATCAAACACGGGCAGAATATCTCACCCAACGTGCACCGGAAATTGCCCAAGATATTGAACAATCTTTACGGGCTTTTATGCAAAGCATGTGTGATAACATCATATCTAATCGTTTTACTGGCTATGAGAAGCAACTAAATAATATGATGAATTACTTAGCTGATAAGTGAAGCCGTTCTTTATGAACGAAGAAACATTCTGTATATACGCACATAATTTATAGAAGCAAGGAAGAATCCCGCGAATTTATGAAAATATTTTTAAATACTAAAGGGATGATGTTGCATGAAAAAGTGTATTTTTTACACCTACGCGTATAATGCGGAAAAAACGATAGCGCGTGCGATTGAAAGCGTGCTTGCCCAGACTGAGCAGAATTGGGTCTGGTATTTATTGGATAATGCTTCGACAGACGGAACAAGCAAAATCATCAAACAATATGCGTCCAAAGATTCGCGTATTATTGCGCTTAGAAACAAGCAGAATCATGTTCACGAAAAGGGAAATAGTTGGACAGAAATTATCCAGAATTATAATGACTCCGATTATCTCTGTTTTTTCGATGCGGACGATGAATACAAACCGAATTTCTTGACGAGTATGGTACGGTTTATATCGAATGACGATCTCGATGTCGTTGCTTGTGGACATGATTTTATTGATGAGACAAACAAGAATCTGATTGGTATTCGCAAATTGGATCATAGCCTCATTTTAGATAGACCAGAAATGTTTAACGCCTATTTTACTGCGTATCATCAGTTTATGCGGACAGTATGGTGTAAACTTTACAAAGTGTCGGTTTTACGCAAATTTGATTTTTCACATATGCCAAGTATGCACTACGGGTATGATACCCTGTTTGCAATTGAAAATTTCCGTAATGCCAGCCGTGTCGGCATCCTTGCAGACTCATTACACAAATACTATGTTTATCCGCAATCTTCCTCGTATCAGTTGGACGATACCCGTATTACTTGTGATCGTATACTAGACGATACAGCACGTGTGTTTCTGATTGACAAGTGCGGAGCAATCAGCCCGCAGAACCACCGATATCTTCAGCTTGTCTACTATAACGGAATCATCGACACGATTGACGTTGTACTTCACGCATCCTTGTCGGACCATGCCAAACTGCAAAGCCTATGTGATTTAGTAACCCACCAAAAAACCAAGGAATTGTTTGAGCAGAGAGTTATTCCTGATGAAGAGCTTGATTTAAAACTGCGCACGCCAATTAACAAATGGCTTCTCGCACAAGAAAAATACCAGACCCTGAGCAGCGCTGAAATGACCGCCCAAATACTTGTAGCCATCTATCCGCACCTATCTACTTTCATTAAAAAAGAAGCGCTAAAGTATTTACTGTTGAAAATGCCTGATATGATCCCATATGTTCTTCGAAAAGACTACAATCGCATGATTGAACGTTTTCAATCTTGGCATAAAGACCATGATGTAGACGAGCCTTCGTTAACAGAATTGGAAATTGTCGCGAATTACGCCGTACATAGGCCGGATGACCAGCTGCTTTTGCTTTTCATGGACATCAAAAAAAACCGGCCTTTATCGTCAGAACAATTGAAGATTGATACGAAAATCACCAATTTACTCACAAAGAATCCGTTGCTTCAAAATGTCAGTGCCGACTTAACAGGTTTGTCAGATGCGGTGATAAAAAACAGAGATACTCAGTCTTAAACTGAAATATCTCTGTTTTTTTATAATTTATATTTCTTGTACAGCCTTATGTCCGTTACTGCTATTTACTCGCTGCGGTTTAAGCGTAGCAAGGAATAAGACAATAAGACTTCCTAAACCAATCCAGACTAATGTACTGATCGGGCCACTCCAAGTTAATCCTTTACCGAAGAAGAATAAATCTTGAAGTCCTTCTACCATAATTCGCATAGGTAACCACGAGAAAATCCAATCTTTATAGAAGGAAGGCATAAATTCGGGTGCCATCGATAATAAGGGTGCGCCAAAGAATAGCAATAAGACAAATATCGGCATACCAGCCAGTCCGATCCACATGAGAACAGCTTCAATCATTAGAACAAAACTGAAACTCGTAATGGTTAAGAAAATGGCGGTGTCAGAGAAACTAGCAATATCATACCCTAGCATGCCATCAGCTAACCAAGTCAATCCAAAACCAATAAGAAGTGACGCAATAGCAGCTATTACAACTTGAATTGAGATAGTAACCATTTTGTTCTTTTTAGAGGTGTATGCCATCTTTTTTTGCGATACCCATAAAAGCATGGCAGCCATTAAACTTCCCATCCAAATAGGTTGAAATAAAGCCATTGGGGCCATTCCCATGGTACGTGTTTCATTGAGGTAAGTTACGGTTTTGGTAATTGGAGAAGCTAAAACGGATGCTTGTTCTATTGTTAAGTTTCCACTATGTGCTTTAAGTCCCTCTATAAGCTGACCACTCACCTTATGGTTAATGTTATCAACAATTCCATTTAAAATTTGAGTAACCGCATTTGATGCAGTGGCATTTTTCCCTTGATTGACATAGATTTTCAGTTCTGGTGATGATGGTGTAGATGTTTGTAATGAAGCTTGTTTGACACTATAGTCTTCAGGAATTACAAGAGCCCCATAGTACTCCTTATCATCCATTCCTTGTTTGGCTTCTTGATAACTAGCGACAGCAATCCACTTAACAGCAGGCTCAGCTTCACCACTAGTTTCCTTCATTGGTTGATTAAGCATATCAACTAATGTTGCCCCGAAATTCATCTTTCCTTGATTAGGGATATCGACGCCAAGATCTTCATTTACGATTGCTAAGGGAACATTCTTAGGAGCTTGTTTAGCCCCTGGGATTTGTACAACGGCAAAAATACAAGTGATGATAATTGCTATGATGGGAGCTACAATTATTAGTTTGTTTTTTAAAATACTCATTTTTTTCCTCCTAATCCTACAAAATAATTAACACTGTGTTTATTAATCTTCTTCGTGTATATTATATTTATTAGGTGAAAGTTAAACCACCATCAATAAATTTAAAAATGATTAATAAACAACATTTCATCATTTCGTGTAGATTAATTGGAATTATTTTAAGGAGAAAATAAATGGATCAAGAAAAAATGGACAGGCGCATAGCGAAGACTAGAATTGCAATTAAAAATGTTTTTACAGAGCTGATTGATGAAATAGGTTTTGATGCTGTGACCGTAAAGAATATAACAGACAAAGCGAATATTAATCGAAGCACATTTTATTTGCATTACCGTGATAAGTACGATTTGTTGGAAAAAAGTGAAGAAGAAATTATACAAAAAATAGAAGAAATAAGTAAAAGTATAAGGAGGTTAACTCCTAAAGAGTTGAATAACTTGTATTCGGACAATAAGCCGTTTCCGTTTGTGATTAAATTAGCTGAATATTTCCGAGATAATGCTGCATTTTTGAAGGTCATTTTAGGACCCAAAGGAGATTTGTCGTTTCAAGAAAAAATAAAAACGATATTGGAAAAAAATATAGTGGAAAATGTACGTGCCATATTTGGTGAGGGAACGTTTCATGTACCTATTGATGTTTTTATGGCCTATATCATTTCAGCTCATGTTGGATCCATCCTACACTGGCTAAACACGGGCATGAAACAATCACCTGAGGAAATAGCAACAATTATCTTTAATTTAACTTTTCAAGGACCTGTTAATGCTATTGGATTTAAAAAGTTTCAATAATCATAGGCGAAATGAAAGATTATCTATTTGAAAGGGTGTATCTAAATGAATCCTACTGAACATAACTCATACGAATTATCTGGCTCAAGTAAACAGCAAAGTCAAAGTTGGACAGATGTCGATCAGTATTTCACGGATCAACTTATTAAAAAAGATCCTGTGTTGGATGAAGTGTTGAAGCACAATGCAGAAGCGGGTTTGCCAGCGCATGATGTTGCTCCGAATCAAGGCAAGCTGCTGCATTTGTTAGCAAGAATCCAAGGTGCAAGTACAATCTTAGAAATTGGAACGTTAGGTGGTTACAGCACGATTTGGCTTGCAAGAGCATTGCCTGCTAATGGTCGCTTAATTACTTTAGAATATGACCCAAAACACGCCGAGATCGCCAAGGCGAATATTGCACGCGCTGGATTATCTGATGTCGTGGAAGTTCGAGTGGGGTATGCGCTTGATTCCTTGAAGGAACTTGTCGCTGAGAACTTGCGATTTGATATGATCTTTATTGATGCGGATAAACCTAATAACCCTTCTTATTTTGACTATGCACTTAAGCTTTCACGTGTGGGAAGTATGATTATCGGTGATAATGTAGTACGTGATGGGGCGGTAGTGAATGAAGAGAGTAAGGATCCGAATGTGCAGGGTGTAAGACAATTTTTTGACCTTATTGCATCTGAACCTCGTGTAAGTGCTACGGCAATTCAGACGGTAGGCAGCAAGGGGTATGATGGATTTTCGATCGCTCTGGTTACGGGTGAATAAATAGTAAAGGAACACCACATAGGCAGCTGTCATATGTTATAGATATGATCTCTAATTAATGACAAAGGGGTATGCAACACATGAATAGTAGTGTGTACTATGGCTATCCGCAAGCCTATGCCACATTCCCAGCTCCGCCATATTATCGGAATGGGGAAGTACAGTGCAAGGAAAATTTGGTATTGCCGAATTGGGTTATGTATACGACAGCTGTGGAGCCCAAATTCATCGAGCATTTGACCCAGCACATAGGATTAATGATTGTCATCACGACAACTGTTGGCAAATTGGTAGGTACTTTGGGTGATGTCTTCATTGATCACGTGGCCCTTGTAGTTGATGGAAAGCTGCATCACATTCGAATATCTCAAATCGTTTATTTTGAAAAAGCAGTAGAGAAATAATACATGAACCTGCATTCCGTAATTATCGGTGCAGGTTTTTTTATGTACTTGACTTAGAGTTAACTCTAAGTTGTAAACTAACATTAATCCAAAGAGAGGGATGATGTTATTGTATTCCATTAGTGAAGCTGCTGAGATGTCCGGTATTAGTTCATATACATTAAGATATTACGAAAAGCTTGGGCTACTTCCCCCACCCAAAAGACAAAACGGCGGAAGGCGGTTCTATACAGAAACGGATATTCGATTCTTGATGTTCCTCAAAAGTTTAAAAGAAACCGGAATGTCTCTAGAGGATGTTCATGAGTTTATTCAGGACGGTTGTATTTTGGAAAAAATCAATTCCGATGTGAAATCGTCGCAACTGACTCCTTCTATCAATAAACGGATCGAGATTTTAACAAAGCATTTGGAGAAAATGGAAGTTAAAAAGAGAGAACTTGAAGAAGTGATCTCAACAACGAAGGAAAAACTGGATACCTATTATTCCATCCTGAAAGAGGAAGTGGAAACCGAATGAAGCATTTGAAAATATATCTGATGTTAATCGGCTTCTCCATTTTTACGGGAGCTACCTTTCATCTTGCAAAATATACAGTTGGATATTTTTCCCCATCATCTGCTGCGGCATGGCGTTTCGGCTTAGCCGCAGTGGTCATGCTAATCATTTTGATTTTTTCTGAAGGTATCAAGACAAGTCAATTAAAAAAGAATGCCATCTCCTATATTGTTCTTGGAGTAGTAGGAATCTTCGGATTTAATGCTTTGTTTTTTGTAGGTTTGAATTATACATCTCCTGTTAATGGGGCATTAATCATGGGACTGAATCCATTATTAACGATGGTTTTCGCACGAATGATATTAAAAGATAGTATTACAAAAAAGCAAGTAACCGGTATATTCTTTGCCTTTATAGGTGTTATGTTAGTTATTACACAAGGTTCTATTGAGACGATAAAAACGCTATCCATTTCAGGCGGGGATTTAATAATCTTTGCAGGTAACGTTTGTTGGGCACTTTACAGTGTACTTGGACGTCGTTTTCTAAAGGACGCTACTCCGCTATCTACCACCACTTATACGATGATTATCGGTGCTGCTAGTTTAATAGTGGTTTCCTTATTTACTTCAAATCCTGTTTCTTTACCAGACATTTCGATCGGAGCATGGGGAGCAATTGCCTTTATGGCTTTCTTTACAAGTGTTTTGGGTTACCTTTGGTGGAATCAGGGGATGAAGGAGCTTGGGGCAAGTAAAACATCTCTATTTTTTAATCTTGTTCCTGTTGTCACGATGATTATTTCATTTGCTATTGGAACACCGATAACGGTATTTCAAATTATTGGGGCTGTGTTAGTTATATTAGGGGTAATAACTGCTTCAGGGGTAATGATTATTCCAAGCAAAAGAACGATTGTTAATGGTGCTAACCGATAGTGAGACTATTAAAGATTGTGTTTTATTTCCGTTGACTAAAAAACTTTAACCCTTTATTATATCTGACTTTCTTAAATTTAGGTCTTGATAAACTGAACTAACACTTTATTTTTCAGTCTAATACTTTGTTTTCTTCAGACAGATTTACCAATTTTACAATTTGAATGGTCATCGATGGAATATTTCTCATATCGACCGATTAGGTAAATGAACTATTTATCTTAGCATCACTAATTAACATCGCCAGCTTTTAGGCGATGTTTTTTTGTTTAAAATAATACTTCGTACAATCTAGATCAGGAAGGGGATGCAGTTCTTGTAAAAGTACGACGCGCGCTAAGGGGGAATATTCGCACTTACCACTTGGTCTTGCAACGCTTCCTGGTAATGACGAAGATAAAAGAGTCTCATTTAGCCGATCATGAGAGTATTTTTTGTTCCGATTAGGTGAATAAAGATAATTATTACCAACCCGAGTAAAGGAGATAAATAACGCGATGCATGCAATGTGGAAAGGTACTATACAAATTGCGCAATTTCAAATACCAGTGAAATTGTTTGCTACTACTGAAGACAAAGAATTGTCCCTTAAACAAACCCATAGAGCATGTGGTGATAACATATCTCATTTAAAGTTTTGTCAAACGTGTAACTCCACTGTAGAAATGGATCAAATACAAAAGGTATACGAACTAGGTGGGGGAAACTCAGTAGAGGTTTCGGACGAGGAGCTTAAGAAGATATCTCCACAAGCTAATAAGAACTTTGTTATAGAGCAGTTTATTGATAATAGTGATCTAAATATTGTCCAAATGAAAAAACACTATTTCGTAGGAACAGATGAAGTAGGGGAAGAAGTATTCCAGCTATTCCTCACGTGTCTTCAAAAATCGAAAAAAATCGGTATAGGTTACATTACGCTGCGCTCAGTACAATATCTTGCCGCTATTAGGCCAATGGGAAATGGGATAGTGTTATCGATTTTACATTATGCTGATGAGGTTCGATCGATGCAGCAAATAAATAATACAGTGGCGGGGGTAAAAACCAAAATATTTGAGGATCACATCTTAATTTTAAGTCAATTGATTGATGCGATGACAGGACCTTTTGAATTTGCTAAATATGGCAACAGGTACAATGATGCACTTAGGCTATTAATTGAAAATAAAATTGCGAACAGATCACCGAAAAATGATGAGATTGAGCCGGTTATGCCTCAAAATAACATAGTTGATTTGTTATCGTCGTTACAGAGAAGTTTGGATTTCGTGAATAGCGAAACCACTTTGTTCTCAACGTCTGAAAATAATAACCTTCATTAACCAAGATGTTGTCCGGATTAGTTACTTTTTTATGTTATGGTTAGTTCGGACAGTGAGGTATGATTTGACGAACGAATGTTTCGTTTGTTACACTGACTCCATCAAATAGGAAAAGGATGAGGGCGATGGTTCGTCGTTTGAAACGGTTTAAGAATGTTGCTACTGCATTAAGCTTCTAAGTGAAAAAATGATTAATATTACTTAGAAGCGAGGGAAAAGAATGAAACAACATCGGTTTAACCACTGGTCTGAAATTAAGTATCTAAAGGATATTGTCACTAACCCAATGATTCAAGTAGGGGAATACTCCTACTACTCTGGTTATTACGATAATCATGATTTTGAAGATGGGTGCGTTAGATACCTTTGGGGAGATGAAAAATCAAGGAAGTTATTTAACCCCATCGAAGACTATGGTTGGGCTTTAGATAAATTGATTATAGGAAATTACGTATGCATTGCAAGTGGTGTAATTATTTTAATGGGTGGAAATCACAATCATCATCCTGAATGGATTACAGTGTATCCGTTTGTGGAGCAGATTGAAACCTCTTACGAACCAAAAGGGGATACAATCATCGAAAGTGATGCCTGGATTGGCATGAATGCAATGATTATGCCTGGTGTAAAAATAGGTGAAGGTGCCATTGTTGCGGCAGGATCGGTTGTTGTAAAAGATGTTCCACCATATACGATAGTAGGCGGCAACCCTGCTAAAGAGATAAAGAAACGATTCACAGACAAAGAAATCGAAAAGTTAATGGAAATTCGTTGGTTCGATTGGGAACGTGAGAAAATTGAACAAGCCAGTCATATCTTCTCAAGTTCTTCGATTAATCAATTATATGACTACTATCTAAAGGAAATAAAACCATATGATCACCTCATTTAATAAAAACGACTCGAATTGATGTACAGTTTGGCGTTCAATAAGTGATTTATGGATTAATCTAATCCCAATTATTGAACTAACAGGACACTATAGCATAATAAATAACTAAGACGCGGCTGCCGGCATGGATCGGCAGCCGCGTTGCGCTAACGGGCAGGTTAGTTAAAGATCATACTCGGTGAATCGTACCACAAGTAACGGCAAGTTTTTTGGAGAATCAAATGTGCTTTAGAAGGGAAAATATGGATAGTAATCGAAATGTTATTTTATGCCTTTTTATACGATTCAGAAACCGAAAGGAGAAACGAAATGAGCGAACTAGGCGTTAAAGATAACACGTGTAGAGTGGTCAAAAGAGGATTCTCAGCAGTTGGAACAAGGCATGAAGCGAAGTATTCAGAATACCCAACCGTAATTCCGCAATCATTTGACTCTTTAATAAGTCGTATGGAGGAAATCCAAAATCGAACTGGTGAAAAATTGGCTCT
>NZ_SKFG01000028.1 GCF_004344915.1 Paenibacillus albiflavus | reverse complement strand
GTAAATTATTTTTGTTGGTGGGGTTGTAACTTTGATGCTTACAAGTTTCTTCTCAACAGTCACCTCGAAGGTTGTGCTTTTTCCATCAATTGTGACTGTGAGAGTCTGTTTTCCAAGTTTTGTTTTATCAAAGCCCGTGATATCAGTAAGGGTTACATTCATAATCGCTGTTGTGTCATCATCATAAGTTCCTGTAACTACAAGCCCTGTAGGGTCAAGGCTTTCACCAACATTGTAAATTATTTTTGTTGGTGGGGTTGTAACTTTGATGCTTACAAGTTTCTTCTCAACAGTCACCTCGAAGGTTGTGCTTTTTCCATCAATTGTGACTGTGAGAGTCTGTTTTCCAAGTTTTGTTTTATCAAAGCCCGTGATATCAGTAAGGGTTACATTCATAATCGCTGTTGTGTCATCATCATAAGTTCCTGTAACTACAAGCCCTGTAGGGTCAAGGCTTTCACCAACATTGTAAATTATTTTTGTTGGTGGGGTTGTAACTTTGATGCTTACAAGTTTCTTCTCAACAGTCACCTCGAAGGTTGTGCTTTTTCCATCAATTGTGACTGTGAGAGTCTGTTTTCCAAGTTTTGTTTTATCAAAGCCCGTGATATCAGTAAGGGTTACATTCATAATCGCTGTTGTGTCATCATCATAAGTTCCTGTAACTACAAGCCCTGTAGGGTCAAGGCTTTCACCAACATTGTAAATTATTTTTGTTGGTGGGGTTGTAACTTTGATGCTTACAAGTTTCTTCTCAACAGTCACCTCGAAGGTTGTGCTTTTTCCATCAATTGTGACTGTGAGAGTCTGTTTTCCAAGTTTTGTTTTATCAAAGCCCGTGATATCAGTAAGGGTTACATTCATAATCGCTGTTGTGTCATCATCATAAGTTCCTGTAACTACAAGCCCTGTAGGGTCAAGGCTTTCACCAACATTGTAAATTATTTTTGTTGGTGGGGTTGTAACTTTGATGCTTACAAGTTTCTTCTCAACAGTCACCTCGAAGGTTGTGCTTTTTCCATCAATTGTGACTGTGAGAGTCTGTTTTCCAAGTTTTGTTTTATCAAAGCCCGTGATATCAGTAAGGGTTACATTCATAATCGCTGTTGTGTCATCATCATAAGTTCCTGTAACTACAAGCCCTGTAGGGTCAAGGCTTTCACCAACATTGTAAATTATTTTTGTTGGTGGGGTTGTAACTTTGATGCTTACAAGTTTCTTCTCAACAGTCACCTCGAAGGTTGTGCTTTTTCCATCAATTGTGACTGTGAGAGTCTGTTTTCCAAGTTTTGTTTTATCAAAGCCCGTGATATCAGTAAGGGTTACATTCATAATCGCTGTTGTGTCATCATCATAAGTTCCTGTAACTACAAGCCCTGTAGGGTCAAGGCTCTCACCAACATTGTAAATCATTTTTGTTGGTGGGGTTGTAACTTTGATGCTTACAAGTTTCTTCTCAACAGTCACCTCAAAGGTAGTAGTCTTTCCATCAATTGTGACTGTGAGAGTCTGCTTTCCAACTTTTGTTTTATCAAAGCCTGTGATGTCGGCTAGGGTTACATTCATGATCGCTGTTGTTTTATCATCATAAGTTCCTGTAACTACAAGCCCTGTAAGGTCAAGATTTTCGCCAACGTTGTAGATTATTTTTGTTGGTGGGGTTGTAACATGAATGCTTACAAGTTCTGCTATTATTTCTTGTACAATACCCATTACAACTGATTTTGTGGTTTTCGCACCCATTTCTAGATGATCAACATTAAATGAGTAGGCGATACCGGAGTCGACACCTGTAATATCTTCACCATCATATTGCACATACAGGTTATTTATCATACCACCGTAGCTACCGAACCAATAGGTGTTCGCATTTGTTTCGTATAAATCTTTTGCAAATAAAGTAAAAGTGACGCCATCCCCTGTTGTGGTAAACCCCTTGTGATCATTCAAATGCTTCACAGGTGCAAAATCGTCATCATTAACCTTAATATCCGTAAATGCACCGAATTTTGTACTAAATTCTTCAGTAGAGTTGTTTTGTACTTCATAGTTAAGCTTTAGCAGCGTACCTTTGTCAATAAACTCGGGAATCAGTTTATAGTTTATGTTATTTTTATCAACACCAGTAGTGCTAGTTAAGTCATTTAGACGGTCCTTTTCCTCTCCCACAACTGTCGTGAAACCATAATCATTGTAACTTGAGGAAACCCATTTCCCGTTTGCATAACCGATAATATCAATTGAACTTTTAGGAGCATACGCCATTTTTCTGTTTATGTCGGTTAGATAGTTCTTGTGGTCATTATCCGTATTGCCAAGAGCTTGCAGAACATAGAACGGTCCTGCTTCCAGGGAGGCATCTTTGGTTTGCGTTTCTTTATACCTCACATAGTAAGCACCTGTCGGATCAACCTTTGTGCCGGTGGAAGAAATGTTTTTGAATTCTCCATCCTGCAAACTATCAGCGATTTCGATGTTTTCCTGCTTTGCATCAATCCATACATCACTACCATATGCACGATATTCCATAGCGGTAGTAGTCCCGCTAAGAGCACCCTGTGATTGCACATCTGTCATCGTCAAAAGCTTAGTAGCATGAATGCCTGTAATGCCTGTTGGTGCAGCTTGCTCTGTCTTTTTTGGGTCTTTATACACAAGCGCGTAAGTATTGAACATTGAAAATTTATTCGTAATAATTTCAATATTTTTGCCGTCTTTCAGTGTGTCTTCTGTAAGTGTAGGAATGTTGTGAGCATTCAAATGAATCACACCAAATGTTCTGTCCTGTTTCTGTAACTCAGTAGGAATTTGTAAAATCATTGTGATATTACTATTGGATGTTTGCAACTCATTATGAATAGCATTTCCGGAATTATTCTTCCCCTTAACAAGACTAAATCGTATATACTTCCCTATTTTGTTTCCATCAAGTGCGGCATCTATTGCATCTACTTTTTCAGGCTCATTATCCTTAATATAATATGCATCATCGCACTCAGCTCGAAGGAAACAATCCCATTAAAAGCAGCATCCTCCGCTGTATAATCATTACCGTCAAATAATTCATTTAACCCATCAGCAGCTACGATAAAATCATTCATCTGCAAAACACTTGACTTGCTGCCCAAATGAATGGTCGGAATCTCAGTCACTTGTGCTCCCTTAATGAAAAACTCACCATTTCTCACTTCAAGCATCTGAGTCGAGATGAACTTCTTCCCATACCAACCTGAAACACTTTGTTCTGCATAAAGGTTATAGTAACCATCTGCTATCGCACCCGTAAATGCAAATGTTCCATCAGCTGCTGTAGTGACTGATTGAATAGTTGTTTTTCCTTTTTTTAGCATAATCTTTGCACCAGCTATCGGGGATGATGGAATTTGTTGGTTATGCACTGTTCCGCCTATGATTACATCAGGGGCATTCATTCTCTCTATGGTACTTTCTGTAATACTTTCATTTACTTCATCGCTCGGCTGTTCTGGGATTATTTCTTCACTTGTTATTGCTACATCATCGCTGGCAAATACAGAAGTCATAGTGTTCGGAATCATAGCAAACACCATTGTGAATACCATAAACAATGTTAAGAATTTCCTAGATATTATTTTTTTCATTTACTCTCCCCCTCACAATTAAGTTATTATGACAGCATTCTAGCAATCGGTTCTCTCAAAATTCTCTCAAAACGCAGTATTTTGTCGAAATACAAATAAGCAGGAGATCACTCTCCTGCTTATTACATAGCTTACCTATTTCGCCAAAGCCGCCAATCGTTGCAGCTCTTCAGGCGGATCACAGTCATATTCATCACGATATAGCACTTCGAACTTACTATAGTGCTTCATGGCCCGCTCCCGTTTACCCGTTTGCACATACAGTTCGATTAAGGCTTGGTTCATTTCCTCATGAAGAGGATACTGACGTAGGAACGTAGTTATCTTTAACTCAGCATTCTCCCAAGATCTCGTTGCCAAATCGATTTGCAAGAGATGCAACATCATAGCTGAATACTGCCTATAGAGTGCTTCTTCAAGCGGTAGCTTCCAGATGTAATCCTTCCCATTTAGTAGCGCTCCTTGGTACATCATACATAGTTGTTCTGCCAATATGACATCTATTGAAGCATCCATAATTGATAGTGTAGCACGCTGATATTCCAAGACATCGTACAGTTGAGTACCCAGTTCTAGCATATAACCATCGTTCAGCTTGAGTATGTCCATTTCTAATGAATGCTCTCTAAGCATTTTCTTTACTCGATAGACGGTGTTATGGAGATTAGCCGTAGCTCGATCCTCCTCCATCTCCGGCCATAGCCTATCGATCAATTGCCATTTGCTGATTTCCTTTGCGGGGTGACAAAGAAAATATGCTAAGAGTTCTTCCGCTTTGCGTGTAGGAAAATGAACAAGCACCCCCTCCATATTCCGAATTTCTAAACCTCCAAATAAACGAATTACCGCTTTTCTTTGCTCTATGACAGCTGTCTTTGGTGGACGTGGTTGCTTCAATAATCGATTCGTAATGCGTTCGATCGCAGCTGGTGTAACAGGTTTGAGAATATAGTCGAATGCGTATACCTGAAAGGCCTCCAGTGCGTATTGCTTATAGGCAGTCGTAAAAATAATCTTGACCTCATCTAGAACCTCATTAATCTGGCGTGCAAGTTCCATTCCGTTCATTCTTGGCATTTCCACATCGAGGAATAAGACATCTGGCTTCAGTATTGGAATAGCAGCAAGTGCCTCATGGGGATCTACGAAAGCTCCTAAGATAACGTATTGATTACTCTGTCCAATGATATGCTTCATCAAGTCTAGGATCAGTTCCTCATCTTCAACAATAACTGCACTAAACATCTGCGTTCATCCCCTCATATTGTTGCTGCACCCTAATGTTCATTTCGTTAGTCATAATTGGTAGCCTCATCGAAACCTTCGTTCCAATACCAGGTTTTGAGCTAATAGTGAACGATGCATCAGACAAAGCTTTCAAGCGCTTACGGATATTCGCAATAGCAATACCACCTATTTGTTCCCCCATCATAAGCGATTCAACTATTTCCTTCGATATCCCAACACCATCATCCTCGACAATCACCTCAAGTGAATCTTCAGACTCATGTATCTTAAGTAGGATCTTCCCATATCCACCTCTATCAAACAAGCCATGACGGATTGCATTCTCTACGAATGGCTGAATCGATAAGGGAGGAATATAGCGAAGCAGCAGCTCTTCGTCTACATCGCATATGAACTCGAATCGATCACGAAATCTTGCCTTTTCAATCTCTACATAAGCCTTGATCAGCTCCATCTCTTGAGAGAGTGGAACGAACATTATCGATCGATCCATATCCAATATATACCGCAAATACTGACTTAACATAGACAGTAAATATGCCGCCTTCTCTCCATCTGAATAGCAAAATGAAATAACACTGCTAAGTGCATTATATAGAAAATGCGGCTTAATCTGAGCCTGATGAAACGCCTGCTCATTACGCATGGCTTCTTGAATAGAGCTCTTCATCGCAATCAGAGTTTGAATGCGGGCAATAAGCGTATCCGCATCAAATGGCTTGGTCACAAAATCATTCGCACCGACTTTGAAGGCATGCGATACATCCTGTGTTGTATCCTTGACTGTCGCTATTAATATGGGAAGATCAAGAATAGAATGGTACTTACGAAGTGTACGGCATAGCTCAAAGCCAGACATCTCTGGCATCATCACATCAAGAATAGCAAGGTCGACATACTTATGCTCTTTCATTTTTCTTAACGCGTCCTTAGCTGAATATGCAGTCAATACATTATAATGGTGACGACTTAATATTTGGCCCATGATATAAATATTTGATGCCTCGTCATCCACAATTAGAACCGTAGGTCTCTGCTTGTCCAATATTTCGATTCCTGGCTGCTCCTGCGGGATTCGCTCTGACTGTTCAGCTATTACAGCAGCTACTTCCTCATATGCGTTATGCGTGACAGCATGTGGCAGTGTAAATGCCATGTGCGTCCCCTTGCCAACCTCCGACCACTCGACCCCTATCGTGCCATCCATCCGTTCGATTAATTTCCGACTGATATATAAACCCACACCCATCCCTGAATAACCATCCTCCTTAGAAGGCGGCACTCTATGCTCGAAATACTCGAATATAGGCTCATAACTCTCTCTAGGTATGCCGATACCCGTATCCTGCACGACAATAGTGACTTGCTCCAAGCCTACTCTGGATACGACTCGAATGAATCCTTGTTCAGTATGCTTGATTGCGTTATGTACCAGATTGTACATTACTTGTCTTAATCGATTTTCGTCAGCTAGCACTCTTACACCCGGCCCAACTTGATTATCTAGTGTGACCTTCTTGCCTAGTAGTTCAAATTGGAGCACATCGAACACAATTTGTGTCACAACCCTAACGTCAACAAACGTCTCCTCTAAACGCAGATCCCCATGCTTCAGGCGCGTCACATCGATCAGATCATGAATCAGCATCGAAAGTTTAACCGCTGTATCTTTGACAAGCCATAGATTTTGCCGTTGCCCCGCAGTCAAATTACTTTCGTCATTCTCTAATAAATGAGCGGTCATATTCATAATGCCATGCAGTGGCGTTTTGATCTCGTGGGAAGTCTGTGTCAGAAACTCATCTTTCAATTGATTGGAAACAAGCAATTCATGCGCCAACTTCTCTGATTTCTCATATGCGTTCGTGAATCTCACTGCGAGTAGCAGGTTTACTAGTGTTACAAAGCAAATAGCGCCAAGCTTCGATAGCAGATCGGTCTGCTGCAGGTTCATATAGTAAAGTAAGCCTTGTATCATGAACACGCTCAGAGCAACGCTTGCCCCGATAAAGAGCAGCCATTCCTTTCTTTCAGCAGCATCTTGTTTACGAACAGATAGATAGACCAACCTAGTGAAAATGTGAACGATCATAATACCTAAGTAGATGAAAAAGAGATATTTGGGTGCATTGTATATCCGGTAAGGAAGAACAAATATGGCTACCAAATACAGAGCAATTGGTATTATCCATGCCATCCGAACCTTGAAGGACATAATTCGAGGATCGACCGAGCAGAAGAACAACAAACAAGCAATTGAGCTTGCAATGAGTCCCCCATCTTGCATCCGGTAAGCGATATCGAACGGAATATCAGGTACGAAACGAAGCAATATTTTTTCTCCAAAAACAAGTTGGCTCATTAGTAAAGACAGCAGGTATAAGCCAGCATAGAGATGCAGCTTCTCTTTACCTCGCAAAAAAAACACACTGAGATGATACGCCCCGAACATGCCTAATAATAGGACCGCCGCCGTATCAATCGCGATTTTAACGCTATCTTGCATGCTGATGTCCTGGGACAGACCGAATTGAATCGTATTCAGCCCACCCTCAATAAATACATAGTTAGCCATCTGAATGACAATCTCAATTTCACTCTTATCCGTATGAAAATAGGTACTGTAAGGTGTATTTCCTGGTTCACTCATCCCCTGAACGCTAGCAGGACGACCGCTCTCCCCGAGCAACTCCCCATTCACATACAGCAGATGAGACATGCGAATACTGTTTATTTTCATCCCTAGAACACTACTGGACAAATTATCAGGCAACAGCACCTTCAACCGATAGGTAGCATACCCATGCTTACTCATATCGTCCTCATCTTGACCCTTCCATGTTCCAGGAATCACCTTATATTCTTGCTTCTCTTCTAATACAGCCTGCAAATCGTTTGGCTCCAGTAAGGTGTTGCGATAGAACTCCCACTCACCATCCAGATTGACAATCCTTCCTTGCGTAAAATCCCAACTAGATAAATCCAGAATACCTTGACGAGCTACGGGAGCTGTGGAATTTGGAATCGTTTGCATATATAAACCTACATAGGTCGCAATCGTTATAGCGAAGATGACAATAATCCCAGCAAGTCTGCGGTAATTCATTCGCTTCAAAACCTGCCCTCCTCGTATTTAGAATATTAATCTATCATTATCATCTCTCAGAAATCTCTCAATAAAAATCTTCTGACAAACAAATCCATTCTATCATTTCCCAACCAAAAAAGACTAGGTACCCCTTTACACAAAGGGGTATCCTAGCCTAAAAACATGAGCTACATAAACTGTAGTTCGTGGTTAAACATATGATGTTATTGATTTTATTTCTTCTCTACCGAGCAGATTCCGTCTGCACAGAAACCATCCGCAGAATCAGAGCCTTCCGAATCCATATCGAGCATAATCAGTGGATTCGCTTCTTGCCAAGTTTTGTTAAGCACTTCTAGGAATGCCTCAGGTGCCTGTGCGCCAGAAATGGCATATTTGCGATCAATGACATAGAACGGGACCCCTTGCACGCCGATTGCTCTAGCTTCACTTTCATCTGCGCGAACTTCTGCTGTATACTGATCAGTCGCTAACATCGCAAGCGTTTCATCATAGCTTAAGCCAGCTTCTTGCGCGATGGATGCTAACACTTCATGCTCACCTACATGCTTGGAATCTGTAAAATGTGCTTTGAGCAGCAGCTCCTTAACTTCAGCTCCCTTACCCTTATCATTCGCATATTGCAGCAAGCGGTGTGCATCGAATGTATTGGTCAAAATCAGCTTATCCAAATGATACTCTAACCCAACACTAGCAGCCATCCCTTCTACCTGCTTACCCGACGCGACTGCTTGTTCATGACTCATCCCATATTTCTTGGATAGCATTGCATGCATATCATCTTCGGTATCCTTAGGAGCATGAGGATCAAGCTCAAAACTGCGATATATGATTTCAATCTCATTGTTATGTGCAAATTGTTCTAGTCCCTGTTCTAAACGGCGCTTACCTATATAGCAAAACGGACACATCACATCGGACCATACTTCAATTTTCATGTTGTTTCCTCCTTTTACCCTGACTATTGGTAACAAGCACAGTATAATCCTCATCACGCAACTATTCAAGAAATGACCCCAAACAAATCACTTTTGCCGTCGTGAATCACCCTATTGTATAATAGAAATATTAATTGATTTTTTAAACAAAATAGCTCAAGTTTTCTTATAGAAAGTGGGAAAGCCGTGAAAATACTTCTCGACAAGCTCAAAAGAATGGATTATATAATCATTGGCATTCTCGTGATCCTCTCTGTTCTAAGCATCCTTCTTATTCATAGTGCAACGATCGATGACACCTATATCAAACCGATCAGTATCAAGAAACTGATTACCGTCAATACAGTCTGTATTTTTGCCTTTATACTCGCCAGTCTATTTAATTATAAAACGCTGCTCAAATTCTCCCCCTACATCTATCTTATCGGTATTGTTTTGCTAATCGGGATTTTCTTCTTTGGTTCAGAGAAGAATGGTGCTAGGGGCTGGTATGAGATTCCAGGCGGGCTAGATTTGCAGCCTGCTGAAATCATGAAGATCATTCTGGTCATCATCCTAACCTATATTCTTTACCGAAAAAATCAGGAGCCTTTACTGCTAATTAGAGATGTTGTCCCTGTTGTATTTGTCGTATTTATACCCTTCATGCTAGTGCTCGTGCAGCCCGATCTTGGTAATGCCATCATCTACCTTGTGATCCTAATCGGCATGCTCTGGATAGGCAATCTCAAATATTCCCATGCCATTATTGGGATTGCTATACTTGTAGGCGGCTACTTTCTGTTCGATTATCTGTATAGCCATAATCATGAAGTTATCGGAACATTCCTTAAAGAGAAAGGTTTCGGGCACTGGGCAGATCGATTAGACACTTATTTTGCACCGGAATTCGCTTCCAAAGATCAAACCTACCATGTGGACAATGCTAGACTAGCAATTGGTTCAGGTGAATTATTGGGTAGAGGCTATATGAAGGGCGATATGATCCATTCGGGTAAAATACCTTACTCCTACTCAGATTCCATTTTTGTCGTCATTGGTGAAGAATTTGGCTTTGTTGGAGCAGCAGGCATCCTGATTCTGTACTTTATTCTGATCTATCGATTGATTCTAATCGCCATCAACTCCAAATCTACGAGTGGACCATTAATAATTGTCGGAATTGTCTCCATGTATATCTATCAAATTTTCCAAAATATCGGCATGATGGTCGGGATTATCCCGCTTACGGGAATAACGCTTCCCTTCATTAGTTACGGAGGAACATCACTATTAATTAACATGGTAGCCATCGGCTTAGCGATGAGCGTGCATCTGCATCAAGAAGAAGATAGCGTTCTATAAGGGGTGAGGATGTATGAAAGATAGATTTATTATCATTATGGGCATCGTTTTTATCATTGCATCAGGAGTGATCTACACACTGGAACGGATGGCAGCAACGATAGCGGGGAGTATAGAGCTCGCTGGTTTTTATACTGCCCATATTTCGGGTACTGTCCCCAGTACTGTAATGCCAGGCTTCGGCGACAATATCGTGGTACCCGCCTTTCTAATTATAGGACTTGCATTTTTCGCCTATGCGTCATTAAGAAAAAAGTGAAGGGAGCCTCCTTGCAGCCGCTTAGGCAACAGGCAGTCCTTCACTTCTAATTATCTTGTTATATCACGTCAGCCTATTGTATTAGCTTCCATTCCCTCCCACATTGTACCTGAACTAACCGATTATTTACCGAATCCCAGCGCCATGGAACATGATTTCCCTCTAAATGAACACCGCCATACCATTCATTAATGCCATTAATCGCTATCCAATCTTCCACTCCATCCAGAATCTTGCTGCCTAATTCTGTTAACGCTACCTTACTATGTTTCCATTCCGTAGAAACGTCCTGATACATCGGAACTTGATTCGTTCCATCCAGGGATAATAATGGATGCTTACCTTGCACCATTCCCGCTAAGCATTGCCAATATTGCAGGTCCCCCATCCCTAGTTCATGCAGTTTGTCACCTACTTGCTTAAACAAATCCACTGGTGATGATAGACCATCCCGCACCATCTCCAACGTCAGTTGCTGTACAATGCCAAGACCATTTTTTATAGAAGGATATCTAGATAAATGGAATTGAAGCGCACGATTAACATAAGGCAAAGCCGTCAAATTCCCTTGAAGCAGCTCAACTAACTTACTAGGATCTGGTGAGGAATAGGCGTCCCATACTAATCTCCCAAGCTCTAGCACCTCGTCTCCGACCGATTGCCATGTCCCTGACAAACCTTCTAACTGCTGAACAGATAGCTGACCTAACCCGCGAAACAATTCGATCCCCGGATAATCTCCAATACACAGCAAGCTTAGCTTCGTTGTGCCCATAGATTGTCCAGCAAACCAATTCAATAAGAAACTCAACATCGTCTGGTCAAAAAGATCATGCTCGAACCATAAGACAACTTCTTCATACTGATGAAAAGCAGCTAATGCCTTCTCTTGCGATAGACATCCGCTTTCATATTCACGGCTTGGGATACCCAGTCGTTGTTCCAAATACGTTGCACGTATTGCCCGATTTCCATCCTCCATTAAATCTGTGAATATCGGTCCTTCCGAATAAATTTCTCTCCATACAAGAATATCCCCTTGAACCCCGCTTTTACGCAGCTTATCCGCGACTACATCTCCATTTACAATATGCAGCATGCTTCTTCCCCCTTCATATAAATCGTTCCATACAGATACAAAATCAGCAATAGGGAGCGCAACCTTCAGTTTTTTGCGGGCATCGAAGAGTCGTTTTTTGAGTACGGTTGTTGGTATGTTTAAGTACGCCTCAATTTCTTTCAATGAGTGGCCTTGAAAATAAAACAATTGTACCGCCACGCGCAAGTTATAGGATAGTCCAGCAATCGAAGCATAGAGAGACTGATATAGATCTCTTTGTACCACAAGATCAGCTATATCAGGTACAGGGGCGACTGACTCTACCATCTGTTCGTAAGCAATGGTACTAGGCCTCTTGTTGCGTATCATGCGATTGCACGCTCTGGTCACGATCACCTTGAACCATCCTGGAAAAGCGTTAGATTCCTTAAGCTTGTGCAAGGATTTGAATGCCTCTGCAAAAGCCTCCTGAACGGCATCCTCAGCCAAATGAGCATCCTGCAATTTAGCATAAGCAACGGCATACGCCATCCCCTGAAACTGTCCCATTATCTGTTCAAATGCTAACTGATTGCCCCGTCTCGCTTCTTCTACCCAATACTGCATGCTAGTTACATCTCCTCTGTGCTGAACTACTGATAAGTGCCATCTATGAGGGCAAAGGTTACTTTAATCGCAAAAAATAAAAAATGCTGTTTTAAAAGAAAATAAACCATTAGACTGAAAATTATCAAGACCTAAACTTAAGGAAATCAAATGTCACGTTTGATCGATTAATTCCTATATTTTCTTCAATAATTTGGTCTTTTTGGCTAATAAAATCTCCCGCGAACTCTAGTTGCTGAGCAGCAAATTTTCAATTCATCCTATGTGGTCCAGTCCAATTCAGTTGTATCCGCGTATTCTGTATTTTGACATTTTTATAAAAAATCTAATTATTATTTCAAAATCTAGCTTAGGTAGAGAGCAGAGCAAAACTTCTCTTGGCCTGTTCAAAAATAAGGTTGGCAACTTGAACCCTAAAAACAAAAAAACGCGCTGAGCGCGGATTCTAATGAGACTATGTTCTTGTTCTCCGATATATGAGTTACAGCCGGATGGTCCACTGATCCAGAACCACCGACTTGAACCATCTCTTGGTACCATTCGTTACGGAAATCATAGCAGGCAACTGGACGAGTCCAACCGTTTTTATCCCGTCAATCGTGGGATCATGCTGGCACGTGCGAAACCTCCCGTTTCAAGACATAGGTTTCTTAGGCATACTTATTTTTTTGAGATGCTCCCCTTTATTTGAAAATCTTGTAATTAATAAATCGCTATTGGCCCATAAGGACCATCGATAATTTCTATTTTCGTTTCAAAAATATCTGTCAAAACTTCTGGATCCATAACCTCTTCTACTGTTCCAAAAGCGGCAATTTGTCCATCTTTCATAGCACAAATTCTATCAGAGTATTTGGCTGCAAAATTTATATCATGCATAACAGTCAGAATTGTTCTTCCAAATTCATTAGCAGCATGCCTCAAATGCTCCATCATTTGAACAGAACGAGCAACATCAAGATTGTTCAAAGGTTCGTCCAAAAGTACATATTCAGTCTCTTGGCACAAAACCATTGCTACATATGCCCTTTGCCTTTGACCACCAGAAAGCTCATCTAAATATCTGTTTTCTAGATCAGTCAAACCTAAAAAATCGATATATTTAGAGATAATAGCCTCATCCGCTTTAGTTAATCTTCCTTTCGAATAAGGAAAACGTCCAAATCCAACTAGTTGTCTAATCGTAAGCCTCGTGACAAAATGATTTTCTTGACGCAAAATAGTAATAATTTTTGCTAAGTCTTTTGAATCAGATTTAGAAACATCCATATCTGCCACCTGAATTTGGCCTTCATCGATATCCAGAAGTCTTCCAATCATCAAAAGTGCCGTAGACTTTCCAGCACCATTTGGTCCAATTAATGAAGTAAGACCAGCTTTTGGTATTTCGATATTCAAAGGTCCTATTTTTACCTCATCCGTATACAATTTTCTAACATTATTAATCTTTATCATAGCGCCCTCTTCCTTAAAATGACAGTTAAGAATATGATTCCACCAAATAATTCAATAATAACTGAAACGACGCCTTGCGCATTGAATACATGATACATTAAAAAGTATGCACTCGTTATTATCAAAAACCCTATAGCAAGAGCCATTGGAAAAATATATCTATGATCATAGGTTGGCGCTGCTTGATAACTCAAAGTTGCAACTAAAAATCCATAGAAAGTAAGTGGTCCAATCAAAGCTGTTGAAATTGACATCAAAACAGAAACTAATATAAGTGTATAAATTATACTAGATTGATGTTTAACTCCAAATGAAGTAGAGACATCCTTTCCAAGTGACAGTATATTTAATTTCTTAGAATGAGCAAGAAGTAATAATGCTACAATTATTACCACAGGAATTACAATAGGAAAATATGCAGAATCTGCATTATTAACAGAACCAAACAATCTTGCCTGTAAAATATCAAATTGATTAGGCGAAAGAAGTCTCCTCATGAAAGATGACACAGATTTCAGACCTGTTCCAATAATAATTCCAACCAAAAGCATAAGCTGCAAATTTCCATACTTTCCAGAAAGCAACCATCCATAAAGTATCAAACTCATCAAGACCATAACAATAACTTGAATTGCAAATGGTACAATACCAGTAAAGTTAATCAATGCACCAACACCAAAGAAAAATATTGTACTCGTATGAATTGTTGTGTAAAGTGATTCAAAGCCTAAAAGTGAAGGGGTTATAATTCTATTATTCGTAATCGATTGGAAAGCAACGGTCGACAAACTTTGACAAATAGCAGCAATAAGCATTGCAACAAGAGCTACTAACCTTCTCTTAACAACTGGAATAAAAGAAGGTGAATCTACCGGAACTGGATTGTTATAAACTAAAAGTCCATATGAAGAAAGGAGACCCAATACAATCAATGTTATCAGCAAAATCCAATAACGTTGTTCTTCTTTCTTAGAGCGAAAAGCTCTAGCTGATCTATTCTCATTATGAAGGCTAGAATTGATTACGACATTTTCTTTATTTCTATATTCCAATGCGTTCATCTTAGCCTCCTTGGTTTTCTTTGTCTCAATAAAATAGCAATAAATACGACTGCCCCCACTGTTCCAAGTATTAAAGAAACAGGTACTTCAAAAGGCATTATAATTGTTCGAGAAATGATGTCACAAACCGTTATAGTACCCATTCCTATCACACATACCCAAGGCAAATTGCTCCTAAGATCATCTCCCCTAAACATTGAAACAATATTTGGGACAATTAATCCTAAAAAAGGTAAGTTTCCAATAACAGCTGCAACAATTCCAACTGCTAAAGAAATAAGACCAGTACCCAAAAGAACGATCCTATTGTAATTTACTCCAAGACTTGTTGCAACATCTTCCCCTAGTCCTGCTAAAGTCAGTCTATTAGCATAAATAAAAATAAGAAAAGTAACGATAACAATTAGCCATAAATATTCATATCTTCCAACTTGAACTGCCGCAAAAGAACCTACAAACCAAGATTCAATATTTTGCGTCACTTGAAAAAGGAGTCCCATAAAAGTGGAAACTGCAGAAATGACTGCACCAAGCATCAGTCCAATAATTGGGACAATTAAAGACGAACGGAGTTTAACTCTTCTTAAAAATAAAAAGAATATCATAGTTCCTATAAAAGAAAAAACAATTGCACCAGTCATTCTTAGAATTAACGTTGGTGCAGGAAATAATAAGTAAACAACAAGAAGTCCCAAACCCGCCCATTCAATAGTTCCTGTTGTGGTAGGTTCAACTAAACGATTCTGTGTAATAAGTTGCATTACGAGTCCTGACATGGCCATAGCAGCCCCAGTAAGCATTAATGCGGCTGTTCTTGGAACACGAGTAATGAAAAACATTTCCATTCCATCCTCTTGTCCACGTATATCATAAACTCCCGTAAATAGGGATATAATTCCCAAAATAATAACAACTATAATCGCGAATATAAAAGGTTTTGTCCATACCTTGTTGTGGTTATAAAGCCGGGGCTGAGAATTTTTCTCAACCCCAGAATTTTTTTGTACTGTCTCTTTCAGCACCATGTTATGCTCCTTTAGATTACTTAGCTAAAGTTTTTGCAAGGTTTTTAAATATCTCTATGAAAGTTTGGATTGATTCATTTGTATAAGTGTCATTTGGTGCATAAACAATTTGCCCTTTAGTAATAGCAGTTACTTTTTGAAGAGCAGGTGATTTATTAATCACATCTTGTGCAGGAACGGCATCAGTTGTAGAAGATACTGCAGCATCACGATCTACTACGAGAAGCCAATCAGGATTACTTTTTGCAATAGCTTCAACAGAAATCTCATCACCTTTATGATCTGAAGTAGCATTTTTAATTTCTAAAGCTGGTTTCCATCCAAAAATTTCAAACATCGGTCCCCAAACACGTCCAAAACCTGGAGCTGAAAAGCCAATGTTCCCACCAGAAACTTCAACACCCATAACTGTATCCGATCCATTATAGGCAGACTTAACATCTTCGATAGCTTTATCAAAATCAGCTACCAATTGTTTAGCTTCTTCATTTTTATCAAAAATTTGTCCTAAAGTAATTGTAATATCCTTAAATCCATTTGCTAAGTTTTCCCCTGGTTTATCAGCTTTCTCAGAAACATCAAAATTCAGATCAATAACAGCTGCATTTGGCACTAATTTTTTGATCGCTTCATAATGGTTAGCAAATCTTTGACCGATAATGACAAGTTCAGGGTTTGCAGCTGCTATAATTTCAAGATTTGGTTCACGGTGATTTCCAATATTTTTAACCGAATCATCTTTTACATATGTTGAATCCGCAGGCATTACATCCTTTGGAGCAGCCACTAATTTAATATTCCAATCAGCTAAAGTTTCAAAAGCTCTACTATCCAGAGCAATTACATTTTTAGGGTTTACAGGAACAGTAACAGTTCCATGAGCATCAGTGATTTCAACCGTTGAAGCTTTAGTAGATTGATTTTCTTGCCCATTAGTTTCTGTTTTACCATTATCATTACTTGAATTGGAGCAAGCTGCCAACATCAAAACAAAAATTGTTAATAAAACAGTTAATTTAAACTTCCTCATTTCTCATACACTCTCCTTATGTAAGCTATATAAACATACAGATTATTGAAATGATGAAATTATTATCTATGTTATGTTTTTATCATTGATAATGATTATCAATTTCAATACAATGTTTAGTATATCAATTTAAATTATATTGTCAACTATTTTTTGACTACTTAAATAGGAGGGATAAATAGTAGTAGGCTAACAATAACTCGTAGTAGTTGGATAAAATCCAGCTATTCAGGAACAAATACAACGAGATTACTCAAGATTTATTATCTTTAAATCTACTAAGAAATGAGATGAACAGTATCAATACGCTTCTATCCGTAATTGGTTTGCAGTTACTTATGATACGGTCCAACGCGAATGACCTTAAACTATTCTCCCTCTATGGAAAAACGCTTTTCTCTTAAATGCTCACGTATCCTTAGAATTTGACCGTTTAAAGATAAATTCTTAGTGGAACTAAATTGAAAATAAAGAACAATATGGGGATATTGAATGTGCAAAAGATCTTTACCCAAACCATGTCGATGGGATTATTATCACTATCTGTAATAATCCCTTGGGTGTAATTGTATCTCCTAATACCTTCTTCATGATAATAGTGACGCATTTCAAGTTTGAACTTCAGAGTAACACATCCGCTTCGCCTATAATATGATGAGTCTAGGAATATAAAGAGGTGAGCTAATGGGAGTCGTAAAAGCCAGGGAACAGGATATAAATATGTTGGCAAGGTTGCTTCGAGCTGAAGCTGAGACCGAAGGCGAACAGGGCATGCTCCATGTTGGAAATGTTGGCATTAACCGAATAAGAGTGGATTGCTCCGATTTTAAAGATATCCGGACAATTCCCCAAATGATCAACCAGCCGCATGCGTTCGAAGCATTACAACATGGTATGTACTATCAAAACGCAAGAGAGAGGGAACGCCGTCTGGCGCAACGGGCTGTGAATGGGGAGCGGAGTTGGCCAGCCAAATTCGCCCTATGGTATTTCCGACCAGGAACGTTCGAAAATCCCGGACCATGTCCGGAAACTTGGTATAATCAGCCGCTTGCAGGACGATGGAAGAAGCACTGTTTTTATGAACCGAGCGCGGAAGAATGTGAAGATATATATAATACGTTTTAAACGAAAATGCTCAGGATCTCAAAATAATTAAGATGCGGCTGCCAGCTCGATTGGTAGCCGCGTTTCGCTATCGGGTAGTTTTTCGAAAGGATATATGGAATATATTGGTGATATGTGTTATTGTAAAGATGTTCCATTTAGTGGGATATATTTTCATTGCATAAAACAATTGAGGTGTATGCATATGACCCATGTCATTCGGAAAGCAAAAAAAAGTGATATTACTGTTCTTTCACACCTGATGGAAGAAATGAGTGGTAAACCTATCTCTCAAGAAGATATGTATAATCGACTAAAAATGGTAGAAGAAAGCAGCACAGATACAATTTTTGTTTATGAAAAAAATTCGGAGATTCAAGCAACTCTTGTATTTAGAATAAGAGAAAATATTCGTGAAGTAAGTCGTTATGGGGAAATTTGTATAATTGTAGTTAGATCATCGGCAAAGCGACATGGAATTGGAAGACAACTTATGGATTTTGCAGAACACCTTGCGAAAGAATTAGGATGCAAGGGTACATACTTCATCAGTGGTTTTGGGCGAAAAGCAGAAGCCCATCAATTTTATCAGGATTTAGGATACAAGATAACTGGTTATCGCTTTGTAAAAGAGCTTTGAATGCAGCGGCAGTCTAGGACTTTATTTTCTCGTCCATGGCTGCCGTTGTTTCTATTACGGGGGTTAGTCTAATACTAGCAGCTATTTATCTCGGATAATATGACCTGGGACTAATTCAATTTCACAAAACCCTTCCATCTGCTTCGGCTCACACTGGATCGTATGACGGCTCCCCATCATGACGATATTACGAATATCCGAGACATCCTTAGCAGGTAATGCCCAAGCTTTCGTATACGGAACCATTTCACCAAGTGTTGAGTAAATCGCATTAATGAGTCGATCATTCTTTAATCTGCCGGTTACGTTAAGCAGAATGGCTCCACTAGCGTTCAATTTTACCAGAGCAAGCTGAAAGAACTCCACCGAGGTTAAACGAGACGGAGTCCCCTCTTTGGTAAAGGCATCGACAAGAATATAATCCAGGCTATCTGCTTCTATTTCCGAAAGGACTTCGCGCCCGTCACCTA
Source organism: Paenibacillus albiflavus (assembly GCF_004344915.1). Lineage (GTDB taxonomy): Bacteria > Bacillota > Bacilli > Paenibacillales > NBRC-103111 > Paenibacillus_AM > Paenibacillus_AM albiflavus. The sequence continues at coordinate 24,419 of NZ_SKFG01000028.1, read as the reverse complement.
CCACAACATTATCGAGCTGATAATCAAACCATACTCGGCTAAGCTCCACTACCTTCGCATCCAGCTCAGCTACTGTAATCGATTTGCTCGGATATTGGCTAGCAATCGTCCCAATCCCATGACCGATGATCAAAGCCCTCTCAAAAAACGAATTGTTCTTCTCCATGAGATGAATCATCACACGCGGATATTCCAGTACAATATGATTACGGTCTCTAAGATCCATTGCCCCTTGCACAGCATCATCAGCAAATTGCAGGCAGCGGAATCTGCCGGTCTCTCCATACAATTCATTCGATTCATATACGGTAATTTCTTGGTATAAGCTATTTTCTTGGGTAAGTACGTGCAAATGATGATTCCCCTTTTGATTTAACCTCATGCCACGCAAGCGTCGGTCTGGTCGCCGGATAACCATGCTCGGCACGATACTTTTTTCTCTCATCTGTAAAGTCGAACCAGCTCTGATTACTTCCCGGATGCTTGGCATGGTAGGTAATGCAGCGCATCGCGTCTTCTACGCAAGGATCATGCCAGTAACCATAGAACTCCTCCAAACGATCGATTAATTCCACTCCCGACACCTGTTCAAGATCTTCCAGTGAATAATAGCCTAGTTCAACGACAGCTTGCGCAATAATCGGACCAATAGAAGGAATCGACTGAAAAATAGCTAGCGCCCTCAAGTACTTTGCCCTATCCTTCGAGATCTCCAAATGAAGTGATAGCTCTTCCACTGATTTATAGGCGATATCTTTAAGTTTCCATTTGCATGCTCGCAGCTTCGTTCTTTCAGCATCCGTTATTGGCAATTTAGGCGATGCGGATGGCATCATCAGTCAACTCCTTATTGAAATGAAGTTATGAGTTCAGAATACCATATTTATTTTTCATATCCTATATTGGTCTTAGGTTCCTATCATAGAAAAAGGAAGCAGCCATTAAGGCACGCTTCCCTCTTGTTAATCTATTAATTGCAGTTCCCTCGCCCGGACGACGGCTTGTCCGCGCCGCTTCACGCCCAGCTTGCCGATGATTCTGGACACATGCGTCTTGACCGTTGATTCGGCAATGCTGAATCGCTCTGCAATATCTCTATTCGACAACCCTTCCGCGATTGCCATCAAAATTTCGATTTCCCGCTCTGTCAGCGGCTCGGTCAATTCCGTTTGAACGGATCTTGGAACGGATGAAGCGAGACCTTCCGATAGGTTCGTCGCCAGCGTAGCCGCCGCTTCGTCTTCTAGCAGCTTGATATAGATCATTCTCGTCGCTAGAATCTCCAGCACCTTCGCGTCCCGATCCGTAAATACGTCCGGTATCTGTCGATTTTCCAAGTAGAGCACAAAGGATGCACGCTCTCCCGGAACTGCGATCGGCAGGCACAGGATTGATCGGGGGCGCTGTGCCTCGATATAAGCATCCTTGACCCAATAGCTCTGAATCGCGTCATGGAGGATAAGCGGTTCGTTCGTCATCGTCGTATGGCGCAAGACGCTCTCTGCATATAACCCTGTCGCTTCCTTCTCCGTTATGTCCGAACCGCCTGCTTCGATGATGAATCGGTCATCTCGGTAGCTTAGCAAGAAGCCCCTATCAGCTCCCGCTTCTCGAAGCCCCGCCTCAAGGAGGCTTACCGACCAGTTAGGCTTACCGGTACTATTGATGATCCGTCGAACAAGCTCATATTCTTCGTCCTCACTCTTCGAACCCCTGTTTTCCATCGGTTCGTTTTGCCGTGGCAAATCGATACGGGTATGATCGCTTTCGATTTTACCCTCCAAGATCGGCCCTTCGTACCGCTTGAAAGCTTGATTCAACAGCTCGGCATGTCGGCTTCTGATATGCGTCACTTTGGAAGTGACGCCCCAGTCGGCATAAGCTGCGCAGGCGTCCATCATGGCGATCGTCGCCCCGGATCGGCTGATCATATCATTGCGGTAACAGATCGCAAGTCGTTCGCAAGCGATTCCTTCCATTAAGCTGTATTTCTCGACTCGCGCTTGTTTAATCGCGGCCGTATACTCACGTACTGCGTCCAGCGTGTTCCCGGCTATTCGTTCCCATTCCGCCCTCATCAGCAGATACGCGGAAGTCCGATAGCCGAGAAATCCACGCCAGCTCTTCATCCTGCGCAATTGCGCGCGGACCACTTGTCGAATCCGCTTGCGTTCTTTCGCGTTCGACTCGGGGAATAAGGCGGCTAACGATAAGGTTTCATACAAGCGTTGCTTCCGGATTCGCGTCCAATCGAGTGGCAGTTCATTGGTCCTTCCTCGCTTCGCCCAGTATAACGCCTCCCGGTACTTGCCAGACAAGTACGCCGCTTCAAGCCTGCAACCGCAGCTGTAATTATCCTCATCCGGCTGCTCCAAATCGCCGTCCGGATCCTGCGGAATGGCAATGAAGATGTCCGTCTGAAGCTCGTCTTGGAGCGCCGCTACATAACCTCCGGCAATCCGCACCATGTCCAGTATTTTTGCGTTGGCGTTCTGCTGCATATGTGCCGCAAAATAACGGAGCAGCTCCTTTAATGCATACAGATCTCCGTTATAGGTAACGAGACAGGTAATTATGGCCAGGTTGGCAAAGTCTTTATCCCCGGATTCCAATCCTTGGCGCATTGCCTTGTACAGCGCATCGGAAGCTTCCATAGGCTTGTCCAATTGCTTGGACATCCCGCCCACGAAAGTGAACATATAACGGTTCCCGAACGCAGAGGCGTTCGCGATTTGCAAGAAAGCCCGATCGGCGATCGGAGGTGCTTGCGCAAAGTTCGGAAGCACCCTTTGCAAGATCAGCTCGTACGCGCCGATCATGACGGCAAGCGGCATGTTCACCCCTTTCCGAAGTCCGTAACGAATAAACCGGGCATACAGTTCAATCAATGCTCCCGGATCGTGCATAAGCAACGGAAAAAAAAGCTGCGCCATCAGCCCGCATAATGTTTCATACTCTTCATCGAGAGGGTCAGGCAGCGGAGGGAGCGAACCGCGCTTTCGGTACAAAAAGAGTTGCGTCTGCATGACTTCCTTGGCTATGGACAATAGGGAAGGCTTCTCTCGAAGCTTCCAACCATAAGCCGCTAAAGCCTCTCTACCGTATCGGATTGCCTTCTCATCGTCCACAAACACGTGGAATTGGATCAAGGGTGCCCAAATCCGCAAAGACTCCGCCCGGCTCAGCTTCCCGACATCTTTGTTCAGATCCTGCAATAGCTCTCTTGCCCGTTCGAGATGGCCGTTCATATACTCCAACCATGCCAGTGCCAACCGCAGTTCAAAATCGAGCGATCCCGATTCGATCTTCCTTTCTTCCCCCGTCAGAAGCAGCCCGTTCTCGGCGTATTGTTTCCCTTTGGCATAGCGCCCTTCAGCCAATGCCTTCTGTCCCACTTGTAGATTATGCTCGGCCAGTTGACGCTTCTCTTGCTCCGACATGATCGTGACGGCCAGATTCAAATGATCGATCGCAGCCAGCATCGTATCGTCGCTCCAGTCCGGAGAACGGCGCTGCAGCAGCTGACCTATCTTACGGTGCCGATCCGCGTTGTGTCCCGAATCGAAGGCATACGCCATTCGATGGACTGCATCATGCGCGAACAGGTAGATGCTTTCCTCTCCGTTCTCGCACTCCGCCTCATCCTCCCGGTAGATCATGCCTGCCGACTCTACCTCTTGAAGCCCGCGGAACACGACATCCGACGCCAAGTCGCATGCTTCAGCAAGGATCGACAAGCGAAAAGCCGAACCGATCGCTGCAGCCATGCCCAGAAGCTCCTTTCGATCGATCGGGAGCTTAGCAAAGCCCTCCTCCATCAGATGGAGATTGGCTTCTGAGTCGCTCATCTGACGAATGACTTCCGGGTTCCATGCCCATTGACGCCGTTTCTCGTTGAAACTAAGCCTTTTCTCCTTCAGCCAGCTTTCCAACAAGAGTCTTATCGTATGAGGGTTGCCGCCCGTCTGATCATAGACGGATCGGGCTAACAGACGAATACGAGCCGATTCCTCATGTAGAATATGTGAGACATACTGCCTTACGTCTTCATACGCCATTGGCTGGAGGGCTACATGCTCCTCCGGATTGGCGTGAAGTCTTTCGGCTAACCATGGAACTCCTGGCACTTGACCCGGATTCCCCTCCCCCAATACGGAAGCAATCTCTCCGTCTGTCTGGCATACGCCGATCAGGAATAACCCTGGCACCGTTTCCTCCCGCGCAAGCGACTGAATTATGGTATGGGTATATTCGTCTGCCCATTCCAGATTGTCGATGAACACAACTAGCGGAGGTTTGCATTCGGCCATGCAACGAAGCAAGCCCGGCAGCAGCTTTCCGAAACGCTCCCAAGCCATCTCATCGTCCGGAACCGACCTCTCCTCTGTTTCGCATCCGAAAAGCGGCTTGGCTTCAGGCCATAAGGAGACGATCGTCAACGCTTCTTGTGCGAACTCGGCTTGTAGCTTAGCCTTCAGTTTCGCAATGACGTCCGCAGGTTCGCTCCACAGCTGATACACCCATTGCCGTATCGCTTGAAGAAAAGGCTCATACTGCGCAGCTTGCTGTAAGGGTTCGCAGTTCCCCTCCACGAATGAGCCCCCACGCCAAATAACGCTCGATTGGAACCCGCGGACGAGTGTCGTTTTGCCGACGCCCTCCCGACCCGTCACCCATCGGAATGCGTTCAGACCTTGAACAGCCTGTTCAAATCCTGCTTCCAGTTGATTTACCGCAGAGCTACGTCCATACCACGAATCGGATAGTTGCAACGATCGAATTCTGTCCAAACGACCCGCTTCAAATGGCGTCAGCAAACCGTCGCTATTCAATATCCCTAGGCACTGCTTCAGATCGTCAAGCAACCCATAGGCGCTCTGATAACGGTCATCTGGCGATTTGGCCAGCAGCTTCATTAGAACGGCTTGCAACGGTCCGTCCCCATCCGGGTGGATGTTGGATATTGGCATCGGCGTTCGATTAATATGCACGGCAGCCCAGTCCTCTTCGCTATTAGGGAAAAAAGGCATTCGTCCGGTCAACAGCTCATAGAGGATGACACCCAATGCGTATAGATCGCTACGCCCATCCGGCACACGATTAATCCGCCCCGACTGCTCGGGAGACTGGTAAGTCGCATCTCCTTCCGTGAACTCGGTCAGGTGCGCCATCTTATTCTCCCATTGAATGCTTATATGAACAGGGCTAAGACACCCGATCACCGCATTCCGTTGATGCTCGCGGTACACCATTTCAGTCAACATCACAGAGAGTTCGAAGAAAACCTCAAGCTCTATAGGGGGAACTGTTATATATTCTTTCAATATCTTGTCATATCCGATGATCATGCACACCTTCAAAGTTCTATTTTTCGTTTTGATTCGTGGAATATTCAGAATATATTCAGAATACTATATCGGTCAAATGAAGAATAGATTTTAATCCAACCACTGTCGGAAATGGAACCGATTGCCCTTTTATAAATAAACCCGGCTGAATATTTAGATAAATTGTCATAAAATGTTAGAGTATCCTGAAAATCATTTTGAATGATAGTCGAGATACTCCTTTTACCTAAATAATTCCTGCCGTTAACTATTCCTCATCACTTTGCTCAACCTTCGTTAATATCACATTAACCCCTCGCTCACGAATGAGCTCAATCGCTTCTGGATCTGCATCTTCGTTCGTAATTAGAGCATCCAAATCTTCGATCCGTCCCGCATTCGCAAAGCCTTCATTGCCGACATAATGATACGTGATGATTCCAATTTTTCTACGTGATAGAGAGGAGACCGTGCGGATGAAAGCCGCTACCTCAGGAGTGGTAACATAAATGCCGTTCTCCGACATTCCACCCCCTCCAATAAAACTGATATCGAACTTAAACTGTCGGACAAATTCATGTGCCAGTACATCTGTCATACCGCCGGAACGCTTCACCCGACCGCCGATCAAGTAAGTTTCAATCCATTCCCGTTCCTTAAGTGCATCCGCAACTTGGATGCTGTTCGTAACAATCGTAAGCGGCATTTGATCAGGCAAGAACTGCAATAAGACATAAGACAACGTGCTCGTCCCTATGTATACCGTGTCATTGGGTCTTAGATAGGAAACTGCAACCTTAGCAATTGCCTTGCCAATCGCATTGCCCCGCCAAAGTCTACGCTCTGACGGCGTGCGCGGCTGCCGCACCTTCATTGGTGGAATCGCACCGCCATGCGTCTTTTTGAGCAAACCCTTCTGTTCCATGATCGTCAGGTCTCTTCGGATGGAATCAATTGAAATCTGGAACCGCTCCGCTAAATCTTTTACTACTACCCGATTCTCTTCATTCAATAACGCAAGAATCTTCTCTCGTCGTTCCTCGGCAAACATTCCCGACTCTTCCTGTACCACACCATAACCTCCGTTTAATCCCAAGCTTCTTCCAAGGTTCGCTTATGCAGTTGGCGTGAACTCACAATCATCTGCTATTGTTCTATGTAGGTCGCCTTCACATTTGCGAATCGATATTCCAGCACTCTCATATAATCGAACGATATCGGCATATCCTCTTTCAACATGTTCAATACCTGTGATTCGGGTAACGCCTTCAGCAGCTAGACCTGCCATGATCAAGCATGTTCCTGCTCTAACATCAGTCGCATGAACAATACCGCCATACAGCATGTTCCCACCTTTAATTAGTGCCGTTCCACTTCGCACTTTAATATCGGCGCCGAGTTTATTTAACTCAGGAACATGTGAGAATCGGTGTGGATAAACCGGATCAGTGATGATACTTTTGCCTTCGGCCATTAATAACAAGCTCGTCATCGGCTGCTGAATATCGGTATAAAAGATGGGATACATTCCCGTCCTTACTCTAGTCGCTCGAATTATTCCCTTACATGAAGCTGTGATGGAATCTTCCTTAACATCAATCTCGATTCCAACTTCTTGGAGCTTGTACAAACAGGATTTCATATGTTCGGGTATAACGTTATGAACAGTGATGGTTCCTTTGGTCAAACCGACCGTCATGAGAAATGCACTCGCAATGAGCCGATCTGGAATTACTTTATAAGTGCAGCCATGCAGCTTCTTTACCCCTTGAATTCGGATGACGTCCGTTCCAGCGCCAGCAATCTGGGCTCCCATTAAATTCAGCATGTTGCACAAATCGACCACTTCTGGATCTGTTGCAGCATTGCGTAGTTTAGTTGTCCCTTCAGCTAGCACAGCGAGTAAAACCGCATTCATCGTTGCCCCGGAAGTAATCATATCAAAGTAAATCTCACAGCCGCTTAATTTATCAGCGATCACTGTGTACCGATCATGACCTTGAATGATTTCAGCTCCAAAGCTTCTAAAAACCTTCATATGCTGATCAATCGGTCTATCAACAAAATTGTCCCCTCCCGGGTAACCTAAAGTCACGCTCTTACACTTATGCAGCAGCGCCCCAACAAAATAATAGGAAGCTCTAAAAGACGATGTCATAGCAATCGGCAGCTCGGCATTCTCTACATTGGCAGCGTTAATGACGCAAGATTCCCCACTGTCCAAATGCATCTCTACACCGATCGATTCCGCAATCTTCCTAATCACTCTTACATCATATATATCAGGTATTCCATCGATAATCACTTTATCTGAAGTAAGCATAGCTGCAGGCAGTAATGCTAAACTACTGTTCTTGGAACCAGGAATAGATACATGTCCGCTAATATTCGATGTCTGCTTAACCTCTAACCATCTCATATGGCCACATCCCTATACGAAATTTGCTATAATTCATGCTCTTCAATTATATTCATTGTTATTCAATATTTCAATGTAAATTAGGCGTATGGACTTCAGCTTTATTCATTATTGTGCATGATATTGAATGAAATTAATCTAAAACCAACCTTATTATATATGGCACAAGATTCTAGGATTTGAACGAGTATCGCTGGAATGTGTTAATATATGGATAAGAATCCAATGTTATTAGGAGAAGGTGTTGAATTGAGAAAAGAGGAAGAAATGATGAAGCTCATCTTAGGGATAGCCGAGCAAGATGAACGAATTCGGGCAGTCTACATGAACGGTTCAAGAACGAATCCTACCGTGCCAAAAGACATTTTCCAAGACTACGATATTGTTTATGTGGTTACAGAGACAGCTTCATTCATCCAGGATCAAGAATGGATTGCTGAATTTGGGGATTTAATTATGATTCAAGAGCCTGATCGACTAGATCAAGGTTTGGGTAGAAAGGTGAATTTCGAACGTACTTATGCTTATTTGATGTTATTTACAGATGGCAATCGGATCGATCTAACACTTCAATCTCTTGATACCATGAAGGAGGAATATGGTCAGGACAAGCTAACCATACCGCTGCTGGATAAGGATAACTGCCTGACTCCGCTGCCTAAAGCTACAGATGTCGATTATCATGTGTCTAGGCCTACGGAACCTTCATACATAAGCTGTACCAATGATTTCTGGTGGTGTCTCCAGAACGTTGCCAAAGGAATCTGGCGTGACGAACTGCCGTATGCCAAGCAAATGTTTGAAGAGACTTCCAAATCGGAGCTAAATCAGATGATTGCGTGGTGGATCGGGATGAAGCATGATTATCAAATCTCCACAGGCAAAATGAATAAGTATTTCAAAAGATACCTTCCGCCATCCTATTGGGAATTATACGAACGAACCTATTCGGGCAGCCATTATGAGCAGATGTGGGACTCCATTGTCACCACTTGTGATCTATTCAGAACGTTGGCTCAAGATGTGGCTGAATACGGTTCGTTCACTTATCCAATCGAAGACGATGCTAGGATGACGCAGTATCTTAAGCATGTTAGAGAACTGCCTAAGGATGCGAAGGAGATTCTTTGAATACTTTACATCATGTTATTAGCTATTAGTTCTTCTTTTCCTTAATAAGGGTATCTGCTAACTTATATAAATCATTTAGCTCATTTGTCTGCAAAACCAGTTTTTCGGTATCAAAAATTAATAATGTTGGACTTTTATTAATATCGAATTCATTAACATAATTATTTTTTGTTTTATCATTCATACTAATGATCTCAAAATTACTAAAATGAATTGATTCCATCACCTGATCAGAGTTAATTACTTTTAGTGATTCTGTCGTTAGTTCGTTTAAATCAGAGTCAAGATTCCAAAATAGATATCCTGCATAAGTATCTTTTCCTTTGATAATAATTCGTTAATAACGGTGTTCTTATTACTTGAGAAACAACCAGTTACAATTATATTAATTGATAAAAAAATTAAGATATTACAGATAGTTTTTTTCAAAAAACCATCTCCTTAATATTTCTTGATCTTTGATACTAACAATAAAATAAATAATTAAATTGAATTCAAAATCCCATACAATTCATCCAGCTTCTTAATTTCGTAAGTTGGCTTGATATCTGTGTTATTGACCTTCATACGAGGATTGAACCAGCAGGTATCCAAACCTGCTAAGTTACCGCCTTTGATGTCTGCGCTTAAGGAATCTCCAATGATTAATGCTTGCTTCACATCAAAGTTCGGAATTCGTGCGAATACATAGTCAAAATATTCTTTCATCGGCTTCTGGTAACCCGTAGCTTCCGATACGAAAATATCCTTCACTAATGAATGTAAGCCTGCGACGCGTAAGCGACTATATTGCGTTTTGGATACGCCATTGGTCACAATATAAACATCATATTGATGTTCAAGGTCCGTGATCAGCTCCAAGGCCCCATCGATTAGCTGACCCCCTTGTTCCAAATAACTGCGATACTTCTCATCCATCAGAATGCCATCAACCTCATGACCGTATTCTCTGAACAGATTCGAGAACCGCGTGTTTATCACTTGATCACGTGCTAGCTTACCTTCTTCAAAGGAACGCCATAGACCTTGATTGATCCTTTGATAATTAGCCTTAATTTCAGGTGTTAGGGGAATATGATGCTCCTCAAACAACAGGCGCAGCGCCAAGTCCTCTGCCGCCTCAAAGTCTAGCAATGTATCGTCAACATCAAATAATAAAGTCCGATATTTGCTCATGATGATCTCTCCGTTATCTGTTTTATTATCCAGTATACACCCTTTGTTTATCACGTCCCAATTTCTTTTAAAAATGAGCTTGAGAAACATTTTATATCATATTACCTTATCTAAGAAAGGAGGAATAAAATATGAAAATAACTATTGAAGAATTAGCTGAATCAAGGATTGCTTATTTCCGAAACGTTAGAGAGTATGGTGAAAAGCAAAACAAAGAACTAATGGAATCTTTTAAAAAATGGGCACAGTTGAATGGTATATTTGATAATTCTACAATTTTAGGTATACCACAGGATAATCCAGAGGTTACTCCTAAAGAGGAATGTCGTTATGATGTTTGCATTGTTATTAATAAAGATTTTAATGTGGCAAAGCCAGCTCATGTTGGTCAATTTACTGGTGGGAAATATGCTGTTTTCGTGCTTGACCATACAAAAGAGGCAGTAAGTGAATTTTGGGGCAATATTTTTTCTGAGATAGAAAAAAACAATTTATTAATCAGAGAACAGCCAATTATAGAAAGATATACATCTCAAATGATTGATAATCATTTGTGTGAAATATTAGTTCCTATACAGTAAATATAAAACAAAAAACTCTGCCCTCAAGGCAGAGTTTTTTGTTTAGCGACTCTTGCTGTTGTAATTAACGGATTGTTTTAAGTGCGCCACTCCAAGAAATAACTTGGTCAAGCATACCATTTACGTTAGTCAGGTGTAGATCAGCTGGTTTGAACACAGCACCGTTCTCGAAATCAGTGAATAACGACAATGCTGGGTGTACACGAACGTCTGCGACAGACAATTCACCTAAGATTCCACGTAAATGTTCAGCAGCACGTGCGCCGCCAACGGAACCGTAACTTACGATACCTGCTGCTTTGTTATTCCAAGTTTCACGAGCATAATCAAGTGCGTTCTTAAGCGCTGCTGTAATGCTGTGGTTATATTCTTGAACGATGAATACGAAACCGTCTAAGCCTGCAAGCTTAGCATTCCATGCTGCTGCTTGTTCAGAAGCATCTGCTTCTCCAAAAAACGGAAGTTTATAGTCAGCAATATCCACGATTTCATAATTAGCATCGCCGCGTTGATCAGCGATCTTCTTAATCCATTCACCCACTTGAGGGCTTAAACGACCTTCACGCGTACTTCCTAGAATAATACCGATGTTTAATTTAGACATAAATCTCATCCTCCAGATCAAATATATTGTATTTATTAATCTTTTGCTTAAGTAAGCCCAATTAATCCTTAAACAAATTAATAATTAATTGAAATTTACTTATTTATCGTAAGCGGCTATATTATGATATTACCTTAAATTTAAGATATTGTAAAGCAAAATAATAAAAAACTATCGAAAATATTTTTCGATAGTTCTTCTTGTAAGATATTATTTAAATATTTTATATATTTATGTATAATAAGTTTATTCTTTAATCTTGGAGGAGTTATGTGGACATCCCCTTTTCTGAATTTATGGTTCGCTAGAACGAGCATTGCACTGGCTAATGTTATTTACATCATGGTTATTACAACGTTTATATATCAAAAAACGAATTCTGCACTCATTTCTGCATTATTTCCTCTGCTCAAAGTTATGATCAATCTGATTGCTGGTTTTACTTCACCCTTCTTATACAATAAGTTTGCTTATCGGAAGCTATTTGTGCATTTGCAGTTGGTCAAGGCAATTTTCCTAACGGCATTATTCCTTGGTTTCACAATCATAACTTCGAATATCATATTGCTTCTAATATTGGTGATGCTCATTTCATTCATGGAGGGATGGGGGAATCCATTGCTGCAATCCGCGACTCCTAAGCTCGTACCTGCTCATCAACTTGTCAAAGGCAACAGTGTTCTATCCATCGCCACACAATCTGCCGAAATTGCGGGTTATTCCTTCACAGCATTTGCTGTTATTCATCTAGGGCATTCTCCTGTATTAGCATTCAATATGGGGCTGTTCTGGGTTGCCCTATTCTGTCTCTATATGGCATCCAAAGGATTTGATCAGGAAAATAAAGAGGCATCTTCTTCTAAGAATCAGTCCAAACTAGGTGTAATGAAAGAAGGTTGGCTGCTCATCTGGCGCAATCCTACGCTTCGAATCGTGACGACAATGGACGTAATTGAGGGAATTGCAGGCTCTGTCTGGATCGGGGCAATTACGCTTGTCTACGTCAAAGAAGCCCTGCACCAAGAAGAACAATGGTGGGGCTTCATCAATTCAAGCTATTATATCGGCACGATAGCGGGTGGATTCTTAATCTTGTTAATTGCTAAATACATTCAAAAGCATCTGATCATCAGCATGGGAATTGGATCGCTATTATTCAGTATTTTCACCTTAATATACGGTCTGACCAGTTCACCAATTCTGGCACTGCTGCTATGTATCGCAATGGGACCCGCGTATCAGATAAGAGATGTTGCTCAGCAAACTGCTTTTCAAATGAATATCCCGAGTGGTCAGCTTACAAAAGTATATGCTTCTCATAGTATCATTCTTTCTAGTAGCACAGGCATATCCATCGCGCTGATGGGATTTATAGCCGATTATTTAGGTGTACGAAACGTCTATATATTAAGCGCAATTCTCATCTTCATCTCAGCCATCCTATCATTTAAACTGCTAAGAGCTATGCCCAAGCAAAAGGATATGAAGCTAACTGCTTAATTACCTTCTTTGGTTGGTCCCATAACGCCAGGAACAGGCAAGCCTGCTTGACGAAGAAGAACCATCATTTGACCGCGGTGATGAGTTTGATGATCCATCAAAAATCTTAGGATCGCCCCGCGAGGCATCTGTCCACCAAAGCTATCGACCAATTCAACCATTTTCTCGTCGGTCAAATTCTCTTCTACTGCTTGTTTGAAGCTTTCCGCCATTTGCACATATGTATCAACGATCTCGCTTGCATGCGTTGGCACGATTTTCAGATTGCCGATCGGCGCAATCGTAAGTCCTGCTTGACCGCTAAAGAATAGGAGACTGCCAGACAAGTGCCAGCCTAACCAGCCTAGGGTGTTATGCCCTTCAACGATAGCTTGACCTAATTTATCATCGGTCATTGATTTAAGAACTGCTGTAGTCCCTTGAACTGCACGATCCCATTCACCTAGAAAATCACTAACTGTTCTATACATGCGATCTTCTCCTCTCAATTTGCACATGAATTAAATTCACTAATTAATGGCTTACCTATTAATTATATCCATATTAATTTAGAAATTCCAATCATTTTACCACTGTTTCGCCTTGCCTAGCGCCTTACCCCTCTACTATATCCGCAGCCAAATCGCCTGCAATCTCCATCATTCTTGGGATGACAGCGTCATTGGCGCCAGATACATAAATATCGCCTTCATAATATCGAAATGGAATCAATACCTCTCCATAGCTCCACATAAAGAAATCGCCATCAATAGCCATCGTAGCTTCCTCACCTTTTACTCGAAATACCGTCGTATAAGTGAAATCAGGCTGAGTTTCAAAATACTGCTTACACTCCTCTAATGATATGGATTTCTCTGTATTATTTTCCTGTAATGCTCTTGTAATTTGATAACGTTTGCTCATTGTCCTATCTCCTTCATTCGATTATCTAACTGTTCCAGCACGAATGGCCAAGCTTGCGTATGCCCGTCCCTCGATTCCTCATCGGGAAAGCCCGCATGTGTGAGACATAAGTATGTACCTGTTCCATTAGGTTCAAGTTCAATGGTAACAATCGTCTCGGCTCCTTTCGTTCCACCAGCCCCTGTCACCCATGTTAGTTCTATCAGACGTTCCTCTTCAAGTCGCAAGAATCGTCCGTAGTGGGGATGACGTCTTCCTTCAAACTCAGTTTCAAAGAAAAAGACCGAATTCACTTCCCCTTGCATAATAACACTCCCAGGTGCTGCGAACCAATGATCAAATAATTGTGTCCATGCCTTATAAAGCACTTCTGGCGCGGCTTCCATCATACGTTCAGTCTTCAAATGAAACGGTCTTGATGACAGATCAGGTATACGAACTGTTCCCACAGGGCAGTCCTCCATTCCAATTCATTATAAAAATCCTTAATGATAAGATATAATAATTCGTGGTCTATAATCCACTAGATAGCATAAGGAGTGATTACACTGTTCATTACCATCGTTTTATTCATACTAGCTGGAGTTGCAGAAATTGGAGGAGGCTATTTGGTCTGGTTATGGCTGAGAGAAGCTAAACCTATGTGGTATGGAATTATTGGCAGTTTGATTCTCATAGCTTATGGCATAATCCCGACCTTTCAAAGCTTCCCTACATTTGGTAGAGTATACGCCGCATACGGAGGTGTATTTATAGTCCTTGCTGTCCTATGGGGATGGTTAGTCGACAAAAAGACACCTGATCTATACGACTGGATCGGTGCCTTAATTTGTATCGTCGGAGTCTCCATTATGTTATGGGCTCCGCGTAATTGAGCCCTTTGCCCATGCATACTTCGTCACTTTTTATAAAAGTGATCTTATGATACCATGGTAGTTGAGTAGATTAAATAATCAGACTACTACGAAGGCTGGTGTTATATTTGAAAACTGTTTCCGATATTTTATTTTTTGTTGCTTTAGGATTAATTGTTATTTCCGTCATCTCAAATGTTTCAGCTGGGCCTAAACCAATCACAGGATACGATGGAGTTCCAATTGATAACAAAAGTGATGTAATTGGACAACAGGATAATGCTCTAAGAAGACTTTTTAAATCATGGCTGTTAAGAATCGGATTAATTGTATTTGCAATCTCTATTCTGACCAGTTACTTATAAAGTCAATTGCTGCGCGATCTCCCAGATATGCCCTCCTGGATCAGTGAAGCTGGCGGTTCGTACTCCCCACGGACGGTTTATTGGACCGTTAAGAAGCGCAACGCCACGTGTCTTCAATTCGCTGCATACTGCATCCACATCGTCCACACCAATTGTGAACTGGAAGCGTGCCCCTGCCTCACGACTTGCGACCGTAGCAGGATCGATGAGCTCTTGCGCCTCAGAAGTTTTCAGCAGATTAATGCTCATATTTCCGAAATTGAATACTGCTGAATCATTGTCTTCAAAAACGACTGAAAGACCAAAGACCTCTTGATAAAACGAAATCGCTTCTTTCAGATCCTCGACGAACAAGGTAATAACATTGACATTCCTCGACCCTAAAGTCCCCATACTTACACTCCTTCTCGTTTCAGGTTAATTATCCCATATTCTTCCTATTCGACGTTGTATTCTTATATTCCTTGCTAATCTAGCTCTTCATCTTCCTCTTGAACCCCGTAACTGCAACTACAAAAATCAGAATCGTGTAGCCAACAACCCATAATAAAGGAATAATAAGTTCGCCGTATTCACCAGATAAAGCAAAACGTGTAGCATCAACCGCATGAGCAAATGGCAATGCATAACCGATTGTTTTGAACGCACCACCAATCATGTCCAGCTTAAACCACGTGCCACTTAACCATGTCGTCAGATTAACAAAGATTGCAAAAATACCACCCACTTGCTTGTCTGTAAAATATGTACCAAGTAGCAGACCAAATCCAATATAAAGCATTGCAATGATCATAAGTACAATAATGGCAACTAGTATATTCACATTAATAGATAAGCCTAAGAAGGACGCAGAAATAAAGCAAACGACAATTTGAAGAATGGCAATCGGTAATAAGGGAAAAGCATACCCAACAATATAATCAGACGCAGACAAAGGAGAAGCAAAGATCCGCATTAAAAACGAACTGCTTTTATCCTTGCCAATCAGCATCCCTGAAAATAAGGTAATGAAAGAAAAACTGAAAACGATCACGCCTGGCGTTAAGCTCTCTATGCTATAGAGATCAAATGGCATATTTTTCTGCATGATTGAAAACAGATACATCATAATAATGGGGAGACCCATTCCCAAAAGGAGCGTCAGAGGATCTCGTAAAATCTCTTTATGATTACGCGATGCAAATGCTAAATATTTCATAATCAGACCTCCTCCGTTAGTGTAAGGAAGATATCTTCTAATGAAGATTGTCCCGTATTTTCTTTTAACTCATCAATCGTTCCAAGTGCATGTAACTTGCCACTATGCATAATGCCGACGCGATCAGCAAGCGCTTCTACTTCTTCTAGATAGTGCGTCGTTAGAACAATCGTGATTTTACCCTTTAATTCAAGTAAAATCTTCCACAGATCACGTCTGGCACGAATATCAAGTCCGAGTGTTGGTTCATCTAAAAAGATGATTTGGGGATCTGAAATGAGTGCCATCGCAATACTTAGTCGACGCTGCAACCCGCCTGACAATGTCTTGGCTTTACTTTGTGCCCGCTCCGCAAGTCCAAACTTCGTCATCATATCCACAGCTTTGTGCTTTGCCTCAAGCTTATTGCCCCCATAAATTCTCGCAATAAATTCTAAATTTTCCTTTACAGAGAGATTCGGAGCTACCGCAGTTTCTTGGGGTGAAATGTTTATTTTCTGTTTGACTGCCGTAGGATTCGCTACAATACTATCTCCTGACATCAGGGCATCGCCACTTGAAGGTGTTAACAAGCAACTAAGCATTTTGATCGTTGTTGTTTTCCCAGCAGCATTCTGTCCTAAGAGTGCAAAGAATTCTCCCTGATCAATCGTCAGCGTAAGATGATCGACAGCTATGCGTTCATTAAATTGTTTCGTTAGATTGGTAATCGCAATGGCCATTTATTCCTCACATCTCCCTTCTAATTGCTTTGACCTAATCGCAGCATTGATTTGTTTAATGTCATTCTTGGAAATCTGGTATTGAATAACCCATGTAATCACATATGTTCCAAGAAAGTTTATGAAAAATATCAGTATGCTGATTGACGTTGTGGGCATCCAAAGCAGCATCACGATTGGAATCCAGACAAATGCCGTTATGCAAAAATGAACGATGTACTGTTTCAATGGACTCCACTTTACAATCCCAAAAATAAGCGCACTTGTAGCAAATGTGACACCAATAATCCCTGTTAACAGGTTTTGCAGGATAACTGCGGTCATCTCACTATCAAAGAAGGAGCGAAAATGAACCACAACGGGCATATATTTCCCTTGTCCCCATTTAAGCGAAATCAGAATTTGGACAATTTGTCCGATCATCACACCGATGACAAATCCACCAACAACTCGTCTAAGTAAATGCTTCATGATACTATCACCTCATATTCCGAACAGTTTCTTTATTTTTGAAACATAGCGCCTGGAAGTATATGTTTTGATATTCCCCGTTAATAAAACACCAATGGTTCCCGTCATGCTTATATCCATGCTCGTAATTTTTTTACTGTTAACGATCTCTGAATTTGAAATACGAACGAAAATCTTACTGTCTAGTTTCTCTTCCAATTCATATAACCGCGAGCGAACGGTATAGATACCCGACACCGTTTGGATCAGTACCTTCTGTTTTTCCGCATAGATTCTGACGACATCCTTACACTCAATAATTTCGACACCTCTATCTGAAAAAACAGCTATTGAATCCATATAGGTTTCCGATAGTCGCTTCATCATCTCCGATATCTCGTCTGTCATTTTATCCGTCAGGATGATGATTTTCGGTTCTTTATAAGCTGGATCAATTGACACTTCACATTTCACTTCATCACATCCCTTTCACTCGATCTAACTATAAAAAGGATCGAACCTCCTGTAAATGAATTTTCGACAATCGGTCGTTTTTGAGCAATAACTGGTCGAAAAAATTGGTATATGTAATCCATTAAGGGGGACAATAACATCTAGCCCATATTTTAGAACAAGAGAGGGATCACAATAGATGGGGTATCTCAACAGATTATTAAAGAAAGCAACATATTCCCACTCTACCCCCGAACAGAGTCAATGCACGGCATCCCAAGGTGAATTACTGCAATCAAGCCTCCAGGAAAATATCCAATACATTACCAATAAGCTTGGAAACAGCAGCGACATTGTGTTCAGAGAAATTCAGATTGGAACCGTAAATCAGATTCAAGCAGCCATTCTCTATACAGACGGATTGACAGATACCAAGTCTGTTCAGGACTTTATTCTAGATTCACTCATGGCTCCTATCTCGGCTAACCAACTAGAGCAAATGATATCGTCACAGGATCAAGCCTTCCATATCTTGAAAAATCAGATCCTTATAGCCGGAGAGGTTAAAGATGTAACAGAGTTCGATTCTTTGTTTACATCTCTGCTATCAGGAGATGTCATTCTCTTATTGGATGGATATGCACAAGGCATCACCATCGGTATGCGTGGATGGAAGGATCGTGGTGTAGCAGAATCTACTACAGAAACCGTCATTCGAGGACCAAAGGAAGGTTTTAGCGAAAGCTTGCGAACCAATACCTCATTAATCCGTCGAAAAATAAAAAACCCTAATCTTTGGCTGGAAACCAAACAAATCGGCAAAGTAACGAAAACCGATGTAGGGATTATGTATATCAACGGTATTGTAAATAACAAAATTGTGGAAGAAGTGCACACACGCTTGGATCGAATCGATATCGACGGAATATTGGAAAGCGGTTATATCGAGGAGTTGATACAGGATGAAACGTACACACCTTTTCCAACGATCTATCATTCAGAACGTCCGGATGTAATTGCCGCTGAACTTCTGGAGGGGAAAGTTGCTATTTTGGTAGATGGGACACCGATTGTTTTGATTGTCCCGGCATTGCTTATCTCCTTCGTACATGCAGCAGAGGATTATTATCAACGTTCAGACATTAGCACACTTATCCGTATGCTTCGTTTTCTCTCTATTGTTATTACTTTGCTGGCACCATCCCTATATATCGCCATCACCACATTTCATCAGGAAATGCTACCCTCAGATTTGTTAATCAGTTTGGCTGCTCAACGGGAAGGGGTTCCGATTCCTGCGTTCATCGAAGCGCTCGGGATGGAAGTGACATTTGAAATATTGCGTGAGGCCGGTTTAAGAATGCCCAAGGCCGTAGCCCAAGCAGTCTCCATTGTGGGAACATTGGTGATTGGTACCGCGGCGGTTGAGGCGGGAATTATTTCCGCTGCCATGGTGGTTGTCGTCTCGATCACGGCTATTTGCAGTTTTGTACTTCCAGCCTTCGACATGTCCATGTCGCTTAGAATACTCCGTTTCCCCATAATGGCGCTTGCCGCTTCCTTCGGCTTTTTTGGAATTATCATCGCCATCATTATGATTACTCTTCATTTGTGCAGCCTGCGTACTTTTGGGATTCCGTATTTGAGCCCTTTTGCTCCTTTCAACCTCGAGGAACACAAGGATACGATTTTCCGGCTCCCCCGTTGGACAATGTCTACCCGTCCTTGGCTTGGCACGCAGCATAATAGAATCCGCGGACGCAATAATCCCCCTGAACCACCGCGGAATAATACGGGTGGTTGACTTGCTATGCTAAAAAGATCCTTGCTTTGCTTAATGGTCACCTTGCTGATATTTGTAAGTGGTTGCTGGAACAGCAGGGAATTGAATGCGCTGGCTATTGCTGTAGGTATGGGGATTGATAAAGTTGGAGATCAATACAAGGTTTCCGTGCAAATCGTGGTGCCGAATGAAGTCGCAGGCAAAAAAGGAGGCATCTCGACGCCAGTAGTCTTGAAACAAGCAACAGGAAGAACCATATTTGAAGCTCTTCGTAAAATAACAACGGTTAGCTCACGAAAAATTTATGTGTCCCATCTTCGCATACTGGTCTTTGGCGAGTCATTGGCTCGTGAAGGAATTGGCAAAGTGTTGGATTTCCTATCAAGGGACCCTGAAATGCGTCAAGACTTTTTTATTGTTGTTGCAAGACAAACGAGTGCAGAGAATACGCTAAGCGTATTGTCTCACCTTGATAAAATTCCCGCCTACAAATTGTACTCAACGTTGAAGGTATCAGAAAGAGTATGGGCACCTACGACGACGGTTACATTGGATAAGCTAATATCCGAGCTCGTAAGCGAAGGAACTCAGCCCGTACTTACAGGTCTTCGGATCGTGGGACAACAAGACACTAACGGAGCCAAGAAAAATGTGGAAAACATCAATCCCCCTGTGAAACTAATCTATTCTGGAATGGCAGTATTTAAGGGTGATAAGCTAATTGGCTGGCTCAGCGAAGATGAAAGCGCCACATACACGATGGTTATTAACAAGCTTAAAAGTACGACTGGTACAGTAACCTGTCCGCAAGGGGACGGAATATTGACGGTCGAAGTCATTCGCGCTAAGACCAAAGTCAAAGGCAGCATAATCGATGGACAACCACGGATCCATATCGATTTACGGCATGAAGTGAATGTAGGGGAGGACCAATGTGGGCTTGATCTGACAAAGACAGAAATGATTACGAAATTGGAAGAAATGATAAATAAGAAGTTAGAAAAATACATTGAAGACAATATTAAAAGAGTACAAGACAAATACCAAGTTGATATTTTTGGATTTGGTGAGGTCATTCATCGTTCAAATCCTAAAGAATGGAAAAAACTAAAGAAAAACTGGGATCAAACTTTCAAAAGTATTCCAGTAACCGCAAAGGTAACTCATAAATTTCAGTATACGGGAAATGTAAACAACTCATTTCTGGAACAGATGAACAAATCGAAAGGGGGGGGAGACGATTCTTGAGAAAGGAATAATTAGCAATCGCCAATTTATTCTCCTAGTGGCGCTCATTACAATCGGTGATTCGATTTTGGTATTACCTGCGATAACTGTTTCTGCAGCCAAACAAGATGGATGGATATCTGCACTAATTGGACTTGCAGTAGGTTTGGTGATCATATCACTATTCTGCAAGGTAGGTAAGCTCTATCCTCAATTAAATTTGATTGAATCTATTCAGCAAATCTTTGGCAAATGGGTTGGTACAATCGTATCGTTCGTATTCCTAACCTACCCCTTTCTCTCTGCGGTTACGCATATAAGGGAAACGGGGGATTTTATAGTCACTGAAATCATGCCCGAGACTCCAATCCAAGCTATTCTAATCTTATGGTCATGTGTTTTTACAATGGCAGTACAGCTGGGGCTTGAGGTTATTGGACGTATAGGGGAAATTTTCTTTCCCTGGGTCATGTTTCTTTTCCTCATATTCATTGTTTTTTTGCTTTCAGAAATCAAAATTGATAATATAAAGCCGTTTCTTGAGAATGGACTACGGCCTGTAATCCACGGGTCACTTACCTTTACTGCCTTTTCTTTTATGGAACTGGTCGGTTTTCTGATGATATTTCCTTATGTTAAACATCCTAATAAGATACAGAAAGGCTTTATACAAGGTGCATTGATTGGAGGAATTACATTAGTTATCCTAATCGTTATTTCCATCCTTGTTCTTGGACCAGATCTGACTGCGAGAAGCACGTATTCCAGTTATACCCTAGCTATGAAGGTGCGTATCGGCAGCTTTTTGGAACGGGTTGAAATCATTTTAGCGATTATGTGGATTCTAACTACTTTCTTTAAAATTGTTTTAAATATTTACATCGTCAATCTAGGGTTGGCACATTTGTTAAAACTCTCTGAATATCGGGTATTAATTTTTCCTTTAATCGTGATCATCATCGCACTTGCTTCGATTATTGTTCCGAATACGACCTATTTTGGAATACTGGTTTCGCAGTACTGGCCGTTTTTCGACTTAACCTTTGCGGTCATTCTGCCTTTGTTATTGCTCGGGGTCTATTATATCAGGCAAAGCTTCAACGTCTTGAAATGAAACTTTAATGAAGTGGGGTCATGTTATGCTAGCGATTATAGGGATACTTGCAGTTGTCATTGTAATCATTGCAGTGGAAGTACCCCGACTTCTGAGAGGACAATTGATAAAAGAGCTATGGGCGTTTTCCGTCCTTCTGTTGTTCGGGACCGCATTAAGTATTGCGGAAGCCCTCCATATATGGATCCCCACCCCAATGGATTGGATGATTGTCGTATACAAACCGGTTTATGATTTTTTTGAAACATGGATTATGTGATAACGAGAAAAAATAAAATAGACTTCTCATCAAGCTCAATACGAACTTATGAGAAGCCTATTTTGATTTTGCACGATTTGAGCTAAATTTACGAGCACAAATTCGAATATACGGACAAAACGCGATATTACCCATGCATTTATGGAACTGCTGACGACTAAGACTTTTTCATCCATTACCGTTCAAGATATTTTCGAAAAGTCAAAAGTCATCTTAATGACTTTCTGGCAACTCCTCCTTAATCCCTTCTCATTTATGGTTTTGGCATACCGTAATTACATTATCCATTCCGTTGGAATCAATCATAACGTCCGTTCCGTTCGGCAAATGCAGGATATGCATGTGACCGAAACGCTCCTCCTGCTCGCTTGAGAGTTTAAACAGCCTGCTGTATTGCTCTGCCGACTTATCCAGATTTCTGGACCAAAAGAATGATGGAACTGATCTGACTCCGAATGGGATTCTTACTTTCTACAGATCTAATCATTGTGACCTTCCTCCTTGTTATAAAGCTCCTTCTGATATCATATAAATTTATTGACACGTGCCTGGTATGAGAATAAGATTAATTTAAAATTAGCACCTGATTCTAGTACCAAATAACATATGGGAGTGAGATGAAAAGATGCTTACAGGTAAAGTAGTGGTCATTATTGGAGGAAGCTCAGGTATAGGGCTCTCTACTGCAAAAGCTGTTCACGATCAAGGAGCTCATGTTGTCATAGCAGGTCGTTCACAGGAGAAACTTAATACAGCCGTTAAAACCATTGGAATTGGTGTGCGGTCTTTTGAAGTGGAAGTTGCAGATGAAACTAGTGTAAGAACCATGTTTGACCAGCTTGATCGTGTAGACCATGTTTTTGTCACGGCTTCCCACGTTGTACTTGGTGCTATTCTAGATACAGACAGTGCAGATCTGAAATCTACATTAGACAGCAGGTTCTGGGGCTCGTATTTTGCCGCCAAACATGCTGTGCCAAAGATGAACGATGGAGGATCAATTACTTTTATGTCGGGAACTTCCACTTGGAAGCCTTCTCCTGGGGGTGCTGTCGCGGCAGCATCGGGTGCAGCTGTAGAATCTTTAGGTAGAACATTAGCTGTTGAACTTTCTCCTATTCGAGTCAACACCATCAGCGCAGGTGCGATCGATACGCCTTTACTCGATACTTTTTTTGGTGAGAAACGAACAGCTGTCATAGATCACCTAACGAGAACATTGCCTGTAAAGCGAATGGGAGAACCCCAAGATATCGCTGAAGCAGCTTTGTATCTTATGAATAATAAATATTCTACGGGAACTGTTATTTCTGTTGATGGGGGTATTTTGCTTACCTAATTGTAATTATAAATTGAATAGCATGGTAACCCAATAGTGAAGTCTTTCCTTCAGTCCCTTCTTTGAAGGGGAGGTGATCACAAAATGACCGAGCAAGAATATTCTCGTTCGGTCATTTTTAGGTAATTAAATAATCAACTACTGTAGCTCAATATTAAGTTTTTCGCCGTAATCGTTCCAATCTTCATTTATGGTTTTGGCATACTGTAATCACATTGAAGTCATCATCACGCATGTTGAAGAAAGATACAAACTCATTCCGGATGATCCCACCATAAATGATTTGGAATCCCAAACTTTCTATTAAAGCTGCCGCTTCATCTATATCATCAGCGGGCACAAAGCAAAGCGGTGGCGCTTTATCTGGAATTGGAACATTGTCCATTCCGTTGGAATCGATCATAACGTCCGTTCCGTTCGGCAGATGCAGGATATGCATGTGACCGAAACGATCCTGCTACTCGCTCGAGAGGTTAAACAGCCTGCTGTATTGCTCTGCCGACTTTTCCAGATTTCTGGACCAAAGAATGATGGAACTGATCTGACTCCGAATGGGATTCTTACTTTCTACAGATCTAATCATTGTGACCTTCCTCCTTGTTATAAAGCTCCTTCTGATATCATATAAATTTATTGACACGTGCCTGGTATGAGAATAAGATTAATTTAAAATTAGCACCTGATTCTAGTACCAAATAACATATGGGAGTGAGATGAAAAGATGCTTACAGGTAAAGTAGTGGTCATTATTGGAGGAAGCTCAGGTATAGGGCTCTCTACTGCAAAAGCTGTTCACGATCAAGGAGCTCATGTTGTCATAGCAGGTCGTTCACAGGAGAAACTTAATACAGCCGTTAAAACCATTGGAATTGGTGTGCGGTCTTTTGAAGTGGAAGTTGCAGATGAAACTAGTGTAAGAACCATGTTTGACCAGCTTGATCGTGTAGACCATGTTTTTGTCACGGCTTCCCACGTTGTACTTGGTGCTATTCTAGATACAGACAGTGCAGATCT
>NZ_SKFG01000027.1 GCF_004344915.1 Paenibacillus albiflavus | reverse complement strand
CCCGAAGGAATAACTCCGCTCGACTTGCATGTATTAGGCACGCCGCCAGCGTTCGTCCTGAGCCAGGATCAAACTCTCCATTAAAGGTGAGCTGATTGCTCAAAATTTCTTGCTAGCTTGTCTCAAACATAAGCACCGAAGTGTTACTCTCTCGACGTTGTTGAGATTATTAATCTCATTTATTTCTTCACTCGTTGTTCAGTTTTCAAAGGACAATTTCTTTCGTTTCTATCATCTCGTTACTTGCGAGACAACTTTTATATTATATCACTTGGTTCGTGTTTTTGTCAAGAACTTTTTAATTTCTTTTTTCTAGGAGTCAATCGATTATCGATTGTTTCCTTCAAACATCAGCACGTCTACCGAAGTGACAAGGAGTATCTTATCAAATTTACAGCAAGTATGCAACAACTTGTATACATCCAATTTTATACATTCAAATTCAGAGTGATTTAGCATCATCTTCTGTTGGCTTGAAGTGGCTTCTCTAGTGCATACATTTCATCATCCAAAGACTCCATTTTCTGCATTATGACTTTGCGAGCATCGGTTATCGCTTGGTTATATATATAGGGTGACAGTTCTTTTAGCATAAAATCCAATAAGTTTTCAGCGGCTAAATCTCCGATTGATTCTGAACGCTCTGCTTCAAAATAATCTTGGATGCTCGAAATAATCTCCATCTTCTGCTCTCTAGGTAATTTAATGGGATTCATGAAATTCCTCCGATTTATATTATAGCCATTCTCTTTACTATAACATTATAAAAAGGCTTAGCAAGCAAGGCTTTTAGTGCACATGATCAATTGAGTTGTTTAACTACCATAAATATGATGAACCCCACTGTTAGAAATGGAGCCGCCATAATCAGTAAATATAAAGACCACTTGAATCTTGTTTCATTATCTTCTACCGTACTTGTATTAAAATTTGCCCGTATCCGCTCTCCACTTCCAAGAGCCCCCGAGAACACCATGGACAAAGCAAGTAATATACCGCCTATACTTAGACAAATTTGGAGTGAAAGCCTTAGATCACTTATGAAGAAAGCTGCTACAGCGATAACAAGGCACGTAATTGTGCTGTAAAGTAAGGTCTTCATCTTCATCTTCATCTTCATCTCCCCTTCCATTATGAGCTTAGCATTCTGACTTTAGCCACGAGCGATGCACGATGCTTGCTATACCAGTCCCATTTTCAATCATTTGATCAAGAGAAACGGTTTCACCGCCTTTATGGACGGATGCGTTTCTTAAGGTATTACTTAGAATTTATGAGACGAATGTAATAAATTCTATAATAATTAGAAATTAATCGGAATAAAATTCTTAAATATTCCTATCACCCTATAAGGTTTATCTGTATCCAGTTTCGTCTCGAAGATCGAGAACAAATAGAGATTGGTCGAAGTGGTTGTTCCACCATAAATGAAGTTACCAAACACGGATACTAAGCCTTTTTCTATTTGTCCACTATTTGCAGTAGATTTGTCCTTCATCCAGGATACATACTCATCCTTTGTCGGATTAGTAAGGAATAATAGCCCTAGAATAATGAAGATGACGATCCATTTCTTCATTTGCTGTATCAGCTCCTTCAACCTTTACTACTTTCTACTAAAATATTCGATTTGCAAGTGTAATAATCCTGTTAGACAAGATAATAGCCCGCAGGCAAATTCTGAACATATAAAAAAACAAGGTCTATAGATTACGATTAAGTAATTAATAGACCTTGTTCATTGTAGTCATGCGGTCGAGAGGACTCGAACCTCCACGGTATTGCTACCACTGGCACCTGAAGCCAGCGCGTCTGCCATTCCGCCACGACCGCAAATAATGAAGTTGCAGGCAATTAAGATCGCCATTCCCTGCCATTTACCTATACGGAATACTAAAAATTATAGCACTAAATATTTGACTCGTAAATATATCTTACAATTTACGGTACAAACTAGTGACTCAATCTCTCTGAAACAGGCATAATCTTTAGCACGCATCGAAGGAATGTTTCTTATAATAACGTATGGGGAAGTAAGAATAGCAGCCCATTGCTGCGAAAGATGGAGGCGGTCTATCGATGAAGGAGGAAGCTAAAGGTCAAATATTGCTTGTGGTCGCAGGAATTATTGCTGCTTCTTTTATTCTCAATATAGGAACGGAAGAACAGCCCGAAATCACTGTGGAAGAATCAACAAGTAGCCCATTAAGATGAAGGTGAGGGGAAATGGCAGGAGCTAACAATAATAACGGTAATGGTAAGAATGGAAAAAACAATAAGAAAAGCAAGGCGAGCTCCACCACAATTTCCCCTCAATCATTGGCGGTAATTGCAGCGCTTATAACCAAAGCATTAACCGTTGATTCTGTCCTTATTGCCCGCGATCAGCATATTGAAGTGCTGCTTGTTGGATCGTTCAAAAAAGGAGCCCCGGGTGCGGTGAACAACGATATTACAGTTGGTGAATTGATTGAGCTCTTGCAAAGTGCAAAAGGGACAAATGTATAAGAAGGCATGATCACCTGCTTAATACAGCCTTCTTATAGTTACGTCCAGCTTCCATTGCAGCTTCGTAAACAGTTCTTCCAATTAAATGGCCGAGCCATGTTGCGGTCCCTGCATATTCGCGTATGCGACCACGATTCGTCGCAGCAACAACGATAGCGTCAGTCGTTGTTCCTGTAGCTCTCCGCATATGACCGTTCATATCTTGTACATGTACATCAAGATCTTGCAGCGCCGCTACCTTCGCTTCCGTTGCTGTAATGATACAATTCGCCATGGCACAATCGGACAAGTTGCCATCGATCACCAATATTATATTAATCGTTCCAGGGAACAATTCCTCAGGTTTGCGTTCAAGTCCAGCTCGTGCAATATTCCCGAGTCCCATTGTGACCCATGCGCTAACATGCAGACAATCAGAATCAGATTGATTTGCATCAAGAACATAACTCAGGGAGTGATAACCGACATCCTCCAAATAAGCAGCGGTTAACATCCCTACAACATCTACCGATGGAAGTCCTTGTGTCTGCAAGAATTCGTCCATTTCGGTAATTGGATGATCACAGTTATAATGCTTATCAACATGGCGATTCACAATATGACGGTGGAATCCAAAGCCTCCACCCCATATGGTTGAACTCAGTGTACGAAGTGGCTCCTTACTGGAGATAAGAATATAGGACCCATTTGTCACTTGGATGTGCTGACTTGCAATTCCCTCTATCAGATCTGCGTCATTATTCATTCTGGCAGTGTCCATTCCTTAGGACGTTCTGCGGTGAACGGCTGATAGACATAGTCACGTCCGAGCTTGAGCATCTTACGATTCGCCTTGCGAACTAATACATGCGTATCATCCCATGCCACCACAATCCCTTTAACATCATTAGCAGGATCCATATCGCGAATGACCCTGAGCAGGGTCCCTTCTTGCCTGAAAGCATCTAATTGTTCTTCCGTTATCATGTATGATTCTACACCTCCATCATAGATTGTTTACACAAAAAGACCTGCCACCCGAATATGGGAAACAGGTCATTCAGTACTATATCAAGAAACGACTTCCTTCGTTTCAAACCAATAATCGAGAACCTTGGAGGACATCACCTTATGCTTGATATAATCCACCTGTTGATTCGAGAAATGCTCTTCCCAACTTACGGATAAATCCGAACACACTTCAACAATAGTTAATAATTCTGACCATGCGACGTACCTTTTATACCAGAAAAATTGTGGGTGTTCAATCATATAAGGATATAAATCATCAAACTTTGTATGTTTACAGTCAAGCGCACGTTCAAAATGAGTTTTTGCTTCAGATAATTTGGTAATGAAGTAGCTCTCTGTAGTTGTTTCATTCATTATTCCGATGCCTCCTCTCATTGCTATTAGAATCATTATAATTCAAAAAAACGAATAACGAAAGGGCATTTTACTCTAATTCGATCTGTCCGTTCTCAAGCGACTGGATCCTCACTAATGAATAAACCTCATAACCCATTTCACGAATGGAATCCCCACCTGGCTGAAATGCTTTTTCCACCGCAATCCCGACTCCGACTAGCATGGCGCCTGCTTTATCGATAATCCGGATTATCCCACGCGCCGCATCCCCATTGGCAATAAAATCATCAATAAGTACAACGCGGTCATCTTGATTTAAATAATTCGCTGAAATAACGATATCCGTAACAATCCCCTTAGTGAATGAGGGAACACGCTCTTCATACACCTCTTTATCCATTGTTGGTGTCTTTTTGCGACGAGCAAATACGAGCGGAACACCTAATTCATAAGCAGTGGCAAATGCGATCGCAATGCCTGATGATTCCACAGTCAACACTTTGGTTGGTTGAAGCGGGCGATAGCGCTCTGCAAATTGCTTTCCCATTGCCATAACTAATTCGGTATCAACTTGATGATTGAGAATCGCATCTAGTTTTACAACACCATTTGAGACAACACATCCAACCTCTTGAATTCGTTTTTTTAATAAATCCATCTATAGGTTCCTCCGCAACAAAATAGTTTCAATTACTTGATCAAACACTAACTCTATCAAACTAGTATTTATTTTGGTTATTGAAAATAATTTACATCGAAACTTCATAGGTATCAAGAACCAATTTATGATTTTATGTTGTTTGAATTGTAACTATTTAGATGATTTGGGTGTTTATATAGGTAGAGAATGTTACAATAGAATCTATAGCGTGACTGAGAGAGAAGGTAAACCTATGGATATACATTGGAAAAAATATAGAGTTATCTTTATTTGCATCCTACTACTTACATTAATTGGCTGTGAGAAGAAGCAGCTTGGCCAGCAAGCGGCGCCAGCTTCGACACCAGTTGCTTCGAATAAACCAAGAGTAGAACCTATTGAAGTGCCTCCCGTAAAAACAGGTACAGACAACGTGACCACCAATTCAGTAGATTCAGAGAAACAAACAACAGATACCTCCACGGAAGAGACGGAGCACAATGATAAGCAAGCTGACACACCGACGCCATCTGCGAAACCTGAAGTAAAAGATCACGATACATACAATACCAATAAGCCGACGCTTATGGGGCTGCAACTAAATGCTAGTCAATCAGTCGTTTCCAATACATTCGGTAATCCGAAATCCGAACATAAGCTTGAAGATGATGGCGGCGTTATTCATGTCCTCAATTATGATGACTTCTCCATCGGACTCAACACGAAGAGTCAGGTAGAATTCATTGAGATTCACTCTGATGAAATTGATCCAGGTCTTGGCGGAATTAAGGTAGGCAGCTCATCAGCAGATGTAATCAATTCACTTGGCAAGCCGAGTACGAACACGAATTATGTCATCTCCTACAAATCGCAAGGAACCATTCTTAAGTTTGATGTCGATATTGATGAAGATAAGATCCTGTCGATCAAGCTATTTCCAAATAATTAAGTCATGTATCAGCCCTTAATTTCATAACTTGTACCAATAGGTAACTGCTTGACCTTATCTTTAGGCTTAAGTTCCTATGGTAAAAGCATTACGAAGAGCGTGTTCTTTCATTGGAACGCGCTTTTCTGTAATAAGGGGGTTATCATGCAATGTCGCGGATAGGTGAAATCATTCGAATTGGCTTTACCTACGTAGGCACAATTGTAGGGGCTGGTTTTGCGTCAGGGCAAGAAATTTTGCAATTCTTTACGAGGTACGGCTGGATGGCCTTGTTGACCATTATGCTGTCTTCTATCCTCTTCATCTGGCTTGGCGTCAAAATGATGACAATCGCTTATACGATGAAAGCTAAATCATATGAAGATTTGAATCGAATGCTATTTGGAGCCAAGATCGGCTCCTATGTCTCCCTCTTTATGCTTGTTGTTCTATTCGGGATATCAACCGTCATGCTAGCAGGTGGCGGAACGGTATTTGCAGAGCAGCTGCATTTATCGTATCAAACAGGACTGCTAGTCACACTATTCGCATCGTATTGGATCATTTCACGCGGCATTCGTACCATCATGACGGTCAATACAATTGTAGTTCCGATCATGCTGATATTCTCTTGTCTCATTGTGTGGCATACTATGCATTCTCCGACAGCGGATAACTGGCTTCGCATGACATCCGATTACTCGCCTGTCGCAATTTGGACAGCTCCGCTTCTATACACAGCCTTCAACTTAGCCACCTCTCAAGCGGTGTTAGTACCTGTTGGGGCTACTGCATCGAGTAAAGCTGTTATTTACTGGGGGGGAGGGCTTGGAGGAGTTCTAATAGGCTTACTTCTTATCGGTGCCCATTTCTCACTTTCTTCTCAAATGCCCGGGATTGCCCAAATGGATATTCCGATGGCTGGACTCATTCTTCCACTAGGTAATGTCCTGCATATTCTCTACTTGTTCGTTATTTTCGGTGAGATTTTCACGACGTTCATTGCGGATATTTATGGTCTCGTACTCCAAATAGAACAAAGAACCAAATGGAATAACCAATTGATTCTTCTTGTTATTTTAACGCTATGTTATTTAGTTTCGTTAATCGGATTCAAAACATTGCTTACAACGCTATATCCCCTATTCGGCATGATCTCGATTGTCTGGCTCACGCTCATGGTCTGGCGCAAGCAAGCCGAGTGAACGAATCGCGTTATTCAGCATAAATAAACGAAAGACCATCATCAGCATTCCCATAAAGGAGAAAATGACGCCTGCTACTAAATACACGAGATGCCATTCGGAGAAACTTGCGCGATCACGCAGCACAGCCGTTAAGTCAGCAAATAGCAGCAGCAAGCCAAGTACAAATAAGACAATGATGATATAGTCTAGTACCGTCCAGCGCAAAAGCATCGAAGGAAATGGCATCTTTGATGTGTCTGCAGTCGTGCGGCGATGCATGGCGATTAGCCATATGCCATAAACAAGGCCGCCAATTGCCAGAAGACCTAGGACAGTCCCCAGACTGGCAAGAAACAAATTGATCATCGTATCCACTCCTTCTTAAATTTGAACCAAGAAAATTAATAGTGTAATTGTGAGCGCAAAAATAATGACGGGAAGCAGCATTTGAAGAATGATGATTGCTTTCGCATCAGGAGCCTTCACTTGATGAAATAACGCTCTGGAGACTGTATGCTGCAGCCGCTGCTTGGGCGGCTCTACTATTGGCTTAGGAGCCTCTGCTCCGAGTACAATCTTGCCCTTTTTCCTGCCGACTTGATAAATGAGTTCTCTTGATTTACTCGGCGGATCTTGACGATTATCCATCAGCACGCCTACCTCCATTTGTTATTACAATTCAACCAAATGCAATTTCGGCAGCCTGCGAAGGGCAACATCCCGAACATGCTGATGGCAGGTAAAAAGTATAATTTGATGCCTGCTGCTCAGCTCATTCAACACTTCAAGACAAGCTTCCATTCGCTCACCATCAAAATTCACTAATATATCATCCATGATCAGTGGTAAATTCACTCTTGCCGCATATTCTTCTGCCAGTGCAAATCGCATAGCCAGATATAATTGTTCAGCAGTGCCGCGGCTTAAGTAAGCCGTATCGACTCCTCGCCCATCTGGACGAACCGCTTCGAGCTTCTGCTCCGAAGTAAGCGGAGCGCGTATCCCACTGAATCGGTGCTGCGTCATTCGAGCGAAATAATCCGATGCGCGCTTTAGCACGCCAGGCTGGCGCTCTTCTTCATACACGGCGCGCGCTTTGCGGAGGAGGTGGAGCGCGAAGGCGTGAACGGCATATTCACGCCCAGCTTGCCCTAGCTCAGCGAGCAGCTCCTCGCGACGCTGCAGCTTGTCGCTATGCTCGGCGCCTAGCTCGAGCTTAGCGGCTTCGCCGGCGAGCAAGCCGCGACGCTCGCGCAGCGCATTGACCTCGCGCGTCACTTGCGCGAGCTGCTGCGTAAGCTCGTCCGCCTGCGCGGCGAGCTCGATTTCGCCATGCGTGCTGAGCATGGCGTCAAGCTCTTGCAGCCGCTGGTGACCTTGCACCAGCGCTGTAAGGGCGGGGAGCAGGTGACGCCGCTCCCCGTCAAGCTCAGCCCGCCGCGCAGCAAGGCGGGCGTTCGCGCGGAGCTCTTGCTCCGACTCCGCGCGGCATTCCTGCATCAGCGCTGCGATACGCAGCTGATGCTGATCTAGGCG
Source organism: Paenibacillus albiflavus (assembly GCF_004344915.1). Classification (GTDB taxonomy): domain Bacteria; phylum Bacillota; class Bacilli; order Paenibacillales; family NBRC-103111; genus Paenibacillus_AM; species Paenibacillus_AM albiflavus. Next base: position 77,070 of record NZ_SKFG01000027.1, on the reverse strand, counting down.
CTGGCGCAGCGACAGCGCCTCAAGCTCTGCCGCGCGGCGGTCTGCGGCCACGCGGGCAGCGTCTTCGCGCTTGCGAAGCTCATGCGCGAGCGCCTCCCCTTGGCGCTTCACGCTAAGGATCGGGTCGCCAGCAGACGCTGCACCTAGCAGTGCGCCGGCAGCAGCTTCGAATGAGGCTGCTGCCACTTCTGTTGCCGCTAGTCGCACAGCAAGCCGCCTTAGCTGATGCATAAGGCTATGCCCTTGCTCAACAAGCGGCAGACTGCCCTCTAGCGCCTGAGGAGATAAGTGCTGGCTGAAGCCATGCACAGACAGCCACTTCGACCATTGTGCGCTTGCCTCCTCTAGCTCAGTTGCATGTATACGAATATGTGACTGCTGCTTCTCCAATTGCTTGTCCACTACATCCATTCGACGCTCGAGCTCGGTTATCGCAATCTCAAGCTGCTGCCACTTCTCTTGCTTATCATCGTGCTCTTCAGCAGCTTTCTGCCATCCTTCCAACTGCTCATCGAGCCATCTTCTTGCTGCCGTCCATGTATACTCGGCTAGACCTACACTTTTCCAGCTACCCGTACTTATCTGCCAGCATACATGCACCTCATCCTGCAGCATATCTTGTATAGCCAATAAGTCCTGTTCCGTCCGCGCTAGCTTATTGCGAAGGACGGAAGCTTGATCGGCTAGTTGACCATCTTCCTTTAATCTATCGTGTAAAGCATGCCCGCCCCGACCTCTTCGGCTTCGGTCACGCCTGCCAGCCTTTGAAGACATCCGATTGAAGATAGCAACAGCAATTGCGCCTATTAGGCCAACTCCGAGCAAAACAATCGCATATGGTATGCTATCCTGCAGATACAAGAGTATGCCGCCCAGTATCCCAACTATCCCTATAACAATAGGGGTTAAATTTGCACTACTGCTGCTTACTTGCTCCTGCTTATCCGCTAGTTGCTCGGTTAACAGGAGCTGCAGCTCCCTATCTTCGATTCGTTGTCTCAGATGCTCACATTCCTGCTCAAGCAGCTTATACTTCGTATATTGATTCGCAATGGTACGTAAATGCTGAATTGGATCAGAAATTTGATCACTTAAAGCCTTAAGCGGATAATGCCGATTGCCTTGAGATTGATCGCGTTCTCGGTCCCGCTTCTGTTTCCGAAGTTTAACCAATTCCTCTTCCAGCTGCTCTTTCTGCCCCTTGAGTGAACGCTCTTCCATAGCCAATTGTTCCCTGACTCTTACTAGCTCGTCTGATCGCATTTTATTATCATTAAGCTGCTCACGAGTAGCTGCTGATATTGGAAAGGCTTCAAGGTTAGCTTCCGTCCACTCAGCATCAATCAATCGTAGTGTTCGCTGCAGTTCCTTATCTGTCTGCGCAAATTCGACCTTCAATTCATCTGCTGATCGGATATCGGACTGATAATGGGCAGTACGTTCAATTAAGCTTTCGATATCTGATTTATGCTGCATAATTTGTTCGTCGAGTGATAACTGCTCTATCTGTGTATCCAATTGATCAATTCGAATCAAGCATTCGGAATAGGAAGTCGCTAATTTCTCCTGCTCTTCGACAATCGCCTCGTACCTGCTGACCGCTTGTTCAGGAAACTGCGACCATTCAGGCAGCTCAGCAAGCTCAGCTTCTACAACATTCCATCTGAGCCAAGCCTCGCGTGCCTTCAGGCAAGTCTCAATCCAAGTATGCTGTGACAGCAAGCGCATGCGATTGTCCTCTAGCTGGTCAATTCGGATTGCCGCCGACCGCTCTTCTTCTTTAATCGCGTCATATTGTGAAATCGAATCCTTGCTGCGTCGGATCGACAGTTCCAATTCCTCTAACGCTTTTAATTGCACATTAATCTGTTGATTCCTGCCGCGAGATTTATACAATTGATCCATTCTAGCAGCAAGCTTACGCTCACCTTCAAGCATTGCAGATGGCGAAATACCTAATCCCGCACTATACATATAACTGCCGATTTCATCCTTCTGCAGCGTTCGAAGCTCTTGGAGCTCAGTCAATCCAAAGGCAAACAAGGTGCGAAATACCTCACCGGATATCCCGCCGAGCAGTGACTTAAGCTCTTCTTCACCACCAGTGCTCCCGTCAGGAAACGTTACCTTGACCGTACCTGCTGAAGCTCGTCCTCTTCCGCTGCTGCGTTCATAGCGTTCAACGAGAATTCGCTCTCCCTGTTCATTAATTAGGGATAGAGAGCCTCCAAAAGTACCGCCTGCAATCGGTTCATATCGCTCTGCTAACCGCTGATCCGATTGACTGCGCGCAGCAAATCCGAATAGAATGGCACGGATGAAGCTCGTCAGTGTACTTTTGCCCGCTTCATTGGATCCATGAATCAGCACGAATGGTTGATCCATCGGAATACTCAGTTCTCCAAAAGCGCCGAACCCTTCAACATGAATGGCAGCAATCCTCATCCGTTCCACCCCCCATCTGCGAGGGTATCCATGAGCAGCTCTTCGGCAGCTTGCAGCCATTCACGTATCTCATCGGGCTCAGCTGCATCAACACCTAAAAGCCTTGCTATTTTGGGCTGAGTCATGAGCAGGCTTAACGCTTCTGAGCGATAATCGCTTAAGTCTTGATCATCCTTGCCAATCTCTCGCGCCATCCGCAGCATATCGCCTACGAAGCTGCGCTCTTCAAGCAATTGATCCAAATCAATCGTTCGTCCTGTGTGATCAACGATCGATTCAGGCCAAATGAAAGCTTCGCTATCCTGTGACCCCCCTGCCAAATCGGATTCCCGAAGCTCCGTTAACAGGTCCTGCAATGCCGAACCTTTGCGTAAGACATCATGCAGCGTTCCTCTGCCTTCCAGCACAAATCGAACGATGCAAGACCTGCCATCTGCTGCTTGCAATAGCTCCTGCATATGAGCTTCAAGCGCATCCTTGAGTTCTTGCTCCGTTTCCATATGGGCAATCGAAATTTGCTCGACATGCCACCGAATTTCATCTAACGGATGAAAGGTTAATCGTGTTCGTCCATCTGCTGTTACATCGGCTATGTAACAGCCTCTAGGTCCACATTCTCTTATGCTTCGCCCTTGTGTATTGCCAGGGTAGACGATACAGGTCTGATCCTGATCGATTTGCGTATCACCGCTAATCATTTTACGTGTATGTACATGTCCAAGCGCCCAATAGTTCATTCCGCTTTGCTGCAAATCCTGCTTGGAGCAAGGCGCATAGTTATCATGATTGGCATCTCCATCGACATTCGTATGCAGCATTCCTATTTCATATACAGGCTGCGATGGATTCGTGTTGGGGACGACAGCTTTATAACGCATAGCTAAATTATCTGCAACTGCAGATGTCGAGTAAGATATACCATGAACGCGTGCAACAACACCGCGATCTCCACGTTCGACAAGAACCGTTTCTACTTCTTCCGTACCAAAAACATGACACCCCTGAGGCATGCTTAGCTTAGCTGCTCTTCCATCAAGTGGGTCATGATTTCCATGGATGATGAACACCCGAATATCACGAGAAGACAATTCTTGAAGCGCCTTCTGCAAGCGAAGCTGTGCACGCAAGGAACGATCTGCTAAATCATACACATCACCACTGATGAGCACCATATCTACTTGTTCCCGTATTGCAAGTGCAACAAGCTTATTCAAAGCTCCGAATGTCGATTCGCGAACACGTTCTCTAATATTCTCAGGCACATCACGCATTCCACGGAATGGTGAATCTAAATGAAGGTCTGCACTATGCAAAAAACGGACAGGCTGCATTTGATTCACCCCTTTTCATTTTACATATCATTGTATTTTGTACGTATCATAGACCGATTGCAGCTGTCTAGTAACTCTACTAAGCGCATAGGTCTTGCGGGCTTTATCCCATGCTGCATGAGCCAATTTCTCTCGAAGTACAGGATCAAGAATCAACTTCTCCAGTGCTAGGCACAATGCCTTCGGATCATCTGGCTGTACTAGCAAGCCATTGCGTTCATGCTCAATTTGCTCTGGGACCCCCCCCACATTCGTACCAACGAGCGCAAGCAGGCATAATGCTGCCTCAGCATAGACAGAGCCGAATGATTCCGCACGCGAAGGCAGCACAAAGATATCAAAGAAAGGCATAAAATCCTCTGGATGCAGCATGTAGCCATAGAATATTGTGTCATCATAAATCCCTTGCTCTATCGCCAGCTTCTCAAGTTCCTCCCTGTTCGGTCCATCTCCAATAATGTGCAAGACAAATTTCGAACCGCGTTTTTTGAGCTCTGCGCAAGCATAGATCAAGGTATCAAGCCCTTTGGCTGGTACTAATCGACACATTGTAATTAGTTGCGGAACTGCATTCTCGTGCCTCATGGGACGGAACCTTTTCTCGTCAAAACCGTTCGGTATTACGCCAATTTTCTCCGAATCCTGAACGTAATCTGCTAAGTAACCTTTGAACGCATTCGATACGGTGAGCAGTTGATTGGTTTTGGCTTCAAGTTCTCCATAGAGGGAAGTGAGAAACTGATGTTCAGGTCCATTCTCCGTAATTCTGCCATTAAGCAGAAGCTCTTTCTCGAAAGCTGAATGGATTGTCATCACAATCGGTGTATCTGGATATATCTCACGCAGAGCCAAAACCGCAATCGGATGATGTGCATGTATCAGATCATAAGGCTGCTTAAGCCGCATTCGACTCCACCAAATGTAATCTTTAAGCGTCTGCATATACTTATCTACTATCGCATTCCCTACAAATTTGTAAGCATCAAAAGTAGTGAATTGAACATTTTCATGGCCTTTTCCTCTAAGCCTTTTGGGTAAAGAAAATATTTCCATCTCACATCCACGTGTATTAAACTCATCAAGGAGATAAGGAATCATGGATGAAACGCCGCCAGGTTGTTCTGGTGGAAAGAATAATGCTTGTAAAATACGCATATCTTTTCACACACCTTTCCGTGTGTTAATCCAATAACATGAATTAAATTCCAAATAATTAACTTTACACTATCTTATTCCATTCTATTTTAACGTGCTGAAAGAGAAACGACAATAAGCCTGCTTAATAAGCAGACTTATTTCTTCTTGAATTCTATTTTAAAAAAGAATAATCGATTAAAATGCGATTACGATTCCGCCTTCGCCTGCATAAGTCCCGATAACGGGGCCAATATTTGTCATAATAACGCGTTCGTAAGGATATCTGGACATTAATTCATCAATAAATTCTTTCGCACGAACCTCACAATTGGAATGGGCAACCGCAATGATCTTCTTATCGGACTGTTGCCAAGTTTCGCCGACCTTATCGATCAATCGCTTAAGCGCTTTTTGCGTGCCGCGAATTTTTTCTACAACCTCAATTGCACCTTCATTATTCGCACACATCACAAGTTTAATATTAAGTACAGAGGCTACTTTACCTTTAAGCTTATCAAGACGTCCACCTTTAATCACATTCTCAAGCGTATCAAGGGCAAAGAGCGTCTTAGTTTCTTCAATTTGCTGCTTCATTTTAGCTAATAATTCATTAATATGGAATCCACTCTTTGACCAATTCGCTGCATAGACTGCAAGTAATCCAAGCCCAACTGAGGCTGTCTTCGAATCCAGAACCTCAATCTTTTGACCATGCTCTCCTTCTTCTTCAAGCATTTCCTTGGCCATTACGGCATGATGATAAGTACTGCTAATTTTGGAAGTACAGGAAAGGACAAGTACATCCTTCTTCTCTTTAATCGCTTCCTTAAAACGAATCAGAAATTCATTCGGAGAAGGACTAGATGTTTTAGGCAATTCGGCTTCTTCACTCATTCGTTTGTAAAAAAATTCACGATCTATCTCTGAGGAATAGCAGTCCTCACCAAAGTGAACTGAAAGCGGAACTACTGAAATGTTGAGTTCTTCGGCAAGTCCATCCGGTAAATCCGAGCAACCATCTGTGATGATCTTAATTGTCATGTTGATCTCCACTCTCTCATATTAGGCTAAGCTACTTAAATCTATTATAGCTCCATAAAGAAGTCAAGGGTTGCGCCGATAATGATCAGATAATGCGCCTGTAATTTCACGAATTCGTGTATTTTCGTTGCGAAGCTCCTGTTCAATTTTAAATACCAATGTTTGGATCTGTTCTCCAACCACATCAGGAAGCTCTGCTTCCTCCAAGCTCTTGACGATGTACAGCAAACATTGATAGGTCTCATCCATTAGCGCTTTTTTCTTCCCGTTCAGCACGACTTCTGCTAGAAAAACAAGATGACCTATTTCCAAATGGTTCAATTTCAACCGCTCATCACATCCTTTATCCACCTATTATCCATCATTTTGCCAATTGTGTGAAGGGGATTTTTGTAAAAATCACTCGAATGGCAACGAAATATTTACCAGGACATAGGCCGACAAGGACAGATATCATTTCTCCATAAATTAGAAATTAGGCAAGATACACGAGAATTAAGAAAAAACGCAAATCAATCATAGGATTGATTTGCGTTTAAAATATTACCTTGTTTGATTTACTTCAAACTGACTCCAGCAGCAATTCTTCCATGACCTCGTCGCCACACATCATCGTGAGATTCAGGTGGTTGCAATCCTGCTCTTTGTCAATCTCATCCATCAGTTGCTTGCCGATTCGCAGTCTAGTATCTGCGTCATGATGAGGCTTGCGGAAGTTAATGAATCCCGTAATCGGATAATCACTAAGATCAATTGTAGCTGTACCAATCGATCGTGAACGATACGTATTCTGATAGATGACATACGTAAGCGCATCATCGTCATCGCGAATAAGTTCAATCGTATAGTCATCATCTGGGATTAGATCGATTTCATCTTGATGATCAGCCGCATCCAATAGTACCTCATTCGTCATCTCGATCGTATCGATAATTTCACCCTCATAGATCATATCGATCACAAACATGTGGATTCCATCATCTTCCATATCCGCAGTTAGCAGATTCGCGATGCCTTCGATTTCTTCTTCAAGCGGATTGAACATCCAATCTACACTTCCTGTTACTTCATTGTCATGAATTTCGCAGAATGCTTCTGCAATAAAGTAACCATCCTCATCATGGATGTGATATTCGATCGCATTTCGGTCATGTCCTACTTCAACCAGTTCAAAGTACGTACATGGACGAATGATTTCGATCTCAATCTCATCTTCTATTTCATCATCAAGATCATTAACATGAAGGGCGCTTTCAATCTCAAACTCATCATCACAAGCTTCCAGAATCCGTTCTTCAAACATATCCTCATCTTCCCAAGAGGATGTCGAAATAATATCATCGTAAGCGCTATAAGTAACGACAACATGACATTCTTCCGCCCTAGTCGCATCAATCAATCCTTGAATATAGCGATGTACGACTTTCATGACACGCATTTTATCTAGGTCGCTTAAAGATTCCTCTTCTAATTGGATAGATCCCGCAATGCGATCCGATTCTCGATAAACGAGCGTCAATGTGCCTACATATTGTTCATTTAGCAAAATATCATTCGATTCCCCGCCTGCTGTTCGAAGATCAGGCCTAATCATTATTGCAGCCAACTCCACCACGCTCCTTATCAATGATTGGAAAACATGAATTGGAAGAACTTCCATTTCATTAATACATTTCCCAATTGTGATTCAGAATATAACTAGAGGTGGCCGCTTCATGGATAGTGAAATCAAGTTAAACAATATTTGATGAGCGCTTGAGCAACACCGTCTTCATTATTGGAGACCGTGACATCTTGCGCTATTTTTTTCAGATCATCTGGTGAATTTCCCATTGCAATTCCAAGACCAGCAAGCTCAATCATTTCAACATCATTATAATAGTTTCCAATTGCGATTACTTGATCATATGGGATACCCATTGAATCAGCGAGCTCTTTGAGCGCATTGCCCTTCGTTGCCTTCTCGTGGACAAGATCCAGGAAGTTAGCACCGCTGCGGAACATATTTAAGCCTGTGACCAAGCCGCGCTCGCGCATTGTACGCTCCGCCTCTTCAATGACCTCAACTTCTGCTGCAAGTGTCATTTTTACAATTCTCGGTAATTGCATGACATCCGGAATAATATGTGGATTTACGAAGAACTGTGCGTAAATGTCCAGTGCCTCCTGTGTCGCTGCTTCTAGATATAAATCAAACGTTGTGCATACATCAAAGTGTATATTGTTGCTGCGCAAATATTGAAAGAGTTCACCATAAGCATCTGTTGGCACAGAGAAGTCATGAACGAGCTCGTTGCCCTCAGACAGGACAGTTGAAGCTCCATTATGTGCAATAATAGTCCCTTCAAGTCCCAATTGATCCAAGATTGGAAATACGGATTGTGGCGCTCTCCCTGAACATAGAACAATCGTCGCGCCCGCATCATGTACACGACGAACCGTTTCTTTGTTAACCTCAGATAACTGATGCTCATCATTAAGTAAGGTACCATCAATATCAAGTGCAATTAGTTTGTATTGCATGAACTCATCTCTCCCATCTCTTATCTCTATCTCTAGCTTACCTATCTATATCGACATTCCGTGCTGCTGTAATAGGGATAGCTCATCTGCAGTCAACTCACGGCTCTCCCCTAATGCAAGCTGCGGATCTAACTGCAAAGGTCCCATCGATAGACGTTGTAAATAAATGACCTTCTTCCCAACAGCTTCAAACATGCGTTTCACTTGATGGAATTTGCCTTCTGTAATGGTCAGTTCGATATCAGATACGTGACCGCACTCCTGCAACTCTACTTTCAGAATCGTTAGCTCTGCAGACTTGGTCTTATAACCGTCATCAAGCGTCACACCATCCTGAAACGCAATTCGGTCAGCTTGACCGACCTCTCCTAGTACTTTAGCATAATAAGTCTTCGGTACATGCTTGCGAGGAGACAAAAGATTATGCGATAGCTTGCCATCGTTCGTTAGCAATAACAAGCCTTCCGTATCCTTATCCAAACGACCGACAGGAAACACATCAAAAGGCTTGAACTCGTCTGGAAGCAAATCCACAACCGTCCGATCTCGCGTATCTTCCGTTGCAGAGACGACTCCCTGCGGTTTATTCAGCATTAAGTAGACAAATTCGCGATAAACGATCCGTTCCCCATATACCTCGATGCGATCCATTTCGGGATCAACTTGCACTCCGCTGTCTTTGATAATAACCTCATTCACTTTCACTGCTTTGCTCTTCACGAGCTTCTTCAACTCAGAACGTGTCCCGTATCCTAAATGAGCAAGTACTTTATCTAAACGTTGTTTTCCCATCGCTTATGTCCACCTCCAGCCTTGTGGATATTCATTCTTCATCATGCCATCCAGCCACTTTCCCCATCCAACAGGATAGCCATCGACTGTCACGAGGCTCCAACCCTTGGCAGGAGCCATCTTATTGGATGCAACAGGAGAATGGAGCTTCAGCTCTGCTTCATCCACCTCGAGCGTTTCCCCTTTCAAATATCGAATGATCCGCGGATCATCTACTGAAAGTGGCAATATGCGGACGGCTTCCGATTCGCGTATTCCCATTGCAAGTGCATGTGCGGGCACGAAGCGACCCTTATGCAGCGAGCCTATATACCAGCCAGGACGAACGACCTTGATTCCAGCTAAATTTGGAATCCCGTGCGGCTGCATGTACACATGCTCGCCAAAGCTCACCAGCTTTCCCTCTTCGAGCAAGGGAAAGCGCAGCTCCACTGCCGCCCATGCGTGCAGCGGAGCCAGATCGGCGGCCGCCTTTGCAGGGCCGCCGCCGCGATGCTTCGCTGCCGGCTTCGCCGCGGCAGCGTGTGAAGCGCCCGCTTCCGCAGGAGCGGGCGCAGCGCTTAGCCGCAGCGCGGCTGCGAAGTGGCCCTCGCCCTTCAGGCGATGGGGCCACAGCCGCACCGTACGGCTCACCGCGTCAGCGGCGCTGCCCTTTGCCGCGCCGCTGACCCACTCGGGTCTGCCTGTGGACAGACCCGCTCCCGCAAGCGCGGCGGAAGGCGCGACCACCTCGAACTCGGGGTGGTCGTCCAGAAACGCCGCGATCTGCATTTCATTCTCCTCAGGTGAGAAGGTGCATGTCGAGTAAACAATCGTGCCACCAGGGGCTAACATAGCCGCCGCTTGGCGCAGCAAATCATGCTGCATCGCCGAGCAGACCTCTACCCCATGCTTCTCCCACTGCCTTGCCATATCCTCTTCCTTGCGAAACATCCCTTCACCCGAGCAAGGGGCATCAATGAGAATTTTATCAAAGAAAGAAGCGAATGTAGACATCATCCGTTCAGGACGTTCATTAAGCACAATGCTATTGCGAACACCTATTAGCTCCAAATTTTTAACTAACGCTTTCACACGATCGCTATGAATATCGTTCACAACAAGAGTGCCTGTACCACCAAGCTTCGCCGCAATTTGTGTCGACTTGCCGCCTGGAGCCGCGCATAGGTCAAGTACTCTATCGTTCGGCTGAACATCAAGCAGCTCAACTGGCAGCATAGCGCTCGGCTCCTGAATATAGTATAGACCTGCATGATAATAAGGATGCTTACCCGGACGATTCTCCTCCTGATAATAGAAGCCATGATCTGCCCAAGGAATAGGCGTCAAATGAAAGTCCTCGCGTTTCTTGGCTTGAAATTCTTCTGGGGACAGTTTTATGCCATTAATTCGGAGTCCAAATAAACGAGGTTCGTCATACGAAGCCATAAAATCTGTAAATTCTTCTTGAAGCATATGTTTCATCTTGTCTGTAAATGCAGAAGGTAATTGCGTGACGTTCATCTATATAAACCGATCCTTTCAAGCAGCTTTCAATAAATTCTATTATAGTACATGGACCATATGTTTTCACTAATATGACATGAAGATATCAAAGGTTGGCAGGAGACTATCGTGTTATGATAGAATCTTAGGTAAGTACATTTATTATAGTAACTCACATTTCATAACCTAGAGGAGCGACCCGAATGAAAAAAATGCTTATCTTCGCAGGAATCATCATTATCCTGTTTGGCGCACTGTTTGTTGTCAACAAACTCTCTGTTCAACAAAAGGAAGCGCAATATAAAGATAATGTATATGGAAAACCCGTATCGAAGCTGAATCCAGCTACGGTCAAGCTGCTTGATAATCCCAACTACGATCAAACGATTTCTCCAAGCGAGCTAAGCCAAAAAATCGATAAAAAAGAAAGCTTCTTCATGTACTTCTATGCATCTGATTGTGTGCATTGCCTTGCAACAACACCACATCTAATTGAGATGGAAAAAGAGATTGGCGTACAAGTTCCGATGCTTAACTTAAGAGAAGCAACTGAGAACTTTGCGAAGTACAACATTCAAGCTACACCGACACTCGTTTATTTTAAAGACGGAGTAGAGGTTGAACGTATCGTTGGGGGCATGCAGTCTAAAGAAGAGTCGAGCGGCAACCCTGTCGAAGATTACAGTACCTTCTTCAACAAATATAAATAAGCCAAGACAAGAGGACTAATTTATCGCTGACTCAAAGCGATAAATTAGTCCTTTTTTTATAGCTCAGCACTTAAAGCTGCCATCTCAAAATCGGCTCATACATTGGCCGCTCCTTGGGATGGCTTCGATACAGGACGATATCAGACACCTGCCAGTTGAGCTCGAGATTTGATTTCCACGTGGTATACAAAGGCTTAAGATCATCTGCATTCCATGCTGATTTTCCTTGATAACGCCTTGCGATTGTAATATGCGGATTGTAGGCTCGCTCTTCAAGGCTGAATCCTACCTTAGCTGTCGCTTCATCGATACTTGCCTGAAGCCTATTTAGCTCTGGTAACTGCCCTGCTACACCCAACCATAAGATTGATGGAGAAGCTGGTTTACCGAAAGTTCCTAGTTCATCAATTGCTAACGTAAACGGAGAAGCAATCTCGCTGATAGCAGATTCGACTTCCTCCTTAATAGCTGGAATCTGATCATCCCCTGTGTCACCCAGAAACTTCAACGTAATATGGTAATCTGTAGGATGTGTCCATTTTTGAAAAGGTAGCCCAGCTTTCGATTTGCTTGCTAGCTCTTCAACCTCATGAATGATGGAATCTGGCAAAGCCACTGCAATAAACAACCTTGAAGTATTCACGATCATAACCTCCAATACTTATTGTTACTATTAGAACACAAGCTGCAAAATATACAAAACGGATGCTAGGCATGTTGCCAAGCATCCGCGCTATGCGATTGATTAGTCCGTTATTTTCCGTTCAAGCTCATGAATATGATGATTCAATTGCTCCTGAAGAGCAGGATCGAGAATGACAATATCAAACGGTTCATGTTCAAATTGTACATTAGGTATATGTTCTAATTTCGTTAAGTACGCTCGACTGTTAATCCGTACCTGCTCGAGATCGATTCCAAGCATTCGTTCCGGATAACGACTCAACTTATCCAGTGCTGATCTCATTAATTTCAAAGCGCCGCTTACATTCTCATTGCGATGGTGATACAGCGCGACAGCAACCTGCAGCAAGCCTTGATAAAATGGATCTTTGGCTTCTTCGAGCCATAACTCTTCTAACGATTCATGGCATTCAAAATAATCTCTTGTACAGTTAAAGTCGTAAAGAAATTGTAGGTATAGCGGATCATAGATTTTCTGACTCATCGGCTACGACTACTCCCCTTTTTGAACACGCTCAATGGCTGCCTCGATCGCATCTGACAACACTCTTAGCTCTGCCATATCATCTTGCTCCCATAGCTCATTGAACCTGATCTGATAATGAACAGCTTCTTTCACTTGATTAAAGTAATATAGCTCCTGAATATCGTTCAGGATTTTTCTCACAAGCCTGGAATCATCCTCGAATGACTTTTGTGCTTCGACAATATCTGAACGAATTTTGGACATTTCCTGATCTAAGATATGGGCAGCCTCTGCAGCACGGCTAAGTCTTAACCTAACCTCTTCTGGCAATACAGCTCCTTTATACTTGTAATTAAGTGAATGCTCTATCGTCGCCCAGAAGTTCATGGCAAGCGTACGAATTTGAATTTCAGCCAGTACAGGCTTCATTCCGAGCAATGTCTGTACAGGATACTCGACAATCACATGGTAGGAGCGGTAACCGCTTTCCTTCTTATTCGTAATGTAATCCTTGGCGTAGATCACTTTCATATCATGTCTTGCGCTAATAATTTCCGCAATGCGCTGAATATCCTCTACAAATTGGCACATAATTCGAATACCAGCAATATCCTCAATACCTGTTTCCAATTGATCCATAGGGACATTAAGCCGCTTGGCTTTGCCTAGAATGCTGGATACCTTCTTGATTCTTCCCGTAACAAACTCAATCGATGAATACTCTTCACGATTGCGCAGCTCATCACGCAAAGTTTTGAATTTAATCTTTAACTCTTCCACTGCTTGCTCGTAAGGGAAGAGGAATTTCTTCCAATCACGTCCGTCCATCGTTTAACCCCCGATATGGGCAAATCTATTTGACACCTGCACCAACGGCTTGCGATATATGAGTGAAGCCATCTTTTTTAAGAAGCGCTAGCAATCCTTCGTTAATCGCTTTATTAATTGCCGGTCCTTCATAGATAAGGGCAGTGTAGATTTCAACGAGACTTGCACCTGCCAAAATTTTCTCATAAGCATCTGCTGCTGTAAAAACTCCGCCAACTCCAACAATCGGTAACTTACCCTCGGTAATCTGATAAACACGGCGGATCATATCTGTGGACATTTGTGTTAAAGGCTTGCCACTTAGTCCACCTGATTCTTTGCTATTCGGATGTGTAAGTCCGTCACGAGTAATCGTCGTATTCGAAGCTACGATCCCAGAAACACCAGACTTTATTATACTTGAAACAGTCGATTCAAGTTCCTCTGTCGTTAAATCAGGTGCGATTTTCACTAGTATCGCTTTACTATGACCACCGAACTTCGCTTGCTGCAAATCTCTTTCCTCGACTACCGCCTGAAGCAGCTTCGTAAGTTCTTCGCCATGCTGCAGGCTGCGCAGTCCTGGCGTATTCGGAGAAGATATATTCACTTCAAATAAATCAGCAAGCTCATATAAACCTCGAATACAGCTGCGATAATCTTCTAGCGCATCCTCATTCGGAGTTACCTTGTTCTTGCCGATATTCACAACGACCGGAATTGAATATGGCTTCGCTTTGCGCAAATTAGCTGCCATTTGCTCTATGCCATGATTATTAAAGCCCATACGATTAATCAAGGCTTCATCCTGCGGTAAACGAAAAGATCGCGGCTTCTCATTGCCAGGCTGCGATTTAGGTGTTACGGTCCCTACCTCCATGAAGCCAAAGCCAATTCTAGAGAATCCTTTAACGGCGTGTGCATTCTTATCTAAACCAGCTGCCAAACCAATCGGATTGGCAAAATGCAATCCCCACAGGTCAACGACTAATTCTTCATGTTCATGAACGCCCCATGTCGCACTTAGAATGCCAGATATGCCTGGTATTGAACCAGTTGTACCTAAACCATTTATGATTATATTATGTGCTGTTTCCGGATCAAGTTGGAACAACATTTTTTTAACAAAATTTTTATAAAACGCACTCATGCTGTCCACTCCCATTCGCTAGACTCTACAAGACAGTTTATCTGTTTCTTTGTTTGAATGCAAAATATTTTCTCAAAACTTTATGTCAATTTGCTATAATGAGGATACAACGCGATCTATAGAAAGGGTGATTTCTATGAGCAAAGTTAAAAAAACAAATATGGTGCACAAAAAACAGAACGAAGTTAACAAGAAAGCCATCATATGGACAAGCTCCATCGTGGGGGCATTCCTTATTCTCGTCGTTCTGCTGTTGATCTTTACATAATTATTCACTTACATCGCGAACTTGCATAACGTATTAGAACAACCATCGATATACTTTTTTGGGGTTGCGCTCCTCGGTCTGGCTCGGTAATCCGAATCGAGGATGATCAGGTTCAAGCTTAGGACTACTCTTTGCTTGATTTGAAGGCAACGGTGGTAATAATCCCGTCCCAATCGTTACTTTGGTCCCAAGCGGTACCATTGCGAACAATTCTTCGACATCATCCTTGTTCATCCGAACACATCCGAGTGACTCATCTTTACTGATACTGTCAGGTTCATTCGTTCCATGAATTGCATAAAGCGTATCTGACAGTGTCATTCCTCTAGAACCAAAATCACCATTCGACTTACCATTAGGGTTACGTACTTTCTCACTAATCTCAAACTTGCCTTCAGGCGTTCGATTTCCACCAAGTCCAACTGGATAGCTGCGTACGATAATATCGCCAGATACAACAGCCAAATGATGATTCTTGCGATCGACTATGATTTCCAGCGGTTTTGATAATGGATTATGCCCTGGAGCCCCTTGCTTTTTCTTTGATGGAGGGTTCGATGCTTTATCATCAGACGTTTGAGACTGCTCGGGTTGATTATTGCCTGGAGCTAGGATACCTTCGAATATTTGCTTCATATCAGGTGTTAGTCCACTTAATATGTTATTGGGATACGGTTGATATAAGTCTCCTACTTGACTTGGCAGCTTGCCATTACGTTCTTTATAAGCGGCAATAGCTGACCGAACTACAGCCTCAGCTTCCTGCTTCTGTTTCCACATGTCAATTTGACCAGCAAATGCTTGACCATCCTCCGGCTCGCAGTTACAGTTCGAAGCATCATAATAGCTGATATTGGATTGCCCCCCCTTTGTGTTGGTCTTTACAGACAGAAGTAGGGAAGGCTTACTCGGCCAAATATTCCATTTACCATCAGCACTCTTATATCCGGCTACTAGTAAATTATTTTCCAAACGGTCGCCTCTTGTTCGAATCATCTCATTTAATGCCTCGCCATAGTCAGAAGCGGATTCTTTATCCTTCATATAGGTAATGCCATATCCTGCGAAATCTTGCAGCTTATTAGGATCATCCTTGTCTTGATCAGTTGTCGCTTGATCTTCAACTGGTTTGTTCTTCCCTTCTGCGTTTGTCATTCGATCTATAGATTTAGAACCCGATGATTCGATAACTCGCTGTAAAGAGGGCAAAAGAAGCAATAAAAATAGCAATACACTTATGAAGACCCGTCTTGGCCACTTGGAGCGATGATCTGTTGAATCTGTTTGCTCTGATGCTGCTGCAGACTGCGCATCCTCAAGTGCATGTTTAATTCGTTCATAATTAGGTGTATCCCCGTTCTCAAAAGCTAGATAGATTTCTCCAGCTTGTGTAAAGCAGTATGCCGCCTTACCTTCCTCACCCTTCGCTAAATACTCTTTACCTAGCAAATACCATGCAAATTTATCTTTAGGACGCTGCTTCAGGTAGTCTTTGAAAAATTCTGGATCATCCTTCCACTCCAAATAAACCACCTCTTTCTACCTGTTCTCTTCTATTACATCGGCATAATAACAGGCATCTTGAAGAGTTTCAGAGACACAAATAAACCGCCCTCCCTTTAAGAGAAAGCGGTTATTTTTACGATAAGCCTATTAATTAAAAGGCTCATCCTTGACTTGAATCGAATCGGTTGGGCAACCATCTTGAGCATCCTGAAGATCATCATATAAATCCTCCGGAATTTCTGTAATCCCCCGGTTGTCATCGCCCCCATACACAACGATTGCGATACCATCATCATCATAATCATAAATATCAGGCGCAGTTGCACCGCAAGCTCCACAAGCGATACAAGTATCTTTATCTACACAAGTATATTTAGCCATTAATTGATTTCCTCCTACCGAAAAGTAATTAACTAGTATAACACCTACATGATAAAAGTCAGAATGATTAAAGTAAATGATGCTAGTTCTCAAATTTAACTATAATATAAGCTGCCATCTCACACAAGATACTGTGCCAATGTCGGAAAAGTTTCCCTAATCTAGCTATTCCTCATCCAGTTTCTGATGTTTCATATGATCCATTTGCAGCGATGTTCCTCTTACTTTAGGATTGCGAAGCAATGTAGAAGGATCATCTCCTATCATACCAAGCGTAACCACAGCATTCTCACCGAATTTATCACGGAGCGCATCCATGACTTCTGTCAGCTTCTCTTTCTTCGGCTGAACTTCATAGTTAAAAAGATCAAGCTGGATTGTCATTTCCTTCTTAGGCTGCAAATTACTTACAGATATACCCAACAATCGAATGGGTTCACCCTGCTTCCAATGTTTATCGAACAGCTGACAAGCAGCATGATGAATCTCATCTGTCTGTTCGGTGGGCTCTGTTAAAGTCACTGCCCGTGTAATGGTCTTCATATCAGGATCGCGAATTGCAATTTGAACAGTTGAGGCAACAAGCTCCTGCTTACGCAATCTTCTCCCTACACTATCGGATAAGTTGAGCATCACACGCACAACCTCTGCTCGGTCCGTTACATTATAAGGTAGAGTCGTTGAATTCCCAATGGATTTGCTCTGCTCTTGATCAGGGTTAACAGCAGAATCGTCCACACCATTCGCTGAAGCGATGAGGTGAGCGCCATTCACGCCAAAATACCTCGTCATTAAAGCACTATCTGCTTTAGCTAACTGCCCAATGGTTCGAATACCGATACGCTCCAGCTTCTGAGCGGTCTTCTGACCAATTCCGAACAGCTCGGCACAAGGTTTATTCCATAAAACGCGTGGGACATCTCTACGTCTTAGTATAAATAACCCGTTGGGCTTTTTCATATCAGATGCCATTTTAGCTAAAAGCTTATTAGGAGCAACGCCAATAGAGCAGGATAAATCCAGCTCTTGCTTAATTCTCTGCTGTATATCGTTCGCGATCTGAATCGGTGTTCCAAATTGCTTGGATCCTGTTATATCTACAAAGCATTCATCAATGGAAATGGCTTCTACTAGCGGAGAATACGAATAGCATATTTTCATAAAAGCACGGGAAAATTGTCTATATAAATCAAAGTCAGGCCTTAGTAAAATAAGCTCAGGACAAAGTTTTAGCGCTTGATTGACATGCATACCCGTTCGTACCCCTGTAGCTCTAGCTGCATACGAGGAGGTCACGATAATCCCTCGACGCTGCTCAACTGAACCCGATACCGCAATTGCTTTGCCTTTATATAAGCCTGGTTCGACTGCCTCATGTACAGAACAATAAAAGGCATTCATATCAATGTGCAGAATGACTCGTCCCTGCTTGGGATAATAATCACTGGTGCGGTTCATGACGTTGCCTCTCCTATCCTTCAATTTGTCAGAAAATATTAACCAATACCAAATAGTTTATGCTATAATCGTAAATTATACATTCGATTGAGTACATTGATAAGGGGGACTATTCATGGAGTCAACGATACAATTGTTTGACACAACTTTAAGAGACGGTACACAAGGTGAAGGAGTCTCTTTATCTGTAGAGGATAAACTCAAAATTGCAAAAAAGCTAGATGAACTCGGCATTCATTATATAGAAGGCGGCTGGCCTGGAAGCAATTCCAAGGATATCGAATTCTTCAACCGCGTTCAAGAGCTTCACTTAAAGCATGCTAAAATTGCCGCTTTTGGCTCTACTAGACGCAAGGAGTCGCTCGCAGAACAAGATGCCAACTTGCTCAAAATTGTTGATTCTGGCGCTCAGGTTGCTTCAATCTTCGGCAAATCATGGGACTTCCATGTTCACACGGCAATTCAAACTACTTTAGAAGAGAATCTGGCGATGGTATCAGATTCAGTCGCTTTTCTAAAGCGTTCAGGGCTTGAAGTGCTTTATCTAGGCGAGCATTTCTTCGACGGCTATAAGAGCAATCCAGAATATGCCCTACAAACGATTGCAGCGGCACAAGCCGCTGGGGCAGATGCAATTGTACTTTGCGATACGAACGGCGGATCACTGCCTGATGAAGTCTATTCTATCGTTAGTGCAGTTAAAGAGCATATCCATATTACAATTGGCATCCATGCCCATAATGATTGTGATCTTGGTGTTGCGAACACACTTGCAGCAGTTAAAGCAGGTGCAACTCATGTTCAAGGCACATTCAACGGTTATGGCGAACGCTGCGGCAATGCGAATTTGTCCTCTATTATTCCGAACCTGCAAATTAAGTTAGGCTATTCATGTGTGACAGAACAACAACTGATGACATTAACGCCAACAGCACGCTATATTAGTGAAATTGCCAATATGTCCATGCCTGTCAGTCAACCGTATGTTGGTATGGCAGCATTTGCTCATAAAGGCGGTATCCACGTATCTGCGATTCTCAAGGATGCTACCACCTATGAACATATCATTCCTGAGAAGGTAGGCAATAAGCAGCGAGTACTCGTATCTGAGCTTGCTGGTCAAAGCAATTTAATGTCCAAAGCGCTTGAATTAGGGATTGATCTTGATCAATCTAACAAGGCACGTGAAGTAATTCAGAAGATTAAAGAACTAGAACATGAAGGATTCCAGTTCGAAGGCGCAGATGCTTCACTTGAGCTGCTGCTGCGTGAAGCGATGGGAACAATCGAAGAATCATTCACGGTTGAATCGTTCAAAATCTTGGTAGAGAAAGCCTCTGACCGTGGCAACATCACAGAAGCTATTGTACGAATTAAAGTGCAGGATCAACTTATTCTGACTGCTGGGGAAGGTAATGGTCCTGTCAATGCACTCGATAATGCACTGCGTAAAGCATTGCTTCCGTACTATCCTGACATTATGAATGTTCATTTAACAGATTATAAGGTTCGCGTACTTGATGAGCAGGGAGCTACAGCCGCTAAGGTTCGTGTACTTGTAGAATCAACAGATGCCAACAACGCCTGGAGTACAGTCGGGGTGTCCAGCAACGTTATTGAAGCAAGTTGGCTCGCTCTGGTCGATTCTATCCGCTACGCATTAATCGGCAAACAGCCAATCGAATCCCTTAACGCCGAGCGTGAACGCTTAGGGCTCGTTAATCATTAATCAGTTAAAGCCTCCTCAGAAGATGGATCATCTTTTGAGGAGGCTTTGTTCATTTTACTTCGACATTTTGATTAGTTTAAGCAGCTTACGCTCAAGCGATTCATAAGTTTCTAAATAGAATACTTCTTGAATCACGCCATTCGTATCAATGAGAAAACTTGTTGGAATAGGTTGAATCCCATACAAATCGGTTACTTTGCCCTCCATATCCATCAAAATTGGAAAAGTCAACTCATGACGGTTAACAAAATCCCGAACGTTTTTCAAACTATCCCCAGGCGTAATATTCACGCCGTAAAGATCAAATTCATCCTTATACTTCTCATACAGCTTCACTAAATCTGGAGCTTCTTTATTACATGGTCCGCACCAGGAAGCCCAAAAATTGATCCAGAGCGGTTTATCTCGTTTACCCCCAACTTCATAGGTCTTCTCATCCAATGACTGTAAAGTAAATGAAGGCGCCAAATAATTAGGCTTAGCAGCTACCTCTTGCGGCAATCCTGCAGTTGTATTGGTTTTTTGGATATTCTGATAGATCGCTAAACCCGTTAAAAGAACAAGTATGAGCAGCACAATATAATTGTTTCTTTTTCTTTTTGTCAACATAGAGACGTCCCTTCTGATTTCCATGATCCTGTCCTTCATTATAATTCGTTTCCAATCCAAACTCCAAACTAAATCTAAATATTGTGTTAAATCGTGCGTGTATGCAGTTGCGACTTAAGGGAACTCTAAACATACTATTGTCTTAAATGAAATGAGGTAACCGAAGATGCAATCATCAAGCTCCAATGAACAATCTGGGAAACAAGGCAGCAGCAAGAGCTTAGTATGGGAATTTATTGGTTTATCCACCATCCCCCTCGTACTGGTTCTCGGTAACTCCATGCTCGTTCCTATTTTACCTGATTTACAAAAAGCACTTGGAGTTACCCAATTCCAAAGCTCCCTTATTATCTCTTTATTCTCCATTACAGCAGGGATAATTATTCCTGTTCTTGGTTATTTGTCAGATCGATTCTCACGCAAAGCGGTTATCATTCCGTCGCTAATTGTCTATGGCGCAGCAGGTATCCTTGCAGGCTTCGGTGCTGTGTGGGGTTCCTATACAGTCATCATTATTGCGCGCGTCATACAAGGTCTCGGAGCCGCTGGCACAGCACCTATCGCAATGGCATTAGTCGGTGATATGTACGATCAAGGAATGGAAAGTAAAGCGCTTGGGCTAATTGAAGCAGCGAACGGAGCGGGTAAGGTTCTCTCCCCAATTATTGGCTCCCTGTTAGCTCTAATTGTCTGGTATGCTTCGTTCTTTGCTTTTCCAGTATTCTGCGCCTTATCGCTGCTAGCTGTCATATTTTTGATAAAAGAACCGAAGAAGAAGCAAGAACCACCGAAGTTAGGCGAATACTTACACCAAATAGGCAGTATTCTAAAGCAGAAGGGCCGTTGGCTAATTACAGCATTCTTTGCAGGATCGCTTGCGCTATTCATCTTGTTCGGTGTTTTGTTTTACTTATCGAATATTTTGGAAAAGGAACCTTATAACATTGATGGCGTATTAAAAGGCTGTATCATCGCGATCCCGCTGCTTGGTCTTGTATTGACTTCCTATATTACAGGTGCTGTCATCAAGAAGAATGGAACCTTAATGCGTATCCTGATCAATGTGGGAATGGCAACGATGGCAGCATCCTTGCTGCTTACCGTATTCTTTTACAAAAACATCTATGTTCTGATTGGCTTCCTAACCTTAAGTGCAATTGGAACTGGCTTATTGCTTCCTTGTCTTAATACGATGATCACAGGCTCGGTTAAACGCGAAGAACGCGGTATGATCACATCGATCTACAATTCGCTTCGCTTTATCGGTGTTGCTTTTGGTCCCCCATTATTTGGCTGGCTAATGGATAAATCACATGCTGTACTGTTTATTTCGGTCTCATCCCTATCCATTGTAACCTTGATATTTGTTTTTTTCTTAATTAAGCCACAAGGCAAAATTGGTTGAAACCATCCGTACGTGAGCCACGTAATAATTGGATATACTTAAATGACGGAGGTTTAATCTCAATGATTTACATTCTAATAATAATTGCATTTGGATTATCCCTATGGGCACAATTCCGAGTTAAAGGTACATTCTCAGAGTGGTCTAAGGTACCTGTTCATTCTGGCATGACAGGGTATGATGCAGCACGCAGAATGCTCGATAACAATGGCTTACACGACGTACCCGTTGAACCAGTTCGCGGTTCATTAACGGATCACTACGACCCGATTGCTCGTGTTGTTCGCTTATCTGAGCCTGTGTATTATGAAAGATCCATCTCTGCAGTCTCCGTTGCATGCCACGAGGTTGGTCATGCCATTCAGCATAAAGAGAATTATTCCATGCTGGTTGCTCGTCATAAGATGTTCCCTGTCGTTAACTTTACATCTGGCGTTGCACCATTGCTTATTATCGCGGGAATTATTTTCTCGTCCTTTAGCTTTTTATTGCTAATCGGGATTATTTTCTTCTCAGCAGCCGTTCTGTTCCAACTTGTAACACTTCCTGTTGAGTTTAACGCCAGCAACAGAGCACGTGAATTAATGGTTGCTAATGGATTCATTACGAATGATGAGGAACGTGGGGTTGGCAAAGTCTTGAATGCAGCAGCACTTACTTATGTAGCAGCGGCATTAATCTCCGTCCTTGAATTAGTTCGTCTGATCCTGATTTACCGTTCAAGAGACTAATGTGATACCCAAAAAAGCTGTTCCGTAAATAACGGAACAGCTTTTTTTATTAAAGCTCTCGCTTAATCGTACGGTCTTTAAAATAGGTCATCAAGAACCGTACGAACACCTCAGCAATTAACGGCAGTTTCTCACCGCGTCTACGGATGAGACCGATGGTCCGAGACACTTCAGGTTCTACAACCTTCATTTTCACAGGCTGCAGCGTATTCGAATCGATCAGTGCAAGCTCTGGCAATAAACTAACGCCCATTCCTGCTGCGACAAGACCACGAATCGCATCGGTCTCATCTGCTTCAAATTCTATTTGCGGAGTAAAGCCTGCCTTAAGACACGCATCCATTACGATTGTCCGAAGAGAATAAGATTCCGTGAACATGACGAAAGTCTCATCCTTAAGCTCAGCAAGTCGAATTTCTTTGCAATGAGCTAGCTTATGTCCAGGCGGAACAATGGCATATAGCTCATCGGTCATTAAATATTCTCCCGTAACATGCTCATTTGTTTCGGGAAATGGTGATACAAAGGCTAAATCGATTTCTCCCTTAGCTACATCTCGCAACAAACTATTATAAGTCCCCTGCTTCAAAATAAACTTAGCGGACGGATAATCCTTGCGGAATGCTGCAATCACCGATGGCAGCAAGGTGAGAACGATACTATGCGGAAACCCAATGCGAATTTCTCCTGCATCTGGGTCAAGGAATTCATGAATTTCATCAACCGCTTTATCTAATTCAGTCAATACCCCTTCAACTCTTGTGAGAAACAATCTACCGACTGATGTTAATTGAACATTTCTTCCCTTTTGAACAAATAAAGTAACGCCCAATTCTTCTTCAAGCAAACGAATTTGTCTACTTACTGCAGATTGAACCACGTGCAGTTCCTCAGCTGCTTGTGTTACGTGCTGTTTTCTGGCAACCTTCACAAAATACTGAAGTTGTCTTAGCTCCACGATTGGACAATCCCCTTCCAAGTTGTTTATAATTAGAAAGTTAGAATAATTATTATATAAGGATTTAAGGAGGACATATTGTCATGACAATTGAACGTTCTGAAGTTGCTACATTTAAAGGATCCCCATTAACATTAATTGGTCCTGAAATCAAAGTCGGAGACAAGGCTCCTGATTTCACAGTTAACCAAAGTTTGCTGCAAGAAGCAACACTTGCCGATTACACTGGCAAAATCAAATTAATCTCTGTTGTGCCATCACTTGATACAGGTGTATGTGATGCACAGACACAACGCTTTAACAGCGAAGCTGCAGGCCTTGGAGATAATGTTATTATCTTAACGATTTCTGCTGACCTACCTTTCGCGCAAGCACGTTGGTGCGGAGCAACTGGCGTAGACAGAGTAATCACGCTTTCTGACTACAAATCCAATTCATTTGGCAAAGCATACGGCGTATTGATCAAAGAATTCCAGCTCGACATGCGCTCAATCTTCGTAATTGACGCTAACGATACTGTTCAATATGTTGAATACGTATCTGAAATGACTGAGCACCCGAACTACGAAGCTGCAATCGCTGCAGTAAAAGCACTACTGTAATATATGTGTTTAACTTAGAAACAGCAGATATATCCAGGATAATTCCTACCAGATATATCTGCTGTTTTATTTGATATGAATCAATTCGTGAAATCGATTCTATGTATTAGGTTATTTTATATGCAGCTAATTTTCGATCAAGCAAGCTATAGATTTGCAATATCGTGCGATAATTAGCGCCTAGATCTCCAAGAGAACCCCGTGATGCTGAATATATATCGACCGCTGTTGCCGTTGGATTAAGTGCGAATAACGTCAGTGTAATATCCAATTTCCTGCCTGAAACCGTTCTTTTCTCACAAACGATCTCACCTACGGATTTCACCTCATGAAGCACCTTATAGCCTGAATTACGAAGAACAGATGTAACTTCATCCCATATCTTATCGCGGGATAATTTGTAGTTTCTAGTCTTTAATGCTGGGTCCTTGGCTTTCTCCCCAGTTTGATCATGGCTACGAAAAATACCGACTAAAGTGCGTTTTAACAATCGATTTCCTCCTTTGATGAAACAAGAAGAAACGTAATCACCATCTTATAGTATAGACTGATGCGTTTCTTTAACAGAAAAACCCGCATATGCCGTCCGATTTAGGTGTTTCAAACCCGCTCTCGCAGGTGGGTGACCGCAGCAACACTTTTGAAGTCCCTTTTCGAGGGCATGTCAGCCGTAGTGCGATAGTAGGTCTCCCGTGAAACAGTCATTGGTTTAAAACATTAAAAACCGAAACGAACATCGCAGGATGTAGTATTCACATTATAAATCAGGAACGCTCTGTTTTCAACAATTAACACCTAGTTAGGCTCGTTCTTCACTTCAAGCTCCTCATTCGCAGCCGCTTCTTTGTTCTGCATTGCCTCTACCTTCGCAATCATTTTATCAAAGCCGCGCTGGAACATAAAGTATGTTAAGAATGCCATCATACTGCCTGTGAAGAATAAGACAAGGAAAGTAAATTGGAAATAGGAAAAATATAAAATGACCACATTACCAAACAAAATAACGAGTGATCCAACTGGATTGCCGATCGTCATCATAAGCGAATTCTTAATTAATCGAGTAAACTTAGCTTCGATGTGAACGATAAAACAAAAGTAATAGCATATAGTAATGATAACGATAACCGTCAATACCAAAAATAGATATGACAATAATTTTAAATTACCTTCCTGCAGTGAATAGAAGTTATAATTGAAGTAGATCAAGAAGCAGGTTATCACAAACAAAATTCCCGCAATCATGCTCTTCAGGTAATTCTCTTTAAAGCCCTTAAAGAATGTTCGGAACATAGGTGAATCATCTGCACCTTGTACAAATTTCCTTACAATCGCAAACATCGCCGATGTTGCCGGAAATAAGGTAAACGGAGCAACGATACCAACAAGCATAAACGTTTGAAAGTAGAATCCTTTATCTACAACGGTGGGATCAAATGCGTATAATACAATAAGTAGAAAGACTGGTGCAAATAGTGAAAAAGCAAGCCATAGCAAGTTAATGAACGCTAATCTCATGATCCATTCTGTTAATCGGTAAATCCCACCCATAAAACCTCTTAGTTCCAAATCCACAGCCTCCTCGTAACTTAGCAACAATGCAAGTAAACCTTATGTAATTAAATTATAGCTTATTTCACCAGAGATAGAAAGCTTTATACCATATATACAAAGAAGAGCGAAGCATGGATATGCTTCGCTCTTAATTTTGTATTACTTGTCTTGGGATCCTTCGCTATTGCGCTTAGGAGCCCTGGAACGATCACGAGAACCGTAGTCACTGCGATCTTTATTGCCGCTTCTATCGAAATCACGGCTATTGCTGCTGCGATCTCTGTAGCTGCCGCTACCCGTACGACCATCGCGGCTGCCAGAACCATCTTTACGAGGACCGCGTGATCCGCCTTCCTTGCTATAGCGTTCAAAGCGACGTTCAGCACTTCCGCCGCTATATGAGCCGCCACCCATGCGGCGCCCTTGTGAACGAACATCTGGGCGACGTTTCTTAGCACGTAATGGATCTTCAGGTGTTAGCTCGATCTCAACATCTTTCTTCTCACCTGTAAGAAGCTGCATTGCCGCAGATAACAAGTTAACCGAATCATATTGCTCAAGCAATTGAATCGCTACGCCTTTGTATTGAACATGTGTTTCTTCTTGCATCGCTTCAATTAGCTTAGTAGCTGTAATTTTTTGCTTTCCTTCCATTGCTTCCGCAACACTTGGCAGCTGCTTTTTCATAATGCGGTGACGCGTAACTTTCTCAATGAAATGCAAGTGATCCACTTCGCGAGGAGTTACGAATGTCCAAGCTGTACCTTCTTTACCTGCGCGGCCTGTACGACCAATACGGTGTACATAGCTCTCAGGATCTTGAGGCAAGTCGAAGTTGATAACATGTGTTACACCTGAAACATCGAGTCCACGTGCAGCTACGTCTGTTGCAACAAGCACATCAATGCTGCCATCACGGAATTTACGCATTACGCTATCGCGTTGATTTTGGGACAAGTCGCCGTGCAAGCCTTCAGCTGCATAACCACGCTTTTGAAGAGCTTCAGACAATTCATCAACACGACGCTTAGTACGACCGAAAATGATCGCAAGTTCTGGAGATTCCATATCTATTAAGCGGCTAAGCGCCTCGAATTTTTGTCTTTCATGGATTTCGATGTAGGATTGATCAATTGTTGGAGCACTTACTTGTTTAGGGATAACCGATACATGCTCAGGATTACGCAGGAATTGTTGCGCTAATTTCTGAATATTCGCAGGCATCGTAGCAGAGAACAACATCGTGTGACGTTCTTCAGGTACTTGGCTTAGGATAGATTGAATATCTTCCATGAAGCCCATGTCAAGCATTTCATCCGCTTCATCAAGAACAACCGTTTGAACGTCTTCCAGCTTGATTGTCTTGCGGTTAATATGGTCAAGCAAACGACCAGGTGTACCAATAATAATTTGTGGTTTCTTTTTTAGTGCACGGATTTGTTTAACGATATCCTGTCCACCATAAATTGGTAGCGAGCGAATTCCTTTGAATCTACCCAATTTACTGATCTCTTCTGCAACCTGAATCGCTAATTCACGCGTTGGACACATAATAAGTGCAACAATTCGATTCTCAGTAACATCAATTTTATTCACTAACGGTAATCCGAATGCTGCAGTTTTACCCGTACCCGTTTGGGCTTGACCAATTAGGTCACGTCCTTCCATAGCTAGAGGGATCGTTTTCTCCTGAATTGGTGTAGCTTCTTCAAAGCCCATTTCTGTAACCGCACGTAATACCTTTGGTGATAAATCAAACTCTTGAAAAGTCTTCAATATTGTTCATTCTCCTTTATTTAAGCAGGCCGAGCAGCTAGCTTACTGATGTGCTGCGCCTCTTTGTCAATATTACCCTTAAGGACGACATCTATCCGTTTATATTGTTCTCATCAAAACGAGCAAAGTTCTTTCATACCCAAACGATTGCATCTACAGTCATTCTCACGCAAGGGAAAGTCCGTTCTTAAGAATATACCGAAGTATTATAGCATAACGGAGCAGTACATTACCAGTAAGATCTGTAAAACATATCATTTTGATTTTCTCCCGATTTCGTTTATTATTTGTATTGGGTTAACGCTGTTGCATGGTTACAAGGAGAAAAGATGTGTGCATTCTCCGACTATTTTATGAGGTGATTTCGCATTGAGGAAGCTATCAGATTTATTATTAATTTTAATTGGCAACATTATAATCACCATCGGATTTAACTGGTTTTTGATCCCGCATAAATTGCTCAGCGGAGGCGTATCTGGCGTAGCCATGCTAGTCGGTTACTTTACGGATTGGAGTATCCCCCTTCTGTACTTTTTGTTCAATCTACCGATCATTATTTGGGGTCTAATTGTTATTGGACGTAGATTTATTATGATCAGTGTCGTTTCAGTTATTCTAACGACCTGGTTCATGGGATTAATTCCAGCTGAGGAAATCGTGCATAATTCAATTCTTGCTGCAGTTTCTGGCGGTGTGCTTGTAGGATTAGGTGCTGGTATCTTACTTAGGATTGGCGGATCAAGTGGTGGATTTGATATTGTTGGTCTCATTCTTACAAGACGTTATGATTTCCCACTTGGTACTGTTCTTACTGTCCTGAATGCGATTGTAATCATCATTCTCGGCTACAAGAACGACAATTGGGACTTGGCGTTAAACTCGATGCTTGCCATTTATCTAGCCAGCCTTGTAATTGATACGGTGCATATCCGTCATATCAAGGTTACAGCTTTTATCGTAACGTCCAAGAAACAGGAAATGCTTACCTGCCTGCTTCGCTTACCTCGCGGCGTGACCGTGATGAAGGCAGAAGGGGCTTACTCTCAAGGTTCGCAAGATGTACTTATGACCGTTACGACCAAATATGAACTAGCCGAACTGAAACGGCTTGTGACTGGTGTAGATGCCAATGCCTTTGTCAATATTGTAGAAACAGTCGGTATTTGGGGTAAATTTAATCGATTAGACTAATCAAATATTCATATTAACAACTGTATAAATATGTTATAATAAAAAAGAATTTCATAATAGTTCTGGCTTGGCTGTATTATTTCTGATTAAGCTTTTTCTAATCCTAAGATTGGAAGGGTGATCGAAATGGAAACTGTTAAGTTATCCAGGATTGTAATGAGATTAACACCTGAGTTATACGCCTCACTTACTAACTTTGAGCTGGATTCTGATATTATTCTCATGTATGGAGTTGAGAAGTTACAAGCTGAGGATGTCCTTGAGATCATACAGCACAGCATTAACGAGCATCGCAAAAACGCCTTGCTTCACTGAAGAAGGCGTTTTTTTTGCTAATACTAATAATAGTGAAACCGTTTTTCTTTGTGATTTGTTTTGACTTTTGTAATAATTAGAATATGTAGTAGATCAGTATTAATGTTATGATATAGAATGAGGTGATTATAATGGGTTTATCTCCATGGCATATTTTAATCGTAGTATTAGTTGCATTGTTATTGTTCGGTCCTAACAAATTGCCTGAGCTAGGTCGCAGTTTCGGTAGAATGTTCAAAGAATTCAAAAATGCTACAGCAGGCATCACTTCAGACGAAGCGGATAAGGCCAAGCCTGTAGAAGCAGCACGTACCGAAGAGCTTCAAGTAAACAATAATAGCAGCAAGTAAACCTACATAAACTGCCTGTTAGCATCGATATGCTATCAGGCTTTTTCTTTTTTTACGTTCTATGCCAAAAGACCTCTTCTTTCGATTCCAATCATGCATTATAATGAAAAATAGTTAATCGATGGGAGAGAAAAACAGCATGGAAATGTTATTAGCATCCTTATTAATGGTTTGGGGAAATCTATCAGCCGCAAGTTCTGATGTTACCTTTGAGCAGCTAGTCCAAGCCTCACTAGATTCAAAGAATGCAATTGTTGAAGTTCAACCTGGTTCAGCAACTAATGGCACCAAAGACCCCGATAAGCCAGCAGGTCCACTCGATTATTTATTGCCTGCGAGCAAGAAAGATCCAGAGCCTAATTCACCGAAGGTCAAAGGTATTTATGTGACCTCACATGTAGCTGGCGGCAAGAAATTTGATAGTTTAGTAAATTTGCTAGACAAGACGGAACTTAATGCGATGGTTATTGATGTCAAAGATGATTACGGTTACATCACCTTTGATACCGGGAATCCAGAGCTAACGAATCTTGGTACAACAAAGAAGAATATTGCTGATATCCATAAACTAACAGCTACCCTGCAAGAGCATGATATCTATCCGATAGGCAGAATCGTCGTGTTTAAAGATTCGATTTATGCCAATATGAAACCAGAACAATCCTATGTTTCATCTAATGGTACCGTATGGCAGAACGGCCGCAAGGAAAGCTTCGTTAATCCTTATCTCAAAGAAATATGGGATTATAATATCAATGTTGCTAAAGAAGCTGCCAAAGTAGGTTTTAAGGAAATTCAGTTCGATTATGTTCGCTTCCCTGAAGGGTTTGAGAAGAAAGCCGATTCTTTAAAATATACCAAAGATGATCGTTCGAGAATTCAGGTGATTTCTGAATTTGTGAAGTACGCGAAGGAGCAGCTTGAGCCGCTTGGCGTACGGGTTTCAGTCGATATTTTTGGATATGCAGCTTCTGTACCGGCGGCTGAAGGGATTGGTCAGGATTTCGAGACGATCTCTGCGAATGTCGATGTGATCTCACCTATGATTTATCCAAGTCATTACTCAGAAGGTTGGTTTGGCGCCAAAGTACCAGATGCTGCACCATACCAGACAATTAATGGCGCTTCTATCGATACGGAAAAGAAACTAACTAGATTGAAGGAAATGAATATAAAACCAATCATTCGACCATGGATTCAAGATTTTACAGCCACATGGGTTAAAGGACATATCACATACGGCAAGCATGAACTCGAAGAACAGATTCGAGCGCTCAAAGACAACGGCGTTGAA
The DNA here is from genome assembly GCF_004344915.1 of Paenibacillus albiflavus. Lineage (GTDB taxonomy): Bacteria > Bacillota > Bacilli > Paenibacillales > NBRC-103111 > Paenibacillus_AM > Paenibacillus_AM albiflavus. Next base: position 46,375 of record NZ_SKFG01000027.1, on the reverse strand, counting down.
GAATACTTATTATGGAATGCTGGAAATAACTATACCGAAGGTGTTAAGTTTTAAAATACTAAATAAAAAGAACAGCAACTAGGATAAGGTTTTTACCCCCCAGCTGCTGTTCTTTTCATATTTATTATTGAGATAAGCGAACCGCTAACTCGTATAGTTCCATGTTAAATGGTTTCTTGGAATTGACAACTTTATCGATATCCGTAGCAATCAGCTCACCGTTAATAACGCCGCAGCCTTTGCCTGAATCACCCTCGATTAGTCTGCGAACTGCAAAGTCACCTAATCTTGAACCAAGTACACGGTCATTATGTGTAGGTGTACCACCGCGTTGAATATGTCCAAGAACAGTTACACGTGCATCGATTCCGCCTACTTTATTCAGGCTTTCAACCACATCATCTGCTTTGCCATAGCCTTCAGCAACGACAACGATACTGTGACGCTTGCCATGTGCGAAATTCTCCTTCATACGCTCAGCAACCTTATCAAGCTGGAACGGTACTTCAGGTACTAGAATCGTTTCCGCACCGCTTGCTAGACCCGCGTATAGCGCAATATCACCACAATGGCGACCCATTACTTCTACTACAGATGAACGCTCGTGAGAGGACATGGTGTCACGCAGTTTATTAATTGCATCAACTACAATGCTGACAGCTGTATCGAATCCAATTGTGAAATCGGTATAGGCGATATCATTATCAATTGTGCCTGGAATACCCATCGTTTTGATGCCAAGCTTGCTTAGCTTGTTCGCACCTTGATAAGAGCCGTCGCCACCAATAACGATCAGACCATCAATACCACGATTTTTGAGAATTTCGGCACCCTTCTTCTGACCTTCTTCTGTACGGAACTCCTGGCATCTTGCGGATTGCAGAATAGTACCTCCACGTTGAATAATATCACCAACGCTTCTTAGATCCATCTCACGAATATCATCATTAAGCAATCCTTGATAACCACGTTGAATACCGTACACCTTTAGCCCATGATATAAACCACTTCTTACGACAGCTCTTACAGCTGCGTTCATACCTTGGGAATCTCCACCACTTGTTAGAACTGCAATTGATTTAACTGCTGACATTTCCTCGTCCTCCTATTAGCGAAAAGTTGTCTTTTCATTTGTATATGATCTAATCTTGCGTTGTTATCGGATCAGATTTGGCGCGTATCCATAAAGAATTGATGAAAAAGAATAATCTCGTTAATGGACTCTTCTGCATTAATTTTCGAGAGATATGTTTAACTTCAGGTTGTCTTCTAACCTTAGGATCCGATAAATACAACGCTAATAAACCCTCAATTATCATACGATGAAATTTTGGATGCTCCAAATACAAAATTTTGTCACGAGCATTCCTTGCCATAAAGGCAATTCTCTCCGTTGTCTCACTCATACTGTTAAAATAAGTACAGAAGTTCAAATCCCCGCCAAGTCTATCTTCTTCCTGATCGATTAAATAATCAAGTAGAATATGTAGACCGCCAACATAAGGGAAATAAGCTTCATTTATTCGCTCAATCTCAGCTTCTGGCAAATCAGGATCACATGCTGCAAGAAACATCATGAATACGCCAAGCGTTGAGCCTGTAGCGGATGCAAACTCATTCCAAGACAGCTGAGGAAAGTCCGCCTTATGCTCATTCCACCAATTTATTAGTGCCTTTTCCCTCAGTTCAATGTTAATATGTTTATACACCTGCAAATCAATGTAGAGCGATACAAAATTCCGAACCGATTGTTCGGTCAGCTTGTACGATGGTAATTCACGAATGCATGCTTGACATGTAGTGACCAAATCATGCAAGTATCCGCCATCATCTTGCTCCTTGCGAAGAGCATAGTAATTGACTAAAGCTGCTTCAGGATTGATCGCGTCCAGCATGGACTGATGCAAGAGACGAAAATCCTCGGGATCAAGAGACGTGCTTCGATCACACAAATTGTCCAAATAATCACTAATCGTCTGGAAAGCAACAATTAATGGGATGAGATAGCCCCGCATAGGAAGATTAGCAGAAGCGTAAATCGCACCTCCTTGACAGTGAAATTCTTTGTGCGTAATACTGTCAATAGCCTGTTTTCTCAGCTCTGGATCGGGAATTCGTTCTGCTGCTGTCAACCAGCCTTGCAATTGTTCCTTAACCTCCGGAAATACATAACGGTAAACCCGACGCATAAGTGATATTGGACCTGTTGGAATGAGAGCTTGTGAAGTTATATTATAGTTCAACAGATAGCCTCCATGCTGTTAATCAAATTACACATTTCACAAATAATGCGATGATTATGGATTCCATACATATTGCGAATATAATAGCCATTATACAATGTTCGGTTAACGCTTTTCCAGTATTGCATAAACAGCATGAAGGTCTATCACCTATTGAATGAAGATGTATGCTTGGTCTAAACTTAGAAAACAATGAATTTTATTGAGATTAGGGAAAGTAGGTAAATTGTTCATGCAGTATACTGATTTAAAAGAAATTATTCAAGGTAGACGCTCGATTCGTAAGTTTACAGAAGAGAAAGTAGCAATCGAGGATATACGTGAGATCATTGATTGTGCTAGATATGCACCAAGCGATACTAATTCGCAAACTTGGAAATTTATAGCAATTACGAACGCTGGTATGATTAAACATATTGAACAATTAACGTGGGATCAGCTCCATGCAAGGGCAGCCTATGCAGAAGAGAATGGACTAGCTAAGGAAGCCAAGCTTCTAAGCAAATCATTTGGCCCTTATGCAACGGCATTCGCAAACGCTCCCGCACTCATTATTTGCTTGGCGACTCCATATAATTCCAAATTCCGTGAAAAAATATTTGATCCCATTAAGCTCGTTGATGACGCTGTATGGGAGGAAGAAGGAATTAAGAGTTCCTGTTTAGCCATCCAGAATCTGATGCTAGCTGCACACGCAAGGGGGCTCGCAACTTGTCCAATGACAGGACCTGTCCTACTCGCACAAGATCAAATCAGATCCTATCTGGAGATCCCTGCAGAGTGCCAAATCAACATGGTTATCGCACTAGGTCATCCAACAGCAGATCGTCCGAACAAGCTTCCGCGCAAAGAAATTGATGAAATCTTGCAAATTATTGAGTAATCTCATCCAGCCCTTTGGTCATGAAAGACCTAAGGGTTAATTTCTTTGCTATGAGGTATTGCATGCCTTGCAAACACCAATTTATTGCGTTATGATGGGGCAAAATGTTAATGAAACGGAGTCAACCTTCATGATAAAAAAACATGTAATCTACAAACAAGATAAATGGAATATGCTTACAGTTGAAGTCAATGGAACGAGGTATATCGCTAGAGTCATATCTGATCAGTGGGGAGAAGATACATATACTTTTTTAAGCAGATCAGCGTTAATACAATGGGCTCAAGATCGTTTTAGTGTCGAGAAATTTGAAGGCACCGATGAAGAGCGCAAGCAAATTCTTGATGCATTTGAACTAGTCTAATCTACGATTGACAATCGATATATACTAAAGATATAATTTCCTTAACATGTAATATATGATTCTCCAAAGGGGAGTAGCTAGATACGATAAAGTCGTCAATACGAGTGCAATATTGCTCCGGCTTTTTCGGCAACATTCCGTTGTTAGCAAGACCTTTGCCTAGAAATATTCTATTCTGGCAAAGGTCTTTTTGTGTTCACTAAAATCTTGCCAGATGCGAATTGAATCAGGTACATGATGCAAGACTATATCTAAAACAAGGGAGTGGACAACGTTATGGAATGGTTCTCAGCCGAATTTTTCGCGGCATTATTCTCCATCATCGTGATTGATCTCGTATTAGCAGGTGACAATGCAATTGTTATTGGACTTGCAGCTAGGAATGTACCGAAGGACTTACAGAAACGAGTTATCATTTGGGGAACAATCGGTGCCATCGGGGTTAGAATCTTAGCGACGATCGCAGTAACCTACTTGCTCAAAATACCTGGGCTTTTACTGCTCGGTGGTTTCATGCTGATCTGGATTGCTTACAAATTACTTGTTGATAAAAAAGACCATGAAATCGCGGCTAAAAATACCGCACTTGCAGCTATCGGGACAATTATTTTAGCAGATGCCGCGATGGGACTCGATAATGTTATTGCAATTGCTGGTGCTGCACAAAGCCATATCGGACTCGTCATTATTGGTTTATTAATTACTGTGCCGATTATCGTATGGGGAAGTACATTATTTATTAAACTAATTGAACGTTTTCCAATTATCATCTATTTTGGTTCTGCCGTCCTTGCTTACACCGCCTCGAAAATGATTATTGATGAGCCATTTATTCATAAATATTTTGAAGGTAATCCAATCCTTAGATATACTGTGATCGTCATTGTTATCGCTGCTGTGTTAATATTAGGTAGAATAAATGCACCAAAGGCTAAAACCCAAGGGAGCTGATTTTACCTTATGCCAATGTCAGATTCAGTACTCACATTTATCATCGTATCATTCGTACTTGCCTTAATCCTGATTTTGAAAAAAGATTCTTTGCCTGCAAAAATCAAAAGATTTCTAGCCATCATCACATTAGTTCTAATCGTTATTTCGTTTATCCTGGTGCTTATTAGTTTTTTTAATTTGGGACAATCAAGTTAAACAAATATTCCGTTAATGAACTAGCTATGCTTTTCACACTTCGTTATAATGAATGAAGACAACGGCTATACTAGGCGTGAAGAAACGGTTTCATCGTCTTTAAGGACGGATGCGTTTCTTAAGGTATTACTTAGAATTTATGACACAAATGTTATAAATTCTATAATACCGAGTAGAAAATAGCTTGATCTGCTTATGCCTAGGAGCGTGATTGTCATGCGGTTACTAACAGCGGCGTTGCTATTAAGTCTAACTGCTCAATCTGCAATGCCTTACCAATCGCAAGCTTTAACTCATCCATATTCTATTATTAGGAGGGCTCCCATGTCGCAATTACCTGCACGTAAGGATGTTCCAGTTGAACATCAGTGGAAGCTAACTGATCTGTTTGCAGATCAAGCAGCTTGGGACAAAGAAAATAGCGAGCTTAAAACGAAGCTTGCACAAATCAGTAAATTTCACGGCAAATTAAACTCTGCTGAATCGATTAAGCAATGCTTTGAACTTGAAGATCAGATTTCACTGCATGCCGAAAGATTATACGTTTACGCAAATATGAAGCATCATCAAGATATGGCTGACCCTAGCGATCAAGCTTTAGTTGATCGCGCGCGTAAATTGAGTGTAGAAGTGAATGAAAGCCTATCTTTCATCTCACCTGAAATTCTTACACTATCCGATGATCAGCTTCAAGCATTAGTGAAGGATTCAAGCCTATCCTTGTATCGCAAAACACTAGAAGATATGATTCGCCAGAAACCGCATGTATTGTCCAAATCAGAAGAAGCTTTGCTTGCAATGGCTGGCAACGTGACAAGCGCACCAGAAACCATTTTTGCGATGATCAATAATGCGGATCTTAAGTTCCCTAAAGTGAAGAATGATAAGGGCGAAGAAGTGGAAATTACACATGGCTCCTACATTCAGTTCCTTGAAAGCCGCAATCCAGAAGTTCGTAAAAATGCTTTTACAGCTGTCTATGAAACGTATCGCAAGCAAAAAAACACACTTGCCTCTACCCTTAGTGCGAATATTGTAAAGAATCAGTTCTATTCAAAAGCACGCAAGTACCCTTCTGTACTTGAAATGTCCCTATTTGGCGACAATATCAATAAAGAAGTTTATACGAATTTAATTGATACGATTCATGATTCTCTACCTTTGTTACATAAATATATGGAACTTCGTAAAAAGCTGCTTAAGGTTGACGAATTGCATATGTATGACCTATTCACACCACTTGTTGAGCAATTCGATATGGATATTACATATGAAGAAGCGAAGGAAATGGTGAAAGATAGTCTGGAGCCGCTTGGCGAGAATTATGCGAAGATTCTTCAAGATGGCTATGATACAGGCTGGATCGATATTTATGAGAACCAGAATAAACGCAGCGGTGCGTATAGCTGGGGCGCATTCGGCACTCATCCATATGTCCTTCTGAATCACAAAGACAATCTGAACTCTATGTTCACGCTTGCGCACGAAATGGGTCATGCGATTCATTCTTACTTGTCCGATGCAAACAATGAATACCGTGATGCGCAATATACAATCTTCCTGGCAGAAGTGGCTTCGACACTCAATGAAGCTCTCTTGATGGACTATCTCCTTAAGAGAACAACTGATCCGAAGGAAAAGCTGTATCTCTTAACTTATTATGCTGATCAATTCCGTACAACGGTGTTCCGTCAAACCATGTTTGCAGAATTCGAGAAAATCACACATGAGAAGGTTGAGAAGGGTGAATCCTTAACCGCTCAAGACTTCAACCAGATTTACTATGATCTGAACGTTCAATACCATGGTAAAGGCATGACTGTAGACAAGGATATTGAAATGGAATGGGCACGTATCCCTCATTTCTACAACTCCTTCTATGTATACAAATATGCAACTGGCTTCTCCGCTGCAACAAGCTTTGCGAAGCAAATCCTGGACGAAGGCGAGCCAGCTGTTGAACGTTATCTTGGCTTCCTGAAGAGCGGCGGAAGTGATTACTCCATTAATATTCTTAAACGTGCAGGCGTTGATATGTCTTCACCTGAGCCGATTAAACAAGCGATGAGCGTATTTGCTTCCATTCTTGATCAAATCGAAGAATTAACGAAGTAAATCAATTAATTCTATCGCAGATTTATAAATCCTTACCGCTAATGCCCCACCAAGGATAGACGCGATAATGTTGACTGTATCATTATTAAACCATTGCAATCCTCTAATTTTCTCTGTGGGGTGATTGCAATGGTTTTTCGTTTCTACGTCCCTACCACAAGCCTTACAACGATACATCACCTGGATCGAAGCTCCCATTAACGAATCTCCAAGAGATCCGACTAATCCGCCCGTAAGTCCAACTAGGAGCACATAACCAAGATTAATACCGCCTACGTCATCAACCTGCAAGAATAACCATCCAATCAAGCCTATGAACAACCCGCCTAGTGCAGATGCGGCTACACCTAGCCCTGTGATACCTCCAGACGTACCAGGGGCCACCTTGCGTCCATTTAAAATTGATCTTGGTGTACTTCGGCTTAATCCTCCAATCTCAGTTGCCCACGTATCTGCTGTTACAGCTCCCATAACGCCAATGAACGCAATCCACCAGTAAGGATGCGGCCAGCATGCATTGAAAATACACAACAATAATCCGATTCCGCCATTTGCGGCAACCTGTCCCATATCCCGATTGCCACTCTTGGCGTACCCGCTTTCAGCCGCTGTCTTACGCTGCTGTTTGAGCTTCGTTAATAACGTTGACGATACGAAAAAAGCAATCAAAACGCCATACCATGCAATTGAGCCAAGTGCATACATGGTAGTTCCTAGTAAGATTGCTCCTGATGCCCCGCTCATTGTTAGTGATTTTTTCATGTAAGCTGCGCCTGCAATCACGGAACTACAGATGAGTCCAACTATCCAGCCTATCATATGGTTCAATCTCTCCTCTACTACCCCAACTTTATGAATAGATTCATTGTACCTGTTATGGAAGCGATTTGTCAGCACTGGATGTTACAGCCGAACGATCCTGAATCGAATAACCGTTAACTTCCACATTCTTGGAGATGGCTTCTATGAATTTAAGCTGCTTATGCTCATAGTTCTGATCTTGTGGAATAACCTGATTATGCTTAATTAAGTAAGGCTTAAATGCCATCTCTACCTTGCCATTTCGAAGTGTTACGTTAAGCAAGCCTGTGTCAGCCTTTGCTCCCTTCACATAATCGGGGAACAAGAAGTTTCCAATGGAATAAGCGATGGGCTTGCCATGGTAGAACTCATATCCCTGCAACACATGAACATGGCTGCCGATAATAGCATCTGCCCCAGCATCAATCATTTGGTACGCATACTCTCTTTGCCACTGCTGCGGCGTATGTGTCTTCTCTACACCCCAATGCATATAGACAAGCAGATAGTCTGCTCCTGCACGCTCCCGCTTGATTACTGGCAGCACACTGTTCTTATTATAGGCTTCTGCGACGCCAGGCTGATCAGTTTGGGCAAACCATTCACCTGTCGGAATGAATCTAGAGAATGCAAGAATCTTAATTTTCTGTCCCTTAATTTTAAATAGTTGTGCAGCATACGCCTGCTCCTTATTCCTTCCTCCCCCAACATACCGCAAACCCGTCTGCTCCAAATGTTGAAGTGTTTCCAGGAACCCTTGCTGCTTATAATCAAGCACATGATTATTGCTAATAGACACGAGATCAAAACCCGCATTCTTTATGCCTGATAACGATATCGGATCAGACTTGAAATTATAAATTTGATTCGTATCTTTCACACGATGCGTCGTAACAGCAGTTTCCAAATTAACGAATGCCAGGTCAGCTGCGCTTACCTCTTCACGCACATACTGAAATGGATAGTCTGGCCCTTTCTCGCGTATTGCCTCTTTTACCGACCAATCCATCATCGCATCTCCTGCGAATATGAGATGAACGGGCTCATGACTGGTTGCTGCCGCCTGCGTTTGCAGTTGTGGCGTCCTCGAGCCAGCATCACCGCTAAATTCAATTGTCTCTCTTGCAGATAACCACGTGAGAATTCCCAATCCTAGTGCTAGAACTATCCCAATCATGAGCCAACTCAACCAATGATATTTGCGCATAAACTACCATCCTTTGCTGAACTTATTGCTACTAGTATGCAACAAAAATTTCCTTAGCATGAAAAAAGCCGTCCCTCAGTCGATTATGACCTGCAGGACAGCTTGAGCTTCTTGCGAATTCGGGCTACGGCTACCCTTAAGTATTCAATTTCGTTGCAGCACAAAAAATACCCAAAGACAATCACCTGAATAGGCGTTAGTCTCTGGGTACTCGATTATTTCTTATTTGAATAAGTACATCACACCAAATGAATTACGGACTTTCCTACCTCTTCCTCATCCCATTTCAAACGAATAACGTCATGGTCGTGAAGCGCGCCTACCCCTGCAGGTGTACCCGTATAAATAAGATCTCCTTCACCGAGTCCATACTTGGATCCAATATAATCCACAATCGTTTGAAGATCAAAAATCATATCCTTTACATTGCCAACCTGCGCAACTTGATCATTAATGAGAAGTGAGAAGTTGCTTGCTTCGATTACAGCCGTCCCTGGGTAGGGAACAAGTGGCGTCAATAGAGCAGAGTTTAGAAATCCCTTGGCTTTCGTCCATGGATGACCTGCCTTCTTCAGCTCTGTCTGAACATCTCTTAATGTAAGATCAACACCAAGTGCAAAGGAATCAATTAACTCATCTACTAGAATTCCCGGTTTGTAAGCCTTGCCCACCCTGATGACGAATTCTCCTTCATAGTGAATTTCTCCAACATCACCTGGTAAATTTATCGCTTCTCCATTCATCGGAGTCAGCGCATGCGTTGGCTTTAAGAAAATCATCGGCTCCTTAGGCACAGCATTGCCAAGCTCAGCGGCGTGCATAGCATAATTACGACCAACACAATAAATATTACGAATATTAACTGTCATGATGATTACTCCATCCTCTTGTTATTTGGCGGTTACTTTCCCTGTTCCATCTCCAAGCAGTTCAACTGTTGCATCTATTGAGATCGAGGATATGCGCTTTAATAGCTGGTCAGCCTTATCCCCTGTTAACGGTTTAGGAAGTGCATACTGAGTCAATACGGGAACTATACTTAGTTCAGCTTCTCCTGCTTTATTGACGGTTACTTGCAAGATCGCAGATTCATGCGTTTTGGCGACTTTATTCGTTGTAAAAATAAAATTCCCTAGCGAATACGCAATCCATTTGCCCTTGTATTGCTCAAAGCCTTGCAGCACATGCGGATGACTGCCTACGATTAGATCCGCGCCTGCATCAATAAATCGTCTTGCAAGGTCCTTCTGATATTTTACCGGCATATCCTCACGTTCTTCTCCCCAATGAGCAAATACTACGACGACATCCGCATCCGCCTTGGCCCGTTTGATGGCATCCTCAGCATCCTTGGGAGTATATATTTGGGTCATGCCTGGTCTAGAGGCAGTTGCTTTCCAGCTTTCATTCGGAATGATGTGATTCAAGCCAATAAAGGCAATCTTAACCCCATTTTTCTCCAAAATAGCATGCTGATACGCTTCGTCAATGTCATGACCCGCTCCGATATGCTTAATTCCTGCCTCATCCAAATGTTTTAATGTATCCAGTAAACCATCAGGTCCTCGATCCATCGAATGGTTATTTGCTAGATTCACAAGATCAATTCCAGCCGCTGCAAGCGGTGGCAGCGCCTCAGGTGAAGATTGATAAGAGTACAACTTATCTTGCTTCGTTCCATTGCTCGTAACTGGTGTTTCTAGATTGGCAATGGAGAAATCCGCTTGTTCAAAATATTTGCGTACATATGTATAAGGATAATCGTAGCCTTCCTTCTTTAGAATGCCCTCAACTTTATCTGACATCATCACGTCGCCTACAAACGTCATCGTCACAGACCCTTGATTCTGTTCTGATGTTGGAGTCTCGGTAGTTTCAGGCTTGACAGGTTCAGATGTTGCAGGGGCAGGCTTCTGATTAGAGGAAGGTGTAGGTGTAGGAGTCGAAGTAGTTACAATTGTACTGCCTTTTGAGTTATTCTGATCCGCTTGCTCTTTCCCTGAATCACCGTTCCACAGCGTAGCGGCAAGCGCAACGATAATAGCTACTAACGGTAATGCGATCGAGAAGAACAGAATACCCGTTTTTTTCTTGCGCGGCGGCGGCTTCCGCATTCTACTTGATCTAGGCTCCATTCGTTTACCTCATTTCTACTATTTGGTTAAATTATATAAAACGAAATGATAGATTACAATTCATTTTCAATGTTGGCACAAAAGCAGTAATTTCGACATGTTGGTGTTATAATAAATGGATGATTTGCATCAATAGATAATCTTTTCAACTTATTGCTGTTCGCGGCATGAAGAAATGAAAGAGGTATCCATTATGGAGCGTTGGAAGATTAACCTGGGAGTCTTGTGGTTCGGGCAATTCATGGTCATGAGTGGAATGACGATGATCGTCCCCTTCTTGCCATTATACTTGCAGCAAGATTTAGGTATGACCGATCCCCATCAGATTTCCACTTGGGCAGGTATTATTTTTGCAGGGAATTTTGTAACAGCGTTCGTATTTCAACCGATTTGGGGTGGAGTAGCAGATCGTTATGGTCGCAAAATGATGCTGCTCCGTTCTGGATTTGGAATGGCAATTGTCATGGTGCTGATGGGATTTGCCACGAATGCCTGGCAGCTGCTTGGACTTCGTATGCTTAACGGGGTCATATCAGGCTACGTACCAGCTGCAGTCGCACTGATGTCCACGAACACGCCCAAAGCCAAAATGGGCTTTGCGCTCGGTACCTTGCAGTCGGGAGCGGTTGCAGGATCCATTCTGGGGCCATTCATCGGCGGGTTATTAGCTGATGCAGTAGGATACCGGAGTATTTTCTACATAACAGGCTCCTTATTAACACTTGGCAGTATTCTCTCTTGGATATTCGTCAAAGAAAAATTCAATGCAAGCGAAGCTGCGAAAAAGCCTAAAATATCCATTCTCAAAGCCTGGAAAAATTTGCAGCATATTAAACAATTACCTGCACTTTATACGGTTACGCTCATGATCCAATTCGCCATGCAAAGCTCCCTACCGCTAATGCCATTGTTCGTAGCTGATCTGTTGAATGGACGAACAGAGAATTTAGCCTTTCTTGCTGGATTTGTTTCTTCCATTACAGGTTTCTCCAATATGATCGCGTCACCGCTGCTTGGCAAATGGTCTGATCGTATCGGATCTGAGAAAATTCTGTTCTTCTGCTTGATCGGTGCAGGGGTAGCGTTCATTCCCCAAGCGCTTGTATCAAGTGTATGGCAGTTATTCATCGCCAGGTTCTTCCTCGGTATCTTTTTAGGCGGATTATTGCCGACTGTCAATACATTAATTCGTAAATACACTCCCGCAGGGATGGAAAGCCGCTCTTACTCTTTTAACTCCAGCTTCCTATCCTTCGGGAATATGATTGGCCCTGTTTTCGGGGGTTTCATCTCTGGCTATATCGGTGGTATTAGAGGCATTTTCTTCTTTACTACGGCTATGCTTCTGCTCAATGCATTCTGGGCCTATTTAACTTTAATTCGCGCCAAATCAGCATCACTTCACTCGGGCGATCGCCAAACCGTCGAATGAAGGCAGCATCGTGCTTTCGAGACGTGGATCTGCAGCAAACATACGATTGAAATCACGCATAACTTGCACAGAATGCTTCTGAACATTCGGGTCGATTGTCCGTCCACGCATTAACAAATTGTCTGCGACGATAATCGCGCCTGAGTTCGCTAATTTGATCGCCCATTCGAGATAGTTCGGGTAATTCACTTTATCCGCATCGATAAAAAAGAAATCGAATGTCTTCCCTTCGCGTTCTAGCTGCTCCAAGCTGTCTAATGCAGCACCTACACGGAATTCAGCTATGTCGCCATAGCCTGCTGCTGTAATATTGCTTAGCGCCAAATCAGCAAATTCTTGGCGAATTTCGAGGGAGACGAGTCTACTTTCTGCAGATTCCCATTTGCAGTTGTTCGCTTTTAATCCGCGTGCGATGCATATACCGCTATATCCGCCCAATGCACCAATTTCAAGTGCGGTGTGTGCGCCAGATATATTAATAAGCAGCGTTAATAGTCTGCCATATGCGGGATCAACCGAAATTTGCGGCAGCTTACGCTCCTCCAATGCTGCTTGGATGCGGAGCAATTCTTTATCAGGTTCATATAAAGCCGCTAAATAGGACTCGGCGGTTACAGGTTCAGTAGATGGGCTAGCATTTGCATCTAGTTTGTCTTGCATGGGATGACTTCCTCCTTGATTGTTCGATAAAGTTATTGTATGGTTTTTGCGTGAGATGTACAAGACGAAAGGAAAGATAACGACTTTGACACAATTACAATTAATTGCAACTTCACCAATGGGGCTTGAAGCAATCGTTGCCCGTGAGGTGCGCGAGCTTGGATATGATCAAGTAACCGTTGAGAATGGACGAGTAACCTTCATCGGAGATGAATTAGCGATATGCAGGGCTAACTTATGGCTCCGTACAGCAGATCGTATTCTAGTCAAAATGGGACAGTTCAAAGCGACAACCTTTGATGAGCTATTCGAAGGAACAAAAGCTTTGGCATGGCCTGACTGGATTCCAGAAGACGCGGAATTTCCGGTTGAAGGACGGTCACATAAATCACAGCTTTCCTCCGTTCCTGCTTGCCAAGGGATTGTGAAGAAAGCCATTGTGGAAAAAATGAAAGAAGCGTACGGGACGGCTTGGTTCGATGAAACTGGCGCACGATATGTGATTGAAGTGGCGCTATTAAATGATGTCGCAACCCTTACATTAGATACGACTGGCGCAAGTCTACATAAACGCGGGTATCGCAAGCTAGTCACTGAAGCGCCAATGAAAGAAACAATGGCAGCCGCCATTGTCCTGCTATCCCGGTGGCGGGCGGAACGCCCGCTGTATGATCCGTTCTGCGGCAGCGGAACGATCCCGATTGAAGCGGCGATGATCGCTTGGAACATCGCCCCTGGTCTGCGTCGCAGCTTCTCCGCAGAAGATTGGGACGGGGCTGTGCCAGCGTCCCTATGGGACGAGGCGCGCGAGGAAGCCTACGACTCCCTTCGTGACGATATCCCGCTGGATATCGTCGGCTCCGACATCGACCCTCGCGCGATCGAGGTTGCCTTAGCCGCCGCGAAAGCGGCCGGGCTGGCGAAGGAGCTCCACTTCCGCGTGGAGTCCGTCGCCAAAGCCCGCCCGCGCGGCGACTATGGCTGCCTGATCACCAATCCGCCGTACGGTGAGCGGCTTGGTGATCTTGGCGACGCCGAGCGAGCGCTTCGCCAGCTCGGTGTCCTAGCGAATGGGCTGCCCACGTGGAGCTTATTCGTGTTCAGCCCAACCAAGCAGCTCGAGAAGCTGATGGACCGCAAGGCAGACAAGAACCGCAAGCTCTACAATGGCCGAATCGAATGTAACCTTGCCCAATTCCTCGGTCCTCTTCCAGCACGTGACTGGAAGAATCCGAATTTATTAGGTTAAGGTAGTACTGCAAAAAGGGTGCGTCCGAAGTAAGTATCTTACTTTGGTCGCACCCTTTACATTTTGTTCAGGCATCGGTCCTACTTAAAACAAATAAGTACTTTTCAGGTACTTATTTCCCCCTAAGCTGTCCACATCGATAAAATAACGGATTGCGAAGTATCTATTCATTCGAAGACAGAACAATTTACCTGCATTCACATGAAATAGATACCTGCAAATCCGTTATTTTGTAATAGATGCCCATTTTACCTCTAATAAGCACCTCAAAATCCGTTATTTTACGATAGCCAGGCAGCATCATAGATCGATTGCATATACTTAGTTCTTACACTCCACTATTGAAGGCTTTCCTGCCATTTTTCACCGCAAGCTTATCATGGACCCTGCCGCCTGTCGTGTACCAGATGCTCGCGAATAAAGAGACGCAAGCCATGACGATAAACATCGTTGTACCGCTATAAGCGCTCATCAGCAGCCCTCCAGCGGATGGTCCGATAAACTGTCCAAGGGAATTAAACGACTGTGCGCCGTAATAGGTACCACGTAGATGTTCAGGTGCAAGTCGATCCATCAACATACTCCCAGCAGGATAGTTCATGATTTCACCCAATGTGAAAACAATCATCGAAATAATCCAGGCAAGCGTACTCTCTGAAATCGCAAAGCCAATAAAACCGAGCGCAAACATGATATTCCCTATGTGGATCCCAAAAAGCGGGGATTTACGTTCTACAAGTACAGATAGTGGCACTTGAGTCACAATAACGGTAATCGCGTTCACACTCATCAGTATGGCAAACAGAATGACGCCATCTACGACATTTGCCTGCAAGTACTGTGACAGCGTTACTGTCATTTGTGAATAGCCAATCCCAACCGTGATCCCGCCGAGAATAAAAAATCGAAGCGCAACATCTTTTCGGACAATTCGGAAAGAATCTCCTAGCTTAACCTTCGATTTATTGTTACCCTCAATTTGCTTAATGCCAAAGTACTGCAACACAGCATACAAACCTACGGAATACAGTAAATAAATAACACCAGTAATTAGAAAAGCATTGCCACCCGCACTGAGTCCAAAATAAGCACCAATAAGCGGGCCAATTGCAACGCCAATATTTGCCCCAAGGTAGCGCAAGGAGAACATTTTCATCCTTTTCTCAGGAGGGGTTACATCTGCCATTAACGCTTGTGATACTGGCTCAAAGAACGAACGGCATAATCCATTCATAATATTAAGTAGCAGGAATAGCATTGGATGATGCACAAGCGCAAATAGCACAAATACCCCGCTCCAACTGAACAAGGCGCCAAACATAATGACTCTTCGTCCAAATCGATCCGATAAGTTACCGCCAATAAAACCGCCGAATGTAGAGGCTAACGAACCTGCTCCGATCACGAGTCCAATCTCTACAGGCGTCATTGCCGTGCTTTTACTCAAATATATCGCAAGGAATGGCATACTCATCGAAGTTGCTATTCTAGCAAGTACGACGCCAATGACCAAGCTATATACGATCGGATGAAAGGACGAAAAATCCCGAAAAGCTCGAATAAATCGCATATGGTCTCCCCTTCCTTTACGTTCCTCTCTCTTTTTAATATAAACGCCATTATACTCCAATTGTGGATAATTTCAATACAATTCAGGTAATTTCGCTTTGTCACATTGAAGGACCAGTGCATAACAGCCGTGTAGCATTAATGTAAGTATTTGTCAATTATTTATTTCATGAATTATACTTTAAATAGTTTCAATATTGTGAAAATTAGGGGGCGTTCATGTGAAAGTTCAAGCTGTTCATACTGTCCAATCCACAGAAATTTTTCCGGTCAAAGAAGTCGAATATGTGGAATTATTTGTTGGTAATGCGAAGCAAACTGCCTATTTCTTTTGTCGTGCTTTTGGGTTTCAGCCTGTTGCCTACAGCGGGCTAGAGACTGGCGTCAAGGATCATGTATCTTATGTGCTGGAACAGAATCGGATGCGCTTTATCGTTACAGGCGCTTTGCTGAGTGACCATCTTGCTTCCAAATTCATCGGGCTGCACGGAGATGGCGTACATGACATTGCGCTCAGCATTGATGATGTAGCTACAGCTTATGTAGATGCCGTAACTCGAGGCGCTATCCCGATTATGGAACCTACTGTTTATACCGATGAACACGGCTCAGTGACCAAAGCAATCATCGGCACATACGGAGACACAGTTCACACCCTAATTGACCGTTCCAATTATAAAGGTGCTTTTGCTCCAGGATTTGAAGCGTATACACCTGATATTATTTTTGAAAAAACTGGCCTTATTGGGATCGATCATGTTGTCGGTAACGTTGAACGAATGGAAGAATGGGTGTCCTATTATGAGAAAGTCATGGGCTTTACGCAAATGATTCATTTTGATGATAAAGATATCTCGACCGAGTATTCCGCTCTCATGTCCAAAGTTATGCATAACGGGGGAAGAATCAAATTTCCGATCAATGAACCTGCAACTGGTAAGCGTAAATCCCAAATTCAAGAATATCTTGATTATTATAACGGCCCTGGCGTTCAGCATATCGCACTTCTGACGAATGATATTATTACAACCGTTACGGCACTGAAGAGTAATGGCATTGAATTCTTGTCTACACCGCATACGTATTACGAAATGCTTCCTGACCGTGTAGGGCAAATTGATGAAGATCTAGCTAAGCTAGGTGAGCTGGGCATTCTGGTAGATCGTGACGATGAAGGCTATTTATTGCAGATTTTCACGAAGCCACTTGTTGACCGCCCGACTCTATTCTTTGAAATCATTCAGCGTAAAGGCGCAAGAGGCTTTGGTGACGGAAACTTCAAAGCACTATTTGAATCTATTGAACGCGAACAAGCTAGAAGAGGAAATTTATAATCGATTTCAACTTATTAAAGGAACGTGATTCGCATGCATGTTGAGCCCCATTCGCTTCAGTGGCAGGATGCCTACAAATTAATGATCGGTTCCATAGTACCAAGACCAATTGCCTTCGTCTCCACTATAGATGAGCACGGGATCGCAAATCTTGCGCCATTCAGCTTCTTTACAGCGATCTGCGCTGATCCGATGATGGTCTGCTTCGCTCCGATGCGTCGGGGTACAGATGGAGCGATCAAGGATACGCTTGCGAATATACAGCATAACCAGGAATTTGTGATCAATATCGTCAGTGAGCCAATTACGGCTCAGATGAATGATACGGCGATTGAATTTAACCCAGAAGTGGATGAATTCGAGGTTGTGGGGTTAAGCAAGGTCTCAAGTACAATCGTCAAGCCTCCACGTGTTGCAGAATGTGCAATTCAACTGGAATGTGTCCTTGAGCAAATTCTTGATTATGGATCACATCCTGGGAGCGGGAGTCTTGTCATCGGTCGCGTTGTTCTCATTCACATGAACGAGGAAGTGTATAAGGATGGGAAGATCGATATGAGCAAGCTTGCTCCCATCGGACGCATGGCAGGCAATGTTTTTACGCGTGCTGCTGCGGATACATTCACTCTTGAACGCAAGAAATTCCCTGATGAACTTAGGAGGTAGCAGATGAAACTCGTTACATTCGAAGCTCCACAGAAGCGTGCCAGAGCAGGCTTCCTCCTTCGAGATCAAGTGATTGATATGGAAGCCATTAGTGAAGGCCAATTGCCTTCATTAATGGCTGATTTCCTGCAGGAATTTGATCGTTACTTCCCTCTCGCCTTACAATACGAAGCTTACTTGCTTAATCAAGATTATTCGCATAACTGGGAGCTGATGAGACAAAAACAGCAAACCTACGCTTTTTCTGATGTAATTCTGCTAGCTCCACTAACCAGACCGTCCAGCTTAAGAGACTTCTATGCTTTCGAGCAGCATGTACGTACCTGCAGAAGTCACAGAGGACTTCAGATGATCGAGGAATGGTATCAAATTCCCGTATTTTATTATTCCAATCATCAAGCGATTATTGGGCCTGATAGAGTCCTTGAGCGTCCATCTGCTACGAGCGAATTGGATTTTGAATTGGAAATTGCTTGCATCATCAGCAAACAGGGACGCAATATATCTGCGAACAAGGCTGAGGAATACATTGCTGGATATTGCGTCATGAATGATTGGAGCGCCCGTGACTTGCAGCGTCAAGAAGTGAAGGTTGGTTTGGGACCTGCCAAAGGGAAAGATTTTGCCACTTCACTTGGGCCATATCTTGTTACCAAGGATGAACTTGAACCTTATCGCACTAAGGATCGCTATAACCTTGCCATGAAAGCAAGAGTCAATGGCAAGCTGATCTCACAAGGTAATTTTCAAGATATCCATTATAGCTTCGGCCAAATGATCGAACGTGCATCTCAAGATACCACGCTATATCCAGGTGATGTGATCGGATCTGGAACCGTAGGAACGGGCTGTATTCTTGAACTAGGCACTAATGTTCAGCCATGGCTCGAATCTGGCGATATCGTAGAACTCGAAATAACAGGATTAGGCGTATTGCGAAATACGATTAAATGAAAGGAGTCTGAACCTATGCCATTTTATCATCGTATGGGGAGTATTCCTCCTAAGAGGCATACAACGTTCCGCAAGCCAGACGATAGCTTATATCGTGAACAAGTCATGGGCACCAAAGGCTTCTCTGGTATTCAATCGATTCTTTATCATCACTATCCACCGACCGAGGTTGTGCGCGCTACTTTACTTGGCAGCTATATGCCAGAGTATGAAGAAATGGGCGCACTCAAACATCGACATTTTAAAACAAAGCGTTATACAGGAACTGGTGATGCATTAACAGGCCGTCAATATTTCCTCGGAAATGACGATCTGCTAATCGGTATTGTGAATCCCGATAAACCAATGGATTATTACTACCGAAACAGTGACGGTGACGAAGTGCTGTTCGTTCATCATGGATCAGGTCAGGTTGAAACGATGTTTGGTACGCTCACTTATCGAAGCGGTGACTATATCGTTCTGCCAATCGGAACGATCTACCGAGTTATTCCGGATGCGGATGGCGATGCTACAAAGATGCTCGTCATCGAAACGAATAGCTGGATTACAACACCAAAGCGCTATCGCAATGAACATGGTCAATTGTTAGAGAACAGTCCATTCTGTGAGCGCGATATTCGATTGCCTGAGCAATTATTAACATATACAGACCAAGGTGAATTTGAAGTTCGCACCAAATCCCGTGGTTATCTACATTCCATTGTACTGAATCATCATCCACTGGATGTTGTGGGTTGGGACGGTTTCTTATACCCGTGGATTTTCAATATTGGAGATTTTGAACCGATTACAGGCAGAGTTCATTTGCCACCTCCAACTCATCAGACGTTCGAAGGTCATAATTTTGTTATTTGTTCCTTTGTTCCACGATTATTCGACTACCACCCGCAAGCGATTCCTGCTCCTTATTTTCACAGCAATGTAGATAGCGACGAAGTTCTATATTATGTTGATGGCAATTTTATGAGCCGCAGAGGTGTGGAAGAAGGCTCGATTACTTTGCATCCGACAGGAATACCACATGGTCCGCACAAAGGCAAAATTGAAGCTAGCATCGGTCAACATGCGACAGCAGAGCTAGCTGTCATGATCGATACATTCAAGCCACTCAAGGTCGTCCGTCAAGTAATCAACACAGAAGAACCCGATTATATGTATAGCTGGCTGTGAGGTGAAATCAAGTTGGAGCTGAAATTAGTTCAGTTCATGCGAAAGCTGGGGTTTGAGGATTACGATGCCTTCTATGCTGAATCTATTGGAGATATTCGCTGGTTCTGGGATCAGGTCGTGCAAGATATGCAGATTCCATGGCTTAAGCCTTATCATCAGGTGCTAGATTCATCTCGAGGCTTTGCGTGGCCTCATTGGTTTGTTAACGGCGAGCTGAATATTACACAAGCTGCTGTATACAGGTGGCTACAGGACGAAGCAACGAAGAACCAGTACGCTATTATTGCAGAGAATGAGCTGCAAAAAGGACGATCCTTAACATATGAACAGCTAGCGCTAGAAGTCGATCGACTGGCAAATAGTTTGCGTCAAATAGGTATCGGCAAAGGTGATCGTGCCGCCATCTACATGCCTATGATCCCTGAAACCGTCATCGCCATGTTAGCATTAGCCAAGCTTGGTGCTATAGCGATCCCAATTTATTCAGGATTCGCCCCTTCAACCATCGCCAAACGGCTACATGCATCAGGAGCCAAGCTGCTATTTACGGCAGATGGTTATTATCGCAAAGGCAAGATCATCAAGATGAAGCCCATCGCTGACGAAGCCGCAAATCAATGCTCATCAGTCGAGGTCATGGTCGTTGTTCGCCAACTCGGTATCGACATTCCGTGGGATGATCATCGTGACCTTGCGTGGTCTACGCTCATTCAACAATCATCCCAATTAGTGCCATCACAAGTGGAACCCATGACAAGCACTGAGCCACTTATGCTTCTATACACATCGGGTACAACAGGCGAACCTAAGGGAATCGTGCATACTCACTGCGGTTTCCCGATTAAAGCAGGCTTTGATGCGGGTTATGGGATGGATGTACGGCAGGGAGATCGACTCTGCTGGCTAACGGATATGGGATGGATGATGGGTCCCTTTATGCTATATGGCGCTTTACTTAACGGCGCTACAATGGTGTTATATGACGGTTCACCAGACTATCCTGAACCTAATCGGTTATGGAAGCTGGCTGAAACTCATCAAATCACGCATCTTGGAGTCTCGCCCACACTGATACGTGTGCTAATGAAGCAAGGTGATGAGTGGCATCAGCAGCATAATCTATCCTCCCTACGTGTGATCGGTTCTTCTGGCGAGCCTTGGAATGACGATCCTTGGAAATGGTTATACGAGCAAGTTGGGCAGGGGCGTATCCCGATTGTCAATTATTCCGGAGGTACTGAAATTTCAGGCGGTATTCTATCCAATCAACTGCTTAAAGATATTGCGCCATCCGGATTCAATGGGCCATTGCCTGGTATGGATGCGGACATTTATGATATCCAGGGTCAATCGATTTCTACAGGAATTGGAGAGCTTGTGCTTAAGCAGCCTTGGGTTGGAATGGCTGCCGGCTTCTGGAATGATGCGGAGCGATATACGCAGACTTATTTCTCCAAATATCCGAACACATGGGTGCATGGAGATTGGGTCGAGAAGGATGATGAGGGGTATTGGTATATCAGGGGGCGCTCTGATGACACGCTGAACATTGCTGGCAAAAGACTTGGACCTGCCGAAATGGAATCCGCCCTAGTCGAGCATGCCGCCGTTCTTGAGGCTGCTACAATTGGCATTCCCGACGATGTTAAGGGTGAAGTAGCTGTATGCCTAGTCGTCATCAGTCAAGCATACCAGGAATCCAAGTTAACGATAGAACTCATGAATGAATTGCTCCATTATGTTGAGGAGAAGCTTGGAAAAGGAATGAAGCCCAAGGTTATACATGCAGCAGAACAGCTCCCCAAAACACGTAATGGCAAAGTGGTTCGAAGGGCAATTCGCGCAGCATACCTCGGGCTTGATCCTGGTGATATATCGACTCTTGAGAATCCAGAAATACTGGATACGATTCGTCTACTTGGCTCACCAACAGTTTAAGCTGTTGGTGAGCTGGATTGTTTCTCTGCTCCTTGTTGAAGCAAGTACATGCGATAGTATAGTCCTCTTTGTGATAATAAGGATTGATGATTGCCTCGTTCAACAATTTCACCTTTGTGCAGCACGAGAATTTGGTCTGCATCTTGAATCGTCGATAAGCGGTGGGCGATGGCAATCGTCGTCCGTCCTTTGCGCATTTTGGCAAGCGCTGCTTGAATGGCTTCCTCTGTCTCGGTATCAATGCTGGCCGTCGCCTCATCGAGCACGAGAATTTTAGGATTACGTGCCATCGTTCGTGCGAAGGATAGAAGCTGACGTTGACCGCTAGAGAATGTTGCCCCTCTCTCACCAACTGGTTCATCATACTGCCCCGGAAGCTTTCGAATAAACGAATCCGCTTGAACAAACTCCGCAGCACGCTCGATCTCCTCTTGTGTAATCTCATCTTCATGCAATCTGATATTCTGCTTTACATCTCCGGCGAATAAGAACGAGTCCTGCAGAACGAGCCCTACTTTATCACGCAATTCCTGATCGGAGTAAGCTTGAATTGGTTGTTCATCGATCAGAATTTCGCCTCGATTAATGGAATAGAAACGCATCTGCAGGTTAATGATAGAGCTCTTCCCACTGCCCGTATGGCCGACTAATGCAATCGTCTCACCTGGATTCGCAACGAACGAGATGTTATGCAATACATCCGTCTGACCATCATAAGAAAAGCTAACATCCTTAAATTCAATTTTACCTTGAACGATCTGAGGATTATTTTCGCCTTCCTGTGTTGGAGCAGCTTCTTCTTCATCCATTAAACCAAACACACGCTCAGCCGATACAATCGCCTGTTGAAACTCTGTTAATCTGAACATCATCATATTGATTGGTTCGAAGAATCGCTCCAAATAATTGATGAAGGCGTACAAAACACCAATTTCCACAGGACCAACAAATGATTTGAATCCGAAGAAACCAAGAACTAGCATAATCGCTAGTAAATAGATGAAATCAACAGCAGGTCTAACGAGCAATCCATTCAGCTTAATCTGCCTTAAGTTGGCTTTATAATGCTCTTTGGTCGTCTGGTCGAATGATTCACGGAATCTTTTTTCCTGACGCATCGCTTGAATAATGTTCATTCCCTGAAGCGATTCATTCAGCTTGGCATTCAACTGGCTTACTTTCTCTCGAGAGATATGGAATACCTTGGAACTAAGCTTACGATACACCTGCATAAGCATCATGATTACAGGCAGCAGCAGCAAGCAATACAGCGCAAGCTTCACATCCAAAAAGAACATCCCGGCCAAAATCCCAACCAGCATAACAATCCCTTGCACATAGGTTGACAATACACTGACATACAGCATCTTAATCGATTCTGTATCATTCGTAATACGAGAAACCAAGCTACCACCCGGCGTTCTATCAAAAAACTTCAAGCCCAAATGCTGAATTTTGCTAAAGACATCCACCCGAATCTGTTGAATAATCCAATAGGCAATTTTATTAAAGCTAACTAACTGATAATAAGTGAATACGACGGATAACAGATGTAGACCTAAATATATACCCGCTAATACACCGATCGCTTGCCAATCAAAATTGCGTGGCGTTAAATAGTCATCGATAAAAATTTGGATCAGCTTCGGTCCAGCGACACTTGAAGCTGTTCCTAATGCTAATACGATAAAAGCGGTAATTAGCGCGACGCGGTGCGGCTTCATATAAGCAGCTAGTCTGCGGACGGTATGCTTCGTCGACAATTTCTCTTTCGGACTGATCTCACTCATCGCGCTAATTGACCTCCTTCATCTACATCTGATTCAAGCTGCTGCTTGTTATACATCTCGGCATACCAGCCATCAGTTAACATCAGTTCTTCATGTGTACCTCTTTCGGCAATCTGCCCGTCTTCCAATACCAAGATTAAATCTGCATGTTCGATCGCACTTAAACGATGTGCTGAAATAAGCGTCGTTTGCTGCTGGCGATTGATTCGCAGTTCATTCAGAATCGATTCTTCTGTCTTGGCATCAACAGCGGATAGCGCATCGTCGAGCATCAGAATATGCGGATTCATCAGCAAAGCTCTCGCAATCGATATCCGCTGTTTCTGGCCACCTGACAATGTAACCCCACGTTCGCCGACAACCGTCCCATAACCATCTGTAAATTGTATGATATCATCATGTATACATGCCGCCTTGGCAGCAGCGTGAATCTCTTCCATCGATGCATCAGGTTTACCAAAAGCAATGTTCTCAGCAATCGTCGCGGAGAATAGGAAATGATCTTGCGGCACGTACCCAATAGCCCCTCTTAATGCATGTAAAGTCACATCGTAGATGGATTGATTACCGATTTGAATATCACCTTTCGTAAGGTTGAATTCACGCATTAGCAGCCTGAGAAGCGTTGTTTTGCCGCTGCCTGTTTTCCCAACAACCCCTAACGTCTGTCCTTGCTTAAGTTCGAACTGAACATTACGAAGGGCAGCATTCTCCTGCTCTGGATATAAGAAGCTCTCGACTTGATAATTCACATTACCTTGAGGGATGACATCGACTGTATCTTCGCGATCTGTAATCTCAGGCTTAACGCCAAGCATAAGCTTAATTCGATCATAGGAAGCTCTTCCGCGTTCCATAATGTTGAACAGCATGCCGAATGCAAGCATCGGCCAAATCAAATGTCCTAAATAAATCGTAAAAGTCGTTAACTCTCCTAATGTAAATCCATTATCTTGGGTAACATACATCGCGCCAAAGCCAACTGCCAGGATAAAAGAGAACCCGATAATCAGCGAGATCGTTGGATCGAATAAAGCATCGATTTTTGCAACTGCAATATTCTTATGTACCACATCGGACGATAAATTTTGGAATGAACGAATTTCTGCTTTTTCTTGACCAAATGCTTTAATCACGCGAACACCTGACACATTCTCTTGCACTTTATCATTCAAGTCAGAGAAAGCCGCTTGTGCTTTATGGAATCGCTTATGCAGCATTTCTCCATAAATCCAAGTTGCAAGCGCCATGAACGGCATTGGAATCAGGACGATTAACGTGAGCTTCCAATTAATATATAACATCGTAATGGTAACGAGAGCACCCGTTGTTAAAGAGTCGACCAATGTCAGTACGCCATCAGCTGCCGTCATTTCAACAGCTTGCACGTCATTCGTACTATGCGCCATTAAATCGCCAATTCTGCGCTTATGGAAGAATTGAGGAGACATTCTCGTAAAATGTTGATAGAGATTGTTACGTAGCTGTCTTTCCAGCCGTAATGCGGAGCCAAAAATAAAAATACGCCATACGAAACGGAATCCATACGCTAGACATGCGAGCAGCAGAATAAGCAGCAGCCATTCTACTAAACTAGCAGCCGTCAAAGTTTGATTCTGAATACCATCCACTACTTTACCTATGATATATGGAGGTACTAGATTAACGAACGATACTAGAATTAAGAATAAGACACCCATTAGATAACTTTTTTTCTCTTGCTTAAAAAACCACCATAAATCTTTGAATATTGCCATAATTGTTCCATTCACCTTCTACCTGATAAATTAAAGCATTAATTCCTGCCATCACCGCAGCTTTCCTAGTCCTCTTGCGACCATTCGATTAAGTATGCATCCAAAATTTGCAAACCCATCATTACTATATCATGTATATATGTTAAAATTCACTTGTAAGTTTTTTGCCTGAATGGATCATTTATATATGCGGGAGGTCGAGCAATGAAAATTGCCATTACGGGGGCAACTGGTTTCATCGGTAAGCATTTAGCTTCGTTCTATGTCAAGCAGGGTGCTGAAGTCATCATCATTTCACGTTCTACCGCTAAACAACCATTGGATGGCATAACAACCCTTACATGGGAATCGTTGAAGAATAACCCTCAGCAGCTTGAAGGTGTTCATGCCATTATTAATCTTGCAGGCGAATCTATTAATCAACGCTGGACAGCAAGTGCCAAGGAACGGATCGTGCAATCAAGGCTAACGACAGCCGCTGCTCTTGCTGATATCATCTCCAGGCTACAGAATAAACCTGAGGTCGTCATTAATGCTTCTGGCATGTCCATTTACGGAATATCAGAGTCCGAGCGCTTCGACGAGCGTTCACCTGCACACATCATGGATTTTCTCTCGTCAGTAGTTGAGCAGTGGGAACAAGCTGCAGATCGTATCCAAGATACGCGAATCATCAAAATAAGAGTCGGTATCGTACTTGGACGTGATGGAGGAGCTTTGCCACCTATGCTGCTACCTTATAAACTATTTGTTGGCGGCAGGATTGGTTCAGGTCTTCAGTGGATGTCATGGATTCATATTGAGGATATGATAGGGTTAATCGATTATTGCATTCGGAACACAGATATCAATGGACCCGTTAATGGGACTGCACCGCATCCCGTTCGCAATAAAGATTTTGCACGTACAATTGGTAAAGTCATGGGAAGGCCGAATTGGTTCCCCGTTCCTTCTTTTATCTTCAAGATTGTGTTTGGTGAATTGTCTACATTGCTACTTGATGGACAATGCGTAATTCCGCAAGTTCTGCTCGATCATGGATATAAATTTCAATATTCGAATTTGGAATTAGCGCTTACAGATTTACTATAGATTTCTGAATTATATAAAAATATAGGTTTGTTAAATGCTTTGTTGGCACTTGGTAATTAGCGAACATATGTGCTATTATAGTATTATAAAACACAGGGGAAGTTAAGTCCAGAGGAATAGGAAATCGTTAATGAATTGCGCGAAACTCGTTTATCGTAACCAACATTGCAAATATCAAAGGAGGCAACTACATGATGAAAGTCATAGTTACCAGTATATTCGTTCAAGATCAGGACAAGGCATTGAAGTTTTATACAGAAACGCTGGGCTTTGTATCAAAGCATGACATTCCCGTCGGAGAATTTAGATGGATAGCGCTTGTTTCTCCCGATGAGCAGGACGGTACAGAGCTTTTGCTCGAACCGGATAACCACCCTGCCGCCAAAGAGTATCAAAAGAAGATCTATGCCGATGGCATCCCAGCGACAATGTTTGGTGTTACAGATATTCATAAAGAGTATCAACGATTATTGCAAAGCGGCGTGAAATTTACGATGGCGCCAACACAAATGGGCAAACTCACAATAGCTGTTTTCGACGATACATGCGGCAATCTTATACAAATTGTGCAAAAGTAGCTTACTGACGAAATATGTTGCTGCTAACAGAGCCAGCAAGAAAAAACAGCCCGAACATGTTCGGGCTGTTTATTTCACATATTTACTTGCTTTCAGCAAAGCATCATCTTCTGTCTTACCGGTTACATATCTGCCATTAATGAATATAAAAGCGAACCTGGAGCATGGGCCACAATAGGATTTGCATCCGACTTTGATTTCTGCATCGGGTGCCATTTGTTTCAACTTAGGCATGATGGATTTCAGTTTAATGTGTTTGCATTCATCACAAATTCGGATATCGTTAGCCATTAGTGGTCTCCGTGATTACCCTTACTTGGGTTTGTAATCATGAAACCTTCTTCTGGGAGGTAGAAGTAATCAATTCTTATTCCATCCAAGAGAGGCTCATCTTTGTCAAGCAACACATCAATCCCTTGCTCAGTGTGCGCAACATAATCGGCTTCAGTCTGATCATCTAATCCTAGTTCATAATGTGCATGATCACCATGTCTATGTGCAATTGCTACACGCACCATAAGTCCTTTGTTTTCTTCTTTATCTAGTTCCATACGTAGCATTTTGGCAGCAGTGCGGGAAATTTTGCATTTCATGATCTACATCTCTCCTGATAAATGAATTTCATGTCTTATTGTAAAGAAAGATGCGGCTAAAATCAACTAACTGACGTGTAAACTTCTAAACGAACTTTTACAAATGCTCATTTATCGCGGATTTTATCCTATCAAAATGTTGTAATTTTACATTTTTTTCATTACTATAGAAATCAAACATGCATAGGATGTGATGATGTGCTGCCATTTTATAAAAAATATTCCAGGACGATTTTCGACATAGCCTTGCTTCTACTGACAGGATATTTATTTATGCTGCTGTTCAGCTATATTTACGGAATCGCGAAACCCATTTTTTGGTCTTTCATTATTTTCCTAATTATTGAACCATTCGCGCGTTTCCTACATAAGCGTAAGTTCAAAAAAATTATTGCAACTACTATATCCACCCTATTGTTCATTCTTATCATTCTGGCGATAATTGCTGGCGCAGGCGTCCTATTCACGAATTTATCCTTGGAATTCATCATGAACATGGAGAACTACAAGTCACTGCTACAGGATAATATCACGCATACCGTTAATTATTTTCAGAACAAGATCGAAGCACTGCCGCCTGATGTCATGATCAAAATTCAAGAATTCACAACAAACACTGCAACCAAAATGATGGAGATATTCCGCAACCTGCTGAATATATTAGTCACCTTTATTACTTCTATCTCTGGAAGCGTCATGAGTACAATGATTAATCTTGGGATGGCGCTGATTTTAGCATTCTTCCTATCCGTTGAGATCGATAATTGGAAGCGCATTGCCAAGGAGAAGACTCCTTCTACTTTCAAAACTGCTTTTGAATTCCTGCGCGTGAACGTCATTAAGGGGATTGTGTCTTATGTTAAATCGCAGTTCAAACTAGTCTCTATTACATTCGCGCAAGTATTTATCAGCTTTCTTATTCTCGGGGTCAAGAATGCGTTTGCTCTGGCGCTCCTATGCGGGTTAGTCGATATACTGCCACTACTTGGCGTATCTGCGTTCTTCATTCCGTGGATTACCTATTCCTTCATCGTTGGCGATACGGTATTCGCCATCTGGCTTACGGTCATCTTGGCAATCGTTCTTATCGTTAGACAAATTCTCGAGCCGAAGATTACAGGAGAATCACTTGGTGTATCTGCCTTTACTATGCTTTGTGCCATGATTATCTCCTTATCCTTATTCGGCGTTATGGGTTTGATTATGTCGCCTATCATCATTATTTTAGTCAAGGCGTTATATGATCAAGGCTACTTACAACGATGGATTCGAATGCCAAAGGAAGAATATCCAGAAGAAAAAGTGGAATAACTTCGTTTAATCAAAATAGTAGAGGCGAACTCCATAAGAGTCCGCCTCTATTTTTACATTTATTGAATTGCTTTGCGAGTTAAGATACAAGGCACCCCATATCCAACTGCGCCTGGCTCCTTCATGTGGGCTGCGTAATTAAGACCTCTTGTGCATGGCGTCTTGCATACATCACAAGTGGAAGACTCCACGAGCCGCATTACATACTGTATCCTGCCGTTGTGCAATTCCTTCTTTTTCTTCGTTGTTTTGGCGCCGCCCTTACTACTCTTACCAGCCATATCCATTCCTCCCGATAAATCTGCTCCTACAATATATGAGTAGAATTACAAAGGGTTCATACCTACCAAGCTCATCCTACCTGTGGTTCAGATCTCGATATAGCTTCAAGTAGCAATCGCGCCATATTCGGATAGATATCCTGCATGTCGCTAATGGGGAGTGGGTTCACACCCTCGCCAAGCTCGATTGTAAATCCAGGACGACCCGTTTCTTGAATAAACCAATCTTTATATCCTGCATCGCTGCCTGTTAGCTTAATCGCCGCATATCCACTGACTTGAGCTAGTCGATTAGCATACGCTTCTGCATGAGGACACTCCAAATCACGATAATTCCAATAAATTTCTTTACCTTGCGTATGTAAAGCAATGACAACATCAAATTCCTCTTTTTGTGTAAAAGCAGCAATCGCCTTGGCTTCAGGCTCTGTCAATGGAGCATTCCCGCCATAATCACGACTGGATGGCCCGCTTACCGTACGACGCTCACATTCCACTTCCCAAAAGGCTGGGAACTGATCATTCAAATCGACGCCCCGAATGTTTGCTTTCCAACCTGTATAATCATCTGACTGTTCATTCCAGTTAAATACGGCTTCTCTAAGTTGCTTGTCGCTAATCGTTTCTCTGCCTCTTACGACTAACTCCACGCCATCTGGATTAACCATTGGAACGAGCCACAGCTCCGCTTCAGCCAGCAATGCTTGCACATCATAGCCATATAACTGCTCCCCTGTGGTATTACAATGTAAGCAATCCTCGATAAACTGCATCAATAAGGGAGTCGTAATCCATTCATTCGCATGAAAGGCTGCATTGATATGAATTTTGCGCTCTCCTACACCCATTTGGACAACCTGGATCGGCCTTCCCAATACGCTTGAACCGATTGATTCAACATGCAGAATAGGATACTGTGTTGACAAAGTAGACAAGTGATCGTGCATTTCCTCGTAACCATATATGTCGATTTCACGACATTCCATCACATAACCCCTCTTCATACACCATTATGGTTATTATCGCAATACTCCAAGTTTTGTATATCTAGCTAATCATGATATAATTAAACTATAGAATCCAATCTTCCACTAGAGGTGATTTGCTATGTTATTCCACAAAATTCTTGTTGCATTCGACGGTTCGAAAGCTTCGAATCAAGCACTGGATAAAGCAATTGAACTTACGAAAGTGACACCTAACGCAGAACTTGAAATTGTACACGTTCTTCAGTTCCCTAATTTTGTTATTGGCGAAGCAATGATCAATACACCTATCTACATACGTGATGACTACTATCAATCGGCTGAGAAGGTTAGAGACGAAGCTAAAGCACGCGTTGCAGATCTGGGTATTACGGCAAATGTTACTTTGCTTGAAGGTGGAGCTGCAGAATCGATTCTGGAGTTCGCTGAAGACAAACAATGTGATCTAATCGTAATCGGCAGCAGAGGTCTTGGTGGAATTCGCGAGTTTTTCCTTGGCAGCGTTAGCCATAACGTAGTCCAACATGCGAAGATTCCTGTTCTTATTGCCAAATAATTGTGTTATGAATGTATCACTATCACTATATGCCAAAAACCAGATCATTACGATCTGGTTTTTGTTTATTCTTGTAACAACTTAATTTTCACCAAACTTCGGTACTTGCCACACAACTGGCTTACCATAAATGTGATCCTTCAACCATGCTTCCGTAATCTTTTTAAAAATAACGGGTTCACCTGAACAGAAAAAATGATGCACAGGTTCCGAATTCGATGATGCCAACGCATTATTATGGTACAGTACGGTAGAGATTTCTCGTGCAGTTTCCTCTGCAGAAGATATAAGGGCGACATTAGGACCCATCACATCTGAAATCTCATCTATAAGAAAAGGATAATGCGTACAACCGAGAATCAAGCAATCAATCGGACAATCTACCAAAGGCTGAAGTGACCGCTCTACGATGTTATGGGCGCGATCCCCTGAGAAAATCCCATTTTCCACAATAGTTACAAGATCCGGACATGCTAGTGATTCAATCTCCAATTGCGGAGATATCATTCTGAGCGCTTTCTCATAAGCTCCACTACGAATCGTTCCTTCTGTACCTATAACCCCAACCTTGCCACTACGAGTTGTCTTAATCGCAGCTCTTGCGCCTGGTGTAATCACACCGATGACTGGGACTGATACAAGCGTACGAATATGTTCCAAAGCTACAGCCGTTGCCGTATTACACGCAATAACAATCATCTTAGGATTAAAATGTATCAAGTACTCAACGATCTGAGTCGTAAACAACTTCACTTCTTCAGCGTTTCTTGGTCCATAGGGTGCTCTTGCTGTATCACCAAAGTATATAATTTTCTCTTGAGGAAGCTGACGCATTACTTCTTTTACAACCGTTAATCCTCCAACACCCGAGTCAAGAATAGCTATTGCTTGCTGCACTAAAACACGCTTCCTTTACTTTGAAATCTGAACATTCGAAACGTGCCACATAAATAACCAATGAAGGGACGTTTCTTCTTGCACGTTAGAATATGATAAGTTTGTTCAAAACGTACCAATCATAACAAATCTACTACAGGTAAGACAATCCTTACTTGCGATCCGCTCTCCATACCATAATTTGGATAATCGTGATTAATAGGAAAGCTGTCCATGCAAGCAATGGAATTGTAATAAATCCTAGCCAGTTAATATAATCTGAATCACAAGCAACAATACCGCAGCTGCTGCTAAATGACTTGAACAAATCCGTTTTCTGCAAAAGATAATGATAACTGGATACGCAGAATCCAATTAATGAGAACGGTAGTATGTAATGGTATTGCGTATTGTCTTTACGTAGAATGGAAACGGTCAGAATGAGCACAAGCGGATACATCAGAATGCGTTGATACCAGCATAATTTGCATGGCTCGTACAACAGGACTTCAGAAAAATATAAACTGCCTAGCATTGCGACTAGCGCGACTATCCATGACATCAACATGCCATTGCTTAAAATAAATGACCTAAAGCCTCTATTCACTTCAAACATCCCTTCTATCATGCAATACATACCAAAACCACACTGCCACATGCTTATATCATGTGGCAGTCTGGAATCTATGCTTTCTTATTATACAATTATTTAAGCGTAAGTACGAGTTCTTCTTCCTCTTCTTCAAATTCATCTGCAGAAGCAATTACGGCAATTTGATCTTCAACATCTTCTTCCTCTTGGTTCAAGGAACGAGCATTCCCCACTGCTTGTGCAGCTGCCTCCTTGGCTCTGCTAATAAATTCGGATGTATGGCTGCCAATACTTTTGGCGATCTCTTGCGTCTTCTCACTAACAGTATGATATCCTTCTGCAATATCAGCTCTTAGCTCACGACCAGGCTTAGGTGCAAACAGTAAAGCAGTTACCGCACCAATCACCCCTCCTACCACAGATCCAATCATAAAAGTTTTTGCAGTTTGCTTATTCATTCAACTTCACTCCTTCTTATTTCGTTCAACCTGCTCGCACTGGCTCACTTGCTTACGATACAGCTCCTGCATTGTGTGCATACATTCATATCCTGCCTGCAGCCAATCTGATATGCCAAGTGGATCTTTGCGAGGTGGATGCGTCTCCCCCTTGGAGGCTTGCTTCTGATTAGGTGGCTCATCGGATGACTTAGTGCCTACATATTTGGCAAGAAATTCATTCATTCGCTTCAGCTTCTCCCCTAGCGATTGCAACGATTTGCCAAGACCTAGAACGGATTGATAAACACCTTGCAATTCACGTGACCTCGCATGCACATCATCGATCATTCCTCGCATCGCTCGCATCAGCTGTCTAGATAGTCTAGCGGTCTCATCAACCGTTTGCGTCATATGTGCAAGCGATACATCGATCTTCTGCATAAGTGCCTTAGCGATGTGCAGCGTCCAGATCAAATAAACCACAAGCACAACAAACGCTCCTGCTGCAACAACCGCGCTTATCTCATACCAATTCATTGACAATTCACCTCCTAAAGTCAGCCTATCCCCCATCGATCCCCTTGCTTACCGATTAGCATGAACTAGGTATTCGCCTAGAAGATACTACAGTATAAGAACGATAGCCGCTTTTTGACACTAAAATTCAATAAAAAAACACTTGGATTGTCTCACGAATCAATCCAAGTGTTTTATTCCATTACATTAACTTTGCTAATTCCACCTTAATCTGTTCAACCGCTTCAGTCATATTGCGAGCTTCGCATACGACAGGGGGCAATTCATATTGCTTCCCTGCGTATTCATAACGCGAATCGTAATAATATTGCAGCAGATGCTCAATCGCCTCTTCGAACCGATCCTGAACAAGCGCTTGCTCGATTTGAAACGCGATCGGTGTATGAATTCGTTTTTGAATAAAACGGAAAGCTTCTATGCTCGCTTCTTTATGCAAATGAGGCTGATAATCCTCCATGATATTCTGAACGCGCTCTTGAACGGGCAGTTCAATTTGAATCTGCAATCCTTTCTCCTTCGCTTCGACCAGAAACTGAGGAAGCACTGCTTTGCCAATCCGCTTGCTCTCGGCTTCAACAATGACATACGGAGAATCTTTATATTTAAGCAGCTCTTTCAGCAATAGCGCCTCAAATACCTTCTGATTATTGGCCTTTAATCCAATGCCTCCAAATATGGAGCCACGATGTCCAGCCAGATGCTCAAGATCGATTACCGGATAGCCCTCTTCTGCTAGTTGATGCAAAATCTTTGTTTTGCCTGTACCTGTATTACCGCTTAGGACAATGCACTTTGGCGTAAATTGATAATGCTCAAGTGTAGAGACGACCCACTGGCGATACGAACGAATGCCACCTGTTAGACGTGATACATGAATGTCCATTAGAGATAACACAGTTGCCGTCGTCTTACTGCGCATGCCGCCTCTCCAGCAAAACACAACCTTGCGTCCCGGAATCGCTGCGAACTGCTTCACAAAAGCAGGCAGCTTGGCAGACATTATTTCAAGTCCGCGCTCCTTCGCCTTCTCAACTGAAACTTGCTTAAAAAGCGTACCAATTTCTTTACGTTCCTCATTATCGAAAAAAGGAATGTTGATCGCACCTGGAATTGTTAATTCTTCCCATTCACCAGGTGAGCGAACGTCAATCAATTGAAGATTGCCTGCCTTCTGCATTTCAAATAATTGTTCGAGTGTTATATCCTGATACATCCGTAAGCCACCTCTTAGCTAGTCTTAAGCTCGCCTTCTACGCGAATTTGCCCTGGATGGTCAGCAATAACCTCGCCAATCATTCTCGCATCCACACCTGCTGCTTGCAGCGCAGCAAGCAGCGCGTCTGCACAATCGGCTGCTGCAGACATCAGCAGCCCGCCGCTCGTCACCGCATCGCACAGAATCCATTGACCGATCTCGTCAATGGATGGTGCGAAGGTGACGGAGTCCGCTACATGCGCGTAATTATTCTTAGTGCCCCCTGGTACATTGCCCGCTTCCGCTAGTTCGCGGACGCGAGGCAGTACGGGCACTTGATCCGCGCTAACGTGAATGCCGACACCGCTGCCCTTGGCCATTTCAGCGGTGTGTCCCATTAGGCCGAAGCCCGTGATATCCGTGCATGCATGCACATCGAAGTCCGCCATTACTTCGGCAGCTGTTTTATTGAGCGTGCTCATCACATTCGTGACTCGCGCAATCTCTTCTTCGCTAAGGAGATCCTTCTTGATCGAAGTTGTAAGAATACCTACGCCGATCGGCTTCGTCAGGATCAGCTTATCTCCTGGCTTTGCGTTCGCATTCGCACGCACCTTGTCTGGATGCACAACGCCAGTTACAGCCAACCCGAATTTCGGTTCAGGATCATCGATGGAATGACCTCCGACAAGTGTCGCTCCTGCCTCGCGCACCTTGTCCGCTGCACCACTCAGGATAGCGGCAAGGATCGATTTATCCAGCTTTTTGATAGGAAAAGCTACAATATTAAGAACGGTAAGCGGTTTGCCGCCCATCGCATACACATCACTTAAAGCATTCGCAGCAGCCACTTGTCCAAATGAATAAGGATCATCTAGGATCGGCGTGAAGAAATCCACCGTTTGTACGAGTGCTAAATCGTCTGTCAGTTTATATACACCTGCATCATCACTTGTATCTATTCCAACTAATAAATTGGGATTCGGTTCAGCTTGTGGCAACGCACGAAGAACACCCATCAATTCACCAGGACCAATCTTGCAACCACAACCGCCTTTGCTAGTGAGGGATGTCAATTTAATTGGTTTCACTGTTTGATTCTCTTCCATATGGAATTCATCCTTTCATCTCTCTTGCCATGAATATATTACTCTTTTATTGTATGACCACCTGTGTAACTTGTCCACTTTGGCGCGTTCAACCCCGCGACTAGACTTTTGCTAGGAATAAGCACATAATTAAATTAATGCCAATTATAGAAAGGAACATACATCATGATTACAGAGCGTGGATTATCTCTAATGGAACAAACTCGTGTGATTGCTATTGTTCGCGGAATTGAACATAAGCACATCGTATCTGTTGCAGAGGCGCTTTATGCAGGTGGGATTTCGGTTATGGAAGTCACTCTGAATACGCCTGGAGCGCCTGCAATGATCTATGAATTACAGGAAGCAGTGGGAGACCGCATGTTTATTGGTGCAGGAACCGTACTGAATATGAACGATGCTCATAAAGCAGTTGAAGCAGGAGCCTCCTTCATCGTAACACCGAATGTAGACGAAGAAGTTATCCGCTATTCTGCAGCTCGTAATATTCCGATCTATCCTGGGGCAATGACACCGACTGAGGTTGTACGAGCATGGAGCGCAGGCGCTACAGCGATCAAAGTTTTTCCAACTTCTGTTCTTGGATCAGGCTACATCAAGGAGCTTAGAGGCCCACTTTCCCATATTCCATTCCTCGCTGTAGGCGGCGTCCGTGAAGAAACGCTAATGGAATTCTTGCAAGCAGGCAGCTATGGCTTCGGAATTGGCGGTGTACTGTTCAATCGCGAAGCAATTGAGCAAGGTAATTACGATTCAATAACCCATACAGCCAAACGATTGACATCCATCATACAAGAGCACTTGGCACATAGCCGAGCTTAAATAGAATGTAAACACAACAAAGAGGAACCAGCTTCATGATCCGGATCAGGATTGGAAGCAGTTCCTCTTGGTGTGTTTGCTATATTTTAGACAGTGCCTAATTCCTTCGCAATAAAAGCTCTTACATCTTGATCAAACCGCTTTAACAAGTCAGGAAGCGCTAGCATAAGTGGATGATAATCTCCCCGATGCCAAGAAGCGTAATCCTGTACAAGCGGTTTTCTAAGCTGAACTAACTGCATTAAAGTTGCAGCGACTTCTTCGCCAAACACCTTTTCCCCTTGCAAAATTTCAATAATATCCTCATACGATGACGCATCACGCATAATGAAGCCATCAATCATCAAGCTGCCAACGTCTGTTACGATCTCAATCGCTAATTGAAGCGCACGTTCTTGCGCAAACTGATGTGTAATTTGATGATTAACCCAAGAACTCTGAAGTGCCGAACAGGCTTCGATCACTGATGGAATAAAAGCTAGTCTTGATTCTATTTGTTGCTCGTTCACATAGTACATGAGTTATTTTTGTCTCCTTTTTTTGCGGATTTTGGTCCAAATAATCATGCCTCCAAAAAATACGATGACGATAAAAATCAAAAGTACCGCTTGCATCACATATTCCAAGCTTAATCCCTGATTGGCACCCACATTCATTCACCCACATTTTCATACAATTCTACAAATACAGCCGATTCTCACAATCTACTCCTCAGTGTAGACCGTGCGAACATCCAGCGTCAAGCCTCAACTGGGCTTGTTCATGAATCGTTCCTAAATTAACCCTTGAAGCTAGAGAGAATCGCCCACTTGCGCTGTTGTTTGCGAGAATATTTCGGCAAGCTGGAATAAATCTGCCTTGTATCCTTGAAGGCTTGCTTCGCCTCATCCTGTTTGCCCAGGCTCTGATACAGAATCCCCAACCGATAATAAGCTTCGCATGACGAAGAATTAATCTGGCTGAACTGCTCCAGCACAGCAAAAGCCTTATCTAATTCATTATGGCTGACATACGCTTCTGCAAGCCTCAAGTAAGGCTCACCATATTTCACGCGCGGATTAAGCAGCAAAGCCTGATTGATCAGTTCTTCCCCCTGCTTCATATCGCCTATTTTCAAATAACATATGCCTAGCTCTGCATGAAGATCAGCAGAATCCTCCATACGAGGCTTCGCATCAGTGAGCCACTGTATAGCCTCATGATACTTCTTCTTCTCGATCAGGAAACGAGCTAAATCCAGTTTACTGGAAGTATTATGAGGATTAAGCCGCAGCTCATTACGCAATCTGGCAATACTTCGACTGACCTTGAATGGGCGAAAAATGCTAGGAGTCAACCCAATGAACTGACGATCTATCCAATAAAGAATGACTAGCAGCACGATCAGTGCAATGAATGGATTGCCGAATAAATACCATAAGAGCCCAAAGCCTAAAATTTTGGACATATCATTATTTCCTCCTACTTGTCAATTCATTGATTCTTCATATACGGCTTCAAACATGGTGAAGGAATCATGTATAATTAAATTATAACCTATCTAGGAGGGTATTGTATGAATGAACAACAAGCCGCACGCTGGGCTAAAACGAGAGATAAAGGTAGAAATAAATACATAGTTACATTTGGAATGCTCACGATCGGAGTGTGTATCACACTTCTATTATCGATCATGGAATTTATTTCTAATAACGAAATTACGCCGATGTACGTGGTCGTTCGATTCTTCGTATTCAGTGTGATCGGTATTATACTTTCGAACAAAACTTGGGAGCGCAATGAACGCAGATTCCAAGCATATACTAGTGCTAGTGGCGCAAAAGGCAAGGTAAGTAAATAGATTGCTAGCGCTTCTTATTGCTCCTCAGCCCGATATAAGCCACATAGCATATGACAACGAGGAGAATTCCGATTGAGTCCACTACTACGTCAATGGCATGTCCCGTCCTGCCAACGATAAACGTCTGATGCCATTCATCTGAAATGGCATACAGGCAAGTAAATAAAGCCGCTATGGTAATGGCGGCACCTCTATTCACATGCTTCGCTCGCAAGGTAAGTAAGCTTAATTGAGCTAGTAAAGCAAATTCGAACATATGCCCCATTTTCCGAATCATAAATTCAAGCATATCATAAGGCAAATGATACGTAATAAGTTCTCCGTCATAATGGAACTCGAGATTCGGCAGCACGCTTGATAGCTGCTCTTCCGATATCCATTCCGCTAATCGCGGGCGTAAATCCTGCTGGCTATAGGGTTCTGCTGATTTCACAAAAATAATGACCATCCATATAACCGTTAAAGCAAGCCATATCCAATAACGACGATTCTTCATATGTCAATTGATCGTCCTTTCTATTCAAACCTAATCTTCGTACTCCTTATGAGGCACAGGCCCATTGCCCTTGCCTCTCATGCTGAACAATACAAATCCAGCGATAATCACCAAATTAAAGAAAGCAATGGCATAAACAACGAGCTTGAAATTTGTTGTATCATCTGTTTCTCCGAGCAGTAACGAAGCTGTACCTCCACCTGTTATGAGTAGATTTACAATTGTGGAAAGTCCAAAAGACAGACCAAATTTCTTCGTCTTCTTCATCACCATAACGGCTACGACAAGCGTCACCACAAATGCAGCTATAATCCAGAACCAATACGACATATCTTGAGACAAGTTCAATCACTCCTGTAAATATACTATATGTATAATTGTTATTATCCTTTAATAATAATACGTTACTGCTTCAAAAACACCTGTCTATTAAGTCAATTTATTGATTTTATTGTTAATTCACTTATGATATAATGGTTGATATCTTATATTCATGGGGCCATAGCTCAGCTGGGAGAGCGCTTCGCTGGCAGCGAAGAGGTCAGGGGTTCGATCCCCCTTGGCTCCATTATAACGAAACGGACATCCTATCGGGTGTCCGTTTTGTTTTGGAGTCCCTATGGGGGCCAGCCAGGGGTTCAGACCGCGCGGAGGGAGCTGTAATCGAGGTCGCCACAAAGGAATAGGAATACGCCTCACAGCTTGGCGTCACTTTGAGGAAGGAAACAATCGCCATTGAAATCTTCCGCAATGATCTTATTAGCCGAGTAGGCTTCGTCAGCAGGTAGAATCAGGATTTCCATATCCCCCTAGGTTCCACCATACGGTTACATAATAAACGATAGGGTTTTATTTATCTTAAGGAAATAGCTGCAGTTAATCATTCCATAATCACTCCTTTCAAATTCTAACGGAAATAATAGCTTCTATTTGACCAAAATACGATGAATATAAGTCAATTGAACGCAAATAGAAGCATTCATCTCCGTTAAAATTTCATTACTTTCATTTTCGATGAAATAGTGTCTGTGGCTTCCGTTAGAAATTATCGTTCGAGATCCGGCTATTGTCTAATTTTGTACGTACGATATCTCTGTTTACCGCTAACGACGACGAGCAATTTCTTGTCGACCATATTACGAAGAAGATCTCTGGTGTGGCGTTCAGTTAGCTGCAAATGCGACGCTAGGTCTCGAGGTGTGAAAGGACGAACCAACCTACGGGCAAATCGCAGTGTTTCTGCTTCGGCCCAGTTCAGCTCGGAAGGCATGCCTATGGAAAGGAATTTCCCCACAAAGGCAAGCGTTAGTTGTTTGCAAACTTCAGGGTCGTCTCTTATTGACAAGTAAGCTATAGGAAGGAATAACCAATCATCAAGGGAAAGCAATGCTTGTTTCAAACATAAATCTTTAAATCGGCCGGTTTCAACGTCTCTGGCATGGGATCGGTAATCTTGTATTTCAACACAGCCCTTAGATCGACCAGGCATATAGGCCAAATCAAGGTAACGGTAGCCATTGTTCATGTCCCGAACCTCATACTCGGGATACAAATGCTCCAGGTTCCCAATAGCGGGGAACCAGATCGCGCGTAAATACGCTGTGGTTCCGTAGCTTAATCCTTTTTGTAGTCGTTCCCGTCTCCTAGGATTACTCTCTCCGGCAATCTGAGTGGATAACCATCGTTCATACACTTCATCGAAAACGTTCATCTTCTCACCCGATCTGGCGGATATGCAAAAAGCCGCTTTTAATACGGCATAACTCAATAGAGCTATCCATATCAAAGCGACATGTGCTTCACGCCTTTAGTTTGACATCAATCTATCATATAGGGGCGATTGATTCAAGCAGAAACGCAAAACCCCTCCGGTGAAGACCAAAAATTTCTGATTGCCGCATTCCCGTTGTTAAAGCAAGTAGAAAGGCAACTACATAAAGGACTATAACTCAGTCTAGAGACTGACTCTGAAATCAGGTTATGGGCCGAACACAGGGATTATGGGAAGTGATATGATAAAAGCATCTACTACAAAAGGACGGCGATGGATATGAAATGGCATCAATTCATAGAACGTTATGCAGCATCAAGAGGGTGGGAAGAGCGAGAAATTGACTATCAGTGGCCATCGCCTTCGTTACCAATCATTAGTATTCGGACGAATTTAGGTCGATATTCTTCTAATCGGCAATACCGAAGCGGAGAGCGTTGGAAGACTGCGGTTGGTTTAATTGCAATTGGCGATATAGCAATCGGATTAATTTCCGTCGGAGCCGTTAGTGTCGGACTGTTGTCGGTAGGCGCCATATCACTAGGAATTTGGTTAGCTTTGGGAGCAGTTGCGATGAGCTGGATTGGTGTAGCAATTGGTGCTGTGGCATTTGCAAGTGTTGCTGTCGGGGCTGTCGCTATTGCCAAATCGATGGCTGTAGGTGCAGTCGCTATTGGGAAGATCAGCGTAGGCGCTGTGGCGTTCGGGAAGTGGGCATACGGTGTAGTTGTGGTTGGAGAGCACGGATTTGGCTTAATTCCACTGACGACAGATGTGTGGAATTGGTTTAGGCGGTAGTTTGGTTGGGTTTAAAGAAGCACCTATTCTATTAGCGCTTACGAATGAGTAGAGCTTCCTACAATGTATAGTTTTGTAATGTTGGTTTTTGAAATACTTAATCATTAATCATGTGTGACCAAAAGTATGACCAAAAGGACTTCAAGAAAATCAATATAGGCATGTTAACCCCACCACTTCGATATTCGGTATCGTCTCAGCAAGGATGACTAGCAAAGAGATCAGAAGCTGTCACGCAATTAAAAGAATTTCATTGTACCCAAGTAAAATATAGTAGAATAGAATTTATGGTACATATCACTTTTTACATCGTGTAATGAAAATATGATATACATCAATGTTACGGAAGGATTGGTATTGTGGAAAAAAAAGTTGAAAATTTACTAGAGAAATTTGACTCCCAAATGCGTCCAAATGAAAAATCTGAAGGCGACACTTATTGGCATTCACCTTTAGAGCAGCCTTTTCAGGTTTCAGGCTTGGCTTGGTTTGCGCAAGAAAGAAAATATCGCAGATTACCAACTTTACCTACTCATGCAATTCCTGAAGCCGTCGATCAATTAGCATATCATCCTGCAGGAGGGCAAATCCGGTTTCAAACGGATTCATCTTCTCTGTCAGTCAAGGTGAAACTCAAAGACAAAGCCAATATGGTGCATATGCCAGCAACCGGACAATGCGGTATCGATTGTTATGTAGGATCTCCTGATTCCATCGTTCCATCTCAGTACGGCAATACTACGAAATATGACATCACTCTCACAGAATACGAATGTGCGTTGTTTACCAATTGGGATTCCAAGATGCGCAATATCGTTCTCTATTTACCGCTATATCAAGGGGTCGAGGAAATATGGATTGGCTTAGATGAGAAAGCGACGGTCGTCGCTCCTTCCAACTACGCTTCAAAGAAAAAAGTGATTATCTATGGCACTTCCATCACTCAAGGCGGCTGCGCTTCGCGACCTGGCATGGCATATCCGAATATTTTGAGCCGCAGGATTCCACTCGAATTTATTAATCTTGGTTTTTCGGGAAGCGGCAAGGGAGAACCTGAGGTTGCCGAAATCATTTCACAGATTTATGATCCTGCTTGTCTAGTCCTTGATTATGAAGCCAATTGCGTAAGCACCGAGCTTTTCCGTAAGACACTTCCAGAGTTTATTAGAATTTATAGAGAGACGCATCCGATAACGCCGATCCTGGTTGTATCACGAATTCGTTACGCACGTGAGGATCTGACACCACACTTATTCAAGGACAGGACAGAACGTAAGCAATTCCAGCAGTCGCTCGTTAACGAGTTACGGGAGCAAGGTGACTCCAATATTTATTTCTTCGATGGCACCGTAATGTTGGGTGATAAAGATTTCTTCGAATGCACGGTAGACGGTTCGCATCCAACGGATCTTGGTTTTATGCGGATGGCAGACGCGCTTGAACCAGTTCTGAAAACTCTACTTTTATAATTATCTCAATATTATCATTCGAAGTGGAGAAAAGTATTGAAATGCCTGTAAAAGGAGACATCATGGCCAACTATCAAATTTGTGAATTTTGCGGGAACTTGTGCAAACAAAGAACGAATAGAATGTGTGAAAACTGCGAAGAGACCTATCGAAAGATACGTAGCATTGTTGAAGATAACCCGAATACAATTGTTCTAGAAATATCGAATCAAACTGGTGTGAGCGTAAGTAGAATTCTATCCTTTGTAAGAAATGGATATTTTATTATGAAGGAAGGAAACATAGACATTCTGAAATAGCAATCATAACAAGTGGCGTAGTTTAAACGAGCCGCGACGAAATCATCAGTTTCCTTGTTAGGTCAGGAGTTCGATCCCCCTATTCTCCACCTCTCCACTCAACCGGCAGAAATGCCGTTTTTTTGTTTTTCAAGATTAGCATTCATACTTGAATGGTATGATTATAATGAGCAAATGAAAAAAAGCTCAAACCCCGTCATTTTGGAAGGTGATGAACATAGCTCGTGTATTGCTAGTCAATGGAGGCTCCGAAGGACATATCAATCCAACTCTCGGTGTGGTTCAAGAACTTATTCGTCGTGGAGAAGAAGTGGTTTATTTTATCGCTGAACAATATCGTGATCGTGTCGAGCCAACTGGCGCAAAGGTGATCACGTTCGATAGCACCAAATTTGTTGAGGCGTTTCTTGTTGGAGGAAGAAGTCCGTGGGCTCGCGTTGCTGGACTATTGCGCACCGCCGATATCATCATTCCCACTCTTCTGGAGCAAATAAAGGGAGAACGTTTTGATTACATCATTCACGACTCAATGTTCGGCTGTGGGCATATGGTTGCACAAATACTCGAGCTGCCTGCAATCAACTCATGCACGAGTTTTGCCATGCAGGAAAACAGCTTTAACAGTCTCCAAGACTACCTTTCGCGTCAATTTCCAGCGGACGTGAATGAACTTGAACAACAGGAGTTTCGTCAGTTGATTAGTAGCATGCAAGCAAAATACAATGTGCAAATTGGCTCTGCTTACGAGATTTTTTGCAATCCTGCGCCATTGACCATCGTCTACACATCGAAACATTTCCAACCCGATGGAGAAAGCTTTGACGATTCGTTCAAGTTTGTCGGACCATCTTTCGTCCCTCGCTCACACGGCCAATTTGAATCTGATTTCTCTGGTGTGGACACGGATCGTTTGATTTACATTTCACTTGGTACCGTTTTTAATCAAGCGTTGGATTTTTACAAGCTCTGCTTTTCGGCGTTTGCCGAAACGAAGTACACTGTGATTCTATCCGTCGGCAGACAAACCCAGATTGCGGAATTGGGAGACATTCCTGCGAATTTTATCGTTCGGGGCTACGTACCGCAAATTGAAGTACTTCAACATGCCAAATTGTTTATCACACATGGCGGCATGAACAGCACCAGTGAAGGCCTGTATTATGGTGTTCCGCTGATTGTACTTCCCCAAAGCGCCGACCAGCCTGCTGTGGCACGACGTGTGGCTGAAGGCGGTGCAGGCATTCATCTCAATCAAGCAGACTTAACTGCTCGAGCTCTCAAGGAAGCAGCGGAAAGCGTACTAAACGATGCGTCAATTCGTAAGTCATGCATAGAAATTGGTGATTCGTTCCGAACTGCAGGCGGATCTCATCGAGCCGTAGAGGAAATCTTCGCGTATAAACGAAGTCTAGGAGTTACTGATTAATCAAGTTTCCATCAACGTAGGAGATCGTGGTGATTTTAGCTCGTGGTCACACGTTTGGTCGCAGTAAGAAATTTTTGGTGATGTTTCGGCTTTTTCGTAAGGCAGCAAGCTTCGCTCAGACCATTATTTTCTCGAAGAAAAGCAACCGCCCTTCCCCCTGTTTAAAGCAGGGCGATTCATTTTGCTCGACAATTGTTCAATGCTTCCTGGGGGGCGATTTATTGCTATCTTTATCTCGATACTGTGCATATTGACCACTCCCACATTTC
This sequence comes from Paenibacillus albiflavus, assembly GCF_004344915.1. Lineage (GTDB taxonomy): Bacteria > Bacillota > Bacilli > Paenibacillales > NBRC-103111 > Paenibacillus_AM > Paenibacillus_AM albiflavus. The sequence goes on along the minus strand of NZ_SKFG01000027.1, from coordinate 1,620 downwards.
CTTCTTCCCGCCGTCATATAATGTCAAAAATGACTTGCTGCGGAGGTGCCATGGAAAATGGTTGATTTGATAAGCAAAATCGATGCGGAAATTCATCGCTTGACAACAAACCTTATTCAGCAGCAGCAGCCGGACGGATCTTGGCATTTTTGTTTTGAGAATGGGATCGTTATAGACGCGTATGTGATCATTCTGTTCAGGACTTTGGATATCCGCAATGAGGATTTGATCCGGCGGCTGCATGATCGGATTCTCGCCGCGCAGCAGCAAGGTGGCTGTTGGAATTTGTATGCCGATGAAGAAGGAGGAAACTTATCCACTTCGGTTGAAGCTTATTACGCTCTGCTCTTTTCCGGGTACAGCCATTCCGCAGACGAACCGATTCAGCGGGCAAAGCGTTACATACAATCCAAAGGCGGACTTGGAAAAGTTACCAGCATATTAACAAAAGCCCTTCTAGCCGCTACCGGACAAAGAAAGTGGCCGGCATCCATCTCCTCCGTTCCGCTGGAAGTGCTGCTTTTTCCTGCTTATTTCCCCCTTAACCTTTTTGATTTTTCAGGATATTCAAGAGTTCATATAACCCCAATGCTGATCATGGCCGACCGTAAATTTTCCATTAAGACAGCCCATACGCCCGATCTATCCGATCTCATTGTCCGCTCCATAGACCAAGAGGAGCTCGACCAACGCCAAGATTTCGATCACCGGGAACATCAAAAATTTCAGGACAACATCCAGGCAGGCTTAAACCGCCTTATCGGCACGCCCCGTTCTATCCATGAAGCCGCTACCGACAAGGCAGAACAGTTCATGCTTTCGCGGATTGAAGCGGACGGATCGCTATACAGCTATGGTAGCAGCACGATTTTAATGATTTTCGCCCTTCTTGCGTTAGATTACGATCCACAGCACTCCCTTATCTCGCATGCCATTGATGCCTTAACCGCAATGCAATGCCGCTCCGATCATCATACTACGATTCAAAATTCACCTTCTACCATCTGGGATACCGCCCTGCTTGCATATGCGCTGCAAGAAGCCGGGATTGCCGGCAATCATCCGGTTATTCGGCGTACCGCCGATTACTTGCGATCCAAACAGCAGCATAAAAAAGCCGATTGGAGCATCCATAATCCGGATACCTTACCCGGGGGATGGGGATTCTCGGAAACCAATACCATCAACCCTGATGTGGACGATACCACTGCAGCTTTACGAGCAATCAAAAACCTCACCCATACCGATCCTTCGTACCAAGATTCATGGAATCGTGGACTAAACTGGGTGCAGTCCATGCAAAATAACGACGGCGGTTGGCCAGCATTCGAAAAAAACACGGATAACAAAATGTTGACCTGGCTTCCCATAGAAGGCGCCAAATCGGCTGCCATCGATCCGTCGGGGGCCGATCTTACAGGACGGACTTTGGAGTATCTGGGGAACTTCGCTGGACTTACAATTCGTCATGAATTCATCAAACACGGGACACAATGGCTGATTAGCCATCAGGAGAAGGACGGATCATGGTACGGAAGATGGGGAGTTTGTTATATCTATGGCACATGGGCCGCATTAACAGGTTTAACGGCGGTCGGCCTTCCGACGAACCATAAAACA
>NZ_SKFG01000026.1 GCF_004344915.1 Paenibacillus albiflavus | reverse complement strand
CATGTATTAGGCACGCCGCCAGCGTTCGTCCTGAGCCAGGATCAAACTCTCCATTAAAGGTGAGCTGATTTGCTCAAAATTTCTTGCTAGCTTGTCAATATCTTGTGGATATCAACGTGTTTGAGATTAATAATCTCATTTATTTCTTCACTCGTTGTTCAGTTTTCAAAGGACAATTTCTATCATTTTTCGCTGCCGTGTTTCTCAGCGGCGACTTTATTAATATACCACATCAGGCTACCCAATTGCAAGTGTTTTTTTTAATCTTTTTTCTTACTCTCACTCGCAAGCCTTGATTTACCTGATTTCTTGTGTTGCCCGTTTAGTGGGGCGAGATCTAATCTATCACATAACGCAAGCTCTCGTCAACACTTTTGTTCGTGTAAAAAAATGACAGCGACCGCCATTGCGGTGATCGCTGTCCGTTGATCAAATATATTAATCTTATTCCCCTTGACGATCGCGCATATGCGGGAACAGAAGAACATCACGAATGGAAGGTGAGTTCGTAAGCAGCATAACAAGACGATCGACACCAATACCTAGACCACCTGTAGGCGGCATACCGTATTCAAGCGCACGAATAAAGTCGTTATCCATCTCATGTGCCTCATCATTCCCATGCTCACGCTCCAGCAATTGCGCCTCAAAACGTTCACGTTGGTCAATTGGGTCATTTAGCTCCGTGAAGGCATTAGCATGCTCACGTGCAACAATAAAGAGCTCAAAACGATCTGTAAAGCGTGAATCGATAGGGTTCTTTTTAGCTAATGGTGAAATTTCAACTGGATGACCGTACACGAAAGTCGGTTGAATCAACGTTTCTTCAACGAATGTTTCGAAGAAAGCATTCAGAATATGACCGAATGTCATATGTGGTTCAACCTCAACCTTATGCTCACGAGCCAATTGATGTGCTTCTTCATTTGTCATTTGGACACCAAAATCAACGCCGACAACCTCTTTAACAGCGTCAACCATCGAAACGCGGCGCCATGCAGGTGTAAGATCTACCTCATAATCACCATACTTAATTACTGTAGTTCCAAGTACTTCTTTCGCAATATGTGCAATCAACTCTTCAGTCAACTTCATGATATCTTTATAATCCGCATACGCCTCATACAGCTCAATCATCGTGAATTCAGGGTTATGACGTGTAGAAATACCTTCATTACGGTATACACGACCGATCTCATACACCTTCTCAAGACCACCGACTATTAGACGCTTCAAGTGCAGCTCAATCGCAATACGCATATGTAATTGCATATCGAGTGCATTATGGTGCGTATTAAACGGACGTGCAGCAGCTCCTCCAGCAACCGCATGAAGCGTTGGAGTTTCAACTTCCAAGTAGCCAAGAGAATCCAAGTAACGACGCATGGATTGAATGATCTTGGAGCGAGTAATGAACGTTTGTTGAACCTCTTGACTCATAATAAGGTCAACATAACGCATACGATAACGCATTTCTACGTCTTTTAGTCCGTGGAATTTATCAGGCAATGGCAGCAAAGACTTTGTCAATACTTCAAGCTCAGTTACCTTGACGGATGTTTCACCTGTTTTTGTTTTGAACACAACACCTTTGACACCAACAAGATCACCAATATCAAGTAATGTAAAAGCTGCATAACGCTCTTCGCCAATTGCGTCTTGACGAACATAAATTTGGATTTTGCCTGTAATATCCTGTAAATGCGCAAAACAAGCCTTACCCATTTCACGCTTCTGCATAATACGGCCAGCAAGTACTACCTCGACTGCTTGTTCATCCAAATCTTCTTTGCTCAACTCATTATAGGCAGTTAAAATTTCACCTGCGCGATGCGTACGATCGAAACGAGCACCAAACGGATCGATCCCCATGCCTCTAAGCTCGTCCAATTTATTGCGTCTAATTTGCAATAACTCATTCAATTCCAATTCGCTCATATTCCCACTCCTCTATATACATTTCAGATAAGCCGAACTATTGCTATAAACCAAAAAGAAACGGTTTCACCGTCTTTATAAGACGGATGCGTTTCTTAAGGTATTACATAAAATTTATGAGATGAATGTTAATAAATTTTATAATACCGAAAAAGCTTCCAAAGGAAGCTTTTCAAAAAGCAGATTATGGATAAGAACGGATTATTTCTTAATTTCCATAATTTCGTATTGAATTACACCTGCTGGAACTTGAACATCTACAATCGATCCAATTTGCTTACCAATGATTGCTTTACCAACAGGGCTTTCATTCGAAATTTTATTCTGAAAAGGATCCGATTCTGCTGTTCCGACAATCGTGTATTCCACGGAATCGCCGAATTCCAAGTCTTTCAAGGTTACAATGGAGCCAACACTTACAACATCTGTATCTACATCATCATTGTTGATAATTCGAGCGTTGCGAAGCATTTTTTCAAGAGTGATAACACGCCCTTCAATAAAAGCTTGCTCGTTCTTTGCATCTTCATATTCGGAGTTTTCACTGATATCCCCATAACCGATCGCCACTTTAATTCTTTCGGCGATTTCACGACGCTTTACCGATTTGAGGTATTCAAGCTCCTCTTCCAATTTCTGCAGACCTGTTTGGGTGAGGATGACCTCTTTTTCAGCCATTTGTCCTATCTCCCGTCATATAAATAAATTTTAAATGCAAATTCCCAATAAACCGCTTACCTTTAATATATTACAACCAAGTTTGGCGATGACTGGAAATTAAAACTGATTTTTATATTGACTGATTATATTGCAATGAAATTAAAATGTCAATCTACGGAAGCCCCAACGAGCACCTCGGAATTGGAAAACTCTTCTAGAATTTGCGCCATACCATCTCGGGTTGTTTGCTCCATAATTGCATCTTTTGCTCGTGCTGCACCTTTCAAACCTTTGAGATACCAAGCCATATGTTTGCGCATTTCCTTAACTGCTACACGTTCACCTTTAAGGGCAATCAGACGATCCATATGGAGGATTGCAATGTCCATTTTTTCTTTCGCGGATGGCTCATCCAATAATTTACCAGTCTCTAAATAATGTACAGTTCGATACAGCATCCACGGATTTCCAAGTGCAGCGCGACCTATCATGACGCCATCACAGCCAGTCTGATCGAGCATGCGTCTTGCATCCTCTGGTGTAAGCACGTCTCCGTTGCCGATGACTGGAATGTTAACCGTCTCTTTGACCTGACGAATCATATCCCAGTTGGAATGACCTGTATACATTTGCTCGCGCGTACGTCCATGAACAGTTACTGCTGCTCCGCCACCACGTTCAACCGCCTTCGCATTATCCAACAAGTAGATATGCTGATCATCCCAGCCGATACGCATCTTGACGGTTACGGGCTTGCTCACATTTGCGACGACGGTCCTAATCATTTCTTCAATCTTGGCAGGCTGAAGAAGCCATCTTGCACCCGCATCAGATTTGACAATTTTGGGAACGGGGCACCCCATGTTTATATCAATGATGTCAGCATTCGTCTGCTGATCCACAATTTTCGCAGCTTCGACAAGCGTTTCCGTATCTCCTCCAAAAATCTGCAAGGATAGCGGTTTTTCTCTTTCATCTACATAAAGCATTTCGAGTGATCTTGCATTCCCATGCAAAATCGCTTTGTCACTTACCATTTCGGCACATACAAGCCCAGTACCAAATTCCTTCGCAATTAATCGGAATGCTGGATTACAAACACCAGCCATCGGTGCGAGCACGACTTGATTAGGCGCTTTTACACCACCTATTGTTAACATTTCATCAACCTCTTTCTACCTGACCTGACTTTACGACATGCAGCTCTTCAATCCCAACATGGAGGATTGCGGATATTCGCTGCAATATTTTCATGTCAGGCTTTCTTGTTCCCCGCTCAATCGAGCCAAGCACTGCCATAGATACACCTATCATTTCAGCTAATTCAGCCTGCGTATGACCTTTAAGCTTACGGAATGCTCGTACACGTCTTGCGATTACGTTCTTATCCACAACATAACCCCTTCTTTCCCATGACAAGTGTTAAGTATATTCTGATAGAATGCAGCACGCTGTGCATCAATTAAATTCATTACCTCAACAAGGGGAATTAATACAAACGCCCGCTCCGTCATTCGCGGATGTGGGAGTATAAGGTCGGCAGTATCCTGCTCTTCCTCGCCATATAGGAGCAAATCCAAATCGAGTGTGCGTGGTCCCCAGCGAATATCACGTACTCTGCCAAGATCCTTCTCAATCTGCAAAATATAGTAAAGCAACTCATGTGAAGTTAAAGATGTGCACACAGCGGCAACTTTATTCAAGAAAGATGCCTGATCCGTATAACCGACTGGCTCCGTTTCATAAATAGAAGATACGTGAGCCACCTGAATCTGAGGATGCGCACCTAACCGACTGATCGCTTCCGTCAAATAATAGGCCCGATCACCAATGTTGGAGCCAAGTGAAATATAAGCCACGACCTCATTAGGATCTTTTGCTGCTGCACTCATAAGCGTCCTTCCCCTTGCCTGGAACGGGTTATTTCAACTGCTACGCCCTGACAATGCACATCAAAAGGAGGATGCGCCTTCGTTACTCGAATCATAACTTCATTGATAACAGTATAGTGATGCAGTAACGCGGATGCAATAGCTTCAGCCAGCGCCTCAATCAGCTTGAACGGCTTACCTTCCACTATTGGCTTGATCAGCTCATATACTTCTGCATAACTCACACTATCTTCCATCCGGTCGCTGCGACCCGGTTTATCCAGGGGCATTCTCAATTCAACATCTACATAGAACCGTTGACCTAGTTTATTTTCTTCAGGGAATACGCCATGATATCCATAGAACTCCACTTTTGACAAAATAATTTTATCCATCTAGCCATTCAACTCCCATCATCGCTTTCTAAAAGGTGAATTGATTACGTATGATTGCATCTGTCATCGTTACGGTACGCTTAATTTCCTTCACATCATGCACACGCACGATATCGCAGCCTTGTGCGATTCCTAGTACGACTGTCGCTGCTGTTCCTTCAATTAATTCGTTCTTAGGCAGATTTAACGTATGATAAATCATTCTCTTACGAGATGTACCGAGCAGGACAGGATAGCCTAGATCAACAATTTCACGCAAATGGTTCATCAGCCAAATATTATGTTCATACGTTTTAACGAATCCAAACCCGGGATCTAAAATAATTTGCTTATCCTCAACTCCCGCTTCACGTGCAATCGCAACAGATGACGAAAGATCGGATAATACGTCAGATAGATAATCTTGATAATCCATATCCGTACGATTGTGCATGAGAATAACAGGACAACGATAATGTGCGGCTACCTGAGCGATTCGCGGTTCTCGCTTGAAGCCCCATACATCATTAATAATTGATGCTCCTGCCTGCATGGCCTGATCAGCAACTTCTGCTTTATACGTATCAATGGAGATTGGAACAGACAATCCAGCTTCTGTTAAAGCTTTAATAACAGGAATAACCCGCATTAGTTCTTCTTGCTCACTTACTTCCGCCGCATCAGGGCGAGTAGACTCACCGCCAATGTCAATGATATCAGCTCCTTGTTCCACCATTTCGAACGCTCGCTTTACCGCATCTTCTATAGTGTGATAAGAGCCGCCATCAGAAAAGGAATCTGGTGTTATATTCAGAATTCCCATCACAAGAGTCCTACGTCCTAATTCAATTGTGTGATTACCATATGTTAATGTTCGGATCATATTACACTTCCTATACTTTGACGATATTGCGAAATGAATCGCTCCGTTTGTCGGTCCAAGCTTCTATCAGTTGAACGGCCAACTTCTATTTTCTTACCGTCCGGCAAATACATACTGCTGATTGGTACGATCTCCTGGATCGAATTCGTTACAAAAATCTCATCGCTATTCACGAGATCATTCCATGTATACAGCCCTTCCTGGGCTACAATACCTAGCTGTTTCGCTAGCCCAATGACGAATTCTCTTGTCACTCCTGGCAGACAACCTGTATCCAAAGAAGGCGTATAAAGAATACCTTCTCGGACATAGAAAACATTCGAAACGATCCCTTCCGAAATATACCCTTCTTCCGTAAGCATAAGTCCTTCAGCGCCGGCTGCCCAAGGATAGGAGGCTAATTCTCTTTTGGCCAAAATATTATTCATATAATGAAGCGACTTTAAACGGTAGATACCCTCAGGCGTATTCCGAGCATGCTTTAATAATTGAAGCGGTTTTCCCAGCACATATAAGTTATCATTACGTTCAGGCAATGCTTTGACATAGATGATTTCTGTCGGCTGCTCATAGCTCTCCTCACCTGGCAGACCTAAGATCGACACACCTGCAGTAATCGTGTAGCGAAAATAACCATCCATTAAATCATTTGCCAGCAGCAATTCACTCACTTGTTTGCTCAGCTTCTCTATATTAGGTTCAAAAGCAATACCCAGCTCGGCACAACTACGAGTTAATCGTTCCATATGCTTATCTAATAAGAAGGGCTGTCCATTATACGTACGAAAGGTCTCAAAAAGCCCCATTCCATAAAGAAAACCGTGATCATATACAGAGACCACAGCATCTTTATCTTCGACTAAAAGCCCATTTAAGCTGATTATCATCCTATTGCCCTCCTAGACGAGAAGAAACGACTTCACCGACCATAAAGGCGGGTGCGTTTAACGACTTACTGAGTTACTCAATAAAATTGCGAAGCAATTGCAGACCTGACTCCGTCAGAATCGATTCCGGATGAAATTGAACACCCTCAACCTTGTACTGTTTATGTCGCAAACCCATTATTTCTCCATCTTTGGTCCAAGCACTGACCTCCAGACAATCTGGCAGCGTTTCTTTGCGAACGATCAATGAATGATAGCGTGTAGCGACGAAAGGTGATGATATCCCTCGAAAAATCGTTTGGCCATCATGGTAAATTTCGGAGGTTTTGCCATGCATCAAATTAGCGGCACGAACAACTTCTCCTCCGAATGCTTGTCCAATCGACTGATGTCCGAGACAAACACCGAATATCGGTGTGGTTTCTTTAAAATGATCAATAACTGCAAGTGAAATACCAGCTTCGTTCGGTGTACAAGGTCCTGGTGAAATCAGAATGCGATCCGGCTTAAGCTCCTCAATCCCTGCAAGATCAATCTCATCATTGCGATAGACGACTGGCTGTTCCCCAAGTTCACCTAAGTATTGCACTATATTGTAAGTAAATGAATCATAATTATCGATTACGAGAATCATGGCTTAGCTCATCCTCCGCTCTGGCTCTTTCTTTTAAAAGGCCTCATTCTTAACTCTACTATTCATCAGCTCACTGTACCTGATCGCTTTCCATACAGCCTTCGCCTTATTTAGCGACTCTGTATATTCCTTGGCAGGTACAGAATCAATTACAATTCCCGCTCCTGCTTGCACATACCCCTTACCTTGGCATTCAACAAGAGTCCGTATAATAATATTAAATTCCATATCACCGTTATAGTCAATCCATCCCATAGAGCCTGTATAAGGACCTCTTCCGACAGGTTCTAGCTCTTCAATAATTTCCATCGTCCGAACCTTAGGCGCACCGGTGATCGTTCCCCCAGGGAATGTTGCAGCAATCGCATCGTAGGAATCCTTATCATTTGCCAATATCCCCTCGATTTGAGTCACGATATGCATGACATGCGAGTAATACTCAATAACCATAAATTCATCGACCCGTACAGTACCGTAAGCCGAAATACGGCCAAGATCATTCCGCTCAAGATCAACAAGCATCACATGCTCGGCACGTTCCTTTTCGTTATTGATCAATTCGTCTGCCAGTCTTTGATCTTCCTCTGCATTTGCACCACGAGGTCTAGTACCTGCAATAGGGCGTGTACGAAGAACGCGATCTTCTCTTTGAACTAATAATTCAGGTGAAGCACTCACCAAGGCAAAATCCTGAAAACGAAGCAGCCCCATATAAGGAGAAGGATTGATGATTCGAAGCCACTCATAAATACATTCGGCATCCGATTTCAGCTCACAGCTTTGACGCACTGATAAATTAACTTGGAACACATCACCTTGCGCAATATAATGCTGAATACGCTGAACAGCATGTTCAAAATCAGCTCTTGAGAAGGCTCTTGTCAGACCCTTCATGGATTCCAAATCAACATCAAGCTGTCCTGATTCAACTAGCGCTCCTGATTTAAGCAATTCATCACGTTCTTGTCTCTGCTGCTGACCATAAGAAGAATGGATAATTTCATTCCATTGGTCCACCATTCGGAGCGCTTGAAGCTCAGCTTGATCGTAAGCAAGGCGAAGTAATTCAAGCTTGTTGTCCACTAAATCTGGTGTAACCTCCGTATGCACAGCTACAAATAAAGCAGCTTCCTGATGATCTATTATCCATATCTGATCATACAATCCAAACACATAATCAGGAATTTCAACATCACGCTTAGCCTGCATAGGCAATTTCTCAAGCGAACGAATGACATCATAACCTAGGAAGCCTACGCAGCCGCCAATAAATTTGGGAGCTTCCTTAACCTTTGGCGCGTGATAGGGCTTCATCCAATGCTTTATCGCCTCTAGAGGAGGCAGCTGTAGCTTATTAGATGATGTTGCATTCCATACATCAGCTTCTTCGATCGTTCCACGAATGACAGATTTGGGCTGCATGCCAATAAAGGTATATCGCCCACCTTTACCACTCTCCAGAACGAATGATTCTGGCGCCGCCTTTTGCCATACTTCCTCCCATGAAGCGACCTTCAGCATATCCCGATTGTTCGCATAGTCTATACGTTTAACGAACGGAAGCACAGTATTTTTATCGTCCTCTATCCAATTAAGCCATTCTTCAAATGTTGTAAGATACACTACTAGGCTTCCTCCAATGCATACGATGATATCAATTATTGTTTTATTTTAACTTATTAGTGAAAAGAAAAACAGCAATTAGAGATAACCCTAAATTGCTGTTCTGTAATTCAAACTGAGAAGCTATGAGATTAATCTTCAAATTGATACAACGGTGTCGATAGGTAACGCTCACCATTGCTTGGAATGATCGCAAGCACACGTTTGCCCTCACCAAGTTGTTTAGCCACTTGAAGTGCCGCATAAATTGCTGCACCTGAAGAAATTCCACCTAAAATACCTTCTTCACGTGCTACCCTACGGGAGGTTTCAAATGCGTCGTCATTCTCAACTGGAATAATCTTATCATATATTTCGGTATTCAGAATATCAGGGACGAAGCCTGCTCCAATACCTTGAATCTTATGCGGCCCTGGCTTACCTCCAGATAGTACTGGTGATGCTGCAGGTTCTACTGCATAAATTTGAATACCAGGAAAGCTGTCTTTCAACACTTTACCCGTACCTGTTATCGTTCCACCTGTTCCGATCCCTGCCACGAATGCATCAAGCTTGCCATCATGTCCGTTAATCGCTTCGACTATTTCTGGACCTGTCGTATTCTGATGAACTTTAACATTAGCTAAATTCTTGAACTGCTGTGGCATAAAATAATTCGCATTCTCCGCTTGGATTGCCTCAGCACGAGCTATAGCTCCCTTCATGCCCTCTGCTCCAGGTGTCAGTACGATCTGAGCTCCATATGCACGAAGCAAGTTACGACGCTCCAGACTCATTGTCTCTGGCATAACGAGGATCGCTCTATAGCCCTTGGCTGCTGCAACCATAGCAAGGCCTATTCCGGTATTGCCGCTTGTTGGTTCAATAATCGTGTCACCTGGCTTTAGAATTCCTTCTTCTTCAGCTGCTTCCACCATTGCAATTGCAATCCGATCTTTAACACTTGATCCGGGATTTTGATACTCCAGCTTCACATACACTTCTGCGCTACCCTCTGGCACGACACGATTAAGTCTCACGATCGGAGTATCACCGATTAATTGAGTTACATTCTGTACAAGCTTTGCCATCCGTCATTCCTCCTTATATTTAAAACTATATATTTCCGATTAAATTAGTTGGTATTTAAATATAATGATAACAATCCAATTCAAACCTGTCAATAGGACCATAACTGAATATTCTCAAAATTTACATGATAAAACGATTATCCAAGATAATCGCTCCATGCTTCTTCCTTAATTGTTCAACAATATCTTTAACAGGCAATGCATTCTGTAAGGCTAACTGCTTGCGTACTTTCTCCCGTACATTATCTTCTGGCTCTTGTTGTTCTTTTTTGAGCTCAAGTAATTTAATAATGGCGTAATTACCATTACTCAGCTCAACAACACCACTAATTGTTCCGACCTTAAGCTTATCCGCTGCGTTCAGAATTTCGACTGGAATAAATGGATCATCATTCTCCACCCAGCCAATATCACCACCTTCTACTGCAGAAGCATCATCAACAGAGCGATCACGTGCAATTATGGCGAAATCAATTCCTTTATCAAGCTCCTTCATTGCTTTGATGGCGTGTTCACGTGTAGGTAATATCATTTGCTGAATGTGAAATTCTTTGCGAGGTTTGAACTCTTTTTGATGTGATTTCATATAATCATTAATTTGTTTATCTGTAATTGTGATATCCTTGGTTGCGATTTTCTCTAATAATAAATTATATTCCGCATCCGAGTGCAAATCTTCTCTTGATAAGCCGAGCTGCTGCTTCATCGCATCGTAATACTCATTCATATCCTTATAACCAACGCTCATCCGTTTAAGCTCTTCTTCAATCTCCTCTTCCGACACAGAGATCCCCGATGACTTTGCTTCTATACGAACAGCTTGATTATCGATCATCCGATTGAGCATTTCGTTACCATAGCTACGAACTAAATTTTCATATAATTGGTCTGCTGTAATTTCTATATCACCAATCCGTGCAATTACATTGTTCGAACCCGCTTGGCCATCTGTTCTAGATGAAGCTCCATTAGTCCCCTTGCCGCCAAATAAACTGACGAATAGAACAAACAACAGAACAGTAGCACATAAGCTCACACCCCCGACAATTAACAACAGCTTGATTCTTCTCTTATCCATATCCGTTTGATGCCTGCCTTAGTATCAATCTAATTTATCAACTAACTCCTGCAATTGCTCCTGGGTGAAATTATACTTCTCATTGCAAAAATGACATACGACCTCGGCGCTCTCATTCTCATCTCTTAAAGATTCAAGCTCTTTCTTCCCAAGTGTTAATAAGGTTTGCTCAATCCGTTCTAAAGAGCAGCTGCATTTAAAACTTATGTCCATTGATTCCATCACTTTGGTGGATGGTATCACCTCTTTAAGAATCTGTTCAAGCGTCAAACCCTGTTCGAGCATATTGGTCATTGATGGAATTGTAGCTAGCTGCTTCTCTACTTCTGTAATTTCTTGATCTGTTAAGCCCGGCAAGAGTTGGATAATAAAGCCTCCAGCAGCTTTAATCTTGTAATCTACATCCACTAATACGCCCAAAGCAACTGCAGATGGTGTCTGTTCTGATTTGGCAAAATAATAGGTAAAGTCCTCTGCTAATTCACCTGAAATAATAGGAATCGAGCCACGATAAGGCTCTTTCAGTCCTAGATCCTTAATTATGTACAGATAACCGTCTGTACCTACTGCACCGGCTACATCAAGTTTGCCAACCGAGTTAAGCGGAAGATCTACATCAGGATTCGTTACATATCCGCGAGCTTCGCCCTTTGCGTTAGCATCAACTACGATTTGGCCGATAGGACCTCCCCCTTTGACCTGAACAGTAAGCTTCTCCTCTCCTTTGAGCATAGCGCCCATCATCAATGCTGCTGCTGCTGTACGTCCTAGTGCTGCTGCTGCCGTTGGAGTCGTGCCATGTCTTTGGTGAAGCTCTTGTGTTAACGCAGTCGTCTGGACAGCGAATGCTCTTACCTTTCCTTCAAGCGCTGTTCCTCTAATCATGTAATCTTTCATGAAGCTGCACTCACTCCCTGCTGGAATTATCTCTATATATTACGGTCGTAGATCAATCTTAATCCTTGTAAAGTTAAAAGCGGATTTACCACATCGATTGTTCTTGATTCCGAAGCAATTAATTCAGCCAAGCCTCCTGTGGCAACAACAGTAGCCTTAGCACCGAATTCCTCGCGAATCCGCATCACAATTCCATCGACTTGTGACACATATCCATAAATAATACCCGCTTGCATCGCTGTTACCGTATTTCTACCGATTACGCTCTTCGGTTTAACAAGTTCGATTCTTGGTAATTTAGCAGCTCGTTGATACAAAGCCTCTGTGGAAATCCCAATACCAGGCGCGATGGCAGAGCCAATCAGCTGATGCTTTTCATCAATATAATCATAGGTCGTAGCTGTGCCAAAATCGACAATTACACAAGGAGCGCCATATAGCTCAAGCGCAGCAACGGCATTCACGATCCGATCAGCGCCGACCTCTTTAGGATTATCTGTACGAATGTTAAGACCCGTTTTGATTCCAGGTCCTACGATGTATGGTGTTTTATGAAAATATCGTTTGCACATCGTTTCGAGTGCATTAATGAGCGGAGGTACGACAGAGGAAATGATCACACCTTGAACTTGCTCCAGTTTAATATCGGCATATCCGAACAAATTGTATACCATCATGCCATATTCATCCGAGGTAGCCGAACGATTCGTACTTACTCTCCAATGATGGATTAAATCATTCTGCTTGTATAGACCTAGCACAATATTCGTATTCCCTACATCCACTACCAAAATCACCGAGCTGCACCACCCTTGCGTTCATTCAGATCGAGTGATATATCAAGAGCAGGCACAGAATACGTCAGTCTCCCAACCGAAATAACATCAACACCTGTTTCTGCTAATGCTCGAATGTTCTGCGGATTAACCGATCCTGAACCTTCTACGATAACATGCGGCGCTTGCTCTCGAATGATAGCAACTGCCTGCTTCATATCACTAGCCGACATATTATCGAGCATAATAATATCTGCTTTCGCATGAATCGCTTCATATAACTGTTCGAAATCTTCTACTTCGACTTCTATTTTCATCGTATGAGGAATTTCAGCTCTCGCAGCAGATACAGCGGCTGTGATGCCACCTGCACCTTTAATATGGTTGTCCTTAATCATCACTGCATCATACAGCCCAAAACGATGATTATGACCTCCTCCTACTCGTACAGCATACTTCTCCAGCAACCGAAGTCCAGGTGTTGTCTTGCGCGTATCGACCAATCTAGTTGGCAAACCTGCAATCGCTTGGACAAATTCATTTGTTTTGGTGGATATTCCAGATAGTCGCTGCAATAAATTAAGTGCTAAGCGTTCACCAGTTAGGATGCTGCGTGTGCTTCCTGTAACAACAGCCAGAATATCGCCTTTCTTAACCGTATCGCCATCTAATTTCAACGCTTCAAATTGCAGACTGGAATCAAGCTGAGTGAAAACCAATGCCGCTACTTGTAGTCCGCATACGATCCCATCCTCTTTAACATGAATAATGCCTTTGGAATGATGCTCAGCTGGAATTGTTGTGATGGCAGATACATCACCTGTACCGACATCTTCTTGCAGCCAGTCTTTAATGTTATTGACGATTAAATCCAGATTAAGGTTGCGCATTTACGATCGACTCCTCTAAAATTCCTTGCTCTCTTAAAAATTGAATATGTTTAAGCCAAACCTGGTCTTCCCGATTTGGAAAATCTTCTCGATAATGTCCACCGCGACTTTCTTCTCTTCTTAATGCGGCTTCAGCCGATAATAAAGCACAAATCAATAAATTAGTGAACTCATATTCTTCACGTCTTGTCAGCTGATTATTAAAAATAGCAAGCTGTCTCGACAATTCTTCCAGACCCTTCTGCAAGGTTTGAGCTGACCGTTTAAGTCCCACTTGTCTTAGCATGACTTTCTGAAGCTTAAGTTTTCGCTCTACGGTTGGCTGAATCGGCAGCTCGGTACGATTTAATTGATCTTCAGGACGAATAGCGATTTTCTTCTCATGTTCAGTAAGTCGCTTCAAGGAATGGATTCGTTCAATAATGCGTCTCCCAAATACGATTGCTTCAGAAAGCGAGTTAGAAGCAAGGCGATTCGCGCCATGAACACCTGTTGAAGAGACTTCGCCACAAGCAAATAACCGTTTAACATTCGTTTCTCCATGAAGATCCGTCTGAATCCCGCCCATCATATAGTGAGCTGCAGGAGCAACTGGTATCCAGTCTGAGGATAGATCCAGTCCAAATTTCATGCAGTACTCATATATGGTCGGGAACCGATGCTTCACCATTTCCTCCGATTCATGCGTAACATCGATATACACATAAGTTGAACGTGTTTCTTCCATCTCCGAAACAATAGCACGTGCAACGATGTCACGTGGAGCAAGCTCCAAGAGTTCATGGTAGCGCTCCATGAATCGTTCACCGCGAATATTTCGCAGGTAAGCACCCTCACCGCGCACAGCTTCAGAAATTAAGAATCTTGGCGCACCTGGATAACATAGAGAAGTAGGGTGGAATTGAATAAATTCCATATCCTGAATAATCGCACCCGCACGATAGGCAAGCCCAATACCATCGCCAGTGGCTACGTCCGGATTTGTTGTATACCGATATAGCTGTCCCGCACCACCTGTACATAGAACTGTCGCATTGCCATAGACAAGAACTCTGCTGTTATCTTGCTTTTGCACAAGTGCACCAATACATTCTCCATTATCTGCTGTTAATAAATCGATAACAAAGTGATCATCCCACAATTCAATGTTCGGATGACTTCTAACCTTCTCGGATAATGCACGTACGATTTCTGCACCAGTCGCATCCCCATGTGCATGCAGAATTCGCCGCTGACTATGCGCACCTTCCCGTGTTAGAGCAAGCTCACCATTCTCAAGATCGAACTCCGTCCCGAATTGGATAAGTTCGCGCACACCGCTAGGACCTTCATGAACAAGGACATCTACAGCATCGTGTGAACACAATCCTGCTCCAGCCATCAAGGTATCCTGCGAATGATATTCTGGAGAATCCTCATCTGAAATGACAGCGGCAATTCCTCCTTGCGCATGCTGCGTGTTCGAATCAAGCAATGATTTCTTCGTAATTAACAGTACTTGATGGGATTCGCTTGCCTTAAGCGCAGTAAATAAACCCGCTATTCCTGAGCCGATCACAATAACATCTGCATCAACCTTAGGTAAAGAGTCAAAATCAACATCAACTAAATATCGTGGAATCACTCTGCTCATCTCCCAATCCTTTACAAGCAACAAAGTGCTACTTGACTTGTAACATGCGTTCTAGCGATAATCTTGCCTGATCCGCAATCTCTTGTGGAACATGAATTTCCGGCTTCATGGTCTCTAGACAACGAACAACCTTCTTCAGATTGTTCACCTTCATGTTCGGACACACCAAGTATTTAGTTGCAAAATAAAACTGCTTATTCGGGCTATCCATCCGTAATTGATAACCTGTGCCATCTTCTGTACCCACGATGAATTCTTGGCAATCCGATTCACGGCAATATTTAATAATCGCTGTTGTTGAGCCCACAAAATCACCCATTGCAACAACTTCAGGACGACATTCCGGGTGAACAACAAACTGGGCATTTGGATGCAGCTGCTTCATTTCTTCCACATCCTTAACTGTCAACATATCATGTGTGTTGCAGTACCCTTCCCAGATGATCATCTTTTTGTTTGTGAATTTAGATACATAATCGCCCAAATTTTTATCCGGAACCCAGATGATCTCATCTGAATCAACCGAATTAACCACCTTAAGCGCGTTAGCCGATGTACAGCAAATATCTGTCTCTGCTTTAACGTCTGCAGAAGTGTTAATGTATGCCACGACTTTAGCATTCGGGTGCTGCTTCTTAAGCTCTCGCAAACCGTCAACATTCACCATGTCTGCCATCGGGCAGCCCGCACGCTCGTCTGGAATAATGACTGTCTTATTAGGAGCTAGAATTTTGGCACTTTCGCCCATAAAGTGAACACCACAGAATACAATAACATCAGCATCCGTTTCTGCCGCCTTCTGAGCAAGCAAGAAGGAATCCCCTCTAAAATCAGCAATTTCCTGAATTTCATCACGTTGATAATAATGAGCAAGAATGATCGCATTACGTTCTTTCTTTAGCTGCAGTAAACGTTCCTTTAGCTCGCGATTCTGTTCTTCCTTATGTGCCAAAGCTAATGCTTCCACCATATTGACCCCCTCAAATACCAAAGCATTCTATATTACTAACAAGATATTAAATATCTGAACTTTATATAGCTAAGTTCACAACTAAATTTACACAAATTTCTTATACACTGTCAACCTAAAGTGGCCGCCGTTCGTCCTTAAATTCAAGAAGAAACGGTTTCACCATCCTTAGAGGAGGTGCGTGTCCGTTTCTTAAGGTATTACTTAGAATTTATGACACGAAAGTTATAAATTCTATAATACTGAAGAAATGGCACCTCAGAGGTAGGTAGTCCCCAAACCTCTGAAATGCCATTCAATGTGGAATCCAAATAATCTTTGGTAAGTTTACCCACTATGATTATTCTTCATCTTTATTATTTGGATTTTTGGTAGCTTCAACATCATCTTTCTTTGGTTCAAGTTGTGTTGATTCCTCTAAGTTAATCTTGTTATCGCTACGCGCTTCATCGCTAGTTCCGATGTTAACTTTAACGTCTTCAGCTTTACCGCCGAAGCCATTATTATTCGCTTCCGTGATCTCACCCTTCTCCAGCAAATCAACGATTTGATGCTTATCCAGTGTTTCACGGGACAAGAGTGCTTGTGCAACCAAATGAACTTGATCCGTGTATTTGGTCAGAATATCCTTGGCACGTGTGTAGCACGCATTAATCATAGTCTGCATCTCTTGGTCAATCTCATAAGCAATTGCATCACTATAATTCTGTTCATGGCCGATATCGCGACCTAAGAATACAGTACCTTGTGTTGAACCGAATTGCATTGGACCAAGCTTCTCACTCATACCAAATTCCATTATCATACGACGAACAATATTCGTTGTTTTCTGGAAGTCGCTATAAGCACCTGTACTTATTTCACCAATAAACAATTCTTCTGCAACACGTCCACCTAGTAGACCTGTTACCTTATCAAGCAGTTCAGTCTTCGTTTGGTTCATTTGATCTTCGCCGCTCTTAGGCAGCATCATTACATAACCGCCAGCACGTCCACGCGGTACGATTGTAACCTTGTGTACCATATCGGCGTTCTCTGCATGGTAACCAATAACTGCGTGACCTGCTTCATGGTAAGCAACTGTCTTCTTCTCTTTATCAGAGATGACGCGACTCTTCTTCTGCGTACCCACAATAACACGGTCAAATGCTTCTTCGATCTCATCCATCGAAATATCTCGGCGATTACGACGGGCTGCGATCAGCGCTGCTTCATTCAATAGATTCTCCAAATCTGCGCCTGAGAATCCAGTTGTATATTTCGCCAAATCATCAAGTCTTACATTCTGCGTAAGCGGCTTATTGCGAGCATGTACTTTCAGTACAGCCTCACGGCCTTTAATGTCTGGACGATCAACCGTAATTTGACGGTCAAAGCGACCTGGACGAAGAAGTGCAGGGTCAAGAATATCCGGACGGTTCGTTGCAGCAACAATGATGATTCCTTCATTGGCGCCGAATCCATCCATTTCAACTAGCAACTGATTAAGTGTTTGCTCACGTTCATCGTGACCGCCACCTAGACCAGCGCCACGTTGACGACCGACCGCATCAATCTCATCAATGAAAATAATACATGGCGCATTCTTCTTCGCATTCTCGAACAAGTCACGAACACGGGATGCACCGACACCGACGAACATTTCCACGAAATCAGAACCTGAGATCGAGAAGAATGGTACGCCTGCTTCACCAGCTACAGCTCTTGCCAAAAGTGTTTTACCTGTACCTGGAGGACCTACTAGAAGGACACCTTTAGGAATGCGAGCACCTACTGCGGAGAACTTCCGCGGATCCTTCAAGAATTCAACAATTTCAACGAGTTCTTGCTTCTCTTCATCAGCACCAGCAACATCTTCGAACGTAACGCGCTTCTTCTCATCATTATAGAGACGCGCTTTACTCTTACCGAAGTTCATTACTTTGCCACCGCCGCCTTGCGACTGGTTAAGCAAGAAGAAGAAGAGTACAAACATGATCACAAGCGGTAATAACGTTGTCAGGAAGCTGAGCCACATGCTCTCACGCTGCATCGGAATATATTCCTGACGTGCTTTGCTGTCAGCAATCTCATTCAGTACAAAGTCACTTGAAGGAGCACTTGTTACAAATGTCTTATTATCCTTCAAAGTCCCGCTAATCACATACGTATATGCTTCAAATTGAACTTTTACGGATTCCACTTTTTCAGCCTTAAGCTCCTGGCGGAACTCATTATATGGAATTTTGTCCGTCTGTTCATTTCGGTTCGTTACGAATGTAACGATACCTACAACAACTAGAACAACTATTAAATAAAAACCACTAGTCCTAATGAACCGATTCATCCTCTACCACCTCTCAAACGGCACGCTTTTATTATTTTACCACAGCTGTTAAATGCATCACAACAAAGCACGGACATGCTGCTTGCTACTGGATGCTCAGTGGGAATAAATCTCTGGCTTTAAAATGCCGACAAAAGGTAGATTGCGGTATTTCTCAGCATAGTCAAGACCATATCCTACAACGAATTCATCTGGTATCGTAAAGCCTTTGTAATCTGGCTCTAGATCCACTGTTCTGCGTTTAGGTTTATCAAACAAAGCTACTACTGCGATGGATAGCGCATTTCTACGCTCTAGAACATCGATTAAATAGCTTAGTGTAAGACCGCTATCGATAATATCTTCTACAATGATGACATGTCGTCCTTCAACAGGTACATCAAGGTCCTTGAGAATTTTCACAACACCTGAAGACTTTGTTGAACTGCCGTAACTTGATACAGCCATAAAGTCGAGTTCAAGCGGAACCGTAATATTTTGAACCAAATCAGACATAAAAATGAATGCGCCTTTTAATACACAAATAACAAGCGGATTTTTGTCCGCGTATTCGACCGATAATTGTGCACCTAATTCTGCTACTTTTGCTTGTAGTTCTTCTTCACTGTACAGTACTTCTTGAATGTCGTTAAGCAAGGATGAATCCTCCTACATCATAATATGAGTACACGCCTGTTTCCATTCTAAGTTGCCTACTCCTCAGATTCAAGTTTTATATGCAGGATACGTTTGGTCTTGTTGGCATCAACAAGTGCATGTCTTGACCGTCTAAGGCCTGGTATCCACAACACTCGATCTCCTTGATCAACAATTAGTGGAATGCGCTCTCTCTGTCTTGGCGGTACTTTTGCATCAATGAGCATATTTTTTACTTTTTTAGAACCATTTAAACCATACGGCTCTATGCGATCCCCATTCATTCTACTCCGAACGATTAAAGGGAAATGAACTTCGTTCAAATCGAACCAAGCTTCTTGGCAATCAGTTCGCCCTGACGAATCAATAGGCATCCCTTCCTTGAATTGATCTTCATGCACGTCAAGCACCTGCAATGCCACAACACTACTTATAACACTGATGTCTGCCTGCATCTTGGGCTGATCGATTAAATAATAAAACGATTCCGTTTCCAATATTTTCTTAACAAAGATTACTTGATCATACTCTCGAATAACATGAACATCACGATCCAAACTTATCCTCTGTGTGGTCGGACTATCCCGTACAATCATTTTGCGAATGTGATCAATGCGTATAAAGTCAAGTAATTTATCCGAGGAAACAAGATAGTTTAATATTAATTTAATCACACGCCGTTGTAAAGCAATTGAGCGCTGAATAAACAAGCTCCGTGCAATTGAGTATTCGCCATCCTTTAATGTCACAAGTTCCTTAGCTGCATGGATTGTCTCATGCTCCATATGCTCATCCTCTGCACGCATCATGTCAGCAAGCCTTACAAGCGCATCGGGAAAATGTTCATTAAATTGTTGCAAATAAGGCATAACATCAAGTCTTATTTCATTGCGAAAATATTTTCGAAGCTTATTGGAAGAGTCTTCATAATAAGTTATGTGCATCTCTTCACAATAAGCAATAAGAGCTTCTTTGTTTATACGTAGCAAGGGCCTAATGAGTTGCACATTTTTTTCAAGTCTGCTTGGCAGTATGCCTGCCAAACCCGAAGGACCTGTTCCTCGAAGTAATCGCATAAGTACCGTCTCAGCCTGATCATCCGCATGATGCGCTAAGGCTATTCGATTGGCTTCATATTTATTTGCAACCTGATGCAGGAATTCATACCGCTTCTCTCTTGCCGCAACCTGCGAGTTTAATGAGGTCTGTTCAATGTATGCTGGCACATCAATGACGCCTACTTCACAAGGGAGCTCAAGAGATGCGGCAAGCTCCTGTACATAAACCGCTTCCTGCGCGGATTCCTCTTTGCGAAAATTATGATTCACATGCGCAACGACTAATTGCCAGCCATGCTGTTTCTTCATCTGATTCAAGATATGCAAAAGCGCCACCGAATCAGATCCTCCCGAAACAGCGACGACGACTGTATCACCTTGTTCGATTAAGTGTTCCTGAAAGATTGCTTTCTCTACAGCATATGCAAGACCCACCACAGCACCTTCCTTTCTTGATCGGTTTAGGGCCAATATAGGTACACGGTAACTCCGAGCAGTACGATAGATAAAGCAAAGCACCAAGGCAACCAGCTGCCGCTGCCAGATTTAGTGGCAGAAGAAGTTGTTTTGGGCAAAAGCTTACGCCAAGCTTCACATGCTGCTCGGGTTGAATTCAATTGGCCGCTTATCGCTTGGTGCAAGAACATTTTTGCTGAATTTAGCTTCTCACTGCGATCTACAAAATCCTTAAGATCTTGCAGATTCCGATTTTGAGGCAGACCTTTTGCTAATTTGGATAAACTATCTTGTGTATCGACAGTTCTCATGATGAGAATTGCAAATGCAAATAGATCATAGCTATCCTCTGCTACACGACTTCCCGCTCCCCAGAAGCCACGATCATATAGCTCAGTGAACTGCTTAACCGATCTCCCCTTGGCTGTCATGCCGCCAAAATCAATCAATTCCACGTGACCATATGAGGAAACAATGATGTTCTCCATTTTCAGATCACCGAATACGTAGCCTTGATCGTGAAGCTCTTGTAATTTGCGAAGGAGGTTCATCCCAATGAGGTATAGCCAATCACTGCCATGTTTTTGAAGAAAGCTTGCAATTGTCGTCCCCTCATGAAACTTCATTACAAAGAATGGATATTCCTTGCCACTCACGATTACATCATCTACATCAATGAGCATCCCGTGAAAAGAACTAGTAGATTTGGATAAGGTTCTAAGCGCATTCACTTCAGACATCAGATCAACTGAATCGTATCCAACCTTTAGCGCGTATTGTGTGCCTCCTCGGTTCACTAAGAACACTGTGCCATTCGATCCAGCGCCTAATGTTCTAACGATTGTATAAGCACGATTTCTCCACTTGCCTCGGATTGTCGAGCCTACCGCAAGTCCGAGCTCCTCAGACGACGTAATCACCTAATATCCCACCCTTGCCTTCATCCGCAAACGGCTGTTCATGCCTTTCTGATCGATCCATATGATCGGAAGTGCTCGCAATATAATGAACGAGCTTTAATAACGCGGGTCCCGTTGGGGTTGTACCCTTCATGTTTATTTTATAGAACATCTTGTCTACTTTTGCAAGATCACTCGTCCATGCCGAATCCATGGCAATCTCGGAGTCTGTTCCTACTGAGCTAGGAAAATGAAACACAGCCATCTCGCTCTTACCCATTCTAGAGCGAAGAGATATAACTAGATCTTGCAGGGCTTCCCTTACTGCAGTAAGCTTAGGCTTCATAGAAGCACTCGCATCTACCAGTACAGCAACTCGTAGATCAGCGCTCTCTGTCATCTCGTCGATTACATGTACAACCTCAGCCCGCTTATCTGGCGGCAACTGTGATATATTCGTATCCCCTAGTATTTGCCTCAGTTCTTTGCCAACGGCTTGCTCAATTGTACCCATCACCGTTTTGCGCGTCATCATTTGGACAGTCTGGGATAGTTGCTTCGAAGAAACAATCCGGCTCATTCCTCCGCCTGCTTGCGCAATTTCCTTTATTTCTTGTGAACCGAGTTCACCAAGCTCGCCATAATCCACTACCCCGATTACATTCACCGTAATTCCTTCTTCTCTAGCAAATGCAGCTGCTATAACGGGACTCGTCCCTACATTCGAACATCCATCTGTTATCAGTATAATTTGTCTCATCATGCTCTATCATCCTCCACCCTCATTCACTTTCTACTAGTTTTGCCAAAAATGAGAGGAGGTAAACAAGATGGAGATTCTATAATACCATCAAAAAAAGTTGGGCAGAGCCCAACCTTCGGGGTATTCAATTATTTTACAATGCGAGCCCTTGTAATTTCAAATATGCACCTCATAAATGCAGCGTCTCTTCAGGTAATAACTGTTTCCGTCTAATCGGTTGAACCTCCCAATAAGTCGCTATTCGCCAGAGCCACTCCATCGGACCAAACTCAAATCGGGATAGCCACCATTTGCTTATTCCTACTTGTATGCTGAAGAACAGCACGCATATTAGCATACTGCTCCATAACGGAAGCGCAGCAGTATTAGGGATGAATAACGGAACAAGCAGCACAGTAAAGATCGTTTGCAGCAGATAGTTCGTCAATGCCATACGACCAACATAACGGAATGGTCGCAGAATCATCTCCAATTTCTGCTTGTTAAGAAGCAGAATGATCGTCGTAACGTAGAACGCAGCCAACGATTTGCCACCTAAATAAATATACAAATAAGCTTTATTCGAAGCATATGCCGCATTTGTCATGTAATAGGATATAATTGGCACCCAGCAAAGAACAGATAGAACGAGCGCAGTCCATTGTACGATTCGAATAGGCGTTGCGAGCTCCTTGGTGCGATTAAACAGTTTAATCTTGGCACAATACACACCAAGTGCAAATAATCCTAGAATTTCTGGCGTGTAGCTGATCCAGCTGAGCATCTCATAATTAACCAAACCAACAGCACGCTGCAAAAGGTCGGCAGTGTAATGAGTATATGTGTTATTGAACAACATGCTGGGTATGAACGTGTCATAACTACTCAAAGTGCGCTGCATAAAATTGTACGATACCACGATATATAACAGCAATAACGTGAGTGATACGATCAACACTGTTTTGGGCTTAGCGCGATAGAAAAAAAACAGCCAAAATCCCTGAACGGCATACAGGGCTAGAATATCTCCATTCCACAATAGGATCATATGGAGAATGCCCATCGCAAATAACAATAATAATCTGCGAGTAAATAAGGCATTCATTGATTTCCCTTTGGCTTCAGCTCGGCTCATGAAGAGATAGAAGCCTATACCGAACAAGAAAGCAAATATCGAATAGAACTTCGTTTGAATGAGTAAATCATAGATAAGCCGAACGATCGAATCAATTCCATCATAGGCTCTAAACAGATAACGATTTTCAATACCAAGCATGGAAGGAATATTAACAAAGAAAATAGCAAATATAGCAATCCCTCTAATGATATCAAGGGAAACAATTCTGTTTTTCTCCCTAACAGAGTGATTCATTCCTCTACCGTCCTATGAATAGTTTAGCGTAACTTCTTAATATAGAAAACCATATTATACCTGCCTTGTAAACTATTCATGCCTAGTCATAGGCTAGCTAACCGTCTTCGTTCTTTCAATGCGCGTAAATCCAGGCCAGCGGAACGTAGCCCATTCTGGCAATCGCTTATCGATTCTTGCAACGACGATCGTCATATCATCTTGAACTCCACTCGGACTAAACATAAGAACCCGATTAAGCAAGTTATCCGCAAAATCCTGTGTCATTGTTTCATCTATTTCGCTAATAACACGCTTCATCCACATTTCTTTATTAATCGCATGCCCAGGGGCGTCATAAATACCATCCGTCATCATAATTAACAGATCGCCATCTTTAAGCGACTTCGTCACAAGATCAATTTCAATATCCTTGATTATTCCGACGGGCAAGTTGCTTGCTTTGATAGCAATGACTTCTGACCCTCGTTTAATAAAGCTTGGTGTAGAGCCGATCTTCAAGAAAGTTGTTTGGGCATTAAACAGATCAATCAATGCCATATCTACCGTCGCATACATCTCATCTGGTGAGCGAAGTAGAAGAACAGAATTAACAGATTTGACAGCAAGTCGTTCATCCATGCCCGATTGCAGCAGTTGCTGGAGAATCCCAAGCGCAGCCTGACTCTCCGCACGGGCACGCTCTCCATTCCCCATACCATCACTTAGCGCTACGGCAAACTTCCCATTTCCAAGTGGTGCAGCACTATAGGAATCACCTGACCAAACAACATCCGAAGGTGTAACCGAAGCGACACCTGTTTCAACACAATACTCGCTAGCTGAACCGAACATAACCGATGAATACCCCTCCCAATAGGTTAAACGCTCCTCATTCATAACTGCGATGTTCTCCCCAAGAATTTCACTCAGCAATGGTGCAATAATTTTCCTGCATTCGTCATAGCCATTTGAGTACTGATGAATCATTTCAATTTCGACTTTTCCCTCTTCCAGGCAAATGACATCAATGCTATGAATGGATAATCCTAGCTCCTCAAGTGCAGAGCGAATTTGCTCCTCCTGCAAAAATAACTGCTGACCTTCGCGTTTAATTTCTTTAGCCAAGTCCTCCATTACTTGCGACACACCTGTTAGCTGTTCAGCTACGAGCTGCCTAGAATCGGCTATTTGTCTCCTCCAGTGCATATTGTTCTGATAGAGAGCATATTGTTCTTTCATAATGCCCAGCACAACCTCTGGTTTGACACACACCCTACGCCATGCCAGTGGTATATTCTTGTCACCAAATCTCTCATTAAGCTCAATCTCTGTCATCATATTGGTCATATATTTATATGTTTGATAGAAAGATTCATCCCAGCACTTGCCACGTCTAGGGCAATTCGAGCAGGAGCGCTCCGACACCTCATTCATGAAATGACCAACATCATTTTCCTTCTGAACCGATAAGTTATCTGAAGTTAACTGCTTGAATGATTTAGCCAGCTGCTTGAATACTTGTGAAAATTGTTCAACCCTGCCAGCAGTTGCATCTCTTATACGCTTGGCATAATCCTGCTGTCCCTTCAAATGTTCTTGTGTACCTGGCACGAATTTCGCAAGCATTTTAAGTATGCCGCTCGGGGTAAGCAGAAATAAAGTAATTGCGATTAAAGATTCCAGCAGCGAATTCATTATTTGAGCATTGTCGCCGATATAAATAGATAAAATCGCTGATCCGATAATCATACCTAGTGCAGCAGAAATTCTCTTTCCTTCTTTCATCATTCCTGCGAGCATGCCTGAGAACGCTAATAAGCTCATTTGGAACAGTGCTTTAGGATCAGCAAGACTAAGAATGATGCCTGTGATTACCCCAACAGATGCACCCAAAGGCGCACCACCAACGAATGCAAAAATAAGAATAAGATACCGCGACATCACATATTCCACATTAATCCCGCCTGGTGTCCAGCCAACCGTTCCAGTCATCACAGAAGCTAGCAGAATGATCAAACATACAATCTCTTCATTCTTTAGTTGATAGTTTTTACGTGAGAGCGTAATAACGGGTACAGCTTGGATAAAAATAATCGTCAACACCATACTCAGCAAGGCTTCAACAGCAGTCATTAAGAGACTATACCAACTCAAATCTATCATAATGAGCAGTAAGAATAGTTTTACGAGAAAAGATGAAGCAAATACCAAAATCGGCGCAGAAGATATATCCGATTTCTCATATTTTTCCATACCCTTTTGAAACAAATAGAAGACCACTAGTTGAGTAACCAAAAAAACCGTATGTGGTGTAGGCGATAATAAAGAGCCTGCAAACAAAGCAACTCCTGTCCACGGTACCAGATCTCGACGTTGAAAATACATCACAGCCAGAAAGCTCAGTGCAAATGGAGATATTTCCTCAAGTATCGTAGCCCTTCCGAGCAGGAATGCCATACACAGCAGCAAAAAGGACCACTTTTGAGTGATAGTAGCTTGTACGAGCCGATTATGCTTAACTTTGGAGAACAAACCTATTTTTAATTTCGTCCATGTTCGAAGATTATTTGCTTGACTCTCACCTTGCTGTTTCATACCCATCACTTCATTCCACCACCCAAACCTATTAGTGTTCTCTATTATAGGAGGGTGTCTACTAGAAAGTTTGTCAGAATCAGTTGGCGGTACAAAAGAAATTTCCGACACATTCAAACAGCTTGTCAAATGTAAGCAACACCTACTGCAATGCAGACTTCAGCTTGAAAGCTTTCATATTTGATTAGGAATGCCACAGCAAATGAGCAGCATTTTCCATAGTATGCCGTAAGGATATGTCGATAGGCTAAAGCAAGTTTACACATGTTCAATTTTATTGACAAAAGAATACAATATGATAAATGGTGAGGGAGATGGCGCTATGATCATTCTGAAATCAAATGATGAAATACGTAAATTGAAAGAGGCAGGTGAAGTTGTTGCCGCTTGCCATAAAGAAATAGCTGGAATGATGAAGCCCGGCGTAACGACACATGAAATAAATGATAAGGTAGTCAAAATAATCAACAAGCTTGGCGCAAAGCAAGTCATCAAAGGCTACCGCGGGTTTCCTGCTGAAACCTGCGCATCTGTTAATGATGTTATTGCGCACGGGTTTCCGAATGACACCCCTTTGCTCAATGGGGATATCGTTACGATCGATATCGTAGCAGAACTCGATGGCTGGATTGGAGACTCCGCATGGACATACGCCATAGGCGACATATCGGATGAAGCGAAGCGATTAATGCGTGTTACCAAAGAGGCTTTGTACAAAGGAATTGAGAAATCCATAGCAGGCAATCGCCTCGGAGATGTCCAGCATGCTGTCCAATCTCACGCTGAAAAGAACGGATTTTCAGTTGTCCGCGAATTATACGCACATGGGGTCGGAAGAAACTTGCATGAGGATCCTGGCTATCCGCATGTGGGGATGCCAGGCAAGGGGATTAAACTCAGAGAAGGAATGGTATTCACAATTGAACCTATGATCAATGTCGGTACTTATCTCATGACAATCGATGATGATAATTGGACGACACGCACATTCGACGGCAAACTGTCGGCTCAATATGAGCATACGATTGCAATCACTTCAAATGGGCCGCTTATTTTGACGGATCAGGATCATTGATTGGAGTCTAGGAGCATCCAAATTGCCGCATCGCGGACGGGAGCACGATCGGGCCGCGCTCGAAACGTGCGAACGGTAAAAAATTTCCTAACTTCAGAAACAAATTACCGATAAAGTACCACAAGTTGCCGCATCGCGTTCAGCAGCAAGGTTGGGTGGCGCTCGAAGCGTGCAAAAGGTAAATAATTTCCTAACTTCGGAAACTAATTACCGATAAAGTACCACAAGTTGCCGCATCGTGTTCAGCAGCAAGGTTGGTGGCGCTCGAAGCTGCGAACGGTAAAAAATTTCCTAACTTCGGAAACTAATTACCGATAAAGTACCACAAGTTGCCGCATCGTGTTCAGCAGCAAGGTTGGGTGGCACTCGAAGCGTGCAAACGGTAAAAAATTTCCTAACTTCGGAAACTAATTACCGATAAAGTACCACAAGTTGCCGCATCGCGTTCAGCAGCAAGGTTGGGTGGCGCTCGAAGTGTGCGATCGGTAAAAAAGTTCCTAACTTCGGAAACTAATTACCGAAAAAGTACCCTAAGTTGCCGAATCATGCGCTGCAGCACGGTTGATGGGCACACGGCAGTAGGGTTTGGTTTGCGCACTGCAGTACGGTTTGATACGCACAAGGCAGTACGCTTGAAAGTTGCTCGCAGCGTGCACTAATTAGTGGAACAAACAAGAAGAAACGCATCGTCCTTATAGGCGGTGCGTTTCTTAAGGTATTACTTAGAATTTATGACACGAATGTTATAAATTCTATAATACTGCAAAAAACCACACGTTGCATATACATGCACGTGTGGTTTGGTTCTTAGATTATACTAGTCACGTCTTCCGCCGCGTCCACCGCGTTTGGATTCGGTACTCTTCTTCAGTGATGAAATACGTTCTTCACTATCTTTAAGGAAACGAGACATTTTATCCTCGAACGTCAACTTACCCGCCGGATTCTTGAATCCGCCTCCGCGAGGGCCACGGTCTCCACGTGGTCCACGATCTCCACCAGGGCGACCACCACGATCTCCTCCGCCAGCGCCACCAAATCCGCTAGGACGACTTGGCCTTTCGCCAGCTCCGCTGCCGCTAGGGCGACTTCCTTCGAATCTGTTAAAACGCTCAGGTCGAGGGGCATCTGCAGGCTTTTCAATCGTCTGCTTAATAGATAAGCCTATTTTCCCGTCCTTGTCCACATTAATCACTTTAACTGTAACCTTATCGTCCAGTTTCAAATGATCATTTACATCCTTGACATAGTTATCTGCGATTTCCGAAATGTGAACAAGCCCGGTAACTCCCTCGGCAAGCTCGACGAATGCTCCAAAGTGAGTGATACCTGTCACTTTTCCTTCCAACTTGCTGCCCACTTCAATTGCCATAAAGTAAAATGTTCCTCCCTTAAAATTCTCAAAAAAAAGAATGCTACGCAGATTATACCCAATAAAACAAAGGCGGTCAACTCGTCAAACGCCTTAAATTATCGAATTAAGGCTGTGTCACCGAGAAAATTCTCTCGCCTTCTTTTACATAGTTTAATTCCTTGCGAATTTTCTGCTCTATATATTCTTTATCGTTTAAACGTTCGACTTCTTTCTTAGCCTTCTCGTTGGATTGATGCACCAACTTTAGTTGTTCCTCAAGTTCATTAAATTCAGCCCGTTTCTCTGCCAGCTTGCCTTGTTGATCCCAATAAATAACGCCTGCCCAACTAACTAGACATAGCATCATAACCATAACAAGACGGGATTTGCTACGCGAACGTTTAGCTCCTTTTTTATTGGATTTAGTCGATGATGGCGAAGCCATAACGGTAGCCTCCTCTTCCTTAAGCAACAAATAACTGAGCCATTTCTATTCATCCCCAAGAGGAAACGGCTATGCTGTCCTTTAGGGACGGGAGCGTTTCCTAAGGTTAATCAGAGGAAGTATGGTGAATACTTATACTTTCTGATTAACGAACAAAACGTTGTTTGATCCACAGCACTAATTTCCATACAGGATATAGCAATTGTATCATAATTTTGTACAAGAATATAGCGATTGCCTTTAAAAATCCAAATAGGATGATCACTACTTTATACAGAATAATTGCAGGCCTAATCAAGAATATATCAAATATTTTCAGGATAATACGATAGGTCTCTGTTACCATTTTAAAAATAAATAGGTAGATCTTAGTCACAATTTTGCCGAATACAAAATAATAAAGTAAAACACCCGCTACCATTCCGACAAAAACAAACATACGTAACTGTCCCTGATTGCTAGAATAAAGCATTTGGAAAATGAGAATCGTCGCCACGATCCAATATGTAATATCCATAGGGATGATTGTCCAGCGTGGAAGCTTAAGCTGTTCATACAGCAATCGGAACAAATCATAGATCGCTCCCATCGCCATACCGCCGCAGATCATCATAAATAGGGTCCAAAACTGAATTTGGAGCGTCATTTGAACAGTTTCCCAAAGATACCCTTCGTTTTACTTTGAGCATTACCATCGATGTATGCTGTTTCACTCACAAGTCCTTCTATGGCGACGAGCCCTTGCTCCAGGTTCAAATTCTTGATGTGTAAATTCTGCCCTCTAATCATTAAAAATCCGCATTCCGTTTCCAGTAAAAACTCCTCGCTGTCGAAGCTCTCCACATTAAGTACTCCTGAGATCTCCATCAATTTGCGGTTCAGCATCTTAATTTCTTGACGCTTCGATTTAGTCGGATCGACCACAGCCCGTCCCTCCTATTTGCCAAGTCTCCCTGAGACTTATTGCCGAATATGCCTTGCTACTACCTTCTATAGCTAAAATATGGACATGGCATAAGGTTTAGAACATGGAGTCACAAATAAAAAGCTGCCAATCCTTATTGGATCGACAGCTTGTACATACAACGATTAATCTTCATTCTTGTAGGGCTCTTCTTTGAGAACTGTAAACATCTTGGCAGCGTCTTCCTTACGAGTGGATTCAGTGAGAAGCTCAACCTTAACAGTTACCTTCTTCTGACCGAATTGAATCGCAATTTCATCGCCTACCTTAACAGCAGAACTCGCTTTGGCATCACGACCATTAATCCATACTCTGCCTTGATCAGACACATCCTTGGCAACCGTACGACGCTTAATTAATCGAGATACTTTGAGGAATTTATCCAGACGCATTACTTAACTGCTTCTTTAAGCTTGTTGCCTGCTTTGAATGCAGGTACATTGGACTCTGGAATTTCGATTTCTTTACCTGTTTGAGGGTTGCGGCCTACACGACCAGAACGTTTACGAGTTTCAAAAGTACCAAAGCCGATTAGTTGCACTTTGTCACCAGTGGAAAGTGCGTCAGTAATTTCACCTAAAAAGCCATTAAGAACGGTTTCTACGTCTTTCTTTGTTAAACCACTCTTGGAAGAGATGTTGTTGATTAGATCTGTTTTGTTCA
Source organism: Paenibacillus albiflavus (assembly GCF_004344915.1). Classification (GTDB taxonomy): domain Bacteria; phylum Bacillota; class Bacilli; order Paenibacillales; family NBRC-103111; genus Paenibacillus_AM; species Paenibacillus_AM albiflavus. The sequence continues at coordinate 2,033 of NZ_SKFG01000026.1, read as the reverse complement.
TAATTAACTTCCTCCTAAATCATCTTATGATAGATAAGAATAAGCAACTTTATTTTTGGTTACGGAATTTAATATTCTTTGTGTTTACGAGAATTCCTGCTTTTTGGCTTGTTTTTTTAGAACTTTTTTCGCCTCTTGCCAAAGACTTTCCATTTCTTCCAAATTACTTTGGGCAAAATCCTTCTCCCGCTTCTTCAATCCTTGCTCGATATATTGAAACCGTTCAGTGAATTTGCGGTTAGCCGCTGCGATTGCACTCTCAGGATCAACCTTCAACATACGCGCCAGATTTACGACAGCAAAAAGAAGATCTCCAAGCTCTTCATGCTGGTTATCAGCTGATTTAAGCTTGATCGCTTCACGGACTTCATCTAGCTCCTCGACGATCTTATCGATCACTTCTCCAGAATTCGGCCAGTCAAAACCGACAGTCGCTGCTTTCTTCTGCAGCTTCAAGGACTTCATTAAGCTTGGAAGCTCGCGTGGTATGCCATCCAGTAACGATTGCTCGGACAGATCAATGCCTTTGCTCCGCTTCTCCTCATCCTTCACAGCCTGCCAATTCGCTAAGGCTTCATCCGAATTGCCTGCTTCACGCTCACCAAATACATGTGGATGACGACGAATCAATTTCTCATTCAGCGTCTCTATGACATCATATACCGTAAATACACCCGTCTCCTCTTCGATCTGAGAATGCAGCATCACTTGCAGCAGCAAATCGCCCATCTCTTCACACATCGCATCCGGGTCGTCATCATCAATCGTCTCCAGCACTTCGTAAGTTTCCTCAATTAAATTTTTACGAAGCGATGCATGCGTCTGCTCGCGATCCCACGGACAGCCCTCTGGACTGCGAAGGATACTGACAATCTCATGCAAACGCTCAAAAGTACGGTTCAATAGCTCAGGAGACTCGCCACGAGGCACCCATACAAGCGATAAATTGCCATATCCCTCGATTTGATCGAGTTCATACAAAGGCACCTCAATCATCTGCTCAGCGCCTTGTACACCCAGCGCATGACCAACTACGACGTTATAATCGTCAGGATAGCGCTCCATCAATGACAATTTAACATCCGAAGCTGTAAAAGTATCATAGACTTGCCCAATAATTGTATGCATATTGGGATTGAGTTGATTTAGTTTTAGATCCGTTGCGTCCAGAAGCTGGAACCCATCAATCGGGTCGAATCCGAATCGAGTAAAAGCTTGATCTAGGAAGCTCTCGCCGCCCATGATCTGCAGCTCTACATTCGCTTCTGAACAAAGCTCGCGAAGTCTGACCACGGTAAACTCTGCGACCATCGGATGTCCAGGCACAGCGTAAACAATCTCTACGTTATCGGCAAGCGCATAACGAATCAATGCTTGTGCAATTTCCTCGTACACTTCTTCAAAGGTCGCCTTCTCCACATAAAGCTGATCAAATGATTCATAAGCGATCTGATTCTCGTTCAGGATCTCGATCATCGGATGCTGATCCGTCCTTAAATACAACTTATCCGCTTGCTGCAATTTGCGAAAACAGCCTAACGTAAGCTGGTCAGGATCCCCTGTTCCAAGCCCAAGTACAGTTATTCGTGCTGTCATAAGTAAGTCCCCCTTCTATCAACGAGAGTTGCGGCGCAGCAGCTTGCTTGCGCCTGGCATCATACGCGCGAGCTCAGGACTGAGGGCTCGCATCCACACAAGCCCGGCAGCGTAGCTGACGATGCCCGCTGTAACGGCGACGAGCGTCAGTACCGTCGCCTCAAGTCGCAGCGACAGCGGGTGATCCGCTGCCGCGAACATATACTCGCCCCCGTATAGGAGGGCGAGTACGACCATCCCCATCATCCCGCAGGCGATGATGGGGGCACCCACGCGGCGCATTGCCTCGCCGCGTGGAATAAGCGCGGTGCGCCCGTGCAGGCGCACCAAGTTCAGCGCCGCCGCCACGCCAAACGCGAGGATGGCGGCGACAGCTCCCCCCGTTATGCCATAACGGGGGACAAATACAACGTTGCCGATGATCTTAACGGCAACGG
>NZ_SKFG01000025.1 GCF_004344915.1 Paenibacillus albiflavus | reverse complement strand
CGCTTCCATTGCATCGTGACTGCGGAGCGTGAGTGTGACCGAGCCCGCCGCGGGCTCGGTGGATAGGCGCTGGGCTGCGCTTTCCAGCGCCGCCGCTTGCACGTCAAAGCCATACACGCGGCCTTTGACGCCGACGACACGCAGTAGAAACTGCGTGTCAACCCCATTGCCGACAGTCGCATCGATGACTGTCTCTCCCACCTGGACGCGCTCTTTCACGAGCGATTGCGCCATGCTGAGTACTGACAGGAAGCCCATGTGAGCCTACACCTCCTCATGACTGCTAGGTGTGTTACCCACCCATTTTTTACCTTGCCATGTATCACGTCTACGCAATTCAGCATCGAATGCGTTCAACACTTCCCACTTCTTAAGACTCCACATAGGGCCGATGAGCAAATCACGCGGAGCATCGCCTGTCAATCGATGAACGATCATTTCTGGTGGCAGCATTTCTAACGCATCTACGACTAAATTTACATATTCGTCTTTTTCCAAGAACTGAAGCAGACCTGCATTGTATTGTTTAACCATTGGAGTTTTGCGCATAAGGTGAAGCAAATGAATCTTAATGCCTTGTACGTCCATTTGCCCAACCGCACGCGCTGTCTCAAGCATCATCTCGTGTGTTTCCTGAGGCAAGCCAAAAATAATGTGTGTGCAAACACGAATTCCGTGTTTACGCAGCTTGGCCACTGCGTCAATGTAGCACTGGGTGTCGTGCGCACGGTTAATCAGATCGGATGTTTGGTCATGAATCGTTTGCAAGCCCATCTCGATCCATAGATAAGTACGTTTATTTAAATCAGCTAAATATTCAACCACATCGTCAGGCAAGCAATCTGGGCGAGTAGCAATTGACAAGCCGACTACGCCCGGCTGCTCAAGGATAACTTCAAAATATTCTTTTAACCTTTCAACTGGCGCATAAGTGTTTGTGTAGGCTTGAAAATAGCCAATATATTTCGCATCGGGCCATTTCTGGTGTTGCAGATCACGCACCTTATTAAACTGCGTAACCAAATCATCTCGTCTAGAGCCAGCAAAATCGCCAGAACCGCGGGCAGAGCAGAAGGTACAGCCGCCAATGGCAATATTTCCATCTCGGTTCGGACAGGTGAATCCTGCGTCCAGCATCACCTTGAACACTTTAGTTCCAAATTGTTCACGCATTTCATAATTCCATGTATGAAAACGTTTATCTCCCCATAAGCGCGGAGTCGTTACGTATGTTTGCTCCATGTTTCATTCTCCTTGTTATTCGCTCTTCAAACAGCATTTATATTGTAGCCTAATTTCACATTGAACGAGAAGCCTCTATTTCCCGTATTTGAAATTCACTAAATCGGTAATGCTAAGAAAGCATGATTATTACTCCATTTTAACATACCGAAAGGGGACAAGAGGAATGAACAAGTTTCGCGTAACCGCAACAGCTTTAGCTTTAACTGCAGCACTGAGTATTTCAAGTGCAGCACTTGCTGAAACAACCGCAGCCGCTTATAATGCGCCAGCAGCTACAACGACACCAGGCAGAATGGTGAATGATGTGGGAACAATGACAGGCAATGTTGTCAATGATGTTACACAAGGTACAAGAAATATGGTGAATGACGTAAGAACTGGCACGACCAATATGATGAATACTGGTACAACGCCGAATCCGACTGGCGTAACGCCGCAAACCAATTACAATAATGGTATGCGCCCATACAATACAGGGGTAGCTCCATACAATGCTCCTAGTGGTGTAACTCCTAGTGGTGTAACTCCATATACCACTACGCCAAACAGTGTTAATCCATACTCGACCAATAATGCGAATAGACGTACCGTTCGCGCCGCTAATACCACTACTGGCTTTAACTGGGGCTGGTTAGGATTGCTTGGCCTATTAGGCCTAGCTGGTATGGGCGGTCGCAACCGTGAAAAAAATCGTTAATTAGCAGGACAAGTAAAACGAGTAATGTGTTAGAAAACAATACCTCTGCCCTTATTGGGTAGGGGTATTGCAGTTTCCTTTGATTTTTTTGAAGTAATCGTCTATCATGAAGCATGTTATTCCAACATGGGGACTTATTGTTTTGAGGAGGATATATATGCGACTAAGAGGCAGAAAAGGGATTCGCGAAAACATTGAAAGCCAAACGGATCTTGTTATTCTTAATCCACAGCAATATAAAGGCAAATGGCATGAGGTTTTCGGCAACGATAATCCGATTTATGCTGAGCTTGGTATGGGGAAAGGTAGATTTATCAGCGAACATAGCCGATTAAATCCGAATATCAATTACATCGGAATTGATATGTACGATGAGCTTATTCGCAGATCCAGCGAGAAGGCTCGTGAGGCACATACGTTAGAGGATGGAACTTGCGATGTAAGTAATATCAGACTTGTTATATGGAATATCGAGAAAATTGAGGAAATTTTTGCGCCAGATGAATTGCAGCGTGTTTACCTCAATTTCAGTGATCCTTGGCCTAAGAACAAACATGCCCGCAGACGTTTAACACATGCAGGCTTCCTTCATAAATATACCGACATTCTGAATGAGTGGGGAGAAATTCATTTTAAGACCGATTCGCAGAGCTTATTCGAGTTCTCTCTTAATTCCTTTGCGGATATGGGGCTTCGTATGCGCAATATTTCGTTAAATCTACATGAGGATGGACCGAATCCTGAGCATATCATGACAGAATACGAAATGAAGTTCTCATCGAGAGGGGTCAATATTCATCGCTGTGAGGTAGTAATTGGAGAGAAGGTACTTGAAGCTCATCTTGCAGAGCTTAAAGGACGTAAATAAAACATAGATGTACGCAAAAGGAGTAGTGCATATATATAAAAGCACTACTCTTTCTCGTTTAATTTAAGAGTTCTATGATGGCTTGAGAACAACTCCTAGGGTCGTAGTTGTCATCTGGATTACTCTGAAGGGATGGGCGAATACCGTCAATTTCCTGATCGGAAGCAAATTCCAGGATCATCTGACGCATGCGAACATCAATGGTTTGACCTGAAATTATCGGTTCACCAAAGCCTTGATCGAGAAAATATTGCATATTCTCTTCCTCTTGTCCAGGAATCGGTTTGTAGAATAGCATTGGAATTCCTTTAACTAATCCTTCTGTACACGTAATGCCGCCTGGTTTGGTAATGAGCAAATGGGAGACGTCCATGAGCTTATCAATTTCTTTGGTAAAGCCAAGCAATTTGATATGTGGATGCTGGAACCGCGGATCATTTGATAATTGTTGTAATGTTCGCTCATTACGTCCTAAGCAAATAATTAACTGAATATGTTCACGCCATTTGATTAGATCGTCCATAAAAAGATCGTTATCGAATAATCCCCAGCCACCACCCATCACGAGTACAGTTGGCATCCTTTTAAGCCCATATTGCAACCTAATTTCTTCACGGTTATTGTGCTGCCAGAAGGAAGGATGAATAGGTATGCCGGTTATTTGTATTCGATCAGCAGGAATGCCGCGATTTACGAGCTTTTGCTTCACCTCTGCTGTTGAGACCATATAACGATTAACTTCTGAACTCACCCAGGTGCCGTGAGCATCATAATCTGTTATAACCGTGCAGAGCGGGATTGAAAGTCCAGACTTCTTCAGTCTGGAAACGACTAGGTTCGGAAATGGATGTGTGCAAACAATCACATCAGGTCTTAGTTGCCGAATGACTTCATCAGTTTGACTATATAAAATCCGGTGAAGTGCCAATTGGGTTAGCGGATTAAGTGACTTCATATACTGAAATCGATATAGCTTTCCGTATAAGTGTGGCTTAGTCGAGACGGTTCTGCGATAAGCATTAAATATCCATGGAAAAAGAGTTGGGTGCAAAAAAGCGCCAAGCTCTATCACTCGCGTTGTGAGTCCCGGATAATATTGTCGCAGAGAAACCGATAATGCTTGAGCCGCTTGGGTGTGTCCGGCGCCGAACCCTTCAGATAGTAAGAGGATCCTTTTTTTACGCAAGCTGATTTCACCTAACCTTGTACCCAGTTTAATTAAATCTACATTACCTTTTTTATATCTATATTGCAACATGTGCCGAAGTTCACACGTCTAGATAAGAGAAGGAGGTGAGGTGGTATCCGACAGGTTTTATTTGAAAAATTTAATGAAAGAAGATTTGTAACTTGTATAACAGTGCATTATAATAGTGTGGGTCGATGTAGACATAGATAAAAAATCGACACCATTCGCTAAAGAGAAATTTTAAAGAGAGAAAAAATTTCGATAGGAGAATTTAAAGGGGGATCCACTTATGCTAGACCAGTTTATACTGGCGGCGCAAGTAGTTTTGGCATTGATCGGAGCGTACCAATTGGTATTGGCTTTTTTTGGCTATCGCACTCCGAAGAAGGTTAAATCACATGCACCGCAAAAAACATTTGCAGTATTAATTGCTGCTCACAATGAGGAACAAGTTGTCGGAGCTTTAATCGATAACTTGAAGAAGTTGAGTTACCCGAAGGACAAGTATGACATCTTTGTAATCGCAGATAATTGTACGGATGGTACAGCAAATATTGCTCGTAAAATGGGTGTGTATGCATGTGAACGTCACAATGATCAACTAAGAGGCAAAGGTTATGCAATTGAATGGATGCTCAAGGAGCTATGGCAACATCCTAGTTCCTATGATGGAATTGTCATTTTGGATGCTGATAATTTGGTTAGTCCAGATTTCTTGCAGCACATGAACAACGAGCTATGCAATGGTTCCAGAGTGATTCAAGGCTACTTGGATACGAAGAACCCATCAGACTCTTGGATTACTTCTGCATATGCCATCTCTTATTGGTATTGTAACCGTCTATGGCAGATGCCGCGCCGTAATCTAGGTATGGCTAACTACCTGGGTGGAACAGGGATGTGCTTTGACTCGACTCTTCTAAAGGAAATGGGTTGGGGAGCAACTTCGCTTGTAGAGGATTTGGAATTCACCATGCGCTGTGTACAGCGTGGAATCTATCCAACGATGAGCTATGAGGCGAAGGTTTACGATGAGAAGCCACTTGGCCTAAAAGCATCCTGTAAGCAAAGACTTCGCTGGATGCAGGGGCATTTTGACGTTGCACGCCGTTATTTCTTCCCTCTATTATGGCAGGGAATTAAAGAACGGAGCTGGACCAAAATTGATTCAGCGCTATATGCAGTCAATGTCTATAACCTATTCTTAGGTTCAATCATGACCGTCGTATTATGGATCGATATCTTACTACCAGGAAGCTCGTATTTACCATCACTCTATATTGAGGCTCCTGTGCTGTTTAATGTACTCACCATATTGATTTACGCACAATTCCCAGTGGCGCTTCTACTGGAGAAAGCACCGAAGAAGATGTTCCTTAACCTAGCGTCGTTTGTGGTGTTCCTGCTGTCTTGGTGGCCTGTAACGTTCTACGCTTTCTTCACACAGAACAACAAGCAATGGAGTCACACACAACACACTCGCGTTATCCGTCTCGAAGACGTGCACAGCAAACAGGCAAGCTAATAAAGAATAAGTCAGTCATTAACATTAGTGACTGATACATATACAAAACCCCGCAGACTTCTGCGGGGTTCTTCTCTTTCTTATATAACCCACGAAACTTTTGAGCGGGGAAGAGGGGTTAATTGTTGTAATAGCATGAAACGGAGAGAGAAATAATGGATGTAAAAGTGGAACGGTAGCCTTTCGAATTTCGTAAATTCCTTAAAATCTAATCAGATTACGAAATGAGGACAGCTATTGGAATCCATTATTTCTGCTCGGAGTTTCAGCATTCTATTATAACAATAATCACTTCTGACCCATCAAAATTTTCGTGTACGGCGAGTCGATTGGCATCATAATAACCGGCTCCCCTTTAAATGTCGTCAAATAACTCTCAAGTGTACGATAAAGCTGATAGAATCCAGGGTCCTTGCCATAGGCATCATTGTAAATTTTAGCTGCTTCCTGCTCGCCTTCTGCAATGATCTTCTTGGCATCCGCTTCAGCTTGTGCTTTCAGCTCAGTCGCTTCGCGATCTGCTTTGGATGTAATCTTGCGAGATTCCTCGTCACCTTCGGATAAGTAGCTTGCTGCAATGGACTGTCTGTCTGTAATCATACGGTTGTATACACTTTGCTTATTCTCATCAGGCAAGTCCGTACGTTTAATACGCACATCTACAACCTCAATGCCGAAATTGCTTTTTTCTAATTGCAGGGCAACTTCTTTTGTAATTTCATCATTTAAATTGCCTCGACTTGTATTTTCACTGATGATATTGCCATATTCAATTTCGGAAAGCTTTCTACGAACAACGTTGTACACAGCTGCATCAATTCGTGATTCACCATAAGAAACTGTTTTGAGCGTTCTTAGGAATTTTCCCGGGTCATTAATACGCCAAACGGTATAGTTATCAACTAGAATTGGTTTCTTATCTTTAGTTAAGATCTGTGTTGGATTACTGTTATATACTTTCTGATATTTAGGCATAGATGCCGTTGTTTCGATGAATGGAATCTTAAAATGCAAGCCTGGTTTGTCATATACGCGAACGAATTCTCCGAATTTCATGACAACTTTGTACTCGCCTTGATTAACAATAAAGAGTGAGCCTACGGCTAGAATAATAACAACAATAGCTCCTATAATGCTCGTTATCCACTTACTCATGGGGTAGTCGTCGCTCCCTTCGCAGAGCCTTTTAGCAAATCATTAACTGGGAAGTACTTCACCGTGCTGTCGTTATTGTCACTGATAATGATTTTGGCATTCGGTAATATTTTCTCAAGTGTTTCTAGAATGAGTCGATTCTCTGTGATGCTTGGGCTCTTGGCATATTCCTGCTGAACCGCATTGAACTTCGCCACATCACCTTGAGCGTTCAATATTCTCGATTTTTTAACGGCTTCTGCGTTCTCAAGAATAGCTTGTGCTTCACCTCGAGCTTTAGGAATGATGTCATTCTCATATTTCTTGGCGTTATTAATTTTGGTATTCTTTTCTTCTCGAGCGTTGGTTACTTCTTTAAAAGCGTTGGATACTTCACCTTCAGGAGGCTCGATATCTTGGAATTTAATATCCTGGATGAGAATTCCTGTGTCGTACAGATTATTTAATTCATCAAGCTTTTCTTTTACTTTAATCTGGACCTCAGTTTTACCATCCGTAATTGCGGAATCCAATTTTGTTGAACCAATGACCGTTCGAATAGCAGCGATTGAGGCATTGCGCAAGAATAGCTCGGGCTCCTCAATATTGTATAAATATTTTTCGATATTACCGATCTTCCATTCGACTACTGCATCGGCGGATACGATATTCTCATCTCCTGTAATCATAAGCGACTCGCCCTCTTCGGAGATATCCTTGCCGTTCTTCTCGATATAGCCAATATGTATGCGCTGTGTGATTTCTGCTGGTACTTTAATGACATCCTGAATTGGATATGGCAGTTTAAAATGTAGCCCCGCCTTTTCTTCACCTGTAAACTTTCCAAAAGTCATAATGGCTGCGCGTTCCTGCTCTTGCACAGTGTAGAACGTTGTAGAGCCGAGTCCAATAACAGCGAGAAGAACAGCACCGATGATTACGGCTTTACCCATCCCCTTTGGCAATTTGGGCATTTGAGGCATCTGAGGTCTTTGTGGCTGCTGTTTGGGCTCATTATCAAAAATGTTCATGCACCTGTGACTCCTTTCGTTTGAATAATTCCTTATTTCTTACGAAGTTGTCGGTGTTCGGGTTGCGTAATATTAGAGATAAATATAAATTAAGTTGATGCTTGACTTTAACGAATACCATGTGATATATTATTCAGGTAATAAATATTAAACTTCGCAAGCAGAGGCGCCCGCTTCTCACCTGTCCGACATCCGTTGGCTGGTTTAATGAAGATCTTTCTTTTACATGTAATGTCATGTTAGAATGTGATCGATGGGATGTGGGCATTAATGCACACATCCCTTTTTTATTGGAAGGCCGATTAACGGATCATCTTCGGAGGTGACAAGCTATTAGTAAAGAACATATGATTAACGATGAAATTCGTGTCAAGGAAGTACGCTTGATTGGTGCTGACGGTGAACAGCTCGGCATCAAACTGACTCGTGAAGCTATGCAAATGGCGCTCGAAGCTAACCTTGATTTGGTTAATGTGGCACCAACGGCTAAACCGCCAGTTTGTCGCATTATGGATTATGGAAAATTTCGTTATGAGCAGCAGAAAAAAGATAAAGAAGCTCGCAAGAACCAAAAGGTCGTGGATATTAAAGAAATCCGCCTCAGTGCGACAATTGATGAGCATGATTTCCAAACGAAGCTGCGCAATGCGATTAAATTTTTGAAAGATGGGGACAAAGTCAAAGCATCAGTTCGTTTCCGCGGACGTGAAATTGCCCATGCCGAAATCGGCAGGAAGGTACTTGAGCGTTTAGCAGCAGAAACTGCTGAAGTCTCCACCATGGAACGTACACCGAAGTTAGAAGGCCGTTCGATGATCATGATTTTGACACCAAAAACGTCATAAATTATTTTTTAGGAGGATTTCCACTATGCCAAAGATGAAAACACATAGCTCGCTAAAAGACCGTGTCAAAATTACGGGCACTGGTAAAGTTAAAAGATTTAAAGCTTACAGAAACCACTTGCTTTCACACAAATCAGGACGCCAAAAGCGTAACCTAGCTGGACACCCAGTAATGGCTGCTGGTGACGTTAAACGCTTAAAGCAATCCCTTTCTAACCTATAATAAGTTCCTTGTTTAAGGACGTATATTCAATCATATCTAGGAGGTATTTACTATGGCAAGAGTCAAGGGCGGATTTACTAACCGTCGTCGTCATAAAAAAGTTCTAAAATTAGCAAAGGGTTATTTCGGCTCTAAACACCGCCTGTTTAAAACAGCTAATGAGCAAGTAATGAAATCCTTTATGTATGCATACCGTGACCGTCGTCAAAAGAAACGTGACTTCCGCAGACTGTGGATCACTCGTATCAACGCGGCAGCTCGCATTAATGGTATGACTTACTCCACAATGATGCATGGTCTTAAACTTGCTGGTATCGAAGTTAACCGCAAAATGTTAGCTGATATCGCAGTTAACGATGCAAAAGCATTTGCAGATCTTGCAACTGCAGCTAGAGCAAAAGTGAACGCATAAATTAGCGAATATAATCTCTCGCGATCATATTGGTCGCGAGAGTTAAAAAGCTTTCCTTTAAGTAGATGATTTCTACCTGAAGGAAAGCTTTTTTGGTATTCTAGAATTTATATCATTCGTGTCAAAAAACGCACCGTCCTTAGAGGCGGTGCGTTTCTTCTTGCTATCTGATGACTATCCCAAGAAGGCTTCGAGCATCCATACATGCTTGTCTAGTCCACTTAGAATGCCGAGAAGCATATCAGATGTCGCTTCATCTTCAGCAGCTCCAGCAATCTCCATGCCTTCTTTTAGCTCTTGCATGATCGTTTTGAAATCATTTACGATTGCAGTGACCATTTGATTGGCATTCTCGTTGTAGGCTGCTTCTTTGATGGAAGCAAGCTTTAGATATTCAGCCATTGTTGCAGCGGGCTTGCCTTTGATCGCTAGCAGTCTCTCTGCAAGCTCATCCACATGTTCGCCGGCCTCTTGATATAATTCTTCAAATTTAGCATGAAGGGTGAAAAAATGATTTCCTTTGACATACCAATGGAAATTGTGCAATTTGGTGTAAAGTAATTGCCAGTTAGCGATTTGCGTATTCAATACCTGTTCCAAAGTTTTGCTTGTTGTAGTGATTGTCATATCCATCATCCTCTTTTCATGTTATTTTGGGTATGGGTAGGGCTTATCCCATTTTTGAGCACTGCAGATTATCTTCCTCTTATGTTCTGTCGGTGCCGTAAGTTCTAACCATTTATTCTTGAAAAATAAATTAGTTAGATTAATATTAAATTTAGACTTAATCTAAATCTATAATTCCATATTATCATATAAATTTAAGGGAATCATGAAGATTTGATGAAATTATTTTGATTAAATGATTTACGGATTTGGATTTATATGATAGTTTATTTGTAAGAAAAATGTAACAATTTGGAGGAATGAGAATGGGATCTGCACGTGTAATGAAATGGGTAACAGGAGCGATGGAGGCGTTTTTAGGAATTCCGCTAATTGGGGGAGCGTTTATTATTTCGCTTAGCTGGACACCGTTATTCATTATGTTTATCTTGCATATTATTACGCTTGTATTAAGCGCGAAGGAGAATAACGCGAAAGCAGGCAGCATCTTGGGGATTATTACTTCTGTTATCGGATGGATACCTGTTGTAGGGATGTTCATGCATATTGCATCGGCAATTGTCTTAATGATTACAGCTGCCAAGAAGGATAATCACTATCCTAATTACAACAATCACTATGGTGCATAATCGTTGGTTCAATTCATTTATATTTTGAAACTTTAAATAATAGTATTGACTATACTGAGTGCCGCGAATATAATATTCTTTAAATCACAGCCAAGTGAACAATCGTAATCGGCTATGAAGAGGACGAAGTGATAAGGGCTCTTATGCTCAGAGAGTGATGGATTAGCTGAAACCATTGCCTTAAACCCTTACAACGAGCTCACCTCGGAGCCATTTTCCTGAAAAGAAGATCTTATCTCAGATCAACCTATTAGGGAGAATCGGATTAGCACACGTTAAAGTGCTTAGGTTTGAATCAACTCAAACCTGCTGAGTTTAGGTGTTGTGAGACACTTAATAAAGCTGGGTGGTACCACGGAAGCTTATCCCTTTCGTCCCGTTACACACATATCGTGTGTCTACGGGATGAAAGGGTTTTTTAGTATTCTAGAACTTAACTCGATTTATTATTTGAGAGGAGGATTCACATGAACGTTGACACAGCACCACACAAATCAACAGAGATATTATTGGAAAAATGGAAACAGCCAGAATTAATTACAGGTTCAGAAATTTTATTACGTTCTTTAGTTTTGGAGGGTGTTGATTGCGTCTTTGGTTATCCAGGCGGAGCAGTTCTTTACATTTACGACGCGCTTTATGGCTTCTCAGACTTTAAGCATTTGTTGACACGACATGAACAAGGCGCAATTCATGCAGCTGATGGTTATGCCAGATCAACAGGAAAGGTCGGCGTTTGCATCGCAACATCAGGTCCGGGGGCAACTAACCTAGTCACTGGTATTGCGACAGCTTACATGGATTCCGTACCACTCGTTATCATAACTGGGAACGTTGCGACAACATTGATCGGAACGGATGCTTTCCAAGAAGCGGACATCACAGGTATTACAATGCCGATTACAAAGCACAGCTATCTTGTTCGCGATGTGAATGAGCTGCCAAGAGTTATCCACGAAGCCTTCCATATTGCGAATACCGGACGGAAAGGTCCAGTACTCATTGATATTCCGAAGGATGTATCGGCACAGAAGGCGATGTTTGAACCTGTTAATGAAGTGAATCTTCGCGGATACAACCCTACGGTTAATCCGAATAAGCTGCAGGTGGATCGCTTAATCAAAGCGATCGAGAAAGCTGAACGTCCAGTCATCATTGCTGGTGGCGGGGTTGTATATGCTGATGCAAGCGAGCAATTGATTGAATTTGTAAACAAAACACAAATTCCAGTAACGACAACCTTCCTTGGTCTAAGCGGCTTCCCAAGTGGGCACGAACTATGGCTCGGAATGCCGGGTATGCACGGCACATATACAGCGAATATGGCGATACAGGATGCTGACCTGCTGATTTCCATTGGTTCCAGATTTGATGATCGCGTTACGATGAAACTGGAAGGATTTGCGCCTAAAGCGAAAATCATTGCACATATCGATGTAGATCCGGCAGAGATCGGTAAGAATGTTCACACGGATATTCCTGTAGTTGGTGATGTAAAGGCTGTTCTAAGTTATGCGAACACCAAAGCGACGCCAGCTAATTCAGCAAAGTGGATTAAAACAGTGCAAACGAACAAAGCGGAATTCCCACTTGCATATGAAGATTCAGAGGAAGAGCTTAAGCCGCAATACGTTATTCAAATGATCAATGATACCACTAAAGGCGAAGCGATCATTACAACGGATGTAGGCCAACATCAAATGTGGACTGCGCAATACTATCGATTCCAAAATCCACGTTCGTTCGTTTCCTCTGGTGGTCTAGGTACGATGGGCTTTGGTTTCCCTTCAGCGATCGGTGCTCAGATGGGGAATCCCGACAAGCTGGTTGTATCCATCAATGGTGATGGCGGCATGCAAATGTGTGCGCAAGAATTAGCGATCTGTGCGATCAACAATATTCCAGTCAAAGTTGTGATCATTAACAATCAAGTGCTTGGAATGGTAAGACAATGGCAAGAGATCATTTATGATAATCGCTACAGCCATATTGATTTGGCAGGCAGTCCTGACTTTGTCAAGCTAGCAGAAGCATATGGTGTTAAGGGACTAAGAGCAACGAATAAAGAGGAAGCACAGCAAAAATGGCAGGAAGCACTTGATACACCGGGACCAGTCGTTATTGAATTCGTTGTTCGGAAGAATGAGAATGTGTACCCAATGGTTACACAAGGCTGCACACTTAGTGAGATGTTATTGGGGGATGAGAAATGATGATGATACGTCGACATACAATATCCATTCTTGTTAATAATCAGCCAGGTGTTTTGCAGCGTGTATCAGGGCTATTTGGCCGCAGAGGGTTTAACATTGAAAGCATTACAGTAGGTGAATCAGAAGAAACAGGTCTATCACGGATGGTCATTGTAACCCAAGGTGATGACAAGAATCTGGAGCAGATCTCTAAACAGCTATATAAATTAATTGATGTCATTAAAGTTGTTGATCTAAGCTCCAATCCAATGGTTTCTCGTGAGCTTGCCTTAATCAAGGTCAATGCAGAGCCGACGATGCGACCAGAGATTCTGAGTGTAATCGAGACTTTCCGTGCTTCAGTAGTCGATATCGGTCCAGCTTCCCTGATCGTTCAGGTTGTTGGAGATCCGGAGAAAATTGATGCGATGGTGGAGCTTCTTACTCCATATGGCATCAGAGAGTTATCACGAACTGGCGTTACAGCGATGATTCGTGGTTCAGTTCGCTAGAATCAATTTATAATGAAGACTCTTGAACGGGTCTTTGAACGGAACATACAGCTGATAAAAGTACAAATGATTGTACTTTTGGAATGATTACAATCTAGTAATGTAATGCGGTAATCCGTTGAAATGCCCGCTCAAGGGTCGTTAAATAAAATCATACTGTTTTATACTTTGAGGAGGAATTATACAATGGCAAAAATGTACTATGAAAAAGACGCAGATCTAGCAATTTTGAAAGGCAAAACAATTGCAATTATCGGTTATGGTTCACAAGGACATGCGCAAGCGCAAAACCTTCGTGATAGCGGGTTAAATGTAGTAATTGGTCTTCGCCCTGGTAAGTCCTGGACGACAGCTGAGAATGATGGTTTTGAAGTGCTTACAGTTGATGAGGCAACTCGTCGCGCTGATGTTGTACAAATTCTAATGCCTGATGAAGCGCAAGCTAGAATCTATAAAGAAATGATTGAGCCTAACCTTAAAAAAGGCGCGGCAATTATGTTCTCCCACGGTTTCAATGTAAACTTTGGACAGATCGTTCCATCTGCTGATCTTGACGTATTCATGATCGCTCCTAAATCACCAGGACATATGGTTCGTCGTACTTATGTTGAAGGCTTTGGTGTTCCAGCGCTTATCGCTGTTGAACAAGATGCTACTGGCAACGCATATGCACTTGGTCTTGCTTATGCGAAGGGTATCGGTTCCACTCGTGCGGGTGTAATCGAAACTACATTCCGTGAAGAGACAGAGACTGATTTGTTCGGTGAACAAGCTGTTCTTTGCGGTGGTACAAGCGAGCTAGTTAAAGCTGGTTTTGAAACTTTGATCGAAGCTGGCTACCAACCAGAAATCGCATACTTCGAGTGCTTACATGAGCTTAAGCTAATCGTTGACATGATGTATGAAGGCGGCTTATCCAGCATGCGCAGCTCGATCTCCAATACAGCTGAGTATGGTGATTATGTAACGGGTCCTCGTATTATCACAGAAGAAACGAAGAAAGAAATGAAGCAAGTTCTTACTGATATTCAAGAAGGTAAATTTGCTCGCAACTTCATCCTTGAACAAACAAATGGAGCTTTCCTACATTCTAAGCGTCGCAAAGAGTCCGAGCATCCGCTTGAAACAGTTGGCGCAGGTCTTCGCGATATGATGCATTGGATTAAGAAATAAGCCATTCTAATATTCTATTTTAGATAACAAGGATTACTCAGGAGGAAATGGGTTTGCTACGGTAAATGGCGAATTCATTTCCTCTGATTTTACAGATATAGGAGGTGTCAGCATGAGGAAAATCTATATATTCGATACAACCCTTAGAGATGGAGAGCAATCTCCAGGTGTTAACCTTAATGTGCATGAGAAGGTGGAGATTGGCTTACAACTCGAGAAGCTTGGTATTGACCGAATTGAAGCAGGCTTCCCTGCAGCCTCGGCTGGTGACTTGGAGAGCGTAGCTGCTGTCGCACAAGCTGTGCGAAATGCAACGATTGTTGCTCTTGCCCGTTCGAACGAGAAGGACATCGATGCAGCTCGCGAAGCATTAAAGCAGAGTCAGGATGCATGCTTGCATATTTTTCTAGCCACTTCTCCTATTCATAGACAGCACAAGCTGCGTATGAGTAAGGAACAGGTACTTGAAACAGCAGAAGCAGCGATTAAATATGGACGGCGCTATTTTGACAAGTTGGAATTCTCATTAGAGGATGCTGGTCGTACTGAGCTGGATTTCATCTGCCAAGTAACGGATATGGCGATTCGTGCTGGCGCAACAGTCGTTAATTTACCAGATACAGTCGGCTATTTATCGCCATTTGAGTATGGTAATATTTTTAAAACAGTGAAAGAAACCGTTCCTGATGCGTATAAAATTCAGCTTAGCGCTCATTGTCATGATGATCTTGGAATGGCTACGGTTAATGCGCTTGCAGCCATTATGGGCGGAGCGGATCAAGTGGAAGGGACAATCAATGGAATTGGAGAGCGCGCGGGGAACACTGCGCTTGAAGAGGTTGCGCTTGCACTTGAGACGAGATCAGAATTCTTTGGTGCCAAAACCTCGCTTGTGCTCAATGAGATTGCACGGACTTCACGCTTAGTCAGCAAGTTAACTGGAATGGTCGTTCCTGGCAATAAAGCGATAGTTGGTGCAAATGCCTTCGCGCATGAATCAGGCATTCATCAAGATGGTATGCTGAAAGAAAAGACGACTTATGAGATTATGACCCCTGAGACAATCGGGCTTAAAGAGAGCAAGCTGGTACTTGGCAAGCATTCGGGACGTCATGCATTCCGTGAAAAACTAATTGATCTAGGGTATTCATTATCAGATGAGCAAGTGAATGCCGCTTTTAAGAAGTTCAAGGATCTTGCGGATAAGAAGAAGGATGTTGTTGACGAGGATCTTCGTGTTATAGTGGAAGAGAAGCTGATTACAACACCTGAGGTTTATGTGCTTGACGCATTCCAAATTTCTTACGGAACACAGTCTGTGCCTACGGCAACGGTTCGCATTCAGTCCGAGGATGGGCAAATCATTGAAGAAGCTGCAATCGGCAACGGTTCAGTTGATTCGATCTTTAAAGCGATTGATAAAGCGACGGGTGAAGAAATCGAACTCGAAGATTATACGATTAAGTCGATTTCACATGGCAAGGATGCGCTTGGCGAGGTTCATCTTGTTATGCGTCAAGGTGAGATTTCCGTACAAGGCCGCGGCGTATCAACAGATATTCTGGAAGCAAGCGCGAAGGCGTATGTTCATGCGATTAATCGACTAATTGATAAGCGTAAATCGGTGAATCATAATCGGAACAATATGGTTTTGAGCTAGGCTTTATTTCTTCTTGGCAATTTCTTTGTTATAGTTATTAAGCACCTCACACTCGTAAATAGCGGGGAGGGGTGCTTTTTCCAAATTAGTTCTGGAGGCGTGTTTATTTATGGAATATCAATTTTCCAAATCATTAGATGGATTTAAATCCTCTGCAGTACGTGAGATTCTTAAATTAACACAAGGTAAATCGATTATATCATTTGCAGGCGGCTTGCCTGCGGAAGAGTTTTTTCCGCTAGATGCAGTTAAAGATGCAGTTGAAAGAGTCATGGCTTCAGGTAAATCTGCGCTGCAGTATGGATTGACAGAAGGATATACTCCGCTAAGACAAAGCATTTGCAATTGGATGGAGCAGAAGGGAATTCATGTAACGCCTAATGAGATGCTGATTACAACGGGTTCTCAGCAAGCGATTGATTTGCTAACAAGGGTATATATTGATCAAGATGATGTTATTCTTGTGGAACGTCCAACATACTTAGCAGCTATTCAAGTATTCCAATCACGTGGCGCGCGAATCATTTCGGTTGATGGTGATCAAGACGGTATGGATCTTGATGATCTGAAAGCGAAGGTAGCCGAGTATAAGCCTAAAATGGTTTATGTCATCCCAACCTTCTCTAATCCAACGGGTAAAGTGTGGAATTTGGAGCGTCGTAAAGGATTACTGTCTATTTGTCGTGAAGCGAATATACTTATTCTTGAAGATGATCCATATGGCGAGTTGAAATTTGGAGACACGGAAGTGTACCCATCTATTTTCTCGCTAGATGAGCATCCGCATAATTCTTGTGTCGTTTATACAAGCACCTTCTCCAAGACTGTTGCACCAGCACTTCGTACAGGTTGGGTAATGGGTGATCCTCAAATTATCGGGAATATGACTCGCGCGAAGCAGGCGGCTGACTTGCATTCCTCGACGCTGGATCAGCAAACGTTGCATCAGCTGCTTGAGCACTTTGATCTACAAGGTCATATTCAGCTTATACGCAAGCATTATGAAGAGCGTATGCGTTTAATGGCAGAACTGCTTGCCGAGTACAATTGGCCAGGCGTAACATGGAACGAGCCTAAGGGAGGCATGTTCTTCTGGGTTGAGTTGCCAGAGTCAATCGATACGACTGAGCTTATGAAAGTTGCTGTTGAGAATGGTGTTGCTTTTGTACCGGGGGTTTCGTTCTATGCAGATCGTCCGAAGAATAACACCATGCGATTAAATTATACTTTTGCAGACAATGAGACAATGAGACTGGGTATGGAACGACTCAATCGTGCAATTACTTCCGCGTTAGAGAAAACAAATGCATAAGCTATATACAAAGATGCCGTGCTCTCCTCTTCTATGAGGGGGGTACGGCATTTTATTTTGAATCAAGCCACGCTTCAAAATGTTGTCACCCTCTGGGCTACTGGGCAATATGATGTTGATATGGGTATATGACCATTGTTTCTTCAGTCCTACTGGTGAGGATTGCCCAACTGTGTTCAATACGTATTAGGAATTATGAGGAGGATACTTAAGTGATGAATTATCCTGTTAGACCTGCTATGAGTAATCCTGGCATGCAGCAAGGCATGGGGATGCCGTCAGGAATGCAGCCAGGGATGCATTGGGGATCTTGGAATCCTGGCATGCACCAAGGAATGGGTATGCAGTCAGGAATGCAACCAGGCATGCAGATGCCACCGAATCTCACATCAAGCGGAAATATGATGACGCCTCCGGGAAATATCTCTCAACTGCCCCTAGAACAGTCATTTATTGAGAATATTCTGCGTCAGAACCTAGGTAAGATGGGCACTTTCTATTATACCTATGAAAATAATAAAGAATGGAACGCTAAAATTTTCAAAGGTGTTATTGAAGCAGCGGGTCGAGATCATTTGATTATCAGTGACCCGAATACAGGGATGAGATATCTGCTCTTAATGGTCAATTTTGATTATGCGACTTTCGAAGAACCGCTTAATTATACGTATCCTTATCCCGGAGTTATTGGCAATCCTCCTCCTAAAAAACCTCGATAACACAAGTGATATACGCTTCATTACCTGCTGGATGCAGATAGTGGAGCGTTTGTTCATGTCTTACCCTTGCACCGTTATAGTTATAGCCTATAAATTCAATAGCTTTTATATCTTTGTGCTAACAGGTGATCTATGCTACAACTGAGTTAAGAGAATTTACTAAGGAGTGGGGATCATGTCAAAAACAAAAAAAATTGCAGTCATTTCTGGAGATGGAATTGGACCTGAGGTCGTTGCGGAAGCCATCAAAGTAATGAAGCGTTCAGAAGAAATGTTCGGACTATCATTTGAATTTGAACATGGATTATTTGGCGGAATTGCAATTGATGAGAAGGGAACGCCGTTGCCGCAAGAGACACTTGATATGTGTCAAAAAGCTGACGCGGTACTGCTTGGAGCTGTCGGCGGTCCTAAGTGGGACAATAATCCACAAGCAACTCGTCCTGAAACTGGACTTCTTGGCATACGTAAAGCATTGAACTTGTATGCGAATATTCGTCCTGCTTTTATCTTTGATTGCCTCAAAGAAGCTTCAACGCTTAAACCAGAAGTTCTTGAAGGCACAGATCTTCTTGTCGTTCGTGAATTAACAGGCGGTATTTATTTCGGAGATAAATTCCGTCGTGAAACAGAGCAAGGTCAAGAAGCAGTAGATACTTGCGTATATAATGTAATGGAAATCGAGCGAATTGCGCGTCAAGCATTCGAAATTGCTAGAACTCGCAGTAAGAAAGTAGCTTCAGTAGATAAAGCGAACGTTCTTGAAACTTCCCGTTTATGGCGTGAGACTGTCGTTCGTGTAGCAGCTGATTATCCAGATGTTGAGCTTGAGCATGTGTTAGTCGATAATTGTGCAATGCAATTGCTCCGCAGACCATCCTCATTTGACGTGATCGTAACGGAGAATATGTTCGGCGATATTATCAGCGATGAAGCAGCGATGCTGACAGGTTCGATCGGTATGCTATCTTCCGCTTCATTAGGTGACGGAGCATTCGGTTTGTACGAGCCTGTTCACGGTTCAGCGCCTGATATTGCAGGAAAAGGTATCGCGAATCCAATCGCAACGATAATGTCAGTAGCGCTAATGTATCGGTTAACATTCGGCTACCATGAAGCAGCGGATTGCATCGATAACGCAGTGAAAGAAGTGCTTGATGCTGGACACCGTACAGCAGACATCGCAGTTGATAAGAGTAAAGCAATTAGCACAACAGCTATGGGTGAACTTATTCTTGCAGCTATGAAAAAATAGATAGAAAACTTATAGTATATTAACTATTAGATTATAATTATTATAATCTTGACATTGCTATAGTCGAATGGTAGGATTTTTTGTAGAGAATATAATTAATCCTGAGGAGGAAATTCAATATGGTACAACGTCTTGTAGGTAAACAAGCTCCAGACTTCACAATGGAGACGGCAGCAGGAAGTGGTAAGGACTTTGGTAAAGTATCTTTATCAGACTACAAAGGCAAATGGCTAGTATTTTTCTTCTATCCACTAGACTTCACATTTGTATGCCCAACTGAGATTACAGCTTTGAGCTATGCAGCTGATACATTTAAAGAAATGAACTGTGAAATTCTTGGGGTTTCTACTGATAGCATTCACTCCCACCGTGCATGGATCAACACACCAATTGACCAAAACGGTCTTGGACAATTGAACTTCCCACTTGCTTCTGACCTTACGAAGAAGGTTGCTAGCGACTATGGCGTTCTAATTGAAGAAGAAGGTGTAGCGCTTCGTGGACTATTCATCATTAACCCAGAAGGCGAACTTAAATATCAAGTCGTTAACCACAACGATGTTGGTCGTTCCGTTGACGAAACAATCCGCGTACTAGAAGCTCTTCAATCCGGTGGTCTATGCCCAATGAACTGGAAAAAAGGCGACAAAACTTTAGTAGCGAAATAAGTTGATCCTATATAAGACAAGCTCCTTGTCCGTATTATTACGGCAAGGAGCTTTTTTTCGGTTAATTATTTTATTTTATTCACTTGATAAAAAGGTAATTTGTATTTGAATCTCGAATACATTGTCTCAAGGTTGTATAATTGCTGCATGAACTCTTTGAGATCCTATTTTGGGAGGGTGGATAGCATGAGCTTTTGTTGCGGAGCCAGCATGATTGGAACAAAGGGAACACTTAAGCATTTTCGAACACAGATTAATAATGTACCGATCGTGTTCTGCCCCGTTTGTCATCGAGTTGAAGTGCATTATTTGGTTGAACAGGAATATGAGTTGTTGGCGGAGTTTGCACATGATGATGGTGCGACAGAGATTGATTTTATCCAATATATTGAGGAAAACACAGAGCTAGAGCTGTTTGAGAATTGTGTAAACCATGATGAGGAAGATCCACTTCAAGTTGTGAAGTATCAGATTGATATGGCACTGGATTTGTTAGCCATTGCCAAGGGATTGCATGATGAGGAATGGATCGAGCAATTGAAGAAACGGTTAACTATGCTAAGTTCTAGACGTAGTAAGCTTACCAAGCGGAAATCAACGAGGGGCTCACGTTAATAATGGGAATATTAGAATGAAGAGGCAGCTCCAACGTCGTTAAGACGAAGGAGACTGCCTCTTTTGTTACTTATTCTATCGTGTATTTTTCACGAACACTCTTCGTGACTTTCTTTGATTTTTTCTTTTCTGCTATTCGTGCATGATGATTTTCTTTGCGTAATATATATTTGAGCTCGCGCTGGAGCTTTACATAGCTATCATAGCGTCTGGCGTCCAATTCCCCTGAATGAATTGCAGCCTTAACGGCACATCCAGGCTCATTCTTATGTGTGCAATCATCAAATCGGCACTGCTTCGTAAATTCCTCGACGTCGTCGAAAGCTGTTTGTATACCCGCTTCACTGTCCCAGAGACCAAGTTCTCTCATCCCTGGTGTATCAATGATGAGACCACCTTGCTTTAAGGCGATAAGCTCACGATGTGTAGTTGTATGACGACCACGGTCATCTCCTTCACGTGCAGCTCGAACCTCCATAACCGTTTCACCAATTAATCGATTTACGATAGAAGATTTGCCAACACCTGATGAGCCAAGTAGAGCGGAGGTATGCCCTTCTTCGAGAAAGGGCTGTAATTGGTCAAGTCCTTCATTCTGAAGGCTTGAGATAACAAGGATCGGGACACCAATTGCAATATTTTCAATTTGGGCTATTTTATGCTCGATATCCGTACAGAGATCTGCTTTGCTAAGTAGAATAACGGGATTGGCCCCGCTTTCCCAGGTAAGAATAAGATATCGCTCTATACGCCCAATATTAAAGTCATTGTTAAGTGCATTCACAATAAACACGGTATCAATATTAGCAGCTACAATTTGCTCATCGACTAATTGACCTGCGATTTTACGCGAGAACTTCGTTTTGCGTGGAAGGATAGTGTGAATAATAGCCTTTCCTTCATCGATTCTTGGGCTAATCATAACCCAATCCCCAACTGCAGGATAATCGTTGCGACCATCTGCTTGAAACCGCATTTTGCCTGTGATTTCTGCATGCAGCTCGCCTTGTTCGGTTAATACGCGATATAATTGTTTCTGTTCGGATGCAACCCGTGCTGGGATTAAACCGTCTTTATAGTATGGTGCTGCTTGCTCTTGATAAGTCTCGTTCCAACCTAGTGATGTTAAATTCAAATAGAATTCCTCCATTATTAATTGATGTGTTAAGTGTTTGATAGGATTTCATGAATTTAGTATTGTACATATAACATCACTCCTTTGACCAAATAGATTTAAATTTCAATTTTTTCGGAAAATACGCTTGCTTTATAAAGAAGGCTAAGCGGATTCCCCTTGCCACATGCATGATATTAACATTAATTTAAGGAAAAAGCGATAGTCATATGGAGTCTATGTTATAATTATTCGGAAAAACATTGTTTGGCACATAGGATTATACATAATAGATGAGGTGACATGATTGTTACTTATTGGAATGAAACGTATTGTAGGGAATAACAAATCAGGCCTCCCGAATGATTCTCGAACCAATTTGCCAGAGCAAGTTGTTGCACAGATTCAGGCAGGTAATCACAAGCTACGAAATATATTTATTGCCGAGAATCAGCAGTTTGTGGCTGCATTCGCTGGACAGTTCTATAAACGTCATATTAATCCAGCGATCGATGACGAATTTACGATTGCTCTTTCCGCTTTTGATGAAGCGATTAATTTGTACAATTCCCAAATGAATTGGTCTTTTCTCGATTTTGCCAAGTCGGTTATGCAGAAGCGCATGACGGAATATAAGAGCACGGGTGCTGATTTTTTTGTAGAGTCTTTCTCGCAGGGGAAGAGTTATGATAAACAAAGTGGAATTGAAGAGCGTCAAAGTGAGATCGCTGATCTTCGTGAGGTTCTACATGATTTTGGAATTGAATTTGAAGATTTAGTTGCTGAATCCCCTGAGGATGAGGAGTTATGCTTTGAACTGCTTACGGCAGCCAAAGAATTAGGTGCTAACGCAGAATTGATGAGACAATTGCTCAAAACTCGCAAGCTTCCAATCAAGGAATTAGCAGTAAGATCTGGTATTTCACGCAAAATACTAGGACAACATAAGAATTATGTCACGATTATCGCTATTCTCGGACATGGACCATTCCCTAACTTGCGCACATATTTGGAGCTGGTTTCTACTAGAGAGAGAAGGGGAAAGCTATGAATAATCGGGGTATCGTTCTAGAAATTCAGGACAAGCAGATTATTGTTCTGCGATCAACAGGTCAAATTGATAGGATTCCTCGTGGCAAACGGATTTGCGAGATCGGCGAAGAAATTGTGTATGTATTGCAGCCGAAATCATCGATCAAAGGTCTTATTATCGCTATTGTTGGTTTAACTGCTGCACTTACTGCTTGCTTCTTTTTCATATTGAAATTAGCGGGTGTAACCTCTACTGATGAAGTGATTGCTTATGTATCATTAGATGTCAAACCAAGTATTGAAATGGGTATTGATGAGAATGAGATTGTACATGAGCTTCGAATGATTAATAATGGTGATGACAAATGGATCGAAGACATCAAATATAAAGATCAAACGCTTGAGAACGTTACAGCAGCTATACTGGATAAAGCCGAAAAGGGAGCATTCTCAGGACATGAAGGTGAAATCATCATTGCTTCATCCACCAAAATTGAGAATGCGAGTATTAGTGATGTTGTCATTCAGACGAAAATGAAGGAACAAGTGACGAAGCATTTGCAACAGACGCATCCGAATCAATTCAATAATTTTATTGTATTGTCGATTGCAGTGCCTGATGAGCTTCGAAGAATGGGTAGTGTTCAAGGTTTATCAATGGGCCAATATGCCGTTTATTTAAAATCCAAATCAGAAGGTGAAGACCTGACCTTCGAGGAAATTAAGGCAAGTACGCTTCGAGAGTTTGATGCCAAAATCAAAGGCTTCATTACGATGCTCACATCGGATCAAGCGCTTAGTAAAGCAGCCTTAAGTGAATTGCTGCAGGATGAGAAGGCAGGCAAATTAGATGAGGATCTGGCTAATAGGGAAGCGACGCCTACTTCCCAAACCAAATCCAGCACCAAGCCAGAAGCAACACCTAAACCATCTGGAGGAGCATCAACGGGTACGCCTAAGCCAAGCATCAAGCCAACGCAGACACCAACAGGAACTGCCAAGCCGACTCCGAAGTCAGGGAGTACGAATAAACCCGAGACTTCCAATCATCCTAGCCAAACACCGAAACCAGAAAAAACGCCTAAACCGACTGCTAAACCAACGCCTAAGCCAAGTCAATCGTCAGAGCCAAGTGATGAGCCTTCAGTTGGATAACCAGAAGAAACGGTACGAAAAGAATCCCGTTAATGAGCCATTGCTCGATTAACGGGATTCGCTATTTTAGGCTTGCATATTTGGAGCAGGAGCAGCAGCTTTTTTGCTGACTCTGCGTTTGTTTGTGATCGTTGTAATGTCGGATACGCGAATCGCTAAACGATTTACTTCATCTGTCGTATAGGATAAATAGTCGACTCGCTGTGCTAAGTTGGATAATGTGATGCCGATCCAGCCTCGTCTCTTCGGGTGAAGCGTGAAATCATGCCTTAGGACTGTAAGTGTGGCAGCATTGTGATCCAGATGATCTTTGGATACTTTGGATACTTTGCCGAGCGTGAAATAGAGAATATTCTTGTCCCAATCGATATAACCATTCTTGAACGTAATAATCAGCAAATCTGATTCTGCCGATTGCTTACTTTCTACTATATATAAATCTACTTTCTCTGAATCCTTTCCCGATTGAATCCATTGTGAAGCGCGCGTATTAGGAAGCAGAGCGACTATAAGAATCGGACATGCGCTAGCAACGTAGATGAAAACGATGGACTCATAAATAAAGGCAAGTGAACAGATAACTAAGAAAGAGATAATGGATAAAGTTAGTGCCCAAAATTTATTTTTCACAATGCATGAACCCTCCTGACATGATAGAATAGATTCCGAAGATGAACGGAAATCTAGACTGTTCATAATTTTACCACAAGATGGCTTCTGTTTGTAGATTTAGATTAAATAGTAGGGTATTGGGTAGAGGAGAAAGACACCATGTATGTTAACAAGCAAGTACCTATGTTAACCCCCAAAAACTATAACACCAGGCGAGGCCTGCGTGTTCTTGTATTGGAAGGTATGGCAGCGACTGTCGTTCTACAGCTGCTTGCAGGTCCATTTCAAACAGGCTATTTGCTTCATTTGGGCGCAACCTCCGGTCAGATCGGATTAGTGCTCGCTATTACTACTTTTGTTAACATCCTACAGGTATTTGCCGCTTACTGGATGCAGAAAAGCATGAAGAGCCGTAAGCCGTGGCTCGTAATTTTTGCCTCCGTGCAGCGATATTTGTGGGTTCTGTGCGGAATCATTCCGTTTGTCCTGCCGCAAATATGGTGGGTATCTGCTTACATTATTCTATACACAACTGCCTTTGCTTCAAATGCTTACGCTGCGGTTATTTGGACGACGCTAGCAGGCGATATGGTTCCTGCATCGATTCGAGGTCGTTTCTTCGGTATTCGGAATACCATCATTGGTGCTTGGGCTATTGTCGTTGTATTCTTAGGGGGGCAAATATTAAAATGGTATCCAGGAGGGCAAGGGTATAGCATTTTATTTGTGATATGTGGGATATTCGCTGTGCTCAATATGATCGCTTTCTTATACTATCCGAATATCCCTCTGGTCAAGTCGACTGAATCCAATTTTGTGCCAATGATCAAGAAACCGTTCCATGATCGCCTTTTTATAAAGGCTATTCTATTCTTGGCTTCTTGGTTTTATTCAGGGGACTACAGTACCGTTATTCTCTTATGTCATGCTGAATGTACTGCATGTCAGCATCGACGTTGTTTCCCTCATTACGGTGATCCAAATGATCGTGACGATGGTCGCCTATTATTTTTGGGGGAACCTGAATGCCAAATATTCAACGCGTAAAGTTCTATATTGGACTTTACCTTTTATAGCAATAGCATGTCTGAGTTGGGTTGGTCTGCTTGTATTGCCTGTCTATGCGGTGCTTATTATGGTACATTTCTTCTTAGGAATTGGATTAGGTGGATTCAACCAGCTTGTATTTAATTTTATTATTGGGGATACACCTAAGAGTGAACGTCCCATGTTCATTGCAGTATATTCTGCTTTGACTGGTTTTGCGGCATTCTTAGGACCACTTGTTGGCGGCTGGCTCTATGGGCTTGTCAGCGATGCGCCTATGTGGGTGCAATCGTTCGGCATTGCGGTTACAGCTGGGGCAGTCCTATTGATGCTGGCGTTTACGTATGGACGTATTATTTTTAACATTAAACAATAAATAATTGATGGAGTGTATGCTGGAATGGTGAGTAATGAGCAGGCTTATTTAGATTTATGTCGAATGATAATTGAAACTGGCACAGTGAAGGAAGATCGCACTGGAACAGGTACGATTAGTATATTTGGTCATCAAATGAGATTTGATTTGAGCAAAGGTTTTCCTCTGCTGACAACGAAGCGGGTTCCTTTTAAACTGATTGCGAGCGAGCTTCTCTGGTTCATTAAGGGAGATACGAATATTAAATATTTGCTTGAGAACAACAATAATATTTGGAATGAATGGGCGTTCAAAAGATGGATCGAGAGCAAGGAATATGAAGGTCCAGACATGACAAACTTTGGTCTTCGATCATTGGAAGATGAGGCGTTCAGCGTTCAGTATGAGCAGCAACTCGATAAGTTTAAGAAGCTAATATTGGAAAATGAAGAATTCGCACAGACTTATGGTGAACTAGGGGATGTGTATGGCAAACAATGGAGAGCGTGGAAAACGACGACAGGTGAGTTCATCGATCAGTTGCAGCAGATCATTGAGATGATCAAGACGAATCCTTCGTCCAGACGATTAATCGTATCTGCGTGGAATCCAGAAGATGTGCCAACGATGGCGCTGCCGCCATGTCACACGCTGTTTCAATTCAACGTTTCTGACGGGAAGCTGTCCTGTCAGTTATATCAACGAAGCGGGGATGTCTTCCTAGGCGTACCTTTCAACATTGCGAGTTATGCCCTCTTAACGCATCTGATTGCGAAAGAATGTAACCTGGAAGTGGGCGAATTCATTCATACGTTAGGTGATGCGCATATTTATTCCAATCACATTGATCAGGTTCGCACGCAACTGAGCCGTGAGCCAAGAGAATTCCCTCAGCTCATCATTAGTGATGAAGTGCAGAATGTGTTCGAATGCGAAATGAAGCATCTGGCGATTGAAAATTATAATCCACATCCGACGATTAAAGCGCCTATTGCAGTTTAAAAGGGAGGTTAGATACAAGATGAGCATTTCATATATTGTAGCAATGGACCGCAATCGCGTCATCGGTAAGGATAATCGTCTGCCATGGCGATTGCCTGCAGACCTTAAGTTCTTCAAACAAACAACGATGGGACATCCGATTGTTATGGGTCGCAAAACCTATGAATCGATTGGGAAGCCGCTGCCAGGGCGATTGAATATCATTATGACGCAGAATCGTGATTATCAAGCTGCAGGCTGCGAAATCGTATATTCGGTAGAGGAATTGCTGAAATTCTCCAAGCAGGGAGAAGTATTCGTAACGGGTGGATCGGAGCTATTCCGACTGTTCATGCCACATGTAGATCGGATGTATATTACAGAGATCGAACATGAATTTGCCGGCGATACCTGGTTCCCAGTCTTTAGTAAGGACGAATGGCAATTGACTTCAAGTGAGCAAGGAATTCAGAATGAGGAGAATCCCTATACGTATTTCTTCAATGTCTATGATCGGATAAAGTAGAGTAATAAGATAAGAAGCAGTAGTTAAGATAGACTAAGGGTCTACTTATCTGCTGCTTTTTTGTATGTACAACTATCATGCTTGTGTTAATTCATGCGTGTAGGCATAGGCGGTAAGCTGTACACGATTTTCTAGTTGAAGCTTCTCCAAAATATTCTTCATATGATTCTTTACCGTATTCTCGGAAATAAGCAGCTTTTCAGCTATCTGACGATTATTATCGCCAATCGCTACTAACCGAACGATTTCACGTTCTCTTGTTGTAAGAACAGCAGCTGGCGCACCAAATGCAGTAGAAGTTGTAGCGTTCTGCTCACGGCGAACGGAGCGGAATCGCTGAAACATAGAATCTGCCATTTGTCTGGCTACCTCAGAATTGTCATCAATTAGCGCATGGAGATAAGATAACCATTCGTCGGGGTCCATGTTTTTGAGGAGATAGCCTTGGGCACCAACCTGAAGCGCAGTGAATAAGTCGGCTACATCATCAGATACGGTTAGCATAATAATCCGAATATGCGGATGCTGTTGTTTAAGTTGTTTGGCGGCTTCAAGTCCGTTCATGGGCGACATATTAATATCCATTAAAACAAGATCAGGCAGCAATTGATCGCTTAATCGAATCGCTTCTAGACCATTATGGGCCTCGCCTATGACTTGAAAAGTATCATCAGCTGCGAGTAAAGAACGCACAGCCTTGCGGGCCAAGTGATGATCGTCAACAATCAGAACGCGATAAGGTTGCTGATTCATTGTTCATTACCTCCTTATGTCAGTGTACATATGGAGCTTCGTTCCACCTTCGACCGCTGTGGTGAGCTCCCACTTTGCACCTAATTCTTGTGCGCGATTGCGCATCATGGCGATGCCGTATTGTTTGGTAGTGTCATGCTTGGGCTGGATACCGATCCCATTATCGATAATGGTTAAGCTCCATCCCTCTGCGATAGCTTGAAACGTGATAGTTGCCTTAGTTGCTTTCGAGTGCTTGCGAATATTCGTAAAGGCTTCTTGTATGATGCCGAAGAGCTGTGTTTCCTCCGAAGTATGGAATTCTCGTTCATTGATCTGTATGGTGCTTGTAATGGCGACACCAGTCAGTAGACGCCAGTCCTGCAGCCATTGCAGGATTCGGTTGGAGAAGGAGACGGCATTCTCGGGTGATGTTCGCAAATTGAAGATCGCTTGTCTGAGATTGTTATCTATTTCAGAGACAGCCTCTCGTGCTTCATCGATTTGTCCTTGTTTTAATTTGACATTGAGAAAAAATAACGTTTGAGCCAGATCATCATGCAGCTCTCTTGCGAGGCGCTCTCTTTCTTCATATACGGCACGCATTGCCTGTTCCTGCACGAGCTCCTGATTAGATTGTTCAACGTTCTTGAACATCCAGGTACCTACCAAATAGGAAAGGATGAGTGTAAGCAGTGTAATATAGAAATTCCCTGCCTCCATGGATAAATAATCAAGTAGGAATTCATGGCGAAAATATTCAAATCCCCCGATTAAAAGCGGAGGAAGCAAAATCGTGATCAATTTATACTTGCGCATGGACATGAACACAAGACTCCTTTCAGTATGGCCCTCTGCAGTTTTTGTACCATAAGAACTTGTGCTTGGCAAGGCTTGTCATAACATTTTGCCAATTCGTCAACACTTCTTCTCTTGTGGGAAACATTTTTTGCTAGAATAAAGGAAGTGGGGTTTGAATATGGAGGTGTCTGTAAGACATGAGTTTGCATCAATTTTCAGCAGATATGAGCACATCGTTGCTGTTTCAATTTGCGTCAAGAGGGTTATGGTATTTGATCGTTCTCATACTTGCCGGAGGGCTGTTATGGACAGCATTCTTTAAAACAGGAGATACAGCTAGAGCATCTATTGCACGCGTGACGAGCAATTTGCAGCTCTTTCAGCTATTCGCGCTTGTCCTTATGATTCTAACACATCTTGAAGAGCTGCTAGATGGCGGAGGAATGGATGAGCTGGCGAATATTTTCTTAACAACGAATGTTGGTATTGGTTGGTTGGTACTCCTAGTGTTGTCTATTATAGGGATTGTTGCACTTGCACGGATTCCTTGGTTGAACGTTATTTGGGCAATTGCCTTCTTATTAGTCTCAAGCATGTACGGACATTCGGCGACTGACAATCCAGCGTGGATAACGATGCTTCTCGGATTTATTCACCTAGCATGCGCAGCTTTATTACTAGGTGGACTACTGTTCGGGTTATATATAAGACGTCGGCAGGCTGACCGATTCGCAACATGGATACATAACTATGTAAGGATTGCGATCACCTCTATTCTAGTGATGACAATCACGGGGATTATCTCCACACTAATCTTGCTGCCAAGTATGGATTATTTGCTTCGTACACAGTGGGGGATCCTGCTGCTCGTAAAAGCTGGATTGACGCTTATTATGCTTGTTCTGTTGATTATGGTTTGGGCAAAAGAGCGCCGCAGACAAAATCAATCAGTTGCTGGGCTGCTTAAACTGAATGTGACTTTAGGCGTTGTCATCACATTAATTGTAGGATGTATCACTTACATGTCACCTACGCCTACGAATAAGCCGCTGTTTTGGCATGAAATGGGTGAAACTGTGCATATGTCTGTTCGGGTTAATCCACTATTTGTTGGACCTAATACATTCCGCGCCAAAATATGGGCATCAGAGAAAGAAGAAGCGCCTGCAAAAGTCGTTATGCAGTTGTATAGCTTGGATCGTCAGAATGAGGCGCCAATTGAGATTGCTCTATCGCCATATAAGGATAATAAGAAGGAAGCTGATTTTGAAGGCTTTAAAGAATATGATTATCAAGCGGAGGATCAGAAGCTGCCTTACAGTGGCAATTGGAAGCTTGAAGTGCATGTGAAGCGTTCCACAGGCGATGAGGTCAAATACGAGAAAACCTTCAAGCTTAATTAGTAGGAGAGTAGGATGCAACCCAAATTATCTCGTCAGTCGTGCTTCAATAAGCTTGCTCGCAAACCAAAGGGAAGCAGCGAAGGAAGCAAGTATTAGAAGCTTAATTGGGTTATGGATAAAAGCGATAAAATCTCGTCCGATAAAGGAAACGATCAGAATCATGATCGCTTTGCCGCTTGTAATGGCAAGCACAAAAGGGAGAATTGGCATTCTGCTGATTCCAGCAGCGATGTGAACGATAAAGGCTGGGCCCATAGGTAAGCAGCTAATAATAAATATAGAGCCAAAAGAATGCTTCTGAACCCATTCAAGACTGTTGATAATGAATGGGTTTGTTTTCCATTTTGTGATGATTGGATGGTCCGCCAAATGTCGAAAAAATAGATAGATGCATATAGAGCCGCTCACAACGCCAATCCATGAGCATATAAATCCAGTCCATAGTCCATAGGCTGCTGAATTGGCCGCTACTAGCAGAAAGAGAGGAAGCGGTGGAATGAAGGATTCGATAAACGTTATCAATATGCCAGGGATAGGTCCAAATGACTTGTACTTCTCAAGCAAATAGATTAAGGAATCATGAGAAATTATGGGGGGAAGTTCAAGCCAACTCGACATCTCCTGTTAACCTCCATTCACCAGTTCGACTACCCATTTGATCCAGTAAGCGGCAGGAACAAGCAGGAGTTGGGCTAGTAGGGTACCTGCGAAACGGGAGATCATGAGTAATCCAAACATTTTATTAAGCGTCTCGATTTCGGCTTTGCCGGTCAAGGCTCGATCCGTGGCAACGGCTACTTGTGGATCTACGAACATAGCAAAAATAATCGTCGCAATACCATTGATTAGTCCTGAAGACATCAAAGCTTTGGCAGAATTATCTGGCGTTAATACTGCTGCGTATAATGCCGCAAGTACGCCAACGGTATAGACCGCAGTTACTAAACAATTAAGCAAAAGAAGACGTTTGGGCAAGCCTCCGATTCTTAATCGAGATAGCATAGCTAAGCGAGGTTTGCGAATATGTTGCCCTGCATGTTTCAGTTTCTTGATCGTAACGGAATGTTTGAGCATTTCGGGTAAGGAGCCTGCTACCTCTAAATGTGAAATCACTCTAGCTGAGATAAATACTAAGGTAGGAAAAAGAATTAAAGCGATGAGGGTTCCGATCGATGAAGAGAAGATAATCACACGGAAAGGAGAAACTATGTCCGCTAATCTGCCGCTTTTGGCATCGTCCACCATGTCGCCTATAAATAAACCTTGAACTAAATTAGCAGTTCTGGATACCAGTACGATGATCCCTGCCAAAGAAAGCGCGACGGCTAGCTTGCTTACACGAATTCCTGCTAAGCGAATCGCATAGGAAGCTGTGTCCGTCGCATGAATAATTGAAGTGAATAAACATAGTAAGAGCACTTGTTGAATCACTTGCCCACTCCCCCTAAACAATTAAACGACGGTTGGATAGCTTTCTTGGTTTATTCCCCTTATTTATCTTTCCAAGCTTGCGGGTGAGAACTAGGTGCATAGTTAGTGGCAATGCTGTTTGCTTCAACCTGAGCTGGTGATTTGCAGCCAGGAATGACAGCCGTAACCGCTGGATGCTTCAAGCACCATGCGAGTGCCCAAGTTGCCATATTCATATCAGTTGGGACTTCATTTTCACGTATTGCATGGACTTCTTGAAGACGCCTAGCGACCAGCTCCTGATCGTGGCGATGGCGAACATCGTTATCTCCAAACACTGTTCCTGGTGCGTATTTGCCGCTTAAATATCCACTCGCAAGTGGTACACGCGCTAGAACACCTAAATCTTGCTCGATACAGGATGGGAAAATTTGCTCTTCTGGTGAGCGATCCAATCGGTTGTAAACAACTTGAATCGTTTGAGAACCAACCTTCGTAGAAGAAGCCGTCTGATGAATTTGATCGTTCTTGCTGATGGATGTGCCAAGGTGACGGATTTTACCTGCCTTCATCTGCTTATCAAGCATCGTCCATAAATCGTCATTATCGAACATTTCGTCTGCGCCTGAGTGGAATTGATACAGGTCAATGTAGTCCGTTTGCAGTGCTTGAAGTGATGCTTCTAATTGAGCCAGCACCTGTTCAGGCGCCCACTCCTGCGTACGATCGAATAATCCATGGAACCGATGGCCGAATTTAGTCGCGATGACGAAATCCTCTCTGCGATGTCTTGCCAGATAATTACCAACGAGCTGTTCCGCCAGATGATCGCCATAACATTCGGCCGTATCGATCAGGTTGATGCCGACTTCCTGCGCACGATCCAGAATGGCGTCTACTTCTTGTTGATTAAATGTTTGTCCCCATTCTCCGCCGAATTGGTAGGTCCCAACTCCGATAACGGAAACTTTCAGGTTTGTTTGTCCGAGTCTTCGATATAACATGAAGTTCACTCCTTATTTA
Organism: Paenibacillus albiflavus; assembly: GCF_004344915.1. Lineage (GTDB taxonomy): Bacteria > Bacillota > Bacilli > Paenibacillales > NBRC-103111 > Paenibacillus_AM > Paenibacillus_AM albiflavus. Next base: position 21,922 of record NZ_SKFG01000025.1, on the reverse strand, counting down.
TACATGGATATTTCTCACAGAAACGCCCCGTCTATAAATACGGTGAAACCGTTTCTACTTGAGTCACATTTTATTATGGCATAGAAATCATATATAATATAGGTTATTATTGACTGCAAATTCAGAGAAGTGGAGAGGTGAGCTATGCGATATATTCTCAAATGGATCAAGGAATACGGACTCAGCATCGTAATTGCGATAGTACTTGCACTATTTATTAATACATATGTTGCCCAAGCCGTAATCGTGCCTACAAATTCGATGGACCCTACAATTAAAGTAGATGACCGCTTAGTGCTTCAGAAATGGTCGCTTAATGATTTGCAGCATGGCGATATCGTCGCTTTCTGGCCACCGATTCCTGATAATCATGACGCCTACATTAAAAGGTTAATAGGATTGCCTGGCGATACGATAGAGGTGAAGGATGGTGCTCTGTATCGTAATGGAGAGAAGCTTGATGAGCCTTACGTGAAGGTACATATAAATTATACTTTTCCTAAAGTTGTTGTTCCAAGTGGCAAATACTTCTTCCTAGGAGATAATCGCAACGTATCCAACGACTCGCATAAATGGCCAACACCCTTTGTGGATGAGTCAGAAATAATTGGCAAAGCATGGATTCGTTTCTTTCCATTCGGATCATTTGGTTCGATAGAATAGTGCATATAAGACTATGATCTGTAAAAAAATACCTCGATTTAATGACTTGCACAATCGCTATAAACATGATATATTAATTTTTGCCTTTACTAAAGATGAAGGCAATGACGGGATGTAGCTCAGCTTGGTAGAGCACCTGGTTTGGGACCAGGGGGTCGCATGTTCAAATCGTGTCATCCCGACCATATCATATGCGGATGTAGTTCAATGGTAGAACTTTAGCCTTCCAAGCTAATAGCGTGGGTTCGATTCCCATCATCCGCTTATATGTTTGACAATGACGAAACCCTTGCGCTGCAAGGGTTTTTTCTTTTGGTCATTTTTCAACTAAGATTCGGGTAATGAAAAGCCCTGAATAATTCAGAGCTTCTCAATATTATATAAGCTATGTAGTTCAGCACACTATTGAAAAAATATCGCCATATGTCTATCATATAACATTATCCTATCAACATATCCATTGTCATTAAAGATAAAATCTGTTCCTATTTGCTCATAAAGATCATCTTTATTTGATAAGGGATTAGCGAGACTCTCCTGTCCCATAAACTTCTTCAGTTTAAGGTCGTAGTAATATGCAATATCCCTATCTATCTTCATAGTTGGAACAGGATACTTTTCACCATAAGATTTAATTACATCACTTTTTAAATCTCCGACTTTGATTCCCCTTATCGTACTATATATTTTCTTTGAACCTTCATCGAGCGAAATAAGCGCTACAGTTTCTTCATTATTTTCTTTATTGACTCGATACATTATTTCCACACCAAAATCATATTTTATTAAAATATCTTTATTTCCATTACCTAAAATTTTTTCTGCTTCAGATCTTTTCATGCCGTAGTAAATCTTCGCATTCTTGTCATCAATTTTCATGATAGCTATATCATCCTTAGACATAGTATCTGGTTTAAACTTACCTTCACCACACCCGCTTAATAATACGGAGAATAATAACATTAACACTGTAATCGTTTTTAGTTTCAATTACTACAACCCCTCAAATATTTTAATTAGAAAATCTTGAATTTTCTGTCTAAATACTATTTAACCATAAAAAAACTTGGACAACTACTCCAAAGTTACCGCGATTTTACAATCTGGAAAATGTGGAAACTGGTAAAAAATCCTAAACATTGCTGGTCATAGCAATAAATCTCTATTATATTGGCTCATTATAAGTAACGTGATATATTTTACTTAACATAATAGAAAGGGTGATCGGTTATGAAAACAACGGATATTAAAATGACAGTTATTACAAGGAGGGCGACTATACTTTAACCCTCCTAGAAAATGGGGGAAATATTTTGAATAGAGAATTTATTGTAAAACATTGGTATGCCGACATATACGAGCAATTTGAAAACCATACAAATGACGTTGAGTTTTTACTGAAAATTTTGAACGAGCAAACGGACCAAACTCCTCAAAACATCCTTGAGGTCGCCTGCGGCGGCGGGCGCATTTGTATACCGCTTGCTCAAGCCGGGCATAAGGTAACGGGCTTTGATGCGGATGAGCATATGCTTCTTCGCTGCTACCGCCGAATGAAAGGCTTAAGCAACTTACAATGTTTCATGGCAGACGCCACAACCGCAGACTGGGGGACAGCCTTTGATGTCGTTATCTTGGCTGGCAACATACTGATCAACATTGAATCCGATATGGACTATGCTCAATCACAAGCCGTCTTCATCCGAAAGGCTGCGGAAGCGCTTCGGTCAGGCGGACATCTCTACTTGGATTTCGATTTGCATTTTGATCCTTCCGCCACCTTTAACGGATTACGTGAAGGCAGCTATTTTAAAGGCACCGATGATTTGGGTACATATGGACGAACTATTAGTTACGGAAGCATCTATAATCCTATAACCCAAATATGTGCAGGCGTCAACCACATTGAAATCACAACAAACAGCGGAGATCAATTCATCATTCCAGAGCAATGGTACAAGCATATCCCGACCCAAGCTCAGGTGTATGGCTGGCTCAAGGATGCAGGGTTCACCATAGAAAGAACCTTTATAAATTATACCGACCAACCATTGGCGGAACCCTTAAATGATATGAAGTGGTGCCGTGCAACTATTTGGGCCAGAAAAGTCTAAGCACAAAACTCAATCTTAATTTTAGCAAATAAGCATGAAGAACTGTTTCCCATCAATTAAAGGGAAACAGTTTTATTTTTGGAGGTAAATAAAATTGGAAACAAAATAGCCACTCGATTAGGAGTGGCTTTAGAGAGAATGACTTATGAAAGTGATAAATGTAGTCAGAATACATCTGACCTTCCTGTTAAATCATTCTTAGTACATAAATGTTTTTGTAATGATAACTAAAAGAATAAACAGAACCAAAATCGCAGCTGTGTTAGTGAACATGCCTCCGCAGCTTCCAAATTCACCCATGTGGATCCCCTCCTTCACTTCTAACTAGAAATATCATATGTCTCTAAGACAATTTTGATTGGGTAAGAGTACAGTTCATTGTAATCATACGTTTGATTTCATGCTATATCGATAAAAAGGCTAATTTATCAAGACAAGATGACTTGGGGTTTTTATCAATCGTGCATATAATATCATACGATTAGCTTATGAAGAGAAAGTATCATGAGGCAAATAGCAAAGGAGAGATAACAAGGTTCATGAAGAATAAACAAAAGAAGCCATCTTATTTAAAAGGTCAAAGGATTAATAGCAATTATAATGAATTGGAGGGTCTTGATGAACAGAGTGAATCCATAAATAACAAAAAGGATACAAAGAAGGGCAAAAGAAAGAGATTAATAAAAAGAAAAGTTAAAGCTTAAATTCAAAGCGTTCCATTGCTGCTGGCAACACTTGCGGTGTTAAGAATACGTTTGATAACTATAAAACCCTTGAGCTACAAGGGTTTTTTCTTGTAACCTTTTTCAATACTTGAACCCTTATATTGTAGCATCGGACGTAATAATGATATAGTTATGAAAATTGCGATAACTCGTTAGAGATCAGAATTTATAGTCGAAGATATACGTACTAAAGGGGGAGCTGCGATGAGTTACGAGTGGTTGGATTGGGCGAAGCAGATTCAGAGTATTGCTCAAATTGGACTGGCTTATAGCAAGGATGTTTACGATCTAGAGCGATTTGAACAGCTTCGGAAGTTGAGTATGGAGATTATGGCGCGTTATACAGAGACGGAAATGGATGAACTGCCTCGTTTATTTGCGAGTGAAAGCGGTTACGCAACACCAAAGGTAGACATTCGTGCTGTCGTGGTGCGGGATGGACAAATCCTGCTCGTTCAGGAAAAAGCGGACGGTTCCTGGTCGCTGCCTGGTGGCTGGGCGGATATCGGACTATCGCCGGCAGAGGTTGTGGTGAAGGAAGTAAGAGAAGAAGCGGGCATTAATGTACGTTTCATTAAGCTGCTCGCCGTTCTCGATACGAAGTTGTACGATAACCCGCCTTCTCCATATCATGTCTATAAAATGTTCCTGCACTGCGAAATGCTGAATCCAAACGAAACGATAGAGTTTGAAGGTGTGGAGACGAGCAAGGTGAGTTTCTGGGATGTACATCATTTGCCTGAACTATCACGCGAAAGAAATACGGAAGATCAAGTAAGAATGATGCTCGAACTGATCCATAACCCTGGGGCTCCAGTTCATTGTGATTAGGTAACAAGCCTATGCTGCAAAAAATCCAAGCCTATCTTAGCAGAATCAATCTGCAAAATAAACTAGTTGCTCTGTTTCTGCTGCTTTCTGTTATTCCGCTGACCTTGCTTGGAACTTTCTCTTACAATAAAGCTTCAAGCGTTATACAAGAGAAGGTATATCAGACTGTACTCGAAAATTTATCTCAGGTGAACCATAGCTTGGATTATTTTGCCCGAGACATTGAGCAGCTTTCGATTTATATATACGGTAACAACGAGATACAAGAAGTACTGGCTAAGCCTTCTAATCGAAGCTTGGTCGAGAAGCTGGAAGATGAGAAGAAAATCAACGGCATTCTCAAAATGTTTCTCGGCTTCAAAAGCTGGGATATCGATATTTATCTGCTTGGACTCAACGGTGATCGATATTTTACAGGTGATTTACTGCCAAGTCCGTACGAAGATTTTAACTCCAATTGGGGACTGTTCCGTAAAGCCAGATTAGCAGATGGGAATGTCGTCTGGGATACGCATTATGCGATGAAGAAGATTAATGATTTTGGCGTGGTGCTTAGTTCAGGAAGATTAATGAAGAGAATAGGTACCAACGAATCGTTGGGCTACTTAGTTATTGATATAAGAGAGCCTGCGCTTGCCGATAAATATGATAAAGCTTATTTATATCCCGGTGGGGAAGTCTATTTGACTGATCAGAGCGGTTATATTATTTCGAGTACACCTTCCAAGCAACAGATCGGTACGAAGTTGCAGGCGGCTTTTATGCCAAAAGTGATTGAGGGGACAAAGGGCTTTTTCAGTATTGATTCTCCTGATGAATCTACAGCGATGGTGATCTATGATACCTCCAAATCGACTGGCTATAAGCTGATTAGCAAAGTGCCTGTCAACATGGTGACCAAGGATAGCCTTAGTATCCGCAACTTGACCATTTCGATGATTATCTTAGAGGTCATTGTATTCTTCGTCATCGCATATTTGATCTCCCGGACCTTGACACGCCCCATGCGCAAGCTGAATTCTTTAATGCGTAAGGTAGAAGGCGGGGATATGAATGTTTCCTTTGCCTCCAAATATAATGATGAGGTCGGGCAGTTAGGGCAGAGCTTCAACCGTATGCTGGGCCAAATTAATCATTTAATTAATGAAGTCTATGAGAAGCAGCTTATGCTTCAGCAGGCAGAGCTGAAGGCAGTTCAAGCGCAATTCAATCCGCATTTTCTATATAATACATTGGATTCGATTAATTGGATGGCACGCATCCATAAGGTGGATGATATTAGTCAGACGGCTGTGGCATTAGGCGAATTGCTGCGGTTCAGCATTCGTAAGGATGGTCTATTCATTCCGATCGAGGAAGATTTAAGGCAAATCAATAACTATCTGACGATCCAAAAAATTCGTTATCGCGATAAATATGAGGCGACACTCGAAATTGAGTCTGATATTCAGAAGCTGTACATGCCTAAGCTGCTGCTGCAGCCGATTATCGAGAATGCGATTACCCACGGGCTTGAAATGAAAATGGGCAAAGGCAAGATCGATATTTCGGTTAAGAATGTAGGAGAACGGATACGGTTCGTTGTGCATGATGATGGTGCGGGCATGGACCCGATTCGGGCAGAGCAGATCATGAATGGAGAATATGTAACGAATAGACTAGAGAAAACGGGAATTGGTCTAGATAATGTGAGGAAGAGGCTCCTATTATATTTTGGACCTGAATATAAGCTTCAAATTGACAGTGCTGTTCAGCAGGGAACGACGATAACGATTGAAATTCCCGTCATTACAAGTCCTGAGGAGGGTAAGCATGTATAGGATTGTCATAGCGGATGATGAGTGGGTAATACGGGAAGGTTTGAAGCACACGATTCCGTGGGAAGACCTAGGTTGCCAAATCGTCGGTGAAGCGGTAGATGGCATCAGTGCATGGCAGCAAATTGAATGCAATGCGCCAGACATTCTGCTTACCGATATTCGCATGCCCGGAATCGACGGTTTAGAGCTTGCGATGCAAGTATCACAGAATTATCCCATGGTGAAAATCATCTTCCTGACAGGCTTCGATGAATTTGCCTATGCGCAGCAAGCGGTTAAGGTTGGGGCATCCGATTATATTCTGAAGCCGACTAATTCAGATGAGCTGATCAAAGTGATTCGTCGGATTACATGCGATATAGCAGATGAACGGCGTAAATCTGATCACATGAAATGGCTGGAAGCACGAGTTGCAGAGTTAGGTGAACAAGAGCAGCAGGATGAATTTTCGGCATTTTATAAAGATAAATATGATTTTAGTGCTGCTTATTCCTATTTGGATCAGCATTATCATGAGGATATTGCGCTGCAGGACATCGCATCGCTTGTTCATATGAGTGAAGGACATTTTTGCAGACAGTTTAAGAAGCAGACGGGGCATAACTTTCTGGAGTTTCTAACTAATCTTCGGATGGAGAAGGCAAAGCCGTTATTAGCGGATTTAAGCTTGAAAATATATGAAGTATCCTTACAAGTAGGTTATCAGGATTCTCGATACTTTAGCCAAATTTTCCGCAAAGTTACAGGCGATACACCTACTGAATTTCGTAAAAAGCATACGAATCAAATGCCTGCATCCTCGTGATACATTACATAAAATGAAAAATCACTGCCGATGTGTCCTTTTTTAGCGGACAGCTAGGGTTCAGTGATTTTTTATTTGCAAACACATATTATTTGGATTGATTTAATGATGTGATAGTCGCGTGCGTGACCATCGCTTTGATGAAGAAGAATACACCTAAGAACAAGAGTACAGCCATTCCAATGATGAGATAAGTTGCTACATCCTGCTGCTGATGTAAAGCTAAATTCGTTCCCACATAAGACTCGAGCAAGGATAAAGCAAAGAAACATGCGGCTAAGAATAGGGAAGTAGTCTTTTTCTCACGCAGGACTTCAATTGGTTGTGGATATGCTGTTTTGGTCTGCATTTGGTTGCCTCCTGCAAATATGTCAGAATTGTTACATTTATTAAATTAACATAATTATTAAAAAATTAACAGCATTAATTTTCAAAGTTCTGTCACATTTTCTTGATCAAAAATTTCAACCATTTGCTCAATTTCATCGCATTGAAAGCGTTTTCTGCAAGATTTATAGTTAATTCAGACATTAAACATGTATTGAAAGGGGTATTAAACAGATGAAAAAAAGTATGTGGTCGAGCATGATGATGTTAATCATTTTATCGCTTACGCTAGTTGGTTGTGGTGGAGGTAAGGACACGGCTGCAAGCAGCACACCAGCGCCTGCTAAGGATCAAGGAGCAGCAAGTACAGAGACACCAAAGACGAAAGGCGGTAAATTGACGATCTATTCACCTAATGCTGCAGAAGTAAACAACCCAATCGTCAAAGAATTCCAAGAGCGTACAGGTATTGAAGTTCAATTGATTTCTGGCGGTACTGGAGAATTGCTCAAGCGTGTGCAAGCAGAAGGCGATAACCCGCTTGGTGACGTGTTCTGGGCTGGCGGAGCGGATTCTTTGGAAGCTTATAAGAAGTTCTTTGAACCCTATCAAGTGAAAGAAATTGATCAAATCGCAGCCTCCAACCTCAGCAGCACAAATCATTGGACGGCATTCACCTCGATTCCAATGGTCATTATGTATAACAAAGAATTAGTTAAAGACGATGAAGCGCCAAAGAGCTGGAAAGACCTGCTTGATCCCAAATGGAAGGGTAAAATTGCATTCGTAGATCCTGCTAAATCGGGTTCCTCATTCACGCAGCTAGTGACGATGCTTACAGCGTTCGGTAAGGAAGATGGTAAGGGCTGGGATTATGTTAAAGACTTAGTGAAGAATATTGACGGTAAACTTTTATCCTCATCAGGTATGGTATATAAAGGCGTAGCTGAAAAAGAATTTCCAATTGGCGTTACATTAGAAGAAGCAGCTCAGCGTTATGTTGAAGGCGGAGCACCTGTCGGCATTATGTATCCTGAGGAAGGTACATCTGCAGTTCCGGACGGAGCAGCCATTATCAAAGGGGCTAAGAATATCGAGCAAGCGAAACAATTCATGGATTTCTTAACAGGTACAGATGTACAGAACTTGGTACAAAAAGAATTCAATCGTCGCTCCGTACGTAAAGATATCGAACCGCTTAAAGGCATTCCTGCCATTGCTAGTATCAAGCTGGTTGATTATGACTTTGATTGGGCAGCAACACATAAAGAAGAGATTATTAAGAAATTCAATAAAATCATCACGGGACAAGAATAATTATGCAGAGTATCGTATTTGACCATGTGAATAAATACTTCGGAGATATGAGAGCGGTTAACGATGCTCACTTTACAATCGAAGCGGGTGAATTTTTCACCTTGCTTGGACCAAGTGGATGTGGAAAGACAACGCTGCTTCGAACAATTGCTGGCTTCTATCATCAAGAAGAGGGCGATATTTGGTTCGGTGATCAGAAGATCAATGGCGTTCCTACGCACAAAAGAAATATTGGCATGGTTTTTCAGAACTATGCCATATTTCCTCATATGTCCGTTTTTGATAACGTTGCTTATGGTTTGCATGCTAGAAAGGTAGACAAAAAGGAAATTGAGAAGCGGGTTATGGAAGCTCTGAATATGGTAGAGCTATCTCATCTGCGTGATCGTATTCCATCTGACATGAGTGGCGGTCAGCAGCAGCGGATTGCACTTGCACGCGCAATTGTTATTAGACCGCAGTTACTGCTGATGGATGAACCCTTATCTAATTTGGATGCTAAGCTAAGAATCAAGATGCGTTCCGATATTCGGAATCTGCAAAAAGAACTTGGGATCACGACGATTTACGTAACCCATGACCAAGAGGAAGCGTTAGCTGTATCCGATCGTATTGCGGTAATGAGCGAAGGTAAGGTTCAGCAGATCGATACGCCGCAAAATATTTATTCATTCCCGCAAAATCAATTCGTAGCCAATTTTATCGGCACTTCGAATTTTATAAACGCCGAGGTTGTAAGTGGGCAATTGGATACAGGCGACACGAAGCTACGGATCGCAAATATCGATTTTGCGATACAGCTTAATCGTTCTTACACAGGTACTGCCATGTTGTCACTTCGACCGGAGAGAATTGATTTGACGACTGGCAATAAACCTCAGAATGGTTTATCAGCCGAAATTGTGGAGGTAACTTTCTTGGGAGAGAAAGTAAGCTATGTCGTTAAGCTTCAAGATGGAAACGTTCTGCAAATTGGGCAGCATGCAATTGAGCCAAGCGATGTATTAAAGGTGAAACAGCAGGTGTATGTAAACTTGAATTTAGAGAAAGCTGTGATTTTTGATTCAGAAGGGCAGGAGGTGCTTTATAGTGCAAAGAACAGCACGAACAGGAGCCTCGCCACTGCTCAGCAGGCTTAGTCTACGTAAGTGGGATTTCTGGACTTTCGTTATTATAGTAGGGTATTTGTTCTTCTTTACTTTCATTATTTATCCGCTATTTAATTTGTTCTATGCTAGTTTGTTTGACGAAAATGGAAGCTTCTCTCTTGCGAATTACGGAGACTTTTTTCGTCTGAAATATTTTCGAAATGCTTTGTTAAACAGCTTCCTCGTATCGGGACTTGCGACTGTATTTGCGATCTTAATCGGCGTACCTATGGCGTATATTACAACTCGCTATAATATTGGATGCAAAGGCCTAATAAATATTCTCATCATTATGTCCCTGCTATCGCCACCTTTCATCGGCGCTTATTCTTGGATTCTGATGCTGGGAAATAACGGATTCATTACACGGTTCTTGCATGAGATTGGGATTCCATTTGGAACGGTCTACGGCTGGAAAGGAATCGTGTTCGTATTCACGCTGCAATTCTATCCGCATATTTACTTATATGTTTCTGGAGCGCTTAAGACAATTGATACATCACTTGAAGAAGCAGCTGAAAGTCTCGGACATTCGAGCTTTAGACGTCTATGGAACATTACATTACCACTCATTTTCCCAACCTTATCGGCTGGTGCGCTCATGGTATTCATGGCATCCTTCGCTGATTTTGGAACACCGATGCTGCTTGGGCAGGGATTCAAAGTATTGCCTATTCTTGCTTACGAACAATTCATTAGCGAGATGGGCGGCAATCCAGCGATGGCAAGTACCTTAAGTGCGATCTTGATCATCTGCTCAACATCAATTCTTTTCCTGCAGAGATATTTTGTTTCTCGCAAGAATTATGCAATGTCGGGCATGAGAACACCTAAAGTAGTGAAGCTGCGCAGAACACCGCGTATCCTTCTCACCCTAGGAGCCTTAGTCGTTGTATGCATCTCTATGATTCCGCAAGTAACCGTTGTAGTGACCTCTTTTATCAAGACTAAAGGACCTGTTTTTCACAAAGGATTCAGCTTGGACAGCTATAAGGAAATTTTATTCCGAGTTCCACGTGCGATCATGAACACGTACTCGTTCTCACTGATCTCCATATTAATTATGATCGTATTCGGGCTTGTGCTAGCTTATATCATTGTTAGAAGGAAGTCGAAGTGGACTGCAGCACTTGATGGAATCATCATGATTCCTTACGTCATGCCGGGAACGGTTCTCGGAATTAGTTTAATTATTGCTTTCAACAAACCGCCCGTTTTATTGACAGGTACGTGGATCATTCTTGTAGTCGCCTATGTTGTTCGTAAGCTACCCTATACGATTCGTTCAAGTACAGCTATCTTGCAAGGTCTTGATCGTGGGGTTGAAGAAGCATCTATTAGCTTAGGCGTACCCCCGATGAGAACATTCTTCAAGACGACAGCACGTCTGATGATACCTGGCGTATTATCTGGAGGGATTCTTAGCTGGGTGACGACAATTAATGAGCTAAGCTCAACAATCGTACTCTACTACGGGGCAACAGCAACCATTTCGGTAACGATCTATAGTGAAGTTTTTACTTCCAATTATGGTACAGGCGCAGCATTAGCTTCTATCTTAACGATCTCAACTTTAATCTCCCTATTGATTGCAAATAAACTGATGGGCAAGAAAGGCTTAAACATCTAGAGACTCGAATTGCGTTATTGCAGTATAATTGGTGCAAATAACGTTGTTCAGGGGGAAATGATGCATACCAGAAAATGGTTAGTCGGCATTGTGCTTAGTGGTGCAGCAGTTATCTTGCTTGTCATCATAAGCTCACTCATGCACAATCCCAATCGAGTGATTGATCAGGAAGTGAAGGTAGAATCATCCATTGAATGTTGGGTATATACCAAAGAACTGGCTGAATATATGAAAGATTTTGAGAAACAGAATCCACAGTATAACGTGGAAGTGAGAGGATTCAGTTCTGCTGAACAGCTCTATGAGGAATTGAGCGCGGCGATCTCAGCTAATGCAGCTCCGAATCTAGCTGAAATAAACGGTATTTACGGAGTTGCACAGTTAGCTGATAGTGGAATGCTAATCTCGCTTAAGGACCATTTGGCGCCGGATGTGTGGCAAAAGCTGCATCCGGCATTTGTGTCCCAATTTACCTATAAAGAGGCTTATTGGGCTCTGCCAATCGGTGGAGAAATTCCTGTTGTTTATTACAATGCAAATTTGGCTAAGCATGCTAACTTGGACCTTAACCAAAGACTTGGTGATTTAGCCCAATTAAAGTACACTGCCGAGAAGCTAACGATAGACGTGAATAAAGATGGTGAACCCGATATTTGGGGGCTTGGGGTTGATTCCAAGACTCCTTGGTTTTTTATGAATTGGGTGAACAGACATAACTTACTCGATGATCGTAATGAGGCGTGGCTGGTCCCACTTCATTTATGGCAGCAGCTTGTATTTGATTACAGGGTGATGAAGCCGCTTCATCATCAATTAGCACTGAGTGATTTTATTAATGGGAATGTTGGACTTTTTATTAGTTCATCCAGCAGAACACTATTGCTTGATCGATATATTGGGGGTAAATTTAGCTATAACGTGCTTTCCTTTCCTATATTTGAAGGGGGGCAGATCATCCCGAATGCAAGTGGCCTTGCTTTGATTCATTCTTCTTCAGAAAAAATGCAATCAGCTACTCGACTCATGGAGTATGTCATCGATTTGAAACAGCAGAAATCGATGCTACAACATACTGGCTTAATTCCGGCAAGCACGGAAGCTATTGATTTATTAATTTCGAATGAGGATACGTCTTCAAAAGAACAGGCTATTCTAGAAATGCAAAAACAATTTATGCGTATTACACCTAATCGATCTGACTATGACAGGTGGGAGAAGCTGAAGGAAATTATAGAGAAGCTGGAGTCACAGGCCGGGCTAGAGCTTGAACCATTGATGAATGAATTAGTGGTTTCAAGTCAGTAATTTATGCAATGCTTAAGGCAGGTAAATGAAGGAGGAGACACTCGTGATAATAGAGAAGCTTACTATCCAAGGATGTAACGAGTGGAACGAGGATGCACTTATTGCATCCGAAGCGATGCAAATATTTGGGGTGTTAGATGGGGCTACATCACTGAAGCCATTCAGAGGACCGAATCAAGAAACTGGAGGCTACTTGGTTTCTAATTTGGTTAAGCGAGAGCTTGAAAGCTTGGATGTAACAGAGCTTGATGCTTTTCCTTTACATGAGCTGGTCCTTCGCGCTAATGCAAGACTAAGACGAGAGATGCTTGAAAGTGGAATTGATGTCTATAATAAAGAAGAATTGTGGACAGCAGGTATCGCCTTAGTTCGTATACATGAGAATTATATTGAATATGTGCAGGCTGGAGATTGCATGATTGCTGTATCGTACAAGGATGGGGTTATTAGGACCGTATCCCATGATCAGGTTGATCATATTGATGCACAAACAATGCGGATGTGGAGAGATGGCATTCATCAGGGGATTAAGACTTGTGCAGAACTACGTAAATTAGTCGAACCGACTATTCTGCACAACAAACGCACGATGAATACACTTGATGGCTATGCAGCGATTAGCGGAGAGCCAGAATTAAGCGAATATATTGAGTATGGGCGTATCAATCGTATGCAGATGACAGATCTGTTAATTGTGTCGGACGGGCTGTTTTTGCCAAGATCGCTGGATGCGAATGAACCACCAAGAGATTCGGGTATCGAAGGCTTGATGCGACACGTTCAAAAGCAAAATTTGCACAATTACACGGATTGGCTCCTTAATTTAGAAGAAACGGATCCTGAATGTCTGAAGTACCCACGATTCAAGAAATCGGATGATAAAACAGGTATTTATATAAGGTTTGAATGAAATAAGTGCGTATCCATGAGGCTGTCCCAGAAAAAAGGAGGCGATCCCTGGTCAATTTAATGACTTATGGGATAGCCTCATTGTTTTTTGTTATAATTCTATGAAATTACTTGAAACTAACTGACTCGATTAATTTATCTGTTTCTGCTTTGGACTCATCATCTACATATGTGATTATCAAGTTCAATGCATATCCATTCATGAGCGTGGAGTATATTTTTTGTGTTAAATTCCCACCATCTTGTGACAGGCTAGTTTCCAGAACGTCAAAATCTTTGCCGCCTACTTTAACAGAAGTGATCTCCTTGAACTGGTAAGGAATTTGAGATGCTATTATAATTTTTTTAGTAGCTTCCAGATAATCCTTGCTTGTTTTGACTTGTGATTTGCTTACTTTCTCTGCATTGGAGATGACGCTAGGATTCAGTACAGCTTCACCCATAGGAAATTTGGATGCCATTGCCAAGTTGAGAAGTTTTTGCTCAGCAAGATCAAATTGCTTTTGCTTTGTTTTGTCGTTCCCTGCAGCTATTTCTTTACCAACTTCGTTAACTTGCCTCATAGTTTCTTCATCTTGAACGTTCCAACCTTGTGGAACTTGAAAACTAATACCAAAGTATTCGTTCTTGTAAGTTCCGTTTTCAACTTTGCCCAAATCCACTTTTTCCTTGCCCCCGCAAGCTGTTACAAACACTAATACCAACATGGCCAGAACAGACCAAATTGCCAATTTCTTCTTAGACATGATTATCCTCCTGATTTCTCCCTTTTTGTTTACCCATACAAGTGTATCAGGAAAAAAATACTTATCTAGCTATATTTTTGTATAGTATAGATTTTTCTGAAAATAAGGTAATCGAGCTACTTTCAATACGGCTTCTGTGCTTGATCGAACGCCTAATTTATCGAAAATAATTTTTTTGTGGTGATTGACTGTGCACTCTTTAATTTTCATTATTAGCGCAATGGATTTTACCGTATGCCCTTGCGCAATAAGCTTCAGCACGTGCAACTGACGGTCAGTCAGCTTAATGGAACAGTCCCCATCAACTTGACTTGTAATTCTACTCCGGTAACCGCTCAGCAAATGTTCTGAAAGAAGTTTAGCAATAGCGATTAATTCTGTTTTCATGTCTTCATTAACCGTGGATACGTCCAGAAAACCGATGTTCTCGCCGTCAATGGTCAGCGGAGTCGAGAAGCAATGCCAAGTATGGAAAAAGGCATTTTCATGCTGCTCCGGGCGCAGATAGATCGGGCCGCTGCAGGACATTGCTTCTGAGATGGCATTGACGCCGCAGCTTTTCTCTGTAAAATACATGCCTAGCCGAATCGGAGACCGCCGCACTGTACTTTCAAGATTTTTACTGTATTCTATCGTCAGCAGAACGCCGTGTGCATCAGTCAGCAGAAATACGAACGAGCCCGTCAAGTATTCCTTGATGTCTGAAATGCACTTGGCAAATACAGAAATTAATGTTTGGTTTTGCTTGCAGATTATATCAAATTGAGATTGGGATACGAATAAAGGTGGCGATGGAATGTATGTTTTTGAACTTGTCTTATCTTTCGTCTGTTGCATAGCTTGCGTTTGAATCATTTGATAATACTCCCCTTGTTTCCTCTTCTTGCTTCGAGAAGAAACGGTGTCGCTAAAATAGTCCAACTAATTTAATCGGCTAAGTGGAGTGAGTTTTAAATAAGACTAATCTACTAATTTCAGGAAAACTAAGTAATATCAAACAACAGATATTATTTCATTTTGGCAAAGGAATCCCCTTGCATCCCGTGGTCAGATTGCATATAATAACTGATAACTATAATTATATATGACCAAATGTGTCGACGGAGATAAGTAAGCAGTGCCTCCCCACAGGGAGAAGAAGCCATGATTGAGAGCATCTTCAGGGAAACAGGCTGCCGAAATTCACTCCCGAACAGTCCTTTGAACGAGCATGCTTCAAGTAGAGGGAACCGGATGATGTATCCGTTATTGAATGAATGAAGTGAGATGTCTTTATCGCTGTCATGTGATAATCGGCATTTAAACAGGGTGGTACCGCGAGCTTTGCTCGTCCCTTTGATGGGATGAGTGAAGCTTTTTTTGCGTAAAAGAATCGATGTAGGAGGTAATGTAATGAAAGAACGTTTGCAGGAATTAAAAGTTGAAGCGCTTGAAAAGCTATCCAAGGTTAGTATCAAAGAGGAGCTTCAGGAGCTCCGTGTTAAATATTTGGGTAAAAAAGGTCCTCTAACTGAGATTCTACGTGGTATGGGCAGCTTGAGTGCTGAGGAGCGTCCTCTTATTGGACAGGTTGCGAACGATGTTCGCGAATCGATTGAGCAACTGGTGAATGAAAAGCTTGCTTACTATGAACAGCAAGATACGGAGAATCGCCTTCGTTCCGAAACGATTGATGTAACGTTAGCAGGCAGACCATCTAGCCAAGGCGCAGTGCACCCACTGAACAAGATCGTGCAAGAAATTGAAGATATTTTTATTGGAATGGGTTATTCCATTGTTGAAGGTCCTGAAGTTGAACAGGATTACTATAACTTCGAAGCGCTTAATTTGCCCAAAGATCACCCGGCACGTGATATGCAGGATTCGTTCTATATAACAGAAGAGCTGCTGCTCAGAACACAGACATCCCCTATTCAAGTTCGTACGATGGAGAAGATGAAGGGTCAGCCTATCAAAATTATTTCTCCAGGCAAAGTGTACCGTCGTGATGATGACGATGTTACGCATTCCCATCAATTTACACAGATTGAGGGTCTTGTTGTAGGACGCGATATTCGCATGAGCGACTTAAAAGGTACGCTGCTGCAATTCGTACAACAATTATATGGTCCAGATTCGCAAATTCGCATGCGTCCTAGCTTCTTCCCTTTCACAGAGCCAAGTGTCGAGCTTGATGTGTCCTGCTATTATTGCAAAGGTGCAGGCTGTCGTACATGTAAAAACACAGGTTGGATTGAAATTCTAGGCGCAGGCATGGTTCATCCGCGCGTGCTAGAGATGGCGGGCTATGATCCGAAGGAATGGAGCGGTTTTGCATTCGGTATGGGTCCAGAACGTGTTGCTATGTTGAAATACGGTATTGACGATATTCGTCATTTTTATACAAACGATGTGCGCTTCTTAAATCAATTCGTGCATCTATAACAAGGAAATTTTATCTCACGAACAATTAAGAGGAGGCATCCATCCGAATGAAAGTATCCTATCAATGGTTATCACAATATGTAGATGTATCTGGTTATACAGGTGAAGATTTAGCGGAGAAGCTTACACGCTCGGGAATTGAAGTTGACATCGTCGAAAATCGGAATAATGGTGTTTCAGATGTTGTTGTCGGTTATGTCAAAATGAAAGAAAAGCATCCAGATGCAGATAAGTTGAATGTTTGTATCGTCGATGTTGGTCAAGAAGAAGATTTGCAGATCGTTTGCGGTGCGCCGAACGTAGCAGCAGGACAGAAAGTTCCTGTCGCTGTAATCGGGGCTGTCCTGCCTGGCGATTTCAAAATCAAGCGTGCTAAGCTGCGCGGTGTTGAATCACAAGGTATGATCTGTTCTGCCAAGGAACTTGGCATGAATGATAAGCTTTTGCCAAAAGAAATTCAAGAAGGCATTCTGGTTCTTCCAGAGGACACCGAGATCGGTACATCCATTCTCGACGTACTTGCGCTTAATGATAAAGTACTTGATCTGGATTTAACCCCTAACCGTTCCGATGCACTGAGCATGATCGGTGTAGCGTATGAAATTGCAGCTATATTGGGTCGAGAAATTAAGCTGCCTAATCCTGAATGTGATCTTGCTAGTATGATGACAAGTGAAGAAGTACAAACTTCTGATCGCATTGGAGTAACGATTGCTGAGAACGAGCTGTGTACACACTATTCCATTCGTTTGATTGAAGGAGTAGAAGTTACATCTTCTCCGCTCTGGATGCAGAACCGTTTAATGGCTGCAGGTATTAGACCAATCAATAATATTGTAGACATTACGAACTATGTCATGCTTGAGTATGGTCAACCGCTTCACGCTTTTGACGCAGATAAGCTTGCAGATGATCGTATTGAGGTCCGTCTTGCAGAAGCAGGTGAGAAGCTTGTTACGCTTGATGATGTTGAACGTGAGCTAGAGCCTCATATGCTAGTAATTGCTGATGGTGAGAAGCCAATTGCACTTGCAGGCGTAATGGGAGGAGCGAATAGTGAAGTAACATCGTCAACGACTCGAATTGCACTTGAGTCTGCCAAATTTGCAGGAAAATCGGTAAGAAAAACTTCCCGTCAGTTAGGATTACGTTCAGAAGCATCCTTGCGCTTTGAGAAAGAAGTTGATCCAGCACGCGTGATTGCAGCTTTGAACCGTGCTGCTGTATTAATGTCTGAGTATGCACATGGTAAGATAGCAAAGGGCATTGCTGAAACGCATATTAGTGATCCTGCGCCGGTATCCATCGAATTATCACTAGCTCGTGTGAATGGCTATTTAGGAATGGAATTAACGCAAGAGCAAGTGAAATCGATTATGGGTAGATTGTATTTTGAATATGAAGAACTTAGCGATAGCAGCTTGCTTGTGCATGTACCTAGCCGCCGCGGAGATATTACTTTAGATGTTGATTTGATCGAAGAAGTGGCTAGATTACATGGCTACGATCATATCCCAGCTACTTTAATAAGTGGGGAAACAACGCCAGGTTCTCTTACGCGTGAACAAGCGATCCGCCGCATGATTCGTAATATCATGACACAAAGTGGACTGCATGAGGTTCTAGGTTATTCACTAGTAAGAGCAGATCAAAGCGAGATGCTGCCGAGCATGTATCCACAAGCGAAGCCAATCGGTCTTGCAATGCCAATGAGTGAAGACCGTTCTGTGCTGCGTACCTCATTAGTACCGAATATGATTGAGACAGCGATCTATAATCGCAATCGGAAGAATGAGAACCTGGCACTGTTTGAGATGGGGAAAGTATTCATTACAGAAGAAACTACGCTAACAAAACAGCCTGAGGAAAAAATGCTGTTATCCGCTCTTATCGCAGGCAAACGTTTAGGCGAGCATTGGTCCTATAAATCAGTGGATAATGTTGATTTCTATGATCTGAAAGGCGTGTTTGAACGAGTATTATCTTACTTTGGCATTCAGAACATCACGTTCGAACAAGCTGCACCTGCGGGTTTCCATCCGGGACGTACTGCTGAGATCGTGCTGAAGCAAGCAGAAGGACGCCGAGTGATTGGACGCATGGGTCAGCTTCATCCAGCTCTTCAAAAGCAACAAGATCTAGATGATACTTATGTACTTGAAGTTGAGCTTGAGCCGATCATTGCGGAAGCAAATGATCTGATCGTATACAAGATCTTGCCTCGTTACCCATCTGTAACGCGTGACCTTGCATTAGTGGTTGATTCGGCAGTTCCTGTTGGTCAAATGGAACAAGTAATCCACGAATCAGCAGGGAAATTGCTTGAATCCCTACATGTATTTGATATCTATAGTGGCGATAAATTGGGCGGCAATAAGAAGAGTGTAGCGTTCTCACTTGTTTATCGCGCGGCTGAACGTACTTTGCAGGATGAAGAGATTGCTGAAGTACAAGAGAAGGTACTCAATGCACTGCAGCAGACATTCTCAGCCGAACTTCGCAAATAGTAAATAATTAGTATGCAAGTTATAGCAGGAAATGAGGCTGGGCGTATCGAAGTTTTATTAGATACGACTAGCCTTCATTTTTAGGAGGGAGAAACAGGATGAACGAGAATCGCACTCGAATAGCAGTTGATATATATGGAATGCAATATAAGATCATGTCCAGCAAAAATACTAGCGTTGCTTACATCAAAAGAATAGCAGCGGAAGTAAACGAGCAGATGCAGCAAATAGCAGCTAATAATCCTAGGCTGGATGTTCAGCGAATTGCTGTTCTTGCAGCTGTACATATTGTGGATCAGAACTTTCGGATGGCAGCTGACCTTGAGCAGCTGCCGCGATTAAAGGAAACGAATGAGCATCAGACTGAGCAACTACAGCAGATTACAGAGCAGTTGAAGACTGCTACTGAGGATAAAGAAGCAGCCTTGCAGGAGCTGCGAGATGAATTTGAAGTTATGCTTACTAAGCAGCGACTTGCTCATACTGCTGAATTACAAGAGCAGAATGCGAAGCTGGAGGAAGTGACCAAACAGTCCCAAGCGGAGCTTGCTGCAGCAACTGACAAGCATAAACAAGAGATAGAAGAATACAATCATCGTATTCAGAAATTAGAGAATGATACCAAGCATAGACGTTCTCAGCACGAGCAGGATTTGAAGCAAAAGCAAGCTCAGCTTGAACAAGAGCGCAATAAAGCCCAGACGCTTCTACAAGAAGAACGCAATAAATCCAATACAGTTCTTCAGGAAGAAACGAATAAGCTGCAGTCCGAGCATGAGCAAGAGATGAATAGGCTGCATTCCAAGCATGAGCATGAGATGAATAAACTGAAATCAGATCATCATCAAAGTGTAAATAGCTTAAGAGCGAAGCTCGATCAGTTGCAGACACAGTTGGAGCAAGACAAGAGTGATGTACAAGCTCTACTTGATCGGGAGAAACAAGACCATGAGCAGAGTATCGTGCTGCTTAAGGAACAATTGGAGCAGGAGCGCAATAGCTCGCAGCAACTGCTTGAGCAAGCACAGGCTGAAGCTGAGTTGAAACTTGAAGAGGCGAATAGTGCGGCTGGGTCGAAGCTTGAACAAGTACAGGCTAAAGCTGAATTAAAGCTTGAAGAGGCGAATAGTGCAGCTCAATCGACACTTGAACAAGCACAAGCCGAGGCACAGATGAAGCTTGAACAAGCACGAACGGAAGCCCAAGCGCGGCTGGAAGAAGTACAGCTTGAAGCTCTGGCAAGTTTGGAGCAAGAACAGCTTAAAGCGGAGGCATTGCTTGAAGATGAACGCCGTAAGTCACGTCTTCGATTAGGTGATGAAGTCCGTAAATTGGAATCTGAGCATAATCAATTGATAGATGAGCTCAAAGAAAGTTATCACAATGAGCGCAATGGGCAGAGTAAACTGCATAGTCAGGAAATTAGTGAGCTTAAGTCTCAATTCTCTGCAAAACGCATCGAGCTAGAGAGTCAAATTGAACAAGCACGAACGGAAGCCCAAGCGCGGCTGGAAGAAGTACAGCTTGAAGCTCTGGCAAGTCTGGAGCAAGAACAGCTTAAAGCGGAGGCATTACTTGAAGATGAACGCCGCAAGTCACATCTTCAAATAGGTGAAGAAATCCGTAAATTGGAAAATCAGCATAATCAATCGGTAGATGAGCTCAAAGAAAGTTATCACAATGAGCGCAATGGGCAGAGTAAACTGCATAGTCAGGAAATTAGTGAGCTTAAGTCTCAATTCTCTGCAAAACGCATCGAGCTAGAGAGTCAAATTGAACAAGCACGAACGGAAGCCCAAGCGCGGCTGGAAGAAGTACAGCTTGAAGCTCTGGCAAGTCTGGAGCAAGAACAGCTTAAAGCGGAGGCATTACTTGAAGATGAACGCCGCAAGTCACATCTTCAAATAGGTGAAGAAATCCGTAAATTGGAAAATCAGCATAATCAATCGGTAGATGAGCTCAAAGAAAGTTATCACAATGAGCGCAATGGGCAGAGTAAACTGCATAGTCAGGAAATTAGTGAGCTTAAGTCTCAATTCTCTGCAAAACGCATCGAGCTAGAGAGTCAAATTGAACAAGCACGAACGGAAGCCCAAGCGCGGCTGGAAGAAGTACAGCTTGAAGCTCTGGCAAGTCTGGAGCAAGAACAGCTTAAAGCGGAGGCATTACTTGAAGATGAACGCCGCAAGTCACATCTTCAAATAGGTGAAGAAATCCGTAAATTGGAAAATCAGCATAATCAATCGGTAGATGAGCTCAAAGAAAGTTATCACAATGAGCGCAATGGGCAGAGTAAACTGCATAGTCAGGAAATTAGTGAGCTTAAGTCTCAATTCTCTGCAAAACGCATCGAGCTAGAGAGTCAAATTGAACAAGCACGAACGGAAGCCCAAGCGCGGCTGGAAGAAGTACAGCTTGAAGCTCTGGCAAGTCTGGAGCAAGAACAGCTTAAAGCGGAGGCATTACTTGAAGATGAACGCCGCAAGTCACATCTTCAAATAGGTGAAGAAATCCGTAAATTGGAAAATCAGCATAATCAATCGGTAGATGAGCTCAAAGAAAGTTATCACAATGAGCGCAATGGGCAGAGTAAACTGCATAGTCAGGAAATTAGTGAGCTTAAGTCTCAATTCTCTGCAAAACGCATCGAG
>NZ_SKFG01000024.1 GCF_004344915.1 Paenibacillus albiflavus | reverse complement strand
CATCCCGACTGGAAATAGCCTCCCTTTGGATTCAAAAGGGCTATCCTGTTCGTACGGTGCTGCGTATCTGTAACGTTCCTCGTTCTACTTACTATTATCGTCTGTGTCATCCAGAACGTCAGCCATCTACAGGCAGTGGTCGCCCTATTCCAGGTTACTCCTTGGATCAGAATGGTGCTGTTGTTTTAGACGCACGCATTAAAGGGATTCTACGCCGTCTTATTAAAGGTCCTAACGCAGCTTTTGGTTACCGCAAGCTCACAATCTTATTACGCCGAAAATACCGCCTTGTCATTAATAAGAAGAAAGTATATCGGCTATGCAAAGAGCTGGGTGTACTGGCCCCACAACGTGAAATAACAAACGCTGTACCCAAAAAGGTAGCCAATAACCGCGTCGTTACTGGACCGAATCAAGTGTGGCAAATGGATATTAAATATGGATACGTAGCTGGTAAACGTCGGCATTTCTATTTAGCGAGCATCCTTGATGTATTCGATCGAAATATTGTTGCTCACCATCGGGGTAAGGCTTGTAGCACACAGGATATTCTGCAAATCGTACAGAAAGCCATTCTAAAACGAAATATTCACGGGCAAGAAACCAAGCTAGTTATACGTACAGATAACGGCCCACAGTTCGTGAGCAAGGCTTTCTACGCCTATTGTGAACTAGCTGGTATTGAGCATGAGCGCATTCCAGTTCACACGCCTAACAAAAACTCATTTATCGAGTCCTACCATAGTATCATCGAGAAAGAATGTTACCTACGTAACTGTTTTGAAACTTACGAAGAAGCCTTTAAGGAAGTGGATCGTTTTATTCGTTATTACAATAACGATCGCGTTCATGGCAGTCTTAAAGACTGGCCACCAAAGGACTATCTTCGGTTGGTACATGAAGGTAAGATAATCCCTCAAAAAATCGCCCTATAGTGAGACAGACCAATTAAAACCTTGGAAAATGTCCAATTTTAGGGGGTTGAACCGTTTTAAGCACTTTTCGATTAACAATTTGCCGCTGAGAGGTAATTGGTGGCCGCAACTAGTCTAATGTGAGTCTATCTCTTCAGAAATTCTGCCCAAAATGGCCTACACAAGGTAATTGTTGACCGCACAGCGTGCAGCTAGGTGCTCAAGAACAGGCGCCGCGAGGTTATGCGGAACAAAATGTCATGGAGGTTTATTTGTTATGAAAAAAAATTCTTTTAGATTGTACTACTTAGTATGGTTGATAGGAGCGATTATTTTAATCGTTCTAGGTAATCAATTGCTTGATTATTTTAATGAATCTGCAAAGAGGACATTTGATTATTCGTGGAATGTATGGGGGCCGGTCTTTATATATTTTATTTTTGGGGTTTATTTAGGGTTTTTGAACGGTTTACCTAAGAAAATTAGTTTTAATAAATCACTGTTTGTATTCGTGTTTATTCCAAGTTTATTCATGAGTTTGTATTTTATTTTGATGTTTTATTATAAATTACCTTTTGCTGGGGCTTATATGTTTCATATTCGGCAAAATGTACAATTCATATTTAATATTATTGCAGGGATGTCTTTTATTGTAAGTGTATTTAGTCTAACTAGATTAGACAAAAATAACTAACAAATTAATAAAACTGACCCCTGACGAGTACGAGTACAGGGGTCTTTTTAATTAGATTTGATTTCCACTATTTCATAAGCCCAAACAGCCGTTGCGGCCGACCGACAGTTCCATATTGCAAATTTTCGCTCGCTATTCCTTGTTCAATCAAATATTCTAAATAAGCTCGTGCCGTCGAGCGGCTGACCCCTGATAAATGGGCGATTTGTTCGGCGCTGCAGGGCTTTTCGTTATGACGCATCGTTAGCTTGATACGTTCTAACGTTCTGAGGTCGATTCCTTTTTGCGGATGCTGGTTGATCGATGGCTTGGCAGATCGGAACTTTTTTAGCCCTTCTACAAACTGCTGATCCGGTTTGGCAGGGGACAACAAATGAAGTTTAAACTGCTTGTATTTCTCCAATGTATCCTTCAACAAATCAAGATCAAAAGGTTTGATCAAGTAATCGAAAATTCCCAATTGAAACGATTCCTCAATTATCCCGATTTCCTTGGCAGCAGTGATTAAGATAACATCGCAAGAAATTTTTTCGGATCGGAGCGATCTTAGGACGTCAATACCTGAACGATCGGGTAAATAGACGTCAAGCACAAGTAGATCCGGCTTCAGATTTCTGGCGAGTTCCATCGTTTGAGCGTAATTGCCGGCAATTCCAGCCAGCTCATAACCATCCTGCATCTCGATATAGCCGGCATGCACCTTGGCGATCATAAAGTCATCATCGACGACCAATGCCCGCAGATTGGTTGGCTTCATTAAACATTCCTCCTAATGGGCAGACTTGCGCGAATCGTCGTTCCTTCTGTGGTACTATCGCAGGTGAGAAGACCGCCATGATTCGATATTAAACGGAACACATAGGCTAGTCCGAAGCCACGACCGTCTCCTTTCGTTGTCGCTCCGTCATTGAACATAATTTCTTTCACAGCAGGATCGACGCCAGGGCCATTGTCTTTTACATGAATAAGAAGATCGTCATCTTCCACCTTCAAAAATACTGTCACCGTCGGCTTCTGATTTTTCTCTGTGGACATCTGAATTGCTTCGAAAGCGTTTTCAATCGTATTGCCCAACAGCGTGACGACGATTTCCCGATAAGGGCATCGATCTGGTATATACGACTCTGTGTCGACGTTCAGCTGAATCCCAAGCTCCCTAGCCCGATGTGTTTTACCGATTAAAATACCGACGACGGAGGAATCTCGGACTTTGGCCAAGTAGAAATGCAGCGCATCTTGATACTCTTCATTAATTTGTTGGATGATTGCTTTGGCCTGATCATACTGCGATATTTTGATTAAACCCAGAATTAGATGAAGCTTATTCATGTACTCATGCCTTTGGCTTCGCAGCGTATCGACATACCTGTTGATGTCGGTAAGGCGATCATCGATTTGATTCAGCTGCATTTTATCCCGGAACGTACTGACCGCCCCGATCACTTGTCCTGACAAGGTAACGGGCACGCGGTTTGCATTAACAAGCGTATTACCGATGATCGTAGGCTGGTCATGCTGTGAAATCCCATTGTCTAGCACTTCTGGTAAGCGAGTAGTCGGCAGGACGTCGCAAATGCTTTTACCGATAAGCTCCGTATCTTCCATCCCCATAATTTTTTTGGCTTCCTTATTGCAGGTCACGATGTTTCCTTCTTTGTTGATAGCGATTATCCCCTCACTAATTGCATCAAGAATAGCAGATTGCTCTTGGGTTACGAAAGCGATTTCATAAGGCTCCATGTTAAAAATTTGTTTTTTGATATGACCAGATAACCAATAAGCGCCAAGTAGTCCGAAGAAGAGAGCTGCCGTTCCGATGATGAGTATCTTTTGAAGAAATACGAACAGTTGACTCCAAACGCTATTAAGCAAAATGACGACCGAGACGACACCAATTTGCTTATGGTTGCCGTCAAAGACGGGGGCTTTGCCCCGAACGGAAAATCCGAGGCTTCCTTGAGCCTGACTGATGCTTTCATTCCCGTTTAAAACCGCATCATTATCGTCTCCGACCATATGCTTCCCGATTTCCTCAGGATTTGTATGACTATAACGGATTAAGTTCATATTGCTGACGACGATCGCATCAGCCCCGACATTGTTCCGAATTTGCTCTGCGAGCGGCTGGATTGTAAGGGAAGGGTTGGATTGCTCGAACCCCTCCACAATTTGCGAAAGACTAGCTACGGTTTTGGCTACGCCCAGTGCTCGCTCGCCCGTTTCTTTAAATTGGTTGTTCGCGACAATATAGAACATGGCGGAGATGACTAGTACAAGAACGAACAGAATGTTCAAAGTAATTAGTATATTAATTTTACTTCGCAGTGTCATATTTCTAGATCGGCGCATACAAAACTCCCTAAATATATAGTCGAAACGTGGTATATTATCCTAGTTTAATGTCTGCTGCCGACAGCCGTAAAGACATAAATTGTTTCCGAGCCGTTAACAATATCGCCAAAATTAAAAAAAACCGTCAATAATCATATTATCGTTAAAATATTTCAAAAGTGATGGAATTGATTATAATTTGTCGAAAGCGCTAACAAAAACTGCTAGGGGGGCGTCAACATGGATAAAGCGATCTCTCGCTTGTCTGATTCACCAATGATCGACCTGCAAGGGGTCACGAAAGAGTTTTTGAAGCCGTCAGGCGAAATTCACACCGTTTTGCAGGGCATTAATCTTCGTGTTGAGAAGGGGGAGTTCTGCTCGATTGTCGGACCGACGGGATGCGGAAAATCGACGACGTTAAGTCTGATCGCCGGTTTTGAGAAGCCATCGCTTGGCACTGTACGAATTCAGGGAGAAGTGCTCGAAGGGATCAATCATCGAGCAGCATGCGTCTTTCAGACGGAGAATGCATTTCCCTGGAAAACAGTAATCGACAACGTGTCACTTGGTTTAAGACTGAACGGAATGCCCAAAAATGACGCTTATCAAGAGGCGAGACGGTGGATCGAGAAGGTGGGGCTCAGAGGCTTCGAAGGCCATTACCCACATCAGCTGTCCGGTGGAATGAGAAAGCGTGTCGCATTGGCTCAGTGCCTGATTACACAGCCGGAAATATTGCTTATGGACGAATCGTTTTCCGCTCTTGACGTGCACACGAGACATTTAATGGAAAACGAGCTATTGAAAATATGGGAGGAGACGTCGGCATCGGTCTTTTTCATCACCCATGACCTAGAAGAAGCAATCGCTTTAAGTGACCGTGTTATCGTTCTTACTGCAGGGCCGGGGGCAACGATCAAAGGCGATTACAAAATTCATCTGGAGCGACCAAGAAATGTGGCGGAAATTCGATTCGACCGTCAGTTCGCCGAGCTGCATGAGCAAATATGGAACGATTTGAGGGATGAGGTGATGGTCAGTTATGCAAACGCAAACAAAGCTTAATACACATGATGAGATCGTAGTTCGGAAAAAGGAAATGAGAGCGAAAGCGGTCAAAATCAAAATGCGCAACCTGATGCTGCAAATAATCGTCTTCATCGCGATTTTTGGTTCATGGGAGTTGTTGTCGGCTAATAAAATTATCGATCCATTCTTTTTCTCTAGTCCATACACCATCCTGAAGCAAATTATCGAATGGTTCATCGAAGGCACGAGCCAAGGTCCTCTGTATGTTCACTTTATCGTTTCATTTGAAGAAACGATCATCGCATTTATCATAGGCGTTATTCTGGGAGTTATTGCAGGTTATGCTTTGGGAAGAAACGATATTTTGGCGGTTATTTTTGGTCCATACATTCAAATGTTGAATGCGCTTCCAAGGGTCGTACTTGCCCCTATCTTCATCATCTGGTTCGGACTGGGCATGCCTTCGAAGATCGCGCTTGGCGTAACACTTACCTTTTTTATCGTGTTCTTTAATGCTTTTCAGGGAGTACGTGAAGTGGACAAGAATTTGTTGAACAACGCACGTTTGCTTGGCGCAAGCAAGACTCAATTGGCTCAGCATGTCATTATCCCTTCGGCCTTAACCTGGATTTTGTCCAGCTTGCATTCGAGCTTCGGCTTTGCACTTGTCGGCGCAGTCGTTGGGGAATTTATCGGTTCGACCAAAGGGCTAGGATTTCTTATTGCCCAAGCGCAAGGTGCTTTCAATACAACCGGCGTGTTTGCGGGGATGGTTCTTTTATCAGTGACGGCATTGGTTGCCAACTGGGCTGTGATCAAGCTGGAGAGACGGTTTATCGCATGGAGACACGTTCGGCAATAATCTCATGGTAGTACGAATTTATTTTATTATAAAAAGGGGAAATGACGATGAAACTAGGTAGAAGCACGAAATTAGGCTTAAGCGTTGTGATGTCACTCGGATTGATTTTGGGTGGATGTGGAACCCAGGCTTCGGATAAGACAGCTTCTTCTGTGTCACCAACAGCTCAGGCTAAGCTTTCGAAAATTAACATCATGGTCGGCGGCTTGGAGAAAATTATTTATATGCCGGCTAAATTGACAGAAAACTTAGGCTACTTCGCAGAAGAAGGACTCGAAGTGATCTTGACGAGCCAGGCGTCCGGTGTCAATGCGGAGCAGGCGCTTATTGCAGGCGAAGTTCAGGGGGTAGTCGGCTTCTACGATCATACGATCGATATGCAAGCGAAAGGGAAAATGCTTCAAGAAGTCGTCCAATTTGCTAAGAATCCTGGGGCACGTATAATGGTATCAAATAAGAAGAAGGATGAGATCAAAGGCTTAGCCGATTTGAAGGGAAGAAATATCGGGATTACAAGCTCTGGCGCATCGTCGCACTTTCTTGTGAACTACCTAGTAACAAAAGGCGGTAATTCGACCAAAGATTACGTGCCATTGGCTGTAGGCGCAGGCGCAACGCTGATTGCCGCTATGGAACAGGGACAAGTAGATGTAGCATGGGCGACGCAGCCAACTACGGCATTGCTGGAGCAAAAGGGCATTGCATCGACATTTATCGATCTGGAAAGTCAGGATGGGGCTAAGGAAGCGCTTGGCGGGAGTTACCCAGCATCAAGCTTGTATATGAATGCGGACTATGTGAAGGCAAATCCGGAAGTGGTGCAGTGTTTGGCTAATGCCTTCGTCAAAACTTTGAAATTCATGAGCACGCATACGGCGGAAGAAATTGCTGACAAGCTGCCGAAGGAATATTACGCAGGTGATAAAGATATGTATGTGAAATCCCTTCAATCCAGTCTTGCCATGTTTACAAGTGACGGAAAAATGCCAGAAGGCGGTCCGGAAAAAGTATTGGAAGTTCTAACGTTGTTTACTCCAACGCTTAAAGACGCTAAGATCGATCTTTCCAAAACGTATACGAACGAATTTGTTGACAAAGTGAAGTAATATAGCCGAAGTAAATGTAACAAAAGCCTCGTCAGAAGCCTGAACCCTATCGTTCAGGCTTCTTTATTTTTCTTCATCACAAATACAAGGCGGTGCTTCTTTGCCTTCCATTAAACGAAGCAACAGATCGAAGAATTGCTTGCGTTCTTCTTGCGAGAAATTGCCTAATAACTTACTTGCGATTTCTGATTGAACCTTTAATACGTGGTTAATGTTCGTCTGTGCAAGCTCAGTAAGCTGAATCAGAATTGCTCTCCGGTCAGTTGGATCAGGCACACGGATTAGAAGTTTATCTTGTTCTAGCGCATCTACGAAATCTGTCACAGTCCGGGCTTTGACCCCGAGCTTAATCGCAAGCTCGTTCATGCGAATTCTGCCCGATTCTGATACGACGGTTAATAGACGCAGTCTAGGACCTGAAATTTGATAAGGCATATGCAGTTCGGCTAATCGTGCTTCAAACTGCCTTTCAATATAATGGGTTGTTCTAAATAATTCGTGCAGCACATCAATGGGTAATGGATGATCGTCGCCGGGAAGCATACACAACCTCCTTGAAATAGATGATTACTCAGTTATTGAGAATCGTAATTATCTTATGACCACATAGTGAGGTATCTCAGTATATTATAGATTGCGCATATCGATAAGGCAAATTCAAATACTTGACATTTAGACTAAAACTGTGTATCCTCATAGTTGTGTTTACAGAGGAACCTCATAATATATAAACTCACTTCTTGTTTATATGTCTCTTAGTTTCTTAAGATATAACATTATAATTTACACAACATAGGAGGAACTATCATGTCCACAGTTTTATTCGTAAAAGCCAATAATCGTTCACAAGAGGAATCCGTAACGGTTAAACTTTATAGTACGTTCTTGGCGAACTACAAAGCAGCTAACCCAAGTGATGAAGTAATTGAATTGGATCTATACAATGAGCAATTACCTTATATGAGTGCCGCAATGATTAATGGTATATTTAAAGTAGCCCAAGGTATGGAGACAACAGCTGAGGAACAACAACTAGCTGATATTGCAAATCGTCATATTGATCAATTTATTGCAGCTGACAAGGTTGTATTCGCATTCCCATTATGGAACATGACAGTTCCAGCCGTTCTTCACACATACATTGACTATTTGAACCAAGCAGGTAAGTCCTTCAAATATACAGCTCAAGGTGTAGTTGGGTTATTGGAAGGTAAGCAAGTTATGCTTCTAAACGCAAGAGGCGGCGATTACTCGCAAGCCCATATGCAAGCTTACGAAATGGCTGTTAATTATGTTGCTCGCAATATGCAGCAATTTGGTATCACAGATGTAACTACAATTGTTATTGAAGGGCATAACCAATACCCTGATCAATCAGCAGCGATTGTTGAGCGTGGACTAGAATCAGCAGTTGCCGCTTCCAAACAGTTCTAATAGCCCTATATAATTAAGAAGCCCGGAATAAGAACACTTTTAGGAGTGCCTTATACGGGCTTGTTTTTTCAGGAATTTAGTTGGTGGAAGTCTCTTTAGTCTCATAAAATATATCAGTTATATATTTCTTGATTTGCTGTTCATCAGTCGTAATAACATCGGACCCATCAATCTTTTCTTCGTGTAATAGGTCCATAGGTGGCAACTGAACGGTTTCAATTGTATTTGCACGAATATGATAGCCAAGATTCGCAAGCTTTAGCATATCTCCTAAATCCATATTTGTTGTCATGTATGGAGCAATTTTATCTAGTATACTGGGGAGCTTGAGCAAGCTGGTTGTTGACTGAAGTTTCTCTCCGATGACTTTCAATAATTTGCGTTGGCGCTCTGTACGCGAATAATCAGATAATGCATCATGACGAAAACGAGCATACTGTAAAGCCTGATTCCCATTTAGATGCTGAAAACCTTTTTTTAAATCGATCTGATACTCTGGCTTATCTGCCTTATCGGAATATTTCAAATCCTTCTCAACCTCAAGATCGACACCGTCAATCGCATCGACAAGCGTAATAAAACTATCCATATCTACGTAAAAATAATAATGAATCGGAAGGCCTGTAAATTCTTCAATCGTTTTCATTGAAAGCTCGGGTCCGCCAAACGAAAATGCGGCATTCAATTTATTCATACCACGCCCAGGAATTTTCACGTATGTATCACGTAATAATGAGAACAATGAAACCTTCTTCGTTGAAGGATCAATTGACAGGATGAGGCTCGTATCGGAACGTCCGCGATCATTGCTTTCTCTGCCATCTCCTCCAAGAAGCAGGATGTTGACTCGTTCCTTCCCCTCCCATACTGGAGGTTGATACGGTGTAGGCGCAGGTCCGTTTGGTCCTCCAATTTCCTGGTTTAAGGCGGTTTGGGTTGGATCTTGTGTAGGGTGATGAATCTTGGATGAAAATTGAATAATCGAAAAACTATAATAACCAATAACGATTAAAATAAGAGTGCTTATGGATAGTAAGATCCATTTCATTTTTTTTCTCACAAAAATATACCTCACATAAAGAATTTTGGTCTTAAGCAAATCTTTTATTTATTATCATACATGATTATGCAGGTGGCTGCATCTTTTTGGGGGGATAAATTGATTGATAGTGTGAATGGATCGAGTAGAAAGGAGGAACAACACATGAATGAAAGCAGCAATCGGCTAGGTGAATTGATAAAATCAGCTTTGAAAGAAAAATCATTATCGATGCGGAAGCTGAGTGCCATGACAGGAATCGATACAGCTACAATTTCACGTATTGCGAGTGGCAAGCAGCAGGCTAGTATGGAATATTTGCAAGTCTTTTCTAGAACACTTCAAGTCCCTGTTAAGTTGCTACTTGAAGCAAATGGCTTAGAAATTAATCCTGATGTTGAACGCTCCGAGCTGGATATTTCGATGGAATCTATTCAAGAGATGCTTGCTTCATCGAATTTATTTGATCATCGTAACACGATGCAGCGAGTTGAAGAGGAGCTTGTTAAGTATGAACGATATGCACAAACCGAAGAGGGACAGCGCATTATTCGCGATGGCTTTGATAGCAAAATTCAACAGGTAGATGGGGCGGGCCCTTTCATTGTGCATTTAAAAGAGATGTTTATTCGCTTCTCAGCACAGGATGTTACAAATGAAGAACGCGCGATTTTGGGGGGCGTCTTGTTATATTTCATTTTGTCAGCGGACATCATACCAGACTATGTATTTCCAATTGGATATTTGGATGATGCCATTGCTGTAAAATTAGCGTTACAGCGTTTATCCGATCTTCGGGCTTAAAACCGCCACTAGGCACAAAATAAACAAAAAAACTTGAGTCAGCTATAGAGAACCGTTACCCTTAGTTCCTTATGCCGATCTCAAGTCATTGATTTTTACTATATTAATGTTTGATTAAAAAAAGGAATTAGCTGCAATCAGGAGAAGCAAAACACCGCTGATCAAGGTGCCAAATTGGCCGACGGATAATTTTCCGATATGGATATTGGCTACTTTACTGCCTAGATATACCCCTAACCATACAGTCACAAAGCTCGCAATTGATGCGGTAACTGCAATCATGAGAGGCGGCAATCCGAGTAAGCCTGCACCTAATCCGCTAGTCAGTGCATTCGCTGAAAGTGCTACCCCGAGCACGATGGATTCAATCCATCCAATATCTCCGGATTTATCGAAATCTACTTTTTCTGGGTTTTGTAATATGCCTCTTATACCATTAGATGACGGTACCGTCTGCTCCGTTTGATCCTCTTTTTTCGATTTGCGTGGAATTGCTAGCAAGATGATTCGAATCCCAATGATCGTTAGCAAAAATGCGCCTAGCACGATCGGCAGAATACCAGGCATGGTCTGTGATAACCACTGCCCAAAATAAATGCCCGACATACTGAATAAGAAACAGATAACCGTTATGAGTAAATTGGATTGAATTCGAATCTTAATACCCCGAATGCCATACGTTACGCCAACCCCCAAATTATCAATGCTTGAAGCAATCGCTAAACCCAAGATCATAAGCCACTCCATAGTTCAGAACTCCTCTCCGCTAATCATATTCGTAATTACTTGACAGTATATTGTGCCGTTGAGAAAAAGTGCCTTTCCTTGTTTAACTTGTTGAGTAATGAGTAACAAATTTTTCGTATTCTAGAATTTATAACATTCGTATCATAAATTCTAAGTAATACCTTACGAAACGCACCCGTCTTTAAGGACGGTAAAACCGTTTCTTCTTGGTTTGTAACACCATATGATTAGAATTCGCGAAAGTTATCTTGTCTTAGCAGAATGTTGAGATTTCCTCAACAAAATGTTGTGATACACGCACCAACTGGGCCAATTTGAATACAGTGTAAAAAATGAAACTTGGAGGTCATCTTATGCTGTATTTAATAGCATTTTTGAAGGGATTAGGATTTGGAGTGATTGCTGTCGTGCTGATGCCAATCCTTAGCATTATAAGTTTCAAGGAGATAAGGAAAGGAAACCATACACAAGAAAGCAAGCGGGAAAGTATGAGTAAAGTGGGGTGGATGGGTTCTGCAGATGCAGATGCAGGTTCGGTCAAAATTGGCCGATAGTAGGTCATGAATGGCCCCACCAGTGTAGGTATCCGTTCAAGCAAAGCCACTCAACGCTGAATAAATTAACGTAGAGGTTGAGGAGGCGTATGAACATGCCTATGAAAAATGGACTCCAATATATTGAGCGTATAAATAAGAACATGGCGGACGTTTGGTTAGCAGGTGAGAAGGTGAAGGGACCTATCTCAGAGCATAGAGCTTTCAAAGGTCTTATGACAACTCAGGCATCTATGTATGATATGCAGTACGAAGAACAATGGAAGGCGAAAATGTCATATCCTTCTCCGCTGACAGGCGATCCGGTCGGCCTTTCCTTTATGCAGCCTAAGACGAAGAAGGATCTTGCCGCACGCAGAGAAATGATGCAGGCATGGGCACACATGCATCACGGATTTCTGGGCCGCTCCCCCGATTACATGAATACAGCACTCATGGCGTTTTCAACGGCTGCGGGTCTGCTGGAAGAAGGCAATCCACAATATGCTTCGAATTTAAAGGAGTACTATGAATACTGCCGTGAGCAAGACATTACGCTCTCGCATGTGTTTATTCAGCCGAAGGCGAGTCGAATTCCAAATGTTCTAGATTTTTTTGATTATCCGTCAGCGGCCCGTGTGGTAGATAATAATAAGGACGGTATTGTGGTTCGTGGATCCTTCTTAATAGATACGCAAGGGGCTACCTCGGATGAGATTCTTGTGTTTCCAACACCGTCCCCTTCCACTGAAGATGAAAATCCATATGCATTTGCATTTGCAGTACCGAGTAATCTGGTCGGGATCGAATTTGTTTGCAGGGAAAGCTTTGTAGGCGGCGATTCCTCATACAATTATCCGCTGAGCTCACGGTTTGAGGAAATGGATACGGTGGTCATCTTCAATGACGCTCTGGTCCCATGGGACCGGGTTTTTATATGCGGGGATGAGAAGATTGCACTTCGCTTCTTCAGTGAAAGCCATTTTTATAATCATTCAAGTACACAAATTATGTCAAAGAACATTGCCAAAACAGAGTTTTTGCTAGGAACGATTGACAACATGATCGAAGCGGCAGGACTGGATAAATATGATCATGTGATCGAGAAAGTGACAGAGATTATCGTCGCTCTGGAAACACTGAAAGGGCTTCAGATCGCTGCTGAGAAAGGAGCATCCCGCGACCGCTGGGGTAGTATGCTTCCCGATCAGAAGCCGCTTCTTGTTGCAAATGCTTATTTTCCGAAAATATATCCACGCATGATTGAAATCGTCCAATTAATTGGATCCAGCGGTCTGATCATGATTCCAGACGAGAGTGACTTTAATAGTGGGATCAGCGGTCTGTTAAATTATTATCTGAAAGCCATTAATCTGGATGCTAAAGAAAATGTGCAGTTATCAAGGCTTGCTTGGGAGCTGAGCGTTAGTAGCTTTGGAGGACGTCAGGCGGTATACGAACGTTTTTTCTTTGGCAACTCTAGTAGTGTGAACAACCGCTTGTACCACGGATATTCCAGCAGGGAAATGTATAAAAAAAGGGTGAAAGATTTTTTATCATAAAAAAATATAAGATTGCAACTATCCGGCATTTTTGGTCAGATGGCTGGCAATCTTTTTTTGGACTTATTTTTTGTAAATTACAACGGTTCTTGCAATTCGATCATAGAGAGTTTGTCTTTGTTTGCTCCAAAAAGGACTTAACAAATATATAAATGCTAACCCGTACACCAATGCTAATAACGTGTAGATCACATACGATGGGTAATTAGAAGGAATGGCCATATGCCATATCGTAAAATGAGCCAGCTCCCAAGGGATGAATTTAAGAGTCGAACGAAACAAGGACTTTCCAAGGGAGAGGGGATTTCCATTCAGGTTTGCTACCGCAATTCCCATTTTGCGTTTACCCCACGAACCTTGCAATTTCGTACTCTCACTTATTGCGAAATAGAGATACACAGGCAATGTAATGAGTAAGAAACCTGATAGCTCTGCAATCAAAGGGTTTAATGTGAATAATGGAATGAGTAACGGCCTTGCTACTATAAAAATAATAACTAGAAAACAAATATAAACCGAAATCAGAATATAATCCCACAAAAAGGCGAGAAGACGAGTGGTAATCGGGACTTGCTTTGACATGATCCCCTCCGAGAAAGTTAATAGAATGGTCAGAATATAATTATCTTAATGGAATAATTATACAAATGTCTGCGATATGGAACAATATCTTTTTTGCCCCGATTACCGTGTGTAGAGGCAGCATTAGAATTCCGCCAATGACTTGTGCAATGACTGAGAAGTAATTTAACGGTAAGTCCGGAATTAAAATAGCGAACGCTGCAATGACTAGACTGCCGATATAGACAGCGTAGAATTTTGGTGAATCAGATACCTTGTCATTGAGACTTTTGGACCAGCCAAATAATTCAGCGATGCTCCAGGAGGAAGATAGAGACACGGTTATGGATGCCAGGAAGCCGGCATTGAACAGTCCAAGTCCAAAGAGGATTGCAGGCCACCGCCCTACAACGTCATTAAGTGCACTGATCATTTCAGATGGGCCTGCGTCACTGATATTTTGCACATGGCCAAAGAGTGCTGCGCCACAAATAATGATACCTGCTGCGATGATGACCTGAATGATGCAACCTACTGGCCCCTGTCACTGCATAAGAAATTGCCCCACCTGCATCATTATTAGCCATGGCAGCGAGCAAACCTGGACCCATTAGAGCCCACAAAACCCAGAAGAATCGTCGCCATCCCGATTTACGCTTAGCAACCATTTCACGAAATTTAGATTGATTTACATATGGAGTTACTTCTGAAGAGCTCAATATTGATTTCTCATTACTCATATCTGCTTCACATCCCATACGAAATTTTTACAATCTTCATCAGTCAAGCATTTCTTTTACAAATAAAGACACCTGTTGATGATGAATTGAAAATATCCTATGAGGAGGCATCAAAAAAAGTGCTTGGGCATTGAGGAAAATGTTGAGGAAATTTCAACAGAATACGAAAAAGCCTTTGTTTATGTTGATTTTTTATCAACAATTTATATGGAGATGGTGAGGTAGCTGACCGATAAAGCTTTCTTATAATTTAAATTTTCTGTTGATTTATCGCAAAGGGTTATGTTTAACTATAGAGGTGAAATCGTATTACTACTTTTTTCCTGCGAAAGGAGATGTTTATTAAATGACAGCTTATATGGTATTGGTGGTTTTAATTTAACCGAATATCGGGCATAGTAAATTCCAATCTTTGATTATAGCTTGGAATGAGAGAAAATGGGGATATCACCCGTGTTTTTGCTATGCCGTAAACAGTAACCTTTCGTGAATACTGCTGTTAGCGGGATACGATGAAAGTCGTATCCCTTTTTGATTATAAGCCGACTTTTGGCTTTTCGCCGCGAAACAGCAGCTTCTTAGGAGGCTGCTTGTTCGCGGTATTTTTATGCCCAAAAACAACATTAATTTTTTGGAGGAGATAGATTCAATGATTGATTTGAAACAATATGGCTATATCGAAGCCGAAACGCCGCCGATAGGTTTGATACCCGGAAGGGTTACGGAACTTCAGCGAGATCAATATACCGTCATCACAGAACAAGGAGAAGTGACAGCTGTATTGAAGGGCGCGTTCTACCACACTGCGGGGACTCGGGAAGATTTTCCATGCGTTGGGGATTTTGTATTTCTACAATACAACGAAAACGGCGCTTCGCGCATTGCCGAATTGCTGCCTCGCCGCTCGAAATTTTCCCGCGCTGACTATTCGGGACACGCAGCAGGGTATGTCAAAACCATACTAGAGCAAGTCGTAGCAACGAATTTTGATTAT
The DNA here is from genome assembly GCF_004344915.1 of Paenibacillus albiflavus. Classification (GTDB taxonomy): domain Bacteria; phylum Bacillota; class Bacilli; order Paenibacillales; family NBRC-103111; genus Paenibacillus_AM; species Paenibacillus_AM albiflavus. The sequence continues at coordinate 36,725 of NZ_SKFG01000024.1, read as the reverse complement.
GTATTTATCGTGTCGTCCCTAAACTGGGACTTCAAGGTCAGCCGCATCATGCGCTACCTGACACAGACACGTCAGAGCGGAGGCGAGCCTGTCGTAATCTTAACAAAAGCTGACTTGGTCCCGGATATCAGCGCACCGTTAGCTGAGGTTCAGAAAATCGCTCCTGATGTGCCAGTACACGCAGTTTCCAGTCACACCGGGAGTGGTTTAGACGGGTTGAGTGAATATCTGCAACCAGGAAAAACCGTGGTATTCCTCGGCATGTCCGGCGTGGGGAAATCCTCGCTGCTAAACGCCTTGATGAATCAGGTAGTGACGACTGTCAAAGCTATCCGCGAGGCAGACAGCCGGGGCCGGCACACAACAACGCATCGCCAGCTTTTCATGCTCCCTTCCGGCGCGATGGTTATTGATACACCGGGTATGCGTGAACTTGGGCTGTTCGGTGCGGACGACGGGATCAGCGCGGGATTTAACGATGTGGAGGAATTATTCACACAGTGTCACTTCAATGACTGCCGCCATCGAACGGAGCCAGGCTGCGCAGTTCTTGCCGCCCTTGCTGATGGATCATTGGCACCAGAGCATTGGGAGCATTACCTTATGCAGAAGCGAGAAAACAGGTTTGTGGATAATAAATCGGGGTATCTCAGGGATAAACGGGCGTTGCAAAAGTCGATTGCCGTGCAACATAAGGGTAAAAAAGGAGGATACAAGAAATGAACAACCATGATGTATAAATTCGCTGAGTCGCCCGAAGATAGATCACGGCACCTCAATACCTTGCAAAAAATCCATGAGATGAGCTTAAATTAGTTGACACTAATTTTAATATGTGATAAAAATTGATAATATCAATTCGACAAAATAATACTTGGGCTATGAAAGGGTAAAGTAGTGAAAATCTCCCTATAACAGAGAGCTGATGGTTGGTGTGAATCAGTATAAAGATTATTCATGAAGTTCGTCCTGGAGCATCTTTCATCAATCTCACGTTGTGAGGAAATGAAGGACGGTAGTGAATACCGTTATCAAATAAAGTGGTGAAGAATTTTGTTCACAACTAGGGTGGTACCGCGATATTGATCGTCCCTACGTATTTACGTAGGGACGTTTTTTATTTAAGTCTTACTCTTGTTGTATCTTCATAACTAGGGTGGTACCGCGATATTATATCGTCCCTACGCATTTGCGTAGGGACGATTTTTATTTAAACACAGATAGGAGAGACAGAGATGAATTCACAGCAATGGACATCGAAATTAGGCTTCATTTTAGCTGCAGCAGGTTCAGCAATAGGTCTTGGCGCGATTTGGAAGTTCCCGTATATGGCCGGTATTGGAGGCGGCGGTGCGTTCTTCCTTATTTTTATCGGATTTACTTTATTAATTGGTTTACCGTTATTACTAGCGGAATTTGTAATTGGACGAAGTACACAAAAAGAGGTAGTCGATGCATATCGAGAAATTGCTCCTAAAACGCGATGGCAGTGGGTCGGTAAATTAGGGATTGCAACATGTTTCATATTGCTTTCATTCTACAGTGTTGTGGGAGGATGGATTCTATTATATTTATGGAATGCAATCACAGGCAGACTATGGGAAGGAAATGGCGCGTACGAAGCCACCTTTAATGAAATCATTTCAAATCCCTATTTAGCGGTTGGATCACAGCTATTATTTATTCTTATTACGATATTTATCGTAAGTAAAGGTGTACAAAACGGTGTTGAAAAAGTAAATAAATATTTCATGCCGGCACTGTTTGTTTTATTCTTTGTATTAATTATTCGTGCTCTTACATTAGATGGAGCTGGAGAAGGGGTTCGTTTCTTCTTACAACCTGATTTCTCACACGTAACATCTGAAGTAGTTTTATATGCGATGGGGCAATCGTTCTTCTCATTATCTGTCGGTGTAGGCGTAATGGTAACGTATAGCTCATACTTGCCGAAAGAAGAAAGTTTACCGCGTTCTGCATTTTCTATCGTCGGTTTAACACTTGTTATTACATTGCTTGCAGGGCTTGCTATTTTCCCGGTTGTATTTGCATTTGGAATGGAACCATCTCAAGGACCAGGTCTTTTATTTATTGTATTGCCAGCGATTTTCAGCAAAATGGCATTTGGAAAATTATTTTTCATTATTTTCTTGTTACTATTTTTCTTTGCAACGATAACATCAGCCATTTCGATGTTGGAAATAAGCGTTGCCTCTTTAACGACTAAAGGTAAAAGTAAAGGGAAACGCGAAAAAATGGCTTTGATTGTCGGATTGTTAATCTTTGTTGTAGGGATTCCATCGGCGTTATCAAATGGCGTATTAAGTGATGTGAAATTGTTTGATAAAACGGTTTTTGACCTAGCAGACTTTGCAGTAAGTAATGTTCTTATGCCACTTGGTGTACTATTAGTTGCGATCTTCGTACCGTTCAAAATGAAGAAAGATGTATTAATGAAAGAACTGAGTGTAAGTAAAAATAAAGGATACAAATTATTTATATTATGGTTATTCTTACTTCGCTATATAGCACCGATTGCCATTATTATCGTATTTTTAAATGTAATTGGCGTGATTTAAAAAACAAGAGGCCCTAGCATAACGTTATGTTAGGGCCTTTTCGCTATAAAATTATTATCCGATTTTCAAAAAGATTCTGGCTATTTTACGTTCATTGACGACTCCCGCACGATAAGGCGGTGTGGAATGACGACGTTAGGTTGTTTAATCGTTTCGCCTTTGATTTTGCGGATCAATGATTGTGATGCCGTATAACCAAGCTGATAGATACCTATGTCGATCGTAGAAAGCGGAGGAGTGGCCAGCTCGCAAATCTAAATATTGTTGAAGCCGATCAAGCTGAGATCCTTCGGCACGGTATAGCCGAGTTCATTCAAGCCGCGGAGGACACCGAACGCGATAATATCATCTGTTACTACCAGTGCTGTGGGTCTAGTTGTAATGGACATTATTAGCGACATGGCCCGGTAGCCGCTCTCTTGTAGGAAGTCGCCTTCGACGAACCAGTCGGGATTCGGCTTAAGCCCGGCTTCCTGCATTGCGTTCATATAACCTTGCAGCCGATCCTTCGAAACGATCAGGTTCTGCGGACCACTGACGAAGCCGATTCGGGTGTGTCCCTGGTTTATCAAATGTCTCGTCGCATCATATCCAGCCTGTATGTTGTTGTTGTCGACGGATAGCACGTCGTCGAAATCTTCATTGCGTCCGATCAAGACGAAAGGAAACTCGTTATCGCGCAAAAAGGAGATGACGGGATCGTTTTTGCGTGAATGCATCAAAATGACGCCGTCTACCCGTCTACCCTTGACCAGTCTAGTAATCGCTTCGACTTCTTCCCACTCTCCAGCGCCAGTCGTCATCATGAGGTCGTATCCGGCTCTAGTCGATTGCGCAACGATGCCGCGTATTACCTCAGGAAAAAACAAGTTCAAAAATAATTCTTCCGGCTTGGGCAAATAGATACCGATCGTGCTCGTCGTCTTGGATACGAGGCTTTTGGCTAGCACATTCGGGTGATAATCCAGTTCTTCCATGACGGCTTTCACTTTATCGGATGTCGATTGGCTGATCCGGGGGTGATTGGAAATGACGCGCGATACGGTGGAGGGTGAAACCCCCGCCCGTTTGGCGACGTCGATGATCGTAACTGACATAACATCCATCGCTCCATCGTAAACTTTTAGTTGTTTAAACCATAACCATTTCTTCTTGTATCCTAACGCATCCCACTAATTCATGCAATCGTGAGCGAGCCAAGTATTTTATGCAAACGTTTGTGCAAATTTGTTATTATAATATCGTATTCTTATTGGTTTGTAAACGCATGCAGGCTTCATTTGAGAAAAATAATTAGAAAATTTTAATAAATTAAGAAAAGTAGAGTAATTTTAAGAAATTTGAAGATAATAGGCAAAAATCTTGACAAAATATCTACGCAAACGTTTTTCCTATTCTTCAGCAAGCAGTTATGATAAAGACAAAATGTAAGGGCTTGCATTTGGCGGATATACCCGAATATCAAAGGAAGTCCAATGAATTCTGTTAGTTTGGCCTAATGTCAGATTATCCAAGACAAACGTTTGCGCAATGGTGCATTTCGCATGCCAAACGCGAAAATATGGAGATCGAGGGGAGGAAAGCATCGGGAATATCAGCGAAAAGGGAACAAATTCGTAGCATTTAGCGAAATATGAATGTACATAACAACCAATTTTAAAGACGAGGGGAGTTTTATTGTCGTGAAAATTAGAAAAATTAGAAAAATGGTAGCCGGGTTGTCTGCGATGACAATGGTGTTTGCACTAACAGCGTGCGGAGGGGGATCTGGCAGCTCGTCAGCGAGTTCGAGTTCACCACAACCAACCGCTACGCCGGCGGCAGTATCGGCAACGCCTGGGCCAGTTACAGATGAATTAAAGCCTGAAGCAGGCGCGTCGCTCGTCATTTGGGAAAGCAAAGAAGCGCGTCCATACCTGGAAGAAATTATGAAGGAGTTCACGGCTAAATACGACGTGAAAGTGAAGATCGAAGAACTTGGCGCAGGCGACCAAATCGGCAAATTGACGACCGACGGTCCTGCAGGCGTAGCAGCCGATGTTGTCATGCTGCCGCACGATCAGCTGGGCAAAGCCGTATCTGCTGGTCTTGTGCTTCCAAATGACGTTTATGGGGAAGTGACGACTAAAGAAAATTCCGAAGTTGCGGTGAAAGCGGCATCGTTCGGCGGAAAGCTCTATGGTTATCCGAAATCGGTTGAAACGTATGCGTTGATTTATAACAAGGATCTTGTGAAAACGCCTCCGAAGACGTTCGACGAAGTCACAGCGTTCGCCAAAACGTACAACGATCCGAAGAACAACAAATACGCATTCATGTGGGAAGCTGGCAACTTCTACTTTAACTATTTATTCCTCGCTACAACTGGCGGGTATGTATTCGGTAATAACGGGACGGACAAAAACGACATCGGCTTGAACAACGATGGAGCTGTAAAAGGCGCGCAATTCTATGGTTCCCTTGCAAAGGATTTGCTGCCGATGAAATCCGGCGACGCCACTTATGATATTAAGAAAGGCTTGTTCACCGCTGGCACACTAGCGATGGATATTAACGGTCCTTGGACGATCGGTGATTACAAGAAATCCGGTGTGAATTTCGGCGTAGCTCCGATTCCTTCTATCGATGGCAAACCTTCCGTATCGTTCTCAGGTGTTAAAGCTTGGTACGTCAACGCATTCTCAAAATATCCGAATGCCGCAAGACTGTTCGCTCGATTCGCATCTACGAAAGAAGCGCAAATGCAAGATTTCAAACTGACAGGTGCATTACCTTCCAATAAAGAAGCAGCGCAAGATCCGATCATTAAGAACGATGAACTGGTTACGGGCTTCCTACAGCAGTTCGAACATTCATACCCGATGCCTGCGATCCCGGAAATGGGCAGCGTTTGGGAACCGATGGCCGCGGCAATGTCAGATATTTGGAATAATGGCAAAGACGCGAAGGCTGCACTTGACAACGCTGTTCAGCAAATTAAGGATGCAACAGCCAAAAAATAATATTTTTCAAGCAACGAATTACCCATCAAGCGAATCGTTTGGTGGGTGATTCCTTAGTTATTTTTTGCATGTTCTGTATGAAAGGAGAAATTGGTGTGGGACATAAACGGGTAAAAGCAGCTGTTCTCTCCTTGGTCGTTCTCGGTCTTGGGCAAATTTTCAATCGTCAGTATGTGAAGGGCATTATTCTGCTGCTTATCGATATTCTAGGGATTACGTTTTTCTCTAATACTTTGGCTCATGCTATCTGGGGGATTTATACGCTTGGAGAGGCTCCTTCTCAGATGGTGCTTGTCGACGGAATCACGAAGAACGTTCCTGGCGACCATTCCATTTTTTTGCTGATTGAAGGCATTATCGTTCTGATCTTATTTCTCATTTTCGTTTCGATATACATTTATGGCGTCCGGGACGCCTACCAGGTAGGTAAAGCTTGCGATCAAGGCGAACTTACACCGGGAGTCAAGCTGTTCAAATATAAAACCGACAAATTTCCTTATGTATTACTGATCCTGCCGGCGATTGGCGTTTTGTTTATTACCGTGATGCCGGTTATCTTCATGATTCTGGTTTCTTTTACGAACTATTTCGCTCCTGAGCATATTCCGCCTGCCAATCTCGTCAGCTGGACCGGATTTCAGACATATATCGATCTTGTTCAATTAAAAATGTGGAGCAGTACTTTTTTTGGTGTGCTCAGTTGGACTGTTATATGGGCGATCATTGCGACGACGACCTGTTACTTCGGAGGCCTTCTCGTTGCGCTGCTCATTCAGCAAAAAGGCATTCGTTTCAAATCGGCATGGCGGACGATCTTCATCCTGCCCTATGCGATTCCGCAAATTATTTCCTTGCTTGTCATGCGTAACTTGTTTAACGGTCAATTCGGACCGATTAACCAGTATCTCGCTTTTTTCGGACTGGATAAAATTCCATGGCTGACAGATCCGCTGTGGGCGAAAGTAACGGTAATTGTAGTTAACATGTGGGTCGGCATTCCGGTTTCGCTCATTTTGATTCTCGGTATTCTTACTTCGATTCATAGAGATTTGTATGAAGCCGCGGAAGTGGACGGTGCAAGCGCCTACCAGAAATTTCGCGTTATTACGCTGCCGATGGTCATGTTCGCTACCGCGCCCGTACTCATTATGCAATTCGCAGGTAACATCAACAATTTTAATGTGATCTACCTGATGACTAATGGCGATCCGAAAGTCGGCGATTACAGATTTGCAGGAGCGACGGACTTGCTCGTAACCTGGCTGTACAAACTGACGCTCGACAATAGCCAGTTCAACATCGCGTCGGCAGTCGGTATTGTTATTTTCATCATGGTCGCTTCCTTGTCAATCTGGAGCTTCCGAAAAACTGCATCCTTCCGAGAGGAGGATATTATCCAATGATCAAGAATCGTCGTAAAGAAAACCTAATTCGCTTAACCTTCAGCTACATTCTGCTTACCATTATCGCCATCTGCTGCCTATATCCAGCGCTTTGGGTCATTGTATCTTCGATGAGACCGGGAACCGCGCTTTTTAGCCCGACTTTTCTCCCAAAAAAGCTCACGCTAGAACATTATTCCGAACTATTTAATTCGACAAGCATCATGTTTGGAAGATGGTACTTGAACACGCTGAAGATCGCTTTTCTTACCATGTTGTTTAGTTCTGCACTTGTTTTGATGACAGCTTATTCGTTGTCCCGATTCCGGTTCAAAGGCCGCAAGATAACTATGACCGCGATCCTTGTCATCGGTATGTTTCCAGGCTTTATGAGCTTGATAGCCATTTACATTCTGCTTATGCAGCTGAATTTGCTCGACACCCATACTGCCATCGTACTCGTGTATTCGGCGGGAGCGGGGCTTGGCGCGTTCGTCGTCAAAGGCTTCTTCGACTCTATTCCGAAGGGCATCGAGGAATCTGCTCGAATCGACGGTGCAAGCCATATGCAGGTGTTCACAAAGATTATGCTGCCACTGTCCAAACCGATGCTCGTCTATGTAATGCTGACGACGTTTACAGGTGCTTGGGGTGACTTTATTTTTGCAAGAGCAGTACTGCGTACTAAGGAACAATGGACGATTGCAGTCGGGATGTGGGATATGGTGAACTCCCAGCAGAATAGCAACTTTACACTGTTCGCTGCAGGCAGCGTGCTCGTTGCTGTGCCAATCACCCTCTTGTTCATGTATTTGCAGCGTTTCCTTGTAGAAGGCTTGACCGCTGGAGCGAATAAAGGATGAGAAGAAGGTGTTTCTGGACATGGATATGGATGGTCGTTGCGCTTAGTTTGATGATAGCCGGCTGCAATTCGCAGGTTTTAAATAATAAGGATGCGAAATCAGGCGTGTTCTATGAAATCTTCGTGCGATCGTTCTACGACTCGAACGGTGACGGGATCGGCGATCTGCGCGGCGTGACGATGAAGCTGGATTATTTGCAGGAACTCGGTGTAAGCGGAATTTGGCTGATGCCAATTCATCCTTCGCCGAGCTATCATGGTTACGACGTCACGGATTATTATACGGTAAATCCCGATTACGGCACGCTTGACGATTTAAAGCAGCTGACGGAAGAAGCCCATAAACGCGGCATTAGTGTCATTATTGATTTCGTGGCGAACCATACGAGCGACAAGCATCCATGGTTTGTGGATTCGGCCAAAGGGAAAGACAATCCGTATCGCAATTGGTATATATGGAACGAGGGCGAGAATACGAAGCTCCCTGCTGACGGAGCGACAGGGGCGTATCCGTGGCATGACCTTGGCGGCAGTCGATATCTCGGCATTTTCTGGGAGGGGATGCCCGATCTGAATTTTGATGAGCCCGCGGTACGTTCTGAAATGATAAAGATCGGTCAATTTTGGCTGAAGCAAGGGGTTGACGGCTTTCGCCTAGACGCAGCCAAACATGTAAACGAAGACTTCAAATCGACTGCCGCAAGCCCTGAAACGAAGCAAAAAAACGTGGCATGGTGGCAGGAGTTCCGCAATGGATTGAATGAGGTGAAAAAAGATGCGTACGTGGTCGGAGAAATTTGGGATTCGCCGGTCGTGATCGCACCTTACCTCGAACAAGCGCTTGATGAAGGTTTTAATTTTGATTTGGCCAAAAAGCTCGTCAGCGCCGCTTCCCGAGAGACGGACGCCGATATCGCCTTCGCGTTGAATCGTACATATGGGTTGTACGCGAAATATACGGGCGGGAAAATCGCGGATGCCCCATTCCTAACGAATCACGACCAAAACAGGGTCATGAGTGAATTGGAGGGTGATTTGAATCACGCTAAGACGGCTGCCGCAATGCTCATGACGCTGCCCGGAACGCCGTATATGTATTATGGCGAAGAAATCGGCATGAAAGGCATGAAGCCGGATGAATATATCCGCGAGCCGATGCTGTGGGGCGAAGAAGGCGATAAAGGCCAAACGCGCTGGGAGACCTCGAGGTATAACGTGAAGGACCCAGTTACGGTATCCGCTTCGAAGAGCGATAAAAGCTCGCTCTGGTACACGTACCAAATGCTGATCGATTGGCGCAAGAGGGAGCCGCTGCTTCGGACGGGTGGAATAGACGAGTTTACTACGGGTAATGCGCTGGTTACTGCGTATTTGAGAACCGCTGAGAAGGAGCGGGTACTCGTCGTTCATAACATGTCCGGAAGCGAACAGACGGTGAAGGTCGCCGTTCCACAAGATCAGAAAGCATTCGGTAAAGTAACGCTCGCGAGCTCTGAAGGAATCGAGCTGAGCGGAAGTGAGCTGAAACTTCCGCCTTATGCATCCGCGATATTAAAATAGCAAAAGCCTCCAGTTCACTGTTTGAGTGGATTGGAGGCTTTTGTAGTTATACAGAATTTTAATTATCTGCCTTAAGCACGCGATAGCCAAATGCAGGCAACGTCAGCTCCAGTCGATTCCCTGTCGATGGAACGGTGGCGTCAGTCCAAGCGTCGCGCCACTCAGATCCACAGCCTTTGAGGACGAGCTTTCGCGCCCGCTTGCTGTTGTTGATCGCCACGATCAGGCGCTCCTCCTGATTGGTGCGCTCGTAAGCGAGCCGCATGTCGCCCGATTCTGCATGGAGAAACCGGAATTCCCCGGTTCGAAGCGTAGAATGCCGTTTGCGCAGTTCGATGAGTTCCTTATAGAAACGGAACAGGTCGGCATCCTGCTTCACTGGGTCCCACTCCATGCATTTGCGACAATCCGGATCGGCGCCGCCTTCGAGACCGACTTCGTCCCCGTAATAAATGCACGGAACGCCTGGATAAGTGAATTGGAACAGGGCTGCAAGCTTCATCCGAGCGTGGTCGCCGCCGCATTGGGTGAGCAGGCGCGGCGTGTCGTGGCTGTCCAAAATATTGAACGCCGATATAGTCGCTTGCTCAGGGAAGGCGGCGATGAGCGCTCCGATCTCGCTGGCGAACTGCTCCGTATCTGTAAGCCGTTTCGTGAAATAGTCGAGCACGGCGTTCGTGAACGGGTAGTTCATGACAGCGTCAAACTGATCTCCTTGCAACCACATCATCGAGTCGTGCCAGATTTCCCCCAGAATGTAAGCCTCGGGGTTGGTGGCCTTGACCGTATCGCGGAACTCACGCCAAAACCGGTGATCGACTTCGTTCGCGACATCCAGCCGCCAGCCGTCGATGCCGACTTCTTCGATCCAATAACGGGCTACGTCGAGAAAATATTTTTTGACGCTTGGGTTTTCCGTGTTAAGCTTCGGCATATGCGGCTCGAACGCGAACGCGTCGTAAGTCGGTACACCGTCTTCTACGCGCAGCGGCCATTCCTTCACATGGAACCAATCGGCGTATTCGGAAGACTCGCCTTTTGCCTTCGCGTCGAGAAACGGCCCGAACGTGCCGCCGGCGTGGTTAAACACCGCATCGAGCAGCACCCGGATACCACGCTCGTGGCAGGCGTCGACGAGCCGCTTCAGCAAGGCGTTGTCTCCGAAATGCTTGTCGACCTTCAAATAATTCTGGGTGTCGTATTTATGGTTAGTTGTCGCTTCAAACACCGGGGTAAAATAAATCGCCGTCACGCCGAGCTCATTTAAATGATCCAGATGGTCCATTACGCCTTGCAGGTCGCCCCCGAAGAATGAATTCCATTCCGGCTTGCCTCCCCAGGGAAGTACGTTTGCCGGATCATTGGCAGGGTCGCCGTTTGCGAACCGTTCAGGGAAGATCTGATAAAATATGGCGTCTTTCACCCATGCTGGAGGCGTAAAGATGTCCGCTGGATTCAAGAACGGATACTCGAACATTCCGATATTGGTTACAGGCGTAGCGGCTTGAAACCCGCGTTCTGTAAGCCATGCCGTCTCTTCCCCGTCCGTAAATTTGAATGAGTAGCATAGCCTGCGATAAGGCGGCGTCGTTTCAGCCTGCCAGTAATCGAACAGTGCGTCGGAAATCAGCTTTCGCATCGGGATTTCCTGTTTCGAGCTCTCGAAGACGTACTTGTCGGCGACAATAAGCGTTACCAACTTCATATCGTCTTTACGGGTGCGGACGCGCACATGGACGGTGCGTTCGTCGCGAGCGTACGACCAATTCAACTTCGGTCTGTGATAAATTGCTTCCAATTCCATTTCGTAATGACCTCCTCAAAGTTTTGCTTTAGCGTAAGCACCTGCTTACCGAGCAAAACTCGCATCGGAAGCATGGGCTTAAGATTCGCGACAACAAAAAAAGGCACAGCCTCATCCGCATCGCGTTCGAGGTTGTACCTTTGGTTTCACTGCAAGGTAAGCATTGCCTTTCGATTATCATCATTATAATCGAAACCTGACAACATTGCTATATTGATTTCGATTCCTTTAAAACTTCAGATATTCACTCCATCACTCGCTAGCTCCCTCTTCCTTCCACTCACAACCCTCAAGCACAATACCAAACTCACCCATACGCCTATACCTGAGAAAATCAAGCATACGAGCTGAAGCGAGAAGACATCTGCAAGTAATCCTAGCAAGAGCGTCAACACGATCTGTATGCTGCCTTGCACCATATCAGCGAGACTACCGAATCGGCCCATGAGGTCGGTTGGCACATGCTGTTGGTAGAAGGTGGTGTAGCCTGTGCTGGCAAAGGACATGAAGAAGCCGAGCAGGATGAAGGCAATCGTTGCGCTAATGAAGCCGGAAGAGGCGTAGAAGAGTACGTAGCAGACGGCTGTCAGCAGCATGCCCAGACTGATATACCAGCGAATGGCGATTCGCTTGCCAAGCAGTGCAGAGACAAAAGCGCCAGTAAGGGATCCAATGCCTGTAACGCTGACCATAAGCCCGTATTCTTGGTCAGACAGCAGCAAATGCTGCTTAATGTATGGAGCTTCCTGCGAGTCCACTGCAAATCCAAGGAGCATTGCGCTTTGGAACAAGATATAGATGGAGATAAAATATTTCGCTGAACGAGCGAACTGCGCTACTGTTTGCCAGTCCTTCATTAATACCTTTAACTTAATACGTTCACGCCCATTAGCCACATCTCTTTCGATATTAGGCAAGAAATTAATGCATAAAGCGCACAGGAAGAAGCTCACACCATTAATAAAGATACATAATTCGGTCCCAACAAGCATAATCAGGACGCCTGAGAGAGCAGGTCCTAACAAGAATGCGCTTGAGTTCGTCATACTCATGAAGCTGTTGAATCGTTGTCTGTTTTCAGAAGGAACGACTTTCGTAATATAAATGCTTGAGCTAGGTCCGAACACAGAACCAACAATTTGGATGATAAAGATCATGCCATAAATCATCCACAATGTAGTGATAAAGGGAATGATACAGATGAGTACACCTCGAATCACATCGACCCAGATCATGAGCTTCTTAATGTTCACACGGTCGATCACACTTCCTGACCAGAAGTTTGTTACGAGCAGGGCAATTGGTTTAATGACAAATAGTCCAGCCACAGCGGCTGCGGAACCTGTCAGATTCAAGATGGTTAAATTCAGTGCGATAAAATAAATCCAATTCCCAAGGTTCGACATTCCGATTCCTGTGATTAATAAGCTTGCATTTTTCCATTCCTTCATGGCGACACCTCGTTGTATAAGATTGTAAGCACGATAGTATCTATTAAATCATAGAAAAATAATTATTTATTATTCGAAATATTCCTTTTTATGTCGATTTTATGTATTTCACAAACTGATGGTTTACAGCAGAATTTTACGGGAATTTTAGTAATATTACATAAGCTCTTCCCATGCTGTCGATTTCAGTTATAATATAGAATTGATGATATTCAAATACAGGGAACTATTGTCGCTCGAGTACGTTTTTTTAGGGAGGAAGAAATGGAAGATAATACGATCATACGCTTTGAGAGCGTGAGCCAGAATTATGATGATGTGACGGTATTAAACGATGTCAGCTTCGAAATCGAACGAGGCAAGTTTTATACATTATTAGGTCCATCTGGCTGTGGAAAGACGACAATTCTCCGCATGATCGCGGGGTTTATTGAGCCGTCCGAAGGTAATATTTATTTTAACGGGAAGTTAATTAATCGGGTACCTGCCAATGAACGTCAGGTGAACACGGTTTTTCAGGACTATGCTCTGTTTCCGCATTTGAATGTATTTGAGAATGTAGCTTTCGGTCTACGTATTAAGAAAATGAAGAATTCACTTATCGAAACGAAAGTGAAAGAAGCGCTGAAATTCGTTAACTTGGAAGGCTATGAGTCAAGAGAAGTTAGGGAGATGTCAGGCGGTCAGCGTCAACGTGTTGCGATCGCTAGAGCGATTGTGAATGAGCCTGAGATTCTTTTGCTGGATGAACCTTTGTCCGCACTTGATCTTAAGCTTCGTACCGAGATGCAGTATGAATTGCGTGAGCTTCAGCAGCGTTTAGGGATTACGTTTATTTTTGTTACACATGATCAAGAAGAAGCTTTGGCGATGTCAGATGAGATCTTCGTCCTCAACCAAGGAAAGATTCAACAGTCTGGTACGCCAACTGATATATATGATGAACCGATTAACCGATTCGTTGCAGATTTTATCGGGGAATCTAACATTGTGCCAGGACGCATGCTAGAGGATTATCTTGTTGAATTCGCGGGCAAGCAGTATGAATGCGTGGATGGTGGTCTAGGGAAGAATGAGCCAGTAGAGATCGTGATTCGTCCCGAAGACTTGGAGATCAAGCCTGCAGGTGAAGGCAAGCTGCAAGTGCGTGTAGATACACAATTGTTCCGCGGCGTACACTATGAGATTAGCTGCTACGATTCATCGAATAATGAATGGCTCGTACACTCGACCAAGAAGGCACAAGTAGGGGAAGAGATTGGCCTCTATTTTGAACCTGAAGCGATTCACGTTATGCGTTTTGGCGAGACGGAGGAAGAGTTCGACAAACGACTAGAGATGTATGAAGAGGCAAACGACGATGAATAAGTCACGTAACCTCTATCTAGTTCCTTATGCGTTCTGGATTGTGTTGTTTGTTGTCGCGCCGATGTTGATGATTTTGTATTATTCGTTTTTTGATGTGGAAGGCAGTTTCACCCTGACGAATTATGCGAAATTTTTTACACCTGTTTATTTAAAAATGACATTGAGTTCATTCTGGTATGCATTTCTGATCACAGCATTCTCCTTGCTGGTTGCTTATCCAACAGCGTATTTGCTAACCAGAACCAAGCATAAACAGCTCTGGCTGCTGCTGATCATTCTGCCAACATGGATCAATTTATTGCTCAAAGCTTATGCGTTCTTAGGGATCTTCGGAACTTATGGAGCGGCTAATAAGTTTCTTGAGTTTCTTGGAATCGGGACACAGCAAATCTTGTTTACCGATTTCAGCTTCCTATTCGTATCGGTTTATATTTTCATACCGTTTATGATTTTGCCGATTTTCAATGCATTAGAAGAGTTCAATCCAAGATTAGTCGATGCGTCTCGCGATCTTGGGGCTTCAGCGTGGACCACATTCCGTCGTGTTATTTTTCCATTGACACTCGATGGGGTTAAGTCCGGCTGTCAGGCCGTATTTATTCCTGCGTTATCCTTGTTTATGATTACAAGACTGGTGGCAGGTAACCGTGTCATTACGCTGGGAACCGCGATTGAGCAGCATTTTCTCGTTACGCAAGACTGGGGAATGGGTTCGACGATAGCTGTGTTCCTCATTATTGCAATGGTGCTCATCATGATCGTAACTAGCGGCAGAGAGAAGGTGAAATAGATGAAGCGTACAGGAGTATTAGGCAAAATTTATTTATTGCTCGTGTTTGTCGTTTTATACGCGCCAATTTTCTATTTGCTCATCTTTTCTTTTAACAGTGCTGGTAATATGCATACGTTTGAGGGTTTTACGTTTAAATGGTATGAAGATGTATTTCAGGATACTCGTTTAATTATCATCGTGATTAACACGGTAATTATCGCGCTCTTATCTTCGGCGATCGCAACGATTATTGCGATCTTCGGCTCTATTGCTATTGTGAATGTTCGCAGAAGACGGAACAAAAATATGCTGCTTGCACTGAACAATGTTCTGATTGTAAGTCCAGACGTTATTATCGGGGCATCTTTCCTCATTTTCTTCACGATTATTGGGATTAAGCTCGGCTTTGCATCTGTGTTGCTGTCACATATTGCGTTTAGTATTCCGATTGCGGTGATTATGATCTTGCCTAAGCTGCAGGATATGAGCCCAACGCTAATTGATGCGGCGCTTGATCTTGGAGCTTCCAGACGAGATGTACTGACGAAAGTTATTTTGCCGTTTATCAGACCTGGTATTTTTGCAGGATTCTTCATGGCACTAACATACTCGTTGGACGATTTTGCGGTTACTTTCTTCGTGACAGGCAATGGCTTCTCAACGTTATCGGTAGAAATTTATTCCCGTGCCCGTGCAGGGATTTCACTATCCATTAACGCACTGTCAACGATCATTTTCTTATTCACTTTAGCGCTTGTGGTTGGATATTACTTTATTAATCAGCGCAGATCCAAGCTTAACGGAGTGGGGGTTAAAGAATGAAACAACTGACGCGTTCTCTTATTTTTGTGCTCGTTATCGCGTTCGGCTTGATGTATTTAACCTCGTATCTGAATAAATCGGAAGGCTATACAGGTGGAGATAACCTCGTTATTTATAACTGGGGAGATTATATTGACCCTGATTTAATCAAGAAATTTGAAGAAGAAACAGGAATAAAAGTCATTTACCAGACTTTCGACTCGAATGAAGCGATGTTGACAAAGATTCAGCAGGGTGGAACAACATTTGATATTGCGATTCCTTCTGAATATGCGATAAGCAAGCTAAAAGAAGAAAATCTGCTGATTCCAATTGATCATTCGAAGATTCCGAATCTCGAGTATGTGACAGATCGTTTCCTTAACCTATCATTTGATCCGGGTAATGAATATTCCATTCCTTATTTCTGGGGAACGGTTGGGATTGTGTATAACCCTGATTTAGTGGATGGCAAGACGTTTACGAGCTGGAATGATCTTTGGGATCCAAGCTTGAAGAACAAAATTCTACTGCTTGACGGTGCACGTGAAGTCATCGGAATGGGACTAAATAGCCTAGGTTACTCGCTGAATGATACGAATGAGGAGCATCTGCAAGAAGCTAAAGCTAAACTACAGGAGCTTACACCGAATGTGAAGGCGATTGTAGGGGATGAGATCAAAATGCTGCTAGCTAATGAAGAAGCGGCTGTTGGTCTTGTATGGTCAGGTGATGCTTCTGAGATTATGGACGAAAATGACAAAATGGATTATGTCATCCCAGAAGAAGGTTCTAATGTCTGGTTCGATAACATCGTTATTCCGAAAACAGCTAAGAACCTTGATGGTGCGCATAAATTTATTAATTTTATGCTAGATCCTGAGAATTCAGCGCAGAATGAAGAATATGTTGGCTACTCGACACCGAATGGCAAAGCATTAGAGTATCTTCCAGAAGAAAGAGCGACCGATGAGCGCTTTTATCCAGATGAAGAGATTACAAATAAGCTTGAGGTATACGATAATCTTGGTAAACGCATGCTGGCCCACTATAATGATCTGTTCTTAGAATTCAAAATGCATCGCAAATAAAATGAGTAATGTTATAGCACTTAAATAGCCGAAAGCGGTATACTTGGAGACAAGGGCCGCTTTCGTTTTTTTTGTTATGCATGTTAAGCAGAAGCGGAATACTAACATAAATATCAATTAAGATACGCGGGGATACAACATGAATAAGAAAATGATATTTTTTGATATTGATGGTACGTTATTGGATGAAGAGAAGCATTTGCCAGCTTCAACAAAGCAAGCAATTGCAGATTTGCGTGGAAAAGGTCATGAAGTCGCCATTGCAACTGGACGAGCTCCATTTATGTTCGAAGATATACGCAAGGAACTAAACATTGATTCGTATGTCAGTCTTAATGGTCAAGTAGTCGTTCATCAAGGAGAGCTTATTTATGGAAATCCGATTCGACCTGACTTGCTGCAGTCGTTCATGGAATATGCTACAGGTAATGATCATCCTTTGATTTATTCGGATCGAACAGATATGAAAGTCAATATGGATAAGCATATCCTGGTTGAAACTAGCCTTGCTCCTTTGAAGACTGCAATGCCAAGTTATGATCCCTCTTACTATATGAATCGCATTATTTACCAAATGATGGTATTCTGTACAGAAGAGTATGAGGAAACCTATAGATCAGAATTCCCGGAACTGAAGTTTGTTAGGTGGCATCCGGTTTCGATGGATGTTATGCCTGCTAATGGATCCAAGGCGAATGGCATTCAGAAAATGATTGAGAAGCTTGGTATTGATCGTCAGAATGTATATGCTTTTGGGGATGGACTAAATGATCTCGAAATGATGGAATTTGTAGGTCACGGTGTAGCGATGGGCAATGGACCTGATGCTGTGAAAGCTGCTGCCAAATATGTCACTAAGCATGTTGATGATGATGGTATTTTATATGGATTGCAGTTAGTTGGGCTATTATAAGGAAATGACTATTGAGCATAATCAAGTAAGGGATGTATCACCCTATAAAGGTATCGATCAGATGAGTAGAAGGGGTGAGCTGCAGTATGTCCAAATCAAAGCGTCGTAGAGAAGGCGAATTTAAACTGCGTAAACAAACTCAGAATCCTCACGGCAAGATTCGATCTTTGAAGGAAATTTCGGAGACTGTGGAATAATCACTTAATCATCCATTCGATTAAAGTCATGCCTTGGCGTCAAGGCATGGCTTTTCCTTATCATTCTAAGATATATTGGAGATCAGCAACATGCTAACGAATACGAGATTTACTATTGGTGAAATGTCCAAAATGCATCGCATATCTGAATCAACCTTGCGTTACTATGATGAGAAGGGGATTTTCCACCCGTCGATTGTTGATCCGCATACACAATATCGTTATTATACAATTGACCAGTTCTCTACATTGGATCAAATTAAATTTTTGCGGCATCTGAATATTTCACTTAAGGATATTAAACACTACATGGATAAGCGAACACCTTCTTATGCATTGGAGTTGCTTGTGCAGCAGAAGGAACTAATGATCCGGAAGCAAAAAGAAATTGAATACATGCTGCATAAAATTAATAACGGCATTGAGATCATCGAAGAGGGGATGGATACCCCGAAGGATATGGTTTTCTTTAAACATCTTCCTCAACGAAAGATAGCTGCAATCGGGATCGTACCGAACGCTACAGATGAAATGTTTGAATTAAGCATACATACGTTGCAGAATTCAGTTCTGCAAGACGGTCGTCTGAGTGAAATTATGCTGTATACGGGAGCCATTGGTGTTACCGTTGCCAAGGAAGCGCTTATTCGCGGGCAATTTCAAGCGTATAGTAGTGTATTTTTACATCTGAATGATGTTGATGATGTTATTTATGATGCGGATTATTTCGATTCGATTACTGAAGGACTATTTATCTGTATGAATCATCATGGTCCTTATGAACTGACGGAGCATACATACAAATTGCTGCTTCAGGAAATTGATGAAGCGGGGTATAAAATTATCGGAGATGCGATTGAGCTCTGCGTTGTTGATTTCTCCATGACAAGAGATCCGGAAGAATATATCACGGAAATTCAAATTCCTGTACACCTATTAAACGATTCAGCTGCTAACTGAATAGCATAAGATTGTTTATTGCCAGAAGCACTGATAACCGGATATCAGGTGCTTTTTTTATTCTTCATCTATTGACCTTCAAGTTACTTGAGGGTTTAGACTGTAGTGAGCAACAAGAAAAGGGGAATTTGTATGCAACAAAAAACGGTACATCAAGATTTAAGAAACAAGAGTGTCCATAAGCTGTTCGTATCCTATCTGATTCCTGCCGTACTGGGTATGCTGCTCATGTCTGTTAATATTATTATTGATGGTGTCATGGTCAGCAGAGGCGTTGGCGAACATGCACTCGCGGGTGTCAATGTAGCGTTGCCAGCGTTCTCAATTATTTTCTCGATTTCCTTATGGATTGGGATGGGGGGAGCCACCTTATATTCAATCGCATTAGGTGAAAATAAAGTGGATCGTGCAAGATCGATCTTCTCTCAGTCGATGATTTTAGCTGTGGTGATCGTAGGCATTTTAATGGTCATATGCTTATGGCGGTTAGAGGATTTGGCCAATATTTTCGGTGCCAATGAGGTGATACTACCTTATACCCTTGATTATTTAAACATTCTGCTGACATTCGGTATCATCTATGTGCTGGAGAATGTGCTAAGCATATTTATTCGCAATGACGGTAACCCCAAGCTTGCGATGCTGGGACTTATTCTGACCGCGCTATTGAATATCGTTTTCAATTATGTATTTATTTTTATTTATGGTTGGGGTGTGGAAGGCTCAGCTCTAGCGACCATAATATCTGCGGCGATTGGGTTTGTTGTATTATTGGCTCATTTCTTTCGAAAGAATAGCGTTTTGAAATGGTCGAAATTGCATTTTAAGTGGAAGATTGTGAAGGATATTCTCATTATTGGTTTTCCGAGTTTTGTTACTGAGATGTCTGTTGCGATCATTACGATAGGATTTAATTTGGCTTTCATCCACAATGCGGGGGAGACGGGAGTTGCTGCTTTTGCAATGGTGAACAGTGTTCACTCCATGGCGCTGCTCATCTTCTTTGGAGTGGGGGCTGCATTGCAGCCGCTGGCAAGCTTTAATTATGGAGCTCAGTTGTTCGATCGATTGAAGTCTGCGCTGCGGATTGCGATTCTGACGGCATTAATATTTGGAGTGATCGCTGTCTTAGTTGGATTGTTCTTTGGAGAATATATTGTAATGCTGTTTGATGTAAAGAATGACTTCTTATTAACCTTAACGATTAATGGAATCAGCCTGTTCTTCTTGCAATACCTCTTCCTAGGCTTCAATATTGTATATGCAGAGTACTATCAGTCCATCAGGCAGACCGCTAAATCTACTATGATCATCCTAAGCCGTGGTTTAATCCTTGTCTTACCTTTGTTATGGATTCTGCCGAAATGGCTTGGTGTGAACGGTATCTGGCTAGTTCCCGTCGCTGCTGAAGCAATAACGATGCTCGGTGTATTGGTGATGAATCGTGATAAGATTAAGGAAGTTAGCTTGAGGAAGGCTTAAGAGTTTCAATAGCATATGGTAGAGAGTAGGTCAAAATGAATGCTTTAAACATGCGTGGTAGAGGAGTCATATCCTCTACTTTAAATTTTTTTTATAAGTAACCCAACATTTCGGGCTTCCCGATTGTGTTATAAGTGAAAGGAGGTATATACGGTGGAAAGTACCTTGCAGCGTACGGGCAAGGAGATCACCGAAGTATATCACCGTCATGTGAATACCGTGTATAAGGTATGTTATATGCTGCTTAAAAAACCTCAAGACGCCGAGGATGCCACACAAACCGTATTTGTGAAGCTGATACAGTCTAATAAGGTATTTGAAGATGTGGAGCACGAGAAGGCATGGCTGATTGTCACGTCTCGAAACGAGTGCAAAAACAGACTAAAACACTGGTGGAGAAGACTCCGAACATCAATTGATGACGTTGACCCACAAGTGTTTTCAAAGCTAGATACGCATGACGAGGTGCTGGAGCAGGTGTTATCGCTATCCCTTAAATACCGTCTCCCCATATTTCTATTTTATTATGAGGGTTACAGCACCAAAGAGATCTCCTGCTTGCTAAGTATTAAAGAATCGACTATACGATCACAACTACATACTGCAAGGCAAATGCTGAAGCTCAAGTTGGGAGGTGAATCTGGTGAATGAAAAAGACTTGATCCACAGCATTTCAAAGATTGGCCCAACTGACGAACAGCAGAGCAAAATGCTGAGCGCTATAATCAACCGATCATCTCGGCAACAGAGCACCTTGAAACGCCGCTTGAGATTTGCTATTCCAGCTTTATGCATCATTTGCGCTGTATTCGCACTGCTAGTGATTATTCCACGTTTCACGCTTGAGCCAGTGATTTCACAGATTGAGGCGCAGCCTATGTCAGCATCGACAAGTAACTTCATGCGCAAGTATTTCAACTACAGCGGTAATCGTTATGAATTTATAAACAATGGCGCGCAATTCGATTTTTCTCAGGTGCCGCTAACCGAAGAACTTGGAACGCTGAATCATGAGATTTTACTCGACCGCAAAGCTGGAAAGATGCTCAAAGTAGATGAAGATCTCTCCACTACATTTGCTGTCGGGGGCACATTGTACCAAATCCCAGCATATAATTCTGCTTTTCGAATCGCAGTAGTTTATCAGGACAATTACTACATGGCCCAATTCGTAGGGCACTCTGACAATTCTCCTGTTTCTGCAAGTGAGTATTTCACGAATACTGGCCTTAGCGAATCGGCTAAGCAAATTGAACTTCTCAATTTTAGTGGTACGGAGTCCAAAGGCATCATTGGTCGTCATAAGACGGTTCAAGGGTTGATTGAGGAACTTGCACAATCTGTATTCGCTTCAGATTTAAAAGAGGAAGATTATATGGCTATCGGGAAAGCACAGTCGAGTGGCAACTCTTTCTTACTAAGGATTCACCTTGCTGATAAAACTAGCGTTGAGATAAATATCATTCCGGAACTTGGAATTGTCTCTATCGGTGACAATCGATATTATCTAACAAAGCAATTCATATCGGATTTTACTGAGCTTTTTGATGGCTTTGAGGTTACTGTCCCTGCCTATGAGCCACAACAAACAAACCCAAACATACCATAGAGAGGATGAATGTTATCATGAAAAACACATTCAAAAAAATAATTCCAACTACGATGCTTGCTACCATGTTATGTACAGTTTCCCTTCCAGCAATCGCTGCAGAGACTGAGGCGCTACAGCCTATCTCCGCACCTATAAGCTCGGAACTTAACAACTCTGTTACCTATATTTATGGTTCGTTAACAAAGTTGGAAAGTGGCCAATTCATGCTAGAAAACTCCAATGATAATGCCCTTTACAAGAAGATTATACTCAATGTTACAGAAGATACATTGATTCTTGATGCAGTTAAGGGCACTCCAGTCAAAATAGATGATGTCCAAGAAGGACAAATTGTATACGCCTATATCGGTATTACACTTGCTCTTAGTGAGCCGCCAATGGCAAATGCTGAACTTATTCTTTGCAATATTCCTGCCGACTTCGGTGTGCCTTCATACCATGAAATCACATCTGTGAAACATGCAGATGACAAAACGATTATTCTCACAACAAATGATAACGAAACAGTGAATGTCAGCTCAGACATTGAACTTACACCTTATCTGACGAAGAATATTGTAACCACTGATCATCTGATACCTGGCAGCAAAATCCTCGTCTGGAAGAGCAACTCAATGGTTCCAGGCTTTAAAAGTGTCCCTACGAAAATTATGCTATTCCCTTATTCCTATCGCGGGTATCTGGAGCTAGCGACAGACGGAGGGATTAGCATTAACGGAGAGGAGCTGAAAGAAGGAAGCTTAAAGGCATATCAGAATGCCGATGGAATCACTATGCTGCCACTTCGTGCAATCAGCGATGCACTTGATTTGACAGTAGGTTGGGATAATGATCGTAGTGCAGTTACTATTTCGAAGGGAGACCATGCGATATTCGATACGATAATCGGTACGGAAACTGCTACTGTTGCAGGTGAAAGTGTGTTTCTTCAAGCCAAAACAGAAACTGTTAACGGCTCCACTTTCATTTCTGCTCCAGACCTGAAGCAGCTTTTGAATATTGTACTCCCAACTAAATAAATTCAGAGTCAACGACACCAGCTCTAATGGTATGTCAAGTACTTCTTAACAACAAAACGTCCCACACACTCGAAATGGAGTGCAGTGTGGGACGTTCTTCGTCGTTACCAACAATTATAATTAAAGCTTCTTTTTCATAAAAATAGCGACTTCACCGTTCTCGACATCATGGTTGGTGTAAAAGGATAAATTGATGCCATCGATTTCCCGAATCTCCATATAAGTCTCCTTTAAGACCCTGTAGAACGATAATGTCTCACTCCGAATCGCCAGACGAGTAAGCAAGGGACCACAAAGACGATACCAGCGAGTGGGGCGAGTGCGTACAGGATACTGTCTGCCTCAGGCTTGTCCAGAATGTAGAGCAGCGGTAAATAGTTGACGCAGCCAAACGGAATGACGAAGGTGAAGAAGCGGGATGCCCATTTTTGATAAATGTTAAGCGGGTATTGGGACATTTCTCTACCACCATCGGTAAAAATATTGGCCACTTCCAGTCCTTGAATCGTCCAGAAGCTAAGGCTTGCCGCAAGGATGAAGATGCCTGAGAAAATAAACACACCACTTGTGATCATTAAGAATAGCGTTATCCCTTTAAGAATCGTCCAATCAATAGGCAGGCTGGCTACTGCCCACACTAACACGCTAACACTTGTTACTAATCGCCCCATTCGACTGAACTCGAATTTAGAGCCTAGTACCTGCACAACCGTGCTTCGAGGACGTACAAGCAATCGGTCGAATTCACCATTGATGACAAGCCCTGAAAATAAATCAAATCCCCTTGCGAAGCATTCGCTTATCGCAAATGCCATATGAATGACGGCAAAGCATAGCGCCACTTCGTGAAATTCCCAACCTTGAATTTGTCCGAATCGTTCGAATAAGAAGTACAGTCCAGCAAATACAGTGAATGGAAGAAAAAATTGACCGAACATTAAGAGATAGAAAGAAGTGCGATGCTGCATTTGAGATTTGAAGTGAATTAGTAAATATTTGCCATAAAGTCTCATTGCGATTAACCTCCTTGTACAACGACTCTTCTCAGTACTTTGGACATAAGGAATTTGCCTAGACCAATTAGCAAGACGAGCCAGATGAGTTGGAGAACGATACCGATCATTGCTTCATCGCTTGGTATATGTCCCGAATAGATACGGAAAGGGAAATCCGCTGTCCATCTAAATGGCAGGAAATAAATAATTTGCTGCAGCCATTCAGGCATGAGTGGAATCGGGATTGTCATACCTGCGCAGAATTCGCCGACTACGCCAAATAGCAGCAGAGACCCCATTGGAGATAACGTAATAAATACCGAAATATAAATGAGCATTGCGATAGAGACAACGATAAATAATCCTAGGATAAGCGAGATTGCAAATAAAATGAACGTAACAACATCAGCAGGCTGTGCAAATCGATAAGGCTCTGGTAAAAAGAGAGCAACGATCAGGATCGGGAAGCTTCGTAAAATAGCACTTGAGATTCGCTGTGCTAATAACTTGGCATACCAAAAGCTGTATATGCTGCTCG
Source organism: Paenibacillus albiflavus (assembly GCF_004344915.1). Classification (GTDB taxonomy): domain Bacteria; phylum Bacillota; class Bacilli; order Paenibacillales; family NBRC-103111; genus Paenibacillus_AM; species Paenibacillus_AM albiflavus. The sequence goes on along the minus strand of NZ_SKFG01000024.1, from coordinate 12,337 downwards.
GCCTACATAACTCATAAGCAATATTGCCAGTGGTTATCAGATGAAATAACTCATTATCTCTGAACCATAGCATAATTAAGGATAGAAAAGATTGCTGCAGCCATACATACGTAATTACTTGATGAAGCGAAATCGGTGCTTCATTTATTGAGTGTGTGTAGAATGCTTCATAGACCATGATGATCATGAAGCCCCAGAAGAATTGAGTTGCCACGCCAGCCAAAGCTGCGGCACGATACTGGAGCCCCATATTCAATCTTAGCTTGAAAATTGATAGGTAAGCTTTCATGATATTTGATGCTCTTTATATAATTGGATGATAATATCGTCGATTGGCTGGGCATCGATCGTGACATCAAGAAGTTCGACTTGATTGGATAGTCTTGTCAGCACATCTGATATTCGGATTACTTCTGTATCTACTTGCATTTCTGCTCGATCTGTTGACCAAGAGGTAATCGTAACGCCTGGTATGTACAAAGGCTTGCAGTCATTGTGCACATAATCAAGGGCTACTGTCTTGTGTGTGCCGAACTGGGATCGAAGTAACTGCAGATTGCCGTCATAAAGCAGGCTGCCTTTGCCAATCATAATGATTCGGCTTGCTAAGGCTTCAATGTCATTCATGTCATGGGTCGTTAAGATGACGGTTACGCCTTTTTCTTTGTTGATGGTTTGAATGAATTGCCTCACGGCTATTTTGGAGACGGCATCAAGACCGATGGTCGGTTCATCAAGGAACAGAATTTTCGGACTATGAAGGAGGGAGGCGGCAATTTCAGATCGCATGCGTTGTCCTAGACTTAACTGACGGACAGGTGTGTGGATGATTTCTGCAAGATCTAAGGTTTCTACTAATAAACTTAGATTCTTGTGGTATTCCTCTTGAGGGACGTTGTATATATCCCGTAGTAACTCAAATGAATCAATGACTGGAACATCCCACCAAAGCTGAGATCGTTGACCGAATACGACTCCGATATTCTTCACATACTCTACTCGATTTTTCCAAGGCGTGTAACCTAATATGCTGCATTCCCCACGATCAGGTACCAGGATGCCGCTCATGACTTTAATGCTTGTCGATTTACCGGCGCCATTAGGTCCAATATAACCGACGATTTCGCCAGGCTCGATAGAAAAGGTAATGTCTCGAAGTGCCTCAACTTCTGTAAATGTCGGGCGAATGAGCGCTTTGACTGCATTCTTTAATCCCGAGGACCTTTTCGCCACTTTAAACGTTTTGCTAATACCACTCAGCTTAATCACAAATGGTTTCCTCCAATTCAATATTAAGTTAGTAAGACAAGAAGAAAATACTACCATTTACCTGATAGAAATGTCAACCTCAATAATTGAAATAAATAGTATTTGTCTGTGAATTAATTCCTTGCTAATTCATGAATAAGGGATATAATTATGAGATTAGTAATCATACTAAAATTATTTGGTTTGATGTAGGGTCTTCAGGGTAGGGTGAAATTCCCAATCGGCGGTAAATGGCTGCAAAGTCAAAGCCCGCGACTCCTTGTTGAAGAACGAAGCGAAGCTAGTTCTCCATATGGGACTGATTTGGTGCAAATCCAAAGCCGACGGTATAGTCCGGATGGAAGAAGATCGCATACAAGCTGCTAGCTCAGATGCGTACTAACTGATTTATTAATCCACGGTATTTGATGGATTATTAGGTATGTCTTCCAGAACCAAGAAGAAACGGCTTCTCCGTTCTCAAGAACGGTACGTTTCTTTAGGTGATACTTAGAATTTATAATACGGAAGTAATAAATTCTATATCACTAAATAAGATCCTATATTCAACGACCACGGAGGTTATTGAATATGGAGAAAACAATGCAATCAAGCTTATTTGTCGATCGTTCGAGCAAAGAAAGCCGCAATGGTATTCTGTTTGTCATGTTTGCTGCTGGATTATGGGGATTAGGACCATTATTTCGGATCTTAATTCTAGATTACATCAACGCAACGCAGATCGTTTTCATTGAACATCTCATGCTGTGTGTGTATTCTGTTCCTGTTTTCTGGATTCATCGCAAAGAGCTGAGTAATCTCAATTGGCGAGATGTAGGAGCTTTGTTGTTCTTATCGTGGGGCGGTTCTGTTATCGCGACGATTATGTTCACGCAGGCTTTTGCAACGGGCAATATGAATGGGGTACTCTTGTTGCAGAAGCTTCAACCCGTCTTTGCTATCATTCTGGCAAGGTTCGTATTGAAGGAGTTTTTACCTAAAGGTTTTGTCTGGTTCTTGCTTCTAGCAGTTGCTGGTACGTATTTGCTTACGTTCGGCTGGAGCATTCCGATCGGTCACGTTGAAGAAGTTCTTGGCACAGGTAGCTTGCTTGCTGTAGGCGCTGCGTTCTTATGGGGCGGCTCGACTGTGATGGGGAGACTTCTGCTTAACAAAATGTCATATGAGATGGTAACCGCGATGCGGTTCCTGTTAGCTGTTCCCTTGCTTATTGGACTCGTGATGGCAGAAGCGCCTAGTTGGGATGTACCTACATCCGCATGGGGATCAATTGGGATCAGTGTAGGGTTGCAAGCATTTATTCTTGGCCTGCTTAGTATCATTCTTTATTACCGCGGTTTATCGACAACGAAGGCGTCCTACGCTACTTTCGCTGAGCTATCTTTTCCGATGGTTGGGGTGGTCGTGAATTGGCTAGCATTTGGACAGTTGATCTCAGTCGCTCAAATTTTTGGATTCGTCTTGATTTGGATCGCATTGTACTTTATTACAAAACAAAGATAATGAGATCCTTCCTAATAAATAAGCCGTATGTATCCGTTCAGGGTATATGCGGCTTACATCTTGATTGCGGACATTATTGTAAGGTATACTTTTTTAGTAACATACCCTAAAGCAAATTCAGACAATTAAGGAGTCGTCATTCGATGGATAAAATTTTGATTTTTGGCCATAAAAACCCAGATACAGATACAATCTGTTCCGCTATTGCGTACGCAAATTTGAAATCTAGCCTAGGAGCGAACGTAGAGCCTGTTCGTCTTGGTGAAATTAATAATGAAACGAAGTATGCGCTTGATTATTTTGGCGCTGAGTCCCCTCGTCTTGTTCAGACGGTTGCGAACGAAGTGAAAGGTGTTATTCTGGTCGACCACAATGAACGTCAGCAAAGCGCTTCAGATATCGAGCAAGTTCAGGTGCTTGAAGTTATTGACCATCACCGTATTGCGAACTTTGAAACAAGTGCGCCGCTATATTATCGATGTGAGCCTGTAGGCTGTGCAGCTACTATTATTAACAAGATGTACAAAGAGAACGGTGTAGCGGTTCCGAAGCAAATTGCTGGTTTAATGTTATCTGCAATTATCTCCGACTCCTTGCTATTTAAATCTCCAACCTGCACTGCACAAGATGTTGCAGCAGCACATGAACTTGCAGCAATCACAGGGGTTGACCCAGAAGTTTACGGCCTAGACATGCTTAAGGCTGGTGCGGACTTAAGCGGTAAGACAGTTCCACAATTGATCGGGATTGATGCGAAAGAATTCCAAATGGGCAAATCCAAGGTTGAGATTGCACAAGTTAACGCAGTTGATGTGCAAGAAGTGCTTGCACACCAAGCGGAATTAGAAGCTGCGATCACAGACATTATTGCAAGCAAAGGCTTAGATCTGTTCGTGTTTGTCGTAACGGATATTTTGAATAATGATTCCGTTGCATTGGTACTTGGCCCAGTAACGAATGCGGTTGAGCAAGCGTACAGCGTTAAGCTTGTAGATAATAAAGCTACGCTTAAAGGTGTAGTGTCGCGTAAATCTCAGATCGTGCCTGTGTTAACGGATATTTTGAACAAACTATAAGTTTAAGTGTTAACGAAAGATGCCTTTATTAAAGGGCATCTTTTTTTCGTCTATAAGTAGTCTTTTATGGCATAAGGATACGTATTTTGAAGGAATATAGTATAATAGAGTAATTGATAGATTCCAAATTATTGATCAATTCTGAAGGGTGAGACGAGCATGAGTAAACTGAGAATATTAGTTGCAATTCCGAAGGGAAATATTTTTAGCACATTTTTTAGTGATGATCTGATTCGACAGCTTGAAGAAGTTGGCGAAGTTTGTTGGAATGAACAAGACACGCACTATACATCAGAGCAGTACGGTGAGAAGCTCAAGGATATGGACGTCGTTATTACGGGCTGGGGAGTACCTGTTCTGGATGAAGATGTGCTGCAGAATGCGAATAAATTGCGTTTAGTTGCACATACAGGTGGCTCGGTGAAGCCATATATTTCGGATGCGGTGTATGAGAAAGGAATTCGGGTGGTAAGCGGGAACGAAGTGTTTGCGGAGTCAGTTGCTGAAAGTGTGATCGCTTATGCACTTGCATCACTACGGGATATTCCTCGTTACTCCTCGGAGCTAAAGCAAGGAAAGTGGCCAACTGGTTTTTATAACGAGGGCTTACTGGATAAGACAATCGGTATTGTTGGGTACGGAATGATTTCGAAATTTGTCGTACAGATGCTAAAAGTATTTCATGCCAAAATTAAGGTTTATTCAGGCCATATATCTCAGGAAGAGCTGGACAAGCATGGAATGGAGAAAGCTTCCTTAGAAGATATTTTCTCAACATGCGATATCGTGTCGATTCATAGTGCTATGACTCCTGCTAACTATCATCTTATTACAGAAGATTTGCTCAATAGGATGAGAGAAGGGGCATTGCTTATCAATACTGCTCGAGGTGCTATCATTGACGAAGAGGCGCTATGCAGAGTGCTTGCAAGCAGAAATATTAGAGCTGTTCTTGATGTATACAAAGTTGAGCCGCTTCCGGCAGGACATCCGCTTATGGATCTCGATAACGCACTGCTTATGCCTCATATGGGAGGTCCCACAATTGACCGCCGTCTTATCGTGACTCAATCTCTGATCGATAATATTCATCGATTTATTGAAGGTAGAGAGTTGAAATGCGAGATTGATAGCTTCTATGCGAGCAAGATGACGAGATAGTAGAACATGCGAAAGGGCGGCAGATGAATATATCTGCAGTCCTTTTGCAGTTGTAACATGTATTTTGCTGCATAGCTCGGTTTAGTTCAAGTCCAGGATATGCTACAATACATATTAATTACACCGATAAGCGAGGACAAGTTATCATGATCGATAAAATGGATCGAAATCGAGCATTAGAAATGTTAGGCGTTGAGGCTGAGGCAACAGATGAAGAAATTGAGCGCCGCTATTCTCTTTTACTCAAAAAACTGCGTTCACAAGAGAAGAAGCATCAAGATCAGAACTCATCGTCCGATGAACCTCTACTAACCATTGAAGAAGTGAATGCGGCTTATAATGCTATCAAGGGAATCGAAGGGCAAAAACTTACGAAGGTTCAAATGGGTTGGAACAAAGAATCGTTCTCTCATTTTATGCAATACTATAAACTGCATGTTATTATTGCGTTCGTTATTCTGCTAATTATCGGATTTACGGTAAAGGGTGCTATGGATAGGCAAAAGTTAAGAGAAGCTGAAGCATTATTGCCGAAACCGAATGTAACGGTTGTTATGGTAGGCAATTATTTTACGAATACGGAAGATATTCCACAGATCGAACAAGCACTTCTGAGCGAGTTTCCGGAATGGGAGCGAATTAAAGTCGAAGTGATTTATCGTCCACTTGATATGCAAAATGAAATGGATGCAGCCTATTTGCAGAAAAGTATGATTGAGCTGATGACCAAAAAAGGCGATGTCTATATCATGGATCGGCCGAATTATGATCAATTGAATGAACAGGAGATTTTCACGAGCAATGTCTCGTTAGGTGATTTATCGAATAATAAAGTATGGTCCAATCTACCTATTCGAGGAAGTCATGTCATGTTAGCGGCGATTTCCAAAGAAGCTGAAAATGAAGAGAATGCTGTCAAATTGATTGATAGTCTAAAGTCAAATAAATAGATGAGTTTATCATAAGCCTGCCCTTCCGCACATAAGGGTAGGCTTATTTGTATACATAGTTAAAACGTCCCTTATAATCTGTTCTGACTTTACGCAGCTGCATTACAAAGAACGTTTTCTTTTAAGGTTTCTTAACCTGCACTTTTTTAACACTAAAACAACGAAAGCCCTACCTCTCAATCGTTCTTACGGTTCCTAGACCGCGCCAGTTATGAATTAGTTACATGAGATAAAATCGATACTACTTTGGGAATTGACCGTTTTATAACAAAGTGGGTAAATGAATCGGGTTAACACCGACAAAATGTAGATTTCTTTCTTAAAGAGGAAAATCATAAAGGGGAGATGCTTTACTTTGGTGAATTCCTTGATTCACTATGGGAAACGCGCCTTCCGAGGGACGACGACATCCGTTTCCTCTTGCTGGGGTGTTAGATAGATTCATTTTTCGAAAACCTAGTTAATAACTATACGCTATAATACTCCATGTGTCAATAGATAAAGTATAAAATCTCAAGGTGAATAATTTAACATTGTTTTTACATAATTCAGTTTACTTTATTTACCACGTGACGATATAATAAATTTAAACATAATTTTGTTCACTTCTAATTGTACAATTGTTCATATTCATAAGGATAATAGATTAAAGGAGGGGTGTTTAGGTCACGTTATTTGCTATTGGGCAGTGCTACTATTTTTTGGAGAGAAGGGTAGTCTATGTTTATTAGGAAAAGAAAGCTGACCAAGTGGCTTCATTTAGCGATAGCAGTCCTTGTGTTTGTAAGCGCTATATTGCCTTCTAGTTTATTCTTAAATAGTAAAACAGCTAAAGCAGCTATTAGTAATAATGTGGTAATCAGTCAGGTTTATGCTGCTGGCGGAGGCGCTGCGATTTTTGATTATAAGTTTATTGAACTCTATAATCCAACAAAACAGGATATTGATCTAACAGGTTGGACCATTCAATATTCGTCTGCAGGAGGAGTTTTTCAAGCAGCCAATTCGAAGCCATTATCCGGAACGATTAAAGCTTATGGATATTATTTGCTAAAAGGAGCATCGACAGGAAGCTCGAATGCGAATGTAATTAATATCGGTGGAATGACATTTGACGCCAATCCAGGACTAAATACTGCAGCCGGAGCAGGTAAAATTGCTTTATCTAAATCTAATACTGTAGTAACAGGAAGTTCAGATCCGAATGTAGTGGATTTCCTGGGATATGGAACTGGCTCTAGCGGTGCCAATGATAGTTTGGGAGCCGTCTTCGCGGGGACATCTTTTACCACTGGGACAATCACTCGGAAAAGCAACTCAACAGACGCAATTCCAGGCAAAGGCAATGGTTGGGATACAAGAAATAACGCAACGGATTTTAAATTTAATTCGGGTCCTACTTTTAACATTCATAATTCACTTTCACCGTTAGAAGCACCGGATGACAGTGAAGGCGGTGGTACGCCTCAAGCGACGCCAACACCTGTTGCATCTAAAATCACTTATGTCAGAGATGCTAGTGATAACACTCGCGGTATTGTAACCGGAGAAGCCGGTGCTGTTACGGGCGGAGCAATTGTCAAAGCATATGCGACTGGTCAAACGATCGAAGCTACTGCGACTGCTAGCGGGGCATTCTCCATGTCGGTACCAAATGCGGATACCAACTTGACGATCCAAGTAAGTGCGACACTCGATGGCAGAACAGAGAGTGCAAAGGTTCAGATTAGTTTAACTAGTCCTGACAGCATATCCACTATAGCATCTATTCGAATAAATGATGCCAACGGATCGCCTACTAATCAGGAGCAGACGTATACGGTTGAAGGTGTCGTTACCATGCCTAATGGCTTAATCGATACGAAGAAGAGCAATTTTTACATACAGGACGCTACTGGCGGAATCAATATCTATAGCACAACTTTAGCTCCACCTACAGGCACGAAACTGGGCGACAAGCTGCGTGTAAAGGGGAAAATACTCTTTTATCAAGGACTTACAGAGTTTGATGCGATCAGCATTGAGAAAATAGGGGAGGAACAAGTTCCTGCACCGAAATCACTGACAATTGCTGAGCTCAATACTTATGCGACTGCTGAACCTAACGAAGGGATTCTAGCCAAAATCTCCGGTAAAATAACAAGTCCCCCCGCTGTTGTAGGTTCAGCTGCAAATATCACGATTGCTGATGCGAATAACAAAACACTCACGGTTAGGGTTACAATAAGCAGCGGAATTGACTATTCAACTGCATTAGTTGCGAATCAATCCTATGAAATAGTCGGAATAATCGGACAAAATAAGTCGGCATCGCCGTACACGTCGGGTTATCAAATTTTCCCGCGCTATGCAAGTGATATAACAGCTGAGTTGACGTTGAGTCATACTGCCGTTACCCAGGCATATGAGGGAATTGATTTAACCATTACTGCAACTGCTAGCAATGCAGAGTCTGTAAACCTATATTATAGGGAAAAGGATAATCAAGGGTCTTTCACGATGATTCCTTTTACTACTACGGACCATATGCATTACAGCGCAACAATTGATAAGTCCAACCTAACCTCTAATGGAATTGAATATTACATTGAGGCCAAGGCGAGTACTGCTATCAAATTGATAGGATCGGCAGATACGCCTCTGCTAGTCAAAGTCGATCAATATACGTTGGGACCGCAGTTTACACAAGAAACGCCGTTTAATACTGCAGAGATTGAATCCAAGCGACCGGAAATTTCGGTCAAGATGTTTGATTTGAGCGGAGTTGTACTATCTTCTGTCAGCATCAAGATTGATGGAGTGGATGTTACAAATCAAGCGGCTAAACTACCTAATTTAATTTCTTATACCCCAATTTCTGATTTGTCCATTAGCAATCATACGGTGGAAGTCAGCGCAATGAATAATTTTAATATTTCGAGCAATTACACATGGTCTTTTACAGTTATTCCAACCTTCGACGGGGGAAATCATTATCGCGGTACAACACATAACCACACGAACATTTCCCATGATGGCAAAGGCGATCCTGAACAAGCGCTGTTGGAAGCGCAAAAATATGGTTACGATTGGTTCGCATTCTCCGATCATTCCCATGATATAGACAGCGCTTTGCTTGGTCAGGATACCGAAATGAAAGGTGATATGCCTGAACGTAAAGGCGGTGCCGATTGGAAGAAAACAAAGGATTTAGCAGCTCAGTATACCAAAAACGGGAATTTCGTTGTTTTCCCAGCATTCGAAATGACTTCGACGACTTGGGGCCATTCCAATGTATTCGGAACAGAGAATTTCATCGATCGAAACATTAATAACAAAATGTATCAGGATTTGAGTAAATACTATGCCTGGGTTCTTCAATACGATGATATCGCAGCGCAGTTCAATCACCCTGATATGTCCAAGAACGCGTTCAATAACTTTACGCCATACGATAGTAATGTTGATAAGTTGTTCACGATGTTTGAAGTTGGTAATGGATCTGGACAATATCAATATGCGAATTCCGACCAAAAATATATTGCTGCTCTAGATCTAGGATGGCATGTTGCACCTACTTATGGTGAAGACAATCATGACGGCACATGGGGACAAACGATGAAGAGAACGGTCATCGTCTCCAAGGATTTATCGCAGGAGTCTTTGCTTCAATCCATGAGGAACTTGCACGTTTACATGACAGAGGATCCGAATTTTACATTGGATGTTTTTGCGAATGACTACTACATGGGTGCGACAGTAGACAGCAAAACATTGAATTTCAAAATCAACGGAAACGATTTAATTAGAGAATCAAGTGCCGATCCGAAGTACAGTTATTTGCCTAAAAACTATGTATCGAATGACAAAATTAAAAAAGTAGAAATTATCTCTAACGGCGGAAAGGTTATTCAATCGATCACACCTCAGACAAATGCTGCAAACTTTAAGGATAATGACACATCCTTCGAATGGAAGCCAACCGTACAAGCGGCAGGTTCCCAGCAATGGTATGTCGTTAAGGTGACGCAAGAGGATGGCGATCGGGTATATTCTTCACCAATCTGGTCGCAACAAGCTGCAGTGGATGTAAAGGTTAGCGGTATTGAAGTTGTTGGAGATGCGATTATCGGTGGCAATGCTGCCCAATTAAAAGCAGGAATCAGCAACTTGGGAAGCACGGATGTATCGAATCTGAAAGTTGGTTTCTATTATGACCAGATAGTGGATAGCAACCAGATTGGTATATCTGTAATTCCATCACTTCCAGCTAAAACAGTGGCGACAGCCACCGTAACATGGAATAATCCTGTTGTAGGGAATCATCAAATCATCGCGACACTCATCGATCCACCTGCAGGTGATGATCTTACAGATAATGTGTTTATACTGCCATTTACCATAAAACCGCCACTTGGCTTGAAGATTATGATCGATGCCAAGCACAAGAATGAAAATACGAGTACGGATTCAGGCACGTATAAAGATAATCTGAATTCCATGACGAGTATATTGCGCAAAGAGGGATATACCGTTGTCGAGAATACAAGCGAGCTTACGGCAAATGTCCTCAGTGGTGTTGAGGTGCTGATGATTTCACATCCAGGTGTCAGCTTAACGGCCAATGAGAAGACGGCTGTTGCAGAGTATGTAAAATCAGGTGGCTCCTTAATGCTAACCGAGAAGAGCAATAATGGAAGCACGAATCCAACCATAAATAACGATTTGCTGCAAGAAATTGGTTCTTCAATCCAAGTTAATAATGATGGTGTGTTTGATGCAAGTAAGGCAGGGAATTTCTGGACTGATCCTATTGGCACCAAGCACGCGGTTAGAGCTCATCCGACGCCATTCGAAAATAATTACTTAATGGATTTAATTCCTGCTATAGATTACTTCAGCGGATCAAGCTTGAAAAAAGGAAGTTCAGGGAAGCTAATGACAGAAGGTAAAGTTACAGTCCTCGTCAGCGGAAACAAAACGTCCTATCAGGATAATGCTAAAACAGACACGGTGGATTATAACCTGCTTAATAATCGAACTCCAGGCGAAAATATTACCGGAGGAGATAGCATTCCGCTTATTGCATCCGAGGAGCTTTATAATGGTGGAAAAATTGGCAGAATTATCGTATCAGGTATGAATATTCTGAACGATAAGCAACTAGATGAATCGTATGAATCCAAAGGAAATACACGATTTACTTTATCTGCGTTCAATTGGCTTGCGAATCGGGATGTTCAAGTGACGAAGATTCAGGATGCTCGCAATAAAGCAGATGATACGGAACTGATGATTCAAGGGACCGTGACCACATCAGCGGGAGTGTTCTTTGATGCCTTCTACCTGCAGGATGAAACAGGCGGGATCATGGCGTTCAACGATGTTCCTGATAAGTCGGTTACGGTTGGAGACACGGTGCGGGTATATGGGCATACCAAAACATTCGAAAACAACAAGGAACTCGAATTCGGGCAATTTGATAAGAGTGTCGTTAAGGTAAATAAAATCCCGGGTACTCCGCTTGAGCCAAAGGAAATTGTGACGAAAGATCTTCATAATGAACAATATCATGGATTGCTCGTAAAAATTACAGGCGAGGTTAAATCACATCCAAATGAGGATTCCTATATCGTCGATGACGGCTCAGGTGAAGCTATCGTGTTCATCGATGGCTACATTGTGAATCAGAGCGGTCCCGTACCTGCAATCCAAATCGGTGATACGCTTGAAGCGGTAGGGCTAGCGGGAATGTTCAGCGGCGGCGAACGTATTCGCGTAAGGGATACCAAAGAGCTGAAAGTGACACCTAAGCAAACAGTTGGAGTAACAGGCGTAGAGCTGGATGAAACCAATTTTACATTAACTAGCATCGGGTCAACCAAGCAATTGCATGCAACTGTACTGCCGACGAATGCAACTAACAAGGCTGTTACATGGAGCACAAACAAGCCAGAGATTGCAAAAGTGAACGAATATGGTGAGGTAACGGCAGTAAATATAGGTGAAGCGGAGATTACTGTAACAACAGTTGACGGAGGATTTACAGCGACAAGCAAAGTAACGGTAGAGGCAGGAACAACTTCTCCAATCTCAGTAATAGGCGTAGAGCTGGATGAAACCGATTTAACATTAACTGGCATCGGGTCATCCAAGCAATTGCACGCAACTGTACTGCCAGCGGATGCAACCAATAAGGCTGTTACATGGACCACAAACAAGCCAGAGATTGCAAAAGTGAACGAATATGGTGAGGTAACGGCAGTAAATATAGGTGAAGCGGTGATTACCGTAACGACAGTTGACGGAGGATTTACAGCAACAAGCACAGTAACGGTAGAGGCAGGAACAACTTCTCCAATCTCAGTAATAGGCGTAGAGCTGGATGAAACCGATTTA
>NZ_SKFG01000023.1 GCF_004344915.1 Paenibacillus albiflavus | reverse complement strand
TGTTTTATGGTTCGTCGGAAGGCCGACCGCCGTTAAACCTGTTAATGCGGCCCATGTGCCATAGATATAACAAACTCCCCATCTTCCGTACCATGATCCGTCCTTCTCCTGATGGCTAATCAGCCATTGTGTCCAGCGTTTGATGAATTCATGACGAATTGTAAGTCCAGCGAAGTTCCCCAGATACTCCAAAGTCCGTCCTGTAAGATCGGCCCCCGACGGATCAATGGCAGCCGATTTGGCGCCGTCTATGGGAAGCCAGGTCAACATTTTGTTATCCGTGTTTTTTTCGAATGCTGGCCAACCGCCGTCGTTATTTTGCATGGACTGCACCCAGTTTAGTCCACGATTCCATGAATCTTGGTACGAAGGATCGGTATGGGTGAGGTTTTTGATTGCTCGTAAAGCTGCAGTGGTATCGTCCACATCAGGGTTGATGGTATTGGTTTCCGAGAATCCCCATCCCCCGGGTGAGGTATCCGGATTATGGATGCTCCAATCGGCTTTTTTATGCTGGTGTTTGGATCGCAAGTAATCGGCGGTACGCTGAATAACCGGATGATTGCCGGCAATCCTGGCTTCTTGCAGCGCATATGCAAGCAGGGCGGTATCCCAGATAGTAGAAGGTGAATCTTGAATCGTTGTTTGATGATCGGAGCGGCATTGCATTGCGGTTAAGGCATCAATGGCATGCGAGATAAGGGAGTGCTTTGGATCATAATCTAACGCAAGAAGGGCGAAAATCATTAAAATCGTGCTGCTGCCATAGCTGTATAGCGATCCGTCCGCTTCAATCCGCGAAAGCATAAACTGTTCTGCCTTGTCGGTAGCGGCTTCATAGATAGAACGGGGCGTGCCGATAAGGCGGTTTAAGCCTGCCTGGATGTTGTCCTGAAATTTTTGATGTTCCCGGTGTTCGAAATCTTGGCGTTGGTCGAACTCCTCTTGGTCTATGGAGCGGACAATGAGATCGGATAGATCGGGCGTATGGGCTGTCTTCATGGAAAATTTACGGTCGGCCATGATCAGCATTGGGATTATATGAACTCTCGAATATCCTGAGAAATCAAAAAGGTTAAGAGGGAAATAAGCAGGAAAAAGCAGCACTTCCAGCGGAATAGAGGATATGGATGCCGGCCATTTTCTTTGCCCGGTAGCGGCGAGAAGGGCTTTTCTTAATATGCTCAAGCCCGCCTTTGGATTGTATGTAACGTTTGGCCCGCTGAATCGGTTCGTCTCTGGAATGGCTGTACCCGGAAAAGAGCAGAGCATAATAAGCTTCAACCGAAGCGGATAAGTTTCCTCCTTCTTCATCGGCATACAATTTCCAGCAACCACCTTGCAACTGCGCGGCGAGAATTCGATCATGCAGCCGCCGGATCAAATCCTCATTGCGGATATTCAAAGTCCTGAACAGAATGATCACATACGCGTCTATAACGATCCCATTCTCAAAACAAAAATGCCAAGATCCGTCCGGTTGTTGCTGCTGAATAAGGTTTGTTCTCAACCGATGAATTTCCGCATCGATTTTGCTTATCACATTATCCATTTTCCATATCACCTCCGCAGCAAGTCATTTTTGACATTATATGACGGTGGGAAAAAGGAAATGTGGAAGTGGAACATATCGGCAACTTCTATCTATTTCGACCGCTATTATGTTCCACATTTATAACGACATTTCCCTTCTTGTGTCCTTTCTCGACATATCTATGAGCTTCCACAATCTCATCAAACGAATAATATCTGTCAATGACCACTTTTAACTTCCCTATCTCAACAAGTTCTTTAAGAAAGTTTAATGCTTCTGCAGTTTCAGGTGAATTTCGGCTTAATAAAAGTTTCTTTCTACTCGTTAATTTAGTCCATAGCATTTGAACACTCGGCAGCGGTTCCGTAACATTGATATAGGTACCGTTGTTCTTTAACAATTTCATACAAGCTGAGAAGGAACTCTTGTTTACCGCTTCAAAGATGACATCATATGTTTCGTCTATTCTTGATAAATCCTCTACCGTATAATCAATTACTTTGTCAGCTCCTAGAGATTTCGCTAATTCCAAATTCGTCGTACTGCATACCCCTGTAACGTTTGCTCCAAGATATTTAGCAATCTGAACTGCATAACTTCCTACACTTCCTGAAGCACCATAGACTAAAACGGATTGACCGCTCTTTATACCTGCTTTCCTAAGATAGTACAATGCTGTACGAGCTCCAATAGGAATGGCAGCAGCTTCTCCATACGCTATATTGGAAGGCTTAATAGCTACAGGTCCATCTTCCTCCAAACACTTATATTCGGCATAAGCACCAAATCCAGCTAAGGATGCTGCAAAAACTTGGTCTCCTTCCTTAAACCTTTTTACTTTTTTTCCGATTGACTCTACTTCACCGGCTAACTCCATTCCCAATATCTCTTTTTTGGGTTGTCTCAAACCAAGTGTTATACGTGCAGGTAGCCAAAAAGCAGGCGGAACTGTAAAACTCCGCGACCGAATATCGGCTACTGTTACAGTTGTGGCTTTTACTTTAACTAAGATTTCATTGTCTTTCGGAATAGGCTTTGCTACCTGTTTCAGTTCAAGAACATCGGGGGAACCGTACCTTGTGTACACAATGGCTTTCATTTATCCACCTCGAATTCGTTTTATTCGAAACGATCGTTTCCTTGTAACACTTAATTATCCTTAATTAACCAATTTGTAAAGTTTATTATACATAAAGTATCATTTAGATTACATCTAGATCAAGTTTTATTTACATATGCTTGTCTACCATGGGTGATCGAGCCAGGGCACTAAAGAAGATAAAAAAATCAGAATATTTAGTTATCACTTGACTTAAGTGTATTAAGATGTATAATACAATTCATAAAGGGTCTTATAAGTCGGTGAGGGGGATGTGAAATGGAACAATTTCAAGTTGGCGACCTCACGTTCCAGTTGGATTACAGTAAGCCGCTGTATGAGCAGATTATCAACCAATTTCGTATCGACATTGCACAGGGGCATATCCAGTTGGGTACAAGAATGCTTTCTGTCCGTGATCTAGCTAAGGGGCTAAAGGTTAACCCCAATACAGTTATGAGAGCTTATCAAGAACTGGAGAGGGATAATCTGTTTGAAACTCGAAGGGGGCATGGAACTTTTGTAACCTCTTCACAGCAGAAAGTGGAGGAACTTCAACATTACCTTGCAACTCAAGCAGTTGACAGCTTTATTACGTCTATCAAAAGCATTGGAATTACGAAAGAATCCGCCATAACATTGATTGAGGAGGCTGATTGGAAGTGACAACTTGTAAGGTTAATTCATTAGTCACCGAATCTGGTGCTGTCGAATGCAAGGAACTTGTTAAACGTTATAAACAAAAGCTTGTTCTTGATCAATTTACAGCTTCATTCCCTGAGGGCAAGATAACAGGTCTTCTTGGACAGAACGGAGCGGGCAAGTCCACATTACTGAAGATCATTGCAGGCTTGACCCAACCTGATCATGGGGAGGCCAGAGTTTTTGGTGAAAGAACCAATTGGAAACAAAATCAAGACATTACGATTTTGTCTGATCGCACCAAATGGTATGAGCATCACACCGTATTGGAAGCTATCAAATTTTCTAAAGTTTTGTATCCTCAATTTAGCCTGGAAAAAGCGATGGAACTTACCCAGTTTATGAAACTCGATACCGATCAAAAAGTAAATACATTATCCAAAGGACAGGAATCACGTTTGTATCTTGTGTTATGTCTTGCACGAAATACAAAACTTGTCCTATTGGATGAACCTTTCTCAGGTATTGATCTCATATCTAAAGAGCAAATCATTCAGGCCATTATTGACTATATGATCGAATCTCCCTGCACCCTTATTATTAGTACACATGAGATTCACGAGACAGAAGGATTATTCGATCATGCTGTTTTTATCCGCAATGGGGCTAACGTATTGTCAGGAGATGTAGAATACTTGCGCTCCACACAGGGATCAATTGAAACTATATATAGGGGGATTTATCGATGAGTTCTTTTTGGAGCCTTGTGCAAAACGATCGTTTATTCGGTGATAAATTATTTCGAAAACCGGCATATCTGTGGATTTCCGTTTCTCTTCCGTTCCTTCTATTTATCACATGGTATACCTTAGTGCTTCTGTTTGGAACGCCAACTACTCCCCTGGGCTTGCTAAAACTCACTCCCTTCTTCGTATTCGTATTTGTAGGAGTTTCGTTAAAGCTATCCATTAAAGAATGGAGGAAACAAACGATCAGTTGGTGGTTAATGTTACCGTTACCTCGATATTATTTATTAGGTGCAAAATCACTTTCCGCATTCCTCATTTGTTTCAAAATACTCTTGTTATGCTACGGAATCACACTTGCAGCTGGCCTCGAGAGTTATTGGCTCAGACCTGAATTGTTTAATAACCATCACTTCTTAGGAAGTTTTTTCTATGAAGTCAGTATGAACTATTTGGTATATCTACTCCTCAGTCCTTTACTCATCTTGATTACCATCACTTCAGTAATTTTGCTCAAATCCAGCTGGAAAGTCTATTTTTTTCTATTCACTGTGCTTGTCTCACCTTTACTCAGCTTGTTTTTCTCGGATTATGATAATATCCCAAGGAATCCCACTTTATCCTTTCACCTGTCCTTTCAACTGCCAGAGTATATATCTCTTGATTATATGTACCCTTATCTGCCGATCATATTAATTGGGTCCTTGTTCGTTTCGGCAATATTGCTGTTTGTGTCTTCCTTTATATTAGAGAAAAAAGTACAAATCTAAACAAAGGAATCGGATTTTCATAAAAAACCGGCAAAAGCAGCATGGCTTTTGCCGGAGTATCCTAATTCAAATCAATTACTTTGCCAGTAATAACACCGTGTTCATCCCTGGAAAATTGAAGTGCCATGTACTTCCCTTCGTCCCCACTGATGCTAACGGCATCAGATATACCCGTTTGGCCTTCCGCAAACAACTGATCTGGGGATATCTTAACTTTCCAGTCATTATACTCATAGTTGATTAGGCCTTTATCATCATAAGTCACTTCTTTAACAGATTCGGGGATGACCGTCCCATCCGGTATTTTCTTCTTCAACTGTTCAAATTCGCTTGTCAATTCCGCATCCTTATCATCAGTAGCGACCTTCTCATTTGTGGTGTTGACTGACGGTTCCTTCAACAACTCCTGCAAATAAGCTTCAGCCTTAGCTGAGTCTGATTTGGATTTGTCCAGCGGAAGATCGAATATAACCGAGATTCCTTTAGCATCCGCTTTAGGGCTTATTTCACCCGTGTCTTCGTTATAAGTAAACGATTGGTTGTTATAGAATCTGTCGCTGCTGACAGCCATATATACTCCTCTATCGGCAAATATCTCCACTCCATCGCATTCAATCAATCTGTACATAATTCCGTCTCGTACAATCTCGCTGTAACCCCCATTCATCGACATAATGTTTACCTGCCAAGGCTTCTGACCTTTAATGAGAGGCGAAACTAAGAACGGTTTATTTCCATATTCTGAGTCATTTGTATCCGGCATTGGGCTGCCATCCTGTCTGGCGATGGATACAACAGCATACGTTCTGTCGGGATTAACATCCTGAGCAGAACTGCTGAATTTGCTCAGTCCTGTCCCGGAGACGATACCGTGTAATGTAATGTTGTAGTCACCTGAACGGACCGTTTGATTGATTTCGATGGCTTCTTTGCTTTCAAAGGCCTCGGCCAAACTACGATCCCCAATATGTTCGGCAATCTCCTTGGAGCTGAGAAGCTGTGTGGCCGCATAAGCCGTTATGGACAAGACAAGCGTGAATACGGCAACCAACAATACAACGGAAAGTCGCTTTCTATTTCCACTTTTCACTCGAGTTCTCTCCTTAAACCGATTTATAATACTTTGATTCAATTCCTCCTCGGGTTCCATATCCGAAGCAAGGGTATTCTTGAACAGCCGATCCCACTTTTCGGAATCATTCATGGGGATTCAACCTCCAATATCTTTTTCATAACCTTCCGTGCCTTGAAAAGCCTGCTTTTGACTGTGCCTGGTGGAATCCTCAGTGCTAACGAAACCTCATCGACAGACATTTCTGCGGTATAGTACATTAGTAGCGGAATTCTCAGTTTATCATCCAACCTGTCTATAGCAGCTTGAATCATGCTACGAAGCTCATTGGATAACACAGCTTCCTCGGGCGTTGTTTCTTCATTCGTACAGCAGACCTTGTCCACAGCCTCATTAAGCTCAGTTGAAGGCGCAATCCTCTGCCTCCAGGCAAATTTCCGGCGTTTGTTTTTGCGCAATCGGATGACAATGGAGATGAGAAACCCCTTTGGATTTTGATTCATATCCATTTTATGACGAACTTCCATCGCTTTAAGGAAGGTTTCCTGATAGAGATCATCCGAATCCGCCTTATTTCCCGTAAGCCTATAACAGAATCCGTATATTGTTTTACCATGCTGCTTTATTAGATCACTCAGCTCTTCGATATCCAAGTAGCTACTCCTCTCCGAATGGCCATTCACCTATATATTGTAATAACCTTGTAATAGGTTCATTAGATTGCAGCATTTTTTCATAACATTCATAATAAAAATCCCCTCACCCAAGTTATGTTGATGTTACCTTGGGCGAGAGGATTCTTGCAACCTCATAAACAGCTTATTCGATTACTTTATTGTAGTTTCTCCAACTCGATGTTAATCGTTTTTACACATTGAATTAATCGCTCATTTATCGTGTTTGTCATATCTCTACTGTAAAAGCACAGGCGTATCAATACGTGATTAAAGCAGAGAAGATAAGTGAGGATTAGGTTAGTTAAGAAAAACAACGCTATTAAGAGGGGTTAGCCGATAAGGCAACCCCCTTCTTTCGATCAAAATTACGCATTCCACATGTGTTGAGTGCTGACGGTAGAATAAATTAAGATGATGTGGCTGTATTCACCTAAGTACTTAACGAAACTTCATCTAAATTCTTTACATCACATAATTAAAATACCTATTACAAAGCATCATTCCAATCAAAGACATTCGGATGCTGCTTCTTCCCGCTTGGAATAACCTATTTAACTAGCTTAACCATATATAATGAATTGAGCTTATGTGGAATTGTCGAAGCTGCCGAAGTCCTCGGGTGGATCAAATCGACGTTGGTTCGTTTTCGAAAACCAGGAGGCTTACCAAAAACAATGCTTTCACTGCCTGAACCGATTCAAGAACTAAGTTGTGGACCGATTTGGCTTGAGAGCGACATTATCAACTATAAAAACTCTGTGGAGGCAATTTCGATGGAGAAATACCAACGGTGCGTTGATGCCGGTATTGAGGTCGATTACAAGATGGGATGGGACATGACGGCTGTTTGGTCTGCTCACCATAAATTGCAAGTTAATGAATTGAAGGAACTGTTTCAAGCGAACGGTTGGGTCGATTATTACCGTGGTATTTGCCGCAATCCGATATTTTAATTTAATGTAGTATCAACTGGCGCCCCCATATATTGTGGGGGTTATCCCATTTTTACTAATTTTCAATTTAACTCTGCGCTTTACCACTATTTGTGATGCGGTTCCCCGTACATAACCTCGCGTCCTCAAACCATTGTCCATTTCGGAATATATAAAACGTCACTCACCATAACCATATACTAGCTCAGTTTTGTGCCGTTTGTGAGGAAAGCCAAATTTTCTTCTAATGCCTTTCAATCATATAGATATAGTAAATGGTAAATACAAAACCGAGCAAAAAGGGCTACCAAATGGCAGCCCCACTTATAATTCATCTCTTCTAATCCTAAACTCTACTAGCCATGTGATGAGTCCCGTCTCATTTGTCGTCATTGCCTCGAAGTGCTTGTTTACGAATTAGGTAACTCTTTTTCTTTCTCCCGTTACATTACCAGAGTCAATAATAAAAATAGTCCATTTGTTAAGCCATGTACCCATACTGCAGGCCAAACAGAATTTGTTCGTTCATACGCCCATGCAAATATGATCCCCCCAAGAAAATTCGCAGGCATCGCGTTATAGGTAGGAATATGGACTATCGTAAAGAGACTCGCACTCAAAAACATTGCCCAACCAATGCCTAATCGGGTTCGCAGCCAGCGATAGATAAAACCGCGATAGAATATCTCTTCGTATATAGGCGAGATGATCACTGCTGATGCAAACGCAATGAATACACTGAAGACCGTAACATTCTGCTGAATTGATTCCGTCTTAGAATTTTCAAATGTATTGCCGATATAGCTGGTAAGGATCATTACGATGGTGCTGCCTATAATCAGCAAGAACGTCCATAACAGAATTCGCCACCAATCCTTCGCAGGAAAGGATCTTAAACCCACTTCACTCCAAGAAAGCTTTTTAGGACGTAGCCCTATGAAATACACTCCCAGCATTAATACTATTGCTATTGTAAGCCCTGTCAATGTTCCTGAATACAGCTCATCTCCAAGCCATTGCGCATATACGGGTTTTACTACAAATTTAATAAATCCGATAACAAATACAAACTCTAGCAACAGCAAAGCTACAAACTCTTTCCATGTCCAATTATCCCTTTGTTTCCAATGCGTTAAGTGATCAGTCATTCCCTTACCCCTTTGTCTCTGTGATATAATTCAAATATATTGGGTGACGCTACGTCACCTGCAAGCATTTTTTTTGGAGGAATATCATGAGTCATTGGACAACAGGACAAGTATCCAAACAAAGCAATGTTTCTGTAAGAACACTTCGCTATTATGATCAAATTGGGCTCCTTACACCTAGCTTTAAGGACGAAAGCGGACGCCGTTGCTATTCCGAAGAAAACTTGTTTACTTTGGAAAAGATCACACTTCTAAAATCTCTCATGCTTCCACTCGAAGAGATTCAGAATTTATTGGATAAGCTATCCTACCGAGAAATACTAAAAGCTCACTATAATCATCTTCAAGAACAACTTTCTTCGCTCCAAACTAGCATCTCCAATACGACCTCGCTCATCAACATGTTTGATCTTGAGGGAGAATTATCGTGGAAACGAATTTCACATTTAGTACAGACAGCCAAACATAATTCGAAAAAATGGATTGAATATTTTGAAGATGACGAGAAGGATTTTTTAGAACAAGTGCTTCCTAGTCTTAGTAAAAGCGACCGAATCACCCAACAATATATTTCACTATTACGGAGAATTGAATGGTGTCAGCAGCATAGCATATTACCTGAATCTGAAGCTGGCTATCAGATTGGTTGTGAGTTGATTGCAGTTTCCAATGATACATTTGATGGAAATGAAGAGTTAATGAATAAGTTTTGGGAAGTAAGAAAAATGCCGTCAGAGACAACTGGACTGTATCCTATAACAGATCAATCACTGGAATTTGCAGAACGTTGTATTATCTATGCAGAGCAATTGCTGAATAAAGAAAATGAATGATTGGTTTCTTAACACTATAGATCTGAGTGATTCCTTCATCCACCAATGATCATTGTTGCATATATCCTCAGCAAACTATGTGGATGTAATAGAAAATGCTGCCGATAATTGATATGCTCCCCTTACGGTAGACAGGTGGAATAATAAAAAATATGGTGCGTCAGAGAAACTCGTTATCTATGGTGAAGTCGAGAGTGGGAAAATTGGTGTTAAGACTGCAACCAAGAAATACGGTATCAGCAAACCGGCTTCTGCGAAATCCTGGAATGAAAAGAGCAAACAACAATGGCATTTCTAGTGCCTACAGTTTCAAGTATCTTCCATGAACTCGGGTACTTATAAAAAAAAGCCCAAGCAAGTGACTGCTTGAACTTTACAGAAAAACATTAGGTTAATGTGGCTCTAAATCACTATGTTCTCACGAGCGACACACAGCATTCCACTTGTGTGGAGTGCTTTGGAGGTACTATCCCGCTCAAGCACTCTTTCTATATAAACCTGAGGTTGCTCTATTAGGCAACCGCCATTCTTACCTGCCTAATATAGAAGAAGCGGACGATGAAGAAGTAGATGACTTGAACTATAAAAAATAGACTGAGAACGAGCAATGATTCCTTGAGCAACGAGTATTGAAACATGTTGGATAGTGTTGCGAGGGCTACAGCCCCATGTACTAGAGCAACAACGATTGGTGCAAAGAAAAGCAAGATAATTTGTCGGTTCAGTATTTTTGTAAGTTCTCTTTCGCTTAGACCCATCTTAGAAACAGATTTGAACTTCTGTCTGTCATCATCCAAATCGCTGTATAAACGGAAATAGAGAAAACTGCCTGCGGAGACAAAAAACACGATACCGATAAACAAACCAATGAACAGTATGGGGCCAAAACGTTGGTTTAGAATGGAATTTTGTAATTCAAGAGCATAAAACTCGTATTTATTGGAATAGGGAAGTTGATTAGTAAGCTTTCCGCCTGCCGCTAAGGCTTCTTTTTGCCCGAGAGGTCCATGCCATGCGTAGTAATGTTTTTCTTGTATAGGTGTCTGGAGTTTTGCGTATTGGTCATCCGATACAATAAAATAGCCACTGAAACCGTATACCGCTGGCGATACAACAGCTTGATTTGCTTCAATCACAACACCCGATTGCAGTGTTACAGGTTGGTTAAGCATCGATTGGCCCATACGTGACATACCAAAATCAACAACTGCTGCTTTCCCGCCTGAAAGCTGTATCGTGTCTATTTCCATTAACTCGGCCAACTGGTTATAATCGGATTGTTTCACCACTACAATCGTTCTATCGCCATTGGAAGCAGAGTAATAAGTAAGCTTAAGAGCTCCTTTTTCAACTGCGAGGTTCGATTCTTTAAGTGTGCGATCAATCTGCTCAATATGCTTTTGCTCGTTGCTGTCACCGTTCGTTGCCAGGTAGGTGAATAAATAGGGATTCTCCTTGGCATTATTTCCACCGATCATGGATTGGAATCCGTAAAGCGAGCCTATAGCACAAAACGAAACAGTAGAGATAATTGCAACTAAAAAAAAGGAACGCGCGTTGTCCTTCATACGGTAGGCAAGATCGGAAAAAAGCAGCATGTTTGTTTTCAGCCAAAAAATCGTCTTCATACTCTTTATCTTCCGAATGATATAGACGCTGAGCTGTGTAAACAACAGGTATGTGCCGATGGAAACCATTATAACAACAGGAATTAGTAAAAAAATAGCCTCTAAGCCTTCAGCTCGCAAACTAAGAAAGTAGCTTGTTCCCAGTAGGATCGGTACTAGCAAAGAAAGAAGTGCGGATGATTTAGGCTCACTCTTTGCTTGCTTGTTTCCCTTTAATAGCGTAATTATCTTCCCGCTGCGCAGTACGGCCGAAATAAAAAAGGAGATGAGGATGAATAGTATTAAAAATGCAAATAGTGTGAGGATAATAGCCTTATAAGGAATATAAAAGGACAGTTTTTGATTGATGGTGAGGACATTTTCCCCTGCTAGCAAAATAGCCTTGGCAAACACAAGCCCCAGACCAATGCCACCTATTGTGGCAAACAAACCTATTATCATATTTTCCAAAAAAATCATCAGACGAAGCTGAACAGTGGTCATGCCCTGCATGATCATCAGCCCAAATTCCCTTTTTCGCGACTGCAGGAATGCACTCATGGAGTAAAGTACAAAAAAGAAAGAAAATACATAGATAATCCACTTGGATACAGAAAGAGCAAACGTCGCACTTGAATGGATATTCACTCCACTCAGGACAGGGTGGTATGCAAAAATAGAAAAGGTAAAGAAAACCATAACAGTAAACAGACTACTGAGGAAATATCCCGCATAGAGCCTTTTATTACGGGAAACGTTACGGAATGCGAATTGTCGAAACGTCATTGTGATATCCCCCTAACAGCGAAAGCGTATCAATAATTTTTTGGAAGAAGGTTTGACGATTGTCACCCCGATGTATTTCTGTGTAGAATCTACCGTCTTTAATGAAGACAACACGATTGCAATAGCTGGCAGCCACCGCATCATGAGTGACCAGCATCATCGTTGCTTTCTGCTCGCGGTTAATTCTCTCTAGCAATTCCATGACATCCCTTGCTGATTTAGAATCGAGGTTGCCTGTTGGTTCATCTGCCAGAAGTAACTTGGGGGAATGAATCATAGCTCTGGCTATAGCAGCCCGCTGAGCCTGTCCCCCGGATATTTCATATATTCGTTTTTTCATAATCTCTGTAATTCCTAGCTTTTCTGCTATGGTTTTTACTTTATGCTTCATTACACTGACCTTGTTTCCATCAAGCGTTAATGGCAGCACGATATTCTCCTCAACCGTCAAGGTGTGGAGTAGATTGAAGTCCTGAAAAACAAATCCAAGCTCACGGCGGCGGAATATAGCTAACTCATTTTTGTTTAGCTTGTTGGTGGTTTTACCGTCAAATAAAATTTCTCCGGTTGTTGGTTCGTCAATCGTTGCAATCAAGTTCAGCAGCGTTGTTTTACCGCTTCCAGAAGGGCCCATAATCCCGACAAAATCACCGTCATCAATTGTTAAATCAATGTCCGTTAAGGCTCGATAAGCCACTTTACCTTCATATATTTTACTAACCTGTCTTACATGCAGCATACATGAGATCTCCTTTCAAGAGGACAAAAGATAGTATGTGAGATCAGTATACTGTAGTCAGTCAGCCGCTAACTATCGATTTCACTTTCACTTTTCTTACACGCTTGTAAGCTTTTGATAGGCGGCAAAAACAATACGTACTTGTGTACCACTACCGACCTCTGTGGTAAGCTCAATTCCATGTCCAAGACGATCAGCAGCCTCCTTCGTCAAAAAGAGCCCCATGCCAGTTGATTCACGCATGCCACGACCGTTTTCACCCGTAAAAAAGGGATCAAATACCCGTTTGATATCCGCAACAGGAATACCTATCCCTCGATCTATAACCTCAATGACGGCTTCGCTGTTACGCAAATAATAGGAAATCACGATCTTGTTCCCTTTAGTATCTTTGCCAGCAGAATATTTAATCGCATTAATGACTAGCTGGGAAAGCATGAAAAACAACCATTTCTCATCTGTTTCGACCGTTATGTCAGGTGTACAGTTCCGAACTTCGGGGTAAATCTGGTTGCGTATAAATAGTCGTTTATTGTCATGGACAACGGAGTTGATTATGTGTGATAGAACAACTGGTTTGACATGAAAATCCTGTTCGAAGGCGCGAAGCCGGGCCATATAGAGGACCGTATGTAATCCCGAACGCATTCTCTCCAGCTCTTCACGAATACTGGCAAACTCAGGCTCGTCGATATTCTGAACGGTGAGTTCAATAACTGACAGAGGTGTTTTCATCTGGTGCACCCATTGGTCCATGAAGGTCAGATGCTCCTCTTGTTGCTTCTTAACTGTGTATAGTTGTTGCTGATAATGGCGGTATTGAGTATGTAAAAGCTTCTGGAGTGACTCCGAGATGGGTGACTGCTCGATTGTCTGAATTGAGGCGTCTAGCGATTCGAGAGGCTGACTAAGGCGGAGGTAATAGTGTCGCCGACTAAGATATTGGTAAACAAGGTATCCGCCTAGAATGAAAAAAGCAAGAAAAACAGAGTAAAGAGCTGTCATCAGATTGTGATAGCCGTCGAGCCAATATATCGAAAAAATGATACCCATTTGCAAAAACTGAACGATAATCAGCAAAGCGTGTTCTCTAAGAAAGAGTTTCATTCGTAACTCTCCTTCGTCCACGTGACGTTTAGTCGATAGCCTGTACCTCTAACAGTCAATAAACCATCTTCGATACCTAGCTCCTGGAATTTTTTTCTGACGCGGGTAATATTCACGTTGAGCGTATTTTCATCCACGTAAGTTTGATCATCCCACAGCTTCTCAAGTAGGGCCTCCCGGCTGACAACTCGTGGATAGCGCTCGAAAAGACTTTCTACAATGTCGGACTCTTTTTGCGTGAGTGTTATGACTATATCCTCAAGCTTAAGTTCCAGCCTTTCTGGGTAGAGTAAGAGCCCTTCTTGTTCAAGAACCAGTTCTTCATGTCTGGTTGCATACTCACCATAGGCACGGCGAAGATGGCTGTGAATTTTGGCCAACACAACCCCAGCGTGAAACGGCTTGGTGATATAATCATCGCCCCCATTTTCAAGAGCCATGATCTGATCCATCTCACCATCACGAGCTGAAATGAACAGCACCGGGCAGATAGATGCGCTACGGATTTGCCTGCACCAGTAATAGCCGTCATAACTAGGTAAATTCACATCCAGGAGTACCATATCCGGTTTGGCTTGATGGAACTCATCTAGTACATGTTGAAAATCGTTCACTCGTATCCCATCATAGCCGTATTTCATTATAGTAGACAGCAGAAGCTCCGCAATTTTCGGATCATCTTCTACGACCATTATTTTGTGCATTTCACAATCTCTCCTTGTACGGATCATTAATGATGCAAAATAAGAAAATATGAAGCAGTTGGTCTCAAAGAAGCTCAGATGTAATTATCGCCTGAGCTACTCGACTGGTCAAGGGCATATCATTAGGGACAGCAGACACACTGCATTTGTTCCAGAGATTCAAACGTAGATTGCTGAACACAAAGAAAGGTTCAACCCCCTATTTCTACGAGGTTAAACCTTTCTTTAACATTGTCTATTTATTACTTATTAACTATTCGCTACGCAAAGCTGTAACTGGATCCTTCTTCGCTGCCATCTTGGCAGGAATGAAGCCGCCAATCATCGTAAGCACTACACTAATAACCCCAAGCGTAAGCGCATGAATCGGATTAAGCTGAGCAACGTTGGAGAGGTCTGTGAGATTGTAAAGTACCGCATTAACTGGGAACGTTAACAGATACGTAATACCAATCCCAAGTATTCCTGAGCATGTACCTATAATAAACGTCTCTGCATTAAATACTCGTGTGATATCCTTCTTCCTTGCACCCAAGGCGCGAAGAACACCAATCTCCTTCGTTCTTTCCATCACGGAAATATATGTGATAATACCAATCATGATAAGCGATACCACGAGGGATATTGCCGCAAATGCAACAAGCACCAGGGTAATACCATTCATAATCCCCCCCGAAATACGCGTAACAATGGCTGCCATATCTGTGTATACCACTTTGTCCTGCGTATCCAAGTTTGTATTCCACTCATCGAGGTAAGCAGTGATCGATTCTTTTGCTGCAAAATCAACTGGATATAGCGAGATTGAAGACGGAATCTCAGTTGCACCCAAGGAAGCTAACATCTCATCTTTGGTTGGAGCAACAGAGGAACCTGCAGCCATCATCGATGGCATTCCCCCTGTCGGCATTGTGCCTGAACCCATTCCTGCCATTCCGCTTGCACCTGCTGTATCTTGGGACAATAATTGTCCGGTTATAACATTAAAATCTGCTTCTTGTTGTGCCTTTACGATCTCTGAATTTTTCGCATCATCAATAAAATAGGTTGAAAGTTCATCAGAGTATGCGATACCGGCAGGTAGCGTAGACATCTTGGATTCTTCCTGGGCGCGAATAACACCAACAATATTTAAAGTTGTCGCTTTATCGCTATTATACATATCTATCAAATTCGATGCTGTGCCGTTAACAGTAAATTGTTCGCCGTTTTTGACGTAATAGTCATCGTTCTTAATGAGTTTCAATTCATAACCAATCAAATCAGCAAAATCAATGCTATCTGCGTCGTGGTTAATGCCTAGCGCATCAAGTGAGACATTGTCCAAACGATTATATTCGTCCACAATGAGTACAAGATCCGTCATCTTTGTTGGGAAGCTTCCCTCAAGTAGATCATAGTACTGCTCTATATAACTCCCAGTGGCATTCCCCTGCTTACTTGGAAAAGCGGAGAAACTAATATTTCCTTTATTAAGCGTCGTCGCCTTATCTCCGTCCAACTTTAACATATTCATATTCACTGTACGTGTATAGGATATTCCATCGATCAGCGCTGGATCCATCTTCCCCAGATAATCTAAATAATCGGTGGATAGTACATTATTGTGAAGAATTGAATTCTTAGTTGGATCATACGGGAACAATACCTTCTCTGTCGGATAGGAGGACAGTTCAGTACCACCAAAAGAAGAATGCTGTGTCATATCAACGTTCATGGCAGTCTGACTGATCGTAATCGGAAAAGTAGAGAGCGCTCCTGTTTCATAGGAACTGATCTGCTTATCAAATCCGTTCGATAAAGATAAGATTAACGCAATACCTATAATACCAATACTTGATGCAAAAGCAGTTAGGCCCGTTCTCCATTTCTTAGTTGCAATATTTTTACCCGACAATTTTAATGCTGTTAGAAAGTTCATGCTCGTTTTTTTGAGCTTATAATTTGATGTTAACTTTTGATTGGCTAGAGGATTACTATCAGATACCGCCTTACCATCAGAGAAATTAATCACACGATCAGCATATCGCTCCGCCAATTCTGGATTATGGGTAACCATAATGACTAGCTTGTCTTCTGCGATCGTCTTGATCAAATCCATAATCTGTTCACTAGTCTCGGAATCCAGCGCACCTGTTGGTTCATCAGCTAGAATAATATCCGGATTATTCGCTAGTGCACGTGCAATCGCTACACGCTGCATCTGTCCACCTGACAACTGATTTGGTTTCTTGTGCACATGGTCCTTCAACCCGACCTTTTCGAGTGCTTCCATTGCCTTCTTATTCTTCTCAGATGTGGATACCCCGCTAAGTGTCATCCCCATTTCAACGTTATCCACGATACTTAAATGTGAAATCAAGTTATAGCTTTGAAAAATAAAGCCTACACTATTATTACGATAAGCATCCCACTCCCCATCCTGGAAGTGCTTAGTGGATTGCCCGTTGATAATAAGCTCTCCGCTCTCATACTGATCAAGACCACCGATCACATTTAATAAAGTCGTCTTACCAGATCCGCTCTGCCCAAGGATAGCTACAAATTCGCTCTCCCTGAAGTTAAGACTTACTTTGTCCAGTGCAACCTGTGTGAAGTCCCCTGTCTTATAACTTTTAGTGATATCTTTAAGTTGTAACATTGATGTTTCTCTCCTTTCGATGCTTACTCTCTCTTTGGTGACGCAACTAAGTATATCAATCATTTATAAACTAAACCTAAACTGAAGGTACACATTAGCGGTTGATATTCACTTTATATTTATGAGGTATACTGGTGTGGAGCCGTTTATATTTTTCTTTTCATATCACAAATACTTTTGGAGGTACCTTTATGTTTAATATCCTTGTTGTCGAGGATGACAAGAAATTGCGTCAGTTATTCTGCACCGTTCTTACCAGAAATGGTTATCGTGCATTACCTGCAGAAGATGGACAAGATGCACTCACCCTATTAGATAAGGAATATGTAGATTTGATCATCTCTGATATTATGATGCCTCATATGGACGGTTACGAACTTACTAGAACCCTTAGAGAAGCAAACTTTAATCTTCCAATTTTAATGGTAACAGCAAAGGAGAACTTTGCCGACAAACAACGAGGGTTTCTCGTTGGAATAGACGATTACATGGTGAAGCCAATTGATGTTAATGAGATGATCTTGCGGGTTGGAGCACTTCTTCGCCGTGCCAAGATTGTGAGCGATCACCAAATCGAATGTGGGAATACCTTATTAGATTATGATTCCTTAACCGTATCTCAGCATGGAGACAGCATTCTTCTCCCACAGAAAGAATTTTATTTATTGTACAAATTATTGTCTTACCCGAATAAGATCTTCACCAAGCAGCAGCTAATGGATACAATATGGGGAATGGATTCTGAATCTGATGAACATACGGTGGTCGTGCATATTAACCGCTTGCGAGAGCGCTTTAAGGCAAATACCGATTTTGAGATCGTCACCGTAAGAGGGCTTGGTTATAAGGCGGTGAAGCCGACATGAACAAGAGAATTTTCAAAAGTCTCTGGTGGTATTTTGTATCATCGGTATTTTTAATTATGCTCTCATCTTCCTTAATAATGGCTTCGTTAGCGTTTTTGTATCTAAGATACGGCAATGTTCCTACACACGGAAGTAATCCCTATGGACCCATTATCGTTATTATGCTGCTCAGCGTTGTCATCGGCACCATCATAACGATCATGGTAGGAAAGAGAATATTATCACCGATCACTGATTTCAGTAAAGCTGCCAAAGAAATCGCAAAGGGAAATTTCGATATTCATTTGAATGAATCTCATCGAGTCAATGAAATCAATGAAGTGGCTCATCACTTCAATCTAATGGTTCAAGAACTGCGCAGCATTGAAACGCTTCGAGATGATTTTGTAGTTAACGTATCACATGAATTTAAGACACCTATTGCATCCATTGAAGGCTACGCCACTCTGTTACAAGACAGGAACATCACAGAAGAAGAGCATGGAGAATATACAGCGATGATTATCGATAGTGCGCGGCAATTATCTACTCTATCTGGCAATATCCTGAAAATATCCAAACTTGAAAATCAAGAAGTGATCTCCGAAAAAAGAGAGTTTCGATTAGACGAGCAAATAAGGCAAGCCTTATTGCTACTGGAATCCATGTGGGAACCAAAACATATGATCCTCAACCTTGAGCTTGAGAAGATTCTGTATACAGGCAACGAAGAGCTTATGATGCAAGTGTGGTTGAATCTACTGGGAAATGCGATAAAATTTACGCAGGAGGGCGGAGAAATATCGGTTACTCTTGTGTCACAACATAACAGCATAACGGTAGTCATATCCGATAACGGTATCGGAATGGAGAAAAATGTGAAGAAGCACATATTTGAAAAGTTCTATCAAGCCGATCATGCCAGGGCTGCTGAAGGCAACGGACTCGGTCTTCCTTTAGTCAATCGTATTATTAACTTATGCGGGGGTACAATTGAGGTTATAAGCGAACTAAAACAAGGTTCAACCTTTACGGTCAAACTGCCTAGGCATTGAAGCGAATAAAGCCCTTCCCGTTGCCGTCTTTGAAGCGCTTTTGAAGCGCTTATCCTGTTATGCTCCTTCATGATGATTCGATCATAAACCTTGGAGGAAGATAATGGATGAAGAAGACACGCGTTATTCTGTTACTCGTCATCACCGCCCTACTCTCGCTTTCGGCCGGAGCGTTCGCAGCCAGCAATCTCACCGAGATCAAAGCATACCTCAACTCAGGGATTAAATTCCGTCTGGACGGCAAGCCTTGGAGCCCTCTCGACGACAAAGGCAAGGAAGTGCTTCCGATTTCGTATAACGATACGACCTATTTGCCTCTTCGGGTAATTGCCAACGCCTTGGACATTCCGATTACATGGGAAGGCTCCACGCAAACCATCGGATTGCGCGAAAGCAGCAACCTCACGTTGTATTCCAAAGAGGTGAAAGTGGATAATTGGAGCGAGAAGTTTTACGATGTGGTCGACAAAAAGCAACTTGTTTTCGGAAATCATCAGTATGACGGAGCCTACGCCTTTACGGCGGAAAACGTGGGTTTGGGTTGGTATGAGGGATCGCCTTACCTGAAATTCAACTTTGGACAAAAATACAATACTTTGCATCTGACTCTGTACTCCCCTTCGGCGATGAAGATCAGGGTGCTAAACGGCGACGATCAGCAATTGACGAAGGAGATCAGTCTCGAAGCCGATCGGGTTACGGAGCTGGATGTAGACCTGCAAGGCAGCCAATATGCCTTAGTATCGGCTTACGATGCCACTAATCAAGCCGAAAAACCACTCCTCTATATTTTGAAGGACAGCTATGCTACGATGGCAGCCATTCCGGCTTCGCATAAGTAATTCTAACGGCAGCCCTCGCCTCCGCCCAATCCTTGCTTAGCACAATAACGCCCCGACTTTTCCGTCTTCCGCGGAACTGTTGGGGCGTTATTACTCAGCACTCACTTACTATACGGTTAATAGAGGCTGTTCATTACTGACAACTACTTAGGAAGTTTCTTCAATAGTCTCCTTCTTTTTCTTTGGCATAAATAAAGTCATAACAAGTGCGATAATTGCTAAAAATGTCATGAAGTAATAGGCATCACTTGAACCTAAAATTGAAGCAAGCGATTTAATTGTGTCCGCATTGGCAGATGGATTTGCTTGTGCAATTGCTCCTGCATGGCTAGTTACCTGCGCTGTATAAACCGTAATCACGACAGCAGTACCGATCGCACCAGCAATTTGGCGAACTGTATTATTCACCGCTGAGCCGTGTGTACCAAGATGTTTTGGCAAGGCGTTAAGTCCCGCCGTATTTAGTGGCATGGTTATGAAGCTCAAACCAATCCGAAGGAAAATGATTCGTATCATTAAAAACATATATGTTGTCGATTCTGTTAGATCCGTTACAGCCCACATCGATGGAATAATAAGCACCAATCCAATAATAAATACTGGTTTCGCACCAAAGCGGTCATATAATTTACCTGTAACCGGTGACATGAAGGCATTCACAAGCGCACCTGGTAATAATAAAAGTCCGGCATCAAATGCCGTAAAGCCCCGACCATTCTGCAAATAGATTGGCAATAAAATCATATCCGCGTACATCATCATCGTTACTAGTACATTAATAAGAGAGGTAAGCGTAAATACTTTATTTTTAAAAACAGATAAATTTAATAGTGGGTCAGCTGATCGAATTTGTCGAATACAAAATAGAGCTGTAACGACTATACCTATCGCTAATGAAAGCACAACGACTGAAGATCCCCAGCCTTTGCTACCAGCGGTACTGAAGCCGTATAAAATAAGGCCAAATCCAACGGTAGATAAAATAACACTTAGCACATCCAGCTTTGCCTTCGATGTTTGTGATACATTCATTAAATACTTCATCGCCAATATAATGACGAATACGACAAGGATTGATATACCGATAAATAACCAACGCCAAGAGTGGTATTCTATAACAAATCCAGCAAGTGTCGGGCCAATTGCAGGGGCGAAAATCATCGCTAATCCAATTAACCCCATGGCACTGCCTCGTTTTTCTAATGGGAAAACGACCAAAATGACACTCATCATCAGCGGCATAATAATCCCAGCACCAGCCGCCTGAATCATACGTCCGACTAGTAACATACTAAATACGGGTGCCGATGCACAAATAATGGACCCGATTAATAAAAATAGCATGGCACTAATGAATAATTGACGCGTTGTAAAACGTTTCATTAAAAACGCTGTAATTGGAATCAGTACCCCGTTAACAAGCATAAAGCCTGTTGAAATCCATTGTACAGTTGTTGTTGAGACATCAAACACATTCATTAAATTACTTAAAGCGACATTTAATAATGTTTGATTTAATGTCGATAAGAAACAGCCAACAATTAATATGGTTAAAAGTATTCCTTTATTTACTTCCTTACTCTCTTGCGGCATATATTATGACCTCTTTTCATTGCTTTATCGACATATAGTCAATAAAATAAATCATAACAGCCTTTAATAGAAATGCCTATTTACAATTTCTCAATAAATGTCAACTAATCGACAAAACTGGTTAATTAGTTGATGAAGTACAAAATTATCGATAATAGAGGGTTCAAATGTCTATACATAAAAAAGAAGATCCACGTGCAATTCGCTCGAAAAAGATGCTTAAGAATGCCGTTTATTCCTTATTAGCTGAAAATCCGGATATATCTCAGTTAACCGTTCAAAAAATTGCGAACCGTGCAGAATTAAATCGCGCAACGTTTTATTTACATTATCAGGATATTAACGACCTGTTACGCCAAATCTCACACGAAATATTTGATGACCTGTCGATAAAAATTAACCCGTTATTACAAACACAAAGCAGCAATGAGCAAGAGCAATTGATTACATTTCTAGATTATATTTATGAGTATCGGAAGTTTTTTGTCATATTCTTTGAGCATAAAGGATTCAAAGATTACTTGTTTAAATTATTAAAAAATACGGTAGCAATGCGAAGAAACGCGAGAAGCATTGAATCAACGAAGAATACTGTTTCTACTGATATTATGGCAGCATCACTACTGGGGATTATTATGTGGTGGATTAAGGACGGTATCCAATTTAGTTCTGAATATATTGCAGAGCAAATTACCTCCATGTACAAAAAAAGACCGATGTAAGAATAAATAACGCAACCCTTAATAGGTTGCGTTATATGACTTATTTGGTGAATCCAAGGGGGTTCGAACCCCTGACCTCTGTATTATTTTTCTCTATTCTTGTGCCCAGCATGATAAGGGCGACATAGATTACGATTGCAATAGAATCAATAAACGTATTCATAAGCCCCGAAACGTCAACCACTGCCGTTACCCCAAGAATGACCATCAGCCGGACGATCATGATCGCCGTGATCATCCATGCGGCAAACCGGATCTTCGATCGCTCACTTATGAGTGACATGAAAATGAATGCGATGCCGAAAACCAGATTTTCCGCCGTGATAATGTGCCAAACATACGTGAAAACCGTCTGGGTATCCACAGAAATCAGACTAGTATCGAGTGTCGGCAGCACAGCGGATTGCCCGTTCCATGCGTGAGTGAAGGCAAACAGCACCGCAAGAACTCCTGCAATCAAATAATAATAATTCCTAACCTTGATGGTCATCACAACCTTCCTTGAAATATTTTGGCTCGCCCCCTCGGATATCCATGTAAATTTCGCGGACGATCTTTGCCAACCGTCGGTCGCTTTCGATATTAAAGTTCCTTAACGTTTCAGCTGCTATGTTGAGCAGCTGGCTGACCTTTTCCAGATGGGCAATCTTCTTGCGCGTTTCTGCGTTTTTGGCATCGAGAAACGCAGAAACCTCTTCGCAGTAAACAGGGTCGATATTGTCCATCTTGCGGATATTAAGCGTGCCTCTAATTTCGTCAAGAGAAAAGTCCACATACTGCATAATCTGAATATTCATCAAGTCTATGAGGTCGTCTTTCGAATACCTGCGGTACTTATTCTCTTCCCGGGATGGCGAGACGATACCAATTCGGTCATAATACCGAAGCGTATCCTTCGATATCCCAAGTATCTGCGAAACCTCTTGTATAGAATAAAGTTTTTCCATGAATTCAGAATAACATTGGAGTTGACTCCAATGTCAAGACGTTTTTACGATTTTTTCTCGATGCGTATTGAAGCAATCTCTGAAGCAAAAAAAGACACGTAAGAACTACTTCGTGCCTTTAAAAAGCAAAGGGCTTAGGATTAATCTGCCCCCGCCATATTAGCAACACTGTACACTCCACATGTGACGAGTAGACAGTGATAACAAACATGTAAGTGTCCGAAAGAATAGTGTTTGCTCTAGCGATGAACCGATGTTATTCAGCTTTTTATCTTGCCACACTTCCAAAAGTGATTTTCATGTTGGAAGCATAAGTTAAGTACGAATCTAGATTAAATTCCTTCGAAAGAAAAAGTTCATTCTCATACTGAATCTCGGCTTCATTAACAGTGGCTCCACGTTCAATGAGTTTGTTAATAAAGATATTCCTATCCTCATTAGGAGTATCCGCATAACCGCTCTCTAGTAAACGAGTATACAACCTATTTTTGCTATCGACCTCCATATTGGGATGAAGGAAATTCACCTTATCCGAAACTCTACATTCGATATCCTTCAAACCTAATTGACTTAGATATATGGGTATCTTCATGCCTATATTGCCGTCTTTGCCGCTCCGAGCGGCATCTTGCTCGTAGAGTTTTTGAAGGAACCCTAACTGAACAAATCTAGATTGGTCATGTCCATGTAAGTTGAAATTTGATGAGCTTGAAATCCAGTGAGGTTCAAAAGTAATGATTTTTCCTGTATCCACAACACAATCCATCATCTTTTTCAGGATGACCATCGGGTTTGGAACATGAAGTAAAAAGGCATGGCATAGGGCAATATCGTACTTTCTTTCCAAGGTAATTTCCTGAATGTCTCCTTGCAGAAATGTTGTCTTGTATGGGAGCCGAGCAAAAAGTTCTCGAGCTTCATTAAGCAACTTATCCCCTAAGTCGATTCCAGTATAAGTCGAGCCCTTTGGCAACAACGGAAGCAGTTTCAATCCTAAATAACCATAGCCACAACCGAAATCAATCAGATGTACAGGGGTTTCGATTTTCCAAACTGTCTTTACTAAAAATTCGATGTAATCATCATTGTAAAATAGGTCTCTTGAATTACGAAGGTATTCAATTTGCGTATCCCAATAGTATTCGCCCATAGAATTGTACACTCCTTATTTAGAATTGGAATTATGTACTAACTCAACCTAAAGTAAGGATACTGGTTTTTTCCGGAAAGATATAGACTTATGTTTTCCTGTCGTTAATAATAATATTGTAAGGGATTGGAAATGACCCCCTTGCTTAAATTATGCCAAAATACTGAATCGTCACAGAAGTGGTGATTTTTTTGTTGCTAACTTTTTCCCCCACCTTATTTTTGTGCGTACATTCCAGTTCATAAAAAATTAATACTGAGCTAATGAGAACAGAAAGAGCCACCTCTAAAAGGATAGCTCATAGATATTAATATGCTTCCTATGCAATAATAGCGGCTGTCATGCTATCGTTATTGGAAGGTAACTCCCCCCTTGATAACATAAAGCTCTCGCTGTCACCGGTTCTTACCAAATTGGTTATCGTGCGTTATCTGCGGAAGATGGACAATATGCACTCACCATATTAGATAAACCGTTTCTCATATGTGATGTGTGTTCGTCAACTTTTATTGTTGACAAAACAGATCGGAATACCATATAATCAGACACAACTTGTTATAATATTAATTATTCTTACAATTGTCTGGAGATTAGAAGATGACAAAAATAACTAGATGGTATAGCAATCAACTTATTCCATGGCTTCTCCCTATCATTATGATTGTATTTTGGCAAATACTAGGGCAATTCGAGATTATTAGTTCTTCCATTCTGCCAACGCCATTGAAAGTTGTAGACGCTGCGATTCAATTAACGAGTTCCGGTAAATTACAAGAACATGTCCTAATTAGTACACAACGTGCTTTAATCGGATTTTTCATAGGGGGCATCATCGGTTTTATACTAGGCCTATTAAATGGAACGATTAAGTTTTTTGAAAGAACAACGGATACAACGATGCAAATGATCCGTACCATTCCTCATTTGGCGCTGATTCCACTTGTCATCCTATGGTTTGGAATCGGTGAATCTGCCAAAATATTTCTCGTTGCGCTTGGTGTCATGTTTCCTGTATATATAAACACTTTTAGCGGCATTCAGAATGTAGACCGCAAACTTATTGAGATGGGAACCGTTTATGGGTTATCCAAGTGGAAATTGTTTGTGAACATTATTTTGCCAGGCTCCTTGTCTTCCATTCTAGTAGGTATTCGATATGCCCTGGGTGTCATGTGGATGTCATTAATTGTCGCAGAGACGATTGGCGCTGATTCAGGGATTGGCTTTATGGCAACGAGTGCCCGTGAATTCATGCAAATGGACATTGTCGTGCTAACCATTGTTCTATACGCGATACTAGGAAAGCTATCCGATGTCATTGCGAAGCTGTTTGAACACCACTTTTTAAAGTGGAATCCTGTTTACCGTAAGAAATAACTAGCCAAATCATTTTTTGGGGGACGCCATGATCAATATTGAACTGAACAATGTCAGCAAAAGCTATGGCGATAATGAAGTATTACATAATATTGATTTATCTATTGAACAAGGAAGTTTTACGGCCATCGTTGGACGAAGCGGCTGTGGTAAGAGTACTTTGCTTCGAATCATTGCCAAGCTGGAGCAAATTACAAGAGGCGAATTACATTTTTCCGATAAAGATGCGAACGATCCGAAAATCCGGATCATGTTCCAAGATGACAGATTACTACCTTGGAAAAATATTATAAAAAACATTGAACTTGGCGCAGTTAATCCAAGTGTTGCTAAGGAGTCTTTGGAGAAGGTTGGATTGATCGATAAACAACAGGATTGGCCCGATCAGCTGTCAGGCGGACAAAAACAACGCATTGCCTTAGCCAGGGCATTAGCAAGCAATCCGGATATTTTGCTTTTTGATGAACCACTTGGGGCACTTGACGCGTTAACCCGAATTGAAATGCAGAACCTCATTGAAGAGCTCTGGCAGCAACAGAAATTCACCTCTCTTCTTGTTACCCATGATGTAACGGAAGCCGTACGTTTAGCGGATCGCGTTATCGTGATCGACCGGGGTGTCATTCAGTTGGATGAACCCATTGACTTGCCAAGACCTCGGGAACGTAACGATAAGTTTACTTATTATGAGACCAAAATATTAAATCAAATTCTAGGAGTGTAGAACATGAAAAAGACATTATTATTTACTCTAGTTGCCCTATTCGCTTTGGTTCTAACTGCTTGTGGAAAAGGTTCTACTAGCGCACCTGCAAGTAATCCTAAAGAAGTCATCACCATCGGTTATCAAAAAGGAAATACACTTAACATTTTAAAAGAACACGGGAACTTAGATAAAGCATTAAGCGAGAAAGGATATAAAGTTGAATGGAAAGTCTTCTCCACTGGCACGGTGTTATTGGAAGCTTTAAATACGAATAATATTGACTTCGGTCATGCATCTGACGGTAACGCTGTATTCATGCAAGCCGGCGGACATCCACTAAACTATGTAGCATCTGAATCCCCATATCCGGAAGGCGTTGCATTAGTTGCCAAAGCAGATTCCGAGATTCAAAGCGTAAATGACTTGAAAGGGAAAACGATCGGGGTAACCAAAGGAGGCAATCAACATTACTTGCTCCTAGTTGCCTTAGAGAAAGCCGGTATTGCTTTGAACGAAGTAAACATTAAGTTTTATAAAGATGCGGCGGAAGGCTTAGCTGCTTTTACAAAAGGCGAGTTCGACGTATATGGTACATGGGATCCCTACTTGGCGATTGTAGAAAATACAGTAAAAACGCGTACCATTGTCAATGGCTCCGGTAATTCAGAGAATCGGACGTTCTATTTTGCGACCAAAGACCTTTTGGATAAAAAACCGGAAGTCGTGTCGATCATTCTTCAAGAATTGCACAATGCCGATCAGTGGGCCAATGCAAATAAACAAGAGATTTCGAAAATCTTATCCTCTGAATTAGGGTTAGACATAGCTCCTCTTCAAAAAGCCATTGACCGCCGTACATTCGGTGTTCAGCAGATTGACGATAGTATCATTACAAGCCAGCAACAATTGGCCGACAAATTCGTTGAAGCTGGACTGCTGGATGCAAAAGTTAACATCAAAGACGCCGTTCATATCGACAAATCCATCATTCCAAGCAACATCAAGTAAAGGAGGATGTTTAACATGACTCAAGTAATCGAAAATGCATTTTTAAGCTATGGCAAGGATAATGCACCTGTAAAAGTAGAAGTTTTCTTGAACCTGGCATGCCCGTATTGTGCAACATTCTTTGAAGCAGCTGATGAATCATTGACCTCTTATATTGAGAAAGGACAAGTACAATACGTAATTAAACATTATGATAAGCCACGTGAAATGCTATTATACGGCACACTAGCAAACGCATTTTTCGACTATAAGGATCCACAACGAGTCTACGTGCTGATGAAAGATTTATTCGCCAAACAAAGCCAATGGCACGAATCCGACAGCCATTCGATTAAGAAGATGTTAACCGAAGAGTATGGTTTACAAGAACAACCTGATAACATTGACTTAAGTTTAAAAATTATAGAAGAAGCCATTAAACGCAATGTGAAGATGGTTCCGACCGTATTTATTAATGGCAAGGAGTTCCAATACCCTGTTGAAATCGATGCAAGTGGGTTAAAAGAGGAAGTTGAGCAGGCTTTGAGCTGATGATCCGAGCGTTATATTACGAAGCAACCCCCCCGAACTGTTTTTGTTTCAGGGGGTTGAACGTAATTCCATTCCACATATGTAGGTATTACTTAGAATTTATGATACGGAAGTTATAAATTCTATAATACAAAAATAACGCCTCGCATTTCTGCAAGGCGCCTCTGACTTTAAATCTCATATCAAACACTCAAAGCTTTACCACAGTTCCGCTTATGGTTACTACTTAGCTAGCTGTGTCTCTATTTTAGCGCTTCAAGTCCAACTATACCAAGATCGGTAATGTCGATCTCATTATCTCCATTCAAATCCATATGACGATTGCTGTCATCTACCTTCACGCCTAGATACTTAGCAAGCAGGAGCAGGTCATCTCTATTAACTACGCCATCCCCGTTGAAATCCCCTTCCATAAGAGCGCCAATGTGGACTAGCAAGCTCGTATCGCTACCCAGACGATGCGTAACTCCCGTGACATCTCCATCAATGCGAATCGTTTCTGACTGGCCTAACAACTTCAAGTTTGCATTAACATTATTCTTCTTAGCCATTAACTGAATTTGCGCTGCTATATGACTGCCGTCGAAACTATTATCTTTCATTTGAGTCCCTACAATCGTCACGTCACTGCCATTCACAGCCCACTTCAAGGTACCTCCTGCAATCCATTGATCAGAACCGGTAACACTTTTAATTACCCATTGCGTTGGATCAATATGAAGCTTTGCCTTAAATCCATACAGTTTACTTGCCTGATCAAGCTCAAGATTAACAGTAATCGTCTCATTCAATTTAGCTGCAGCAGGTCCAGTTAATTTTAATTTGCCTGCATGTTCATATCCCACATCAGATACAGCAATCATTTGCAAGCTGCCCATGTCTGTTGCATCTGCGAAGTATATATTCTCATTACCGTTCGCATCCTCAGCAATCGTCATAAACTTCACTTCCATGCTGCCTTCAAACAAGCGAACAAAATCCATATTCTTAGGATCGATTACAGTAATACGATCAGCTAAATCCATGTACAGTAAGCCATCTTTGCCCCAATGTGTATGGTAAGGACGCCACATGCCGTAAGTGTTGCTAATATCCGAGTAGATTTTTTTATAATTAATAATATCATAATTGTTCGGATCCATTTGGAAGAGGGTACCATTTACACCACCCCAGATGTTTCCATCAGGACCTACAGACAAGCCGCTGATCATAGCTGGATTGCTAAGGCCTGGAATATCCAACGTGAATTCCGTCACCTTGCGTTTATTCGCCACATCCCATACAAACATCTTCGCCGACTTTTCCGTAGCTGTAATGCCAAGTCCTCCGTGTATAGTGGTTGAGCCATAAATGTAACCGTCTTTATAAGCCAGACCTACAATACTTTGGTTGTTTACAACATTGCGATGCACTTCATATTGTCCAGTAGCAGGATCATAAATAGTGAGCGCACCGCCAAGCTGACCGTATCCCGGAATGGTCCCTATCATAATACGATCTTCCATAGTTTTCATAATATAAGGACGATCCTGGTCTTCACCAATTGTAAAAACGGGAGTAGGAACCGGCGTGCTAAGCGTCGTATCAATTTTGTAAATATGACCACCAGGATATAAACCTAGATACATATCCTTCCCATAGGCTATCATCCCTTCAGCTTGTTCAGCGACCATATTTATTCTTTTACCTGTGCGTGGGTTATAAATAGCTCCTAAACCCGCAGGATATGCGGTCATATACAAATTCCCGTCAGGACCAACCTCGATATTATGAATAGGATTCGGCGCGCCTTGCAGCACGGACAGATTGTTGTGTACCTTCTTGTCAGCAATATTAAAAATTGCAATATCCCCATTAGCTTTCATAGAAACTAACGATTGGCCTTTGAATCCTTCCAAGTCATCAAACTCTACCCAACCCGCCCCACGCAATGAGGTTCCATATTTAATTAATGGAGTCGCTTTAAAAGTCGTTAGATCGAGTTCTGTTAAATGCCCATTAGCAGGGATATATACTTTGTTATCTCGAGAAGCTAATTGAGCAAAGCTGAATACCCCCACTCCAGTTCCGCCGTTTGCTGTATCTTTGCCAACAACATGATCCAACCATACCTGATTTTTCAGATCATAGAACAACAACGTATAATGATCGCCACCTTGGAACTTTACAAACAAGTAATCACCAACAACAGCCATATCATAGGCAAAAGGGACTTGTGCTGCTGAGTCAACTTTTAGCAATTCAGGCACTTTAGCACCAATACTCTGTTTGTAACCTTTGGTAGACTCCGTTACGCCCAGTTTAATAACATCTCCGACCGTACCAGTCCCCGCATAAATATATCCATCATGATAAGCAATCGATCGAACATATTCCTGACCTGCAACCATAGATCCGTAATCAGTAAAGCTTTTGGTTACTGGATCATATTTGAACACCTTACCCGCTTGGAACGTACCTCCATATACATTGCCCTGATCATCCGTCGTTAAACTCCAAATTGACTTTTCCCCTGCAATAGGCTCACCGATTTCTGTAAGCTTATGCGTAGTAGGCGAGTAACTCCACAGAATCCCTCTGGTTTGACCAGATGTCCGAATTCCACCGATATATACAGTTCCGTCAGGCGCGATGGCATGTGCCCAAACCTGCTGAACCCCTTGCATTGGCAAGCTGTAAAGTAGTGTATTCGTCTTAATATCTACCACCTGAAACAAAGCAAGCTCCGCATTAACGGTGGTATAATATATCGGTTGGCCA
Source organism: Paenibacillus albiflavus (assembly GCF_004344915.1). GTDB lineage: Bacteria > Bacillota > Bacilli > Paenibacillales > NBRC-103111 > Paenibacillus_AM > Paenibacillus_AM albiflavus. The sequence goes on along the minus strand of NZ_SKFG01000023.1, from coordinate 23,065 downwards.
TTTTCTTTACCCACAACACCGCCCGAAATACCCGCTTTCATAATAGGCGTATCGATCTTTGTCGGTTCTCCGAAGGCTCTTCCTTTAAAAGTAACTTTATCGTTCTCACTCGCGCTTACTTCAGTTGGTACAGAAGTAAAAGCAAGAGCAGTAACTACACTCCATATAATTACCAACAGGATATACTTTTTTCGTATACTACGCATTGTAAACCTCCTATTAAAAATGATGTATCAGGCTTATTTCCCGATCTAGCGCTAATTAGTAGTGAGTGCCTGTAAAAGCAAATCAACATCTGCAGCATCAATCTTCCCATCGTTATTCAAATCATAGGACTTTGTAATGCTGTCCAGCTGCACCCCTACATTTTTTGCAACAAGTAAAAGATCCACAAGATTCACAATACCATCATGATTCACATCTTCCGCATACTGCATGATGGTTATACGTGCTCTTAGGTCACTCGGGTATGTCGTGCTCTCTACTGCACCATTTTTAACTGTTTTCAAAATAGAGCCAGCCTTCAGAGATAAAACAGTATTGCCCTTATCTCCTTTAGCCTTGAATTTCACATTCACAATACCTACATTTCCGTTTACAATCTCATTTCCATTCTTGGATACTTGAATCGCAAGCACGCCATTATTCACATTGGACGATAAGGTTGTATTATCCGTTGTACTGAAATCGGAGTGGACTGCTGCCTCTACAAACTCAAGAGCATTGGTGTCAAAAGCTAAATTTAATTCAGCCCCTGTAAGCGAGCTTGCATTAGTAGCACCCAATTGTACAGTGAACGTTTGATTATGTGCTGCAAACTCTGGTGCAGTGATGTCCAGATTCATCAAATCACGCTCATATGTGAACATTACATCATCGTAATAAACAACTGCTTTATTAGCTACATTCACCAATGTTAATATTTTGGCATATTTAGCACCATCAGGAGCAAGTCCCTTCAATTCGGCTTTATACCATTCGTTTATTGGACTTTTATAGTGCTGTAATACATCAGTACCAACTTGAGTATTTTGTGCATTGAAGAAACGAAGAAGGAAAGTAGCCCCAGTAGTATTAGGATCTTCGATATTCATCATTGCAGAAGCTGTATATTCAACACCTGGCTTTACAGCTAAAGGCATGCTCTCAAGAACAACGTGATTCGTATCTAAAGAGTCCGTAATTTTCAGGCTATATTTGCCTGTATACGCTTTCTGGGATGAACGCTCATACTTCAACATATCCGTCGAAGGCCCCCATGCTTTCCAGCTTTGAATGGTTCCATCGACATTCAAGTTTCTTTCAAAACCAGCATTAGGAACCGGAATACTAACGATTTCCTTAATGCCATTAGAAGAGATTACCTTTTCCGTTAAATCCTCTTCCGGTTCAACAATCACTTCTGATTTATAAGTGAGGGTCAAATCATCAAAATACGTATCACCCGTCCAAACTGGAGTTATTAATAAAGCTATTGATACATATTTCGCATTTTCTGGAGCTTTAATATTTTCTAAATAAACCTGTGTAAACTTTCCCTGAGCATTGGTATCACTATAATGTTTAACTCCACGACTAGCGGTTATCTCCTTGGAACTCTCATCATAAAAGCGAAGTTGAATCGATCCTCCTACTGAACCAGCCTTCCAGCCCGCTGGCACATTTGGATTAATCCAAGCACTCAGTGTATAGATTTGTCCCGACTCTACCGCATATTTATCACTTACAAGTTCAACAGTTCCTGTGGTATTCGAATTATCAAATAAATTCAAGCTTTGGCTACCGTTTTTAGCTTGTTTAGTGCTAACACTATGACTGACCGAATTAGGGATAGGTGTATAATTCGGAGTCCATCCTGGAATTTCACCATTCTCACCAACCGCATCTTCAAAGCCAGGGTTAATCATTGTGATTTCACCTGAGCTCGGAGTCGATTCTGTTAGCGTTGTTGGTGGTGTTGGTGACGCCATTGGTGTTGGTATTGGTGTAGATTCTGGTGTCGGCGTTGGCTCTGGTTCTGACGCTGGTGATTCATAAGTAATCATTACATCATCAAAATACGTATCACCCGTCCAAGATTCTGTTATTAATACAGCTGCCGATACATACTTCGCATTGTCTGGCGCCATCATATTTGGTGTTGAAATTTGTGTGAATTTTCCTTGTACACTGTTATCATTACAATCTTTCTCTCCACGGCTTTCTTCTATCTCAACACGATTCTCATCATAGAATCGAAGGTGAATAGAGCCTCCAACTGATCCATCCACTCTACCTACTGGCTCATTTGGATTAATCCAAGCACTCAGCGTATATAGATTTCCTGGTTGAACTTCGTATTGATCACTTACGAGTTCAACAGTCCCTTCATTTGAATTATCAAATAAATTCAAGCTTTGGCTGCCACTATTTGCTTCTGTGCTGATACTATGTGAAACAGAATCAACCACTGGCGTATAATTCGGAGTCCAACCCGGAATACTTCCGTCCTCGCTAACCTCTTCTTCGAAGCCTGGGTTAACCATTATGATTTCATTCGGCTGTGCCGACTCATCCATTGCATGAATAACTGGCAAGCCAGCCATAATTGAAGAAATCAATAACGCTACAGCTAAGAAAATTGATAACCTTATTCGCATGATTCTCAATAGACTCACTCCTTATTGTTGTTCAATCAGTCTCAGCAAGATAACAGCAACATCCGCACGATTTGCGCTTGATTTAGCCTGCAGTGTGTTGCTACCAACTCCTACAATAAGACCACTCGCTTTCGCCTTATACACTGCATCTTTAGCCCAATCGCTTATTGAAGCATCATCTGCAAACTCATTCGTTGTTGCAGGATCCGCCTGTAGCAGCCCCGCATTTACAAGCATGACAGCCATAGCTTCACGAGTCAGAGTGCCGTTAGGATTGAAATTAGAACCGTCACCTTGAACAATTCCTGCTTTTTTAGCAGCATTTATTTCTCCTGCATACCAAGCATTTGACTCAACATCATTAAAGGAATCGCCGTCATTAGCTACAGATTGTAATTCAAGAATACGAACTAGAAGAGCAATAAACTCAGCTCTAGTAATCTCCTGTTGAGGAGAGAACTTACCAGCCTCTGTTCCATACATATAGTGCTTCGCAGATAACAACTCGATCGCAAGCTTAGCTTGCTTGTATACCTTATCAATATCCGTGTAATTTGCTGAGTACTCCATAACTGCGTAAATACCCGGTTTATCAGTCACAAACTCAAACTTACCATTCTCTTGCTTAGCACTACGCACATAGTCCCAAGTAGAAGTAGTCTTATTCCAAACATAAACTCCTAGCTTATGAGCATTTGAACTGGAAGCATCATAATTAAGCGATAACTGAAACTGTCCAGGAGATTGAGGAATTGTAGCATTCTCCCCAGTTGTCGTTAGAATTTGAAAATTCAGTCCAGTAACAAATTGTAAATGAGCATCAGTTTGCTGTTCTCCTTGTACGGTAGCAGCAGTTAATTGAATTACGGTTGGCTTATCAGCCATAAGTACATCAGATGGAATCATGACAGACCCTTGAGCTCTCTCAAGCAATAGCGATACTTTATTCTGATTCAGCAGCTTAGCTTGTTCAGCCGAAATATGTAGCGATGAAGATTCATTATTAAGAAGCTTCACGTGAATTTCCTTACCCGATGGCAAATTCAATTTATTACGTGCTGCTAATAGCGATAGATTTTCTAACGCTTTTACAGCTTTTGCAAGGGAACTGCTTTCAAGCTTCAAAGTATTCGTAGATGAATCCAGCGTACTCACTACACTATTCTCTAATTGTTGTTGAAGCTGACTCATTAACTCTTCCAGTTTTTTAATCTCAGCATTTGAAAATTTACTTGTACCACTCGAGAGAAGACTCGACAATTGTATCATTGCTTGCTCAGGATTGTTTGCTGCGAGCTTCTTCTCCAAATCCTTTAAACTTTGATTTAAAATAGATGAAATACCTGCTGATGTATCAGAGCCAGTTGATATGTCAGTACCAGGCGACGTGGATGGGTTTATAATTTGAATAGCTATATCCTTGCCAATAGTTATATCCAGTTCCACCAAATCTTTAAATCCGTTCTCGTTTACATAGGTCTTGCTTGAAACAGCTTTAAGCCCTTGTATCGATAGGTCTGCTTCACCAGCGCTCAGTGCAGTAAATTCCAACTTTGCTATTGTAAATGAGGAGTTATTCGAATTAAGGGACGACAAATTCTTACGCAATAACGGCAGCGAAACAGTTCCTTCATCAGGCTCCATTGTAATCCCGTTGAAATCATCAAATTTACTATTAGCGCTCGCACTCTTCAATGCAAACTTCGAAGTGTCATAATGAACTTGAAGCTGGACACCATATAAATCAGTAACATTACTAACAACAACATCAACCGTAACCTCTTTACCTATAATTACGGATTTACCCTTATATTCTAATTGGATTGTTGCTAATTTTGTCTCAGTATCTTCCTTTGCAAGCGCATACATAGGAACGTTTAATAAGAGACACATAATGAGAACGGGTATTATTAGACGCTTAAATTTCATTGTTTAAATTCCCTTCTTTCTACTCAAATTTCCCATCTATATTCCATTCTGCAAACATCAACATACCAACTCATTTCATTTTGCAATGACCTAGATAAGCAATTAAGATTTCTTCCAAAAAATTATAAATATCGACATTTCCCTCCTTTTTACATCAAATTAGCAAAATAATCGATTTTTTCAGGACATTATTCATATATTGTGTTGCATATCTAGTTCATAACTGATTATAATCTAGTCAGGAAAATACTGTCAATGCAAAATGAACGCGCTTTCAAGTTGTCTGATGTTTATATTAATATTTCCATCGTTATGAATTACATATGATATAATTAACCATTGAAGGATTATTTTTCAATTGAGGTGTTTGGAAATGAATTCTAGACCGAAGCGTTCTACTTTCCGGAGTCGCTACGAGGATATGATGATCACTTTAAGAAACGAAATCATAACAAATATATGGGAAGAAGGAAGCTTTTTGCCGTCCGAGTCTGATCTTGCTGATCGGTTTGAGCTAAGTAAAAATTCAGTCCGCAAAGGATTGGAGCTATTAGCTTCTGAAAACTTTATAGAAAAAATTCCACGAGTAGGAAATCGTATTCTAAAATCCCCAGCAGGGATCACAATTAAATTTGGTTACTACCCATCCATGATCAAAGAGGCACAAATTAACGATTTAGTTGATGAATTTCACAAACAACATCCTCTTATACGGATCAATATGATACCTATGCCTTATTCTCATACAAATCCTACGATGAAAGACTACATGGAATCCGATAACATCGATGTCATGACCATAAATAATCAGAACATCGAGCTATTCACGAACTTTAAAGCGCCGCCAAGCATACTAGATCCCCAAGTTATAAAAGAAGGCGTTTATCCAAAATTAACTGAGCCATTTATGCATGATGGGGATTTATACGTACAGCCTTTCATGTTCTCTCCGGTTATTCTTTGCTACAATAAAAAGCATTTTTCTGAAAATAATGTTCCAGAGCCAGACAGCAGTTGGACATGGGATACCGTCAAAAAGGCTGCTCATCGTTTAGCAACAGGCAGTGATAGATATGGTTTCTTCTTCCATTTGCTATCCGATAATCGTTGGCCTATCTTCTTATTGCAGAACAATGTAGTTTTCAATCGCGGCAAAGAGACTAACATCAGTCTGGAGCTTGATAAAACAACACTTAAAGATAGCTTCCAGACGCTAATTGATCTAAGTGAAGAAGTGTTTCCGCCATTTCTGTCCGAAAATGATCAAGATGTAGATATGCTGTTTCGTCAACAAAAGGTATCTATGATTATAACATCGTACTTTCTGTTGAATATGATCGAAGATGTTGATTTCTCATATGATATTTCACCTCTGCCGTATCATGGATCACCTAAAACATTAGTAATTGTTATCGGACTTGCGATTAATAAGAACTCCAAGCATAAGCAAGCTGCACAAACATTTATTGACTACATGCTTTCTCACGAAGTACAGCTTAAATTGAGACAAAATACACTAAGTCTTCCGAGTCTCAAAAGTGCCGCTGAATGGAACGGACAAGTAAATGTTAAACAGCCTGAACGTTATTTTATTTTCCGTGAAACATTCCCTACTTTCAACTATCACACCGATCTCAATGTATCTTTCTCAGAGCTTGAAGAAATTCGGCAAAATATGAAGCTTTACTTATCTAAAATGGCGGAGCTGCATGTGTTTTCGTGAAACAACAAACGCTTGGGCACATCATAGCCCAAGCGTTTGTTTATTTGCGCAACCTTACTTCTAACATCTTACATGTTTGCGTTTGAAACCAATCTGCCCTTTTTCTACTGCCTTTTGGATATTTTCGGAAGCTCGTAGGAAACTGCTCTTCTTCGAGTCCTTTTTGACTTCTACCGGGCCTACTGTCTTCGCGATCTCGACCGCCTTATCATGCAGCGGACAATAGGATACTCCCACTGTGTAAATAAAATTACTCATCGCATATTTCGCTCGTTCGGGAGAGTTATGAATCGTATTTTTCACTTTTTCAAGCATACTGGCAATTTTGGTTTCGGAGAATTCACTGTCCGGGCGATTCCCCAAAAGCCAGCAATAACAGCTCCAACCCGCTGACATTCTCAGTTCTTCACCGCTTGCGATCCATTTATCAGCCACTTCTTGTGCAATATCTGCTTCTGCCAAGGTTACTGCAACCACATAATCGGACAGCATATAAAAATAAGCCGCATCGATCCAACGCTCAAAATCCGCTTGAGTCATCGCTTTGGGATCTGCAATGATTCCGGCAAAGTACATGGCGTCGTAGTTCCCTGTAGCGTAAAGCTCCTCAGCCAAAGATTGATTGATTTTGGTTTTTCTGAAAATGGGCTTCATTGAGCCTGTAGCTACGCCAAAAAGGGGTTCGTGCGCGCCATTGGATATGTAAATTTTCTTGGTTCGTTCCTTTCCGAGAGCTTCAAGTTCCTGCATAACCATTTCAAAATTCATTCTTTAACACTTCCTTGACCGTAATTCTATTTATATTCAAAATTTAGACACGTAGCGAGCCACGGAACCCTCTTGCACCATAGTAAGATTCCGCACCGTTATGATATACGAAAATACTGCCATAACGATAATCAGCAAAGATGGCACCGCCGAGTTTTCTAATCTCGGAAGGTGTTTTTATCCAGCTTGATGTTTTCGTATCGAAATGTCCTAGTTTCTGCAGCTCCCTATATTGTTCTTCAGTTAAAAGTTCAATGCCCATGGTAGCAGCCATATTCATAGCGCTATTGTCCGGTTTATGCGCTTTCCTTGACTCCAACGCTTCATGGTCGTAGCAAATACTTCTACGGCCTTTAGGACTTTCCACAGAGCAATCATAAAAAATGTACTCGTCCGTCTTATGATCATAGCCAACAACATCCGGTTCACCGCCGGTTCTATCCATTTCATTGAGTGACCACAGTTTTTCGGTGCTAGCTTCTAGTTTTTCTTGTACTTTAGCCCATTCTAGACCATCATGTCGGTTCATGTTTTTCTCAAAACGGGCTTTCAATGCTCTGAGTAGTTCTTCACGTTGTTCTGGTGCCAACGGATTTACTTTACTATTTGTCACTAAGGAACACCTCTTTGAATTATACGATCAGCTTTCGTGCTTTACTTTGTAGCAATACTATCACATCTCATTCTGATTTGCGAACCATCCGCTTTAACTCAATCTTGTCTTCCGGACGATGAAACAGCTGCTATTAAATCCATTATTCCAAACAACATCAAGTAAGGGAGGATTGAACACGACACAGTAATCGAAAATGCATTTTTAAGCTATGGCAAGGACAATGCGCCTGTAAAAGTAGAAGTTTTTTTGAACCTGGTGTGCCCGTATTGTGCAACATTCTTTGAAGCAGCTGATGAATCATTGCCCCCTTATATTAAGAACGGGCAAGTTCAATACGTGATTAAACATTATGACAAACCGCGCGAAATGCTATTATATGGCACACTAGCGAACGCATTTTTAGACTATAAGAATCCACAGCAAGTCTACGTGCTGATGAAGGATTTATTCGCCAAACAAAGCCAGTGGCACGAATCCGGCAGCCATTCGATTAAAAAAATGTTAACCGAAGAGTATGGTTTACAAGAACAACCAGATAACATTGACTTAAGTATAAAAATTATTGCAGAAGCCCGTTAAACGTCAGGCGAAGATGGTGCCGACCGTATTTATTAATGGTAAGGAGTTCCAATACCATGTTGAAATCAATGCAAGTGGGTTACAAAAGGAAGTCGAAACAGTGACCAACTACCTTCATCAAACAATATAAAAATGAAGTTGTTACGATTATAATACCAATCTTTTACTCTCACGCTTAAATCACCAATTCACCTATCCTTCAAATATAATAAAAAGCACTTACCTAAGAAGTTTATTCCATAGGAGTGCTTTTTTTTGAGTGATTTTATAATTTAATTTTCAAACCACCATCATTGTTCGTAAATTTTCTGTAAGTAAATTGGCCAAATCATTAGAACCAGATGAGGTTATTACTTTAATTTCAAGACTGATATCTAAAGTATCATCCTTAGAATTCTGTGTAAAAAATTGAAAAGTCACACTCTTACCTTTAGAAGTAACATTAAAATCAACAACGGTTTCTAATACTTCTCTAATCTCAATTTAATATCCCTGATTCTTGCAATAACTCGCAAATTTCTCTGTTGACACAACAACAACATCAAAAAAATCATTAATATTTTGTTCCATTTAGCACCCACAATTTATTTAAATGAACTATAATTATGAGTATTCAACATCACCCGATAATTACCTTCAAAATTTTATAAATTTCATCAAAATCTACTTCACCACATAGACTCAATGTCATCTTTCAAACAAATTAAAACAAAATCCTTAAAATAATCTATATATTTACTTTGATAACCACTAATTAGTTTACAATTATTTATATCAATAAGAAATAATTGCCTCTAGCTCTTAAATCAATATTATTTCTCAAATATATGCCTTCTTTAAAGGTAATTGAATACTCATTAAAACTTAATATTTTTGATGTTAAATCTATCTCCCCTCCAAACCAAACATCCACATCAATTTGATTTCTCATGCAACTTTCTAATTGTTCAATAGTACTAACCTTTTGATATCTCACTATTAATCTCCTCCTAAAAAAAAGCAGCTTACAAACAGAAAAGTATAACTCAACTGTTTGCGAGTGCTTCGCGCAAATTTTTTTATTATTTTTTAAAGTTCATTTAAAATAGTTCTACTATTAAAGCTAATAAAAATGGAAATATAAAAAGAAAGACAATTAATAACCATTTTAATATTTTCTTTGCATAAAATTTATTCTTGAGATACTGTGAAAGTCCTTTTAACTTTCTCATAATTACTATTCTATCATGATCAATAGTGTGATGATTATCTGTTAAAGATAGTATGTATATATATTTTTGCTCAAGTACATACAATTCATCTATTATTTGTTTCTTGCTTTTAAATTGGGCAGATCGTAACAAATGATTTATGTCAATTTCTAATAAATCGAGTTTATGATAAGAATCTTTAAATTGAGTTGCTTTTTGCTTAAATCCTACAGATGATAAAAATAATGTTATTCCAAATAAACCAATCGATAAAACTAGTGTACTTATTGTTATATTCTTTGAATAACTATTTCCTGAATCAAGAACTAACGCTAATATAGAATACACTATCACTGCGAAAGTATAATAATTCACTAAAATATCTGCAATTAAATTATTTTGAATTAGTCTTGCTTCAGCTTCCATCCTTGATTTCTTTGTTTTCCATACTCGCTCTTTTAACAGATAATCTATTTCATTTTTTAAAATATCATCCATGTCTCTACCTCATTTATTAAGAGAATGTTTGAACATCTTTTTCAAGGTCTTTTACTGATAGAAACAGTTTAGTTCTGAATAGTTTTAGAATTTCCTCATCATTCATTTGATCAATTAATTGCTGTTTATAGCCAAATATATTTTGTAATATCCTTCTCTGTTCAGCGGCTGTAAAGTCTCTAGCTTTAGGAATATAACTAGAATTCCCTCTTGTTTTTATTATTTCATGATATGCTTTTACAAACTTCTTAATATTTTTTTGAAGCTCTTCGTGAATATTATGTTTCACACACAATTTCTCAATCAAACTATCCAGATGATATAAAACTGAAATATCATCTATCTGAGAATAAAAGAAGAGCCATCCATATTTATTTTGATCAATAATAAAACCTGTGATTCTAAGATTAATTTTCCATATAAAAACTTCGCTATTTTCATTCCCCTTATATTCAGAAAATATGCGAATTAATGAGTTCTCTAGTTTCATTCTATTCTTATCTTGAACAGTAAATCCATACTTCATTTTGGTTTTATTGATTAAAGTAAATCTATATCCAAGATAATCAAATCCGGACTTAATATCTCCTTTATCCTCTTTCTCATTTAAACCCAATTGTAATTTATCGATCAATTCCATATCTATCAATCGATAAATTCTTTCAACGTTATTTCTATTACAAAGGATTAATATATCATCTACATATCTGAAATATGATATGTTTTTAAATCTTTCAAATTTTTTATCCAAACTATTTAAATAGATATTAGCTAGGATATTGGAAATAGAAATACCCTGAGGGATACCGAGTTTAGTACTAACTGCCTTTTGCTTTGCCAGATTAGCTTTTGTTGGATTTTCGATTGCATCTTGTAGTAATTGGAGTAACTCTTTTCTCTTTATCTTTTTTTTGATTTTATCTAACAATATAGTACGATTTATGTGATCGTAAAAACCTTTAATATCAAGTTTTATAAAATATTGATAGTTCTTGTTTGAAACAGCGTTCTTTATATCCTCAACAATACTGTGTGTAAGTTTGTTTGATAATTCGGAAGAGTATTTAAATGATAATATATCTTTTAATATTCCTAATGTAATTTTATCTCTGATTGTAGGAATAGATATAACTCTAGGATTCTTATCTCTACCTTTCAAAATGAGTTTCTCCATATACGGAGAAAATTTATAGGTTCCTTTTAGAGATTTCCTATGTATTATGTCAATATTTTCATTAAATATGTTTTCTCTTTCAAAAGTAGTTCTATTAATCTTATCAATCCCAGCACTTGCTTTATGTGCAATTTTGGTATTATAAAAAATTTTCAAGTTATCTTTATCCATTTTTACTTTGAATAATTCAAATAATGACATGAAAGACCTCATATAAAGGAATAATTTGTAGAAGTCCTCGAAGAGTAATAATAATACCTGCATGCAGGTCTTTAGTGGCATTGTAACACCATTTAACTAGAATAGTACCCATTTAAGAGTCCACAAGAAATTTACATTTTCTTGCGCGGAGTTCAAGGACTTCTACAATATTATCTTCTCACATTAATTATCATTTGTCATCATTTGTATATTAATGTCTTTCAAAAAAAATTATGTCATCTAACCTTCAGTAGTTCAATGGTCGGTCCTTATCTGTTGAATTATTAACCCATTTGTCATATGTCCCAATGACCACCTATTTTTTTCTTATATCTTTACACCCATACCCTCACCATCATCCGAAATAGTAAGCTTACTACCATCCGGATCAGTGGTAACCTTTACTTCGTCTCCATCCACATCAATTGCATATTTTCTCGTGATAAGCTGGACAACCACAAGATTTCCTTGAAATGCAGCAAATATATCAATGTACCGGATGAATATACTTTTTAAATTCATATATCCAGATTCTCGAATCACCAAGTTTTTATATTTTGCCTATAAACGCTCCTATTCATATTTACTATATTAGAGTTCAATAATACATGAGAATCCTTCAAAATTTTGTATTCAGTTCCCTGAAGCAAAATATCATAGTTAACGATATCATTTTCTTTTAAGATCGTTCTTAAGAGACCCGAGGTATCAATGATGCTTATTTCTGGCATTGTTAAAGTCATTCATTCTGATTCAGGTAAATTCATTCCTACAATACTACTGAATATCATTTGAATTTTTATTTGCTCTTCCTCATAGGTAAACAGTATGAATTCATTAGGATTACCTTATTTTTCCTGTTGTATTTGATCTATATTAGCACCTATAATGCCTATTTACGACATCGTTCAATAATTTTTGCAATAACTCTATCCATTGATATATTCAATGCTATATAATAGAACATATATTCGTAATGAACACCTGGACTTTTATTTAAGATTCAGTCATAATAAAGATAACCTAGTTTTGAATGAAGAGGTGCACTGTATGAAACCATTTGCTATAGATTTATTTTGTGGTGCTGGAGGGATGAGCGAAGGCATTTTACAAGCAGGATTTCATATCCTATTTTCCAGTGATATTAATGAAGATGTTGAAAGAACTTATAGAAATAGACACGATCAACTTGGTCTTATCCAAGGTGTAAACACTTTCTTTAAAAGAACTGATATTCGTGAACTCCCATCAAGCGAAATAATAAAATCAATTCAAAACCTTAAAATGTTTCAAAATAAACCCTTCCCAAAAATAGACGCAATTTTTGGCGGCCCTCCATGTCAAGGGTTTAGCCGCGCTGGGCTACGAAAAAAGGATGATCCTCGCAATACACTATTTAAAGAGTATTTAAGAATTATTAATGATTTGAGACCAAGCTATGTTGTTATGGAGAATGTGGAGGGCTTTAACGATAGCAGATTAGATGGTTTTGTTGGAGTAAAAGGTACAGCATATCCTGATAACAGTTTAGTTCCCGAAATACTAAGAAACGAATTCTCTAAAATTGGGTACAATACTCTTCCTCCCCAAGTGTTAGATTCCTCTGACTTCGGAGTACCGCAAAGAAGACGTAGGGTAATTTTTATTGGATATCTAAATACAGTTAAACCACCAACCTATCCCACGTCAACTACACCCAATGAAACAGAAAAGGTCACTGTATTGGATGCTATAAGTGATCTGATTGTTAATCAGAACAGTAAACTTAATTTAAACAAATTATCAAAATATCAAACTGAATCTCATAGAGGCCGTACAAAAACATTTTCCGGAAAGTCAGTTGACTACAATGGTGAGATATATAATCATGATCAATCAAGACATAATGAATTAATTACGGAGAGGTTTTCTCTTTTTAGAGAAGGAGAATCTTCTGCGGTACTAGTCAAAAGGATTAAAAGCGAAGGAATAGATCTTAGACAATATCCTTCATTATTAAAAGAATGTGAAAGAAAGCTAACTGATTATACAGCACAACAAATTATCGATCTATTTAAAACTGGTAATATCAGCGATGAGTTTCTAGATGCATTATTAACTAAAAAAAGCAACAGATTCAGATTGAATAGATATAGCGTTGCACCTACTATGGTCACATTACCTGACGATTTCTTAACTCCATTTGAACATCGAATCCCAACTGTTAGGGAGATGGCTAGAATCCAGTCATTTGATGATAGTTTTATTTTTCTTGGCAAGAGAACTACTGGTGGTCCAAGAAGAAAAGTAGAGGTTCCGCAATATACCCAAGTTGGTAATGCTGTCCCGCCTTTATTAGCTAGAGCAATTGCACTAGAGATAATGAAAGCAATACAATTAAATGAAACTGCCCTCCAACTGTCAACAACATAATTAATAAAACACCCCCTTCTCACCGCTAAAGTGATTGAAGGGGGTATTCACAATTTTAAGATCCGTTAGTCCAATCGAGTGATATTTTAGATTCATTTATAAAATTTGATATTAAATCCTCTTGATGAAGTTGATACTGAATCGTAGAGATGCTTAAATAAAGTGAAAAGCAGGAATCACAGAAAATCTCTGCGACAACTGCTTTCTCAGTTCATGAACCACATCGTAACTTTCGCCGCTGAGATCAGACGAGCTATCATAATATTTCAAAGGGCTCAACTGGTGTAATACCAACGCTCCCCTGTTTTTAATACAGCTCAACTACATACTTGAAAAGTCGTAGGAGATGTTTTTTATTTTCTAGACGCCAGAGGAATCCATGGTCCCTAGCTTTACCTTCTTTCATATGGATAGCAAAGTCTAAACCAATGACGTTTTCTTTTATCAATGCAATGAATTCCTTGAACAAGACCTCCTTAGCGTGAACGAGGCTATCGTAATGGAATGCTTCTTCACCTGATGCTAGTTTCGTCGCATGGGCAGTTATAAAGATACTTTCCTTATGTTTGCTTTCCAATGCAGCTTCTAGGTCCGACATCTCATATTGGACAATACGTTCACCGTGTTTACATACGTAGATCTTACCCTCGGATTCTACAACCTCAAGCTTCCAGCCTAAGTTGTTCTCAGCAATTTTTATTGTACAGTAAAGCGCAGTTCTTTCTCTGCTTTCGTCCCAGTAACCATAGCTCTGTACAAGACCTTTTCGATCCCCTGCTACTCCCCAATTAGGGACAAGTGCGAACAGCGTTTGTTTACCCGTTTGGGCTGTTCGTTTATTCTTTGGTTTATTAGAACGTGAGCACTTGATTTCAATGCCATTGTAATCGGGTTCCTTTCCAGAGTTCGCTTTGATCCCCAGTAGTGACTCAAACGTGAAACCGACCCCTGTATCACCGGATCTCATGGAAGGAACAAATCCTCGATTGGAAATCTCCTTCACCTTGGCGACTAATTCATCCAGTACCGATGGTCCATCTATTTTGCCAACAAGCTCACTGTAGGGGAAGATTGCGGATAAGCCGCTGACCTTCTCCTGATCAAGGTCAAAATGGAATAATCCTGTTCCAATTGGAAGATACCAAGGATCCGTTGGATGAATGATTATGCATTCATACTCGTACAAATCCTTGTATTTACCAACTATTAGCAATGAATTTTTAGGCTTGGTATTGAGCAACTCAGGCGACAATGATGTCATTCGCCGTTCTGGGTAGCGATGATAATGTTTCCATTTGCTGTCCTTCTGAGACCATCCTTCAGATTCATCCCAGTGAGTTGTAATAGATGCTTCGTAGTTGGTAGCACTCAGTGGATCATATCCAATAAAATCAGGGAATAGACGATACGCAAACACAGGAATCAGAACACCATGGCGACCGCTATCATCGTTCGGTGTGAGCACCTTGCAAAATACATCATCAACTTTCTCTGGATTCTTAAATGGAATCATTCATCGTCCTCCTGATTTGGTCTATCATACTTTATAAGCTCACATAGATCGATGGAAAGTCCATCAGCAATCTTCTCTGCAATTTCCAAGCTTACGTTCCTCATCCCACGTTCTATCTCACCGATGTAAACGGAGCTTAACCCGCTTAGTTCAGCTAGTTTTTCCTGAGTCAGGTCCATAACTTCGGTCCTTATCCTATGAACATTGACTCCGAATTCGTAGCTAATCGTGCCTTTCTTCATAAGTAATCCCCCCTGCAACTTCTTGTATTAACAGTAAAAGAAATGTCTCCGGCAATAAACAAACGATCGTTTGTATTTTAATGGTCTAAATTGCAATAGGCTATATGACGAGAAGTACCCCCAGATCTGCAATTACCTCTGTCGGCGTTCCCTCGTTGCTAGGAGAAATTTGCGTTTTGAATGCAAAAGAAGCGTCTTTCGGATTAATCCGAAAGGCGCTTGGTAATGGAGATCTTACCTCTGAAGCATCGATCTGAACTTAACTTATTGACTGTTATAGTTCACAACTTAATAGGTTTACACCATGCTCCTGTCGACGTAGAATCAAGTCATAGGTGTCAAAGTCCAAATTAGTCGTCCCACACATGTCACCCTTCCCTTACCTCCAACCGCCTTACAGACACAAGGATTCTAAGTCCATCCTCCCCCATTTCGCCAATTTTTTAGCAATTAAAGTTTACACAAGAACAGGACAAAAAAAGAAGCTTAGACGGGGATAATCAGAGCCAAAAAAGTAATTATAGTTTGCCGCTGGAGGGAGGGGAAACGATAGGATAGAGGATTGAGGAGAGATCGAAATGCCTTGATCAAGCCTGAGAAGAGGCTAAAGAAGTAGATTGGGACAATTTCAGGATGAACTGTTTTAGAAATATAAACAGGGCAATATGCAAGCGTGGAAAGGAGCTGAGAGAGTTCAAAGTCGAGGTGAAGCGAGAAGTACATATCCTGACCCTCTCCAAAAAAAAAACGATTCCTTCCTTCAGGATCCAGCTACGGAGTCCCACTCATAATTTCTGGACTTTACGTAGTCTTTAACCATGACGGGTTTGATTTTGAATAAGAACATCTTCTCAAACAATACGTCGAAACCATCTGAAAGCTCTTCAATTTCGAGCCATATATTCTGTGGAGTAGCGCTTTTTCATATATTCCTCTTCGATTTTAAATAGGTAGAACAGCAAAAAACCACCTTGAGGTTGTGGTTTTGATTTATGGAGGCGAGGGGAGTGTTTTGAAGAAAACTGATGAACAATATTTTCATAACATAAACGATGGAGAAGGTATTCCATTCTACTTTCGTTATGATAATGAAGATAAATGTTGGAAACACTTACATGATGAAAAGGAGTTAAAATAAAAGAGATTTCTTTGAAACAAATCGCAAGTCTGAAGAAGTACATTCCTTAGTGGTTCAGTATTTAGAAATCTTTCAAATATTTGATGAAGTATTTGCAACAATAGAGGTTAATAGAATTCATGATTTCATCATTTCAATTTCAGAAATATTAAAACAGTATCATGGACTCCAATGCATTTTAGGTGAAATAAGTGATGAACATTTAAATATCATTTTGAATAATCAAATTGAGAAACTTACTGCAGTTATCGTCACATGGCTGAATTACAATATTGAAAGAAAAAAAGAAATATTGTCGGCACTAAAATCTAATTTAATAAACCTCTTGTTTGTTGAAGGATACTGGGTACAAAAAAATGTTCACTATAAGGACGGTGAACATATAGTTGAATTTCTAAGCAGTATCTATTCCTTGTTTCTTCAATCACAAAAATCAGTAACCGCAAGAACACCTCAAACAATGCATAAAATTAATCTATTTTTAAATGAGTATGTACAGTCATACAATAAACGCAACAATGAATTTATTAATTTAAAAGAACCTATTGTTGCCACCGCATTAAAAAACTATCTAAAAACTGGTACGCTTCCTGCAATTTGAACAAAGATATTGTAGAGGATAATACTTATAATTTAGAGAATTTATATTTTAATACTGAAAAAAACACTAAAGTAAGGAGAAGAAAATGCAAGCGAAGATAGAAGCCCTTAAATCGATTTCTTACAATTTATGACAAAACAATTAAGTTTATCAACGAAATTAAGAATAGTAAAAAATAAGAACGAACACCTATACAAATCTCAGATGACAGAATTATATAAAAAGGTAAAAACACAAAAAAGAAATGGAAAGGAGATAAAAATACATTCATATGATATAAATGATTTTCAGTTACCTGAACCCTTTAATGAAACCTGATGAAAAGAATATTATCTTATTCATTGGTCAAAATTCAGGATATCAAATTAATGCTAATGTATCGAAATTAAGTTTAAACCACTTAAATCATAAAGAAAAAAATAGAAGATTTTAAAAATCAATATTTTGATTTTTATTTAGATAGAATCATTGGAAAATTTCCGGTTGAAGAAGTTGACCAAAGAACTCCTTACAGATGAGGATTACAGAACGGTCAAACAAGAAACTTTACCAAATGGTATTTTCATCTCAACCATTCGGCTCGGGTTAGATACTTCTTGGAGTCGTCAAAAATGCCACTATGCGCCGGCAGCAGGTAAGGCACATTCAAAAAAACCAAAACTAATAAGGTGGACTATGGAAACTCTAAGAAGCTGGTACGAAAATCTAAGAAGATGGTTTGAAAATCTTTCAGGTGCTACTAAATTTATCCTTGTATTGTGTATTTTATTTACAGTAACTAATATCACGTTATCAGTGAGTCTTTCGCAAAAATTGAATGAAGCTTTAAATACAATTAACTCCTCCTCTCTATTCTCAGCGGAAAAAAGAGAAGCCCTTTCGATGGTAGGTTTAACACATTTACTTGATGAGGCTAAAAATGCAATAACACGGCTCATGTCAATTGGATTTACTCTAATTGGGTTTTATCTTTCATATTTCATCGGTAAATTCTTTGGATTTTTCAAATCATTAGTGGAAATGCTGGGCGATATTAAGGATGATGGATGGGGGTATTTTTTTGTACTCATTTATAACGGGTTAAGTATTATATTTGATATACAAACGTTGTTTTCATTAATCACCGTTTAATATGGTTCAATTTGCAAATAAACAGATTTCCTAAAGGTAGAAGTTTTCAAGTAGAATTTATAATGTTTATACAATCACTATCAAATAAAAAGCATCTCTTTCTTCAAGAGATGCTTTTTATTTACCCTCTATTCTGACACACTGATAAGAGCCATTCAACCTCTTCTGATGTGATTTCACGGTGTGTTCTTGTAGAATCAGATATTGTTTTAAGTGCAGATTGTTCTCCCCTTTCAACTCTATCCCAATTAATATTTAATGACTTAAGTTTATTTACAACCTTCTTATCAAAAGGTAAAGGACATGTAAATATTTTGGAATGTTCCCTACTACCGATAATAACTGAGTCGAACCCCTGTCCGAAGATAACACCACATAGGTTCCTATGGGTGTAGCCACAGTTGTCACCCGAATGACTATATTAGATGAACTTATTTTGCTTCGGACTTAATACGTTTCCATTCCAACTCTAACACCTTAGCTGCATCCTCGTTAATGTCTAAATGTCTATTAAAAATAATGCCTTGTATTTCCACTGTAGGCATTTTAAATTCTTGATGAGACACTGTGGACAAAAAAATTAATCGATATATTGATTGAACACTATAAGTATTACCTGCAGCGATATATTGTGATTGAACAACTAACGGTATGTGCATTTCCGCGACACTAATGTGATCTGGACTTCGTGGCACGCTCTTGTTCACATAATCGGACAATGAAACCTCAAGTAGTGTTGTTGGATATGTAAAATTGGGCGGCTGAATGTAGCTCTTGCCTTTTTCCATTTCCTTAGGGAAAATTACATTCCCAATCTGCAGCTTAATCTCATCGGCAGATGAGGTGAACTTGATTTCCTTTTTGTCTTTATAGTATTCCCCAATCCATATTGCAGTCTTTTTTTCTAGATCTTGTTTCTCAGCTAGCCTGTAGCTTCTTTCAGAAACATTCCAGCTCCAAATCGATATTATAACCGCCAAAAGTGCAAAAAACGCTGACAAACCTGTTATCGTTAAAGAAATGTATTCAGTGTTATTTGTTTTCTGAATGTTTTCTTTAGCCTTCCTCCCGTTTTTTTTTGATGCCACCTAATACGACCAACCTTTCTATATCATTCCTCATCTCTGCCAGTGTGGTATACGGCATGTCCCACAATGTACCCAAGTGTCCGAAAGCCTTCTCCCAGACTTATTTTCGGACCTCGCCATTTGTTAACAGTTTATACCATAAGATCAGCCATATCAATGTGTTATAACCACAACGAACCCTACAATAACTCCAGATATATAACAAAAAGTACCCTTATGGATGCTCTCTCTCACAATACTTAGGGAGATGAGGGGGGCGAACCCCTGTCCTAATATTGAACTCGATTCAAGAATCAGGAATCTCACTATTAATCTATTTAATTTGTCAACAATCAGTCAACTCTACCATTTTCACGCTTCCGTTTCACATTTACATTTCATCTGTACTACTCCCCAAACTCGCTCCACTACTAGATTTTTACCGCTCTGTACCATCCCTCTCCAACAAAGCCACCGATTCCACATGTGTTGAGTGAGGACTGTTGAACACTTTTGGATGAGTACCCTGAATCTGGCTGTTTTTAGCGTCTTTTTTATACCAAAATTTTCATCATCTATTCACTTTGTGGGTATCTTAACTGCATTCGCTTTACTACACTGCCCATTAAACGCAAACATATTGTTCAAGCCAAATATATAGCTGCCATAGTAAATTAGCCCACAATCTATTATAAGCAGCGGACATCCGCCTAACTACTTTCAATTACCCCAAAAAACAAAAAAGCAGATGGAGTTTAAACGTGCGTTTATCTCCACCTGCTTTTATTTTTTAGTGACGTATAGGACAGCCCCTAAATAAAGGCTATTATTAATAATTACGTGTCTTGCTAATGGGGTATTTCTAAACTATACAGGTCAAAAGGTCAAGGATTAATTTGCTTCTTTAAAACTGTTGACTAAAGTCGTATATTCGTCTTTATATTTATCCCAATTGCTCTTAAGCGTCCAAGCCATCAATTGTCCATAATGTGTAGGTGTTTCGATGATTGTGATTAAATAAGCAACATTTACACCGCCTGAAGTACCTTCAAGCGTAAATTGTAGCGCCTTATTACCATTAATCGTAACTTCTTTTACATCTCCTTGTTTTGGAGCGTCTATTGAAGAAACGAAATCTGGGGTAACTAAATCATAATACTTTTGTAGTGAACCATCTTTGAAATCCTCTTTTGATTCGAGTAGTGTCATGAAATATTTTTCTTTTTGAGGATTATAGATTTCAAGGTCACTCTCTGGATGTAATTGGCCTTTCGAATCTTTCCAACCACTAGTGGCACTTACTTGAAACTTGCTGTCTTTACTCTTATAATCTGTTAATTTGTCACTCCCACCACATGCCGCAAGGATAGCAACCATAGAAATAGCTAGTACAAATGTTAATATCTTTTTCATTGTTAATTAATTCTCTCCCTTATATGTATTATGAAAATTCAGTATTCCCACCTTAATAACCTTGTGAATGAAAATTCCCCAAAAAAATAGCCCCCACTATGTTACGGTATTTTACACTAATTTACCAGACTTTTTGATAAATATTTACAAAAGACGCCAAAATTTGTGTACAAAGTGGGAACAATTCTTGATTGCAATGCAAAATATCACACAAATACAGAAAAAAACCAAACGCTAAAGACGTTCGGGCTGCTACATAATCCGATTTGTTATGAACCTGTGCATCTTAGTATGCCTGGTTGTCCAGTTCAAGTAAAACGTCTAACATCTTACATATTTTCGTTTGAAACCGAGTTGCTCTTTTTCAACCGCCTTTTGAATACTTTCGGAAGCGTGTAAGATACTGCTTTTTTTCTTGTCCCGTTTAACTTCTACTTGGCCTACTGCCTTTGCGGTCTCGACTGCCTTATCATGGAGCGGCAGATAGGATACCCCTACTGTGTACATAAAATTATTCATCGAAGATTTCGTTCGTTCGGGAGAATTGTGAATCGTCTTTTGCACAATCTCCAACATGTTAGCGATTTTGCTTTCGGCAAACTCAACGTCCTTCCGACTGCCCAAAAGCCAACAATAACAACTCCATCCCGCTGACATTCTGAGCTCTTCGCCGCTTGCGATCCATTTATCGGCAACTTCTTGCGCAATATCGGATTCCGCCAAAGTTACCGCAACCACGTAGTCGGATAGCATATAAAAATAAGCCCCATCCATCCACCGCTCATAATCCGCCTCGGTCATCGCTTTCGGATCTGCAATGATGCCAGCAAAGTACATGGCGTCGTAGTTTCCTGTGGCGTAAAGCTGCTCAGCCAAAGGTTGATTGATTTTGATTTTCTTGGCAATTGGCTTCATAGCGCCTGTCGCCACGCCAAAAAGCGGTTCGTGCGCTCCGTTAGACAAGTACATTTTCTTGAGTCGTACCTTGCCGAGAGCTTCAAGCTCCTGCATGACCAATTCTACATTCATGGTTTGACACTCCCTTCATTAACAGAAACGGCTAAAACCCTTTTTATCAAGGACTTCAGCCGTTTCTCTTTTTCTTATTCCTCATTCAAATGAACAGCCATTACTGGATGCACTTCACAATTGTAAGACTCAATGCTGTCTTCGCAGATAGTATGTTATTTCATTAACCTTTAATAACTTCAACCTTCTTATCTCCTGCTGTCTTCGGCTCAGCACTTTGGGCATAGACTGTGCTGCTTACAAGCAACATAGTCACGACTAGAGCTGTGCTGAGGGCTGTGAAAATCATTTTTCTATTGCGATTGACCATGACCATACCTCCAATATCAATATGTATCTTTTGATAAGTGGATCAAGCTGTCTGATAATTGTATTATAACGTACTAGAAGTGGTTGTAAAAGGAGTTTTTTCCTTAAACAGGGGTTTTCACCTTTATATTAAAAGCAGCCCTTTTGCAATTATCTTAACGTCTCCCGCCACTTTAATCTCTCTTGTGGATGGGTCCGTAAAAACTTTTATCTTGCTGGGTCTTCCCACAAAACCGCCTTGATTAATAATGATTTCCCCTGTTTCTTTGCAGATATTCCATTTGTAAAGATAAGCTCCAGTCGGTCCGGCGGCGCTGCCGGTTGCCACATCTTCTACAGCTCCAAAATTGTCCCAAGTGCGACCTTCCATTCTGTCTACATCAAACAAATAAACAAACTTCGCTTGAATTTTGTTTAGCTGTTCCTCTAAGTTTCTGACGCTGATCTTTGCCTGTTCCAACCCCGAAGCGAGAGGGACAATCAAATACGGCAACCCTGTTGAAACAACCTCTATTGGTAACGTTGAATGAAGATTGTCGACTGTAAGATTCAACGCCTGCAAGAATATGTTCCTCAATTCACCCTCAACAGACCCCAAAAACTCAGGAACGCCCTGATTCATCGTGGCTTGGAAATAGTCACCTTTTTTTATCGATTCTGCTTGCAGTGTTTTATTGTTTAACTCAAAGACTGCGGTTATGCTACTTTCATCTGAACACAGTTCTTCATGAATGATTGATACCGCTCCCAAAATCGGATGTCCAGCAAAGTCCAATTCCTCTTCTACTGTAAATATTCTAGCGCGAAAATGCTTCTCTCCAATTTGTCTCAGGAAGATTGTCTCAAATTGCTTAAATTCCTCAGCAATTCTCTGCATATACTGAGTGTCCATA
>NZ_SKFG01000022.1 GCF_004344915.1 Paenibacillus albiflavus | reverse complement strand
GGAGCAACGGGAGCAACAGGGGCTACAGGAGCAACAGGAGCGACAGGTGCAGGGGTAACAGGAGCAACGGGAGCAACAGGGGCTACAGGAGCAACAGGAGCGACAGGTGCAGGTGCAACAGGTGCAACAGGAGCAACCGGAGCAGCAGGAGCAACGGGAGCAACAGGACCGGGTACAGGGGCTACAGGAGCAACAGGAGCAGCAGGATCCCCAGGGCCTCCAGGACTTCCAGGACCCCCAGGAATTCCAGGAATTCCAGGACCCATAGGACCTACAGGAGCAGCAGGTCCTGGTGCAATCATTCCATTTGCTTCAGGTCCTCCAGTTATCATGGAGTCTGACATTCTTGGAGCATTGACTATTACTGGACTGGTTGGTTTCGGTAATTCTGCTTCCAATGTAAACGTACTAGGCGGACCAATTGATATCACAGGTGCAGGGGGAGAAGTTCATGACTTCGCATTCTCCGTTCCTCGTAATGGTATTATTACTTCTATTGCGGCATATTTCAGTACAACGACAGCATTGACACTTGGAGCATCATCGATATCGATTATAGCAGAATTGTATGCTTCAACTATTCCAAATAACATATTTACTCCGATTCCGGGGGCTGTTGTTACATTAGCTCCAACACTTACGGGTACTCTTCCCCTTGGTACAGTTACCCATGGTATAACAAGTGGGCTGTCTATACCTGTAACTCCAGAAACTCGTTTATTAATGGTATTTGCTGCAGAAAGCGTAGGATCCATCCCGATTTCTACTTCCGTAGCAGGGTATGCTAGCGCTGGGATTACACTCTAATATTATTTTACCTTATATATTTTAAAGATCCCTAATCTGCTTTGGCTTGGCCCAGAGTCGAGGGGATCTTTTATTTTGTGGGAAGTTCGATGATATCCATTCTTGCGAAATTTTGCAAAACACGCGAGTGATAAATAATAGAAGTGGTGAAAAATAGGTATGTGTGGAGGAGCGATATTAGCACAAAAATAAGTCCTATACATATAAATAATTCGATTGAATTTACATGTTGGGAGGTGAGTTGCTATGCAAAAACCCACACAGCTACTGAACCAACAACCGTTTATCGGGTGCTATCCTTCAGTGATCCCTCCAGAAGCCTGTCAATCTTTGATTAATTTGGCACGTGTTCAGTTAACACCAGCAACTGTGGTAGGTCAATCCGGGTTAGAATATTCTCAAATAAGGATTTCAAACTTGGCTTGGTTTTACCATAATCATAATGAAATTGTACAAAGCATATGTAAGCAAATCGCAGAAATTGTTGAGCAACCAATTCATTTCGCTCAAAATTTACAAGTAGCTCATTATGGAGTAGGCGGGAAATTTGAACCTCATTTGGATTGTTATGATTTAACGCAAGAAGCACACAAGGCATTTCTCGAGCGTACAGGTCAACGGTTATATACTGCGCTCTTTTATTTGAATGATGTTGTCTCCGGAGGAGAAACTTATTTCCCGAATTTAAATATCGAAGTTACTCCGACAACTGGAACGTTATTAGTTTTTGAAAACTGCCAGCCAGGTACATCCAGTCCTGATCAGCGATCGTTACATGGATCAAAAATTTTACAGGTTGGGGAAAAGTGGATTGGTACACTTTGGTTTTGTGAGCGACCACAATATCAAATATGAATACGCAATTAGAACAGAAATGCAGCCCGTCTTCTAAAAGGAATACGGACTGCATTCTTGTCTTTTAGTCTCAAATATAAGGAGTTCCTTGAACATCCCATACATTAACCTCAAAACTAGGTATAGATGTTTCTAGACGGCTGAATAGCCGTTCATTTATTTGCCTTCTTTTTCTTCAACTTCGGCTTGCTTACGGTGGGCGATTCGAGAGCTTGCTGCAGCAGCGATTGCCCCGACAATATCATCAAGGAAGGTATGAATTTCACCTGTGCTCTTGTCGTTCAAATGTTCAAGGATGCCAGGCTTCATTTTGTCGATATAGCCGTAATTGGTCAATCCGATGGAGCCGTAAACATTCACAATACCTAATGCGATAATCTCGTCGACGCCATATAATCCTTCATCGTTAGCAACCATTTCTTGGAGTGCTGGCTCTAGCAGACCCTTTTCAGCCAGAATATCGAGCTGTATCCCCGTAAGGACGGCATTCTGCACTTCACGTTTGACAAGCACACTCTCAACACTTTCTATGCATTGCTCCATTGTCAGCCCTGGATAATATTTGGATTGGAGAAAATGCGTTAATTCAGCGATTTGCTCCACCTTAATGCCACGATCTGCTAGCATTTTACGAGCGGCCGCCGCTACTTTTTTGCTGTTTAAGCTATATTCCATGAAATAGGCCTCCTTCGTTTTACGCGTTCTATTATGCTGCTATATTATTAGATAATTCTGCTTATGATTGTACCTTTTCTTCAATCAAATGAAAAGCAAGTGACTTGTCCTCCGAAATGGACAAAAAGTACGCATATATTGGACAAAATCCCTGTATACATGTAGTACCTATAGTATAAAGGAGGCGTTAGAAACGATGAAATCTGGTCAATGGCTGCGTCAGGCAGCTGTAGTTGGCGCATTCGCTATGTTTTTATCCGGCTGCTCACTCCTCGGGATTGGTGATAGCTCCAGCAGCTCCAAAGATATTGATCCTCCTCCAGTTGGTTCAATTGAGGATGTGATTGCCAATACGACGGAGGATCATATACCGACTACTTCCTCATCCATATCGGATAAAGTGGATGCTCGGACGATTTATGCCAAAGATTCTCATGGTCTGGTAGTTCCTGTGACCCTCAGCTTACCTCAGACCCAAGCACCTGCACAGAAGGTTCTAGAGTATATGGTCGATGGCGGCCCAGTAAGCGCAATGCTGCCCAAGGGATTTACCTCTATTCTACCTTCCGGCACGAAGGTGAAAGGCATGACGATTAATGAAAATAAGCTAGCGTTCGTTGATTTTTCCAAAGAGCTGCTGAACTATAAGCAGGAAGACGAGCGTAAAATGCTCGAAGGAATCACGTGGGCATTAACGACTTTTGCGAATATTGATCATGTTCAATTACGTGTAGAGGGTAACGACTTGACTGAATTGCCGAAGAAAGGCACACCAATTGACGAACCAGTAAGCCGCTCAATCGGGATCAATGTTGAGAAATTGCCAGACGTTGATTACGGCCAATCCACAGCAGTTACGCTGTATTTTATGAGCGGTACTGCTGACTATCCCTATTATGTACCAGTTACCAGACATATTAAACGAACCGATCAAGTTGCAGAAGCTGTTATGGAGCAATTGATTAAAGGCCCTGTATCGCCAAATCTTCTGTCTTCAGCCATAAATCCAATAACGAATGTGGTACAACTGAATCCTGCTGATCATTTAATCACGGTTAATTTAACTGGTATAGGAGATCAAGATCATAAGGTGTCCAGTGAAGCGCTGAAATCAATAGTTCTCTCCCTTACCGAGAATACAACAGCAACAGCCGTGCAAATCATGATTGATGGCGAAGCGAAGTTCACAACGACAGACAACACGAATTATTCCAAACCTATTGCGAAACCAACGAACCTGAACCCTGTCAAAATGTAAGCTTATATGTGCTCTTCCAAGCTCCTCCCGAAGGAGCTTTTTGTATAGTATTCTAGAATTTATAACATTCCTGTTCTTGAAATCCTATTTTCGTGCTTTTCCGAAATTACTTTGCTACAATAGGATGGGAATTACTGAACTTGAAATTGCAACTACAGCATGATGAAGACGTAAGCTTGGATTAGAAAATGGAGGAAAGACAGATGCGATTAGATGGCAGACAACCGAATGAACTGCGGGCAATGACAATTACACCAAATTATATTAAGCATGCAGAGGGCTCCGTTCTCATTGAAGTCGGCGAGACGAAAGTAATATGCACGGCGACGGTCGAGGAGCGTGTTCCCCCGTTCATGAAAGGTCAGGGTAAGGGCTGGGTAACTGCTGAGTACTCAATGCTGCCGCGGGCGACTCAAGTACGGAATCAACGGGAAGCAGCAAGAGGTAAGCTTGGTGGGCGGACGATGGAAATTCAACGCTTAATCGGTCGTGCTTTGCGATCAGTTGTTAATCTAGAAGCGTTAGGTGAACGCTCGATCACCCTTGATTGTGATGTGATTCAAGCTGATGGAGGTACACGTACAACATCGATTACAGGCGCTTTTGTGGCAATGACGCTTGCAATGGCTAAACTTGTGAAGGATGGCAAGCTGAAAGTGATTCCAATTACGGATTTTCTAGCTTCCGTATCTGTTGGTGTTGTGAATGACAAAGCGTATCTGGACTTAAAATATGAAGAAGATTCTTCTGCCAAAGTAGATATGAACGTGGTTATGACAGGAACAGGCAAGTTTGTTGAATTACAAGGTACGGGTGAGGAATCACCATTTACACATAGTGAATTAGATACATTAATTAAACTTGCGCAGCAAGGGATTCAGCAAATGGTTGCGGAGCAGCAAAAGGCACTTGGTGAAGAACTGACAGCGCGGATAGGTAAGGGGCAGGCAGAGTAATGGATTCAGTTGGGAATGTCGTTATTATTGCTACGCGCAATCAAGGAAAAGTAAGGGAGTTTGCTCAGTGGTTCATGGATCGCGGCATCGATGTTCGCTCCCTTGCGGATTATGATCAATTGCCTGAAATTGTAGAAGACGGTGAGACCTTCGCAGCGAATGCGCTCATTAAGGCACAAATTATCGCTGACCACTTGCAGCTGCCTGTGCTCGCGGATGATTCCGGGCTGTGCGTAGATAGACTTGGCAGCGATCCTGGCGTATATTCCGCCAGATATGCCGGCGAGCATGCCAGCGATGCCGAGAACAACGCCAAGCTTCTGCGGGAGCTGGCGGAGATTGGGGCAACAGCGCCGAGCGAAGCTGGCGCTGAAGAACCAGCGCTGCTAAGCGCCGCACATTTCGTGTGCGCGCTCGCGCTGGTAGACCCGCTTCGAGGCGTACAGCTCGAAGCGGAGGGTACTTGCAGCGGCTATATTATTGCCGCTGAAAGAGGTGCAGGCGGGTTCGGTTACGACCCGCTGTTCTATATGCCTGAGCACGGCCGCACGATGGCCGAGCTGCCGCTTACGCTCAAGAATGAGATCTCTCACCGAGCGAATGCATTGAAACGCTTCTTCGATTTGTACTAAAAAACTAGAAACGGCTGTCGTTCGAGATTCATGCTCGAATAACAGCCGTTTTATCATTTTATCGAAACCTTATAGCCTCTAAGCCAAGTATCAATTTGGATTAAGTAAGCGAACATCTGTGGACCATTCATTAATTGACCGAACCAAGGCAAGTTAAATTGCGGCGCATCCGATTTGGCAAGAGCAAGAATTTTATCACGATTGATGAATGGAAGCAGCGGGGAAGAGGAGTCATTTATGATTTCATATACTTCTTCACGCACAGCAGCCAAATAATTAGGGTTATGCGTTTTGGGATAAGGGCTTTTTTTGCGCATCAGCACATCTTCAGGCAGGACCCCCTTCAAAGCTTTGCGGAGAATGCCTTTTTCACGATCTCCAGAGGATTTGATCTCCCAAGGAATATTCCATACATATTCGACCAGTCGATGATCACAAAAAGGAACACGAACCTCTAGGCCCACAGCCATACTCATTCGATCTTTGCGATCAAGAAGTGTCGGCATGAACCGCGTAATATTCAAATAAGACATTTGGCGCATTTGTCTTTGATCAGCCGTTTCACCATCCAGATGTGGCACCTCATCAATGGCTTCTTGATAACGTTGATTCACATAGGCATGCGGTTGAATGTGACTCGTTAAATCAGGTGAAAGCAGATCGACTCTAGCATCAAGCGATAAGGACCAAGGAAATGTCTGGGCTGACAAAGCTTCCTGTCGATAGAACCAAGGATATCCGCCAAAGATTTCATCGGCAGCTTCCCCAGAGACGGCAACGGTACAATGCTTCTTAATTTCACGGCAAAATAAATAGAGAGATCCATCGACATCCGCCATGCCGGGCGTGTCTCGTGCGTATACTGCAGTTCTTAGCGATTCTACTAACTCAGGCGTATCAAACTTGATATCATGATGATGCGTACCCAGATAGCTGGTCATCCGTTCGATCCAAGGCGCATCGCTGTTCGGTTGAAACGTATTTGCTTTAAAATGCTTATCATTATCGGCATAATCAACTGAGAATGTATGCAGGATGCCACGACCTGCTTCGCGAAAATGATTGGCGGCAAATGAGGTAAGTGCTGACGAATCGAGTCCGCCAGATAAAAGAGTTCCGATCGGAACGTCAGATATTAATTGGCGTTCTGCGGTATCTTTTAGAATTTGATAAATCCGTTCTGAAGTTTGTTCAACATTGTCAGCATGCGGCTTACTAACGAGCTGCCAATAATTTCGAACCGATAAACCTGATTGGTCATATATCATGTAGTGTCCTGGCTTTAATTCATGCATATGACGGTAAATTCCATGACCAGGTGTCCGTGCTGGACCAATCGCAAAAATCTCTGCCAAGCCTTCAGCATCTACTTCAACAGGAAATTCGGGATGAGCGAGTATGGACTTGGGTTCAGAACCAAAGAGAAATATTTCATGATGAAGCGCATAAAAAAGTGGCTTCACCCCAAGCCGGTCACGTGCTAGAAATAGACTTTGATTCGTATCATTCCATACCGCGAAGGCAAAAATACCGTTGAGTTTTGCCAAACAATCGATTCCCCACTCGATATAAGCGAGTAGAAGTACTTCTGTGTCACAGGTTGTTCGAAATTGATGGCCTCTAGCTTCTAGTTCTTTCCCTAGTTCAAGCGCATTATATATCTCACCGTTATAAACGATTGTATATAGATGATCACCGAATCTACGAATCATAGGCTGAGCGCCGTTCTCAGGGTCTATTACACTTAATCGTCTGTGTCCAAGGGCGCAGTGCTGCGATATCCAGGTGCCTGATGCATCTGGACCTCGATCTATTAGCGTTTCCGTCATACTTTCTAGTATAACGGGAAATTCTGTTAAATTTCTACGCCAATCGATGAAACCTGTTATGCCGCACATCGCTCATCAACTCCTTTTTTGTAGCCTAGAATAAGTCTTGTATCGTCAAGAGCAATACGTGATATCAAAATATGCGTTTGCCCAGATGAAAATGTCTGTCCTTGGGAAAGTCGGGCTTGGGCTTTGTTTTTGCCTCACAATTTGTTACAATGGGTTCAATGTCGAATTCTAATAGAAGGTGATTATACAAAATGAGGAAGAAACGTAGACTTGCTAGAGCACAACTTGATTATATGGCAGCGAAAGAGCACTTTTTGCTAACTAGTAAACAAACAGACATCAAACTAGATGAATTAAGAGAAGAAGGTATAGAGATCGGACAGAAGGAAATGGAAGATGTTATTACGCGCAGTGGTCTTCATAAAGCTTTTAATGAATTGATTAATGCGGAGAACATTCTTATCGAATGGTCACATACATCCATCAAGATTACGCCAGAATATAAAGCTGATCGTGAAATGTACGAGAATTTGTATAATAATGTAAAGAACGACCCAGAAGGTCGCAAAACAATTATCGAAATGGCTATGCTGCTAGATTTAGATTAATAATAGGAATAAGACCAAAAGCTGATGCGAATGATAGAGCATCAGCTTTTGGTCTTTTTGTACCTTCATGCGCCCATGCAACATATGATATTCAACAGGAATTTATCAAACGCGGTCAATATTTACAGCTTAGACAGTGAATATCAAGTTCTGCGTTAAGCAATAGTAAGGTTACAGACCGCGAGGGGGTGTGGAGATGAGTCGGATTGGTATCGCTCTAGGAGGCGGCGGCATTGCAGGATGTGCACATTTAGGCATTATCAAAGCATTAGAGGAATACGGTATCGAATTTCATTGCTTAACTGGCACCAGTTCTGGGGGTCTGATAGCAGCCCTGTATGCTTGTGGTTATACGACTGATCAAATAATTTGCATGGTCCCGGAATTATCAAAGAAGTATTTCGATTATGATTATCGATCAATTTTCAGCAAATTGCTGTGGAATGATCAGAGGTCCCCAAGCATTATTAAAGGAAAGAAGCTCCGCGATTTTCTTGGAAATAAAATTAAAGATCGCAGTTTCAAGGATCTTGAGCGTCCTGTAGCATTAGTTGCAGCAGATCTTAAAACAGCCAAGAAGGTTGTTTTTACGTCTAAGCCATTGACCTTGGAATCAAATGATTATGAAGAGATTTCGGATATTTCGGTAGTGGATGCTATCTTGGCAAGCTGTTCAATCCCGTCGATATTCCCACCCGTGGCAATTGGCGAGAAGCTGCTTGTGGACGGAGGATTAATTGATAATTGTCCTTCCGAATATGCCAAAGCGCTAGGTGCTGATAAAATAATTGCGGTTGATTTATGCACAGAAGGCAGGAATCGCTCTTCCTTAAATTCACTGATTTCGATTGTTAATCGGGCGGTAAGTATTTTTTTGGCTTATCAAGCCAAAACATTGCATAACCATACGAATATTTTGCTTTGTCCAGATGTTTCTCATATTGGTTCATTGGCATTTAACAAAACAGCGGAGTGTATTGAGATTGGTTATGAGTACACAAAGAGCAGAATCGGTGATATTGAAGCTGCCCTGGAGCTTGTTCCAGAGATTTCGCTTGAAACAGTCGTCATTTAACTAAAGAAAGGACTGACTTATATGGCTAATAAATTTAAAAATAATAAAGGAAATCAATATGCGCATGATACAGAGTTTGCTGATGAGGTAATCGCCAAGAATGTGAAGCATTCAGCACAGCAAAATCCCAAAGAAGATCCAGCAAGAAAATAAATAAAAATAAAGACGTACCTTCACCTTGATTTTTAATAATTATCAAATTATAATAATTATAAATTAATGCCCTAATTACTAATTTACAACTATTTACAATGTAAAAAAAGTGAGCTATAATTAGTTTACCAAATACAACTTATTTGGACGAATGAAAAATGATAATCAATCTCAATAAATATGCTGTTCCTCTTCTTGAGGGACAGCATATCGCATTTTAAGGGCACTAATAATGATTGTTATTCTCAATGAAAATTAATAAAAAGAAGGGTGATCAGTATGTCAACGTCGTCTGCTTCACATGGTCAAGCGAATCAACAAGTACTATCGGATGAATCTTCACGCACCAATCTATCACTTATGAAATGGATCAGTCATAATCGTCAGCTTACCGCGGCAATCGCCTGCGGCATTCTACTCGCGGGGGGCTGGCTGGCATCGTTCTGGATCGAACCACTTTCCATTGCCTTATACTTATCTGCACTTGTAATAGGCGGCTTCGTTCAAACCAAAGAAGGATTACAGACACTTATTGAAGAGAAAGATATTGATGTCAACCTGCTAATGATTATTGCCGCGATCGGTGCGATGTGTATCGGTTATTGGGCAGAGGGTGCGATTCTCATTTTCATTTTCTCCTTAAGCGGAGCTTTAGAAACTTATACGATGCAGCGCAGTTCAAGAGATATTTCGGCATTGATGGATATGAAGCCAGAGACGGCTACATTAGTTCGTAATAATCAAGAAGTTGTTGTTCGAATTGAAGAGTTGAACGTTGGCGATATAGTTGTGGTCAAACCAGGTGAGCGGATCCCAGCGGATGGCGAAATTCATAAAGGAACGAGCGCTGTCAATCAAGCTTCTATTACAGGTGAAGCTGTACCTGTTGATAAGGTAGTAGGCGATGAAGTTTTTGCAGGAACGATTAACGGTCAAGGAGCTTTATTCATCAAAGTAACAAAGACAAGTGAATCCTCCTTATTCGCAAGAATTATTCGTCTCGTTCAGGAAGCGCAAGAAGAGAAGCCTGTATCTCAGCTCTTTGTTGAACGATTCGAGCGAATTTATGCCAAAGTCATTATTCTCCTTACGATTGCGTTATTGTTTGTGCTGCATTTTCTTGTAGATATGAGCTGGACGGATACATTCTATAAAGCGATGGTCTTTCTCGTTGTGGCATCGCCATGTGCCCTTGTTGCATCGATTATGCCAGCCACTTTATCCGCTATCTCCAATAGTGCAAGAAAAGGCTTGCTGTTCAAAGGCGGAGCTTATATTGAGTTATTAGGCAAGAGCAAGGTAATTGCTTTTGATAAAACAGGAACTTTAACAACAGGTCGTCCAACAGTTACAGATATATTCGCATACCAGGGGTATACGCGAGAAGGACTGCTAGAAATTGCGGCAAGTGTAGAGAGCTTATCAGAGCATCCGCTTGCCAAGGCGATTGTGAAAAAGGCTCGTGATGAAGGAATTCAGATCGATCATCCGACAGAATTACAAGCATTAGTCGGTTGGGGCGTTCAGGCCAAGTATCGTGATGAAACATGGACAATTGGCAAAAGCACGCTAGCAGATGATTTATTGGGCAATGAAGCGATATTTAATGAGGTTGCCAATTTACAAGAGCATGGCAAAACCGTTGTTATTGTTAGGAATTCATGGGGGATAGCTGGTGTTATTGCACTTCAGGATCGATTGCGTGAACAATCGGCTCACACAGTTGCCTATTTGCGTAAGCGTGGAATCGAAGTTGCGATGCTTACAGGTGACGGCGAGAAAACAGCTCGATCGATTGCTGAACAGGCAGGAATCAAGCTTGTATACTCGGAGCTGCTTCCGGAAGATAAGCTACGAATCATTGGTGAGCTAAGAGAAAAATACGGCAATGTCATCATGGTAGGTGATGGTGTTAACGATGCTCCAGCACTTGCTTCAGCAACAATCGGAATCGCTATGGGGGGAGCAGGTAGTGATGCTGCGCTTGAAACGGCTGACCTTGTACTGATGAATGATGATATAGACCGTATAGTAGGCGCTATCGATCTCGGGAAGCGCACGCATCGAACTGTGAAACAGAATATAACGTTTGCTTTAATCGTAATCAGCGTGCTGATCTTATCGAATTTTATTAAAGGAATACCATTGCCTTTAGGTGTCATCGGTCATGAAGGAAGCACGATCCTGGTGATCCTGAATGGACTTCGACTATTGCGGTGAGGATTAGTTCACAATGAAAATTAGAATTTCATGGTATAATTATATATCTCAAATCAGCGCAGTTCTGTACTGCGCTGATTAGTCATTGATTACTACTAGAATTAGCACCTAGGAGGCAGATATAACACATGAAATCTAATAAGAAGAGATTTACAATGTCCATTAATCGTAAATTGCATGCAGGATTCATTGTAAGTGCGGTCTTTATTTTGTTTATGATTGTTTTTTCTTATTCGCAAATACATAAGGTACAAGCAAGTTATGATAATTTACTTGATCTTCGCGGAAATGTTATGGTGGATATCAAGGATCTAGAAGCGGTCATTGCAAAGCAGAACTCAGATATTCGAGGATATATTCTGACGCAGGATAAACAAATGCTCAGCGGTATAGAAACATCTTTTTCGCAATTGCCGAACCTGCTCGGAAAACTGAATGACTCCTTTACAGATCATAGCCAACAAGAGCGTCTGGGGCAAATGACGGGGTTGAATACCGAATTGCATGATATTTCAGAGGAGATTATTCAGTATGTGAAGGAAAGAAAGCTGATAGAGGCAGAGTATCTGCTTACTAGTAAATTTCAAGGCGTCAGTCAGCAATTTAACGTATTTATGCAGGAATTAGCCGAGAATCAGCTGACGATAATCTATGGTGAGCAGGTTGAAATAGATCAGCGGATACACAGCATGGTTAGAACCAATATTATTTATGGAATCTTGGCTATTGTCATATCGATGACAATGGGGAGTCTGATTTCTAATCGCATTTCCAAACGCTTAACGAAATTGAAATCAGAAACTAAACGCATTGCTGCAGGAGATTTGACGGGAGAAACGCTCAATTTCCGTTCACGTGACGAATTAGAGGAATTAGGAGAATCCTTTAACCAAATGAAGGACAATCTCAAAGAGCTTATCGCCGGAATTGATGGAAGCTCTAATCTTGTCGCCTTTTCAGCGAATGAACTGATGGCTGGCAGCGAGCAAGTTTCGACATCTGCTAACCAAGTTGCAATAACGATCCAAGATATGTCTGCTGATGCGGGTAATATGTCTTTGGCGAGTGATGAGAGCGCGAAGGGAATGGAAGGGATTGCGAACCAGTTTCAGCAAATCGTGGAGTCTATTGGGATCGTTGCCGAAATGTCCTCAGTCGCAGCAACTCAAGTTGAGGTAGGGAATTCTTCCATTGCCAAAGCGATTAAACAAATGAATGTCATTCATGAATCTGTTGCGGAATCCTATGAGGTCGTATCCTTATTAGATCAAAAATCACTAGCAATTGAATCCATGATCGCGAACATCACGGAGATTACTTCGCAAACCGAGCTATTATCTCTTAATGCTGCAATAGAAGCAGCGCGTGCAGGAGAACAGGGCAGAGGATTCGCGGTTGTTGCAAATGAAATCAAGAAGCTCGCTGAGCATTCCAATCAAGCATCCAAACAAATCATTAACATGGTGAATGAGATTCGCAAATATACCGAGCGAATTATGAAAGAGATGGAACATGAACGAGAGGAAGTACAGAATGGCGTTACGGTGATTAATCAAGCGAATGAAGCATTTAATACGATCATGCAATCGGTACTGCATGTTACGCAGCAAACACAAGAAGTTTCTGCTTCCTCCGAGGAAGTATCCGCGGTGACAGAAGAAGTTGTTGCTTCCGTTGAATCGATTTCTGATCTCGCCAAAGTTTCCGCGAGTCATTCGATTAACATTGCTTCAATTGCTGAGGAACAACTTGCTTCCATGAAGGAAATAACGGACTCTGTCACTAACTTAACCGAGCTAGCCTCTGAATTGCAGACAAATATTAGCAAGTTCAAAGTGTAATAATGGCGCTATCGCTTCAGTTGAAGTGGTGGCGTTTTTCTTTGGTATAGAAGCCTTTTCCTTTTTGCCAGTTTAATAAGAATAATTTTAAATAGGGGTATTTACATTTTAAAGTGATGGGTGTATAGTAAAAAATACTTTGCGATTATATAGTTCATATATAAATGTTTTATGTGTGAAGGAGTTTTGGGAGTGATATATCAACACGATAGGGAGCGGCTAGTTGACGCGTTTAGACTCGTTACGAAAGAATCGACTGCTTTGTGGCGCAATCAGGTAGGACGTTCGTTCTCTCCAGCGCAATTCTATATCCTAGATAGACTAGCTAATGTAGGCCCTCAGAAGGTAGCTGATCTTGCGGCGGCCCTGCAAATTACACCAGGTGCAATTACAGCTCGTTCAGATAAGCTAATTAAGGAAGGATATGCTGTCAGATCTAGGTCGACTGAAGATCGTCGAATTGTTTATTTGACGATAACTTCAGAAGGAGAAGCTAAGCTGAAGGCAATCAGCAAGCAATGGGATGAACTCATAGAGAACTTTTTTGATGGTTTCACAGAAGAGGAAATCACAGAACAAATCAGACATTATGAGCGAATAAGAGAGAACATAAAGAGAAAGGCAGAAGAATAGAACAGGGGGAGAAAGCTTGGAAAATTTATCACAAAAACGTAAAATTTCAATTATGATTGCCATTATGGCAGCGATGTTCTTTGCGGCAATCAATCAGACGATTGTAGGTACAGCTCTTCCGAGAATTATTGCAATTCTTGGGGGAATGGAATACTACACATGGGTTATGACTATTTATATGCTAACATCAACGATTGCAACGGTGTTAGTTGGTAAGCTGTCCGACATTTATGGTAGAAAGCCATTTATTTTGACGGGTATTGTCGTGTTTATGATCGGTGCGTTTCTATGCGGAACATCAGCAGATATTTTTCAATTGATTATATATCGTGGAGTTCAAGGTCTTGGTGCCGGTATTATTATGGCAACTTCTTTTACAGCGATTGGAGATTTATTCTCGCCTCGTGAACGTGGTAAATGGGCAGGTTTGATGAGTAGTGTGTTCGCTCTATCGAGTGTACTTGGACCTGCATTAGGCGGTTATATCGTAGATCATATGAATTGGTACTGGGTATACTGGATTTTCTTGCCGCTTGGCATTGTAGCCTTTGTTATGATCCTGATTTTATTCCCTAAGGTTGAACGGAATAAGGCGGAGTCTATTGACTATTGGGGTTCATTATTCTTAACCTTAACGATTGTGCCATTGCTGCTTGCATTCTCATGGGCAGGTTCCAAATACGATTGGGCTTCAACTGAAATCATAAGTTTATTCGCGGGAACTGTTGTTGCTTTAGTCATATTCCTTATGATTGAAACAAGGGTTAAAACTCCTGTGCTGCCGCTATCCTTATTCAAGAATGGAATTGTTACGTTGTCTAACGTGATCGGATTCATTTTGAATGCTGGTATGATGGGCGCTATCATGTACATTCCTTTCTTCACACAAGGTGTACTCGGAATTTCGCCAACTTATTCAGGTTATATTACAATGCCGATGATGTTAAGTATGCTAGTAGCAAGTACATTATCAGGTCAGTTTATGACAAAGACAGGTAAATATAAGAAATTAGCATTGCTCGGTATGGTTCTGCTTATTGCGGGTATGCTGATGATGCACTATATGGACAGCGCATTAATGGCGATTCTAAGTATGATCGTATTCGGACTTGGACTTGGTCCTGCAATGTCCGTCTTCTCACTAGTTATTCAGAATGCCGTTGCACCTACACAGCTTGGAGTTGTAACAGCAAGCAACCAATTATTCCGTAATCTTGGGGGTACGATTGGTGTTGCGATTATGGGTACTTTGATGAATCATGGCATCACAAGCAGGTTCAAAGATCAAGCAGCATCTGGCCAAGGTGTTGATCTATCCAAGTTTGACCCAGCTGTTCAAGAGCAGCTTGCTGCTTTCCAGAATCCACAAGTATTGCTTAATCAGCCTAAGCTGGAAGAGGCAATTAATCAAGCGCCTGCACAAATGCATGATTTATTGCTGAAGATGGTTGATAATTTGAAAGATGCGCTTAGTCATTCGCTTGGAATTATTTTCCTATACGGTGCTGCG
This sequence comes from Paenibacillus albiflavus, assembly GCF_004344915.1. Classification (GTDB taxonomy): domain Bacteria; phylum Bacillota; class Bacilli; order Paenibacillales; family NBRC-103111; genus Paenibacillus_AM; species Paenibacillus_AM albiflavus. The sequence continues at coordinate 103,910 of NZ_SKFG01000022.1, read as the reverse complement.
TTGCTTCTAATTGGATTCATTCTAACCTTCTTCTTAAAGGAAATTCCACTTCGTACATCAAATAAGGGCAAAACGAAATCAGAACCTCAGAAGATGGCGGAAGATAAAGCGGAGCCTACTACGGTATAAAATTTCATAAAATAAGAATAGCCTGCTGTTCAAGCTCTAACTGAGAGCATTTGAACGGCAGGCTTTTGTTATCTGACGCGCTGTTTAAATTTGCCACTGTGCATGATATGCACTTTTACCTTTACGGTATCAAGCGCATGCTCATGTAGGATCTTCTTATGCTTGTCATGTATCTCATTCCACTTATGAGGGTGATTTCGGTAGACGTACAATTCTAATTTCAGCGTATCGATACCAAGCTGCGCTCCCTTCTTATAAGTATCCTTTATTTCAGCTTCAATTATCTTGGCTGCTTGCGCTTCTATTACATCCTCGGATACATTCTCATGTAATTGATTTACGTATGCGCGGGCTTTGACCGTAACGTCGAAGTGAAGCTCGGCGCCTTTCTCAATCAGTTTAATCGATTGACGTGGTTTTACGACTACTAAATCTGCAATTGGTTTATCGTTCAACGTGGCGGTTAGCGGTGTGCGAACGGTTTGATTCTCAAGCCAGCGTAACCCTCTCAGGTCAGTCAACGATAACCAGCCTGCCATATGATCTAGATTGAGATAATACGCGCCATTAACCAGAAGCAAGGCTTGTGGCTTACCATTTTCCTTCCAATTTTTATTGCTAATTGTAATGGAAGGAATGGCAGCAACATTGACGGGTTCTTTTGTTAAAGCGATTAGTCTATACCAGTATAGTGGAGGGATAAACGAGCTTTGCTTATAAATCTCTTCCGGGTTCTCCAAGGTCGATTCTTGAGGAGATAAATTGATAATAGACGGTTCAATTAAGACCTGATCTAGGGGCATATTCGTCCCGTATACCCATATATTATAGCGGATCTCACGATACCGATTCATCATATCGAATATCGGATTTATTCCTTTTCGTATCGCATTTTCACTTAGGACAACCGACTTGATATGTCCCCAGAATAAGCGCACTTGTGAAAAACGATAGATAGATACAAGCGCATCTGTAAAAGTTTTCCCTACTCCTTTAGCAACCCATATCGAGGGTTGTTTGCCGACATTTCTCGATTCTTGCTTCGCTATATTGGAGATGTTTGAAACCTGTGCATAGCATATATATTCGTCGCCAACATAGTCGACTCCGATGGCCGTTATATAGGTTAAATTCTGAATAACCTTCGCATCCCAACATCCAGTTAGGAGAACCAGTGTGAGAAAGCAGCAGCTTATTTTCATACCAGTTCTCATGTAGAATCATCTCCTTGCGTATCTGAATCAGTTGTCTGCAAGTTAGCTGGCCGCTTCCTCATCATGCTCCAAGGCAATCGAATAATTGCCTTTATCCCATCCTTGAAATTTAATGGTGAAATTGGACTTAAGTAAGGTACACCAAAAGATTTGAGCATGGAGAGATGGGTAACCAATGCAAAAATCGAAAGCAGTAATCCATAGATGCCAAGTATCGAGGAGAACAGGAATATAATCAATCGAATGACACTAATGGAATTACTGATATTCTGATTGACTAAAGTCGAACCCGACACAGCCGTAATCGCTCCTACGACAACAACAGATGGTGAAACGAGCCCAGACCGAATTGCCGCGTCTCCAATAATTAAACCACCGACTACCGTCAAGGTTTGTCCAATAGAGGTTGGTAGACGATACCCAGCTTCGCGAAATATTTCAAGGAGCAGCAAGAGCAGTAAGAGTTCCATGGCAGGTGGAAAAGGAATACCTTGTCTTGAAGTTACAATTGAAGCAAGCAAACTAAACGGAATCTGATCCTGATGGAACATCGTCAGTGCCACCCAGAGGCCTGGTAGAAACAGGGAGAGAAATAGACTAATCAGTCTTATTAGTCTAGCGAACGAGACGTAGATGAAGTTAAAGTGAACATCCTCAGGTGATTTTAATGTCGTTAGGAAGCTTGCGGGCGCAATTAATACGGTTGGAATGCCATCCACGATGATGACGAATCTCCCGACAAGCAAAGAGCTAACGACATAATCGGGTCTTCCGGTATAATCAACCAAGGGAAAAAGCGCATATTTGGAATCGGAAAGGATCGTTTCTATTTGATCGATGCCCGTAATCCCATTTATATTTACATTTACATTAGATAAACGCTTCTTCGCCTCGCGTAATATTTGCGGCGAGATCACATCGTCGATATAAAGCAGTGCAACCTTGGTTTTCGTTCTTGTGCCAATGGTAAAGCTCTCATAGCATAAAGATCGGCTTCTGATCCGTTTACGCACTAATGCAACATTGGTTACGATATCCTCAACGAAACCATCCTTTGGTCCTTTAATCGAAATTTCCGTACTAGATTCCTCAGGTGTTCGTTCGGGGCGTTTGGCCAAATCCATTGAGAAGAATACAGAGATATTAGGAAAAAACAAGACAAGAGCCCCTTCAAACACATATTCCTCGATTTGCTCTTCAGTTACAGGACTCTGAAGCAATTTAATCGGCAGTGTTTGGCTATCACTGATCGACTTCGCATCCATAAATTCTGTTCGATCATATATGATTTCAAGCTCACGCAAGATCGATGTGTTAATCTGCCTGGAATCAATCAGGCCTGAACAATGGACTAGAATTACTTCAGTTGTCGCAGTCCCAAAACGATAATTTTGCATATGGACATCGTTTGATTTCGTAAATAGTTCTTGGAGACGCTGCTCCGTCCATATTAGGTCCTGTGCTTGTGTAGTCGCTGTCATACGGTATCCTCTTTACTCGTTTTAGTAAACAAAGCGATTATCCCCATAATGAAGGAAAGCAGGATAATGAGAAATAAGGATATCGGAAAATACATGTGATATAAGAAATGGAAGAATAGTTCTTGGCTGATCGGAAGCAGGGGAACGAGCAAATAACTGACAGCAATGATAAACAGGAACCATTCGCGGGCTTTCTTGGATTGAAATTGAATTATTTCTGCAAGTAAAAATATCATCAGACTCATTCGAATAAATGCCCCTGCCAACCATTGATATATAGAGAAGAAATCCAGATGTTCAATGGAGCTTCCAATTGTTACTAATCTCCACTGCTCATAGGGAGAAGTCGTCTGCTTTGCAGCCTCGGTTGGCCCAAATTCGGCAATTGCTGCTGTTACGGGACCAAGCGTAATAATGACAAGGAAAGTTGCCAAGACAAGCAAGTGCCATAAACGGACTTTGCCTTTTAATTGATGCTGCATGCAGAGGAGCATGATCAGCTCAGCAAAGCTGCCTGCCGAATACATCATGCCCTTGTACACTGGCATCATGCCATGCTCTAAGATCGGTTTAAGCATGCTGTAGTCCTTATGTTGAATGTTAGCAATGTTAACAAATATTCCGAGGCCGATGACAATCGGCAATAGAATCCCAGCACATATTGCGATGACATTTAAGCCATACCGAGCACACCAATAGGAAAGAAAAACCAGTGATAACGATATGGCAAAAACAGGTGTCTCAGGTAGGTAATTAACCACAGTCCACATAACGGTGTAAGATACGGTTACCGAACCAAATAAATAGATTTGGAGTAATAATGGAACCAGGATGATCCACGCAAATACAGAACCTGTTTGCTGTTTTAACCAGTAAAGGAGGGGCTGTTGATCTGATCTCTGTACAATAAATTTAAGGAGTGCACACCAAATCAAAAAAAATACCGCTGCAAAAAGAACAGCGATCCAAGCATCTCTTCCTGAGGAATTCAGAATCATGGAATTGTCGATAACATGGCTAGTAAGGCCAACGACCAGACTGAAAATCATACATGCCTGAAATACGTTTATTTGTCTATTCAGCATATGAGTTCCCCACTTAATCATCATGACATTCGTTGTTAAGTGGTATATTTCCCCTTCATATCCTTTTTTTATTCATGTAGAAACCAGGTGCTGCACATATTTCATTTCCACAATGCTCATAATAGAAGCTAATGTAAGTGAAGGATAAATGAGGAAAGGTGTGTTTAATATGGGACAAAGCGCAGAGCGTGTTCGTGAATTACTAGACGCCTCTATTCAAATTATTGATCATATGGAAGAGAACGGAGCTGCTGCTTCCAAAGTACAGCAGATTAAACAAGCCTTGCAGCAGCAGGCTGACCAGATGTCTAGCAGTTCATCATCACAAGGGACAAGCTCGATCGATCAAATTCTACAATTGGTCAATCAGTTGGAAGATGAAACGGGGACTTCTTATCAACAAGCAACTGGAGGCGGGGTCGAGCAATTCGAATCGAAGTCATTAGATGAACAGCTGCATGCCTCTCAGGCATATCATGAGAAGATTGATTACAAGAGTATGAAGAAAGTGAAAGAGAATTTGGAGCAGATTTTAACTTTATCGCAAGCATGAGATGTTAACGGAGTTGTGAAATAAAGAAAAGAGTTGTTTTCAGCAGTCCTGTCTGCTAATGAAACATCTCTTTTCTTCATTGTATGGAACATATGCGCTTAACGGGATATTTATGTTAATGTCAGTTCATTATGCCATGGCTGACAATTTCTACGCTTACTTTGGGATCAAACTCTACCTTCCGGTAATCCTCTGCCCAATTTAGTTTTTTCCATGTGGCTGGATAGTAAGCCATTACTCTTCGGCCAATCCCAAACCCATCATGATTGATTTGGAGCATGTACTGTGCAATCGTCTTTGCCCTTGTTGTGAATTCTTCCGATAGCTTTCTATCCAGTTGATTCAGGGTATGTTTATCATCAACATGATCTTCCGCGTATTCATTGACGGTCGCTTTTATTTTCAAATCGAGGTCTACCCTGATGTTATTGTTGTCCTTAACGGTTACTTTTAAATTTCTTTTTACATTTTGAACATCGATTGCAATGTAATTTTCCGGATCTTGTTTTTCTTCTTTATTTATTTTAAGAGTTAAACTTGCAGTCTTGGATAATTTATCGGCCATCAGCAGATATAGCATGGATTCTTCCGACTTTAATTTACCTGTCATGCGATCCCCGCTGAATAAGGCTATCCCATAAATGGATGGATTCGAATCGTATTTCGAAAAATAAGGGGCTGCAAAATCATTGCCTTGATCGAGCATATGCGGACAGATAAGCTGAAGGCTAACTTTTGGAACAATTGTTCTACGCTCCGCACTATGGATCAGTTTGTTAAAATGTTCGCCGATGAGTTTATTGCCTTTCTTTTTCGATAGGATGATGTCATGGGTTGTACCTTCAGTGACAGCGAACATTGCATTCAAAGCACTTCTTGGATCACGGTAGTATACATCGAGATAAGAATAAATGCCTTGCTTCGCCAAAGCTTCTCCGAATAGAACAACTTGGAGCTTGGAAGCCGAATATATGCCGGATACTTTGCGGTCAAGGATATCTTGTGTATGTTTGGTTGTATTTCCGGTTGCAGAGTGTATTTCGTCCAGATCTTTTTTGCCTGACTGTGTACCGCCAATATCAAGTATGGAGGAGGTGATTTGCAGCTTCCCCTGTGGATTTAGATCAAAACCAGCGATATCTACAATTCTGGTGTCCTTAAGCATTTGCTGATCCCAGCACCCTGATAAAAGCATGGCTGCCAAGAGGCTGACTGTGATAGATATTAGCTTTGTTCTCATCTTGTTATCCCCCTGGTTTCCTTAATATTGAACAGAATGGAAATCATGAGTAGAATGAGCGGAATGCCGAATACAGTCATGTAATTTGTAACCCACAATATTTTTCTAAGTTGTTCGATTAAAAATTGATCCCTAAAGATCAGGACTATACCCAAAATCAATAATGCGACGAAAGGGGCTGCACTGCGATGATTGCTTTGTGAATGGAAGAGAGTAGCAATGCTTTTGGATGCCATATACAAATACCCCGTTAATGAAGTAGTTACCGCGACTGTCCAAAGAGATATAAAATAGAGGTCTGCTCGCTCGAATATACTGAAGGAAAGTGCTTTAACCATGTAGAGCAACGGCTGCGGAACGAGTTTAAGTTCGGCTGGACTGAATACGATCAAACTGGTAAAGACGGTAAAGGTGTATAGCAAAGTTGTGAAAGAATTTGCATATGTTGCCGCTTTGAATTTTGTTATGCTGCTTCCTCCGACGAATGGATAGCAAATAAGCAGGAGCTCATACCCCGAGAAGGCGTTCATGGCTTTGTGGGCTCCCGCCAGTATATTTGCTATCCCAGCTTGTCCAACTGGCATGAGGTACAGCAAATTAACGTTGGGGAATGCGCTTGCCGCAATAACAATTACAGCGATGTTGCAGAAGAATATCAGAACGAAAAAGCGGGCAATCGTTTGTAAATTTTCACGAACCAGATAGAGACTTATTGCCAACGCGATGCCCATGATGATCCATCTTGGCGTATCGAATAATACCCAGTCGTGTACCGTCTTGCCCAACTGAACAATGATAAAGCAGGGTACCAAAATAAAATATACGCAATATACGAAATGCAGGAGCTTTCCAATATATTTTCCGAATAGGGAAGGCAAATAATCGAACAGTGTAAGAGATGGAAATCTTTTGCTCAAACTCCACATAATAAAAATGAAAAATTGAGTCAGGATACCGGCAATAAGTACGGATATCCAGGAGTCGCTTTTGGACGTGCTATGAATTTGGTATGTAAGCCCTAACAGGCCAACACCGATTTGTGTTTGTGTAATCAAAGATGCAAGCTGTCCGGTTGTGACTTGATCCTTGTTATTCGTCATCTTTCTGTTGTTCCTTTCCTGAAGGCTGATCCATGGCCTTTTGTGGAGCCGTTTGATCGGACCTCGGTGTCAATTTCCATTGCGGGAGCCGAATGAAAGTATCTTTAAAATCCTTCCATCGAAGCGGTGCGGCAGGCGCAAAATAGGGCGATCCAAATGATTCTAATTTACATAAATGGATGAGGATAACCATCGAAACGAAGACGATCCCAATGAATCCGAATAGCGCTGCGGCAATCATAAAAGGGAAGCGCAGTATCCGAACCGAAGCGCTCATTTCGTGGGAAGGTACAACGAAAGAAGCAATCGCAGTTAGGGCAACCACGATAACCATGGCGTTCGATACAAGTCCAATTTTGACAACCGAATCTCCAATAACCAGACCGCCTACGATCCCGATTGTTTGTCCAACCGGTCCAGGCAGACGAATCCCAGCTTCACGCAGCAACTCGATCGTCAGTTCCATAAACAGCGCCTCAAAGATCGGCAGGAACGGGATATGCTCAATGCTACCCTTGATCGGCAGGAGCAAATCCTGAGGGATGACTTCAAAATGGAAAGAAACTACCGCGATATAATAAGCGGGCAGACCGATGGCGATGACAAAGCTCAATACGCGAATGAGTCGGATAAATGATCCTTGCACAGAACGGAAACTATAATCATCCGGCGATTGATAGAAGGCAAAGAACGTAGCAGGCATAATCAGGGCAGTCGGACTACCTTCGGCCAGCAGAGCGACACGGCCTTCAAGTAAATTTCCGATGACCCGATCGGGCCTTTCGGTATGCAGAAGCTGTGGAAAAGGGGAGAAGGACTTATCTTCAATATATTCCTCGATAAATTCGGAAGATGTGATATTGTCCGCATGAATACCTAGAATTCTTCGATCAATTTCTTCGATAAGTTTGGGATTGGCCAAATTTTGCAAATAGACGATTGTCGTCTCGATTTTCGTCTCATTTCCTAGCTTATATCGTTTTACGACCAAATTTCGATTCTCGATATGCTTGCGAATGAGCTGTAAATTTATGCTAACGCTCTCCACAAAGCCTTCGTGAGAACCTTCAACGACTTTCTCATTGCTCGGTTCGGTAATACTTCTTACATGCTCCGATTTGACCTCAATAACAAAGCATTCTTCCTGACCTTCGATAAACAGCACGGCATTGCCTTTGACTAACAGATCAATCACTTTCTCAAGATCATCATGTTTGTTTGCCCGCATCAAGATCAGAATATCCTGTAAACTTTCGTTCTTATTATTTGAAATAGGATCTAATATTTCCTTGCGAATTTTTCTCTGGTCGCACATCGTGTACATAAAGAGAAACTCGCCTGTATTCCCCAAGAACGATACGGTTTGGCGCACCAAATCATCCGTATGAAATGTCGCGTTTTTCATGTACTGTATATTTTCTTCCACTGTCGGAAATACGGGTTGAAGCGTTATGGAAGACTTTTTTAACATCGGTTTGCTCTTCCTTTTATTGTTGATCAGTAATGATCTGAAAAAGCTCATAAATCTGTCTCCTCGCATGATAGAATGACTAGTTGTAGATTGTCCCAAAACAGGAGGAGTATTCCTGAAATTCGCATGACTGGAATGGATCGATTTGCACAAAAATAAAAAACGCCGGAACCCTTAAATAAATAAGGATTCCAGCGTTTATTTGTGGTGTAAATTACGTCCCAGGAGAGATTCGAACTCCCGACCGTACGCTTAGAAGGCGTATGCTCTATCCAACTGAGCTACTGGGACATATACTTTAAGCTTGCAGCTTAGCTTTGTTGATCCGTTCTCGTGAGAACAAGAGTTATAATAGCACATAAAATTTAATTAAGTCAACACTTAAATTTCTGGAAATTAATGAAAGTTGCAAGCTGAACTTTTGCTATTCGAGCTAAAGTTCGTTAAACTAATCTCCAATGAACGATTCAACTGGGCAACCAGTGCTCGAAGCGTGAGGTGATTATCATAAAGAATCCAAAGCATGGCAATGTTGTACTTATGCCACAGACGATAGAGCATTATGAGTCCGAGTTAACTTCGTTGCTTAGCAATGAGCGTTATGATGAGGCGGTAGATATTCTGCGATATCTCATGGGCTTCTCGGATGTGGACTCGGAACGACGTATGGAATGGGAGCAGCTATTAGCCTGGTTGTATATGATGTACCCTGAGCTACAACAGACGAGTCAGCTCGGGATAGAAGATGATGCAAGGGCTGAAGCTGAGCTGCGCAAGCAGCTGCTTGGCGATAAATGGAGTGCAGAATCAGCTTCTGTGTTGGAATTGCTTCATACCATGGAGCATCCTTCTTCAGTAGATAAGCAGCTGATTACGTTAGACAAACTTGCGCACGTTGGCGGGAATCAGGTTATTCATGGCATACGCAAATGGCTGGTTTCACGTGAGATGCATCCTTTATTACAATTCAAAGCGCTGCAAGCCTTGAAGCTAGCAGGTGATTTTGAATACATCTCGATTATAAGATCTGGGAGCGAAATCCTTGTGAATCCAAGCGATTGTCCATTAGATTCAAGCGAAATTCCGGCTGGAATCGAACATATTTTTCAAACGATAGATCATGTCTGTGAAGTAGCAGAGCCAATGATTGGTGAATTTGCCAGTCAAATGCAATGGGATGTGATTGCGACAAGCTATGGAACGTCACTCTATAAGGCGATGTCCAATGTTCTTAACGAACAAGAGGCTGCTGTTTGGGCAAGTGCGCTGCATGCTCTACTAGCAAGCCATATATATGGCGGAACACAGGTTGAACAAATTCGCGAATTGTATGAGATTGTCAGCTATCCGATCGAAGAATGGATGGATGTTTATCAAAAATGTCGTGTTTTTCTATGAATTACTATTAAAGAAGGTACGAGATTTCACCAATTATATAAAATTTGCCGTTTGTGAACCTCTCCTTGTAATGCAGAGGTTATATGTTATAATATAGTGGTTATAATGGCGGATGTCTGAGTAATTTTGATTTTTTGAGATACTCGCATGCCAACACGTGATCAAAGTAATGGACATTTTTGGAGGGGAAAGCATAAAATGAAAGCAAGTTGGGAAAAAATAGAGAAGAACGTCGGCGTTCTTCAAGTAGAAGTTGACGCAGATCAAGTAGCATCTGCACTAGACAAGGCATTTAAGAAGGTTGTAGCAAAAGTTAACGTTCCTGGTTTCCGTAAAGGTAAGGTGCCTCGTGCACTTTTCGAAAAGAAATTCGGTATCGAATCCTTATACCAGGATGCGCTTGATATTATTCTTCCTGATGCTTATGTACAAGCTGTTGAAGAAGTACAAATTACACCTGTTGATCGTCCAGATGTTGACGTTGAGCAATTCGGCCAAGGTCAAACACTTAAATTCAAAGCTACTGTAACAGTTAAGCCTGAAGTAAAGCTTGGCGAATACAAAGGTCTTGAAGTTGAGCTAGCTGACACAGCGGTAACAGCTGAAGAAATCGATGCAGAGCTTGCAAGATTGCAAGAGCGTCACGCTGAGCTTGTAGTACTAGAAGAAGGCGCTGCACAAAACGGCGACGTTGCAGTAATTGACTTTGAAGGCTTCGTAAATGATAAAGCTTTCGAAGGCGGTAAAGCAGAGAAGTATTCTCTTGAACTTGGTTCAAACTCCTTCATTCCTGGATTTGAAGATCAAGTCGTAGGCATGGTTAAAGGTGAAGAAAGAGACGTTAACGTAACTTTCCCTGAGGACTACCAAGCTGATAACTTGAAAGGTGCTTCTGCACTATTCAAAGTGAAGCTTCACGATATTAAGCGTAAGAACTTCCCAGCTCTTGATGATGAGTTCGCGAAAGATGTAAGTGAGTTCGATACTCTTGATGAGTACAAAGCAGATATCGAGAAACGCCTACATGAAACAAAGGTTAAAGATGCTGAAGTGAAAAAAGAAGTTGACGTTGTTGCTAAAGCAGCAGCTAATGCTGAAATTGAAGTTCCAGCAGCTATGATCGAAACTGAGCTTAACGTAATGGTTAAAGATTTTGAAAGACGCATCAGCGCACAAGGCTTGAACCTTGAATTGTACTACCAATTCACAGGCCAAACAGAAGCTACACTTAAAGCACAAATGAAAGAAGATGCTGAAAAACGTGTACGCAACAACTTAGTGCTTGAGGCGATTTCAATTGCAGAAAACATCGAAGCTACTGAAGCTGATGTAGATGCAGAAATCAACCGCATGGCTGAGCAATTCAAGCGTTCCGCTGAAGAGATTCGCACAATCTTCGAAGCTAACGGTACACTTGCTGGTATGAAGGAAGATTTGAAATTAAAAGCTACTGTTGATTTCCTAGTAAACAACATGAAGAATGCATAAATAAGCATACAAGGCACGTAAGATTTACTAGCGTGCCTTTGTTTTACCCAAAAATCGGTGGAAATGTACAAGTACCAGAATATGACTTCGTATCGAAAACATGTTACAATTAATCTGTATTTACTTGTATTTGCCGCTAAAGGAGTTGGTCTGAAGTGAATCTTATTCCAATGGTTGTCGAGCAGGAAAGTCGCGGAGAAAGATCATATGATATTTATTCGCGCTTACTCAAGGATCGCATTATTTTCATCGGGAGCCCGATTGATGATGATGTGGCAAACCTAGTAATTGCACAGCTGCTATTTCTACAGGCACAGGATTCCGAGAAGGATATATCGCTATATATTAACTCTCCAGGTGGCTCAGTTACAGCGGGATATGCAATTTACGATACAATGCAATTTATTAAGCCGGATGTTTCTACGATTTGTGTAGGGATGGCTGCAAGCATGGCTTCGATCTTACTTACAGCTGGTGCTAAGGGCAAACGCTTCTGCTTGCCGAATAGCGAGGTAATGATTCATCAGCCTCTTGGCGGAGTGAGAGGTCAAGCGACAGATATTAAAATTCACGCAGAGTGGATTTTGAAAACGAAGGATAAAATAATCGATACGTATATCACACATACGGGTCAATCTTATGAGAAAATTGAAAAGGACATAGATCGCGACAATTTTCTATCAGCGGAAGAAGCTAAAGCCTATGGTTTGATCGATGAAGTTATCACTCGACAAGACCTGAAATAAAAAGGAGTGATATGATGTTCAAATTTAATGATGAAAAGGGCCAATTGAAGTGTTCTTTTTGCGGTAAATCACAAGAGCAGGTACGTAAGCTCGTAGCTGGTCCAGGTGTATATATTTGCGACGAGTGTATTGAGCTATGTACTGAGATTGTTGAGGAAGAGCTAGGGCATGACGAAGAGCTGGATATGAAAGATATTCCGAAGCCAAAAGAGATTTGCTCGATTCTTGATCAGTATGTAATTGGTCAAGAGCAGGCTAAGAAATCCTTAGCAGTTGCTGTATACAATCATTACAAGCGTGTGAATACACATAGCAAGCTTGAGGATGTTGAGTTACAGAAGAGTAATATCTTGCTTGTAGGTCCTACAGGTAGCGGTAAGACGCTTCTTGCTCAAACTTTAGCCAAAATCATCAATGTTCCGTTTGCGATTGCAGATGCAACTTCTCTGACTGAAGCCGGCTATGTCGGTGAAGACGTTGAGAACATTCTCCTTAAGCTGATTCAAGCTGCAGATTATGATGTTGAGAAGGCAGAGCGCGGGATTATTTATATCGATGAGATTGATAAAGTAGCTCGTAAATCCGAGAATCCTTCCATTACACGCGATGTTTCGGGTGAAGGTGTTCAGCAAGCTTTGCTTAAAATTCTAGAGGGCACGGTTGCATCTGTACCTCCGCAAGGCGGTCGTAAGCATCCGCATCAAGAATTCATCCAAATCGACACAACGAACATTTTATTTATATGCGGTGGTGCATTTGATGGTCTTGAAAGCATCATCAAACGCAGAATCGGTAAGAAAGTGATCGGTTTCTCAACGGACGGCACAAAAGCTGATTTGAAACCAGGCGAATATTTATCCATGGTATTGCCTGAAGACCTGCTAAAATTCGGCTTAATCCCTGAATTTGTTGGTCGTCTGCCAGTCATTTCGACACTTGAGCCACTTGATGAGAACGCACTTGTGCGCATCCTGTCCGAGCCTAAGAATGCTCTGGTAAAACAGTATCAGAAACTGCTTGAGATGGATAATGTGACATTGGAATTCAATCAAGAGGCACTAATTGCCATCGCGAAGGAAGCGATCAAGCGCAATACAGGTGCTCGTGGACTCCGCGCAATCATTGAGAGCGTCATGCTGGATGTTATGTATGACATTCCATCTCGTACAGATGTATCCTCGTGTACAATTACGGAGGATGTTATTCAAAATAAAATTGCTCCGGTTCTAAAGGGTAAAGAAGATAAACCTTCCAAGAAGAAGGAAGAAAGTGCATAGATGTTTGAACCTACATCCTCCACTCTGAACACCATTCTAGGATGGACTTCGGAGTGGAGGATGTTTTATGAGTGATATAGAATTTAAAGGGGGGAATAGGATGTTTCATCGCAAGGATACTAGACCTGTACGGGTCGGTGATATCACGATTGGCGGAAGCAATGAGGTCATCATGCAAAGCATGTGTACAACCAAGACAGCAGATGTAAAAGCAACGGTGGCTGAGATTCTTCGTCTTGAGGAAGCAGGTTGTCAAATTGTACGAGTTACAGTGAACAATGCTGAAGCTGCCGAGGCGATTAAGGAAATTAAGAAGCAGATTCATATTCCGCTTGTTTCGGATATTCATTTTGATCACCGTCTGGCGCTTGCTGCGATCAAGAACGGGATTGATAAGGTACGGATTAATCCAGGCAATATTGGGAAGCGCGAGCGCGTGGAAGAGGTGGTTCGCGCATGTAAGGAACGCGGAGTACCGATTCGGATCGGTGTGAATGTGGGATCGCTTGAGAAGCACCTAATCGATAAATACGGCTATCCAACACCAGAAGCTATGGTGGAAAGTGCCTTGTATCATATTGGGATTCTTGAAGAACTGGATTTCCATGATATCATCGTGTCACTTAAGGCATCTGATGTTCCAATGGCGATTGCCGCCTACTCACAAGCTGCCGAAGCCTTCAATTATCCGCTTCATCTTGGAATTACGGAAGCAGGAACTTTGTTCTCGGGAGCTGTCAAAAGCGCAGCAGGCTTAGGCGTTCTGCTTAATATGGGAATTGGCTCCACAATGCGAATATCGCTTAGTGCAGATCCAGTTGAAGAGATCAAGGTTGCGCGTGAACTGCTTAAATCTTTTGGCTTGATTACGAATGCAGCTACTTTGGTTTCTTGCCCGACATGCGGCAGATTGGATTTTGATCTATTTCCTGTAGCCAATGAGATTGAAGAATACTTGGCTAAGATTAAGGCGCCGATTAGAGTTTCTGTGCTTGGCTGTGCTGTAAACGGACCAGGCGAAGCTCGTGAATCGGATATCGGAATCGCGGGCGGACGCGGAGAAGGTCTATTATTCCGTCACGGAGAAGTAGTCCGTAAAGTGCCACAGGAACAGCTCGTTGGAGCGCTTAAAGAAGAGATAGACAAACTTGTACGTGAGTATGAAGAAACAGGTGTAGTACCAGGACGTCGGCACTAATTTATGATTATTGATAAAGCAACCAGTAAAATTGTGGTTGCTTTTTTACTTTCAGGTGTGATATATTTAACTCAGAAGTTGACCGAAATAACATTCTGGTCATTTGGTCGGTTGGTCAGTTAGTCAATTTTTGAAAATATCACTCGATCAGACGTAAGGGGGGATGGTAATGGCAGTAGATCGTCGGAAGCAGATTGTAGAAGCAGCAGGTAAGTCATTTGCCTTGTTCGGCTATAAAGCCACGACGATGGAGCAGGTTGCGAAGCTGGCGAATGTAGGGAAAGGGACCATTTACACCTTTTTCACGAATAAAGAGGAACTGTTTGATGTAATTGTAGATGATGTGATTTATCAACTTCGTGACTTAGCTAAGACATCGATTGATCCGGATCAATCATTTATGAATAATTTACATCGATTTTTGTTTAGTGCATTAGAGTTTCGTCGTGAACATGAGTTTGTTATACGACTTACGCATGAGGTTAAGGAAATGGGTACTGCAGCTGCCAAAGAAGGAATGCTTAAAATCGAGAATGCCATACTAAATTTTATGGCGGTAAAAATTCAGGATGCGATTGATCGCGAGGATATTAAGCCATGTAATCCAGAACGTACGGCATTCGCTATGTTTAAGATGTATATTGCATTTGTGTTTGATTGGGAATTAACTCATGAGCCTTTAAGCAAGCAAGAAATACTAGAGTTATTCCGTCAGTATTTTGTCAACGGATTGGCTGTTGAATCATAAGCCATCCTTTTTTTACACAGAGAAATGACTAGTTGATTAAAATGGTCAGTCGGTATTTATTTAGGAGGAAACCATAATGAAACAGCGTATTAAATCGAATGGATCAGGAGAATGGTCTTCGATTATCAAGAACAAAAAAGTGTTAATTCCGGTCATTGCGGTAGCATTAATTCCACTATTATATAGCTTCATGTTTCTATGGGCGTTCTGGGATCCTTATGCGAAGCTAAGTGAGCTCCCAGTTGCAGTCGTTAATAACGATAAAGGCGTAGTATATAATGATAAGGAATTAGCTGTCGGGAATGAATTCATTGATAAACTGAAGGAAACGAATGATTTTAAATATGAATTCGTATCAGTGAATGAAGCGAATGATGGCTTAAATGATCATAAATATTATATGGCGATCGAAATTCCAGAGAATTTCTCAGTGAATGCGACAAAGGCGATGGATAAACAGCCTGTTCAGCCTGAATTGAAGTACGTGGCGAATGAAAGCTTGAACTTCCTTTCATCTCAAATTGGTAAAAGCGCGATTGAGAAAATGAAATCGGAATTACAAGCTAATCTAGTTAAAGCTTATACAGATACAATCTTTGATAATTTAGATGAATTATCAGATGGCATGCAAAAGGCTTCCGATGGTGCGAAGGAATTAGCAGATGGAACCAAGAAAGCCAAAGATGGAATTAACGAAATTGATTTTAATTTAGGCAAATTGACTGAAGGAACGAAGCCGCTTCAAGAAGGTGTTAAAGGTTTGGTTGATGGTGCATCCAAACTTGTGGTTGGCTCAGGCGATCTACACAAAGGTACGAGTCAACTTGCTGGTGGTCTTGATCAGCTAAATGCAGGAAGCTCACAGCTTACTTCGAGCGCTAAGCAGCTGCAAACTGCTGCTGGTACGCTGAACGAAGGAATGAAGAGCTCGGTTGAAGGCTCAGAAAAGCTGCAAGCAGGGGCACAGGGTATCAGCGCTGCATTGCAGGGTTTTGCACAAGCACAGCCAGAGCTTGCACAAACGGCCGAATTCAAGCAATTGCTTGAAGCAGCTAAACAATTAAGCGGTGGTGCAACAGCGTCTTTAGAAGGTCAAAAGCAGCTTTCTGCTGGTATGCAGAAATTGAGCGATTCTCAGGGACAATTTGTTGCAGGACTTAGTGGATTCAGTTCTAAATTAGGTGAAGCAGCACAAGGAATGAAGGTAGTAGACGCAGGTGCTTCATCTGTATCAACAGGACTTGGTCAATTGAATGCAGGATTAGCTCAATTGTCTGGTGGTGTAGATCAACTTAGCAGTGGTTCTGCTCAATTGAAGGAAGGTACATTGAAATTATCTGAAGGAATGGGCACAGTAGTCGACGGCACGAATGAGCTTTCTTCGAAACTAAAAGAAGCAGCCGATCGTACAGGTGAGTCCAAAGCTACAGAAGCAAATAAAGAAATGATATCTAACCCTGTTGAGTTAGTAACAGAAGGAGAAGGTGTCGTACCAAACTATGGTACAGGATTCTCTCCATACTTCTTGTCATTAGGATTATTCGTAGGTGCTCTTACACTAACCATTGTATTCCCGCTTAAGAAACCAGCAATCGAGCCACCAAGATC
The DNA here is from genome assembly GCF_004344915.1 of Paenibacillus albiflavus. Classification (GTDB taxonomy): domain Bacteria; phylum Bacillota; class Bacilli; order Paenibacillales; family NBRC-103111; genus Paenibacillus_AM; species Paenibacillus_AM albiflavus. Next base: position 87,174 of record NZ_SKFG01000022.1, on the reverse strand, counting down.
TTCTTTCCATTGGTTTATCTCGAAATTTGGAACGATTCTTACGATCGGTGCTATCCAAGCCTTACTTGCTTCTTTCATCATGTTAGTCGGTCTTGGTTTAGAAGTTCAAAGTGTTTGGAAATTTATTGTAATGGGACTTGTGACAAGCTGGTGCTTCATGGCAATTCTTCAATTCCTGGTTACTGCTTTTGCAGATGCAGGACGATTCATTGCGATTGTACTCTTGATTATTCAGCTTACAACATCAGCAGGAACATTCCCGTTAGAACTAATTCCAGATTCATTACAAGTATTTAATAAATGGGTACCAATGACTTATTCCGTTAGTGGATACAAAGCCGTTGTTTCAAGTGGTCAATTTGATGTAATGTGGCAGAATGTTGCTGTACTTGCAGGAATTATCGTTGTGATGGGCGGCTTAACATGGGCAGTGCTTCAATTAAGCTTCAAACGCAACTATCGCTCTGGCAGCACAGTACAAGAGACTACTGCAGTCTAATATAAAATAATCATAAGCAAAAGGCTCTCCCTAAGTAGATTTCTACTTATAAGGAGAGCCTTTTGTTTGTATAGAGCTATTAAATTCTTCTTACCACTTGCTTAGTTTGTTGAATCACTTTTGTCTTTCGTGGTACTGTCGAGATATTCCAGAACGCCTGCCGCGATTTCTTTGGCAATTTCGTTTTGACCTTGGTTGCTCGTTAATCTTGCTCGATCTTCAGCACTAGTGATAAAACCCATCTCGATAATTACAGTTGGACATTTGGAGCGATTGAGCAAATAATACGTTTTGCCGAGGAATGGCTTCTCATTGTCTCGATATAGCAAATTTAATCTTGCTTGTACTTTATTGGCCAGTTCAATACTTCGTTCATCTGCTTGATGAAGTACGATAGCACCATGCCTATTCTTATTCTTCGACCAATTCACATGTAATGAAATCATTGCCTGTGGCTTCATGTCAACAGCCAGTTGTTTGCGCTGTGCTAAATCCTTGCGATGGCGAGATTTGCTCTTCAGCCAGGAATTATGGTCGCTAAGCGCATAATCGCCCGTTCGATTCAGGATGACATCGTAGCCTTTATTCGAAAGGGCTTCGAATGTTTTTTTGGCAATCGCAAGGTTGATGTCTTTCTCTAGAATGTTTCCGTAAGATGTTCCTCCATCTATTCCACCGTGTCCCGCATCAATGATGATGTCGGCATCAGGGGCAACAGGGTCAGCTGCTTGTAATCCACTTACAGGAAGAAAGACCGAAATCACCATTAGAACACTACAGATAAATAGTTTGATTTTTTTCAAGTGGGCAGCATCCTTTCCCGCAAACTTATCTTATGGTAACTCGATTTGGTTATCCTCATTCATGGTTATTCTTGTGATTATGTATTGCATCAGAGGGCAATAATAGTAAACAAGAAAAAATATGCTGGGCAAGTGTCCAAGAGTGACTCTTAAAGAGAAGCTGGCGGGATCTATGTAGGAGGGAAAGACATGAATCTAAGTATTATCGTGATGGTCGTGCAGTTCTTTTTTGCGATTATTATTGGGCTATACTTCTTGAATCTACTGCGTAATCAGCAGACGAATCGGTCTGCCGTCGATAAGGAATCGAAGAAAGAAATGGATAAGCTGCGCAAAATGCGTTCTATCTCACTATCGAAGCCGCTTGCGGAGAAAACAAGACCGCAGACATTAGCGGATATTGTCGGTCAGAAGGAAGGTTTGCGTGCTCTTAAGGCCGCTCTGTGTGGTGCCAATCCGCAGCATGTGCTTGTGTACGGTCCTCCTGGCGTAGGTAAGACCGCGGCAGCTCGTGTAATTCTGGAAGAGGCGAAGAAGAATATTCAATCGCCATTTCGCGCTGAAGCCAAGTTTACAGAGATTGACGCTACAACAGCTAGGTTTGATGAACGCGGGATCGCCGACCCGCTGATTGGCTCTGTTCATGATCCAATTTATCAGGGCGCAGGAGCAATGGGAGCGGCAGGGATCCCTCAGCCTAAGCCTGGTGCTGTCTCTAAAGCGCATGGCGGCATTCTGTTCATAGATGAGATTGGTGAACTGCATCCTGTGCAGATGAATAAGTTATTAAAAGTACTCGAAGATCGTAAAGTGTTTATGGAGAGTGCTTATTACAATTCTGAGGATCCGAATATCCCATCCTATATTCATGATATTTTTCAAAATGGGATGCCCGCCGATTTTCGGATGGTTGGTGCTACAACCCGTATGCCGCATGAGATTCCGCCGGCCATTCGTTCGCGTTGTATGGAAATTTTCTTCCGTCCACTGCTTCCAGATGAAATTGGATCGATTGCAACTAATGCACTTAGCAAAATCGGACTTCCGAATAATGATGCCGCTATAGAGACTATAAAGAAGTACGCAACGAATGGCCGCGAGGCAGTGAACATTATTCAACTTGCCGCTGGTGTTGCTCTGACAGAAGGAAGAGCAGAAATAAGTCCCGCTGATATTGAATGGGTCGTGAATTCATCGCAAATTCCGCCAAGACCTGAGAAGAAGGTTCCAACGGAGCCACAGGTTGGATTTGTAAATGGTCTGGCAGTGTATGGCCCCAATCTAGGTACTCTGCTCGAAATAGAAGTAAGTGCGATCCCTGTTTCAAAAGGAGAAGCCAAAATTACGATAACAGGCGTTGTAGATGAGGAAGAGATGGGAGGCGGCTCTCGTACCTTAAGACGTAAAAGTATGGCGCGCGGTTCGGTTGAGAATGTGCTGACCGTTCTGAAGAGATTGGCTTTTGCAACCGATCAATATGATCTGCATGTCAATTTTCCTGGTGGTGTGCCAATCGATGGTCCTTCAGCAGGCGTAGCAATGGCTGTCGCAATTGCATCTGCTATTAGTGGAATTCCAGTAAGCAATCAAATTGCCATGACAGGTGAGATCAGTATTCATGGTAAAGTAAAGCCAGTCGGAGGGGTTGTCTCCAAGGTAGAAGCCGCGTTCCAGGCAGGAGCTACCAAAGTCTATATTCCTCGGGAGAATTGGCAGGAGCTGTTTGCGAACTTGCCTGAGGTCGAGGTGATTCCGGTTGATTCGATCGATCAATTGCTCGAAAAGGTGCTTGGGATTGAAACATTATCGGAATCGAATGTAATTGTCATGCCTGGTATTGGTAAGCAGGTCACTTCTGGGGCGATCCTGCATGCTGAGAAGCCCAGTACTCTTGACACTTAGCATTTTCAAGAAGAAACGGTTTCACCGTCCTTAAAGGCGGGTGTGTTTCTTAAGGTATTACTTAGAATTTATGACACGAAAGTTATAAATTCTATAATACACAAAAGTATGCTGCTGCCCTTCGAAGGACGGCAGCACAGTTCCTCTTTTTCTGCAAATTGGAGTTTTGTTAGTAGTTTTGATACAATGTTAGCTACAACAACAGCTACAGTAGGCGGCTAAATCAGTGGAGGTGCTGTTAAATGGGATCGAATAAAAATCAAACGCGTCGTTTACCTTTATTACCACTTCGTGGATTACTTGTATATCCCAGCATGGTCCTTCATTTGGATGTGGGACGTGAGAAATCAATTCGTGCGCTTGAGCAAGCGATGATCGATGAAAGCTTAATATTGCTTTGCTCGCAATCGGAAGTGAATATTGAAGAACCGAAGCAAGAGGATATTTATCGCATAGGTACAATTTCAAAGGTCAGACAAATGCTGAAATTGCCTAACGGAACGATACGTGTTCTTGTTGAAGGTGTGATGCGCGCCGAAATTATGGAATACCTCGTGAATGATGAATATTACGAAGTCTCAGTTAAAGAGCTTGTTGAAGAGGAAGGCTCCGACCCAGAATTAGACGCGCTTATGCGTACGATTCTAGGTCAATTTGAGCATTACATTAATCTTTCCAAGAAAGTAACGCCTGAGACGCTTGCTGCAGTTAGCGATATAGATGAACCTGGTCGATTAGCGGATGTTATTACTTCACACTTGTCACTCAAAATCAAAGATAAGCAAGAGATTCTGGAGACTATCGATGTAAGGCCGCGTCTTGAGAAGCTGCTGGAGATATTGAACAATGAGCGTGAAGTTCTTGAGCTTGAGCGCAAAATTAATCAACGTGTCAAGAAGCAGATGGAGAAGACACAGAAGGAATATTATCTTCGTGAACAAATGAAGGCGATTCAGAAAGAGCTAGGCGATAAGGAAGGGCGTGCTGGTGAAGTTGAGGAGCTGCGCTCCCAGCTAGCAGAAGCTGAGCTGCCTGATAAAGTTCAGGAGAAGGTTGAAAAAGAAATTGATCGTCTTGAGAAGATGCCAGCTACTTCAGCCGAAGGCAGTGTTATCCGCAATTATATTGATTGGTTACTTACTTTGCCTTGGTCGAAGAAAACGGAAGACGATATAGATTTGCTAAAAGCGGAAGAAGTTCTGAACGCAGATCACTATGGACTTGAAAAGCCGAAGGAGCGGGTTATTGAGTATTTAGCCGTGCAGAAGCTAGCTGAGAAGCTCAAAGGACCGATCCTCTGTCTGGTTGGCCCTCCAGGGGTAGGTAAAACCTCGATTGCTCGTTCCATTGCAAGGTCGATGGGACGTGAATTCGTGCGTATTTCGCTTGGCGGTGTTCGGGATGAAGCGGAAATTCGCGGTCATCGTAGAACCTATGTTGGCGCAATGCCAGGCCGAATTATTCAAGGTATGAAGAATGCAGGTGTACAGAATCCTGTCTTTTTGTTAGATGAAGTAGATAAAATGGCAATGGATTTCCGCGGAGATCCAGGCGCTGCATTGCTTGAGGTGCTTGATCCTGAACAGAACAATACGTTCAGTGACCACTATATTGAGGTACCGTTTGATTTATCGAACGTTATGTTCATTACGACGGCGAATACCGTGCACAATATTCCGCGCCCCCTATTGGATCGGATGGAAATGATCTCGATTGCGGGTTATACCGAAATGGAGAAGCAGCAAATTGCGCGCAAATATTTGCTGCCTAAGCAGCTACGGGATCATGGCGTAAAGGAAGAACAATTAATCGTCGATGATGAGATGATCATGCACATCATTCGTGACTATACACGTGAAGCAGGAGTGCGTGGGCTTGAGCAACTGCTAGCTGCCCTATGCCGCAAGGCTGCTAAGCGCATCGTACTTGATCCGAGTACAATCGTTCATGTAGATCTGGAGAGCTTGAAGGATATGCTTGGACCTGCGAAGTACCATTATCAGACTGTGGAAGAAAGCGACCAGATTGGGACGGTAACAGGATTGGCATGGACTGAAGTAGGCGGAGTTACATTGACTATAGAAGTCACTGTGCTGCCAGGCAGTGGTAAATTGACGCTTACAGGTAAGCTTGGCGATGTCATGAAGGAATCCGCACAAGCGGCGTTCTCATTTGCGAGATTACGTGCTGATAAATTTGGGATTGCACCTGATTTTCACGAAAAGAACGATATTCATATTCATATTCCAGAAGGCGCAATTCCAAAGGATGGCCCATCTGCGGGTATTACGATGTGTACAGCGTTAATTTCTGCCTTAAGTAATATCCCTGTTTCGCGTAAAGTTGCCATGACTGGTGAAATTACACTTCGCGGTCGTGTGCTGCCAATTGGCGGACTAAAGGAGAAGTCACTTGCTGCGCATCGTGCTGGTATTCGTACCATTCTTGTGCCAAAAGATAACGAGAAGGATATTGAAGATATTCCAGAGAGCGTACGCGCAGATTTAACGATAATCCCTGTTAGTCATATGGATGAAGTGTTGGCGCATGCGCTTGTTACAACAGGAGGCAATACAATTGAAAGTTAATCAATCCGAATTTGTTATATCGGCTGTACAGCCTAGTCAATATCCGATTGACGCCTTGCCAGAGGTTGCTCTGGCAGGGCGTTCCAATGTCGGCAAATCATCGCTTATCAACAAGATGATCAATCGTAAAAATTTGGCTCGTACAAGCTCCCAGCCAGGAAAGACACAGACATTGAATTATTACCGAATCAATCAGGATCTCTACTTCGTAGACTTGCCTGGTTATGGTTATGCTAAAGTGTCCAAGACGGAGCGGGCTCGCTGGGGCGTATTTATTGATCGTTACCTGAGAGAACGGGAAGAATTGAAACTTGTGATGCAGCTTGTAGATTTGCGTCATCCTCCTTCCAAGGATGATCAAGCGATGTATGAATGGCTCTGTGCGAACGATATACCACGCATTGTAATTGCTACTAAAGCGGATAAAATTCCTAAGGGCAAATGGCAAAAGCATGCCAAAATCGTGCGTGAGACGCTTGGGATGGATAAAGGGGAGACATTGATCCTTTTCTCATCTGAATTAGGCCTGGGAAAAGATGAATTATGGAGCTATATCGAGCAAAAGATAGGATATCAAAGCGAGGTTAGTCCATCATAGGTATGTATATAGAGCGACGACAGACAAGCAAAAGCTTGATGTGGTCGCTTTCTTTATTAGTATTACATCCCTTCGGGAATAGAAGAATGTATAAGAGGAAAATGAGATATCTATGAAAAACTTGCTGACAATTCCGTCTTAAGGCTGATTTTTACGGATTTCGCCGAATTTTACGATTTGGTTACGAAGGAATAATCTTAGCGGGTGTAGTATAATTATTAACACATATACAACTTGAGGTTATAGTTAAGTTTCGTGTTGTTGTTTTCAAAACAAAGAATTGAGGGATTTTCCATGGCACAACGGTTAGCGACTGAGTATGTCAAAACCTGCCTGCAATTAACGGAAGTCGAACTAGCAACATTTATTAACAAGTTTGTGGAATGTGGTGTTAAGCTGCAAGTCCATGTACTGGATACTGGAAATCAGGAGGTCGTATTCCGCGACGACAAAGATCAAGAAATTAACTTTTCTTTTGAGCAAGAGGATGGCAAATATGTTTGCAGAGGGAACTGTCGATTGCATGATATGCGTTTAGTAAGCTTAATGCGCAAGGCTGTTGCTGAATTTAAAGGAAGCGCAACTGTAAATCGCATTTATACAGGCTACACAATCGTATATCAATACAATCTGGGTGCTGTTGCTCAAATTGAAGAAGTAAAGTATGGATCACGTAAATTAATTTATCAATATAAAAATACGTTGGGGCAATTGGAGAATTTATTCCACAACCAAACGGCAGAACAAGAAATCAAAACAATTCGTGGACAAATCAATCATCTGCTAGATCTTCGCAATGATTTGAAGGATACAGCAATCTTATCCGAAATTGACGAGAGATTGCGTAAGCTGACCCATCAACTATTCGTTCTAGAAGTATAGTTCAAGTACTTAAAGGCTCCTAAGGGAGCTTTTTTTATGTGCTAAATAAAATATACGAATCGTTTATTCACCTAGCTGCAATAAGTCACATATGGTAGTTATAAACATCCCAAAAAAAGTGTTGCAATTCTGATGATTTGATGTTATTTTTAGTTTCGTTGAAAACAATATATAGGAACCAGGATTCACTCAGGACATGGAATGTTGCGAGAGATTTTTCCCTCGAGAGAAGTGAATGACGTAGGTCCTAGCGGATGAAATTTTTTCAAACATTTTATTCCTAGGAAGGGGGAACCGAAAGATGGAATACTCAACTTTCGGAAGACACGTTGCTGTTGATACTTGGGGTGTCGACTTCAATCTACTGAATAATGCAGAATGGCTGCAAGCACAAATGGTTGAAGCTGCTGAAGTATGCGGAGCAACGGTATTATCTGTACAATCCAAGCAATTTGAGCCACAAGGTGCGACTGTATTGGTGCTATTATCTGAGAGTCACCTCTCCATCCATACGTATCCTGAGAGAGGTTTTGCAGCGCTGGATTGCTATACTTGTGGGGAGACTGTTGATCCACAACTAGCAATTGATCACATGGTATCCGTATTAAAACCGGAAACTGTTCACGCGAAGAAGCTAGTTCGCGGAATGGGAGAGCTACAAGTTGAAACTCCGTCGATGAAACAAGCTGAGCTTGTAAAGTAGTACAAGTTTTGTTTTGCAAATATTTGAATATAGACACATTGCCACGGGATTCATTCATTTACGAATGGGTCCCGTGGTTATTTGCTTATGATCACATATGAGGAAAGTAGGCAAAATCCGATTTTGTGAATGGATATGTTATAATGAAGGTTATAAATTAAGGAGTGATATCGGATGAAGCAGCAGCCCCTATTGGGTCGCAAAATACTTGTGACTCGTGCTCCAAGTCAAGCTAAAGAGCTGTCTGATGCTATTCGTGAGCTTGGTGGAGAACCGATTGAATTAGCCGTTATTGGAATAAGGCAGCCTTCTGAACCTGAAGCTGTGAAGCGTCTTGACGATGCCATTCATCATTTAAGCGACTACCAGTGGTTGTTTTTTACAAGCGTGAACGGGGTCGAGTTCTTCATTAGACGTCTGCGTGAGCTTCATATGGATCTTAACCGATTGAAAAAAATGAAAATTGCTGCGGTCGGTCCTAAGACAGCAGAAGTGATCCAACACTATGGTTTAACGGTTGAGCTAGTCCCGCAGGAGTTTGTCAGTGAAGGATTCGTTGCTGCGATGCAACCTAATATTCATCAAGGGGATAAAGCGCTATTGCCAACGGCAGATATTGCTCGAACGATCATTGCAGAGCAGTTGACGGTGCTTGGAATGGAAATTACGCAAGTGATTGTTTACGAGAATGTGCCTAATTATGAGAATGGGCAGGCAATTATAGATTTATTGCAAACCAAAGCGATTGATTTCGTCACCTTTACGAGTTCCTCGACTGTAAGGAATTTTATAGCTGCGATTAGACATAACGGCGTTGAAGAACCGATGCAATTGCTGCAGGATGTTCAAATTACTTGTATAGGAAGCAAAACAGCTGATACTGCACGTGAACTTGGCTTACATGTATCTGCTGTGGCGAAGGAGTTTACAATACCTGGTCTTGTGCAGAATCTAGTAGAACTTGCACAACCTTGGTGATAAAGGTAAGGATTCTGTGTTTACTAGAATGGAATAAACTCGTAGGAGATGAGCAATAAGATGAAAGAACATACAGTAAGGCAAGATCATAATTCATCCATGGCTTTTGCGGAGGCTAAGCAATACATGGTTGGCGGGGTTAACTCACCTGTTAGAGCCTTTAAATCTGTCGGAGTAACGCCTTTATATATCGATCATGGTGTTGGATCACGAGTGTATGATATTGACGGACAATCGTTTATTGACTATGTATGTTCGTGGGGGCCATTGATCGTCGGTCATGCGCATCCTCGTGTAGTTCAGGCTATTCAGGACACGGCAGCCAAAGGAACTAGCTTCGGTGCGCCTACACTTGTAGAGACGCAGATGGCTAAGCTCGTAACGGAGCGTGTACCGTCGATGGATATCGTTCGAATGGTGAACTCGGGTACAGAAGCGACGATGAGTGCATTGCGATTAGCAAGAGGATATACAGGGCGCAATAAAATCCTTAAATTCGAAGGCAGTTATCATGGACATGCTGATGCCTTGTTGATTAAAGCAGGATCAGGCGTAGCAACGCTTGGATTGCCGGACTCGCCGGGTGTTCCAGATAGCGTAGCTGGCAATACGATTGCTGTGCCATATAACGATCTTGAGGCCGTTAAATTAGCTTTTGACCGTTATGGAGAAGAAATAGCAGCTATCATCGTTGAGCCTGTTGCAGGCAATATGGGCGTCGTGCTGCCGCTTCCTGGATTCTTGGAAGGACTGCGTGAAGTTACGCGTACATATGGAGCTTTGCTGATTATGGATGAGGTAATGACGGGATTCCGTGTTGGACTGGGCTGTGCTCAGGGAAGATTCGGTATTGATCCTGACATCACTTGTCTCGGCAAAGTAATTGGCGGAGGCTTGCCTGTTGGAGCGTATGGCGGCAAACGTGAAATTATGGAGCATATGGCGCCAATGGGTCCAATTTATCAAGCAGGAACTTTATCCGGGAATCCACTGGCAATGATTGCAGGTTTAACAACACTTCAATTGCTTGGTGAGCCAGGGGTCTATGAGGAACTTGAACGGAAATCCGCTAGACTAGAGCAAGGTTTTACTCACAATGCCAATGAATATGACATCCCTTGTACGATTAATCGTATTGGCTCGATGGTATGCCCATTCTTTACAAATCAGAAGGTGTATAACTTTGAGACAGCTAGAACATCTGATCTGCAGCTATTCTATCGTTATTTTAGAGCGATGCTGGATCAAGGCATTTCGGTGGCGCCTTCACAATTCGAAGGTATGTTTGTATCGACAGCTCACACAGATGAAGATATTGAGCTTACGATTCAGGCACATCGTGAAGTAATGAAGAAGCTGGCTTCCTCATAGGAACCAGCTTTTATCAAATCGATAAAGGACGTAGAGGATGAACGCATACAATCGTAAAGGTGAATGGCTATCTATTGCTTTGCCAGCCCCAGTTGAATTAACGTACGAAGCGGTATCTTCCGTTATCCCAATGATTCCCAAAATGTGGAATAAATTAAAGGCAAATGGTGGGGTGCGGATGCAAGGAACGAGACTCATGCTGCATTTGTTCCCTTCAGAACATGACTCTCCTCCGATAACACCTGAATGGGGAGAGCTGACAATCGCTTATGAGGATGATTATTGCCTTGTTGTTGTGAAGTCAGTCGGTATGCCAGTGCATGGGATAACAGCGAATCAACCAGGTACATTAGCAGGTCGTGTAGCAGCATATTATGCGGAGACAGGACAAGCTTGCCGCGTGCGGCATATTCATCGACTGGATGTAGATACTTCAGGTCTTGTACTTTATGCAAAGAATGAGTGGGCACATCAGCAGCTAGATGAACAGATGCGCGCAAAGTCGATTCATCGGACATATCTTGCCGTGGCGGAAGGCAGATTTAGCCGCAAGAAGGGTACGATTAACCAGCCCATCGGTCGAGATCGGCATCATAATGCTAGACGGAGAGTATCATCAAGTGGGGATGCGGCAGTCACTCATTACAAGGTGATGGAGCAATTTTCGCATGGAGCATTAGTAGAATTATCACTTGAAACGGGACGTACGCATCAAATTCGCGTCCATTTGAGCTATCTCGGTCATCCGCTTATAGGTGACAAGCTGTATGGAGGCAGTGATAAGCTTCTATCACATCAAGCGCTGCATGGCTATAAACTATCTTTTACCCACCCTTTGACAGCGGATCTTATAGAAGTAGAAGCTCCCTTGCCGAATGAAATCGAGCAAGTCATGAAGCAGCTCTGAACGGTTCTTAAGGACAGGCTAAAAATATAGTCATGCTTCTCTCCCCCTTACATATAATTGTAGAGACGATGAATGTCTTGTGGAAAGGAAGGAGAGGATTGCCTTGACTGAACAAAGCAAAGGCTTACGTTTTGATATCTACGAACGTATCCATCTGGCTGATGATGCAATTGGCATTAGCGAGCTGCATGATACGGAGCTTATTCCCCATATTCAAGTTATTGAACAAGATGAACAAGCATTGCTTCGTGGAAATTTAATGCTGACGGGACAATATGTCGGAGAAAATGTGAGAGATCATCGAACGCTCGAGCATTTGATCCCAGTCGAAATTACGCTGCCCATGAGCAGAATCAACAGCTTGTCGGACATTCTGGTGGAAATTGAGAATTTTGATGTGGAGCTGTTATCAACTCGCAACTTAAATGTAACAGGCGTGTTATCCCTGCATGGCGTAGAGGTGGATTCTGGTTTGTCCTTACATGGCGCACCTGATGCTGATTTCGAGCAGGAGCCGATCGCGGTAGATTTATCGCTGCATAATCCGTGGTCAGAGGATGAGGAAATGACATTCAGCCATCAAGCATCGGAAGCGATTCCAGCATCTCAAATACCTGTTGCATACGAATCAGAGGTGCATTTTCACCCACATGTAGAAACTCGAGAAGAACCTGAGATTAGATTGGAGATGCCTCAGCCGCTGCAAGCGGATAACTTCTGGCAGCAGCAATTGCATGAGGATGTACAACCGGAGTTCACGTATACCAGAGCGTTGGAGCAGTACGATGGATATGCCACATCTTATGTGGGAACGAACTACGAATACGAAGTAGAGAAGCAGGATCACAATTTCACGAATCCTGAATATGCATCACCTGCATTAGAAACTCCAGCTCATGAAGAAGTCAAGGAAATGAAGGTTGCCTTAACAAGCAGGACCAAGGAAGAACCAGTTACTGAGGAGCGCCCGGTAGGGATAAAATCATTACTTAAATCGAGCGCAGCCCAGGAACAGGTTTCTAGTCAATCACCACCTCCTATAAGTCAGGAATCGATGCGAGCTGATTCTTTAGAATGGCGCAAGCTATTTCTTCGAGAAGATTCGAGTCAGCAGGAATTCCGCAAAGTAAGAATGTGTATTATTCAAAAGGAAGATACTTTAGAAGGAATTGCACGTAAATACGGGGTGAATGAACGGGAATTGCAGAACTACAACAGCCTGACGAACGTTGATGTACAGGCTGGACAAATCATCTATATTCCCAGATGATAGGAATGTATGGTTTACATAGGAACCTTTGGCTCTTCTGCCGAAGGTTCTTTTCGTCCGTAAAATTGGCTATGTATTGACTCACTCTCTAATTATGGTTATCATATGTTAATAATGGGAAGTATAATAAGGTAAATAGGAAATACGATGATAGGGAGTAGTAATCGGTAAGCCCTTCAGAGAGTGGAATTGATTCGCTGCAAGATTCCACAGGATGCAAACCGTTGAAGTCGCCCTGGAGTAGTTAACGCGAACCTGAATTCTTATGAGAGTTAGAACTTAGCTTGATAAGATGGATAAGTAGTAGCGTTAATCGGCCCGCAGCCCGTTATCTGCTACTTAAGTGCCACATCGCTATTATTTGGATTTTTTTCTACAATATGGGGTGTGGAATAAAGGTGGTACCACGGAAGTTAATCCTTTCGTCCTTTTTGGACGGGAGGTTTTTTTATTTTACCTAGGGGGTATAGCAAATGAGCGAAGAACAGGCGAAAAACAATCAGACCTCAATGCCAACGACCTATGATCCGAAGGGTTCAGAGAAGCGCTGGTATGATTTTTGGATGAAGAACAACTTTTTTAAAGCAGGGGAACGTAAGGACGCAGAAACATATACAATCGTCATACCGCCTCCTAACGTAACGGGTATGCTTCATATTGGTCATGCGTTTGACTGCACCTTGCAGGATATTCTGATTCGCACCAAGCGTATGCAAGGCTATGATACGTTATGGCTGCCAGGAACTGACCATGCGGGGATTGCAACGCAGACGAAGGTAGAACAGAAGCTTCGTGAAGAAGGCTTAACACGTTATGATTTGGGACGTGAGAAATTCCTGGAGCAGGTATGGGAATGGAAAGATACCTATGCGGAAAGAATTCATGAACAATGGGCCAAAATAGGCTTTTCCCTTGATTACTCCAGAGAACGTTTCACACTGGATGAGGGCTTATCCAAGGCCGTTCGTGAAGTATTCGTTAAGTTATACAACAAAGGCTTAATTTATCGTGGCAATCGCATTATCAACTGGGATCCACAGGCTCGTACAGCTCTGTCTGATATTGAAGTTGAATATAAAGAAGTGCAAGGTGCGTTATACCACTTAGAATATAAAACGAAGGATGGCTCAGCCTCAATCGTTGTAGCAACAACAAGACCTGAAACAATGCTTGGCGATACAGCTGTTGCTGTACACCCAGAGGATGAGAGATATAAGCATTTGATCGGTCAAATGCTCGTTCTTCCAATTACTGGACGCGAGATTCCTATCATTGCAGATGAATATGTAGAGAAGGAATTCGGTTCAGGTGCTGTGAAAATTACGCCTGCACACGATCCGAATGACTTTGAAGTAGGTTTGCGTCATGATTTGCCTCGTGTACTTGTAATGGATGAGTCAGGAACGATGAATGCGGAAGCTGGTCCATATCAAGGAATGGATCGATTTGCTTGCCGTAAGCAAATCGTAGCTGATCTTAAAGAGCAGGGCGTACTTCTTCGCATTGAAGAGCATGTGCATCAGGTAGGTCACTCCGAGCGCAGTGGAGCGGTAGTGGAACCATATTTGTCAACGCAATGGTTCGTAAGCATGCAGCCGCTTGCCGAGAGAGCGATCGAAGCTCAAAAATCAGGCAAAGGTGTAAACTTCGTTCCAGATCGTTTTGAGAAAACGTATTTGAACTGGATTGAAAATGTACGTGACTGGTGTGTATCCCGTCAATTATGGTGGGGACACCGTATTCCTGCATGGCATTGCCAAGATTGTGGCGAGGTTACTGTTGCTATCGAAGATGCAACCTGCTGTTCGAAGTGCGGCTCTGCAAATATTAAACAGGATGATGATGTACTCGATACTTGGTTCTCATCTGGCTTATGGCCGTTCTCCACACTTGGCTGGCCTGAAAATACGGAGGATCTGCAGCGTTTTTACCCAACAAGCGTACTTGTGACAGGGTTTGATATTATCTACTTCTGGGTAGCTCGTATGATCTTTACTGCCTTAGAATTCACGGATCAAGTTCCTTTCAAGGACGTTCTAATGCATGGATTAGTTCGTGACTCCGAAGGTCGCAAAATGTCCAAATCGCTTGGTAACGGCGTAGACCCGCAGGAAGTAATCGAGAAGTACGGGGCAGATGCGATGCGTTATATGCTGGCAACGACTTCCAGTCCTGGACAGGATTTAAGATTCCGCTGGGAACGTGTCGAGCAAGCGCGTAATTTTGCAAATAAAATTTGGAATGCTTCCAGATTCGCACTTATGAATCTTGAAGGATTTACAGTTAACGATATTGATTTAAGCGGTAAACTGGGAACTGCTGATCGTTGGATCTTGCATCGCTTGAACGAAACGGTTAAAGATGTGACTCGCTTAATTAACCAATATGAATTTGGTGAAACAGGTCGCGTATTGTACAACTTTATTTGGGATGATCTATGTGACTGGTATATCGAGTTTAGTAAATTAAGTTTATATAGCGAGGATGCGGCTGCCAAGAAAACAACGCAATCTGTCCTTGCTTATGTACTAGATCGTACACAGCGTTTGATCCACCCGTTCATGCCGTTTATATCCGAGGAAATATGGCAGCACCTTCCGCATGAGGGTGAGACGATTACACTTGCCGCATGGCCAGTATATGATGAGAAGTTCGAAGCGCCAGATGCAGTTGCCGAAATGGAGCTCTTGATGGACATTATTCGTTCTGTACGCAATATCCGCGCAGAAGTGAATGTACCGATGAGCAAGAAGGTTGAACTTATCGTTAAGCCTTCGAGTGAAGCAACTTATGCAATTGTTAAAGGAAATATTGAGTATGTTCAACGTTTCTGTAACACATCCAAGCTTGACATTGAACTTGATATCAATGCACCAGACAAAGCGATGACAGCTATTGTAACAGGTGCAGAACTGTTCCTACCGCTTGCAGGTTTAATTGACATCAGTCAAGAAATTGCAAGATTAGAGAAGGAAATCGCAACACTTAATAACGAAGTCGAACGAATTGAGAAGAAGCTTGCGAATCAAGGGTTTATGGCTAAAGCGCCTGCATCAGTTGTAGAGGAAGAGAAAGCTAAGCTAGCTGATTATGCTGACAAACGTGAGAAAGTGATCGCACGTCTTGCTGAAATGAAGGGATGATTAAGTCATGTCTACAGTAAATACGGACACCTCTCTTGCTAAGTTTAAGAGCTATACAGAAGCGGTAGATTGGATTGTCAATTTAGTACCGCTAGGTATCAAGCCTGGGCTTAAACGGATGGAAAT
This sequence comes from Paenibacillus albiflavus, assembly GCF_004344915.1. Classification (GTDB taxonomy): domain Bacteria; phylum Bacillota; class Bacilli; order Paenibacillales; family NBRC-103111; genus Paenibacillus_AM; species Paenibacillus_AM albiflavus. Next base: position 71,404 of record NZ_SKFG01000022.1, on the reverse strand, counting down.
GCTGATGGATCTGCTCGGTCATCCTGAGCGCAGATTGAAATTCATACATGTGGCTGGAACGAATGGCAAGGGTTCAACCTGTGCGTTTTTGACCCGATCACTGCTTGCATTAGGATACGATGTGGGGACATTTACGTCCCCTTACATCGAGAAATATACGAATCGGATGCAATACAACGGGAAGGATATCGAAGAGGAGCAGTTGCTTACGCTTGCGAATAAGCTGTATCCGCTCGTACAAGAGGTTGCGCAAACTGAGCTTGGTTCACCAACGATGTTCGAAGTGAGTACGGCACTTGCAGTCATGTATTATGGCCAAATGACCTATCCTGACTATGTCGTATGGGAGGTAGGACTAGGAGGCAGATTGGATTCAACGAATTTCGTTAATCCTGTTGTATCTGTCATTACGAATGTTGGACAAGACCATATGGATATTTTAGGTGACACAATTGGTCAAATCGCTGCTGAAAAAGCAGGGATTATTAAATCTGGCGTTCCTGTCGTATGCACGGCTGAATCTCCTGAGGCTATTGAAGTCATTAAAGAAGCTGCGCTAAGCAAGAAAGCGACTTTGTACCTATTAGATAATCAATTTAAATATGAGAAAATAGCAGTTGAAGAAAATAAGCAAGTTCTGAATTTTACAGGTCCGTTCAGACAATATCGCGATGTTACGATTACGATGAATGGCGCTCATCAATTGAAGAATGTTTCTGCAGCACTTATGACGCTTGAGGTTCTTCGTCAATATCATGCACTTATTATTGAGGATGAAGATTTGTATGCTGGTCTGCGCAAGACACAGTGGGCTGGAAGATTGGAGCTTGTATCCGAGAAGCCGCGTATTCTCTTGGATGGTGCGCATAATCCAGAAGGCGCCGAAGCCTTGACACAGGCGCTAAAGGAAACGTACAAGTACAATAAACTACATTTAATGATGGGAATGCTCTCAACGAAGTATCATCTGGGCTATCTCAGGCATATACTACCAATAGTGGATACTTTAGTTGTTACAGAACCGGACTACCATAAGAAAGAAGACGCGCACAGTTTGGCGGTGAAAGTGCGCGAAATTATGAACGAGATGAATTTGAACATCGATGTATCCGTCGAAACGAACTGGAAGACTGGACTGGATAAGCTTAAGAGCAGAACGGAACAGGGAGATCTAGCAGTCGTATCAGGTACTTTATATTTAATATCCGATGTTCGCTCTTGGATTCTACATACTGCCGATAGTGAAAAGGGATGGTGAACAGTGGTTTGAATACATCAGAACATGTGCATTTTGTCGGAATCGGTGGATATGGCATGAGCGCAATTGCGAAGGTAATGCTGGAAATGGGATTTAAAGTATCAGGTTCCGATTTAGCGCAGCAGGAATTAACAGAGAAACTTAAAGCAAAAGGAGCACACGTGTATATCGGTCACGAGGCTCAGAATGTGTCAGACGCTGATTTGGTCGTGTATTCAACTGCTTTATCCAAGGATAATGTTGAAATTGTTGAAGCGGAGAAACGCAATATTCCGATCATCCATCGTTCGCAGATGTTAGCAAGGCTCATGAACGCTCGTAAAGGAATTGCTGTAGCTGGCGCACATGGCAAAACAACAACATCCTCCATGATTGCACTCGTTATGGAGAATTGTGGGACAGATCCAACTTATATCATTGGTGGGGAGATCATGAATATCGGGTCGAACGCCAAGGCTGGCAAAGGTGATTACGTTGTTGCCGAAGCGGATGAGAGTGATGGCACTTTCTTGCAGTATCACCCTTATCTTGCACTCGTGAACAACATAGAAGCGGATCATCTCGAGAATTATAACGGTGATTTTGAGAATTTGAAAAAAGCTTATGCCCAATTCCTAAGCCAAGTTAGAGATGGCGGCAAAGCAATTGTATCAGGAGATGACACGTACTTGCGTGCGATGCTTCCTGATATTAAGGCAGATGTGATTACTTACGGTATTTATGCTGAAGCAGATTACATGGCGAAGAATATTGAGCTGGGTGATCGCAAAGTATCATTTGAAGTGGAACGTGATAATGAAGTATTAGGAACTATCGTATTATCCGTACCAGGCATTCATAATGTGTATAATGCGCTAGCAACAGTCATTACTTGTCTTGAATCTGGATTAACCTTTGAACAAATTGCTGCGGGAATCAAAGACTTCCGTGGCGCTAAACGGAGATTTCAGGTGCTCGGCGAAGTGAATGATATTCTCATTATCGATGACTACGCGCATCACCCGACAGAGATTCAAGCGACAATCACTGCTGCAAAGTCGACTGGAAAGCGGATCATTGCCGTGTTCCAGCCACAGCGCTATACACGTACATTCTATTTGTTCGATCAATTTTCCAGAGCATTCGCTGAGGCAGATGAGGTCATCATTACCGATATTTACTCACCTGCAGGAGAGAAGCAGATAGAAGGTATTTCATCAGAGAAGCTTGCGGAGCTTATTTACAAGAACAGTAACCAGAATGTGAATTACATCTCGACTCGAGATGAGGTTCTGGCATATTTGACTGATCATGTGAAGCCAGGCGATCTCGTTCTAACGATGGGCGCAGGAGACATCTGGAAAGCTGCTGACAGTCTTGCCAAGAAGCTTAAGAATATCGTTTAAAATGCTAACAACTGACCATCCATTACTCCTCGGAGTTATGGATGGTTTTTTTTAGTGATATAGAATTTATGTTTGGGTCATATAACCTTCCTCTTAATCATATTCTAGTAATAATCATCGATTCATAGAGTTGAAGAATCGAGAGTATGACATAAGCGGAGGGATATAGGATGAATAAGAATAAAATATCGATTCAATTTGATCATAGAGGCAGGCGTGTTCAGGGAGTGGACCGGCAGACAATAGGGACGAATAAGGTTCTTCCATTTAGGCAGCATGAGGCTAAGCAGGATGAGGCTAAACCATTGCCAGAGGTTTCAACTGAGTTCAGCCCATGGCAGCACGGGACTGAGGAAGATGAGGTAATAGGAGATAAAGAGGAACAATTAGAACTAGATCGAGCTCAGCATTCCGCACCTACGGAGTCAATCTGGGAACTCAATCGTGATCAGATTTGGGTTGATGATGTTTTTCAAGGCGTGATGCTGCGCAAACGCCCCCCTACAAGCTGGTGGAAGTCAATTCTGTTGATTGGTGCAGCAATCGTGACTGGAGCGACGTTAGGGCTATTTATCATGAATCTATTGAATCCCGGGGAAGGGCAGCGGTTAGACGCAGCTCAGCCTAATCTAGGTACAACCATTGTTTCCTCCACTTCGCCTTCGTCATCTCCTGCTAGCCAAGTTGCTGGAACCGATGAAGCAGTTAGGCCTGTCATAAGCGGCATGCAAGGTATCCATATTGTCAAAGCACAAATTAACGCGTTTAGCTATCAGTTATTGCAGCACGGTGTGTTCAATTCTCAGTCAGTAGGACAAAGTGCGATTGATGGGCTGAAGCGTCAAGGCTATACAGCTGCTGTTGAACAAGGGGAGAAGATGATTGTCTATGCAGCATTCGCATCCAATAAGTCAGAAGCACAGCGCTTATCTGCATTATTAAAAGAGAAAAAAATAGATATTTATGTTAAATCGGTTGAGATGCCTGGGTTAACTCAAATCAATTGGAGTGGGGCGAAACCAGAAAATGTAAGTGATTATTTGGTCAATGGTGATAAGCTGCTTCGGATGATGAACGGAGTTGCAGTTGCACATCTGGAGGAAGCGCAGATTACACCTTTTGAACCAGTGACGATGAAGGCTATACAGGAAGCTTACGCTTCATGGACTGCTGCTTTGAACGCAATTAGCGATGGCGGGGATGCAGCTAATAAGTCGATCCTGGCTATGAATGAGTCGATGAAGGCAGCTGTTCAAGCTTTTGAAGCTTATGAAAAGAAACCATCAGCTTCTGCATTGTGGCAAGCACAAGCAGCTATGATGAAGTACGTTATCGAACAGAAGCAGCTATATTCCGTGATCGCACCTATATAACACGAAAGTTATAAATTCTATCATACGAAGAAACCACCATTGAGCTAGCTTGTATTGTACAAGCAGTCTTTGGTGGTTGTCTTTATTTTGTCTTCGATTCTACTTCTGTGTTTTCAAATACCGATCTAATAGAACAGCCATTTCGGAACGCAGCATGGTGTAATTCGGCTTAAATTCATTTTGATTATAGCCATTAATAATACCTGCATCATACAAAGCGTAGATCGCTTCTGCGCTCCATAGATCAGAAGGAACATCCGAGAATCTATCAGATGTTCTCGTATTGTTATCGCTTGCTTTGATAAGGAGATTGAATAAATAAGCGGTTTCTCCCCGGCTAATTGGTGTATCAGGACGGATGGTTCCATCCGGATATCCTTGCAATAAACCAAGTTTAGCGCCTTTCATCACATCTTGGTACGCCCAATGCTTCTGTGACAAATCAGGGAATACATGTGACTCATTAGTGCCGATAGACTCCAGCTTGTCAAAATCAAATACACGATTCATGAGAGAAATGAATTCCGCACGTGTTAATGGATTATTAGGCTGATAATAATTGCGATAGCCGCTTAGCCAGCCACGCTTATTCATTTCGAGAATGGATTCCCGTGCCCAATGATTAACCGTATCAGGGAAAATGATCTGCGTATATTTGATGATCCCATTCGCAATTCCCTGCGCGATTTGCTTGCGTTTGGATTCGTCTGCCAATATAGTTGCATCATTCCAATTGCTAACAAATGCCGTTTCAACCAGAATGCTAGGAACGGTGCCTTTACGAACCATATAAACAGAGCTTTCCATCAGCCCTTTATTTTGCAAGCCCGTTGTGCCGATATATTCATCAAGTACAGTTTGAGCAAATAGCTTGGAGATCGGACTGTAATAAATCATTTCTGATGATGCTGGATAGCTCGCTTGTGGATATTTACTATCATAATAGAGAATGAGTCCTCCATTAGCAGATGAGCTTGTATGCGAATTGGAATGTATGGATACGAGCAAATCTGCATCTTGACGGTTGCTAAACGCGATTCGATCAGCTAAGGATATGTAACGATCATCCGTACGAGACATGGCTGTTTCAATGCCTGCAGCATTTAGTAAATCGCGTACTTTAAGTGAAACATCAAGGTTAATGGCTTTTTCCTGAATACCGTTAACTCCAATCGCACCAGAATCTGAGCCTCCGTGCCCAGGATCGATAACTACTTTCGTCGCATAGGCAAAAGAGCTGCTAACTAATGATAGAGCGATAACCATTAGCAGTGTTCGTGAAGCTTTAAACAAAAAGATTCAACTCCTTTCTAAGATGTATCATGCGTCTAGTTGTTTAGAGAGACTAAATTCTATTTTACATTGAAAGACTAATAGGTTGCACGTATAATAGGCATGTAGATTTTGGGAAAGGTGGACGAGGACGAGCGATGAAGAAGAACACATTCGTTTTTATTCTATTTTTGATCATCGGGTTAGTCGTTGGTATTATCCTTGGTGAGCTACTCGCTCCAGTAAAAGCACTTTGGTTTTTGACCAAATCAGTTCCTATTTCATGGCAGCCCAAAGCGGATTTGCAAGTGTTCAAATATGATCTCTTTATTGAGGTTAAACTAAATCTATGCGCGATCTTTGGGGTCGTAGCAGCATTTTTTGTTTATCGGAGGTTGTAATGTCGAGTCAACTTATTTTAGCCTCATCCTCGCCTCGCCGTAAGGAATTACTTAGTGGGCTAGGTTTGTCTTATGTCATTGATGTCAGTGATGTCGACGAATCCTTTGAGCCTGGTACATCGCCTAAGGATGTCGTAATGATGCTTGCAATGCGCAAAGCAACAGCAGTAGCTGACAAGCATCAGGAAGGTTTAGTGATTGGTGCAGACACGATTGTTGTATGTGATGATGAGATACTCGGTAAACCGCTTCATGATGAGGATGCCAGAAGCATGCTGACCAAGCTGCAGGGTAGACAACATCAGGTATTCTCAGGAGTAGCGATTGTGAACGCAGCAACCGGCGAGTCTAAAGTAGAAGCAAGCTGCACAGAAGTGGTCATGCGCGCACTGTCTGATGAGCAGATCCACAAATATGTGCAATCAGGCGAACCAAGAGATAAAGCAGGTTCTTATGCGATTCAAGGGCTTGGTTCTACGATCGTTGAACGAATTCATGGTGATTATTTCACAGTCGTTGGTCTTCCACTTTGTTTACTTAATGAAATGTTGGCTGAATTCGGCCTTGAGGTGATATAATCAACATAACCCAACTTTAGGAATAAATGAAAAAACCTGATACCATAATAGAATGAAAGAGGGGAATTCATGAGCTTGCCTCGTATCGCTTTGAAGGATATTCCTAGTGAAGAACGACCTAGGGAACGAATGCTCCGCTACGGTTCCGGTGTACTTAGTAACGCCGAACTGTTAGCTATACTTCTAAGAACAGGCACTGTTGAAGAATCAGCAATTGGACTCGCTCACAGGGTATTAACAGAATCTAGCGGTTTAAGAGCGCTTGGTGAAATGAGTACAGAGCAGTTAATGCAGATCAAGGGTATTGGTGCAGCCAAAGCCTTGCAAATTCAGGCAGGTGTAGAACTGGGTCGAAGAATAGCGGGAAGCACCCGAAGCGATGCAGTCATTATACGATCCCCTCAGGATGTTACGAGACTATTAACGGAGGATCTTCGATATTTAACGAAGGAACATTTTGTATGTTTATTCTTGAATACGAAGAATCATGTGATTGGACAAGAGACATTATCCATTGGGTCTCTTAACGCCTCGATTGTGCATCCACGAGAGGTATTTCAAGCGGCAATTAAGCGTAATTCTGCTGCTATTGTGTGTGCGCACAATCATCCGAGCGGCGATCCTACTCCAAGTCCACAAGATATTGACATTACGAAGCGACTCGTAGAAGCGGGCGAGATCATTGGAATCGATGTGCTTGATCATATTATTATTGGTGATAACGGTTATATTAGCCTGAAGGAAAAAGGATACATGTAACATTAGCCTTGGGATACATTTTCAAGTATAATGAATGCATTGTGCTTCACCAGAACACAAAGTTTTTGCATAGCAGGAAGGAGCTCCACGTATGTTCGGTGGAAAAGATTTAGGTATTGATTTAGGTACAGCTAACACGCTTGTTTTTGAAAAAGGAAAAGGTATTATTGTGCGAGAACCATCCGTGGTTGCTCAGCGTACAGATACAAAAACAATTGAGGCCGTAGGTAATGATGCGAAGAAAATGATTGGGCGTACGCCTGGTAATATTCGCGCGATTCGACCAATGAAGGATGGCGTTATTGCAGATTTCGAAACTACTGCTGCGATGATGCGTTATTTTTTGCGTCAAGCCCAGAAGAAATCGATGTTCGGACGTAATCCGAATGTAATGGTATGTGTGCCATCTGGCATTACAGCAGTAGAGAAGCGTGCAGTTACAGACGCAGCTAAGCAAGCAGGTGCCAAAGAGGCGCATACGATCGAAGAGCCGCTTGCAGCAGCAATTGGCGCAGGTTTACCTGTATGGGAACCAACAGGCTCCATGGTTGTAGACATCGGAGGCGGTACGACTGAAGTAGCAGTAATATCACTAGGAAGTATCGTGACAAGCCGTTCCATTCGTGTCGCAGGAGATGAAATGGATGAGGCCATCATGCAATACATTAAGAAAACGTACAGCTTATTGATCGGGGAAAGAACTTCAGAGACACTGAAAATGGAGCTTGGTTCAGCATTGCCGCTTGAACAAACGGAATCATTCGAAATTCGTGGACGTGATCTAGTCAGCGGTCTGCCGAAGGAATTAACGGTAACATCTGAGGAGATTACAGAAGCGCTAACTGATACACTCAATTCGATTGTTGAAGCAGTTAAGGTTACCTTGGAGAAATGTCCTCCTGAGCTTGCTGCCGATATCATTGATCGTGGTATTGTGTTAACAGGTGGCGGTGGTATGCTGCGTAATTTGGATAAATTGCTTACTGGTGAAACTGGTATGCCTGTTATTGTTGCGGAGAATGCACTGGATTGCGTTGCGATTGGAACAGGACTATCTCTTGATCATTTGGATTTATTCAAGAACAATGGAGCTAGATACAAAAAAGGGTAGGATTTATCAGATTCTGAGAAGGTGTTGCTGTTGTTCAAGTTTATGGGGAATAAAAGGCTCATTTTTTTGATGCTTGCTCTGATCCTATTTTTCATTCTGATGGGATTGACCTTAGGTGGTAGAGCAGGCGGTACATGGCCTGAAAAATTTGTTAGAGATACGGTTTCCTGGACTCAAAGATTATTTTATAAGCCCGCTGGCTATGTAGCGGGTTTCTTTGAAGATATAAGCAAGCTGCGTGTCATTTATACAGAGAATAAAACACTCAAATTGACATTGACGCAGTATGCTCGAGATACGCAGCGTCTCAATGATTTGGAAGCGCAGAATAAGCGTCTGAAGGAAGATTTGAAATTCACGGAACATCAGAAGCAAGCGAATGATTACCGATATCGGATTGCTGAAGTCGTGTCAGCTAATACGATTGACGCTTACACCAATACGATTACGATTAATCTTGGGGAGAAGGATGGCATCAAGCCGAACATGGCTGTTAGTACGATTGACGGCTTAATTGGCAGAATCCAGACCGTTGCTCCATTCAGTTCTACCGTTCAGCTTTTGACAGATATTACAGATACTGACAATACAACCAAAGCAATTGCAGCTACCGCGCAAGGTCGCGAGAATGAATCGTATGGAATTATTGAGAGCTATGAGAAAGGTCAACTCGTGATGACGCGTGTAGACCAGAACGATAAGATTGCTGTGGGTGATACCATTATTACTTCTGGTTATGGTCAGGTGTTCCCTGAGGGTATTCCGATCGGGAAGGTCGTTAGCCGAGACGTTGGTGATTTTGGAATCACGCATAAAGTGATGATCGAACCATTTGCTCAATTCCATAAAATCCGCGAAGTGTTTGTGGTCGAAGTGCCAGAAAAGGGGTAAGAGATGAAACGCCATTCCATTTGGCTCTTATGCCTGCTTATGTTTTTCTTACAGAGTACATGGTTCAATTGGATCTTACCTGTTTCTTGGCAATCGGATGTACATGTTTCCCCTAATATCGTATTTGTCTTGATTATGTATGTTGCTTTATATATGGGTAGACATAAGGCGTTAATGTATGGCTTGATTTTCGGGATTTTACAGGACTTCATGTTCTATGGCCATATGTTAGGGGTTCATTCCTTTGCGATGGGGCTTACAGCTTATTTACTTGGGTTACTACAAGCTCGCAAGCCTTATTTTATCCTGAATATTACGCTCTTAATTGGTCTTAGCTATATATTCTTTGAATCTATCATGTATGGAACTTATCTGTTATTTAAGGTCACTCATATGGATTATTTACGTGCGTTCACTCATAATATTCTGCCAAGCGCTCTATTCAGCATGCTGGTCGCATTAGCAATCTATTTGCCCGTCCGCAAGCTGCTTGATAACCTGATCTCACTTAAAAAAGTTCAGGAGGATTCCTCGAGATAAGAAGGAGAATCCTGCTTATAAGCAGAAATGTATAGAGTGGGAGGTTGGGAAATAAATGACTGCTAGGAGAAAACAATACGTTACGATTAAAGGCATCAAGGATGGATTAGTTTTTTACCTGAATGACCACTGTAATTATGAGTTATTGCTGCGTGAGCTTAATTATATATTGGAGAAAACGCATGAACAGTTTTTTACAGGACCGATTATTCATGTTCATGTGAAGCTTGGCAGACGCCATATAACGGAATTCCAGAAGGACCAGATTCGAGATATTATCAAGCAGAAGGGCAACTTGCTCATTCAATCAATTGAATCGGACGCAGATCCTGAACCAGCGCAAACGCCTAGTCGTTTAAAGCAAATCAAGGGAATCGTTCGTTCGGGACAAGTTCTTGAGCATAAGGGAGATTTATTGTTTCTTGGTGATGTAAACCCGGGTGGATCCATTGTATCCACAGGGTCTATTTATATATTAGGCGCATTACGAGGAATGGCACATGCAGGAAGTGAAGGGGATGAAACAGCGATTATCGCTGCGTCTTACTTAAGTCCAATGCAGCTCAAAATTGCTGAAGTTTTATCCAGAGCACCTGATGATGACAGTGTAAGTAAAGGTTATATGGAATTTGCTTATATTAAAGAAGGTGTGATGGAGATCGATACGATGAAACATCTACATCAATTGCTTCCATCAGACTAATGATCGTTATAACTGTTAGAAATAGCAAATTTGTGGGAATTATATATTTATAGGGAGTGAACGTTCATGGGGGAAGCGATCGTGGTTACATCCGGCAAAGGCGGTGTTGGTAAGACGACAACTTCTGCGAACGTCGGATCTGCACTTGCACTGCTTGGCAAAAAAGTATGTATGGTAGATACCGATATTGGGCTTAGAAACTTGGATGTCGTAATGGGACTAGAGAATCGGATTATCTATAATATCCTCGATGTAGCCAAAGAACGTTGTCGTTTGAATCAAGCGCTTGTTCGCGACAAACGATTTAATGAGCTTTATATGCTGCCCGCAGCTCAGACTGCAGACAAAAACAGTATTGAGCCTGAAGAGGTTAAACGAATTGTAGATGAACTCAAAGCTGATTTTGATTATGTCATTATCGATTGCCCAGCCGGGATTGAGCAAGGATTTCGCAATGCAATAGCAGGTGCTGACCATGCCATTGTTGTTACGACGCCTGAGCTTACTTCAACCCGTGATGCGGATCGCGTCATAGGATTATTGGAGCAAGCCAATATCAAATCACCTAAACTAATTATTAATCGAATTCGTCCTAACATGGTTAAAAAGGGTGAGATGCTCGAAGTTGACGAGATTTGCTCTATTCTTGCCATCGATTTGCTAGGAATTGTTCCTGATGATGAACATGTGATTAAAGCTGCGAACTCTGGGGAGCCAACTGTGATGAGCGATACATCACGAGCTTCAATCGCTTATCGAAACATCGCTAGGCGTATCTTAGGGGATTCTGTACCACTTAGTCCGCTTGATCAAACTAAGCCTGGAATGTTTAGCAAAATGAAGAAACTGCTCGGGATAGGATGAGGAATGTGCTTTGCTTCGTAAAATAAAACAATTTGATCCTTACATCGTGGTTACGTTGATCGGATTTATGGTGATGTCGTTATTGCTTGTGTATAGCGCAACAATTGATGATATAACGATTAATATCTCGATCAAAAAGAGCTTAGCAGTAATAGGAGTTGGGTTAGCTGGATTTATAGCAACATCATTTTTTGACTATCGAATATTGTTAAAATATTGGTATTATATTTATGGTGTTGGAATAGCTTCGCTAATTGGTGTCTTTTTCTTTAGTAAAGAAATTAAAGGTGCAAAAGGCTGGTTTGAGTTTGGGAGTATCCAGTTTCAACCTGCCGAGCTGATGAAGCTTATTCTAATTATTGTAATAGCTGCGCTGCTAAGCAAGAGAAAAGGAGAACAGCTCACTTTTGTTCAAGATGTTCTGCCGATTGGGCTAATCGTACTTGTACCATTCCTAATGGTAATGAAGTTCCCTGACATGGGAAATGCGGCGATTTACTTGATCATTCTCATCGGCATGTATTGGATTGGAAATATTAAATATACGCATGTGCTTATTGGTCTCGTGATTATCGGTGTCGTCGCGTTTGGTGGATATTATCTCTACGACTCGTATCATGATCAAATTGTCCAGTATCTGAGTAATCATAACTTTGCACACTGGGTAGTACGGCTTGATTCTTTCTTGTATCCCGAGACGGTTAACAAGGACTGGAGCTATCAAAAGGTCAATTCGATGACAGCGATCGGTTCGGGTGGACTTACAGGTCAGGGATATTTGCAAGGTGATATGGTTCACGACAGGCGCATTCCGCTTGCTTATACCGATGCGATCTTTGCTGTAGTGGGCGAAGAATTTGGTTTTCGTGGAAGCGCCATACTGCTGCTACTGTACTTTGTGCTTATTTATCGGATGATCCTGACTGCAATTCAGAGTACTCAGCTTAGCGGATCATACATTATTATTGGAATCGTTTCGATGTTCGTATTGCAAATTTTTCAGAATGTCGGTATGTTGATCGGGCTTATGCCCATTACGGGTATCACATTGCCATTCATCTCTTATGGCGGAACCTCACTCTTAATCAACATGGTTTCGATGGGACTCGTGATGAGTGTTCGACTGCATCAGGACAAATTATCTGCATATGAACAAGGTGAATAATATAGGAAAGAGCCCTGAGCTGTAACAAGGGACTCTTAAGAAAAAGTGGCTTCTGATTTTATCAGGAGCCACTTTTTTGTAAAACTTAGTTTGGAATCATTTGAAGGACGACAGGGTCCATTTTGCTCATTTCTTTGAAAATGTTCGCGATATTGGATAGCGTCTGTTTGTTATCGGCACCGACAATTCCCTCAGTTGAAGTTGCCATGCAATTCTGAAGTGCCAGGACGGCAGCAAAGTAAGCTTCCACTTGTGCTGTACTTACTTTAAAAGAGCAGCCGTAATTCGCACCATCACAGATCATACCTGTGATGTTAGCTGCAATATTGTTGATTGCGCCTTCCATCTGCTGAATCGTTCCACCATGCAGCCACACAATTGCAGCCGCAGTTCCCATTCCAACAAGCACGCCGCCGCATACTGCTGTTAATCTGCCAATCATTTGCTTCATATAGATATGAACTAAGTTTGCCAGAGCTACAGCGCGAATCCGTTGTTCATCGGTAAATTGATAATGCTCGCATACGACCACAATCGGGATTGTTCCGCCTAGTCCCAGGTTTCCGCTGCCCCCACTAGACATAACAGCTAGAGGTGATCCTCCCATGCGGGAATCAACTGCCGCTGATGTCAGCATTTTGATTCTCATGCTGATATCGGAGATAGCTTTGGAATCGATCTGACCTTCGTAAGCACTTGTAAGAATTTTTCCGATCTTAAGTCCTCTAGGATTCTGTAAACCTTCTTCAAGAAATGCGATATTCGTGCGGATACCATCAGCGACGAACGCTAGGTCTTCAATGGGCGTCTGCTCGATGAAAGCTTTGAGGTCTTTGAGAGAGTAGCCTTTATCTGCGACTTTGGATTTTGGATTTCCTTCATTATTATAAATAGTTTGACCATTTAGTTTAATATGCTGCGTATTAAAATAATCCTGCTTAACCAGAACTTCTACATGATCTCCCTTAGTCGATGTAAGGATACAGTATATGGATAATTCTGTACCTTCCGCTTTTTGCTTAATGGTAATTTTCTTGGCAGCAACAAGCTGTTCTGCAAGGACGACATGCTCTTCCTTTAAGCCTTGGAAAATTTCAAATCCTACTGAGGAATCCCCCATGACATAACCTAAAGCAACGGCAAGCGGAATGCCTCTTGCGGAAGTGCCAGGAATGTCTACATTGTAGCCGTTCTTTAGAATATTAGGACTGAGCTCAATTTCAATGCTGGCAACATCATCTAGTTGTCTGCTAGGTAATTGTTCGGCAGCTCTAGCTACGGTTGAAGCAATTGCGGCTGGATCAGTGCAGCCAGTTGCAAGCTTGAATTCATTTTGCAGCAGATGAAGAAATATTTGTTGATCGGGTATAGTTGTCATCGTGTCTTGACTCCTTCATATATCCTAGTGTCCCTTAGTATAAAATTGCGATCAAATAACTATATTGTACTAAATATGTGCTGCCAATCCAAGCATTGACAGCTTTTTTTTTCTAATATACAATTTTCTCCAAGGTAAAAATTACCTAACAGAATACTAGGCTTAATTTGAGGGGGGACTTAAGTGGTACGCACAAAGAAATACTCAGTTTATGCAATGGTTATGCTAGCCCTTGTGATGATCATTACAGCATGCAGCAGTGGTGGGGGATCAAGCACTGCAACAGACGCACCAAAATCAGCAGAGACACCTAAACCGAATGACGCGAAGCAGAAATTAGTTATTTACACTGGTAGAGACAAGAACGTATTCGACGTCGTTCTACCAAAATTCAATGCGAAGTACCCGAACATAGAGGTTGAAACGCTAGAGATGGGTGCTCAACAAATTCTTGAGCGTGTTCGCGGAGAGAAAGCGAATCCACAAGGTGATTTCTGGTGGGGTGGAACACAATCTGCCTTAATGACAGCTGCCGATGAAGGATTGCTAGATACCTATAAGCCTAGTGGCGGCGATCAAGTTCCTGCATTGTATAAGGATGCGCAAGATCGTTGGTACGGTGAAATGCTGTTGCCAGAAGTTATTATGTATAACAGCGATGTGTATAAGAATAAAGCAGATGCACCGCAAGATTGGGACGATATTATCGATCCGAAGTATAAAGGCAAAATCGTTATTCGCGACGTACTTGCATCTGGTACGATGAGAACTATTTATTCCGCAATGATCTTCCGTCAAGGTGCAGCAGATCCACAAAAAGGTTATGATTTCTTAAAGAAGCTTGATGCAAATACGAAGGAATATGCAGCGGATCCAACGCAAATGCAATTGAAGATTGAGCGTCAAGAGGGTGCTTTCACCTTATGGAATCTCCAAGACGTTATGCTGCAAAAAGAATTGAAGAAACGTCCGTTTGATTTTGTATATCCGAAGAGCGGTGCTCCTATTCTTGTTGATGGTGTAGGCCTTATCAAAGGCGCGCCTAACAAGGATGCAGCTGCTAAATTCTATGACTTCTTGTTCGATCCAGATATTCGTGCTGAGATGGCTGAGAAGCTGTTCCAAATTCCGACACGCTCTGATATTAGCAAGGATAAACTTCCGGCATGGCTAAATGGTTTGGACCTTAAACCACTTGACATTGATTGGAAAGTAATGGCTGATAAAGAGAAAGAATGGATGGGCTACTGGGATCAGAACATCAAAGGCAAAGGAAGTAAATAAAATGTTCTGAATTTTCAGGCGGAGTTGCTAGCAGAACTCCGCCTGAAGTATAACATAACAACGATGTGAATCTCGGAGGAGGCCGCTATGATCCAAGTTACACTTGAACACATTAGTAAACAATTTGGTCAAGCACATGGTGTTTCGGATGTAGATGTATCAATTAAACCTGGAGAATTCTTTACGTTGCTCGGGCCGAGTGGATGTGGCAAAACAACGACACTGCGAATGATCGCTGGGTTCTATTATCCGACAGAAGGCAATATCCTGTTCGGTGACGAGAATGTAACGTATTTACCTCCTAATAAACGAAATACGGGCATGGTATTTCAGAACTATGCACTATTCCCGCATATGACGGTGTTTGAGAATGTTGCATTTGGACTTAAGGTACGCAAGAAAACGAAGGATGAAATTAAGCAGAGGGTAACGGATGCTCTTAAACAAGTACATTTGGATGCGTATGCAAGCAGGCGAATCGATCAATTATCAGGAGGGCAGCAGCAGCGTGTCGCATTAGCGAGAGCATTAGTTATAGAGCCGAATATTCTGCTGCTTGATGAGCCTTTGTCTAATCTTGACGCTAAGCTGCGCGAAGAAACGAGATTAGAAATAAAGAAGCTTCAGATGGAGCTTGGGATAACGACGATATACGTTACGCATGACCAAGCAGAGGCAATGGCGATGTCAGATCGCATTATGGTTATGCAAGGCGGAGTTGTTCAGCAGATTGGATCGCCGGAAGAAATCTACAATCGACCTGTCAATCGCTTTGTCAGTACTTTTATCGGGGAGACCAATCTATGGAGCGGGATCATTGAGCGCATAGAGGGCAATGATGTCTATGTTCGTTTAACACCTGAGATCGTGATTTGCGGCAATGCACACAATTCATCACCGATATGCAAATTTGAGGTTGGATCTGAAATAGCGATCTCCATTCGGCCGGAATGGATTCGAGAATCTAGCAATGCGAATGAAGAAGGGTTAGATGTTGCAGGGAAGGTAGTCGTCTCTGAATTTACAGGCATGAGTGTCAATTATGTAACCGATATTGGCGGATTGCAGCTAAGAGCAATGTTCATTAATCAAGGACATAGATTGCGACAGCGTGATGAAGAGATCAGCTTCTTTATTCCAAAGGAAAGCGTCTATTTTACAGATTGAGGTATCCAATATGAAAATTGAGCTTCAAGGGGTGCAGCCAGTAAAGCGTAAATCGTCTTTGCAGTCGTCACCTTATTTTGTCTATTTATTGGTAGCTCCACTGTTTTTAATTTTACTAGGATATGTCGTTTATCCCTTCTATCAGACATTTGCGGAGAGCTTTAAAACAGATGGGACATTCAGTCTAGCGAATTATAAGCAATTCTTTGATCCTTCTCACTCATCGAATCTTGAGGCGTTATGGAATAGTGTTTATATTTCTATTCTAAGTGTAATATCGAGTGGAATTGTTGGAGTTACGATGGCTTTTTTGCTAGAGCGCTATCATTTTCCTGGCAGAAAAATATTATCGATCCTCGTGCTTGTACCGCTGGCATTGCCACCGCTCATTGGCGTATTATCCTTCTCTTTTCTTTATGGAGAAAGCGGGATCATTCCAAGAGCGCTTAAGGCGTTATTCCATTTGGAGCAAGTTCCGTTCTCGCTCAAAGGGATTTGGGGAGTCGTTGTTGTACATACCTTTACGATGTACACCTATTTCTATATGACAGCATCAGCCGCAATCAAGGGGCTTGATCCTTCACTTGAAGAAGCAGCCGCAAGTCTTGGAGCGGGCCGTTTATATGTATGGCGTCGGGTCATCCTGCCAATGCTGACACCAGCTATGGTAGCTTCTTCGCTACTTGTCTTCATGATTTCGATGGCATCCTACACGGCACCGCTAATATTCGGTATTCAACGAACGATGACGATGCAGATTTATTTGTCCAGAACAAATGGTAGCCTTGATATGGCTGCTGCGCAATCTACCATTTTATCCATCGTATCGATTCTTTTCTTAATTGTTATGCGTTGGTATCAGGGCAGACGAAGTTATATGAATATGAGCAAGGGTGTAAGCGTTCATCGCTCCGAAGTTAAGAATACATTTATTAAATATCTAGCCATTATTTGCTCATTCCTAGGTGTGCTCATTCTTACGTTGCCGATTCTCGTCATCGTACTAATCTCCTTCTCAGTGGATGGCACATGGACTGTTCAAATTCTTCCGCCAAAATATACATTGGATTATTATATCGATTTGTTTACGAATAGCAAGACTTGGAAACCAATCGTAAACTCTCTTAGAATGAGCGGAATTGCTACGCTTGGTGTTCTCGCATTTGGCGTTGCAGCAGCATATTGTATGGTACGGTTGAAGTTTAAGGGCAAGTTTCTGCTAGAAACGTTAATTATGATTCCATGGGCTTTGCCAGGGACGGTTGTTGCGGTTAATTTAATTGCTGCATTCAACGTGAAATCGGTATTCAGCTTTGGTCAAATTTTAGTAGGTACCGCCTGGATCATACCACTCGCTTATTTTGTTCGTCATTTGCCACTCGTATTTCGTTCCACTTCTGCTACTTTACTGCAGATGGACGTATCTATTGAGGAAGCGGCTCGTAATTTAGGAGCTTCCTGGTGGTATAGCTTTAGGAGAGTTGTATTTCCAATGGCGTTAGGCGGTATCGTGGCAGGAGCGCTGCTTGCTTTTGTACAAGGAATTGGCGAGTTTGTAGCTTCTATTCTCCTATTTACAACGAAAACAATGCCTATTTCAGTAGCTATCTACCAAAAAATGTATTCCTTTGATTTTGGTACTGCTTGTGCCTATGGGGTTCTGCAAATTTTAACCATTATCCTCGTATTAGCCATCACACAAAAAATAACTGGTGATCGCGCTAATATGACAGTATAAACCAGCTACGGATAGGAATGAGGACATGATGATCATTCGAAGTAAGGGGGGAGACCCCCTAATCGCTTCAGATAAATGCCTGGATGAAGCAAGCTTGGCAGCTCAGTTTTCTACGAAATCAAGCAAACGAGTGTATGGGATCGTACAGCTCTGGAAATCTATACATCCTCTTACTACAGTTGCAAGCATTATGAACACGGGTGCGCATCCTGATGATGAGCATAGTGATACACTGGCTTATTATTCGCTTGGCAAGGGTGTTCATACTATCAGTTTGATTGCTACTAGAGGTGAGGGCGGGCAAAATGAGCTTGGCAGCGAACTGGGTGATGCACTTGGTGTGATTCGCACCCGAGAATTAGAAGAAGCCTCCAAAATGATGAATGTTACGCTTTGTTTGCTGAGCGAGCAGATTCATGATCCTATTTATGATTTTGGATTTTCCAAATGCGCAGACGAGACTTTTGGTAAATGGGGAGAATCATTAGCTTACGAGAGACTGATTCGGAATATCCGAACTATGCGTCCGGATGTAGTGTTCAATGCGTTTCAGAATGATGTGACGACACATGGTCATCACCGTGCGATGACGATTTTAACGATTCGAGCATTTGATGATGCAGCGAATAGTGATGTGTTTCCTGAGCATGCAGAAGCGGGGATTAGACCTTGGCAAATTAAGAAAATGTATGTGCCTGCAGGCGAGGATGCCTATCATGTATTCGTGCCGACAGGCGAATTCAATGAAATTTATGGGGCTTCGTATGTACAAATGGGGGAACAGTCCCGTTTTATGCATAAGACGCAAGGAATGGGTTCACACATCGATGAAGGTCCGATCAGCAGCTATTATGAATTAGTACGATCTATCGTCCCTGTTCAGAAACAGGAGCGGGATTTTTTTGATGGTATTGCGTTTACGTTCGATGATCTCGCCAAAGAAGTAGAGATGAAGCAGGGGGATAAGCGGGTCATTACTGATTTGTATGCCCTGCACTCGGATGTCCAACATATCGTCTCATCATTCCCTAGATTTTCGCAGGTTGCCCTTGAAGCACAGCGAATGAGGATTGACGTTTCCAATACGATTAGTGATATTGCCAGATCAGATTTAGATGATGAAACGAAGGCTGATTTAACCCATCGCTTGCGGGTTAAGGAGGATCAGCTTAATTTACTATGTTCAGAAGCGTTATCCTTTATTGCTAAAATCAGACCCGAATCCGCAGAACTTGTTCCTGGGCAGACAACGAGGGTAACCCTTACAGCATTTAATGGTGGGATGATGCCTTTGAGTGATCTAAGTCTAAAGCTTAGATTACCACAAGGTTGGGTGAATAAGCCTTTAGGTGAAACGAAATTCAGCAGGTTGGGATATAACGAGACGGTATCTGTACAGTATGAGGTAGAGGTTCCGATTGACGCAGCAAATTTTCATCCTTACCATGATCCGATTTTTAGTGGTGTTGCTGAGTATGTGGCTTATCATGTCACAAGTCAAGTGGTGATGCATCCTGCGCAGACGGTAGCGATACTACCAGCGTATTCAATTTGTATGAGTCCAGAAGCAGTTGTACTCAACACCGTGAGTTTACCTGAATGCATTCCGGTTAAAGCGACGATACGCAACTACAAATCGGGTGCTGCGGGCGCTAACATACATTTGCAGCTACCAGACGGATGGACCGCACAGCCTGATCATCAAGAGCTAGAATTTGGTTTTAAAGGAGAAACGCTGACCGTATCGTTTAGGGTACAACCAACAGCTAAGGTACGTAATGGTCACTATGCGATTTCCGCTGTTGTAGAAGATTCACAGTTTACTTGCAGTGAACGAGCACAAGTGATTCAATACCCGCATATCGGCAAAACGTACTATATTCGTAGTGAGCAATTGAAGATTGAGGCATTTGATTTGCGATTGCCAGAGCAATTGCAGATTGGCTATATTTCAAGCGGATTCGATAATATCGATCACTATTTAAGCTTGGTCGGTCTGAACGTTACTCGACTGGAGCCTAAAGATATTGAATTCGGAGACTTAAGTGTATACGATGCCATTGTGTTAGGAATAAGAGCTTATGCGATTCGACCTGAACTGACTTCATGTAACCAAAGGCTGCTGCAATATGTACATAATGGCGGCAATCTTGTTGTTCAGTACCATAAGCCAGAAGATAATTGGCAGCCAGAGCTTGCGCCATATCCGATTGAGATTGGCAAGCCATTCCTCAAATGGCGAGTGACCGATGAGAATTCGCAGGTAACGGTACTTGCTCCAGCGCATTCGATGTTCCATTATCCGAACCTGATTACGGATGAAGATTGGAAGGGCTGGATTCAGGAGCGCTCAGCCTATATTCCATGCTCATGGGGTACTGAATATACAGAGCTTATTTCCACTGGGGATCCAGGTGAAGAGGAATTTACAGGTATCTTTTTGACTGCTGAATATGGAAAAGGGGTTTACTCTTATAGCTCTCTTGTGTGGTATAGAGAGATTCCACATTTGGTACCTGGAGCGATTCGTTTATTTGTTAATATGATTAGTCAAGCAAGAGTAAGTAAGACAGCCGTCAGTACTGCGCATCAATGAAATGGGGGAATCAAAGTGAATAATCGTAACTTAATTATTGAACAAGAGGGCAGCAGCTTCCCTGGTAAATCCTATGCAGAGCTCGTATTATCTCCAGCATTTGATGAGGCGAAAGCGCAGTTGCTTGGACCGATGATGGCAATTAACAAGGCACATTTGATCATGCTAGTCAAACAAAATTTAGTAACAGAGGAACAGGCACAGGTGCTAGCAGATGCTATTGGCAAGCTTGACCTGCCTGCTCTGCGGAAAGCAACGTATACAGGTGAATTCGAAGATTTATTTTATCAAGTTGAGCACATGTTATTAGAATTAGCTGGCGATCTTGCTGGTAATCTACATTTGGCACGCAGTCGCAACGATATGGGAATCGCCATTTATCGCATGACCTTACGCGAGAAGCTGTTATCAGCCATTCAGGCAGCTATGTACTTGCAGGATATCCTGATTGCTACCGCAGTGGAGCATGTAGATACGGTGATGATCGGATATACCCATACGCAGCAAGCACAACCAACAACTTTAGCTCACTATTTGATGGCAGCCGTTGATATGCTAGGACGTGATCTGCGCCGATTGGTGAATGCTTATCGCAACTGCAACCGTAGCAGTATGGGCTCAGCAGCACTTACGACAACGGGGTTTGCAATTGATCGCGAAGAAATGATGCGTTTGCTAGCTTTTGATGAAATGATTGAGAATTCCTATGATGCAATTGCAGGTGCGGACTATGTGAGTGAAGTCGCAGCAGCGGTTCAACTGACAGCACTTAATCTTGGTCGCATGTCACAGGATTTATTGCTCTGGTGTACGCAGGAATTTGGAGCGATTAAGCTGTCAGCAGCTTATGTGCAGGTGTCGTCAATCATGCCGCAAAAACGTAATCCCGTTTCCGTGGAGCATATACGCTCATTGCTATCCAGCTGTGTAGGCAATACGCAGACGGTTATTTCCATGCTGCATAATACACCATTTGGCGATATTGTGGATACCGAAGATGATATGCAGCCATATGCTTGGAAATCGCTTGCTCTCTTGGAGCAAATCTGCCGACTCCTAGGTAACGTAATTGGCACGATGGAAGTAAACAAAGAGGTGCTGTTGGGCAGAGCGCAGGAGAGCTTTGCCACGGTAACCGAACTTGCAGATACACTTGTACGCACGGAAGGTATTTATTTTAGACAGTCTCATCATATCGTCAGCTCTGTTGTTCGGAAGACTTTAGAGATGGGCGGCACTGTCAAGGATATTACGCTGGAGATGATAAATGAACAATCACAGCGTATTCTAGGTAGAGATGTGACGTTGAACCAGGCTCAATTGGAGCAGGCGCTTGATCCCGTGCATTTTGTCCAATTGCGTTCTCTAACAGGTGGGCCGAATCCGCAAGAAATACTGAGGATGGCGAAGGATCGCAGGCAGAAGTTAAAGGATGTTCAAGCATGGTATGATGACACGAAGAAAAAGAATGAGACGGCATTAGTGTATCTGGAAGAACGGATGATCAGTTGGCAGACCCAATCATAACGATATCTAAATTCTAGGACTAACTACTCCTGAAGCAGATTGCTGTAGGGAGTAGTTTTTTATTTTCGTAGCCGCAGCGATCGTTATGCTTTGCCGCTAAAGTTATGATGAAAGAGATTCTAGTGTATAATCAACTTACAGGTTTGATTGATAAATAAGATCATTTACGATAGGGAGAAATTATGAAATCACTTGTATTATGTGAAAAGCCGAGCGTGGCCAAAGAAATTGCGCGTGTACTAGGTTGTAAAGAGAAGCATAAGAGTTATATCGAAGGTCCAGCGTATATCGTCACATGGGCACTCGGGCATTTGGTTGAGTTATCAGAACCGGAAGACTATGATCCAAAGTATAAAACATGGAAGCTGGAGGACTTACCGCTGCTCCCTTCTACGATGAAATTGAAAATTATGCGTGAAACCTCGCATCAATATAAAGCAATTGCTCAGTTATGCAAACGCAATGATCTGAAGGAGCTGATCGTCGCTACAGATGCTGGACGTGAAGGTGAGCTTGTCGCAAGATGGATTATGGAGATGGTGCATTGGCGCAAGCCTTTTAGGCGATTATGGATTTCTTCTCAGACAGATAAGGCGATTCGTGATGGCTTTGCTCACCTTCGCCCAGGCAAAGACTACGATAATTTGTATGCATCAGCTGTATGTCGCGCAGAAGCAGATTGGCTTATCGGTTTAAACGTGACACGTGCACTCACATGCAAATATGATGCACAATTGTCTGCAGGTCGCGTACAGACGCCTACGCTTGCGACGATGATGGAAAGAGAGCGTGAAATCGAGAAATTCCGTCCCGTTCCATTTTGGACAGTAACTGCTAATTTGGATGGATTCCAAGCCAGATGGCGTGGCGGAGATTCGCAGGATGGCAGGCTGTTCGCCAAAGATCAAGCTGATGCTATTGTGAGTAAAGTAAAAGGTTCAAGCGCGAAGCTAATAAAACAGACGACGACAGAGAAAATAGAACCGCAGCCGCTAGCTTATGATCTGACAGAACTTCAGAGAGATGCTAATAATCGGTTGGGCTTCTCCGCTAAGCAGACTTCGAATGTGCTCCAGAAGTTGTATGAACAGCATAAGCTGGTTACTTATCCGCGAACAGATTCCCGTTATCTCACATCGGATATGGCAGCTACGTTCAGCAGCAGATTGGAGAGCGTTGCTGTAGGTCCATATGCAGTACTAGCTAGACCGTTATTGCGCAAACCTTTGCCTATTACCAAAAGAATTGTTGATGACAGCAAGGTAACGGATCATCATGCGATTATTCCGACTGAGCAATTTGTGGACTTGAGTGCACTTAGCTCGGATGAACGCAGACTATATGATTTGATTGTCAAACGTTTTATCGCATTATTTTATCCTGTCTACCGTTATGACGAAACGAGCCTTACGCTGGAATCAGGCGGGGAGAAATTTTATGCCAAAGGTAGAGTTCAGAAGGATGCGGGCTGGAAAGAGGTATATGGGAATACGTTTGATCTAACCGATGATGAAGAGACGGATCATGATGATCGTTCCAGTTCTCGTCAGCTACTGCCGGATCTCAAAGAAGGGCAGCAATTAATAATTAGAAACTGCCAAGCAAGGGAGCAAGCGACCAAACCACCAAGTCGCTATAATGAAGCTTCATTACTATCCCAGATGGAAAAGCATAATCTAGGTACACCTGCGACTCGTGCGGATATTATCGAGAAGCTGATTCACTCTGAAACCATCGAACGTCATGGGAAATCTCTCATTCCTACTGGTAAAGGCAAACAGCTTATCGAGCTTGTCGCAAGCGAATTACGCTCGCCAGAGCTTACTGCAGAGTGGGAGCGGGAGTTGGAACGAATTGCACGTGGAGCTGGCAATAGAGCGAAGTTTATCAGCGGGATTCGTGAACAAGCAGAGAAGCTAGTTCGTGAAGTCAAAGTAAGCGACATCGTCTATAAACCGCATAATCTAACTCATTCCAGATGTCCCGAATGCAATCAACAGTTGATGGAACGTAATAGCAAGCGAGGTAAATTGCTTGTTTGTTCGAATCGCGAATGCAATTATAAGCGCAATGCCGAGCCACAGCGAATCAATAAGCGTTGTCCTGTTTGTCATAAGAAAATGGAGCTGCATACAGGTAAAGCGGGCAAATATGCACAGTGCCGACTATGTAATATAGTAGAGAAGCTGGAGGAGCAAAGCGGCAGCAAACGTGTAAATAAACATCAGCAGGCGAAATTAATTAAACAATATAGTGACAATACGTCACTTACCTCAGGATTAGGTGATGCTTTGCGAGACGCGCTTAACAAAATGAAATAAACGCAAGTCATGACAGTCACGACTATTTTCTCTATTCCTCTCATAGATTGTTATATGAAGGTTGTCCAGACAAGTGGGAGGAATCGAGATGGAAGTCAAACGTAATGTACGTATGCGCCGCATGGAGCGAATCAAGCAACTACTTGGAGATGAGCGAGAGCAATCGAAACAAGTAGATTTCTTCATCACGCCTATTCATGAGCCAGATCATGATCTGCATGATCGTCCAACTCATGTCATGGAAAATCCGTATACAGTCACAGACAATCCAATACCTGAGAAGCCTTCTCCTGAATTGGAACGGTCAGGTCCTATTATTGAGCCTAGTCTGCTTATCGCAACAGACCCAAGGCTGCAAGATCCTGAATATGTATGGAAACAAAAATATAAAAAAGGCATATTCGAGTCGACAGATGAAGATCCGGACGATTGGAATGAACATCCCAAGCTGCGTCGATTTTGGATTAGGGGAGCTATTTGTCTCATCCTGTTTGCTCTCGTATGGGGATTATTTCAAATTCAGCATCCTTATGCAGATAAGGGCAAGAATTACGTGATTAATGCCTTAACGACTCCGCTTGAATTTGATTCCGTTGCTTCTTGGTTTAAAGATACATTTGGCGATACACCGTCTTTTCTACCTGCATTTGATTCCGCAGAGCATGGGGACAATACGATGAAAGCAAGCACGGGCAATAAACGTACTTTCTTTGCACCATTGCAGGGCTATGTCACCATTCCATTTGATCAAAGCAAAACAGGCGTCCTTCTGCAGACCACAACGAAAGCTCCTGTTTCATCATTTGATGAAGGACAGGTCGTATTTGTTGATACAACAGAAGAAACAGGCCTAACAATCGTGATTAAGCATCCGAATGGGGTCAGTTCAACCTATGGTTGGCTTGAGCAGTCCAGAGTTGTCGTAAATGACTGGGTCAAGGGTGGGGATACGATCGGCTATGCCAGTGAGAACGAACATAAGGGGACGGGAATTCTCTATTTTTCTATTAAATTGGACAAGACCTATGTGAACCCGGTGGAAGTGGTCTCATTTGATTAAATGCTTCGGAATTCGATTTCGCATCCATCCTTTATTTACGCTGATGATTCTTCTATCTTTGCTAACGGATTATTTTGTTGAAGCGATGACTTTGTTTGGCATTGTCCTCGTTCATGAGCTAGGTCATGTTGCAGCGATCAAATGGTATGGCTGGCGCCTGAAAGAAGTTAAGCTTCTGCCGTTTGGCGGTGTGGCAGAGGTTGAAGAGCTTGGCACAGTCTCCGCCTGGGAAGAGCTTGTCGTTGCACTGGCAGGTCCTCTTCAGCATGTGTGGATGATAGCAATAGCTTGGATACTCCAACATTCAGGCGTATCTGATCCAGCATGGTGGGATTATTTTATAGAAGCTAATTTAATGATCGGTTTGTTTAATTTGCTGCCCATTCTTCCACTTGATGGAGGTAAGGTGATGCAGGTGGCGCTGAGTTATTTTATTCCATATTATCGGGCTATCTGGTATGGTGCAATCGTATCACTAAGCGTTAGTGTGCTTGTGATTGGCACAGTTGTTTGGCAAATGGGACAAGGCCGGCCTCAGCTTAGCATGATAGTTGTGAGTTTATTCCTATTTTATTCCAATTGGTATGCTTTACGAAATTCACCTTTCCATTTTATTCGTTTCTTATCTGCTCGGATTGAGAGAGGCGGCAAATTCATTCATTCAGGGACTTTGGCTCAGCCAATTGTCGTTAATGGTCATCGTCAGGTAGGTGAAATCCTAAAATTATTCATGCGCGAGAAGTATCATTTAATCTATGTCATGAATGAAAAAGGCGTCATCCAGAAGGTGCTGCCTGAGCAGCGGCTGTTAACGGCTTATTTTCATGAAAAAAAACCGGGGAGTGCAGTTTCAGAGCTTTTCATGTAAAATAGCTGTGGGGTGAGTTTGTGAAAAAAATAGTTGTACAATGTCGGTCAGACATCCAACAGGCTGTCGTAATTGAGAATCAGCGGCTCGTCGAATATGATGCCCAGCATTCCGATCATAAGCAGCGTGTAGGCTCGATTTACCTCGGGCGTGTCGTTAATGTATTGCCTGGGATGCAGGCAGCTTTTGTTGATATTGGACTTGAGAAGAATGCGTTCTTATACATAGATGATTTATTGCCAGTTCATATGGAGAAACAACCCCGTTCGAAGCCTTCTATTGCAGATATTGTTAAGCGTGGGCAAGTATTAATGGTTCAAGTTGTGAAGGAGCCTGAAGGTACGAAAGGCGCCAGAGTAACCACACATTTCTCTATACCCGGCAGATGGCTTGTTTATATGCCAGAGGCTGATTATACAGCGGTATCTCGCAAGATAGAATCAGATGCAGATAAACATCGGCTGAAGGAAATTGCTGAAGGCTTGCGCTCAGATGAAGAAGGGCTCATTATCCGCACTGTTGCAGCAGGTCAATCTCAGCAAGCCATTGAGCGTGATTTGGGAGAGTTAAGAGAGTTATGGAGAACGGTAAAAGAGAAGGCGGAAGCTGGAGATGCGCCGCTTCATATTTATCAAGATCTAGATTTGCTTCCTAGACTTATGCGCGATGTGATTGATGATGATGTGCAGGAAGTATGGATTGACAATGATCAAGTGTATAAAGAAATGAAAGATTTGCTTGTCAGACAAAGTCCAAGCTTAGTAGAACGAGTAAAGTTATATTCCAATAGTGAACAAGCGATTTTCGATGTATATGGCGTTCATGATGAGCTTAATCGTTTGTTCCGGCGTAAGATATGGCTGCCAAGCGGCGGCTATCTAGTAGTTGATCCTACTGAAGCGTTGACGGTGATCGATGTGAATACGGGTAGATTTACTGGCTCCACACATTTGGAAGAGACAGTGTTCCATACGAATATGGAAGCAGTAACCGAAATTGCCAGATTACTTCGCCTGCGGAATATTCGAGGTATGATTATTGTCGATTTTATCGATATGAGTGAAGAGAAGAATAGCCAAGCTATTCTGGATGCAATTACCCAAGCGGTACTCAGCGATCGTTCAAAGACCATTATTGTGGGTTGGACGAAGCTCGGTTTGCTAGAGATAACACGTAAGCGTAAGTAAAGAACAAGAAACTATTTGCTTGGATGAAACCTAAATAAGGAATAGGGGATGATGGAATGATATTGACAACAACTAATTCAGTTGAAGGTAAACGCATCACTGCTTATTATGGAATTGTAACAGGCGAAACCATTATGGGAGCTAATATAGTCCGTGACTTTGTCGCTTCGATTACTGATATTATTGGCGGTAGAAGCGGGGCTTATGAGAGTAAATTATCTGAAGCTAAGAACATTGCTTTGCATGAAATGGAATCACAAGCTCATAGTTTAGGAGCCAATGCTGTAGTTGGGATCGATCTAGACTATGAAATGGTTCGTGATGGCATGATGATGTGCGTCGCAAGTGGTACAGCGGTTTGGATTGAATAAAGGATATTGTATTATTGTTTATAGTGTGGTATCATGATTTGGTGTGTTGCGAAACATGCTGTAACCGCACATGTCGGGTTAAAGTACGAGCAATCGTCACCTGGACAATGGCGAGTCTGAGACATGAAGGAGGTGCAACGAATGTACGCAATTATTGAAACTGGCGGCAAACAATACAAAGTTCAAGAGGGCGATGTGTTGTATGTTGAGAAATTAGTTGGTGGCGAAGGCGAAACGGTAACTTTTGACCGTGTCCTAGCTGTATCCAAAGAGAACGGACTAGTTCTTGGTTCCCCGGTTGTTTCTGGTGCTGCTGTATCCGCGAAAGTGGAGAAGCACGGTAAAGATAGCAAAATCACTGTATTCAAATACAAAGCGAAGAAAAACTATCGCCGTAAGCAAGGTCACCGTCAACCGTACACTAAAGTAGTAATCGAAAAAATCCAAGCGTAAGAGGTTTTTACTATGATCAAGGTCAAAGTAAAGCGTCTAAGCCGAGATAATAAATTCATTACTTCTTATCAAGTAACAGGCCATGCGTTCTATGATGAGCCAGGCAAGGATATTGTTTGCTCTGCGGTATCAGCTATTACAGTTGGTACAGTTAATTCGATTGAGGCATTAACTGGTGTAGTCCCGCAAGTAAAGATGCAGAGTGGAATGCTCAAGGTAATTATACCTTCTGATCTTTCATCTTCTGTAGCTGAGCAAGTCCAACTGCTGCTCGAAAGTATGGTTGTTATGTTGAACTCGATTGAAGAATCATATGGTGAGCATATACAAGTTACAACAACTTATTAAGAAGGAGGTTGACATCTATGTTGAGATTAGATCTTCAGTTATTCGCATCCAAGAAGGGTGTAGGTTCCACGAAGAACGGTCGTGACTCCATCTCCAAGCGTCTTGGCGTGAAACGTGCTGACGGCCAAACGGTTACTGCAGGTAGCATTCTTGTTCGTCAACGCGGTACAAAAATTCACCCAGGCAACAATGTAGGTATCGGTAAAGATGATACATTGTTCGCGCTTGTTGAAGGCGTAGTTAAGTTCGAACGTTGGGGACGCGATCGCAAAAAAGCGAGCGTATACCCTGTGACAGAAGCTCCTGTTGCTGCTTCTGTAGAAGCTTAATACAGAACCCAAAGCCTTGGCGATTCATTTCGTCAAGGCTTTTTTTAATATTATTGAATTTTACTTCTGCTAAAAACTTATCGTTATTTGCTGGAAATTGATAAAAAACGAATAATTTTGGTGCATATTTCCATTTGGATGATATAATGATGAAGGATATCCATTCAGGTGTCGATATGAACATAGCGAGGGGAATTCAGATGTACCATTGGACAAGCAGGAATATTTGGTTTATACTCTCGATTGTTACAGCCTTATTATCCGTTATTAACTCAATACATATAAGTATTAGAGTAATCCTTATTCTACTAGCAATTGTTTGTGGTTATGTTGGAATTGGCCAATATAAACGTAAATTACAAATGGAGCAAAGCGCAAAGCTTGCAGCGCAGCTTGAGAAGAACGATCTGTCCCTGCTCCAAATTGCTGGTCGAATGCGGCATGATCTGATGAATGATATGCAAATATTGTTTGGTTATATTCAATTGAAGAAGTATGATAAATTACAGTCAGCTATGGAGAAAATAAGAGATAATGTATTGCAGGAAAGCTATTTGTCAAAGCTAGGAATTCCAGCGCTTATCGTATATTTGCTCACATTTCGATGCGGTTCATGTGGAATGGATTTAGAAGTGGAGATGGATGAGGAAATTAATCTTGCTGAACTGCCAATTATGCCAGACTACATTACTTCAGCAACACGTGGTATGATTGAGATGTTTCAGGCTGCTGTAGCTTATCCTGAAGAGTCTGATCTAGAACATGTACTTTCTCTTCAATTTGTTCCAGAAGAGGATGCTTTATTGCTGGATTTTGTATTTCGAGGAGCTTATAAGCGCGAATTATTGGAACGGACAATTCAAAATATGCTGCTAACAGGACAAATGGATATGGCCGCCGAGGAATTAATTTTTGCTCAAGAAGAAGTTGCGGTTACATTGAAATTACCGTTTCAGACGTAAATAGAGGTGTTTAGATGTTTGTAGATAAAGCGAAGGTTTATGTGAAAGGCGGCGACGGTGGCGATGGCCTCGTTGCATTTCGTCGAGAGAAATATGTTCCTGAGGGTGGACCTGCAGGTGGTGATGGCGGTAGAGGCGGAGACGTTATTTTTCGTGTAGATGAAGGTTTGCGTACACTTGTCGATTTCCGTTATCAGAAGCATTTTAAGGCGCAGCGTGGGGAGAAAGGCCGCAATAAAACGCAGCATGGTGCAAGCGCTGAGCATATGATTGTTCGCGTACCGCCTGGTACAGTCGTTGTCGATGATGATACACATGAAGTAATTGCGGATCTGACTCGTCAAGGGCAACAGGTTGTTATTGCAAAAGGAGGCCGTGGAGGCCGCGGTAATACAAGATTTGTTACCATTAATAATCCTGCTCCTGAAATCGCTGAAAGAGGCGAAGAGGGTGTTGAGCGTTGGGTTGTACTAGAACTAAAAGTTATGGCTGATATAGGACTTGTTGGTTTCCCAAGCGTGGGTAAATCCACAATTCTTTCCGTTGTATCGGGTGCAAGACCGAAGATTGGCGCTTATCACTTTACAACAATTACCCCAAATCTGGGCGTTGTTGATGTAGGCGATGGCAGATCATTCGTAATGGCGGATTTGCCAGGGCTAATCGAAGGCGCGCATCAGGGTGTGGGTCTTGGGCATGAGTTCTTGCGTCATGTCGAGCGTACCCGTGCAATTATTCATGTCATTGATATGTCGGCCAGCGAAGGAAGAGATCCATTCGATGATTGGCTTAAAATTAATGAAGAAATGAAGCTATACAATGTGAAACTTGAAGATCGTCCACAATTTATTGCGGCGAATAAAATGGATGTACCTGAAGCGGCAGAGCATTTGGCTGTGTTTAAGCAGAAGCTAGCTGAGACAGGCAAGCAGTACGAAATCTTCCCGATTTCCGCCGTAACCAAAGATGGTGTTCAGGAGCTTCTATACAAGGTAGCTGATTTACTTGAGACGATTCCTGAGATGCCGCTGATCGAAGATCTTGCGGATGTTGAAGAGCGCAAGGTATACCGCTTAGAGAAGAAAGTGGACAATGAATTTACGATCTCTCGTGATAATGAAGCATATGTAGTGGAAGGTGAGGGCATTGAGCGCTTGTTTAAGCGGACGAACTTCTCCACACATGAAGGCCAGCTCCGCTTTGCTCGCATTTTGCGTAAAATGGGCATTGATCAGGCTCTACGTGAAAAAGGTGCAACCGACGGCACCATCGTCCGCATCTGTGATTTCGAGTTTGAGTTTGTTGAGCATGAGTAACGCTTGTAGAACAAGCGTTACCCATTAATAAATCTGTCATCCGACAAGGCCGATAGAATTATTGATGGTATCAATTATTGATGATATTTCTGTCATCCGAAAGCTATCAACTTCAATTTGAAGTTGATGGCTTTTTTTATACCTATTGATGTTTATCAGCCATCCAAGATGACATTTGTCATGTCAAAGTGATGACAGAGATGACTACTATGTCATGCTGCATAATTATAAGATAGATTCATAAGAAGCAATGAGGGAGGCAATTTGAGTGAAATCTGTTATCGAATTAAATGGTGTTTCTAAAATATATAAGAATAAAACTGCAGTGGATCAATTATCCTTGCAAGTTGAAGAGGGAAGTGTACTTGCCTTAATTGGACCTAACGGTGCGGGCAAAACAACAACAGTCAAGATGATGCTTGGCTTAACGAAGCCGACATCAGGCCATGTGAAAGTATTTGGTCAACATCCGTATGAAAAGTCAGTTAGAGAGCGGCTTGGCGCGATGCTGCAAGAGACCAGTGTCATTGATCTGATGAAAACAGGTGAAATTATCGACTTATTCAGAAGTTATTATAAAGCTCCATTATCGATGAAACAGCTGCTTGCGATGTCGGGACTTGAGGAATGTGAGAATAAACTAGCGACGTCCCTATCAGGCGGTCAGAAAAGAAGGCTCAGCTTTGCGTTGGCATTAGCAGGCGATCCACATCTCATTTTTCTGGATGAACCAACAGTCGGAATGGATGTAAGCTCACGCGAGGTGTTCTGGCGCACGGTTAGTGCTCTTAGAGATCAAGGTAGAACGATTGTTTTAACGACTCATTACATGGACGAAGTTGAAGCGATTGCGGATCGCGTGGTAATTGTGAATAACGGGAAATCAATTGCTGATGGAACGGTACAAGAGATTAAGTCAACTACGGAGAAAAACTCAGTTTCTTTCACACTAACAGATCAGGTATCCAGCGAGGTTCTAAACAGCCTACCAGGTGTAGATCAAGTAAATCGCAATGGGAATAAGGTAGAGTTATTTGGAGCAGATACGGACCTACTCATATTTACAATCGTTCGTCATAACATTCCGCTGAAGGATTTACAAATCAATAAAAGCAACTTGGAAGATGCGCTGCAGCTGCTCATTAGTGCTTCTTAATAAGCGTTAGAGCAATACAATCTATTCCTGAAGGAGAATGAGTCATGAAAACACTTATAAAGCAATCCAGAATGGAAATTATCCGTACACTAAGAAGTAAATCATTTTTCATTTTTTCGATTATAATGCCAGTTGCATTTTACTTTATTTTCTCAAGTACAGTAGGGGATCAAACACAGGTCGGTGGAGCCGACTGGAAAGCTTATTATCTCATGTCGATGACATTGTTTGGTATTGTGAGCTCGAGTCTATTTTCGTTAGGTGTACGAATTGCCAATGAGCGCAAGCAAGGCTGGACGCAATTAATGCAAATTACGCCGCTTCCTCCAACTACTTACTTCTTTGCTAAGGTTGCGGGACAATCGATGATTAATTTTGGGATTATTGTTCTTATGTTTCTGATCGGACGATTTGCCAAAGGGATCGAGCTTCCTATAACAACTTGGTTAGCATGTGGTTTTTGGATTTGGATTGGTATTCTACCATTTATTGCATTAGGAATTCTTATTGGACAGTCAAAATCAGCAGAGAGTGCTTCGGTGTTTGCGAATATTGCGAGTTTAGGGATGGCCATGCTTGGTGGATTATGGATGCCGCTTGAAATTCTTCCTAAATTCATGCAGCAAATTGGTGAGTGGATACCAACCTATCGTTTGGGTCAAGGTGCATGGAATCTAGTGGCAGGTAAAGCGATCAGTTTGACTGGAATTGCAATTTTGGCTGCGTATCTCGTAATTTTTATGATAATATCAAGTTATATCATGAGAAGACGGGAAGCTGTGTAAAGAATGCTGAAACAAATAAAAGCAGTTCTTGAGAAATTTGGTATAAATTTCAAACAAATGGGTTTCTTTGAATGGATATGGCTTATCTATCTGCTATATCCTATCATTTATCTAACAACTTTGCCTTTAAAAGAATCATGGTTAGGATTTATTCTAATCATCCTCTTTGTTGTCAATTATGCGTTATGCTATGGACATAGTATCTATTTAAAAATTTATCTATCGTGCTTAATGCTTAACATCTTAGCATTCTGTGTTTTATATGACGCAAACTACTATTTCATGATTTTTTTCTCGACGTATCTGGTGAGTAGAGTCGATAAAGAATCGTTGCGTTGGGTGTATATATTTGGAGGTTTTTCCGCTGCTATATATGGATTTGTTATTTATCGGTATTGGGATGCTTTTCAGGCGGGTCAATTGTATCAATTGTTCATCCCTCTCTTTCTCTCGATCGCGATGCCTTATGGTCTATGGACGTATGATAAATCGCGAAGGCTAAAGAAGCAGCTTCATTCCGCTAATGATGAGATTGAACGATTAATTAAGAATCAAGAGCGACAACGAATTGCTCGTGATCTGCATGATACATTAGGGCATACCTTATCCCTCATTACCCTCAAGAGTGAGCTTGCTGGTAAACTGGTAACTAAGGATCCTGAAAGGGCAACGCAGGAAATCAAGGAGATTCAAGCCACTTCACGCTCCGCTCTTAAGCAGCTGCGTGATTTATTGGCAGAGATGCATTCCGTATCGCTAGAGCAAGAAATTCAAGCAGCTGAGCAAATTTTGAAGGCCGCTGATATTGAGTTTGAATATGCTGGTGATGCAGATATGCTAGAAGCAGTACCTCTTGTGCGTAATATGCTTGCACTTTGCTTGCGTGAAGCGATTAATAATGTCGTTAAGCACAGCCATGCTACTATGTGCAAAATTCAGCTAGTGGAGAGTACATCCGAAATTCGGATTGATGTCATTGATGATGGTGTTGGATTGGCAGATCAGTCGGGTAATGATAAGGCCAACAATAGCCAGCAATCTGGCAGGGGAATCATTGGGATTCAAGAGAGATTGAATCTTATCGAAGGAAAGCTGAAGCTTGGGAAAATGCCCGACGGCGGCACATTATTAAGTATGATCGTACCTAGAATTGTTAAGGGAATCGCAGTTAGGGGAAATGCAGAATGAGAATTGTAATTGCTGAAGATCAGGGGATGCTGCGTGGTGCACTTAGTGCATTACTAAGCCTTGAAGATGATATAGAAGTGGTTGGTCAAGCAGAGAATGGACAGAAGGCACTGGAACTAATCCAATCGCTGAAGCCCGATTTATGTATTAT
Organism: Paenibacillus albiflavus; assembly: GCF_004344915.1. Classification (GTDB taxonomy): domain Bacteria; phylum Bacillota; class Bacilli; order Paenibacillales; family NBRC-103111; genus Paenibacillus_AM; species Paenibacillus_AM albiflavus. Next base: position 36,919 of record NZ_SKFG01000022.1, on the reverse strand, counting down.
GGATATTGAAATGCCCGAACTTAGCGGACTAGATGTTGCGGAACAGGTGAATAAGCTCAAGCTGCCTGTTCGCGTCGTAATTCTGACGACATTTGCTCGTACGGGGTATTTTCAGCGAGCGACACGAGCAGGTATTCATGGCTATTTGTTAAAAGATTCACCGATTGATGATTTAACAAGCTCCTTGCGTACGATTATGAACGGAGGCAAGGTTGTTGCACCGGAACTGGCATTATCATTATGGGTAGAAGATAACCCGTTGTCGGAGAGAGAGCAATCTGTATTGCTGATGATCGCTGAAGGCAAGTCCTCGCAGGAGATTGCCAAGGAATTGTTTTTGACTAATGGAACAGTTCGTAATTACACGTCCGAAATTATGCAAAAGTTAAATGCGAAGAATCGCATTGATGCCATTTCCATCGCTCAAAGTAAAGGATGGTTAGGTTAGGCTTTTGCTTGTTACAGGAAGTTTACAATTATATTAAAATTGTATAAATTTCGACACATGTAAGCGTTAACATAATAACATAGAGATAATCGTTCGAAAGAGAGGCGAATTATCCTATGTCAGTTACAACTGCGTCCACTTATCCAATTTCTGGTCAATTAACGGAGCCGACGATTCACCCTGTTCATTTGCCTCGATCGCGTGTCAAACAAAGTCTAATCATCTACATCACGAGTGTTACTGGCATTTTATTACTCGCTGTGCTTGTATTTCATGCCTATATGGCATGGACGCTAGCTCGACCTACGATAGAGCATTTACAATCTAATCCAGCGCTTAAACTAGGGCTGGCTTATGAGGATGTTACGATTCCAAGTGCGAATGCCAAGACAAGTGTTGAGGGATGGTTTATTCCTACTCATTCTAAGAAAAGTATCGTATTCTCTCACGGTTATGGAGCTAACCGCGAAGAGGTATGGGTTCCTATATATAAGCTTGCAAGTGAGATGAATGCGAGAGGATATAATGTGCTGATGTTCGACTATGGCTATGCGCATGCAGGCGGAAATCAATTGATGACAGGAGGCAAGCAAGAATCACAGGAATTGCTTGGTGCTATCCAATTTCTCAAAGATCGTGGAATGGAGCAGGTATACGTATGGGGCTTCTCAATGGGGGCAGGAACTGCCTTACAAGCAGCTTTATTAGAGCCGGCAATAGATGGCATGATTCTCGATAGCACGTTTATTCTTAACTCGGATACGCTATACCATAATGTAAAGCAAATTGTGAATTTACCTAAATATCCAACGGTACCACTCGTTCAAATGTTCTCTTCAATCCTTAACGGAGTTGGATTTAAGGACATACCGTCAGAACGCATCTTAACCAAATCATTTGATATTCCGATCATGATGATTCATGGTGATCAAGATGAACGTGCGCCATATGAGCTGGCTGAGGAGATCGCAGCCAACCAGACAAATCCGTTATCAAGAGTGTGGATAGTACCAGGTGCTACACATGAGTTGATTTACCAAACGAGAGCTGAAGCTTATTTAGAGCAATCGTCGGGATTCCTGAATGATTTAGCAAAGGACAATTTAAATTTAGCATTGCAATAATTAAGCAAGTTATACGGCCCACAATACGAGATACGTATTGTGGGTTTTTTGATATTTTAATTTTTTTTATTAAAATTACAGAATTTTTTTAACATTTATATTTACAGATCGTGATTTGGCTCTTATAATAAAAACTAATTTAATTCCGATATGTTTTATAAGATTAATCGGAATTAACGGGATTCGCATTCTTCAGTTGAACGAAGGTTAATTAAGGCGAAAGTAGTTATCAAACTATGGGGGGAAATATTTATGAAGAAGCAATTGTACACATTACTCGCATTTACTTTAACAGGTTCACTCGCATTGACAGCATGCTCTAGTGACAAAGCAGCACCAGCAGCTACAGGTACACCAACCGTTTCAACGGCTGCACCACAAGGCTCGCCAGCACCAGCAGATAATGGGGTACCTGGCATTATTAAAGCAACAGATTTGTCCAAAATACCAGAAGCAGCAAAGAAACGCACGGATACGATCATTGTAGGGTTAACAAACCCAAGCGGAGCATTCACTCCTTATTTCCAGCAATCTGGTTATGACGGTAACGTATCATCTGTATTATTTACACCACTAGTCAAGATTGATAAAGAAGGTTTGCCAGTTCCTGGTCTCGCTGAGAAGTGGGATGTTTCAGAAGATCAGAAGACATATACGTTCCATTTGCGCAAAGATTTGAAATTCAGCGACGGCTCACCAATGACAACAGAAGATGTTGCGTTCACATGGACACTTCTTCATGATAAAAATTATGATGGTTTGAATGAAGTTGTTGAAGCTGGAATAGTAGGCGGTCAAGCATACAAAGAAGGGAAAGCAACTTCCATCGAAGGAATCAAGATCATTGATCCATTAACTATTAGCGTTACACTTGAGGATGTTAATGCAACTGCACTTACCGTGCTAGGTGGAGATATCTTATCCAAAGCTTACTATGGCAAGGATTACATATTTGGGGAACTTGACTATTTAAAGAAACTTCATGAGAAACCAGTAAGCAATGGACCATACAAACTTGTTAAGTTCGTTCCTGGTCAAGAAGTTCGCTTCGTAGCTAATGAATACTATTATGCAGGTAAACCGAAGACAGAGAACTTTATTTATAAGACAACAGAGGGCGATACTTGGCAGTTCATCGAAACTGGTGATACAGATTTTGCTAACTTCGCAGCTACAACCGATAATATTGAAAAATTGAAAAAGCTTGGTTTCGTAGACATGGTTCCTACTACTGCTAGTAACTATGGCTTTAACAAATTTAACCTTGAGCATGATCAATTAAAAGACAAACGTGTTAGGCAAGCATTGACATACGGCTTGAACCGTCAATTGATCTATGTTGACTCCAGACAAGGTGCTGCTACTGTTGCTAACATTCCTTCTTCACCAATTCTGTGGTCCTATACAGAAGAAGGCATTAATCCGTATCCATACGATCCAGAGAAAGCAAAAACATTACTTAATGAAGCAGGCTGGAAAGTTGGCTCAGATGGAATTCGTGAGAAAGACGGCAAGAAATTAACCATTCACTATTTAGGCTCTAAGAGTAAGAATACCGATATCTTCATCGGGGTAGCAAGAGAGAACTATGCAGAGATTGGCGTTAAATTTGAGCCGGAGCAATTCCCAGATTTCAACACATTGTCTGCAAAAGTAGATGGTGGAGATTATGACATGGCTTCTTTCTCTACTACGATTATCAGCGATCCTTCACAAGGGGTATCAAGATTCGTGAAAGGTGAGACTAAAGGTTATAACAATCCGAAAATAGATGAATTGTATGCTAAAGGCTTAGCAACAAATGACGTGGAAGAACGCAAGAAAATTTATCATGAAATGTTCCAAATCCTTAATGATGAACTACCAATCATGTTTACAAGCTACAGCAAATCCATTTCAGCATATAGCGGGCGTATTGCAGGCATTGAACTGAATCCACTTGCTGGACTGGCTCACAGCTTGCCAAATTGGGAATTGAAGTAAAATAAATCTATTATCCCCGACCTTAGCTAGTAGCTAGGCAGTCGGGGATAATAATTAAAGGAGCCGAACATGAGCACATATTTACTCCGCAGATTCATTTACATGGTTCTCATTTTGCTTGGTGCATCCATGTTGATTTTCTTCTTATATGCATTAACGCCAGGTGACTTTGTATCTAACAATATGAATTTAAGTGCTGAGCGTAAAGCAGAGCTAAGAGAAATATACGGTTTAAGCAAGCCACTATTAGAGCGATATATGACTTGGATCTCCCATATTTTCCAAGGGGATTTTGGCTATTCACTAGCTCAGCAGAAGCCTGTTCTTGAGCTGTTTAATGATTATGTTTGGAACTCATTCCTACTAGCGATTGTAGCTACCTTCTTTACATGGTTCTTTGCGGTTGTAGTAGGTGTTATTTCTGCATATAAACAATATTCTTTGTTCGATACGCTAGTGATGATCGGGATTTTTGCAGCAATGTCTATTCCATCGTTCTTTATCGGTCTATTCTTTATTAAAATATTCGCAGTTGACCTGCATCTCTTACCGCCAGGTGGTATGACTTCAACGGGTAGCAATGCGGTCGGCTTAGCGTATGTCGAAGATGTGATCAAGCACATGACACTGCCAGTGATCATTATGGTGCTGCTTGGTGTTGGATCGCTTACCCGTTATTTCCGCAGCAATATGCTGGATGTTATCAAGCAGGATTATATTCGTACAGCGCGTGCCAAAGGGCTGAGAGAAAGAGCAGTTCTCTATCGTCATGCACTGAAGAATGCGATGCTACCAGCGATAACACTTGTCGGGTTTGAGCTTCCAGGGCTTTTCGGTGGATCTATTATTTTGGAGAAAATTTTCAACTGGCCAGGAATCGGTCAACTGTATATGTCCTCCTTCACTGTCAGAGATTATCCGCTGCTAATGGGGTTCACGATGTTTCTCGCCATTCTCACAGTTATCGGTACGTTAATCTCGGATATTCTTTATCATACTACCGACCCACGTGTCAGACTTTAAGAAGGAGGATCGGTTATGTCTAATACAACTAGTGAACTGATTAAAGCAAAGAAAACACCACAGATTTCTGAACAGCGCACTTCACTATGGCGTCAGGCTATGCATGATGTAATGAAAAACAAGCTTACGATGTCAGGATTAATTATTGTTGTCATTATGCTTCTAGCTTGCTTTATCGGTCCTCTCTTTTCACCTTATGCCGATAACAAAATTAATCCTGCTATTATGAACATGCCGCCAGATGCGAAGCATTGGTTAGGTACTGATCTTCTGGGAAGAGATGTATTAACCAGATTTCTTCAAGCTGGTCGTATCTCATTGACAGTCGGGATTGCTTCTATGATACTCTCTGTCTTCATTGGAACGTTAATTGGGATTATTTCAGGTTATTACCGTGGAATTGTCGATCAGATCTTCATGCGTATTGCTGATTTGCTCATGACCATTCCTGGATTACCTATTATGTTTATTGTTGGTGCGTTGCTGTCAGATTGGAAAGTACCTACCGATTATCGGATGTATATGGTTATGGTCATGCTCAGCATCATTGGATGGCCTGGAATTGCACGGATGGTTCGAAGTCAGATGCTCAGCTTGCGTGAACGTGAATATATGCAAGCAGCAACCGTACTAGGCCTTCGTGACAGACGCAAACTATTCAATCACTTGTTGCCTAACATCGTTCCACTACTTATCGTTATTTCCACGCTTAGCATTGGTGGCGCCATTCTATCAGAATCTGCTCTTAGCTTCTTCGGGCTTGGTGTAATGCCTCCAACGCCAACTTGGGGGAATATGATCGATGCTGCAAATAACATTATAGATTTTGAGCAACATCCTTGGTTATGGATACCACCAGGTGTAGCGATCTTCGTAACCGTTATTGCCTTTAACATATTTGGTGATGGTCTGAGAGATGTTCTCGATCCAAAACAGAAGAAGTAGGTGAATAACAGCAGATGAATGACTTAATTGAGATTAAGAACCTAAGCACTTATTTTAGCAGCTCGGCTGGAGATATTAAGGCGGTTAACGATGTGAGTTTCCGTATTCGTAAAGGGGAGACTGTCTGTATCGTAGGTGAGTCTGGTTGTGGTAAAAGTATCACTGCACTGTCGATTATGGGACTTGTTGAAGGACCCAATGGTCGAGTAGTCGATGGCCAAATTAATTTTGACGGCAAAGATTTATTAAATATTAGCAAAGAACAGCTTCGTCAGGTTCGTGGAAATGATATTGCGATGATTTTCCAAGAGCCCATGTCCTCGCTAAATCCAGTTATTACAATTGGGAAGCAAATTATGGAACCGCTCATGATCCACCAAAAAATGAACAAAAAGCAAGCACTTGCTCGTGCAATTGAACTTATTGAAATCGTAGGGATTCCTCGTGCAGAGCAAATTGCCAATTCCTATCCACATGAATTATCAGGTGGTATGCTGCAACGGATCATGATTGCTATCGCCATATCTTGCAATCCAAAATTATTAATTGCAGATGAGCCAACTACTGCGCTTGATGTTACGATTCAGGCACAAGTACTCGAAACGCTCCGCAATATCAAAGAAACATCCAATATGTCCATTATGCTAATTACCCACGATCTTGGGGTAGTTGCTGAAATGGCTGATTATGTAATTGTTATGTACTCAGGCAAAATTGTTGAGGAAGGCGAAGTCGAAGAAATATTTGAGCGTCCTAAGCATCCGTATACCAAAGGCTTACTTAAATCGAAACCGATTATCGGGCAGCGTCAAGAGATGCTCTATTCCATTCCTGGACAAGTTCCGAATCCACTAGAACTAGTTGAATCCTGTTATTTCCATGATCGTTGTGGTCAATGCATGTCGATCTGTGAAACTCATCAGCCTAAGCTGAAGGAGATGGAGAACGGGCATAAAATAGCATGCTGGTTGTATGAGGAGGAGGGACAACATGTCTAAAGTACTACTTGAAGTTAAGAACCTGAAGAAATATTTTCCGATTAAAGCTGGTCTGCTCAATCGTACAGTGGGACATGTTAAAGCCGTAGATGATATTAGTATTACAATTAATGCTGGTGAAACATTCGGGCTCGTAGGGGAGTCTGGCAGCGGCAAAAGTACGGTTGGAAAAACGATTCTTCGTCTTCACGATAAGACAGAAGGGGAAGTGAAGTTTAAAGGGATTGATCTGTATGGAGTCAATAAAGAGGAGCTGCGCTCCTTGCGACCGAAGATGCAATTAATCTTCCAAGATCCTTATAGTTCGCTCAATCCACGTGTACGAATCGGTGATGCCATTGGAGAGGTGATGCTTGATCATGGCTTAGCCACGAAGGAAAATGTTCGCGATCATGTACTTGAGGTGATGGAGCTGTGTGGATTATCCGCTTATCAGATTGATCGCTTTCCACATGAATTCTCAGGTGGTCAGCGTCAGCGGATCGGGATTGCCCGTGCACTTGCACTGAATCCTGACCTTATTATCGCAGATGAGCCTGTTTCTGCCCTTGATGTATCGATCCAAGCACAAATCATTAACCTCTTCCAACAATTACAGAAAAAACGTGGACTCGCTTATCTATTCATTTCGCATGATCTAAGCGTTGTTGAGCATCTATGTACACGTGTTGGTGTTATGTACTTAGGTTCGATGATGGAAACAGCTCCAAGGGATGAATTGTTCAGCAATCCGCTCCATCCGTATACGAAAGCGTTGATGTCAGCTATTCCAGTGCCTGTACCTAAGCTAAAGCGTGAGAGAATCGTCTTGAAGGGCGATATTCCAAGTCCAGCGAATCCGCCAGCAGGTTGTAAGTTCCATACGAGATGTCCATTTGCTGTAGACATCTGTAAATCGCAAAAACCTGAATTTCGTCATGTTGGCAATGATCATTATGTTGCCTGCCATATTGTTTAACAAACAAGGGGATGCCTTAAGAAATCGGTTATGATTTCTTAGCATCCCCTTGTATTATTTAAGATTTCTTAAGAAATAGTTATTAGAAAATTAAATTATTGCAACTACAATAAAAGAATCGGTGTTTAACTTAATGATGTAGTAAATGACATTGTCGGATAAAAGGGAGGATCAACATGATAACAGATGTTCTAGACAAACCTGAGCTTAGTGATGGTCATGTGTTTAATAGGAAAATCGATGTTCTCAAACAATATGAGCTTCATTGTTATCAGGTTTGCTATTATCTGCTCGGCTGCGAAACGAAAGCCCATCAAGCCTCCCTAGCATGCATTGAGTATTTATTCACTGATTCAACTTTTTATCTGCAGGACCACACCGATCGACTTAAATTAGTACGTCAATTAGCGATGCATCATTCACTTGCCATCCTGCATTAACGGCTAATTATCTTCCTCTTCAGGCTCAACTTCATATAGGCAGCGAAATCGCTCCACACCTGGATAGAGATCTCCGAGACTATAGACCGTAAAACCAATGCTTCTGTAAAAATCAACTGAATCTACATCTGTTTCTGCTTCTATAATTAAGGGCTTACTCTGTTCAATAAGCTCTAGAATCAATCCCCGTCCATAACCTTTCATACGGTTCTCAGGCTGGATTGCAATATGTTTGATGATCAGCTTATCATTTGCTTCTGCCTGCACACCAATAAGCCCAACGATATTGTTGTCTTCTTCATAGCCATAGAGAGTCAAGGCTTCATCTGTTTCGTATTGTTTAAGCGCTGTTTCAATCCGTTCAGGATCAGGAAACATAGCGTAGGAGATCAATTCCTTAATGTTTGGATCGGTTAGCTTGCTTGTTAAGTTAATTAGCATTAGAATTCACTCCTGGTTCGTATTGATACTATTATTGCCTCTTGCTATTTCATAAAACGTTTAATCCATGTTAATCCATTCTTCATCGTCGGATAACGGAACGGCAGGTCAAAGCGTGTTGTCTGCTTAAGCACACTCTTGTGATGAGAGAACGTATCGAATGAGCTTTTGCCATGATAACCGCCAAATCCGCTCGCTCCGACACCTCCGAATGGCATATGTTTGGAAGCAAGATGCATAACGGCATCATTAACGCAGCCACCTCCAAAGGAGATGCGGCTTAAGATATGCTCGTGAATCTCGTCTGATTCGGAAAATAAGTATAGCGCAAGTGGCTTAGGACGAGCAACAACCGGCCCAATTACTTCCTGCTCCAAGTCGGTAAAAGAAATAATCGGCAGAAGTGGACCGAATATCTCTTCAGCCATGATGGTATCGTCCCAGGTGATATGATCGATAATGGTAGGTGCGATCAGCTTGCGTGATTCGTCTGTTATACCTCCACAGACAATGGTCCCTTTGGTGCTATGTAGAAGCTCCTGAAGACGCCCGAAATGTCGACTGTTAATGATGTTAGGAAGATTAGTCTGGGGTGCTTCTAATGGCTTGCTACCAAAAAATTGGATGATTTGCTCTTGCAAGTGCCGAATGAGCTCATCTTTAACTGCTGCATGTACAAGTATATAATCTGGTGCAACGCAGGTCTGTCCTGCATTCAGGAATTTCCCCCATACGATGCGTTTTGCTGCAAGCTTGACGTCAGCGTCACGATGAACAATACAAGGACTCTTCCCGCCGAGCTCTAGCGTTACAGGTGTTAGATGCTTGGCTGCAGCTTCCATCACGACACGACCTACTCCAGTACCGCCTGTAAAGAAAATATAATCAAACTTTTCTGCAAGCAGAGCCGTACTCGTCTCTACCCCACCTTCCACAACGCTTACATATCCTTCCCCATACGTACGATTAAACGTATCTTCGATTAAATTCGCAATCGCTGCAGCGGAATGAGCACCTAATTCAGATGGTTTAAGGACGGCCGTATTCCCTGCCGCAATGGCACCAATTAAAGGGGATAGGCTGAGAAGCAAGGGATAGTTCCAAGGCGAGATAATCAGGACCTGACCGAAGGGTTCATGATAAATTTGACCACGTGCCCCGAACAATACCATAGAGCCTTTGACTGACGTAGGCTTAGCCCAGCGACGAAGCTGTTTGATCACGATGCCGATTTCCTCAAGCAGCATGCCAATTTCAGACGAGTAGGCTTCAAACGGTGATTTGTTCAGATCAAGCTTCAGAGCCTCCATTAACTTCGTTTCATGTCGACGTAAGCCGGCTTGAAACATCCTAAGAGCCTCAATTCGAAATTCAACATCCATTGTCCGCCCATTGTGGAAGAATTGTCTTCCTTGTTGAATGACATCCTGCAATTGCCGATCTGCCCCCATAATACGCTCTCCTCCTTAAATAGAATGATTCTAATACATCATTTCATGTGCATCATGCTGGCAAACCTAAAGCTTAAATTATACCTGGGTCAATCAATGGATTCCACCGAATACAGGGTTCATCCGTTTCTGCTGTTTTTCCTGCAACCCCAATCCAAGGATGAGCGGAATCTTCATGATCAAAATAATGCGTAAGCAGCGAACGAAATACATGCGGCAGATCGCGATTGCTGCTTAGCACCTCCTGTTTAGGCACCCAGAATAAATCGCCTTCTTCCGTTTCGATCGTTGGTTCAGCATTCGTAAAGCCTGTATAAAAGAATTGTTGCCGGATTTCTGTATGATATAGCCGAATAAGAACGTATCTTAATTGTAATTCTTCAATATTCGCCGCCTGAATTCCTGTTTCCTCTTCTATTTCACGCAGACATGTATGTTTGGGTGAAGCAATTTCATAAGGCTCCATATGACCGCCGATTGCTCCCCATTTGCCTGGAGATAAAGTCCGATTGGCAGCTCGTTTCATCATTAATAGTTCATTACGATTATTAAATAACAGCGCAGTAGACAATAGTCGTAGTTTGATCATGGATAAGAGCACCTCTTCGTGATATATGAGCTAGCGTAACACAGCAAAGAGTGCTGGGCAATTTCTTGAATGTATATCTACAAAAAACAATTTAACATATTGTACAATTTTGTTAATATGAATGGATAATCTCAATAAATACCCATTGCCGAGCAGCAACATTTTGCGTATAATGTCCTCTTATAAGATACAAACGTATTTCTGGAGAGGACGATAACAACTTGCCAGATAAAAAAATGAACTATTATTTAATAAGAGAGGATATTCTCCCTGAAGCAATCCTCAAAACTGTGCAAGCCAAGGAGCTACTGGCCAAAGGCCAAGTGAAAACGATTCATGAAGCAGTGGAGAAAGTAGATTTAAGCCGAAGCGCATTCTACCGTTATAAGGATGGCATTCATGTACTATCGACAATGGCTCGTGATCAGATTGTAACGATTGGAATGGATCTTGAGCATCGATCAGGCACATTATCCAAAGTTCTAGCTACAATCGCTAGTCATAATGGAAATGTACTCACGATTAATCAAACCATTCCGCTGCAAGGATGGGCGAATGTGACTCTATCTGTGGAAGCCTCATTAATAGGGGAGCAGATTTATGAACTTATCGATGCTATCGTGTCAACAGACGGTGTAAGACAAGCTAAAATAATAGGACAAGGTGGCGCTATCTAAAACTGAAGCGAGTCTAATATTTTCGAATATATGAAATTATTTAGGAGGAGTAGAGATGAAACCAGTTAAAGTAGGATTGTTGGGTCTTGGAACTGTGGGTACGGGGGTTGTCCGTATCGTAGAAGGTCATCAAGAGGATTTGCAGCGTAAGACAGGATCACCAATTGTGATCGAGAAAATTCTTGTGCAGCATATGGAGAAGGATCGGAACATTTCGATCAGTTCATCCAAATTAACAGATAATCCTAATGATATTCTGGATAACCCGGAAATCGATGTCATCATCGAAGTAATGGGTGGCGTTGAACTAGCCAAGGAATACATCCTTCGTGCACTAGATAACGGAAAGCATATCGTAACTGCGAACAAAGACTTAGTTGCACTGCATGGCAAGGAGATTATGGATCGAGCAGCTAATAAGGGCTGTGATATTTTCTTCGAAGCTTCTGTAGCTGGCGGTATACCAATCATTCGCACGCTTGTGGATGGCTTCTCTTCGGATCGAATTACGAAAATCATGGGGATTGTCAATGGAACAACCAACTACATTTTAACCAAAATGAGCCAAGAAGGCGCAGCATATGCAGATGTTCTTAAGGAAGCGCAGGATCTTGGATATGCCGAAGCAGATCCAACTTCCGACGTCGAAGGATTAGATGCAGCCCGCAAAATGACCATCCTGTCAACGCTTGGCTTCCATGCGAGTGTAGCCTTATCCGATGTGGAAGTGAAAGGAATCTCCCAAGTATCGAAGGAAGATATCGCATACGGCAAAAAACTAGGTTACGAGGTTAAGCTGCTAGGAATTGCGGAAAGCAAGGATGATCATATTGCCGTATCTGTACAGCCAACGATGGTGAAAACTTCGCATCCACTTGCTTCCGTGAACGGTGTTTTCAATGCCGTTTATGTATATGGTGAATCCGTTGGCGAAACGATGTTCTATGGTCCAGGTGCAGGCGAATTGCCTACGGCAACTTCCATCGTCGCAGACTTAGTCGCTGTGGTTCATAATTTGAAATTAGGCGTTAATGGACGTGAAACATTCAAGCCATACAAAGAAACCAAAATGAAAACAGACGAGCAGATCGAATCCAAATATTTTATTCTTCTGCACGTTGCCGATAAAGCGGGTGTGCTTGCTAGAATTACACAAGTATTCTCCGCTCAAGAAGTTAGCTTGGAATCAGTATTCCAGCATCCGAATACAAGCAATCCGAATGCGGAAATTATTATCATTACGCATAATGCGAATCGTGCAGCAATGAATCGTGTGTTAGCGGAATTTGAAGGTTTAGACGTTATTTACCAAATTAAGAGCGTATATCGTGTAGAAGGTTAATAAATCGGAGATAAGAGAGGAATTAAGAGATGAGATACATGGGATTGCTAGAAACATACAAAGAATACTTGCCTATTAACGAGAACACACCACTGCTTACCCTACATGAAGGGAATACCCCACTCATTCGAGCAGAGAAGCTATCAGATGAGCTTGATTTGGATCTATATTTCAAATATGAAGGGCTTAATCCAACAGGTTCGTTCAAAGACCGTGGGATGGTGATGGCGGTTGCCAAAGCAATGGAGGAAGGCTCACGTACGATTATGTGCGCTTCGACAGGTAATACATCTGCTGCAGCTGCTGCTTATGCGGCACGTGGCAATTTGAACTGTATCGTACTTATTCCAAACGGCAATATCGCACTCGGTAAAATGGCGCAAGCGATGATCTACGGTGCTAAAGTGATTGCGATCGAGGGCAACTTCGACCGTGCACTCGAAATTGTACGTGAAATTACTGCCAAACATCCGATTACACTTGTGAATTCTGTGAATCCGTATCGAATTGAAGGACAGAAAACAGCTGCTTTCGAGGTTTGTGATCAGTTAGGCAAGGCACCAGATTATTTGGCAATTCCTGTGGGCAACGCAGGCAACATTACAGCCTACTGGAAAGGCTTCAAGGAATATCATGAGCGTGGCAAGTCCAGCACATTGCCCAAAATGATTGGCTTTGAAGCAGAAGGTGCGGCTGCAATTGTGAAAGGTGAGCCAATCGAATTCCCTGAGACAATCGCGACTGCGATTCGCATCGGCAACCCAGCTTCTTGGAAGACTGCTGTTGCGGCTGCGGAAGAATCAAAAGGACAAATCAATTATGTAACGGATGAAGAAATTCTACATGCTTACCGTGAAATTGCTGCGAAGGAAGGCGTGTTTGCTGAACCGGGTTCAGCCGCATCCATTGCTGGCGTACTTAAGCTGCATAAGCAAGGTTATTTCTCCAAAGGCCAATCCGTTGTATGCGTGCTAACAGGCAATGGTCTCAAGGATCCGAATGTAGCGATTAATACAGTTGCGACTGAACCACTTGTGGTGCAGGATACCGAAGAAGCCGTTATGGAAGCAATTCGCAAATTAGAAGCATAAAACATATTCGTAAATTGTAGTGCGATATAACTTGAGGTGATCTTAATGACAACTGGGCGTGTACGTGTCCAAATACCTGCTTCTACTGCCAATCTTGGCCCAGGCTTTGATTGCCTTGGGATGGCACTGAATTTATATGCATGGATCGATATGGAGCTAGCGCATACGACCCGAATTGAGCTGTTTGGTGATGGCATGGAAGGTGTGCCGCTGGATAAAACGAACCTTGTCTACGAGGTAGCGCAAATGGTGTTTGCTGAAGCGGGAGAGCAGCATCCTGAACTATACATCGGGATGTACAGCGATATCCCGCTAACGCGCGGACTCGGTTCTTCCGCATCAGCGATTGTTGGCGCGCTCGTTGCAGCCAACGCGCTGATCGATAACAAGCTGACGGATGATCAGCTGTTCCAGATCGCTTCGCGACTGGAGAAGCATCCCGACAACGTCGGCGCTTCGCTTTTTGGCGGCATTGTCGTGGCGTACTGGGATGGCGAACGTGCGGAGTACATTCGCCTCACCCCGCACCCCGACATGGCGGTGCTTGTGGCAATTCCGTCGTTCCAGCTAGCGACGGAAAAAGCGCGGAACGTGCTGCCTCAGCACGTTCCATTAGGAGAGGCTGTGTATAACCTCAGCCACTCCTCTTTGCTGGTTGCCGCCCTTGCGACAGGCAACCTTGGCATGATCCGCCATGCGATGCAGGATCGCCTGCATCAGCCGCATCGTGCGGCGCTGATACCTGGCATGGCGGAGTTCCTTGCAGGCGCCTCGGAGCACGGCGCGCTTGGCGCCGCCTTATCAGGCGCTGGCCCAACCGTGCTCGCGCTTGTTGATGCGCGCAGCAACAGTAAGGAGCAGCTTGAAGCCTTTTTACGCAGTACCTTTCACCAGCATCAAGTAGAAGTAGAGATCCGCTGGCTTCTACCTGAAGGCAGGGGGGCTGAAGTCATCGAAGATCATACATCGTTAGCATCCCTTGCAGAACGCATGAGCGCTGTTTCAATAGACAGGGGGTCTTATTAAGATGAAGCGAGTGTCATTACTTGGTCCAGGAACATTCTCGGAAGAGTCTGCCAAACATTTTACCCAGCATGTGGATATCGAATTTCAGCCGTATAAGCTAATATCCGATGTTTTCATGTCTACCGTAAATGGTGAGACAGATTACTCCGTCATCCCGATTGAGAATACAATTGAAGGCTCTGTATCCCTCCATCTCGATTGGATGGTACATGAAGTGGATATCCCGATTCAGGCAGAATGGGTATACCCAATTGATATGAACTTAATCGGATATAGTCAACCAGCCGTTCAAGCTGGAGATCATCCTTATGCACACATTCAGAAAGTGTTGTCGCATTCTGTTGCGCTGGCACAGTGCCGCCATTTTCTAAGTGAGCAGATTCCACATGCAGAGATTGAAGTGGTAAGCTCGACAGCAGAGTGCGTAAGGCAGGTTCGCGAGCTTAATGATCCAGCTATTGCAGGCATCGGTCCTCTTAATGCAGCCTATCTGCATGATGTTCCCGTATTAGCGCGTTCGATACAGGATTATCAAGATAATATGACACGCTTCCTGCTACTTGGGAAGGAACCTATTAGCCTGGGTAAGCTAACGCATCATAAAACAACTATTCTGGTTACGCTGCCAGAAGATTATCCAGGTGGTTTGCATCAGCTGCTTGCCGCATTTGCATGGCGCAGAATAAACCTGTCCCGAATTGAATCAAGACCAACCAAACGCAAGCTGGGCACTTATTATTTTTATATTGAAATCGACGGAAGCATTGACTCGGTTCTCTTGTCAGCAGCACTGCAAGAAATTGAAGCGATCGGTTTCCAGGTTAGGACATTAGGCTGTTATCCATGTTATACTTATCCTGTTGACAAGTTGATTTAGTAATTTTTAGCGGGGGTGTAGATTTATGGCAGAGCAAGTTATTTATCTGGATGGTAAGTTCGTAACGAAAGCAGAAGCCAAAATTTCCGTTTATGACCATGGATTTTTGTATGGAGATGGAATATTTGAAGGAATTCGTATTTACAACGGAAATATCTTTAAATGCAAAGAGCATTTGGACAGATTATACGACTCGGCTAAATCAATCATGCTCCAAATACCGCTTTCTTATGATGAAATGGAAGCTGCACTTGTGGAAACGTTGCAACGCAATGAAATGCGTGACGGCTATATTCGTCTCGTTGTTTCCCGTGGCGCTGGCGATCTTGGGCTTGATCCAAGACGTTCGCCCAAGGCAAGCGTCATTATCATTGTGGAGAAGCTAGCTATTTATTCTGAGGAAATGTACCGCAACGGGCTGAAGACGATCTCTGTCTCCCAACGTCGGAATATCCCAGATGCGCTTAATCCCAAAATTAAATCACTCAACTATCTCAATAACATTCTGGTCAAAATTCAAGCGAATCTCGCTGATGTTGGCGAAGCAATCATGTTGAACTCACAGGGTTACGTCGCTGAGGGCTCTGCGGATAATATTTTTATCGTAAAAAATGGTGTGCTCACAACCCCTCCATGCTATGTAGGAGCGCTTGAAGGCATCACACGTCTTGCGATTATGCAGATTTGTGAACGTATAGGCCTAAAGGTTAAGGAAGAGCCGTTCACGCTTCACGATGTATATGTTGCCGACGAAGTATTCTTTACAGGCACAGCTGCAGAAGTAATTGCAGTTCGTGAGGTAGATGGTCGAGTCATTGGCTCAGGTCAAGCTGGTGAAACCACACTGCGTCTACTTGAAGAGTTCCGTTCTATTGTAGAAGTAGATGGCGTTAAAGTATTTGAATAATTTAGGTTGTTTTCTAAAAGAATTATAAATCTCCTATGGTGTTTGATACCGTAGGAGATTTTTTTTGCACTCAGGTAGGTCAAACGCCTAGAAGTGTGCATAAAATGTACAGAAGAATGCTACTGGACTGCATGTCTGGTAGATGTAAAGGAGGCTTTTAGCTTGAAAATTCATATGGTTAGAAAAGGGGAGTCGATCCAAAGTCTGGCGGATAAATTCAATATTCATCCCGATACTTTGCTCTATGCGAATTCCCAGATCGATAATCCTGAACAGCTACTTCCAGGTATGAGGGTCAAAATTCCTCTTCCGCCCTCACCACTTGAAATACCTCCTGCTGAATATTTGGATGAGTATGTCGTGAAGCAAGGAGATACGTTATGGAAGCTTAGCAAAGCCTGGAATGTGCCGCTTAAGGGACTTATTGCGGTAAACCCGCACCTGCGCAATCCCAATGTGCTGCTAGATGGTGAAATAGTCTATATACCAAAGCTTAATGCCGACATACAACCTGTAGAACCGCATGATCAGATCGCTGCTCAGCCAGATGAAACAGCTGCTCAGCCTGAATTTGCGTTTACATCAGACATAACAGATTCGCAGGAGGATCAAGTTCGTCAGTCTCAAGAGTTCATTGATTTATCAGCGCCTCATCATGTAGAGGAATTATCGTATATTTCGAGTTTAGGCAGCGGTTCAACGAATGTAGACCCTCCACAGTGGGGAGATTTATATTCAGGCTATGCGACAAGTCCAACGAAGGCGTATGATAAATACGGTATTGATCCTAAAATGAACATTCCAGAATACCCCACTACAGAAAATGTATTATCCGAAAATCCATCGCAGCAAAAGCCTCATCAAGAAAACTTGATGAAGCTATCGGAAAAAGACAAAGCGTCAAAAAAATCTGCAGAGATCTCAAAGGCTAAAGCTAATAAGTCCAAATCCAAGAAGAACGCGGTTGCGTTATTATCCGTGAAGACTCCTCATGCATCGAATAAACCTGCTTCTAAGTCTGTGAAAAAAAATCAACCGTGGACGAAGCTCTAGTCTATTTATTCTAAACCGATAATCAGTTTGCCTTTGTGTTGGCCAATGATGAGCTCAGGCTGTAAAGAGCTAATGACATCATTGGTCAATTGTGTTGTTCGAGCTGAAGGATCGATCTTGTACCAGCCCATATTGTGGACATAGAACAAGGCAGTAGAACCATTGCCGTATAGCCCCTTAAGCAACTGCTCTTGATCTGGAATCACCAGCTCCGTTGTAAAAGTAATATCCTGCTCTCCGTCGCTCCATATCCATTGCTGATGATCTTTCTCCTTACTCATCGCAACCGCCCAGTTCTTTGAACGATAAGGAATGATACCGAATAAAGAATATTTGGTTTGAACGAGGGTTTTGGCGAATAAACGCGATTGCTCCAGTTTGATATTCAGTATTTGCCTACCATCATTCGTAGGGTAAATCAAATAATTATCATTTAACCATTCAAGTGGATAGGAGCAAGGCGTATCATTGCAGGCTAGCTTGCCTATAATGGGATATCTCTTGGGTGAAGAGTCTCTTATGTTTCTGAGAATTTCCATATGTAGCTCGTAAATTTCCAAACTATTCGATTTACCCCATGCGACGGCAATCACTCCTGATTTGGGTTCGATTGCAAAGCCAAGTATTTGTGAACTGGCATCCGGTGTTTGCCAAATAAGCTTGGTACTGTCTGTATCAAGATCGTATAGGACAAGCTCTCGGCTATTGGCTCTGCCATTAATATACAGCAGTCCAGCCTCATCATTTAGCCAGTGGGGTGACACTAATGAGTTGAAGTCAAATTGCTTCACGACATTTCCTTGCTCGTCAAGGATTTCGTAAAGATGCTGCGATTGAGCAGCTTTCTTCAGAACGGTTGATGCAAGCAGCCAATTGTCGTTCGAAGATGGCATGATTTCATCATATTGTCGATTGGTGTTAAACCAAGCTGCGATTGTGTTCGTGGAGAGATCATAAGAGCCATATCCTTTGGTGTCCGTAGGTTCAATTACGATATAGTTAGTGGATTTAAGCTCGACTCCGCGCGCATTGCGAATCCCGCTTGCAGATAACTTTAAATAAGATTCTTCAAGTTTATGGTCGAAATTTAAAACTAAGTTAAATGTACGATTATCAACCCAATCGACAGACCAATTCACATTCGTCAGTATCGCTTTAAAATGTTCGTCTACAGAAGCTCGATCAACCTCATCTGTGAATTGGAATAACAAGACATGTGAAGCATGGGTCTGGACAGAGAGTGGAAGAACGATATTTTCTTTGCTGAATACAAAAGCTTTGTCGAGCAATGGAATACGATCGGAAATGATTTTATAGTCGAATGGTTTCATGTAATAGATGATAAATGGTTTGATTTGACTTTGATCTGCCGAAAAGAAGGTCAGTGTTAAATCACTGTTCGGTGTACCTTTGAGAGAAATAATGAGCTGCTGCTCCGAGTCTCCCTCCATAATCGTGAAGGAGACGGGTTCTCCCGTCGTCGTTGTGATCGCGATGTTGTTACGGAGTATTTCTAGTTGCTTGGGAGTTATGCGATTTGGATAAGGGACATCGATGGCTAGCATAAAGCGTGCATCAGTTTGAGAATACCAGATCGGCTGCCCTGGCTTATAATCCCATACCTGGTTATTCTCGTTCACACGAAAATATAAATATTTATCTTCTTGTACAAGCTTGAATAAATCGATATCAGCTGTATCATTGTTGGTTGGTGGCGTTGCAACTGTTTGATTGGTTGGTGACGGCGTTACGGCTGCCTGAACAGGCAGCTTATCAGGAAGATGATGTGGCCCCAGTGCTACAAGAATAAGCGCAGCAAAGCTCACGATGAGAACACAGATGATGATGAAGTTGCGGTAATGCATGCTCCAGCGTTTCATGCGTTTTCCTCCTGTAGAAAGTTAAAGTAAGGACGAAAGGTAGAAAAAACGATCTAACATGTTTAATTCGGCTTATCTGTCGATAAATCCTGCATGTATATCGAGTTTTCGCTATGGGAAAAATAGTGGAAATAGGGATGAGAGGAGATCGATGGGATGATTATGAGCATGCTCAAACAATTGAAAAAAAAGCTGCGTCGTAAAGTTAAATGGATCTCGCTCGGGATATCTGCTCTGCTTGTTATACCTGTTCTACTTTATTGGAGCGGTTCTGATAAATCCCAGAGCGTGTTCGAACCTGTTGCAAGTGACGAGCCGTTGTCATGGGAAGTATCTAATCAAGCGGTTCTTGGTAATCTAACTAAACTCAAACAATCCAAAGAGGTTGTCATTCAGAAAACATTTGTCTGTGGCGAAGAACTGCAGCGCATCGGCACCCGCACACCTGGAGAAATTGCTAAGCTGGTGAAGGAGCATCCAGCTTGGAGGCTGTCCATACAGGGAGAAGATCAGGTCTACCTGACTGAACATATTCAGGATTTATCTGCATCATGTAAAGAAGCTGCTTATTTCGGCGTAGATGAAAGTGGCGTATTGTCTTTATTCGACGGGATTCCTATGCAGAATAAGGTGATCCAGTCATTTTTTCAGCTTAACATCCCATATTTGAAGAGTGCGCTTCCACCTGAAACGGTTGCACAATTGTTTGCCGGCATTCGTGTGACTGATATAGATGAGTATAATTCGGTGCTATCTACATTTGCAGATTATGCTAGAGCTGGTGCAGATCAGTTAGCGGGTAGCAGCAAGGCTGAAGGCCAGTAACTAGATATTAAATGGATATAAATGTAAGTTTTCGAGGGATAGATGTTTCTCCTTACTGTTAAGGAGAGTGTCTATCTCTTTTGGTATTTATCTGCTATAATTCATTTCATAGTGATACATATGTTCGCATTATAGAGAGACGGTGGAACCGTTTCTTCTTGGATTTTTTGGGCAATGGATAAAGCCTTAAGTTGAAGGAGAGGGCAAGATTGCGTATTTTGGGAATTGATCCAGGACTTGCGATTGTAGGCTTTGGATTTGTAGATAAATTAGGATCACGGATTGTTCCTGTTCAATATGGAGCGATTCAGACGGAAGCTCATACGCCAACTGTGGATCGACTGGAGATTATTTATGAATCCACATTGCAATTAATTGATAAATATAAACCAGATGCGATGGGAATTGAGAAGCTGTTCTTTAATCGCAATGTAACAACAGCACTCACAGTAGGCGAGGCGCGGGGTGTCGTCATGCTGGCAGCGAAGCAGCGAGGATTGCAGATCGGTGAATACACGCCACTGCAGGTTAAACAAGCGATTGTTGGGTATGGCAAGGCGGAGAAGAAGCAGGTTCAGGAGATGGTGAAGCTATTCCTTAAACTGTCTGCTGTACCGAAGCCGGACGATGTGGCGGATGCGCTGGCAATAGCTATTTGTCATGCGCATTCTTCTTCGCTGCAGAATAAGTTGAATGGAAGTGTTAGAGGATGATCGATTTTGTACGAGGCATTCTGGCATGTCGTGAAATGGAGTATGTCGTTGTAGATGTGAACGGAATTGGATACAGGGTATGGTGTCCTAATCCATTTTTGCCCTCTTTGCAGGAAGGTAAGGAGGTTACATTCTATATTCATTATCATGTACGTGAAGATGCTCATTTGCTATATGGATTTACGACACGTGAGGAGCAGCAAGTGTTCCGTAAATTGTTAGGTGTGTCTGGTATTGGTCCGAAGGTTGCTTTAGGCGCATTATCAGGTGCTAAGCCAGAGGCTGTTATAACAGCGATTCAGAATGAGAATGTTAACTTCCTGACCAAACTGCCTGGCATCGGTAAGAAAACAGCACAGCGAATCGTCCTTGATCTAAAGGACAAGCTAGGTATGCCAGAAGGTGCAAGTTTACTTGCTCATGATCTCGGGCTTGGCGACGACGGAATAAATACAGGTAAATTAGCAAACAGCTGGTCTGAGGCTAAAGAAGCTTTGCTTGGTCTAGGCTACAATGAAAGTGAAGCTGATCGCGCTTTAGCAGCCATACGTGGCAAGTGCGCAGATACGGAGCCTGTTGAAGTTATTATGCGTCATGCGCTTCAGGCCCTATTTAAATTATAAATACAACAATGTGTGCATCACTTGCTTATTATAGAAATAGGAGGAAACAACCATGGAGGATCGGATTATATCCGCGAACCTGATGATGGAGGATTCCGTCGCTGAGTTTAGTCTTAGGCCTAGGTATCTTTCAGAGTATATCGGACAGTCACAGGTGAAGGATAATCTCAAGGTGTATATAGAAGCTGCTAAGCTTCGCAAGGAAGCACTGGATCATGTGATTCTGTATGGACCTCCAGGCTTAGGAAAAACAACACTTTCGAACATTATTGCCAATGAATTAGGTGTTAATATACGAACAACATCAGGGCCAGCGATTGAACGACCTGGCGATCTAGCTGCTATTCTGACGAATTTGCAGGAAGGGGATGTCCTCTTTATTGATGAGATTCATCGTCTTCATCGTACGGTAGAGGAAGTCTTATATCCAGCAATGGAGGACTTTGCACTGGATATTATTATTGGGAAAGGTCCATCAGCACGATCCGTGAGACTCGATCTGCCTGCTTTCACACTCGTGGGAGCAACGACTCGAATCGGTCTTCTATCAGCTCCGCTACGTGACCGTTTCGGGGTGGTGTCGCGACTTGAATATTATACGGTGGATGAGCTTACCTATATCGTTACCCGTACTGCCGATATTCTAGAGGTCGGTATTGTAGGCGAGGCTGCACGTGAGATCGGGATGCGTTCACGAGGGACACCTCGTATTGCGAACCGTTTGCTTAAGCGTGTTCGTGATTTTGCGCAGGTTAGAGGCGACGGCGTGATTACGACTGAACTTGCACAAACTGCGCTAAGCTTAATACAAGTCGATAATCTGGGGCTTGATGAGATTGATCATAAGATGTTGCGTGCGATTATTACCAGCTTTGCGGGCGGTCCTGTAGGTCTGGATACCATTGCTGCGACAATTGGCGAGGAAAGTCAGACGATCGAGGATGTCTATGAGCCTTACTTGCTGCAAATCGGGTTTTTGCAGCGGACACCAAGAGGGAGAACCGTTACTCCGCAAGCATATGCACATCTGGGTCTACCAATTCCAGACCAAAATTAAGTATAGAAGCAAGGTCCGCCTTCTATCGAAGGGGCATCGTTTCTACTTGATAGAGCACCCATCTTTTGCTATGGTTACTATGTAATGAATTTGTCGAATGATTGTTCTCAAATTCTATTAGATACATAACAAATGGATGGGAGATGTACATTGTGAAATCAACCTTTTGGCTGCGTACGATTGGTAGAATCACACTAGCAGGTACGATATTGCTTGGTGCGACAATCCCATTAAGCGGCAGTGAGGCTTCTGCTGCGATAATGGATAATATTCGAGTGGCTCTATTTATGAACCATAGTAAAAGTTCAATAGAGTCTTCTATTACGTTGAGCACAACGAATGGATTTGATATAGGAATTCGGAATGATAGAAATACCATTGAATACTGGTTAAGTGATTCGGCAGAGCAAATTCGTTCGGTTGCAGATGGATATGGTGTTCAGCTTTTGCTTACAGATGATCCAGGTAGAGCTGGGGCGTTGGCAGATAGTCTGTCCAAGCCGCCTGAGAAGGCTCAGGTGTATGCGGAGTCGAAGCAAGGCAAGACAATCTACCGCGTCGTATACGGGCATTTCATGGATGCGAGTGAAGCGATGTCAGCTCGAGATAAAGTTGTTCGTGATGGCGCGGTTGCCGACCTTATGAGCGGTTACTCTCCGATTATTACAGGAACGATGCGATTAACTTCTGGCGCCTACCAGGATAAAGCATCGGCAGATAAATTGCAGGATACAATTGCAAAGGCTGGATTAAGTGCTTCGGTTGTTATGGTTCCTGGCAGTAGCGGTAAAGCTAATTATCAGGTATGGGTAGGTAATGAACCTGATAAAGCTTCGCTTACGAAGCTTCAATCAGATGCAGCGAAATTGATCCCGAACATCAGCTTATCGCAAGCGAATACGGATATTCCTTATGTGATGCTTAAATCAAGCTTTGATTACAAAACGGATGACCATTTATTTCCACAATATGTATTTGGTGCCAATACAAAGTTATGGGTTCATTCCAAGCAGCAGAATGGAATTACGGTTAAAGAAAGATCCGAACGGACCTATCGCGGAGATTTTGAGCTTAGCTTGTACAATAACGATTTAGCTGCCGTTAATGAGATTCCTTTTGAACAATATTTGTATTCGGTTGTCGGCACAGAGATGGGCGGTTCCTATCCTGTTGAAGCTTTAAAAGCGCAAGCGGTAATTGCTCGAACCTATGCGATGACCAATGGGAATACATACGATATTGCCAATGTAGTGGATAATACATTTGATCAAGCCTATTATGGTATGGGTAATGAGACGGATAGTGTTATTGAAGCCGTGAATGCGACCAAAGATGAGATCATTGTCGATCAATCGGGCAATCCAATCGCAGCGTTCTATTCAGCAAGTGCCGGAGGTCGAACAGCACATCCATCTGAGGTGTGGGGCAGCAGTGCACCGAATATGATGAGCGTTCAGTCACCTGATAATGGTGTACCGGAGCAATGGTATCGCGTACTACTCGATGATAATCGAGTAGGCTATGTAAAAGGCAGCTATGTGAAGGATACAGGCAAGCGAAATGCTGCTGATTTTGCCTATTATACAGTTACTGAGAATGGCTTGAATGTGAGGACTTCGCCGACGATGAATTCACTTGGCACCGTCATTACGAAGCTAAATACGGGAGATCAGGTCATCGTACTTGAGTCGATCGTAATGGATACCCCTTATGTATGGGAACGTTCTTACAGCGCATCAGCTCTTAGTGATATGCTCAATCAGAACGGTACGAAGCTGAATGGACCCTTGACTTCACTTGAAATTACAAGCCGTGGACAATCGGGTCGCGTAACGGAAATGCAAGCGAATGGACAAGTTGTGAATACAAAGTCTCCGGATTATTTGCGTACTGTACTCGGCTCCTTGCCAAGCACTTTGTTTGATATTGTCGATACAGGTAGCTATACTATACAAGGGGCAAGTAGCAAACGTAATAAAACGGGAAATACCCCCGTTTACACTTTGAGCGGCTCAAGCAATAAAGCTACGCCTACGGGTCAATCGCAATATTATGTATTGGGTGGAACAGAGGGTAGTGTAAGAGCAGTCACAACGGATACAAACTTTCTTTTTAAAGGAAAAGGCTATGGTCATGGTTTAGGGTTATCCCAATATGGGGCACGAAACTATGCACTGCAAGGCTATACGTATCAGCAGATTATACAAGCGTATTTTAACGGAGTACGAATTACTAAAGGGTGAGACTTGAATATGGATTTGAATGAATTTGATTTTGATTTGCCAGAGGAGCTAATTGCGCAGACACCGCTTGTTAACCGTACGGGATCCAGGCTGCTGACGCTAAATAAGCAAACGGGTGAAATCAAGCATCAGCAATTTGAACAGTTAATCGATTATTTACAAGTCGGGGATTTACTCGTGATGAACGATACGCGGGTAATTCCAGCCCGACTTTTTGGCTTTAAACAGGATACAGGCGCCAAAGCGGAGCTGCTCTTGCTCAAATCACTTGGCAATGATGAATGGCAGACACTTGTGAAGCCAGGTAAAAGAGTTAAAAAAGGAACCGTTCTCGAGTTTGGGAACCTGGATTCAGAGGGTAAAATAATAACACCACTGCTTCGCGCAACCGTTCTTGAGGAAGGCGAGATGGGGGAACGCAGAATCAAGTTTCAGTATGAAGGGATTTTCAATGAAATCCTGGATCAGCTTGGACAAATGCCGCTGCCTCCTTATATCAAAGAGCGATTACAAGATAAGGAACGCTATCAGACTGTATATGCGAAGCATGAAGGCTCGGCTGCTGCCCCTACTGCGGGACTGCATTTTACGACCGAAATGTTGGAAAGAATTCAAGCTAAAGGCGTACAGCTTGCCTATGTGACTCTGCATGTTGGACTGGGTACGTTCCGTCCCGTTTCAGTCGACCACATTGAAGAGCATAAGATGCATGAGGAATATTATGAGCTGTCGCAAGAAACCGCGGATGCAATCAATCAGGTTCGGGCAAGAGGCGGACGTATCATAGCAGTCGGAACAACCTCGGCAAGAACTTTAGAGACGGTCGCACAGCGTCCATTCCCGCTTGAAAGCTGCAACGGTTGGACGGATATTTTTATTTATCCTGGTTATCAATATAAGCTCGTCGATGCATTGCTGACGAATTTTCATTTGCCTAAATCTACGCTTCTGATGCTTATATCGGCATTAGCAGGCAAAGAGAATGTGATGCATGCCTATGAGGAAGCTGTTAAAGAGCAATACCGTTTCTTCTCCTTTGGAGATGCGATGTTTATTTATGAATAAAAGGAAGTGAGATTATTGGCTGCAGTTACTTATGAACATATCAAAACCTGTAAGCAGTCTGGCGCAAGACTTGGACGCGTTCACACACCACATGGCGTGATCGAGACGCCAACCTTTATGCCTGTCGGTACGCTGGCTACTGTCAAAACAATGAGCCCAGAAGAGTTAAAACAAATGGATGCTCATATTATTCTTAGCAATACGTATCATTTGTTCTTGCGACCAGGTCATGACATCGTCAAGCGCGCAGGTGGTTTGCATAAATTCATGAACTGGGATCGCCCGATTCTAACGGACAGTGGTGGTTTTCAGGTTTTCTCTCTTAGTGATATCCGTAAAATTACGGAGGAGGGTGTGCATTTTCGCTCTCACTTGAATGGGGATAAGCTGTTTATTTCTCCTGAAAAAGCAATGGAAATCCAGAATGCGCTTGGTTCTGATATTATGATGGCATTCGATGAATGCCCGCCGTACCCTGCAGACTACCAATATGTGAAGGATTCCCTTGAGCGAACAACACGCTGGGCAGAAAGATGCCTAGCTAGCCATGCTAATCCTGAGAAGCAAGCCCTATTCGGTATTGTTCAAGGTGGCATGTACGAAGATTTGCGCATAAAAAGCGCGCAGGATTTGACTTCGATGGACTTTCCGGGTTATGCTATTGGTGGTCTAAGTGTGGGCGAGCCTAAGCATATGATGTATGAGATGCTGGAGTGCACAGTTCCTTATCTTCCAACGAATAAACCTCGTTATTTGATGGGGGTTGGTTCACCAGATGCTCTAATTGAAGGTTCCATCCGTGGGATCGATATGTTTGACTGTGTGTTGCCTACACGAATAGCTCGTAACGGAACAGTCATGACATCTAACGGACGACTGGTAATCCGCAATGCGAAGTATGCAGAAGATTTTGGACCACTGGATCCAGAATGCTCATGCTATACTTGCACCAATTACAGCCGTGCGTACATACGTCACTTGATTAAGGCGGATGAAACATTCGGTATACGCTTAACTACGTATCATAACCTGCATTTCTTATTGCAGATGATGCGTGAAGTTAGACAAGCAATTGCTGAAGATCGATTACTGGATTACAGGGATACGTTCTTCACTAAGTACGGACTCTACGATAATGATAGAGGGTTTTAGTTTTATTCTAGGGAGGAATTTTGTATGATGAATTTAGCAACAGCAGGATCAGCTGGCGGAGGTTGGATTACTTTTGCACCATTAATTGTTATGGTCGTTTTATTCTACTTTTTGCTAATCAGACCACAACAAAAACGTACAAAAACGCGCAACATGATGTTAGGTAATCTTAAAAAAGGCGATAAAGTAGTAACAATCGGCGGCCTTCATGGGACAATCATGGAAATTACTGACGATGTTGTTGTACTTCGTGTAAACGATGCGAGTAAAATGACATTCGATCGTTCTGCTGTGAATACTATAGTAAGCACTTCCACTGAGACTGTATAAGGTTAAACTATAGGAAAATAGGCCAATACAAAAAACCGTTGTCGACCTGCGACAACGGTTTTTTGGTTAATGAACTTATAAATGATGAGGCGGTTATAGAACGAATGAAACGCAGCTTAATTCTTACTATTTCATAGTTGATACGATTCGAATGGGAACGCAAATCGAAACATGCTAGTGTCATCCTCGGTAGCTGTTGAAAGAAGGGTCATGATGCAGGGGGTTGTAGGTGGAGGCGGTAAACTTATACAATTCGATGAGCCTCTGAATGATTTTATGCTGGAACAGAATTCACCCAATTTGGATGTGAGAGTCGATCCAAACGATATAGTGAAGTTAATGCCGGAGGATAGTACAGATTTTAAAGTTATGATCCGAACTTCCCAAAATGCTAAGCTTGGCGACTACAGAATCACGCTTCAATTAATTGATTTAGGCAATTCTGCTAATGCCTTCAAAAATTATATGGATCTTAAAGAAGTCGAGTATTTAGTTCGTATTGTGTCTTGGTGATGATATTGTACTTCATGCGGCATAAATAAAACTCCTATCCAGTGATTGTTCACTGATATAGGAGTTTTTTAGTATTATTATTCACTTAAATTTTGAGTCTTAGATTGGGACGGTACCGTCACCCTAGCCCCCAGCTTCTTATCTTTGGTAGTTTGACGATCGGCGATATACTGACCTGCTTTAGCGGCGAATATCCCAAGTGCTAGTCCTCCACACATATCGAGGAACCAGTGAATACCTAAATAGAAAATAGAGAATATAACAATGACAGCTGATATGGCTGTAAAATAACGCCAGAAACGGTTCTCTGAACGTGCAGCAATGAATGCCATCGTAACTGAGAGTGAAGTATGCAAACTAGGGAAGCAATTATCAATCCCGGACATCAAGCGATATTCTTGTTCGAACGTTGGAAAAACGTTATGAATTAATAGATCAACCTTTGGCTGCGTGTACCAAACTTCTGTAACTGGGAAAAACAGGTAGAATGGCATGGCAACGATATAAGTGATCAGAATGGCATAACACAAAGCATAAAACAATTGATAATTCTTTTGATAAATATAAATCCCAATCGAAACAATCATTAGGGTCGTAAATATAATGACATAATAGAAACTAGTAAAATAGGTTAATAGATCGTTGTAAAAAAAATGTTGAACATTTTCAACAAATTTGCCTTCAATCTGGGAAAAGGTCTGGGCAAAATCAGCCGTGAAATTCAGTTTCTGTTCTACCTGGAGCTCAAGTTTATTCATATAGAGAATCAGTAATACTGCAATTAAGTGAAGCAGGTTCTTGCCATTTGAAATAAACGCTTGGACAAATTTAATAACGATTGTAATCGGATTTGTCCGAAGTGCAACAACGAGCAGGATAATAACAATGATAGCCGTATAAATCGATACATGAGTCATGGAATCAAATGGTCCCATTAGCTGTTAATCCCTCCAAATTTTAAAAAGAACAATGTATGACAAATAGCGGGATTAATTATAGCATGGTTTAGGAAATATGGCTAATGGATGATTATAGAGCAAGTCGATTTATTTCTTGGAATTGACGCCAAAAATGCCGCCAATTGCTGAAGTTGCAAGGCAGGTTCCAAGTAGTGCAATGGAGCGAGTATTAAGCCCCGCATCATAAGCAAGGAAAGCGATAAGGAACAGAATAATACAATACATACATCCGAGCATGCCGCCGTAATACCAACCTTTAGCTCGAGATTTTCTGCCTGTAATCCAACCTCCAATGAGCAAGGAGACAATATGCGTTAAGTAAGATAATGTAGGTAAATTGTTTTCGCCTGTATTGCTCAGGAGTAAGTAAAAAGAGGTAAGAAGCGTACCAGCTAGCATGACAATAAATGCATAAATGAGTCCTGATATGAGGGGCGGAAATAATTTCGCTTGATTGTCTTTGTCGATCGTATTCATTGTAGTTGTTCCCTTCTTTCACACTAGGATTATGAAGTAGCCGTTTCTTCTTGTCTTATAACATAGTTATGGGGAAGTAAGGTAAATTAGTACAAGTATCCGTCCTGTCTGCCAACAATTGAATAATTTCACTTTGTATGTTCCGTTTTCATGCAGGTCAGACTACCTATGAAGCTTGATTGAATGAATAGGGGGCGAAAGTATTGATGGATGTGATAAATGCAAACGACAAAAGACCCTTTCCCAATAAGTTTTATAATTATGGTTATGCATCATTGCCTTTGCCACTCATTGTTAGCGGTAAGGTCCAGGATGAGAACCTTGCGAAAATTGGCCAGACTCGCTTTTGGCTAAAGAATCAATTGCAGGAATTAGGTGCGCGCTATTTTAAAGAAGTGCATATGTGTACCATTGACCACCGCGGTAAGGTGTTTATGATTAAACTTTAACGATTTTGCGTCCAAGTTTGAGTATACGGTTTAGATCTGTAGGGTGAATAAGGCGCAAGCCGATGATCATGCCAATATAGACGAAAACGGCAACTGCACAAGAGGCAAAGAAGCGCACCGTTAGCTGCTCGCTCCACTCAATTCGCATGATCATAAAGCAGCATGTACCAGAAACAAACATGGCGAGCAATACCTTAAGAAAGTCAATATGATGGAGTGAATAATGGAGCCAGCGTTTAACGCTTCTAAGATGCAGCAAAGTAACGAGAACGATATTGATATTGCTTGCAATAATGGCTCCTCGGATGCCAATTTCAGGTCGGCTAACTAATAGATAAATAAGGACTAGCTTGACCACAGCACCGATAAGTGTGTTGATGAGCGCAACGCCTGGACGATCTAACGCTTGAAGAGCAGCTTGAAGTGGTCCTTGAATATAGATTAGCAGTGCAACAGGTGCCATCATTGCAAGCATAGAACCTACTTCGGAGTGATTATATAGCAAGCTGCATAGCGGATCAGCGAGTACGAATAAGATAACGGCAAATGGGGCTCCGGCGAGCAGCGCCAATCGCATCGATTGGTTCATACGCATGCGGACCGTTTCGTAATCCTTACGCGCTGCTGCTTCTGAAAGCGATGGAATAAGTGAAGTTGATAGAGCGCCAGTTAAAGCACTTGGCAACAAAAGAATCGGAATAACCATCCCTTGAAGCGCGCCGTATTGCGCTGTGGCAATAGCTGTTGCAATACCTGCGGCAGCAAGACTTTGTGCGATGAGTATGGACTCGAATAAATAGGATGAAGCACCAACGAGTCTGCTCCCTGTAACTGGGATAGTAATACGGAGAAGGCTGCTGAGAATAGGCGTACGGCTGATTTTAAATGAGGCCCCAAACTTGCTTCTTTCTTGTGGCAGCTGCTTTTTCTTTGTCTGTCTGTAATGCATCACTAGAACGAACACTCCAGCAATTTCCCCTGCCAGCACCCCGAGCATTGCCCCTGCGGCTGCAAATTCTATTCCATATGGAAGTAATACATATGCACAAATTAGCACCATAATAATTCGAACGATGGTTTCTACGATTTGAGAAGTTGCGGATGGAATCATGTCTTGTTTACCCTGAAAAAATCCACGCAGAACGGACGAAACAGATACGATTATAATGATCGGACTCATACTGATGAAAGTGTAATAAACACGATTATCTGTGAGTAAATGCGAAGTAATCCATGAAGAGGCGATGAGACATATCCCTGTAAAAATAAATGCCAGCGTAACGGATAACGTGAGAGAAGTCTTAAGAATGGCTTTCGTGCGAAGCTCGTTATTCTCTGCTTCAGATTGGGCAACCAGTTTAGAAACAGCAAGTGGTATTCCGCCAATAACAATGGTAAGAATAACGGATAGGAACGGCCAGCCAAGCTGGTATAAGCCTACACCTTCCGCACCAATTAGACGGGGCAGCATGATACGTGGAACGAAGCCAAGAATTCGATTAAGCAGACCTGCACCTAATAAGATTAGCATTCCGGTAATAAATGATTGTTTACCCACGTTACACTCGTCCCCTTTACATGTCGTCTATTTCACCATATGCGAGACATGTCCAAGCTCATGCTAGTATTTTGGCAAAACGTTTGAACAAGCAGGCAGGAATAGAAGTAAAATTAGCGAATTTATTTATGATTAGGCAATCGGTCGACAACAACGGGGGGATTATGATGATGCAACCTGATGATAAGTTCGTGCAAGCAGTTACAGAAGACAACGAGCTGGATCAAGATATTGAACGTTTATGCAGTAGCAAGGCGGAGGAATTTAAGCTATTGGGTTATGATGCGGTGAATGGAAAAGATATATGGTTGTGTGTATCTGACAAATATAGTAAAATAGGTACGCCACAATTACACGAAATGGTGAACGATATTTTATCACTTAAAGTCACCCAATATATGAACTGGATAACGATGCGGATGTACAAGGGCTTGTAAACAAATACCTTATACATAAAGAAGCGGGGCTAAGAACCGTTTCTTTTTGCTTTTGAAATCTGCGATATCTGTGATAAATTGACATCGTTTTTGGGGCGTAGGTATAATAGGCGTATTGAGAATTGAAGGGAGACAGGCTAGAGATGAATTTTAAGCGGATTAGCATTTTTATCATGACCATTGTAATAACGCTTGGTGCAGTGATATGGACAAGTCCTACTCTATTATCTAAGGTTAATTTGGGTCTCGATCTTAAAGGTGGATTTGAAATTCTGTATATAGCTGAACCGCTTGAACAGGGTAGTATAGTTGATAAAACCACTCTTAAGAAAACAGCAGAATCTATTAGGAAGCGTATCGATAAGCTTGGAATCGCTGAGCCTGAAGTATTGCCAGAAGGTAATGATCGCATTCGGGTTAAGCTTGCAGGTGTTACGAATGAAGAAGAAGTTCGTGACAAGATTGGTAAACAAGCAGAGCTAACTTTCCGAGCACCAGATGGTACGATAATGTTGAACGGAACAGATTTTGTTGAAGGTGGGGCTAGTGTCGGATATGATCAGTCTAACCAACCTATAGTTCAAATTAAATTGAAGAGTCGTGAGAAATTCCGCGATGTAACGACCCAATTGATTGGCAAAACGCTGGATATTTATTTGGATGACGAAATGATTAACAATCCTGGTGTTCACCAAACGATTGATAGCGATACAGCAACTATTACAGGTAATTACACATATGCCGAGGCAAAGGGACTTGCAGATACGATCAATCAGGGTGCATTACCGCTTAAATTGACAGAGAAATATACGCAGTCCGTAGGCGCAACGCTTGGTATGGCTTCCTTGAACAAAACAATGGAAGCGGGTGTAATTGCTTTCATAATCATTTTATTATTCATGGTAATTTATTACCGTGTACCTGGTTTAGTAGCAGCATTTACGCTGATTACGTATGTTTGGCTATTTATCCTTGTCTTTAATTTGATGCACGGCACTTTAACATTGCCTGGTATTGCCGCACTTATTCTTGGGGTCGGGATGGCAGTCGATGCGAATATTATTACGTACGAGCGGATTAGAGAAGAGATACGCTCAGGGAAGACGATTGCTTCTTCTCTTAAAGCAGGTTCCAAGCATTCCTTTAGAACCATTATGGATGCGAACGTAACGAACATTATTGCCGGTGTAGTGCTATATGTAATCGGTAATGGTGCGATTAAAGGTTTTGCATTAGTAACGATGATCAGTATCGTAATTTCTATTCTAACTAATGTCTTCTTGTCCAAAATGTTACTTAACTTATTAATCCGCAGTAATTGGGTCAAGAAACCACAATACTTCGGTGTGAAGGAGGCTGAAATCCGTGAACTTTAATAAATATCATGATCGATTTAGCTTCATGAAGCATCGGAATAAGTTCTTCCTGATTTCGATTCTAATCACAGTTGTTGGTATTGTCTCCATACTTGTTTCAGGATTTCATTATGGAGTCGATTTTAAAGCAGGTACATCAATGGATATTTCTATAGGCAAATCGATTACTCAGTCTCAAGCAATTGAATTAATTCAAAAGTCAGGTGTTACTGGCGAAGAACCTATTATTACGGTAGGTGGAGATAAGAGCGATCGGATTTCAGCAAGATTCGATACAGAACTAGATACAGCTTCAACTAAGAAAATTGAAGCAGTTGCCAAAGAAGCTTTTGGAGACAATGTTTCCTTTGAAATAAATACCGTATCTCCGGATATTGCGAGAGAACTTGGTCTTAAAGCGATTTATGCCGTTCTAATTGCGAGTGTTGCCATCGGTATTTATGTAAGTATTCGTTTTGAGTGGAGATTTGCATTAGCTGCGATCATCGCGATTTTACATGATGCATTGATCGTAGTAAGTATTTTCTCGATTTTCCAGCTTAAAGTCGACTTGCCATTCATCGCAGCGATTCTAACCATTATTGGTTATTCCATCAATGATAAAATTGTTATCTTTGACCGTATTCGCGAGAACCAACGGTTCACGAAAATTAAGACGGATGAAGATCTGTCACGCATGATCAACGATTCCATCTGGCAAACGATGGCACGTAGTATTAACACCGTATTAACGGTATTAGTTGCAGCTGTGTGTCTATACATTTTCGGTGGTGAATCCATTAAGCTATTTGCTCTTGCGAAAATGATCGGTCTCGTATCAGGCGCATTCTCATCCATCTGTATTGCAGCTCCTCTATGGTACTTATTTAGACGTAATACTGTGAATGCAAAAATGAAAGCTGCTCCAGCCAAAGAGTAGATTGACTAACAAGAAACTAACGAGCAAACACGGCCGCGTAGCAAGTTCTACGCGGCTCTTTAAGTAATATAGAATTTATAAGTATATGTAGATCATTCTTAGGGAGTGGCAAGATGACGAAAGAACGTTTAAAGAAAACGGGGTTCGTTGCGTGGGTTGGAATATGCGGCAACCTGCTGCTCGCTTTGTTTAAAGGAGTTATCGGATCGTTCGCGCATAGTACGGCTTTGTTAGCT
Organism: Paenibacillus albiflavus; assembly: GCF_004344915.1. Taxonomy (GTDB): domain Bacteria; phylum Bacillota; class Bacilli; order Paenibacillales; family NBRC-103111; genus Paenibacillus_AM; species Paenibacillus_AM albiflavus. The sequence goes on along the minus strand of NZ_SKFG01000022.1, from coordinate 2,734 downwards.
GATGCCTTGCATACGGCGTCTGAAGCTCTTTACGCCTTTGCTACATCACGCGGCACACGAGTTGTCAGAATGCCATCTGATGACGATGATCCTCCTAATGCGCAAGCGAGAATGGAAACATTTACTTCCGTTATTGTCGCTGTCTTTATGTTCATTATTGGTATACAGATTGGGATTTCGGCGATGAAATCGATCTATAATGGGGTTATAACTCCACCTAATGAATATGCCCTTGCAACTATTATTGCAGCAATTTTCTTACGAGAAATTCTTTATCAATATTGCGCTCGCGTTAAGAAGCCTGCGAGAGGCGGATTGAATAGTAGTGTATGGAAGCATCGCACTGGTGTATACTCATCTTTGGTAGCGCTTGCGGGAGCGGGTGGTGCACTGTTAGGGAAATTGCTAGGTCTTCAATATTTCTATTATTTAGATCCGCTTGCTGGCTTAATAGTAGGATTATTGATCTTAAGAATGGCTTACTATTTATTGCATGAAGCGATGAGCTTCTTCTTGGAGCACACGAAGCAGCCTAAGGATACAGATTTATTGCTGCAAACAGCTCAGCGTGTGAATGGTGTCATAACGGTAGAAGATTTGCGAATAAGAGAATTTGGCCATTATGTCATCGTAGATGTTAAAATAAGTGTAAACCCTAGAATTTCGATTATTGAAGGCAATGAAATAGCGAAAGATTTGAAGGCATTACTGATGGAACGTTTTTTTCATATAACGGATGTAAATATCCAAGTGTGTCCCTATGACCCGGGTTATCCTTATAAGAACAACTTAGAAATAGAGCAGAAGGAATTCTCATCCATGCTGCATTGATAGAAAGGGTGATCCAGATGCTACTAGGTAAAGCAAGATGGGAAATTGGCAGCGCCGATGAGGAGAATGCTGTTAGTTTAGAGGAGCAATTAGGCTTATCACCGCTAGTTGCTAGATTGCTTGTAAAGCGGGGGATACATACGCCGGATGCTGCCAAGCAATTTTTATATGAAGGGATCGAGGGCTTCCACGATCCTTTTCTTTTGGATGGTATGCAAGCAGCTGTAGAACGCATACAATTGGCAATAGCTTCTGGAGAACTTATCAGAGTCTATGGAGATTATGATGCGGATGGTGTCACATCTACAGCCTTGATGGTGTGGCTCTTACGGGGATTAGGTGCTAATTTTGATTCCTATATCCCTCATCGTGTAAGAGAAGGCTATGGACTGAATCGTGATGCAGTTAAACAAGCGTATGATGAAGGCGTGAAGCTGATTGTTACGGTAGATACAGGCGTAAGTGCTGTTGACGAGGTTGCTTACATTCGTGAATTGGGTATGGATGTCATTGTAACGGATCATCACGAACCGCCTGCCATATTACCAGAAGCATTAGCGCTTATTAATCCGAAGAAGCCGAGTTGCCCGTATCCGTTTAAGGGGTTAGCGGGTGTAGGAGTAGCGTTTAAGCTGGCACATGCCCTGCTCGGACGTGTACCCATGGAACTGCTGCAATATGCGGCAATTGGAACGATAGCCGATCTGATGCCACTGCAGGGCGAGAATCGGGTGCTTGTTAAGCTGGGGCTTGAGCAAATGCGGAGTACAACTTCACCTGGGCTATCTGCGCTGCTTCAAGTATGCCGAGTGGAGAAACGGGATGTTTCAGCTGGGCATATCGGATTTGGCCTTGGTCCAAGACTTAATGCAAGCGGCAGATTGGAATCTGCTGATGCAGCAGTGAGACTTCTGACAACTGAGGATTCCGATGAGGCTGGGCAACTGGCAATGACGCTTGACGCGCTCAATATCGAGCGTCAACAGATCGTTGAAGAGCTTACTGAGCTGGCTGTAGCTCAAGTGGAGAAGATGAAAGCAGCAGCACAAGAAGATGTACAGGAAACAAATGGGCCAACATTGAATACGGATAGCCTACCAAGAGTCCTAGTACTGGCAGGAGCAGATTGGAATGTTGGTGTTGTCGGTATTGTCGCTTCTCGGATTGTAGAACGTTATTACAGGCCGACGATTGTGCTAAGTATTGACGAGGCTAAAGGAACAGCTAAAGGCTCGGCACGATCGATTGCAGGCTTCGATATGTATGAAGCGCTCACTTCCTGCGCAGCTTTGTTTGACCACTTTGGCGGGCATTCTGCCGCAGCGGGAATGTCATTATCAGCAGAGCTGATACATGAATTAAGAGATAAATTGAATGTCTTTGCAGCAGGGCGGTTGACACCAGAGCAGCTAATCCCGCAATTAACGGCAGATATCGCCTGCAATCTTGCCGATGTGCCATTAGCTTGTATAGAGGAACTAGCACAGCTTGCCCCGTACGGGATGGGCAATCCAACCCCCAAATTCGTATTTAGCGATTTGCAAATTACGGATATTCGAACGATGGGCAAGGAGAGCCAGCACCTCAAGCTTGCTTTATCGCAGGCGAAGGATGAAGTTAGCTGTGCGATAGAAGGGGTTGCTTTTAGCAAAGGTAATTTGAGCCCTTGGATGACAGTTGGCGCTTCGATTGAAGCACTCGCCGAGCTCTCCGTGAACGAGTGGAACGGCGTTCGCAAGCCTCAACTGCTGCTGAGGGATATGAAGATCCCTCATTTGCAACTGTTCGACTGGCGCGGTGCTACACGCGCCGAGGAGAAGCTCGCCACGCTGGTCGCCGTGGCGAATTCGGCGCCGCCTGAGGCAGGCGCCGTGCCAGGCGTGCTGCTGCTAGCGGACAGCAG